>NZ_JBCNJT010000001.1:0-1200000 GCF_039596395.1 Fluviicola sp.
GAGAGAACTCATTCTTGGGAGGAGACAACGGAGCAGACATGGTTTGGAACCCATCCGACCGACAAGTTGACGGAAACGGGCTTCCGGTATTCGGAGGTAACCAGCCGATCTGGGTATTCGGAGTAGATATCAACGGTGAGGGTTGTCCTTACTACGATGGAGTGAATAACTGGGTTTACGATCAGTACCAGATTGGTAACACAACTGCTTACAAGCGTTTGTTCACCAGCTTGATGTGGATCGCCAACACGATCACAGCAGCAGGCCATGATTTCATGGAAACAGACGTACGTATGAAAGTTCGTGTGAACAAGCAATACACCGATTACACTGCAACGGGGATGAACGGAGGACGTCCGATGTATTCCTGGTCAATGGATGATCTTCAGACAACGACAGCAAGCAGAGACGTATTGGCATCCGCGTTGGATCTGATCAATGTGGTACCGAACCCGTACTATGCGTTCTCGGAGTATGAGCGTAACAGAATTGATACACGTGTTAAGATTGTAAACTTACCGGATCAGTGTACAGTAACCATTTACAATGTGAGTGGTAAAATGATCCGTCAGTTCAAGAAAGACAATCAGGTAACGTATATCGATTGGGATTTAAAGAACACGATTGGAGTTCCGGTTGCGAGCGGTGTTTATTTGATCCACGTTGAAGTTCCTGGTGTTGGTGAGCGTATTGTGAAGTTCTTCGGAGGAATGCGCCAAGTCGATCTTGAAACAATTTAATTCATTCTGTTAAGTAAAACGTATGAAATCGATTAATAAAATTATAAGATATACAGCAATTGCTGGGGTAGTGATGAGCTACTCCAGTGTATTCGCTGGGAACGAAGATCGTATCGGATCCGCAGGTGCTACCGAATTATTAGTGAACCCATGGGCTAGAAGTATTGGTATCGGAGATGCAGGTGTATCTCACGTCAATGGTTTGGAAGCTACTTTCACCAATATTGCAGGATTGGCATTTACGGATAAGACACAGATCAAGTTTGACCGTACAAACTGGATGGGAAGTGCGGGAATTGCATTAAACTCGGCAGGTATCGCTCAGCGAATTACTCCGTCTACAGTTATCGCAGTTTCGGTTCAGTCCATGAACTTTGGAGATATTGATAAGACAACGGTAGATTTACCGGAGCCGACTCAAGGAACATTCTCTCCTCGTATGAACGTGTTTAACATTGGTTTTGCACATAGCTTTTCATCAAGCATCTACGGGGGTGTGAACTTCAAAGTAATTTCTGAAAGTATTTCCAACCTGAAAGCAAACGGTATTGCTTTCGATGCAGGTATCCGATACGTTACAGGTGAACAAGACCAGATTAAATTTGGTATTGCATTGAAAAACGTAGGTCCTGTAATGAAATACAAAGGAGATGGTTTATCTGATCAGGTGAATTACCTGACAAATGGTAACCTGGCTACTTTGGAGCAGCGTGCTGCAACGTTTGAATTACCTTCTTTGTTGAACATTGGTGGGTCTTATGACTTCAACTTCAATGAAAGCAATAAGTTGATCGTAGCAGCTGCATTTACTGCAAACTCTTTCCAAAAAGACCAGTACCGTTTAGGATTGGATTATGGATTGACAATCAGCAAAGCTGCATTCAACATTCGTGCGGGATACATCGCTGAGAAGGGAATCTTCAAAACAGAAAACCGTTCAAATGCATTAACTGGTTTTACAGCTGGTTTCTCTGCTGACGCTTTAGTTGGTAAGAAAAAATCTGCTTTAGGATTGGAATATGCCATGAGATTGGCAGGCCAGTTTGGAATTATCCACACATTTGGTGCTACAATCAGCTTGAAATAAGCCTTTGACTTTCTGAAAAGAAAGCTGATAATAAGGAGCCCTGACATTTATCGTCAGGGCTCTTTTTTTGTTCTGTTTTCGCGGTAATTTTCAGCATCAACTTACACCTTCATTTCGACAATAGAATAGGTGAGCACTACAACTCAATTGAATTTGAGCGTGTTTCACGGTTATTTCTCGAAAAACCACCAACCATTTTTTAGGAGCGAACGTTTTATTTTTCAACCCTAACAGGGGAAAGCTACCCATCAAAATCAGTTTACCGGGGACTGCATCAGTAGCAAGTTTGATTTCTAAAAAATAAGTTATGAAACGAAAAATGAACTACTTATCCCTCGTAGTGATGATGTGTTTTATTGGTCAGGCCAATGCGTACAATCATGATTATGAGAAAAGCGGGAAACAGGGCGGCAAGCCAAAACCCAATCCGGTATCAACAAAAGCAGCAACATGTGCGCCTGCGAACTACCGTAAAACCATGGACTTTAACGATGTCAGTTGTCAGCTGGAAACAGGAGGATTATTGTTCCTGGATCGTGCAAACGGGCTGGCAACGTATACCGTTCCGAAAAAGAAAGGAAGCGAAACCGTTGTGACCACCATCTATGCAGGAGCACTTTGGATGGGTGGAACAGACGTTAACGGACAGTTGAAATTAGCAGCTGTAAAATTCCGTCAGGGCAACGATTTCTGGCCGGGTCCACTAAGTATTGATTTTGGGTCCGGAAACTATAATCCGAATGTACCTCAGGGAGATCACGCAGAACGTGGCCATGGTCTGGGAACGATTGATGCGGATCAGTGCTTGTTGTATGACAATATCTTTACCATTACAAAAGCAGGAGTCGTGCAGTTCATAATCTGGAACGAATGTACAACAGGTGATTGTCCTGCCCCGTCCAATGAAACGATGGCACAGATCAATGCCTGGCCGGGTAACGGGGACATTGGTCGCGGACAGGATCAGTTCCTGGCACCGTTCCATGACAATGATCTGGACCTGGTCTACGAACCGGAAGACGGTGAATATCCCTGGTTCGACGATATCCTTGGTCGCGATGAAGTTCAGTGCGGATCTGACAGACGTGTCACTTTGTTTGGCGACATTACCAACTGGTGGGTGTTTAATGACAAAGGAAACGCTCATACGGAATCACAGGGCGAACCGATCGGAATGGAAATACATGCGCAGGCATTTGCTTTTGCAACGGATGACGAGATCAATAAAATGACCTTCTACAACTACGAGTTGATCAACCGGGGTACTCAGACTTTGTACAATACGTATTTTTCCCAGTACATCGATGCCGATTTAGGAAACTACAACGATGACTATGCGGGTTGTGACGTAACACGCGGATTAAGCTACATGTACAACGGTGACCTGAACGACGAACCGAACTCCGGACGTCCGGGATTCGGAGCGAATCCTCCTGCCATCGGAGTGGATTTTTTTGAAGGACCTTATCAAAATGCGGATGGAAGAGATAATGTGGGGCCTGTTTTTGATTCCATTACGAAACAATGGGAGGTTCCGACGGTAGTAGAAGCATTGCTTGATACGGGAATTGTTTACAGAGGTCTGGGTATCGGTTATGGAGACGGAATTGTGGATAATGAACGTTACGGGATGCGTGCTTTTACCATTTACACCGGGTTGAATGCACCTACGGGCCAGGCGGATCCTGAGTCATCCGGTCAGTTCTATAATTACATGCAGGGATTGTGGCAGTTTAATAATCCTTTATACTATGGAGGAACAGGTTTTCCGGGAGCACCTTGCGTGACGGGAATTCGTACCAATTATATGTTCCCGGCAGATTCGGATACTTTGCACTGGGCTACAGGAGGTGTTGATCCGGGATTCCCGTGGTCAGAATTTGAGCCTTGTGGACCAGGATCTACTTCAAATCCTTCCGGTGACCGCCGTTTTGTGCAGTCTGCAGGACCATTTACCTTGACTCCGGGAGCGGTAAACAACATCACTGTTGGTATCGTTTACGCACGAAGCTTTGAAGGGGAAATCTTCTCTTCAGTAAATGCATTGAAAACAGCGGATACGAAAGCTCAGGCTTTGTTTGACAACTGTTTCCGCATTTTGGAACCGCCAAGTGCCCCGGTAATGACTATCCAGGAAATGGGGAATGAATTGATCATTATGCTGGACAACCCGGTCAATTCGAACAATTACCAGGAGAAATACATCCGGGAAGATAAAATAGGAATTATTGATCCGAATGGTGCGGGTGACACGTTACCCAATGGTGATCCGATTATTTACGATAAGTATTACCGGTTTGAAGGATATCAGATCTACCAATTAAAAAATGCACAAGTGGGTGTAACTGATCTGGATGACCAGACTGTGGCCCGTTTGGTTGCGCAATGTGATATCAAGAATGGAGTGAAGCGTCTGATTAATTTTGAAACGGACGAAGAATTAGCCGGTTATTCGTTCCCGGTAGAGAAAGTAAAAGGAGCAGATGCGGGAATTAAGCATACATTTCGTGTAACGGAAGATTTGTTTGCCCAGGGTGACCGGAAGCTGGTAAACTTCAAAACCTATTATTA
Source organism: Fluviicola sp. (assembly GCF_039596395.1). NCBI lineage: Bacteria > Pseudomonadati > Bacteroidota > Flavobacteriia > Flavobacteriales > Crocinitomicaceae > Fluviicola > Fluviicola sp. The sequence goes on from NZ_JBCNJT010000001.1 coordinate 4,399, forward strand.
CCTGGCGGTTGCTTACGGATACAACAACTATAAACCTTACGATCCGACAGACCCACAATATTTGGACGGGCAGAAAAAACCATATTTGCGCTCGCGTATCAATGCGGATGGTACTCCATTGGAAGGAATTCCGGCTATTCCGCATAAAATAGCACCTGAGTTGGGTGGTTCACAGGCAAATTCCGTTTATGGACAAACACCACGTATTACACGTTTGGATGGAACGGGGAACGGAGGACGCGAATTACAGCTGACAGCTGCTTCCGAGAGTGCAATTGTGGCCAATGGATTCAAGGACGAATTGGAATACGATTACAACGGCGGGCCGATCAATGTGAAAGTGATTGACCCATTAAATGTGGTAGGAGGATATTTTGAATGTAAATTCCGGAACTATGTGGGAGTCTCAGGAAATGGAAATACTGCATCCCAATACAAAGGAATTGATACGGCAAGCTGGATCGTTTACCATTACGATACGAAAGGCCCGGGGGCAACTTTGCTCGATTCGGTGGCATCCGATGTGACCATTGATCAGCAAAATGAACAAGTAGTGATGGTTCCCAAATGGGGAGTTTCCATAGAAATTGTCCAGGAAAAGTATTATTTCCCAAGTTCGGTAACATCTTCGAACGGATTGTATGCGGATCCTTTGTCGGCAAGTATTTCCTTCTCGGATTCTACGAAGCAGTGGCTGGATTTCATCCGGGATGACGCATCCTTTACACCTAGAAACTGGCTCAGAACAGGAACGTATAATCCGGATTCATTGACAGAATGTGCCGGATTTAATGGGCCGGGATACCTCAGTCCGTGTGCTTACCCGGATGAAATAGGACGAGATCCGAAGGAACAGTATAACAAGTTGCTCGGTGGAGGGGTCGGACCGCATAAACTCACCGGTTATCAACGCGATTTCATGCCGCTTGCTTATCCGCCCAATTACAATGCTTATCCATCGGCGCGCTTGAATGCATCGATCAAGTATTTGCCCAGTGTAGATATCGTCATTACGAAAGATCCCGCGAAATGGACACGTTGCCCGGTGATTGAACTGGGGCGTGATGCTAACCTGAACCAGGGAGGCGGCGCAAAAGGAAAATTACGTGCAGCCCAGTCGGTCGGTAAGGACGGACAGCCGGATGGATCCGGAACCATGGGAATGGGATGGTTCCCGGGATATGCGATCGATTTGGAAACAGGAGCGCGTTTACACATGGCTTTCGGAGAGAACTCGTTCCTGGGAGGAGACAACGGAGCCGATATGATCTGGAATCCCTCAGACAGGGTATTCGATGAAAATGGTTTGCCGGTAGTTGGTGGTAACCAGCCGATCTGGATATTCGGAGTGGATATCAACGGGGAAGGGTGTCCTTATTATGACGGGGTGAACAACTGGGTATACGATCAGTACCAGCTTGGAAATTCGGCATCGTATAAAAAACTCTTTACGAGCCTGATGTGGATTGCAAATACGGTAACAGCTGCCGGACATGAGTACATGGAGTCGGATGTGCGTATCCAATTACGTGTCAATAAGCAATACGCGGATTTTAATGCAACGGGATTGAACGGAGGCCGTCCGATGTATTCCTGGTCCATGGATGATCTGCAAACAACAACGGCTAGCAGAGATGTGTTGGCATCCGCGCTGGACCTGATCAATGTGGTACCGAATCCGTATTATGCTTTCTCTGAATACGAAAGAAACAGAATCGACACGCGTGTGAAGATTGTAAACCTGCCGGACCAGTGTACGGTGACCATTTACAACGTGAGTGGTAAGTTGATCCGTCAGTTTAAAAAAGACAACCAGGTGACGTTTATTGATTGGGATTTGAAGAATACCATCGGCGTTCCGATTGCCAGCGGTGTGTACCTGATCCACGTGGAAGTACCCGGAATCGGGGAGCGCATTGTGAAGTTCTTCGGTGGAATGCGCCAGGTCGACCTGGAAACAATTTAACGGATTTCAGCTGCTTATTTAGTTAAGAAGGCAACCGGAAATTGTCTGATTGGCTGTAAAAACACGTCGAATTACCGAAAATTCTATTGTTTCGATAGATAAAAAAACATATATTTGTTGCAACAGGAGAGTCCATTGGGCTCTCTTGTTGTTATTTATAGCTCATAACAAAGAAAGAATTATGTCAGATTTCGCATATTATACAGAGGAAGGACTTAAGAAGTTGAAGGATGAATTGCACGAAATGAAAACAGTGCAGCGTCCGCGTATATCAGAGCAAATTGCTGAAGCCAGAGATAAAGGTGATTTGTCTGAAAATGCTGAATATGATGCAGCAAAAGAGGCGCAGGGGTTATTGGAGATGAAGATTGCGAAGATGGAAGAATTGCTTTCCAAAGCACGTATCATTGACAATTCGTTGATGGACAATTCCAAAGTATTCATTTTGTCACGCGTAAAAATCAAGAACGTGAACAACAATATGGAAATGGAATATACCCTGGTTGCTGAAAGTGAAGCTGATCTGAAAGAGAAAAAGATTTCTGTGGATTCTCCGATCGGAAAAGGACTTTTAGGAAAGAAAGTAGGTGACATTGCAGATGTGCAAACACCGAACGGCATCATGAAGTTTGAGGTAATGGATATTGCACGCTAATGGCTACGATCTTTTCAAAAATAATTTCCGGGGAAATTCCGTGTCACAAGATTGCAGAAAACGATGATTTCCTGGCGTTCCTGGACATTATGCCTTTGAGAAAAGGACATACTTTGGTCATTCCCAAAAAGGAAACGGATTATATCTTCGATATGGAAGATTCGGAACTTGCAGCAATGATGATCTTTGCCAAGTCTGTGTCCCATAAGATCAAAAAAGTATTTCCCTGCCGAAAGATCGGCGTTACCGTTATCGGATTGGAAGTGCCTCATGCACACATTCACCTGATTCCTATCAATGGAATCGCAGATATGAATTTTGCCCAGGAAAAATTGACCCTTAGCCAGGAAGAACTGGCACAGATTGCACAAGACATTCAAAATGCATAAAATGAATTCAGGCAGGACGACTAACTTTTTATTCGTTCTGCTTCTTTTCGGTTGCTTTTCCTGTTCCGACTCCCACAAAACAACCCACATCCTTTTCGTAGGTAATAGTTATACCTACCGGAATAACATGCCTGCAATCTTTGAACAGATAGCCGAGTCTAAAGGCGAACAAGTCGAAGTATCCCACATTACAAGAGGAAAATATACCTTTTACCTGCAGGCCAAACGCAAAAAGCTCTACAAGGCTTTCCGCAACCAGAAATGGGATGTGATTGTATTGCAGGGATCATCGCGGGACATGCTCCGGGATTCTGCGCGTTTCAATAAACGTACTTATCCTGCGCTGGACAAAATGTTCGGAATGATCCGGGAACACCAAAAAGATGCGAAGGTGTATTTTTACATGACCTGGCCTTACCGTAAAGGAGATCCTAAAACAAAACGTTTCTCGGACCCGGATTCCATGCTTCATGCTGTTGCGGCAGGCTACGATAACCTGAAAAACCGGTACCATGTTCCGGTCGTTCCCGTTGGAAAGGTCTGGAGAAGTTATGTCGTGAAATATCCCGATTCCAGATTATACCTCAAAGACAATTCACATCCGACCTATGAAGGGTCTTACCTGGTGGCTTGTACGATGTATTCGGCTATTTATGGAAAAAGTCCGCAGGGAGCAGATAAACTGGCAATTCAGAACCAGGAGGAATATGAACGTATTCAGCAATTTGTAGGTAAAGAATACCGTACGGAAGAATTTCAGTCGTACCTGAGGGCAGAATGAGAATGAGAATGAGGATTTGACTTCGTTCTGCTTATCATTCTTAGCAGTTCCCGGAACAGAGCGTTACTTTATTTAGAATCAGGTTCAGAAAATTGAAACAGCACACGTGGGTTGAACCTCACTTTGTTTCTCCTTCTGATTATTTTCCCTGATTTGCTTTTTTGACCTTATTGGAAACCGTGACCCGCTTCTTCAGCGTAAAATTGTTACAGTTCTGCCTCATATGAAGTGTTACCGTGTACGTTCCGGAAGTTTTGTAGTAATGCTTCGGATTTTTCTTGGTGGAAGTCACTCCGTCCCCGAAATCCCAATAGTACTCTCCCTTGTTGTTGGTCTGATTGGTAAATTGCGCTGCCAGCCAGGTTTCCTTCACCTTGAAATCCATTACCGGCGTTTCTTTAATGTCGAAAACACGTGTCTGGTTCAGTTTGTACTGGTTCAGGTTCTTCAGCACAACATTCGCTGCTGCCTGTTCAATGATTTTCCAATACGTGCTGTCTACTCTTTTCGGAGCAGTTCCGCCAACCGGAGATTCTTTGTAAATGGATGCAAAAGCCGTGCATGCCGCCGTAAAACTTCCCAAAGCATTCGGGTGATAGCGGTCTGTGAAATACAAATCAATTTCCGGGTGTGTTTCCCGGATGTTCTTCCAGACCATTCCCACAGGAATTACCGGGTAATGCAGGGAATCACTCATCATCATATAGCCGTTCCAGATGCGTTGCTGCATTTTCGGATAGGTGTCATTTGCCGGTTGTTCCGGGTAGCCTTTTTCGTAGCCCCAGGTCATGTAGAAATAAATCTGGGCACAAGGACTCGTTTTCAGCACGCTGTCGATCAATATTTTTGCATACGGGATTGATTCTTTCAGGATTACGGAACTGTCTTCCGCAAACTCGCGGGAGAACCCCTGGATCAAAACATAGTCCCACTTACGGGTTTTCATTTTGACATAGGTACTCGGACGTTCGCTGTGTGCTTTTAAAGTACTTCCGCTCACGGCAATGGAATCCGCGTAAACATTTTTCCCTTTTGATTGCGCCAAGTGCTCGAAAATCTTCGGCATGTTGTTCATGTGCGTAAAACTGTTCCCGATAAAAAGAACGTTTGTAGGCTGCTGACCAAAACTAAGACCGGTGATTAAAGAAAAGAATAATGCTAATTTATTCATTTACGAAGCTTTTTTTTTCGTTTAGGATAGAAAATACCGAAGACTTTGTAGTACAGTTCCGTTAACGGTTCGATGTACTTCACCATGATGACGAAGCATGTGATAAAGAATGCTGAAATGGAAACTGCGACCCATGGATTGAATTGTCTGTGATACCACGGCTCCGGATCAAGTCCTATGCCAATAATTCCTGCATACAGGATAATCACGTGAACGATATAAACCGGGAAGGTGGTCTGGCCCATTTTCAGGAACAACGGTGCATTGATCTTGAAGTTTGCATCTACGAGCATTAACGTTCCCAACAACATGGCAACCTGTCCCAAACGGGCAAAACCGGTCGTGTTGTTTTCGAAACATCCCGTTCCGCCAATCCAGTTTGTTAACTGGTCGATTTCATGGAAAAGGCTTTGTCCGGCTATGTTGAAGAACAAACCGATGACAATAAACGTTACACCGAACCACCACTTGCGTACATTGTGTTCGTAATGACGGATAATCGCTCCGATCATTCCTCCCATCAACACATACCCGGAATAACGCACAAAACTGAAGTCGGAGAATTCTCCGTAGATCATATTCTGAACAAACTTCGGTGCTCCGTGCGGAATGAAGTAATTCGGATCTTTCGGCGTTTTGATTCCTTCGGAAACACCATACAATTTGATGTGTTCTTTCAGGTATCCGTAAATGATGAAAATCGTTAATCCCGCTGCCAGGTAATACAAGTAAAGCGGCCCTTTTTTAATGATTTTGTAAATCCCGAAAGTCAACAGCAGGAAGAAAATCCCGAACCCGATGGACTGCAAAACGTGAAATGCCTGGAACCAGCTGAAATGATAGGTGAAAATCCATGCTTTGGCATTATATGCCGTTGGAAAGAAAGGAACGAAAACATCGTGGAACCATGAGCCGATCATGTCAAAGAAACTGGCATTCTTCAGTTTTCCCCAGGCTTCAAAACCATAGCTGGTATCGCGGATAAATGTAATCAGGTCGAATTGGATCAAATAACCCCAAAATAATAGCATTTTCACGCGCCCGAATCCTTTTTTTACCCGTTCATTACTGAAATAAGGCTCATCGGTATTTTTACTCAACAGGTAAACGAATACAACTCCGGTTACAGCAAAGAACAGGGGAGATGTAAGTCCGTGGAGATTGTGCCAGAAATTAAAGAGCCAATTATTGTCGTCCCGGTATTTATCAGCAAGCGCCGAACCGGTAAAATGGCCTTCCAGCATCATCAGAATGGCTATCGAACGAGCCATATCTATAAACTTCAATCTCGGACGGGCCGCCAATGGCAATTCACCACTTTCTACTGTCATAGTTTGGATTTACGCGCAAAGATACATTTTATAACCATTCAATTCAAGAATTTGCTATTTAGGCGTTTCGCCCAGCAGCATCAACCGAATCGGAGTGGTGTAACCTTCAAAATAAATGAGGATCGGGAAAGAGAAAATTCCGTCCGGTAGTTTTTTGACGGTTACCGCCTGTATGAGCGAATTTCCGTGAGGCGGAACGTTACTTCCGAATGTGAAATTCACCAAATCGCCTTCTGTTTTAATGGCACTGATCTTCAGACTTTTTTCATGGTTGTTGTGAACCGTGAACTGGAAACTTTTTTCTCCCTGCTGGATCTTGCCGAGCGTAATGACATTCGGCACACAGTCTACGAAGAAGAAAATGGAATCCGTTTCCAGGTAGCTCACACTTTGGATCTCAATTTTCCGTTCCCTGGCTGCCGCTCGGGAGAAAACCGAGTTTTTCACATCGTTCGGGTTGTCGCTGGTGATCTGATTGGCAGTATATTCCCCGTAAGGAACACCAACCAGTTCCAGCTTTCCGCCATTGCCTGCCGTTCCGTCGAGATACGGAGCGAAAATACCGTTGTCATAAGCCCTCAAATAATTTCCGAGCGACATAATCCGGCGCTGGGTCAAAGCCACGTTGTATTCCGTTTTCGCCAGTGGAGAAGCAAAACCGCGGATGTTCAGGCGTATTTGAAATCCTTTTTGGAGTTCTTCCAGTAAAAGTGTCTGGAACAACACCAGGTCTTTCACTCCCTGTTCCACGTATTCCAGGAAAAAGCTCTCGATGTCTTCTTCTGCTTCCACTATTTTTTCGGCACTTAAACCTTTGGAATATTCTTTCCGGTATTCGGGAAGCATGGCGATGTAATCGTTGTAGCTGTTGATGTAATTGACTTTGGTGGTGGTTTCTTTGGAACGCGGATCCGGAATGTCGTTGTGGAAGTAAAGCGTTACCGGAAGCCGTTTGTTCAGTTCTGCGAGAGTTTCCTTCTTGGTTTCCGGAACGATGATACGCGGATGTTTATACCCGAAAATATCGCTGCAGCACGTTGGATTTTTGACGTATTGCACTCCGAGCCGGTTACTGGAAACATACATGCTGTCGCGGTCCTCGAAATAGTAAATGTCGTTTGCGGCACTATTGATCGGCAACCCCAGGTTTTGTGGTGCTTCCCATCTTCCGTTCTTTAGTTCGGTGTAAAACACGTCGTAACCGCCAAAACCGTCGAACCAGGAAGAGGAAAAATACAGGCGTTTCTTGTCGGCATTGTAAAACGGGCTGATGTCGTTATCCGGTGAATTGGCAGCATTCAACGCCCTGACTTTTGAAAACTGGTTTCCGTTGTTTTTAATCACCGAATAGTAGAGGTCCATTCCGCCTTTTCCGTCTTCGCGATTGGAGGAAAAGATCAGCCATTCTTCGTTCTCGATGACTGCAATAGTCGGAGTCGTATTGTTCGTTCCGGGTTCGTTGATGATCTCTCCGAGCGGATTCGGGTTGGACCATTTTCCGTTTTGGAAGGAAGAAACCCAGATCTGGCAGTTGAATTGATTTTCATCGCCGCCGCAATTGCTGTAATAGAACCTTTTGCCGTCCGGAGAAAAAGCCCCGTTCCCGGTATTGACCTCTGCTTTGTTCAATGCTTCCAATAATCCCGGGTTGACTTCTTTCAAACTGTCTTTCCAGGCTGTAAAGTAAAGCCGGTTCTTGTAGTTGTCGTCAAGCATTTCTTCGCCCGTATTTTCTTTCTTGCTGCGCATGGAAGAGAGAACGAATTGTCCCTGGGAAACAGTGTGCCCGAATTCCGAATTGACCGTGTTCAATCCTTTCGGAAGTTCGATTGGTTCCAGGTCGGAAGTGTCTTTCAATGCGGCCTGAGCCCATAAACAAGATTCCAGTTCGCGCTTGGACTTCAGGTAATTGTAGGTCCGTTTGTCTTTCGAATACTTCTTTTTGGCCCGTTTGAATAATTCGATCGCTTCGGCATAATGGCCGTTCTGTTTTTCCATCAATGCCCATTGGAGCAAACTCGCCGGGTACATGGATGTTTCTTCTTTTTCGTATACTTTTTGATAGTAATAGCTTGCTCTCCGGTAATCTTTATAAGCCCGCAATGTTTCGGCATATTTCCATAAAATACTCACCGTATTGGAATCCATTTCCATGGCTTTTTCATAATACTGAAGCGCATAGATGTAATCTCCTTTTGCGTATTGCTCGTCTGCAAAGTCGAGGTATTTACCCAGCAGATTTTGTCCGTAGCCGGTAAATGAAAGAAGGGCAAATAGGATTAAATATAATCTGGACATATGCGGTGAACGACTTTTTTGGGTTTGAAACGGGTAATGATGTATTCAACGGAGATTTCGAGTCCTCCGCGGGCCGTACTTGCCGGAATCAACTTGGAAATATTGGTGTCGTAACTGGCAGCTACCGACCAGTTCTGCATGGCGAGTCCCAGGCGAACAACTACTGCATCCCGTGAGCGGAACCACAATCCGCCGTCAACAGCACGATAGGTTCCCAGTTTGTTGATCAGCGTATAGCGCACCTGCGAACCGATGATCAATTCGCGGTATTTTCCCTGGAGATTGAATCCCAATCCGGGAATAACGGCCAATTCTTTATTGATTGCGTGATCTACCTGCGAAAAAAGGCTGAAACGGATGTCTCTCGGAACTTTTACCCCGTAAAATCCCTGGTTCGGGCGGTTTAAATTATGTCCGCTGAGTCCGGTTTTCACCGAATTTCCTTTTCCGTAATAGTAACAATGTACAATCCCGACGGCGCTGGTCAAATTTGCACGGCTGTCGTTTTGGTAGGCCTCATTCGTTGGCAGGCTGGCATCGAAAATGATCCCGTTGAATTGATTGTCGAAGTAGAATTTATCCATGTTTACCTTGCGGTAATTCAGTCCTACTTGTATGCCGACACTCAGTGTTTGGGAAGAATCGGAAGTTAATTTCAGGTTTTTGGCAACACTTCCCAGGAATTCCAGGGTTTGATAAAATCCGTCGCCCACATTGTCGTGAAAGAGAATTGCTCCGAAATTGATTCCTTTTTGTTTCCACTTCATATCGCCTGCTACAGCAAAAGTTTGAAAAGGAACAGTGACACTTCTCCACTGGTCTTTGTAATTTCCCGTCAGGCGGATATCTCCCGCAAAAAGGCCTGAGTTGGCCGGATTTTGGTAAATAGGCTGCCGGTTGAGGTGCGAGAAATGGATATCCTGAGCAAATGACCTGAAAGTACACGCCGTTACAAAAAGTCCGATAAGCAGGTAATAGTTCCTTTTTCTCATTGAATCAAATATACAATAAAATCAATCAGGACGTTACTTCCATCAAATCCGGAAGGACAGCTCGAATAAATTGGGTACTTTCGCTGGTATGAAACAAGTATGTCTAATTATCGGAGTTGTTTTTTTGTTGTGTTCGTTTAAAAGCGACGGACTTATTGAACGGGTTTATCCTGAGTTATTAGGAGACTACGATTTTTACAAATCGGTTGCAGACAGATCTACTTCTTATGCAAAAGACGGGAAAGATGTGTTTACGGTAAAGATCACGAAGAAAGACCAGATTTTGTTTTTCAGGAATAAAAAGAAAGAGCGGAAAATGCATTTCGTGGAAACTAAAATGCCTTTTCTGGATGATGAAAATCACGTGCTTTTCGGAAGTAAGGGGAATTACGAACCCATGTTTTATAGAGGAGACACGATTGTGATCCAAAGCTACCCGATCGAATTCCAGGATAATTACTTCATAAAGAAAAAATAATTCCATTTAATGAACATGGCAATATAGCCATATTGAAATTTCGCGATTTTGAGTTGTTGCAATTTTGAAATATCGAAATGTTGTGACTTTGAGATGTTGCTGTGCCGGAGTGATGTGAATCAGATTTTCTGAATTTTTAAAGGGGGGGGTATCACTATAAATCACTTATTTCGTGGGAATTAAAATGCCTTTTTTGGATGGTGAAAATCATGTGCTTTTCGGAAGTAAGGGAAATTACGAACCCATGTTTTATAGAGGAGACACGATTGTGATCCAAAGCTACCCGATCGAATTCCAGGATAATTACTTCATAAAGAAAAAATAATCCCTTTAATGAACATGGCAATATAGCCATGTTGAAATTTCGCAATTTTGAAATGTTGCGATTTTGAAATATCGAAATGTTGTGACTTTGAGTTGTTGTTGTGCTGAGTAATGTGAATCAGATTTTCTGAATTTTTAAAGAGGGTTTGTCGCTATAAATCACATATTGACCGTTTTTATAATAAGCCTGCAACTTTTCTTTTTCCCCGGAAACACTTACTTTTTTATCCCTCCCTACAAAATCCTTCGGAACTCGGAATACATTTTGGTCCTGGTTGATGATCACATATTTCGGGCAGATTTTAGGATCCAGTTTCTGATTCAGGGTCAATGAATACCGGATGGTTGTAGGCGTTTTAAGGATTACCCGGATCTGACCAACCGGAATACGGATCAACAAGTCATTTTTAATTTGCTTCGTAATGGATTTGGATAGTGGAAAAGCCGCCTCGGCCATGACTTTGATTTTTTTCGGGTGATACGTAATGAGGGGTTTGTTCTTTTTGACATACTCATCGGTGTGAGCATATGTTTGCGTGATGAAGCCATCTTCCGGGCTTAATTGAAAATAATTCTGCACAGCAGCTTCTTTCTTTTGGATGGCATCGTATTTTTCCCTGATTTTCGCTTCTTCGAAGAATCCTGCCTCTTCTTTGTATTCAAAAACCGGGAAAGCAGGCATGATCTTATCGGGAGTCAGTTTTGCAGCAAAATCGCGCCATTTCTTTTCAATGGGCTGCAGTGATTTCGGAAGATTATTGAGCAGGTCCGTTAAATCACTTTTCAGTGCTTCTTTCTCGCCGCTGAGCTCTACAAATGAATCGTAATTGTCGAATTGTACGAGCAGGCTGTTCTTTTTGAATTCCGGATTCTCTACCAGGCGTTCCAATTTTCCGGTGCGCTGCGCAAGAATGGTTTTTTCGGGAATGACGAAGTTTAAGAAGACAGTATCGCGTTGTTGTTTTCCGGAAAGAGTACGGATTTTGTCAGAAGTGTCGGAAACGTTGGTGTTGTTTTCACCGGAGCATGAAAACACGAATAGGATTGGGAAAAAGACAAAGGCTCGACACACTCTCATACTGCTCTTTTCATAAATGTACAACCAAAAACCAAAAGCGTTGAAAGTTTGTGAAAACTTGGACAAAGAATGTTAATAACTTAGTTAACATTTAAATAACATGCTTTAAAAATAACAGGGCGTTCCCACCTAAATTTGTAAGTAACGAATAATGCAGGCCTATGCTAGGGACACTATTAAAAAAAAGATTGTCGGACACACAGTTAGCGAATGTTTTCCTGAACGGGATCTTCGAGATTGTCGACAATGGTTTCGTTGAGGTTGTGGATCTAATCAATGAAGACTTGGCTTTTGTTACTTCACCTTCCATTCCTGTGGAACGCAACGGACAATTTACCATGATTGTAGTTGTTGCGAATATTTCTGCTCTGGAGACGACTTTTGAGACGGTTCAGGCAAACAGGATCGAAAAGATCATTTTTGAACAACTGGGTTCACTGATGGGAGTGTCTGCTATTGATGCGGAAGCAAAAGTACGTGAATATCAAAAATTTATGCAGCGTATCAACCATCCTTCCAAGAATATGGTTTATGCGATGTCTAAAGCAGTATTCCAGAAATACGACCTGAATGATTTCCAGGATGAATACTTCAGACGCCTTCAGTCCCCGAATCCGTTATTCCTGAAAAGAATGGACCAGGTGATGGTCAATTTCCTGTGGGATTGGGACTCCTTCTTCAAGAAATACAAGATTGATGAATAAACCGAAGCCCTGACCGAAACGTCAGGGTTTTTTGTTTCCAGATGGCTGAATGCTTAAGTTGAAGCAACAGCAAAGGCGCAGCGGGGTCGAAGCACCGGAAACAACCAGGGTCAACTTTCTAAAGTTGAAGTTTCTTTTTAATTAAATTGCTAAAATGATATAGCTTTACTAAAAAAAGATAGTCATTCTGTATGTCTTTAAATTCTTGATATTTTTAGGGTGTTCAATCGCATGAAATCACTTTTTATAGTTGATGTTTTGCATTTTTTCTTTTTAAAAATGGTGTAAATATATACTTAACATTTTCCTATATCTCTTTTTGACAGTTGTTTCCTTTTTCGTCTCTTAGCCTCACTATCCTGGTTATTAACGAAAATTCAAAAGAGATATGAAACATCTACTACTTTTTGGAGCTATTGCGTTCTTTGCGAGTCCGTTATTCGGACAAGGATTTCCCGGATATGACGGCGGGTTGAAAATCAAATTGAATGAAGACGGATCGAAGTATATTCGCTTCATTACCTGGCATCAAATCTGGTTGAAGTATAATCAGAACAACGACGGGAGCACACTTGCCGGAAAGCCGATCAACGAATCCTACGACCTTTCTATCAGAAGATCACGTTTCCTGACCTACTCGCAAATCAATGACCGTTTCCTGATCCTGACACATTTCGGGATTAACAATCAAAGTACCTTCAGTGGTGGAGCTTCTGCTGCAAACGGGAAAAAGCCCCAGTTGTTTCTGCATGAAGCTTATGTCGATTACACTGTGTTCAAGCGCTTTTTGAATATCGGTGCAGGCTTGCATTACTGGAACGGGGTTTCACGTATGACAAGTACCAGTACTTTAAACTTCATGGCTCAGGACGCTCCGATCTTTAACTGGTATAACATCGATAAAAGCGATCAGTTTGCGCGTTACCTGGGAATTTTCGCAAAAGGAAAGATCGGAAAGCTGGATTACCGCCTGGCTGCCAACGATCCGTTTCAGGCAAATGAGGCAAAAGCAATCGCTACGAATGTTTCCGATTACAACCCGTATAACCGTTCCTGGAGTACAGCCGGGTATATTCACTACGAGTTTTTGGACGAGGAAAGTAATTTGCTTCCGTTCATGGTCGGGACTTATTTGGGAACGAAGAAAGTATTCAATATCGGAGTTGGGTTCGATCATTGGAAAAACGGAATGTGGCACCGCAATTCGGATGGAGATACGGTCATGCAGGATCAGTTGCAGCTTGGGGCAGACGTATTTCTCGACATGCCTTTGAGCAAACGCAAAGATGCGATTACCTTTTATGGAAGTTATTACAACTACAATTTCGGGAAGAATTACGTGAGAAGCATCGGGATTTTAAATACTGCTGACGGCGGCGGTGTGTATCGCGGAAATGCTTTGCCTACTATCGGAACCGGGCAGATCTTCTACGGGCAATTGGGTTATTTATTGCCGAGCTTTGATTTGGTAACACGTTTCCAGGTTTACGGGGCATTTTCTCATGCGCGCTTCGTCGGATTACGCAATGCTGCGGATCAATTGGTTCCTGTGAATACGATAGATGCGGGCTTGAATGTGTTCCTGGCGGGGCATCACTCGAAGATCACATTAAACTATCGGGCAAGACCTGATTTTTCGAATATAGAAAGTGTAAATTATAAGAATGAACTGACACTTCAATTTATGGTTTACCTGTAAATTGGTGTATCTTTCAGGTTAAAAGAAAACATGGATAAACGCAAAATACAAACGGGTTACTTTTTGCTTGGGTTACTTGGATTCGTTTTATTTAATTATCCGGTTATTAACCTGATGGAAGGAAAAGTTTGGTTGGGAATTCCGGCTTTGCTGATCTATTTCTGCGGGGTAGTGTTATGCATCAGTGTGGTCGGTTTTCTCATCGCCAAACGAAACAAAGAATGAAAACAGGTTCAATGATTTAAAAGTTAAAAAGTTCAATGAAATGCTTCGTTTAAACGTTTTGAACCCTTTTAACTCTTGAACTTTTTTCAGATAACTGAAAAATAAATGAGCGGCTTATTAATTTTAGTCATAGTGGCGTATCTTGCAATGCTGTTTTTCGTGGCATACAGGATTGATGCGTCCACCAGGCTGAGATTACGGGTGGCCAATTCGCCTACGATCTATGCACTTTCACTGGCAGTTTATTGTACTGCATGGACTTTCTTCGGAAGTGTCGGCGGAGCTTCTGCTTACAATATCCAGTTTCTCACCATCTACATAGGGCCAATCGTATTGATGCCCTTTTTGTGGTTTATCTACCGCAAGTTTATTCGTATTTCCAAAGTACAGGGAATCTCTTCCTTATCTGACTTCATTGCTAACCGCTACGATAAAAGTATCGGATTGAACCGCCTGGTTGCTGTTTTGTTGATGCTTGGAATTATTCCTTACATCGCCCTTCAGATTACCGGGATCGATAAAGCGATCGAAACCATTGTGACCAATAACGGGACGGAGCAAAATGCCTGGCTGCGCTATGTGGATACCAGTTTGCTCGTAACGCTGGGTTTGGGGTATTTCATTATTATTTTTACTACCAAACGTTTTCAGGAAAAAGAGCAAAATACCGGTTTGGTGGGTGCTATAGCGCTTGAATCGATTGTGAAGCTGATCGTCTTTTTATTCTTCGGGATTTACATAGTATGGTATGCCGGAGACAAGCCGGAGCTGTTTGCGGATTTCGATGCAGCCAAACTGAAATTGAACCCGAATAACGATTACGGGCAGTGGTTCGGAATGATCTTTTTATCGGCACTGGCATTCCTGTTTTTGCCGCGCCAGTTTGAAATGGGGGTGGTTGCCGCGGCCAATGAACGCAAGGTAAAACGTGCTATCTGGATGTTCCCCGTTTACCTGTTGTTGATCAATGTGTTTGTGATCCCGATTGCAATTATCGGCAATAACATGTTTGCTGAAAGCAGGATGAACCCGGATATGTACATGCTTTCCATTCCGATCCACCTGAACCAGGGCTGGATGGCTTTGCTGGTTTTATTGGGAGGTTTTTCTGCGGCCAGCGGGATGATCATTGTAGCTACACATGCCTTGAGTAAGATGGTTTCGAATGCGATCCTGATGCCCAGCTTCATCAATAACCGTTTTGTGCTCAACCGCTTCAGGGACCGCAATCACCGAATTCCTGTTTTCTTTAGAAGACTGAGTATTTTCACCGTGCTTTTACTGGCTTATCTCTATCACAAGCTGGTTGTGGCTGATTTTACTCTGATTTCCATCGGGTTGGTTTCTTTTGTGGCGGTAGCGCAATTTGCACCTGCAATCCTGGGGGGAATTTTCTGGAAACTGGGAAACAAGTACGGTGCAATTATCGGGATTTCACTCGGGTTCTTTGTGTGGCTGATATTCCTGATCGGCCCTACTATTCTGAATGTGAATGTACATGGTTTGTTTGGTACCGGACAAAATCCGTTACGTCCCGAAGGTGATTTGATCACAACGGTCTTATTCTGGAGTTTGTTGCTGAATACACTGGGTTATACCGTGGGGTCGGTACTGACCAGACAAACGGCTTTGGAGCAGAACCAGGCAACATTATATGTCGATATCATGAATTATTCCACAGACCTGGATTCGGGCGCTGTGTGGAAAGGGAAAGCGTTTTTCCCGGATATTAAATCCCTGTTGTCCCGCTTCCTGGGTGAAAAAAGAGTGACAGCCGAATTGAACCATTTTGCACAAAAGCAAGGGATTGATCTGGCTGTGCAGGATGAATTGGATCCGCGCCTGATCGGTTATTCGGAAAAAATGCTGAGTTCGATTGTGGGAGCTTCTTCCGCAAAAATCCTGATCTCATCGGTAGTGAAGGAAGAAAAATTGTCGATGGAAGACGTGGTAAATATCCTGGAAGAATCCCAGAAAATCATTGCCATCAACAAAGAGTTGCAGCAACGCACCGATGAATTGAAACGTATGTCGGAAGCATTGAAACTCGCGAATGCCCGTATGAAAGAAAACGATTTGCTGAAGGACGAGTTCCTGTATACAGTTACGCACGAAATGCGTACGCCTTTAACTTCGATCAAGGCAATGAGCGAATTGCTCTCGGATGAAGAAGATGCTATGCCGGAAGAAATCAAAAAGGAGTTCCTGAATACCATTCTGAAAGAATCGAACCGTATGACGCGTTTGATCTCGCAAGTGCTGGACCTGGAGAACTTTGAATCCGGAAAGCATCAGTTGATTATTGATAAAGTGGATATTTCGGAATTGATCCAGCATTGTTTGCAATCGCTGGACGGTGTGTTTAAGCAAAACAACATACAGGTGTGTATTGATGTTGAGGATTCGCTTCCGGAACTGTATGCGGATTCCGACAGGATAACCCAGGTTGTGTTGAATTTACTGGCAAATGCTGCCAAATATTGTGATAAAGAAAGCGGAAAAGTATGGGTTGACGTTGCGCGAAACGGTTCGGTGCTGCAGGTAAAAATTGCAGACAACGGCCCGGGAGTTATTCCGGAATTGCGCGAAATAATTTTTGAGAAGTTTTTCCAGGCAAAGAACCAAACCATGCGAAAACCGAAAGGAAGTGGTTTGGGGTTGGCAATTTCAAAAAAAATTATCCAACTTCACGAAGGGAAAATAGGTGTGAGCACCAATGAGCCGGAAGGTTCGGTA
This sequence comes from Fluviicola sp., assembly GCF_039596395.1. Lineage (NCBI taxonomy): Bacteria > Pseudomonadati > Bacteroidota > Flavobacteriia > Flavobacteriales > Crocinitomicaceae > Fluviicola > Fluviicola sp. The sequence goes on from NZ_JBCNJT010000001.1 coordinate 21,226, forward strand.
TTTACATTCAGTATTCCTTTTACCCAGAACAGAGATTAGAAAAGAAATGATGGCAGGAAAGAAGATTTTAATAGTAGACGATGAGCCGAATATTGTGTTGTCGTTAGACTATTTAGTGAGGCGGAAAGGGTTTGTTCCATTGATTGCGCGAAACGGTACGGAAGCATTGAGCGCGGTAAATGAGCATGTCCCGGATTTAATTATCCTGGATATTATGATGCCCGATATTGACGGGTATGATGTGTGCCAGACCATTAAAAGTAACCCGGCATTCAATCATACGAAGATCATTTTCCTTTCTGCAAAATCACGGCCTGAGGATATTTCCAAAGGGTTGAGCATGGGAGCCGACAAGTATGTCACAAAGCCCTTTAGCACCAAACAGTTGTTGGTAGAGATCATCGACTTGCTGAAATAAAAATCTGTAATAAAAACTGGAACTATGAATAACATGCAAATTAAAACCTTGGAGGAGTATCATGAAAAGTATGCTCAAAGCGTCTCAAATCCGGAAGGGTTTTGGGAAGATATCGCCAATGAGTTTCAATGGATGAAAAAATGGGATAAGGTGCTGGAATGGAACTTTACCGAGCCGAATATCCAATGGTTTAAAGGCGCAAAGCTGAACATCACGGAAAATATGCTGGACCGGCACCTGGAAAAACGCGGAAACAAACTGGCGTTGATCTGGGAACCGAATGACCCGAAACAGCGGTTTATACGATACACTTACCGGGAATTGTATGAGCATGTATGCCAGTTTGCAAATGCACTGAAAGCACAAGGTGTACAAAAAGGTGACCGTGTGTGTATCTATATGCCCATGATTTCCGAACTGGCAATTGCTGTGATGGCATGTGCGCGTATCGGAGCAATACATTCGGTGGTTTTTGCGGGGTTTTCGGCAACGGCACTGGCAGACCGTATTGAAGATGCTCAGGCAAAATTGGTCATAACATCCGACGGGTTGAACCGTGGTCCCAAGCAGATTCCTGTAAAACGCGTTGTTGACGAGGCATTGGAAAATGTGAAATGCGTGGAGAAGGTCATTGTTTTTGATTGCCTGGGCTGGCTTCCGCATATGCAGGAAGGTCGCGATATCTGGTGGTCAGATGCTGTTGCCGGACAGGAAAAGAAATGTGCTCCGGAACCGATGGATGCGGAAGATCCGCTCTTCATTCTCTATACTTCCGGTTCTACCGGAAAACCAAAAGGAGTGGTCCATACCTGTGGCGGCTACATGGTTTATACTGCTTACTCGTTCCAAAATGTGTATCAATACGAAGAAAGTGACGTGTTTTGGTGTACGGCGGATATCGGCTGGATCACCGGACATTCTTACATTGTTTACGGGCCATTATTGAGCGGTGCAACGACAGTGATGTTCGAAGGAGTTCCTACTTACCCGGATGCCGGTCGCTTCTGGCAGGTAATCGATAAATACGGAGTGAACCAGTTCTTGACTGCCCCGACTGCTATTCGTGCGCTAATGGCCTGCGGGGAAGACCACGTGCTTTCTTATAGTCTGGATTCGCTGAAGGTGATCGGAACGGTTGGTGAGCCGATCAACGAAGAAGCCTGGAAATGGTATCATTTGCATGTCGGGAAAGGACGCTGTCCGGTGGTTGACAACTGGTGGCAAACGGAAACCGGCGGGATTATGATCTCGGGAATCGGGAATATTTCTCCTCAGAAACCGACTTTTGCAGGATATCCGTTGCCGGGAATTCAGCCGGTGCTTTTGAACCAGGAAGGAAAAGAAATCGAAGGACCGAACGAAGAAGGGTATCTGTGTATCAAATTCCCGTGGCCGTCTATTCTCCGCACAACTTATGGAGATCACGAGCGCTGTCGCATCAATTATTTCTCACATTACGACGGGTACTATTTTACCGGTGACGGTGCAAAGCGCGATGAAAACGGTATGTACCGCATTATCGGGCGCATCGATGACGTGATCAATGTTTCGGGGCACCGTTTCGGGACTGCTGAGATCGAGAATGCGATCAATACGAATAAACTGGTTGTTGAATCTGCGGTAGTCGGTTATCCGCATCCGGTGAAAGGCCAGTCGATCTATGCGTTTGTGGTTTGTGAGAACGAAGTTCCTGCCGATCAACAGGATCAGGCGAGAGGTGAGATTGTGGAGTCAGTTGTGGCGGAAATTGGTAAGATCGCCATTCCGGAGAAGATCCAATTTGTTTCCGGTTTGCCAAAAACACGTTCCGGCAAGATCATGCGCCGTATCCTGCGTAAAATTGCTGAAGGCGATACCAGTAGTCTGGGCGATACCTCTACGCTCCTGGATCCGTTGGTGGTGGATGAGATCGTGGAGAATGCGTTGTAAATATTGACAGAATAAAAATCGGTATCCCGGTCCGCAGCTGCGGATCGGGATTTTTTGTTTAAAAGCAAATGTAGCATGGTAGCGCGGTAAGAATTGAGTCAAAAAAAACGCTTCTCCACCTAAGTGAAAAAGCGTTTCCTTGGTTAAACATGTAAATAATCAGCTATTCGTCATCGTATTCGCCTTTCAAAGCGTAAACCCCGAAAATAGCCAATCCCAAAACAATCAGCGGAGTAAGGATAAAGAGAATGATGATTCCGAATACCAGATCGTCCTGGCTTCCGGTTGAGAACTTGGGAATTCCGAATTTCACAATGCAGAAGTATGCGGAGAGAGCAGCCAGTAATAACCAGATAACTCCTAAAATGCGTTTGAAAATATTCATAGTCGTATTTTTAATTAGTTAATACTTACTTGTTCCGGTTTTTTGTCTTTCACGTAGATCAATCCGATTACAAAGCTTACTGCCGCGATGATGATCGGATACCACAATCCGTCCAGGTAGAACTCTGCGTTGCCGGTTTCTTTGGATTGTGTTACCAGGTAAGTGGAAATCGCAGGAAGCAGTCCGCCGAAAATCCCGTTCCCGATATGATAGGGCAACGACATGGAAGTGTAGCGGATCTGTACCGGGAACATTTCTACCAGGAAGGCTGCAATCGGACCGTAAACCATCGTAACGAAAATGACCTGTATGAAAACCAAGAAGGTCAGGAACCATTTGTCGGAGCTTGGAATCGTAGTCGCTATTTTTGTATCGATGCGCGGTTTTCCTTTTGCCAGGATGACTTCTCCGGATTCATTTAAATGAACGGTTTTCTTTTGATTCCAAACAGTTCCGTCGGAATAGGTCGTGGTAGTGATGTAAAGGGAATCTGTCCCTTCTGCCACAACAGTTGCTGAAGCTTCGGTGCTGGAGGAAACAATGAGTTCTTTTTTGTTTTCCACGTTTGTGCGCTCATACATCAGGCGGTAGATCGGCCGGTAACAGATAATTGCCAGAAGCATACCTGCGAGCATGATCTTTTTTCGTCCGATTTTATCCGACATCCATCCGAATACCACGAAGAACGGTGTTCCGATCAGCAATGCGATTCCCATCAGGGTGTCCACTTGCTGGGCATCAATATTCATCACTGTTTTGAGGAAACTCATAGCGTAAAACTGCCCGGTATACCAGACAACGCCTTGTCCCATAGCTACACCGAACAGGGCGAGCAAAACGAATTTGAAATTCAGTTTGTTCCCGAAGCTTTCTTTCAGCGGGTTTTTGGAGATTTTCCCTTCGCTTTTTGCTTTTGCAAATTCAGGGGATTCGTGCATTTTCTTCCGGATGAGGTAAGAAACAGCGACCATCAGGATGGAAACCCAGAACGGAACGCGCCATCCCCAGCTATCGAACTGTTCCTCGCTCAAAACAGCACGTGTAACCAGGATTACCATCAGGGAAACGAATAGTCCGAAAGTGGCTGTAGTTTGAATCCAGGAGGTCCAGTAGCCACGTTGATTGTTAGGCGAATGTTCTGCCACATAGGTTGCTGCTCCGCCGTATTCTCCGCCCAGAGCGAGTCCCTGGAGCAAACGGAGCAATAAGATCAGGATCGGGGCGAATACGCCGATACTTTCGTAAGATGGGATACAGCCGATTAAGAAAGTTGCTCCACCCATTAGAAGTAGTGTGACCATGAACGTATATTTCCGTCCGATCAAATCTCCTAAACGGCCGAAGAACAAGGCTCCGAACGGTCGAACGACGAAACCTGCAGCGAAAGTTGCCAAGGTGGATAAAAATGCGGCAACCGGATTGTCGGCCGGGAAGAATTTGGTAGAAATGACGACTGCCAGGCTTCCGAAGATGTAGAAATCGTACCACTCAATGAGTGTTCCGACAGAAGAAGCGGAAATGACTTTCCAGATTCCTTTGGTAGATGTATTGTTACTCATGTCCTTTCGAATTACAGTTTAATAAGTTCGTAGCAAAACAACTGTGGAGTTCCGGAAGCTCGCTCGTTGTTTTCGTTTGACCAATATTCCGTAATTCAGGCTAAAGTATAAAAAGAGTTATATATTTTTGTAAACACTATAGTTAATCCCGGAACCGCTCCCATTTGATGAGCATGAATTTGTCTCCCAATTCGGTGATGATCATTCCTGCTCCTGTCAAAAATTCCTTATTCTTCAATTGTTCTACCAGTTCCTGATGAGTGATGATGCGGTAAGTCGGGTGATACATTCCGTCGTTTAAGCGCTTGATTTTGTAGTGTCTGACCCAATTGGAAACCGTCACGTGCGATACGCCGATGATCCGTTCTATTTCCCGATAGCTTAATCCTTCCAGGTATAATTGAAGTGCCTTGGTGATGTAGTAATCATCGATTTTCTTCCCGATCTTATCCACGGTAAAGTTGTAAGAACATTGTTTGCAGGTATATCGCTGGCGATTGTTTACAATTCCGCTTTTGATGATTTTCGGGCTTCTGCACTTCGGACAGCTTTCAATTTTCATCGGATGCTATTTTATTTTTGCATAAATATAGTATTTTAGCGATATGATAGCAATTTTAAATGCAAAAGTATTGACTGTTATTAATTTATCCAAAGTGAAAGGTCTAATGTTTTTCCTGTTCTTCTTCTGAAATTTGCATGTGCGATGGCAATTCCAACACTTGATAATTCGAAATTTTTAAATGCAGATTTATCCAGGATATCAAAGAGTTTAAGCATACATGGATTTGTTTTGACAAGTAAGTCTTTCACTTCGTTAGTGGTCATTGTGAAGTCTCTAAAAAATCGCTTTATCTTATCTTCCACGTCAAAAGTTACTTTTAAATCGTTTAATGCCTCGTTAAGGTCAAATTCATTTAAAAAGCCAACTTGAAGTAACTCATTGTTGTGCAGGCATGGGACAAATAAATGTTCAAATTGATCGAAATCATTGATCTGTTGTAAAATGACTTCTCTTTCTATTCCTTTGGAGAACAGTCCCTGATAATTTCTTATCCATTTTTTCAGCCAACCCTTCATTAAATTACTGTGTGGAGGAGTTTTAATGCTGCCACAACGCTGGAATTCCAAGTAATTGTATTGTCCGATGTCGGAGAACAAGTTTTCTGTAAATGGCTCAATATTTTCCTGGATTAGTTGACTCAGTTGATGAAAGTTTTCAAGGTCTAAATTGACAGTTCTCAATAAAATAAAGTTTAATGTAATTACATCTAATTGAGAAATGGTAAGCGAAGGAACAATTTTTAATGATTCGTTCAAAACTAATTGAAGCATGTTTCTTGCTGGAGTTTGGGCTCTTTCAATAAGTATATCAACTAATAGGTCACCCAGATCGTTATCGCCGGATTTTGCAAATTCTTTTTGTGTTGTAAATAATGCGTCCTGGAGTGCAGGATCTTTAAATGCTTCTATTAATTCTGGGTTTTTACCATTTAAAACGGTTAAGAATTTATCCGTTATTTCGGTTGCCCGTTTTTGCGCAATTTCCGCCGCTTCATTTTTAAGCTGGATAAAGTTTTCTTTAAACAAATCCAGAAATATTTCTTTTACATCTGAATAGGAAAGACCATTGTGAATAGTAATGTTTTGGCCCTGGAAATTTGTTGACTTTTCTCCTCCTTCCTGGCTTAGGTTTTTATCGTTAATCATTTTGATGGATATTTATATCTCTTGCAGATTGATAATTCTTGGATCTTTTTCCTCCTTTTTGTTTCATGTAAACTTTACTTTCGGGTTTGGAATATACAAGTGAAATAAGAGTTGCAAGTAAACCAAGCGTAGTTAAAAGTGGTTCCCAACTTTTTTCAAGGATTAACCAGGTGACGGCTATTATCAGGCAGATGAAATTTATTAGTATTAAAGTGATCTTCATGAATTGTGGTTTTAATTGCTGGGCTTAATAAAAATCAGTAGTAATTTATTGGATTTTAGCTGTTTCGGGAGGGAAGCTAACCATATTTTATAAAAGGTACGATTCTTTTTGAGTTTGATCAGTGCATTTTTTCACTGAAAAACGCCATGAATTCCTGCATGCGTCTTTGAGCAACCGGGATTTCGGCCCCGTTGTTCATCTTGATCGTTCCGGTCCTTCCTTTCGTTAATAGCTGCATGTGTTTGAGATTCACAATATAGCTGTGATGCGAACGTTTGAAGTGTTCTTTGGGAAGCGTTTTTTCATAATGCCCCAGGTTTTTGGAAGACACGATTTTGTCGTCTTTCGTGATAACATTCGTGTAAGCCCCGTCCGATTCAAAATAAACGATGTCATCGTATTTAAGAGCCTTGTAGCTTCCCTTGTAAGGTACAAGTATCGTGTTGGAGCTGGTTGACTGATCTATTTTGGATAGAATAAGGGACATTCCCCGTTTGAAATCTTCCGTTCGAAATGGTTTTAAGAGATAATAGGAAGCAGATGCATTCAATGCATCAATAGCATACCGGTCGTATGCCGTTACAAAGATTGCTTTAAAAGATTTGTTTTCGCAGGCCTTTAAGACATCCAGTCCCGTTCCTCCATTGATTTGTCCGTCCAGGAAAACCAGGTCAATATCGTCGTTTTTTTGCAGATAGCTGATGGCGTCATCTTTATTATCAAAGACTTCTAACACCTCGCACTGTGGGTAATGGAACTTCAGTTTTTGTAAGAGTACTTGTTGACTGATAAGCTCATCTTCAACGATAACGCAGTTAATCATTCTAAATAGTCTGTTAAGTGATAAAAAACGGTTCTGCCTGATTTTTTTTTATCGGTTCTTTTTACTGCAAATGTACATTATTTGCAGATCGAAAATACGATTAAAAACTTAGTTTGCAAAGAAAAACGACTCACTTATTATCATTTTTGCTCACTTATAAAAAAGATATTTTCGCCCGCTTATCACTAAACTAAATTCGCAGGAATTATGAAATCCGTTTAGTCAGGTTATACGTATATACCGGCGATTAAAGGGTCTAAATATACTAAATGAAAACAAACTTTTCTAATCCAAAGCGGAAGCGTAATTTGCTCAAATTAAGCCTTGACAATTCGTTTCTGCGCATTTTTACGCTGTTCTTCACAGTCGTGTTTCTTTCAGGAAATGCTTTGGCGGACGGAACCAGGCAAGCTTCCCCGACGAACAGTGCAGACGGTGCTTCCTTATTGATTGCTCCGGATCTTTCCTACGGGTCTTACATGGGGTGTGCAAACGATAACCGGATCCGGTTTACGATTTTGAACGCTGCTACGGAAAATCTGTATTTCGGATTTCAAACCCGGAATTATAACACGACGGCCAGTACCACGTTAAATACTGCGTACTACCGTATTTACAATGCCGCAGGTACACAGGTTGCCGGCCCGACGTTGATCCCAACTTCCGGTGCAGGATTTATCAGTACTTATGCCCAGGCTTTTGCAGGTCCGAATATCGGTGGAGCAACTCCTGCAGGATACAATCCTATGATGTTTGACCCGGCAACTACCGGAGATTTCTACATCGAGATTTACCGCAGTGATGACGGAGGAACAACCATGGATGCTTCCGGAAACGGTAGAATTACCATGCCTTTTTTCGATTTTACGGTTTCCACGGCAGGTAATACACAATCTATCGGACGTATTTGGTCCAGAAAATGGTCGTTTGTTACGACAAATTTGACTTCAGGAAATTTTGAGCAGTCAATTGCGTCCTCTTTTACAGGAGACTATTATGCATATACGCCCGACAATTTTATTGTTCAGGTTCAGTTCCAAAACGGTTTCAGACCATTGGCTTATGAAGTGGCTATGAATTTTAACGGGGCTGCCAATACAGGTAACTTCGTCAATGACAGAAGATCATCCTCGTCAATTGCTACACTGACAAATGGATACCGGGTCTTTCTGTCAACTCCGGATGCAGCTGCTTTTCCTCCGGGGACAACAGGAAATCCGGCTTTTACGAGCAGTATTTACGGGTGTCCGGGGTCGTATTTTATTCCCTATTACATTGATCAGGCCGGTGATGTGGGTATTGTACTGGATTTGAATGGTACGGCAGGGTATCAGGCTGGTACGGCGGATATTGAATTGACCGCATTCGGGATGACGGCCGGTAACCATGTAATGTCCTGGAACGGATTGAACGGATTGGGAGCTGCGGTTCCTGCCAATTTCTCTGCGTCGGTGCAAATTACCTTGTACCAGGGTAGAACGAACCTTCCGATGAACGATGCTGAAATGAATATCAACGGGTTAACGATCATTTCCGTTTCTCCTTCTTCCGGATCCAAGAAATTGTACTGGGACGATACGAACATTACACCGGTAGGAGCTTGTGCATCGACAGCAGATAATAACAATAACGTGACAACAGGTGGTGTACAGGGTGTAGTACTGGCCAACGGTATTTTAGGACCTACACATGCCTGGAACGGATCGAATCCTACAACAGCAGTTCCTGCTCCTGCTTCAGGAGGAGGAAACGGGACGGCACTTTTGTGTGATGATTATGGAAACGCAAGATGCATCAATACCTGGTTTTATGCCGTTGACTTGTCATCACCTGTAGTAACGATGGTACTTCCCAATTGTGATAAAGACAATGATGGAATTGCAGACAATGTGGATTTGGACGATGATAACGACGGTGTAGCGGATTTGGTTGAGAACGGTGGATTACCCGACGCAACTGCTGATGCGGATTCCGATGGGGTTCCGAATTACATCGATCCGGATGCTGCCGGGTTCGCAGACACCAATTTTGACGGTGTAGATGACCGTTACGATTTCGACAAAGACGGTGTAATCAATTCATTTGACCTGGATTCTGATAACGATGGGATTCCGGATCTGATCGAAAACGGTCAGCCGGATGCAAACTCCAATGCACAAATTGACGGATTTGTAGACCTAAACGGAAATGGTTTGTCAGATCCTGTGGATCCTGCTTGCAACAATACGTTGACATTTGCGCTGGCCGGTGCAGGAACAACCGGAACAGTAACCAACGCTGCCGGAGCATTTGACAATTCATTGACCACTTTGGCAACTTTGGGAGCGACGGGAGCGATTGATATCGATCTGGGAGCATTGATTCCTTCCGGAACAGTTATTACTGTGAATTTATCAAGTGCAACAAACGGAACGGCTGCTACAGGAAGTGTTTTCTATTCTACGGATGACGTTACTTACACCTTGATCAATACCTATTCAAACAACGTGTTGTCTGCAAACGGTACGGCAATTACATATACTTTACCGGCTGTAGCGCGCTACATTCGTGTTACACGTGCAACGAATTCACCGCGACTTCATGCGATCCGTTACCCGGTTTGTGCGGGAGTTACCGGTACGGCAATTACTCCGGTTAATACAGACGGGACAGGCGGAGCCAATTATTTGGATATCGATTCGGATAACGACGGAATCACAGATAACTCAGAAGCACAGTCAACAACAGGTTATATTGCTCCGACCGGAATGGATACCGACCGTGACGGACTGGACAATGCCTATGATACCAATAACGGTGGAACAGCTATTTCCCCGGTGAATACAGATGGAACAGATAATCCCGATTACACGGATGCGGATTCCGATAATGACGGCATTTCAGATGCAATTGAAGGTTGGGATACAGACGGAGACGGAACGGCAAATACCGCAGCTTCCGGTTTGGATTCAGACAATGACGGACTGGATAACGCTTATGATACCAACAACTCAACAGTTAACCCTACAAACGGTACTACACCGAACTCTTATCCGAACGTGATCATTTCCGGAACTCCGGAAAGAGACTGGCGCGAAGTGAATCCTCCCAAAGTAACTTTGTCGGGATCAGCAATAGTAACGGAGAATTCAGGAACAGTGGTTACTTTGACAGCAACCCTTTCTGCACCAACCGGTGTTCCAACAGTTATTACCTTAACTTATTCGGGAACGGCAACGAACGGAACGGATTACACGGCAAGTTCCGCAACAATCACCATCCCTGCAGGTTCCACAACAGGAACTGTAACTGTTACGCCAATCAACGACGGAATTTACGAAGGAACTGAAACGGCTATTGCAACGATCACATCTGTTTCAGGAGGAAACGGTGCAACAATCGGTTCGCCGGCTTCTGCAACAGTAACCATTACAGATGACGAAACAGTACCAACGGTTTCTATTTCAGGTGGAACAACGATCGTTGAGAACAGTGGAGGCAGTGTGACTTTGACCGTTACTTTATCTGCTCCAACAACTGCAGCAACGGTTGTGAACCTGGGATACACCGGAACGGCAACGTCCGGAACAGATTATACGGCGGGAGTTGCTTCGGTAACGATCCCTGCAAATGCTACAACAGCAACATTGACTATTACGCCACTGAATGATGCTATTTACGAAGGAAACGAAACAGTTATCACTACAATTACATCGGTTTCAGGAGGGAACGGAGCGACTATCGGTTCACCGACTTCCGCAACTGTAACTATTACAGATGACGAAACAGTACCGGCCGTTTCCATTTCAGGTGGAACCACAATCGGTGAGAATAGCGGTGGGAGTATGACTTTGACGGTTACTTTATCTACTCCAACAACTGCAGCAACGGTTGTGAACCTGGGATATACCGGAACGGCAACGTCCGGAACAGATTATATGGCGGGAGTTGCTTCGGTGACGATTCCTGCAAACGCTACAACAGCTACATTCACCATTTCTCCGGTCAACGACGGTGTTTACGAAGGAAACGAAACAATCATCACCACGATTACATCTGTTTCAGGAGGAAACGGAGCGACTATCGGTTCACCGGCTTCCACCACAACGACCATTGTCGATGACGAAACAGTACCGACCGTTTCTATTTCGGGTGGAACAACTATCGGAGAGAACAGCGGAAGTTCAGTTACATTAACAATTACTTTGTCAGGCCCTGCAAGTACTGCAACGGTTGTGAACTTAGGATATACCGGAACAGCAACATCCGGAGCGGATTACTCTGCAGGAGTAGCTTCGGTAACCATTCCTGCAAATGCTACAACAGCTACATTAACCATTTCTCCGATTAACGACGCGATTTACGAAGGAAACGAAACCGTGATCACAACAATTACTTCGGTAACAGGAGGAAACGGTGCAACAATCGGTTCGCCGGCTTCTGCAACAGTAACCATTACAGATGACGAGACTGTACCAACAGTTTCTATTTCAGGTGGAATAACGATTGCAGAGAACAATCCGGGAACTGTAACGTTGACGGTTACCTTGTCTTCAGCGACTACAACAGCGACAGTTGTAAACCTGGGATACACAGGAACAGCCACTGCCGGAACAGATTACGTAACAGGAGTGACGTCAGTAACCATTCCTGCAAACGCTACAACGGCTACTTTGGTAATTGATCCGAACGATGATGCGGTTTACGAAGGGAACGAGACAGTAATTACAACAATTACATCTGTTTCGGGAGGAAACGGAGCGACAATCGGTTCGCCGGCTTCTACAACGACAACCATCACAGACAACGAAACAGTACCAACCGTTTCCATTTCAGGAGGAACAACGATCGGCGAGAATAGCGGAAGTTCCGTAATAGTAACGATTACTTTGTCTGGTCCTTCAAGTACAGCAACAGTTGTAAACTTAGGATACACCGGAACTGCAACTTCCGGGGCGGATTATACAGCAGGAGTTGCTTCGGTAACCATTCCTGCAAATGCTACAACAGCCACATTGACTATTACACCGCTTAACGACGCAATTTACGAAGGAAATGAAACTGTCATTACGACCATCACATCGGTTACGGGAGGAAATGGTGCGACTATCGGTTCACCGGCTTCCACAACGACAACTATCGTTGATGACGAGACCGTGCCAACTGTTTCAATCTCCGGTGGAACAACCATTGGAGAAAACAGCGGAAGTTCGGTAATAATAACTGTTACTTTGTCCTCAGCAACTACTGTTGCAACAGTTGTAAACCTGGGGTATACCGGAACAGCAACATCCGGAGCGGATTACACAGCAGGAGTTACTTCGGTAACGATCCCTGCAAACGCAACAACTGCGACATTAACCATTACGCCGGTCAACGACGGGATTTACGAAGGAAATGAAACCGTAATCACAACCATCACATCGGTTACGGGAGGCAACGGTGCTAGTATCGGTTCACCTGCTTCCACAACGGTAACCATCGTTGATGACGAAACAGTACCAACGGTTTCTATTTCAGGTGGTACAACGATTGCCGAGAACAGTCCGGGAACCGTGACTCTGACAGTGACTTTATCCGTACCAACTACTGTTGCAACAGTTGTAAACCTGGGGTATACCGGAACAGCAACCTCCGGAACAGACTATGTAGCAGGAGTTGCCTCAGTAACGATTCCGGCAAACGCAACAACAGCAACTTTGGTAATCGATCCGAACGACGATTTGATTTACGAAGGAAACGAAACAGTTATTACAACAATTACATCGGTTTCGGGAGGTAACAGTGCTACAATCGGTTCACCGGCTTCAACAACTACAACTATCGTAGACAATGAAACGGTGCCGACTGTTACCTTGTCAGGAACGACAACTATATCGGAAAATTCCGGAACGATAGTTACTTTAACGGCAACGCTATCATCTCCTACAACAGTTGCAACGGTTATTACTTTAACAAATACCGGAACAGCAACAAGCGGCACAGATTATACGGCAAGTGCTGTAACGATTACCATTCCGGCCAACTCCACAACGGGAACGATCACGATCACTACGATCAACGACGGAGTTTACGAAGGAACGGAAACAGTGATTACAACCATCACATCAATTACAGGAGGAAATGGCGCAACTATCGGTTCACCTGCTTCCACCACTGTAACAATTACAGATGATGAGGCAGTGCCAACGGTTTCTATTTCGGGAGGAACAACGATTGCAGAAAACAGTTCGGGAACAGTGACTTTAACAGTAACGCTTTCAGGTCCGGCCAGTACCGCAACTGTTGTGAATTTAGGTTACACAGGAACTGCAACATCCGGAACGGATTACTTAGCGGGAGTAACTTCCGTAACAATCCCGGCAAACGCTACAACAGCTACTTTGGTGATCGATCCGAATGATGACCTGGTTTACGAAGGGAACGAGACTGTAATCGCAACGATTACATCGGTAACGGGAGGAAATGGTGCAACTATCGGTTCGCCGGCTTCCACAACGACCACCATCGTGGACAACGAAACAGTACCAACAGTTTCCATCTCAGGTGGAACAACGATTGCAGAGAACAGCCCTGGAACAGTAACTTTAACGGTTACACTTTCAGGTGCGGCAAGTACAGCTACCGTTGTAAATCTTGGTTATACAGGAACCGCGACATCCGGAACAGATTACGTAACAGGAGTAACTTCAGTAACCATTCCTGCAAACGCTACAACGGCTACTTTGGTGATCGATCCGAACGACGATGTGATCTTCGAAGGAAACGAAACAGTGATCACAACAATTACCTCTGTTTCAGGAGGAAATGGTGCGACTATCGGTTCACCTGCTTCCACAACTACAACCATTGTTGATGACGAGACCGTACCAACGGTTTCTATTTCCGGCGGAGCATCCATTTTGGAGAACAACCCCGGTACAGTGACTTTAACAGTAACATTATCTGTTGCAACAACAACTGCAACAACCATAAACTTAGGATATACCGGAACAGCAACTTCCGGAACAGATTATGTGGCAGGAGTTACATCGGTAACTATCCCGGCCGGTTCAACGACCGCGACTTTCGTAGTTGATCCGAACGATGATTTGATTTACGAGGGCGATGAGACCGTTGTTGTTACCATTACTTCAATTTCCGGAGGTAACGGAGCAACAATTGGTTCGCCTGCCTCAACAACCGTAATCATTGTTGATAATGACAATGCAATCCCGGTTGCAAATGACAATGGAGCAACAACCAATGAGGATGTGGTAGTAATTATTCCTGCCATCCAGGGGAATGATACGGATTCCGACGGAACAGTTGTTACAGCGACCATTGACCTGGATCCTTCAACACCCGGACAGCAGACAACGTTTACAAACGCAAGCGGAACCTGGACGGTGAATACAACAACAGGGGATGTAACATTTACTCCTGCTGCAAACTTCAACGGAACAGCAACAATTACCTATACGATCAATGATAACCTGGGAGCAACTTCCAATACAGCGAACCTGACGGTTGTTGTTGCTCCGGTAAACGATGCTCCGGTCGTGGATAATGAAACGCATACGATTAATGAGGATTCCCCGGCAACAGGAGATTTGACAAATGCAGGAGATTCTGATCCGGACGGAACGGCGTTGACAGCGAATACAACTCCGGTTGTTGGCCCGTCTAACGGAACAATCGCAATCAATGCCAACGGAACGTATACGTACACACCAAACGCGAACTTCAACGGAACGGATATGGTGGTCGTATCGATCTGTGATGCAGGTCTTCCATTGCCTTCAAGCTGTGTGAACGACACGATCTTTATTACGGTAATTCCGGTAAATGATACTCCTGTGATCGATAACGAAACTGTGACGATCAACGAGGATACTCCGGCAACAGGAGATTTGACGGATGCAGGAGATTTCGATCCGGATGGAACAACCCTGACAGCGAATCCAACGCCTGTCTCAGGTCCTTCGAACGGAACGATCGTAATCAATGCAAACGGAACATACACCTACACACCAAATGCGAACTTCAACGGAACGGATATGGTGGTTGTGTCAATCTGTGATGCAGGCTTGCCTTTACCGGCTGTTTGTGTGAATGACACGATCTTTATTACAGTAATAGCCGTAAACGATGCGCCGGTTGTGGATAATGAAATGCATACGATTAATGAAGATACTCCGGCAACGGGCGACCTGACAGATGCAGGAGATTCGGATCCGGATGGAACGGCATTGACAGCGAATACAGCACCTGTTTCTGGTCCTTCCAATGGAACAATCTTAATCAATGCCAACGGAACGTACACATACACACCAAACGCGAACTTCAACGGAACGGATATGGTGGTCGTATCAATCTGTGATGCAGGTCTTCCATTGCCTTCAAGCTGTGTGAACGACACGATCTTCATCACGGTAACTCCGGTAAACGACACTCCGGTGATCGATAACGAAACAGTTACGATCAATGAAGATACTCCGGCAACAGGAGATCTGACAGATGCAGGAGATTTCGATCCGGATGGAACAACCCTGACAGCGAATCCAACGCCTGTCTCAGGTCCTTCGAACGGAACGATCGTAATCAACTCCAACGGAACATACACCTACACACCAAATGCAAACTTCAGTGGAACGGATATGGTGGTTGTGTCAATCTGTGACGCCGGCTTGCCTTTACCAGCTGTTTGTGTAAACGACACGATCTTCATTACAGTAACAGCCGTAAACGACTCGCCGGTTGTGGATAATGAAATGCATACGATCAACGAAGATACTCCGGCAACGGGCGACCTGACAGATGCAGGAGATTCGGATCCGGATGGAACGGCATTGACAGTGAATACAACTCCGGTTGTTGGCCCGTCTAACGGAACAATCGTAATCAATGCCAACGGAACGTACACGTATACACCGAATGCGAACTTCAATGGAACGGATATGGTGGTCGTATCAATCTGTGATGCAGGTCTTCCATTGCCTTCAAGCTGTGTGAACGACACGATCTTCATAACGGTAACCCCGGTAAACGACACTCCGGTGATCGATAACGAAACAGTTACGATCAATGAAGATACTCCGGCAACAGGAGATCTGACAGGTGCAGGAGATTTCGATCCGGATGGAACAACTCTGACAGCGAATTCAACACCTGTCTCAGGTCCTTTGAACGGAACGATCGTAATCAACTCCAACGGAACGTATACGTACACACCAAATGCGAACTTCAACGGAGCGGATATGGTGGTCGTATCAATCTGTGATGCAGGTCTTCCATTGCCTTCAAGCTGTGTGAACGACACGATCTTTATTACGATCACACCAATAAACGATGTTCCGGTAATCGATAATGAATACATGAGTTCGATCAACGGAAATCCGGTAAGCGGTGATTTGACAGGTGCAGGCGACTTCGATACAGATGGAAACCTGGTGGTGAATACTACACCTGCAAGTGGTCCGAACAACGGAACAATTATAATTAACACCGATGGAACGTTTACGTACACTCCGGATAACGGATTCTCAGGAACGGATACGATCGTAGTATCAATCTGTGACGATGGAAACCCGCTTCCGGTAAATTGTGTGAATGATACCATTTTTGTAACAATGATATCTTGTCCGTCACCGGTTGACTCTGACAATGATGGTTTGACAGACTGTGAAGAAACAACGGGAGTAAATGATCCGTCTACACCGTCCACTCCGAATGGAACATCGGATCCGAACAACCCTTGTTCACCGATCGGATTGGTAACCACGGATACGGATAACGACGGCTTAACAGATTGTGAGGAGACAACAGGAGTGGATGATCCTTCAACTCCGGGAGTACCTAACGGAACTTCCAATCCGAATGACGCTTGCGATCCGAATCCATTGGTGGATAGTGATGGCGACGGTTTGACAAACTGTGAAGAAACAACAGGAGTGGATAATCCGTTAACGCCAGCAGTTCCGAACGGAACATCGGATCCGAACAACCCTTGTTCACCGATCGGATTGGTAACCACGGATACGGATAACGATGGTTTAACAGATTGTGAGGAGACAACAGGAGTGGATGATCCTTCAACTCCGGGAGTACCTAACGGAACTTCCAATCCGAATGACGCTTGCGATCCGAATCCATTGGTGGATAGTGATGGCGACGGTTTGACAAACTGTGAAGAAACAACAGGAGTGGATAACCCGTTAACGCCAGCAGTTCCGAACGGAACATCGGATCCGAATAATGCCTGTTCACCGATTGGATTGGTTACAACAGATACTGACAATGATGGTTTAACAGACTGTGAGGAGACAACTGGAGTAAACGATCCGAATACACCTGCAACTCCTAACGGAACATCAGATCCTAACGATGCTTGTTCACCGATTGGATTAGTGTCAACAGATACCGACGGTGACGGTTTGACAGACTGTGAGGAAACAACAGGAGTGGATGATCCTTCCACTCCGGGAATACCGAACGGAACCTCCAGTCCAACTGATCCGTGCAGTCCGAAACCATGTGGAATCGATATTCCGGAGGCATTTACGCCGGACGGAGATGGTACGAACGATGTGTTTGTGATTGAAGGGATTGAGAAATTCCCGGACAATACCATCACGATTTTCAACAGATGGGGGTATGAAGTGTTCTCAGCGGAGAGCTACGACAATACCTGGGGAGGAAACTCAACCAGTAATTTAAATGTAGGAGGAGATCAATTGCCGACAGGTACTTACTACTACATATTCGACACCGGGACTACAGAATACGGTGTACTTAAAGGATACATCTATTTAAAGAGATAGTCAAACATTAGTGAAGATAAAAGAGAGAAGAAATGAAAAAGATAGTAGCATTGATTATGGGATTTGTTTGGGTGAATGGTTTCGCCCAACAGGATCCTCACTTTACTCAATTTTTCGATAACACCTTGTTTGTTAACCCGGCTTACGCAGGAAGTAAAGATGTGTTGAACATCACAACGCTTCACCGCGAACAATGGGTAGGATTTGCAGGAAGGCCGGTCTCAACGACTGTGAGTGTTCATTCACCGTTGAAGTATCGTTCGATCGGTTTGGGGATTACCTACATCAATGACAATGTGGGGCCAGTGAAGCAAAACCTGTTTTACGGGGATTTTTCCTATACGCTGCGGTTCAAGAATAAATCGAAGTTGGCTTTCGGTGTCAAAGGCGGGATCAACCTGATCAATATCGGTTCCAACAACCTGAACACAACCGTGGATGGTGATGTGAACCTGATGAACAATGTGCGCAACCTGGTAAATCCGAATTTTGGATTCGGTGTTTATTACCATACTCCGAAATGGTTTATCGGAGCAAGTACTCCTAAATTACTGGAGAAAAGCTACGACGGATCCAAAACAAACCTGGAGAAGCGTCATTATTTCGCGCATGCAGGAGGGGTAATCAAACTGAATGAAGATTGGAAACTGAGACCGATAGCGCAGGTGAAATTTACACCGGGTGCACCCTTGAGTATAGATATTTCTGCCGCGGGAATTTACCGTGACCGATTCTACATCGGGGCATTGTACCGTCCGGAAGCAGCTGTGGGAGCTTTTGCTCAATTCCAGGTAAGCAATCAATTCAGACTAGGATTTGCAACCGATTTCGGAACGCAAAAAATCCGCAATTACAACTATGGTACGTTCGAGATCATGTTGTCGTATGATTTTGTATTTAAAAATTCAGGAGTACGTTCTCCGCGTTACTTCTAATTTGAATGAACATGAGACAAATTACTTTAACATTCGCACTGCTTTTGGCTGTTCACGTAGTATACGGACAGGCAGGGAAATTGCGCAGAGCAGATAATTATTACCATACCCTTGCATTTGCTTTGGCTGCTGACCAGTACGAAGGATTGCTTGGCTCAGAAGTGGACTCGCCTCAGATGCAGTCAAAACTCGCGTACAGTTATTTCCGTACAGAGCAATTTGAAAAGGCGGAAAAAATCTACGCAACGGTTCTGGAAAAGTCATCCGATACAGAAGATATGTATCGCTATGCACAGGTATTGAAAATCAATGGTAAATATGCTTTGTCAGACGAATGGATGAGCAAGTTTGCGGCGTTGAAACCGGAGGATGCACGTTCACAATCGTTCATGGCTCAGAAGAATTACCGCGAATACATTGAGGCATCGGCGCCGCGTTTTAGCATTGAAAACTGGAAAAACAATACGGAGTTTACAGATTTCGGAGCTTACCCGTCCCTGGACCAAACCCGTTTGTATTTTCTTTCGAACCGCTCGGAGCGGGCGTTCATACACAATAACTGGACGTGGAACAATGAACGCTTCC
Source organism: Fluviicola sp. (assembly GCF_039596395.1). Lineage (NCBI taxonomy): Bacteria > Pseudomonadati > Bacteroidota > Flavobacteriia > Flavobacteriales > Crocinitomicaceae > Fluviicola > Fluviicola sp. The sequence goes on from NZ_JBCNJT010000001.1 coordinate 40,574, forward strand.
TGGAATTGCATGTAGCAACAATGGATGCCAGGAATGAAGTGGTGAACCAGGAAGTTCTTCCTAAAAAAGTAAACAGCCGTTTTCACGAAGGGCCGGTAGGCTTTCATCCGAACGGGAAATGGGTGGTCTACACACGCAATAACATGACGAAAGGAAGCAAGCGCAAAGACAAGCAGGGAATTCAAAACCTGAAATTGTATATTGCAGATATCCGCGACGGAAAGTGGGTGAACGAAAGAGAATTCACCTATAATTCAAAAGATTATTCGGTGGGACATCCGGGTTTTACTCCCGACGGAAAATGGATGTACTTTTCTTCGGACAAACCGGGAGGATTTGGCGGAGCAGATATTTATAAGGTAGCAGTAAAAGAAGATGGAACCTTCGGGGAACCGGTAAATCTGGGAAAAGAGATCAATACCGAAGGGCAGGAAATGTTCCCATGGATAAGCCCGGAAGGACATTTGTTTTTCAGTTCGGACGGACTTACCGGTCTGGGCGGATTGGACTTGTTTGTGTGGTTATCCGATAACGGAAACTTTACAGAAGTTCGAAACTGCGGCACCGTATTGAACTCAAGCTACGATGATTTTGCACTAAGCACTTTGAAAGATGGGAAAGAAGGTTATTTTTCTTCGAATCGTCCGGGTGGCAAAGGTGGCGACGATATCTACCATTTTCAGCAATTGACGCCGTTCAACCTCGGTTTACTGGTAAAGGGAACTACGAAGGATAAAAATTCAGGGATTCTTGCACAAACGAAAGTTTGGTTAATGAATGCAGCGGCTCAGAAACTGGATTCGGTCCTTTCAGACGAAAACGGGAATTTCGAATTCCGTTTGAAGCGCGATATGAACTACCAATTAGTAGCTCAAAAACCGGATTATTTTGACGGAAAGGCATCTGTTACAACGATTCAGCTGCCGGCAGAAACACGTATGATCGAGAAAGACCTGATGCTGGAAAAAGATCCCGGATTTGCACTACTGGCAATCATTAAAGATGCCAAAACCTCTCAAATGCTGGACAGTGTAAAAGTGGAGATTACAGATGTTCGAACGGATAAGCAGGTCATTGCCGATCAGACCGACAGTAAGGGAGAAATCTTTCAGTCACTTGCATCCAATAAAATAGGGGATGTGTTGAATTACACAATCAAATTATCGCGGCCGGGTTACCTCACAAAAGAATTGAAATACACGGTTTCCCTGACACAGGCCGGAGTCATTGAATTGCATAAAGCACTGGATTTGAATATGGATAAACTGGCTGCCGGAATTGATTTAGCTACAGTGATCGATATCAAACCGATTTATTTCGACCTGGGCAAATACATTATCCGTAAAGATGCGGCCAGGGAATTGGATAAGATCGTGAAAGTAATGACCGACTACCCGACGATGGTTATTGAGTTGGGTTCACACACAGATTGCCGTGGTTCGATCGCTTCCAACGAGAAATTATCTGATAATCGTGCGAAAGCTTCAGCGGCTTACATCAAAGCGCGTATCCAAAATCCGGAACGCATTTACGGAAAAGGATACGGTGAGTCGAAATTGAAAAACGGATGTGCCTGTGAAGGTCCTGTGAAATCCACGTGTTCTGAAACGGAGCACCAGGAAAACAGAAGAACAGAGTTCATCATTCAGAAAATGTAATAGTGTTAGATTGAGAAGTGAAAGAGGAGCTCCGGTATGGGCTCCTTTTTTCGTATCCTGAAACAACAGATGCATTTGATTCAGGAGTTTTGTCGGATAATCGCCTCACTTATGATCATTTCTGCTCACTTATAAAAAGTTGTTTTCACCTGCCTGTCGCGAAACTAAATTTGCTGGAAGAACCTCTCTTTTCGGGATGATTAGGTTCGAAATAGATGAATGAGATTATGGTAACGGAACCTGTATATGCAATTCCGAACCTGCAAAAAGTATAACTGAATTTTAACGGAGTTGCCATTTGGTGACTTCGTCAATGACAGAAGATCGATCCATGTCAATTACTACATGACAAACGGACCAGGTCTTTCTGTCAACCCCGGAAGCCGCTGCTTTGAGTAGTAGGATGTCCGGGGTCTTTTATTTTATATCAATCAGGCGGGTAATGACGGAATTATGCAGATAGTTGCAGTCTTTGGCAGATAATCAAAACACTCACTTATAGTCATTTCTGCTCACTTATAAAAGCATTCGTAAAATACCGTTTTAGCATACTAGCTTTGTAGTGTTAGGGATCGGGATAAATGCTTTGAGAAGAGAATAACTGATTCGCAAACCGAATAAAACAGATTGATTCAAGTAATAGTAAGTGGTAGGTTGAATAAGAAAAAGGGAGTTGTCCGCTCTGGATGACTCCACGATTCTTCAGAAAGAACAAACCGGATCATATTATGAAATACATATAAGTTCTTAGATTGGTTAGGTAAGTTGAATAGTGTGAAGAGGAGTTGTCCGGTTCATTGGAAGGCTCCTCTTGTTTTCAAAAACAAACGATAAGGTTTTGGATTAGGTAAGGTTAGGTTTAATGTGAAAAAGGGGGAGCCGCAAGCTACGATAAATGGCTCCTCTTTTTCTAAAGGCCAATGTCTGATCCGCATGGAAATTCCATGCAAAGAGTTAGGTTAGTTGATTAGTGTGATCAGGAGGGGAATTCGCAACAGTGAATATCCCCTCTTTTTCTTGATATAAAACGAAAAGCCCGGACTATATCCGGGCTTTTAATTATTTGATTTTATCCTCTTCTTCTTTCGAGTAAGATCATCATCATCAGTGAAAGAACGATGCATTCATCTTCGCCTGCATGGTTTGTCGGGCCGATTTTTTCCAGGGTGAATTTACGACCGAACATTGAAGGGTTTTTCTTCAAGCGCATTACTTTGGAGCCGTCCGGCCTTCCTACAATGTACTTCGGGTTGAAAACATATCCTGTGAACATTCCTAAAATGGGAATTTCACTGAAAAGCCCATCGAATACTTTAGTCCAGGCGTTTTCCTCCATGATGTGAAAAGCCAGGTGTTCCTGCTGATCGTATACATCGTACCGTGCTCTCCAGATGGAAGCCCATCCTTTGCGGGCAACACGTCCTTTTTCGACCCCGTTCTTATCGGTGAAAACGTAAGTTGCCGAGAAATCGATCCACTTATTCGCCTTGATCGTAAATTCCAGGTTCTTTTTATTCGTATCCGTAAACACCTGGATTTCTTCAATAAACTTGAACATCTTCTGGCGCACGTATGCAAGCGTTGCAGAACTGGCATCTTCAATGACAAAATCATTCGCCAAAGTCCCGATTTTGAAAGTGAACTTCAGCGGGTAATTTAAGTTACTGAGATCAACGTTCTTTTGGGAGAAGAAACTCATGTTATCTAATACATCACTCATAATCTATTTGGATTTTGGTTTATAATTGCTTTCGTAGGTATCGATCCAATCCTGAGGGGTTACTTTAGCAACCAATCGACCGATCAGTTCAAATGGGATTTGGTCCGGTTTTTTGAAACGCACACAGCTTTTCCCCATGTCCAGTTTGGTCTTGCTTACTTTGGCATATTCCGTTTGGAACCAATCCAGGAGTTTCGGATCCGCATACAATCCCATGTGGTAAAATGCGATGAAATTCTTCTGTGAAGCAAAACTCATAAAAGGCAAAGGCAATTTGGGATCGCAATGATAGCCTGCCGGATACAGGGAATGAGGAACGGCATAACCGATCATTCCATACCCGATTCCTTCACTAAATCCCTGAGGAAGATTGTCCAAAATGGTTTTTCTCAGTGTCATCATTGCTTCCTGCCGGTCTTCCGGACAATTTGCAATGATTTGTTCCGGTGTTGTTCCTTCTGTTTTCATGTGTACCGAAGATACCAAAAAGATTTAAAACCCGAATTCCGATTACAGGCATACCATTAGATTATGGATGAAAACCGCTGACGTATCAAACTTCTTGTGAATGGATCACTAAAGCAATTGTGTTAGTTTTGAAAAAGTTAGAGAAAAAAAGACCGGTACTGTTTGAGAACCGGCCCTCTTTATTTTCAATGAATGAAATTTATTCGATAATGATCTTGTGTGTGGACAATACTTTGCCGTCCTGAGAGATGGTCAGGAAGTAGAACCCGTTTTGAAATTCGCGGGTATCCATGGAATAGTATGTCAATCCTTTCTGAACGGTTTGGCTGTAGTCCAGTACTTTTTGACCATTCAAAGTAGAAAGTGTCAATTGGTAAGCGGATTCTGTTTTAGACGAAAGAACCACATTCAGGTTTTCATCAGCCGGATTCGGGAATGCTTTGACCAATTCCAGGTCATTCATGAATTGCTGTTCGATTGACAGGGTATTTGAAGTAACATTTGAACCGTTGTTGCGAACCATTCTTACGCGATAGTAAGACATTCCGGTAAGCGGTTGCATATCCTCGAATTGGTAATTCAATGCATCCAGACTTAAGCCTTGTGCTTCCAGTTCACCGATTCCGGTATAATCACTTCCGTTTTCACTGCGCTCAATGATGTATTTATCCACATTGAACTCACTGGAACTTGTCCATTTCAGGATATTGTAACCCGATTCGCTTTCGCCGGATAAACTCATGGTTTCTGCTCCGAGCGGTGAACAACTCACCACTGCAGTTCCACCGAATGATAATGGCACAGTCGTGATTGCGGAAGAGTAATTGGATAAACAAATGAGGTATTTGGTATAGGAAGCCGCAGTTACGGGTGCTTCCCAGTTGGTCATAGAAGTTGCACCGGCAGGAAGTGTGGAAGAGATCCCTGTAAATTGTTCGCAGGAACCGTTGTAATTACAGCGAACAGGAGCTTGTGTTCCGGCACTGATAGCAGAGCAGGTGGAAGGAGTATAAGCCCACATGGCCCAATCCAGGCAATTGAGTGTTCCGGAGTTCGGTGTTCCCAACTGGAAAGTTAAAGAACCACCCGTCAATACGTTTACGATCATCCAGGTGCTGTTCAATTCTCCTGAAAGTAAACACCCCGGATTCGTACCGTTCACATTGGTAGAAGGATTTGCTGCGCAAAGCCCGGCGGAACATATTTCATTGATTGCTCCGTAACCGTTCGGGTCGATGGCAAAAGATGCGTTGGAGCAAACATTTGCCGCTACCACACAATCTCCTGCAACGGTTGGCCCACCTGCCGGACAAGTCAGAGAGAATGAAATACTCGATGCTGCGGTAGAAGTAGCATCCAATATAAAGTAATAGGTTGTACCGGCAGTCAATGCTATAGATCCGACAGAGCCGGGTGTTGTTGCTGTCCCTGCACAGTTCCATCCTGTTGCAGAACATCCTCCCGTTTTCCATCCGATTGCGTAACCACCTCCTGTAACGGAAGTCACGTTAAACGAATAGTTTCCGGTAGAAGATGCCGTGTAGGAATATACTTGCTCCAAACCGGGTGTGGATGTTGCACACAAAGTAGAAACATACGAAGATGCACCTGTTGTACTCACAGTAAATCCCTGGCCGCATCCTGAAATGGGCGAGGGTGAGCCACAAGGTCCTGCACAGGAACTGCACAGAATGGTTGTTGTTAAACAAGTTGTGCTGCCTGTTCCGCATCCGGTACAGTTTGCGTTCAGAGTCATGTAGTAGGTTCCGGAAGTAGCCGCTGTAAATGGAACGGATGAGGTTCCGAATGCAACTACCGGACCGGTGGGTGATCCGCTGTGTACCGTAATACATGCGGAAGGAGATACGGTTAATGTGTAGGAATTTCCTGCTACAACACCGGTTATGGTATTGTAGTCGCCTGTCCAGTTGCAGGAACTGATGGTTGTTGCGGTTGATCCTGTCGGTGCAGCGACTGATGAGAAAGAAGAACCTCCGGAACATTGTGCCTGGCTGTTTTCAGCCCAGCCGGCAAGTAGCGAAATGAGTAATAGGATGTAGCGATTTTTCATGTGCAGCAAATTAATCGATGATTAAATAGGTCGATTCCGTGAGGATTTGTGTTCGTCTGACCTCGTCCAGTGTCCTTAGCTCCTTAAAGCTGACGTGAAGGCGGTTTGTATCGGATGTTAACTGCAGATAAGCAGCCGGGTAGTCTCTTGCCCAATCCCAGACTTTCTCTTTGTAGGATTGAAAGTCGTCATCCGAAAAAGAACTGCTTGTCCAGGTCGGAAAAGGCCTCGCCGGAAGTTCGTTTACCAATTCATCCAGGTTGTAACCCTGAAGCAGGTTGTTCAGGTCATTTCCCGATTTTAAAGTAATCAGGATGCTGTTTCGATATACGAATTGAACCGGTTGGTTCTGTTGTCTCAAATGTTCGTATTCCGTCACATCAAAATGCTGGATGTTCAGTAACTCGTGAACCGAGATGCCGGTTTCTGAACTGTTGAATGAAAAACTGTTGGAAAAATAATTCCACAAAACCTGAAGCCTTTGAGGATCAATTTGAGCAATTTTTCGAATTCTTTCCGGAATCTGATGCTTTTGTACCATTCGGTTGGAAGCGATCACCGAATAGTCCGTTTGAGCGAAAACCGCAGCAGATATGCTTGTTGTTACGCAGAGTAGTAGGTATAATGCCTTCATTATCACAGGATTTAAGACAAGTATACAAAATAACAGATAGTTAAAAGACTAACAAGTTATGAAAATGAACAAATTGCCCTTTTTATCGAGTGGAAATTAAGTTTCGATGAATATTTCGTGAATTTTGTGCTAAATACGCTTTGTAAGGTATTGAAAAGCAGTTGATTGAATTAATTCGTTGTCATATCAACGTATACCACTGCTTTGGTCTCGAAAAATTCGCCTGCAAAGATGGTTTGAAGGGAATGAATGGTGTAGGATTGTTTGACCGGTGATAATTCTTCTTTCAGATCGCCGCCCTTCAGGTACAAAATTCCGTTTGGAAACGGGTTCTTATTTTCTTTCAAAAATTTCCCTTTGGTCCAGGGTAAAAATGCTGGCATAGCTGTCACGGCCCTGCTCACGATGAAATCAAATTTTTCGGTGATTTCTTCTGCACGGGCATGTGTAGCACGAACGTTTTTCAGTTCCAAAGCCTGTGCAACTTCTTTGACCACTTTGATTTTCTTCCCGATGGAATCAACGAGGTGGAATTGTACTTCCGGAAATAAAATAGCTAAGGGGATTCCCGGAAAGCCACCGCCGGTCCCAATGTCCATCAACGAAGAACCGGGTGCAAATTTCATGATCTTTGCAATTCCCAGCGAATGAAGTACATGACGCTCGTAAAAATCATCCGTATCCTTGCGGGAAATGACGTTAATCTGTGCGTTCCAAAACAAATACAATTCCTTCAACTGCTCAAATTGTGAACGTTGCTGATCTGTAAGATCCGGGAAGTATTTGAGGATTAAATCCATGTTGAATGCGTAATTAGCAATTATAAATTATCAAGGGGCGTGCCGTGAGTAACCCCTTGATAATTAAACTAATTTATAATTGATAATTTTTTTTATCCTTCAATCAGTTTTCCCAGAGCATTGTCAAAAATCTCTTTTGCTTCGGAGATAAATCCGAAATGCTCGTCGTCAACCATCATTTTACCTTTTGTAACGTGGCCAAGAAGTGTGTAATTCACACCGCTTCCCATCATGAATTCGATGAATTCTTCTTCCGTGTCTTCGGAAACTGTTACCACAACGCGGCTTTGAGCTTCCCCGAACAGGAATGCATCTTCACGCACTTCCGAATCAGTAACGATATCGAAACCAAGTCCGCGTGGCATAGACATTTCAACCAATGAAACGAACAATCCGCCATCAGCACAGTCGTGAGCCGCATTAATCAACTCCTGGCTGATCAATCCTTTTACGGCTTCCTGCAGTGCATACTCTTTCTCCAAATCAAAATGAGGAGCCGGAGAAGCGTCGATTTTATGGTATTTCGCCAGGTATTCAGAAGACGCAATGTCGTTTACGCAATCTCCCAAAATGAAGATCAAATCTCCTTTTTGTTTGAAATCCAAAGACATGATCTTCGATTTATCAGGAACTACCCCGATCATTCCGATCGTTGGAGTAGGGAATACCGGAATTTCTTTTCCTCCGATATTACTTTGATTGTAGAAAGAAACGTTTCCTCCGGTAACCGGTGTTTCGAACTTCAGACATGCTTTCGACATTCCCTTGATTGCACCTACGAATTGCCAGTAAGATTCCGGGTTGTATGGGTTTCCGAAATTCAAGCAGTTCGTGATTGCACTTGGAATACCTCCAGAAACAACGATGTTGCGGGCAGCTTCTGAAACCGCGATTGCAGTTCCTACTTCCGGATCAGCATTCACATAACGGGAATTACAATCTACCGTCATTGCCAATGCTTTTTCAGTTCCTTTCAGGTTTACAATTCCTGCATCCGTAGGGCGGTTGGTAGTCATTGTTTTTGTTCCAACCATGGAGTCGTACTGTTCGTAAACCCAACGCTTGGAAGCGATATTCGGCTGGCTCAACAGGAAGAACCCGATTTCTTTCAGGTTATCCGGTTGTTCTACCGAGTCGATATTGAATTTTTTATATTCCTGGTAATAAGCAGGCTCGGAATATTCGCGCTGGTATTGAGGAGCACCACCACCAAGTACCAATGACTCGGCAGGAACATCTCCAACCAGTTCTCCGTTCATGTAATAACGAACACGTCCGTCGTCTGTGACCGTTCCGATTTCTTCAGCATGTAAATCCCACTTGTCGAAAATGCTTTTTACTACGGCTTCTTTTCCTTTTTGGATCACTACGAGCATACGTTCCTGTGATTCGGAAAGCAAAATCTCATAAGGAAGCATGTTTTCCTGGCGGGTAGGAACGCGGTCCAAATGGATTTCCATTCCAACACCACCTCCGGCACTCATTTCACAAGTGGAACAGGTAATACCTGCTGCACCCATGTCCTGCATTCCGACAATAGCATCCGTGTTTGCCAATTCCATGGTTGCTTCCAACAGCAATTTTTCCATGAACGGGTCACCAACCTGTACGGATGGCAAATCCTGAGCGGATTCTTCTGTAATATCTTTTGAAGCAAATGCTGCTCCTGCAATTCCGTCTTTTCCGGTAGAAGAACCAACGATATAAACCGGGTTGCCCGGTCCTTTTGCTTTCGCTGAGATCACTTTTTTCGTATCGATAATTCCGGCAGAGAAAGCATTCACCAACGGGTTCTGATTGTATGATTTGTCAAAGAAAACTTCTCCGCCAACGATCGGAATTCCGAAAGCATTTCCGTAATCACCAATTCCTTTCACAACTCCTTTCACCAGCCATTTGGTGCGCGCCTCTTCGATGTCTCCGAAACGCAATGAGTTTAACTGTGCAACCGGGCGTGCTCCCATGGTAAAGATATCGCGGTTGATACCTCCGACTCCTGTTGCCGCACCCTGATAAGGTTCCAAAGCAGAAGGGTGGTTGTGTGATTCGATTTTGAAAACACATCCGATTCCATCTCCCAAGTCTACCAGTCCGGCATTTTCTTCACCAGCTTTTACCAACATGTGGGGACCATCTTTTGGTAATTGTTTTAACCAGTAAATGGAGTTTTTGTAAGAACAGTGTTCAGACCACATAACAGAATAAACGGCTGTTTCCGTGAAGTTCGGTGTGCGTCCGAGGATTCCTTTGATCATCTCAAACTCATCAGCGCGTAAACCTAATTCAACCGCTTGCTCTACTGTAGCTTCTTGCTTAATGGAAGTACTCATTTTCTTATAACTTTGATGCAAAAGTAATCATTCCTTCGTTTCTATGAAGGCGAACTATACCGTTTTTTTCCACAACAATAGCGTTTGAATGATCAATTATTAATTATCAGGAAAGCACTTCTTGATAATTACGGCCCTCATAATTGATAATTAACTTAACTTAGGGCTCTGATGGTATTTACACTGCTTCTGGTCGTTTTAACGTGGTTTGTTTGGAAGTTCAAAACAGATGGCTTGTTACGCAGTGATTTATTGATCGGTTGGGGAATTAAGGTGATGTTTGGAGTGCTCTTTATGATCATTCATACCAAAATCTACGGAATAGGCGAAATCACGGTCGACTGGGAAGAATACATGGATGACAGCGTTACACTCAACGGAGTGGCGTACCAATCCTTCGGAACCTATCTTAAATTTCTCTTCGGATTGAATTCTGAAGCAGATGTGCAGCAGTATCTGATGCATACCAATCACTGGTCGGCGGGAGATCTGGACCTGATGAATGATTCAAGGAACGTTTTGCGTGTGAACAGCCTGATCGTTTTTATTTCCCGGGGGAATGTTTACATCCATATTCTCATTTTTTCCTTCTTTTCATTCCTCGGGGTACGGGAAATTTTTCGCGCATTCAAAGACCGGGTTTATTTCAACAGGCGTTGGTTCTGGTTTGCGTTATTTCTCTTTCCGACCCTGAATTTCTGGACGAGTTCCGTACTGAAAGAACCGCTGATGATCCTGGGATTTGCATTTATACTGAACGCTTTATTGGGAAGTTTGTCGCTGAAATCCCGTTTGTGGCGTGTAGTAGTAGGTTTTGCACTGATGCTGGGCTTCAAGCCGTACGTTTTGGGGTGTTTGTTGTTGAGTATTCCGGTTTATTTATTGGGGAAATGGGTGTTCCGCAGAAAGGTTTGGCTGGCGCCGCTAACGGTTTTTGCTGTGGTGGTTTTGATTTTTGCCGGTTTCTCCGGTTTACGCAAAACAGTTACTCACCGCCTGACCCGTATGCAATTCGATTTTATCAATGTAGGAAGAGGAGGCTTGCATGCGTATGCGGATTCCTGTTTTTACTACTTCCGTACCGATCAGTTTTCAGACCTGGAATTCTCGGATCAGGGAGTGCAGGCAAAAAAAGAACTGACGGCTAAAAAAGTGACTTTCGGAATGAGTTATCCGTTTCACGATATCCGGCTGAAACCGGGGCAAGGTCCGTGGAACGTGGTTTTTATCGGTGAAGCATGCGGAAGTTATATCGAACTGACCCCGATCGGGAATCATTTCAGTCAACTGATCAAAAACATTCCGGAAGCTCTTTCAAACGCGGCTTTCCGGCCAACATTCTGGGATCCGGGAGGCAAACTGAAAATACTCAGCTTTCTGGAAACAATCGGTTTGTTCGGCCTGCTTCTCTTCGGGCTGTGGTACAACCGCAAACACAGAACTTCCGAAGAAAGGAACCTGCTTGTTTTCTTAACCGTTTTTTCACTGATATTACTGGTGCTGATCGGATGGACAACTCCTATTCTGGGGGCCATTGTCCGCTACCGGATGCCGGCCTACTTAGCATTGTTTTTAATCGCATGTATCGGTTCACGACCGTTCAAATTTAAAGTATGAAGAAAACTGTTTTTATTACCGGCGCAACAGCTGGTTTTGGAGAAGCAACGGCACGTATTTTTGCCGATAATGGATGGAACCTGGTTTTGACCGGGCGAAGAATGGAGCGTTTGGAGTCGCTGAAAAAAGAACTTCAGCCAAAAGGAGTCGATATCGTGTTGCTGAATTTTGATGTTCGCAGCGAAGAAGAAGTAAACCGGGCAGTTGAATCCCTTTCTGAAGAAGTGAAAAACAACTTGTCTGTGTTGGTCAACAATGCTGGTTTGGCGGTTGGCCGCGGACCTATCGATTCCGGTGAAACAGATGATTGGGACCGCATGATCGATACCAATGTCAAAGGATTGCTGTACGTGACGCGTGCCATTTCCCCGGTTTTAAAAAAGAACGGCGGCGGACACATCGTCAATATTGCCAGCATTGCAGGAAAAGAAGTGTATGCCGGCGGAAATGTTTACTGTGCAACGAAACATGCAGTTGATGCTTTGTCCAGAGCGATGCGTATTGATTTGGTACACGACCATATTAAGGTAAGCAACATTGCTCCCGGGGCGGCAGAAACAGAGTTTTCACTCGTGCGGTTTAAGGGAGACGAACAAACGGCCAAAAATGTATACGATGGTTTTGATCCGCTTATGGCGGAAGATATTGCCGATGCGGTTTACTATGTTTGTTCCCGTCCGAAACATGTCTGCATCAACGACCTGGTGATTATGCCAAGCGCACAGGCAAGTTCAACCATCTTTCACAAAACTCATTCCTGATGAAAGCGATTTATTTTTTAGCGGTTTTGGCAATCGGTGCTTCCTGCATGAAAGGGCAATCGGTTGATCTGGTAATCCACAATGCGAAGATCCACACGATGGATGATCAGAATTCGATAGCACAGGCCATCGCGATCCGTGACGGAAAAATCATTGAGGTGGGACCCGATCGTCAGATCATGAACAAATACAGTGCAGATGAATTCATCGATGCGGAAGGAAAAGACATTTTCCCGGGATTTGCGGATGCACACGGGCACATGATGAGTTTGGCCCGGCAGAAATTGTCTGCAAACCTTGTCGGATCGGCTTCCATGGAGGAGTTGGTTGTGCGGGTGGAAAAATATGCACAGAAAAAAGAACGTCCGGTGATTGTTGGCGGCGGCTGGGACCAAAGCTTGTGGAATACGAAAGAACTTCCAACCAATGAGTTGCTGAATGAAAAATTCCCCAACAAGCCGGTGGTGCTTTACCGCATCGACGGGCATGCTGTTTTGGTGAATGATGCGGCACTGAAGAAATATGGGGTGAATGCCTCTTCGCAGGTAGAAGGCGGTGCTATTTTAAAAAACGAAGACGGAACACCTACCGGTATTTTATTGGACAATGCGATTTCCCTGGTCAGTAATAAACTACCCGATTTCTCGGACCATGAACTGAGCGTAGCCTTGATGGAAATCCAGCAGGAATTATTCGGATATGGAATAACGGATGTGCATGAAGCAGGGTTGACTCCGCACGACTTTAAACTGATTCGCCGCTTGGTAAAAGACAATAAACTGACTATCGGGATATACGGAATGCTTTACACGGAAAAAGAAAATACGGATTTTGCCAAAAAGCATGGGATTTTGAAAGAAAAGAACCTGCTGGTACGTTCGTTTAAAGTAATGGGCGACGGAGCTTTGGGGTCGCGGGGTGCGCTTTTAAAGAAACCATATTCGGATGATATTCACAATCACGGGTTGCTGACGACTTCCCTGGTAGATATGAAGCGTTATTCTTCCCTGGCGGAATTGACCGGCTACCAGTTGAATATTCACGCCATCGGAGATTCCACTAACCGGTTGGTGCTGGAATTGATTCAGGCATATTCCCAGAAGAACCCGGATCACCGCTGGAGACTGGAACACGCACAGGTAATCGATCCGGCAGATTTTGATTTACTGGCAAGTTCGGGAGCATTTCCTTCCGTGCAGCCAACGCATGCGGTGAGTGATCAGCGCTGGGCGGAATCGCGCCTGGGGAAAGCCCGTTTGCGCGGAGCTTATGCTTACAACACCTTGTTGCAAAAAGCCGGTATGCTGGCAATCGGAACGGATTTTCCGGTGGAAAGCACCAATCCTTTCCTGACGATACATGCGGCAGTGAACAGGAAAAATGCAGAGGGCGATCCGATTGAAGGATTTTTAATGGAAGAAGCGCTGACGGAAGAAGCTTGTTTGCGTGGAATGACTATTTGGGCGGCATTTGCCAGTTTCCAGGAAGCAACAAAAGGTAGTTTGGAAAAAGGGAAAGACGCAACGCTGGTGATGCTGGAAAGTCCGTTCACTTCCAAAGGAGGATACAATCCGAATTATTCAAACCGTACATTCATTCAAGGAAAACCGGTGTTTTCGATGGAGTAAAAAAAGACGGCATAAAAAAAGGGCTCGCCGGCAAACGAACCCTACAAACCAAAAAACCAAAAACGATCAAACGCAAGTCATTTTTTTCGTAACTTTCCAACTAGTTCATGAATTGCACTTGATCGAAGTTAGAAACTATATTCCCACAATGTAAAAGTAAGAAGTAGTTTCTTAACAGTTGGGTGTGAAAAAACAAACACTGGTTTTGAATGAACATTTTTGCACTATTGCTTAATTTTTAATACATATATTGTGAGTGCTATTACAACTGATATGAATGAAGTAAGACGACTGTTTGACGTGCCTGCTTATCAATTGAATAACTTTCCAAGCACCTCCATGTTTGTGACTAAAGTGGATGGTGCATGGATACCTATGACGACCGAAGAATTTGTAGCACTTACAAATCAAATTTCCAAGGGACTTGTGGCACTCGGTGTTTCAGTTGGTGAACGTGTGGCATTGGTTTCACCGAACCGGGTAGAGTGGAATATCCTCGATATTGCCATTCAGCAGGTCGGAGCCATTGTAGTTCCGGTGTATCCGAATATTTCGGAGCACGATTATGTTTACATCTTTAACGATGCCGGGATCCGTCACGCGTTTGTGGCCGGAGAAGAATTGGGGAATAAAATTCAGGGTGTGAAATCCCAGATACCTTCCCTGGAGAAAATTTTCACGTTTGATCAGCTTGAAGCATTTACCAACTACAGGGAACTGATCGAAATGGGAAAAGACATTCCTCAGAACAAGATCTCGGAATTGAAGGCAAATGTGCGCAACGAAGATTTAGCAACCATTATTTATACGTCCGGAACAACCGGGAACCCGAAAGGAGTGATGTTGTCTCACAACAACCTGCTTTCCAACGTGCTTTCCTGTAAGTTCAGTATTCCGGCAGATGAACATTCGCGCGTATTGACATTCTTACCGGTTTGTCACGTATACGAACGCATGCTGCATTACCTATATATGTATTGCGGTTCTTCCATTTATTTTGCGGAATCCATGGATACCATCGGGCCGAATCTGAAAGAAGTGAAGCCGCATGTATTTACAGCCGTGCCCCGTTTGCTGGAGAAAGTGTTCGACCGTATTATGCTCACAGGTGAAGCCTTAACCGGGTTTAAACGAAGAATCTTCTTCTGGTCTGTTTCAGTTGCCGAGCAATACCATACCGGTAAATTGGGATTTTGGTATAAATTGAAACTGGGAATTGCCCGAAAACTGGTGTTTTCCAAATGGCAGGAAGCTTTGGGTGGGGAAGTGAGAGCAGTAGCTTCCGGTTCTGCAGCATTGCAACCGCGCCTGGCGCAAATATTCCTGGCGGCAGGAATTCCGGTATTGGAAGGTTACGGATTGACCGAAACTTCCCCGGTGATTTCAGTGAACTGTCTGAAGAAAGGAATCAAGATCGGAACGGTAGGGCCGCTGATCGACGGAGTAAAGGTGAAAATTGCAGAAGACGGTGAAATTTTGGTGAAAGGGCCGAATGTCATGATGGGATATTACAACCTTCCTGAAAAAACGGCTGAAGCGATTGATTCACAAGGCTGGTTTCATACCGGAGACATCGGAACATTTGAAGACGGGATTTTCCTGAAGATTACAGACCGCAAAAAGGAGATTTTCAAAACTTCCGGTGGGAAATACATCATTCCGCAGGCGATGGAAAATACCTTCAAAGAATCCCGCTTCATTGAGCAAATCATGGTATTGGGCGAAGGACGTAAATTTCCTGCTGCATTGATCGTTCCTGCATTCCCGTTTGTGAAAGAATGGGCAAACCGTAAAAACCTGCAAATCGGTGAAAGCCATGAAGATATTGCGAAAAATCCGGATGTGATTGCGCGTATCCAGCAGGAAGTAGACCGTATCAATGCTGGTTACGGAAACTGGGAGAAAATCAAGAAATTTGCATTGCTTCCAACTGAATTCGGGATCGAATCAGGAGAATTGACACCGACCTTAAAATTGAAACGGAAAATAATCCTTGAGAAATACAAAGGTGAAGTAGACGAGATCTATAAAGATGAACACCATGAATAATAATTAATGTGCAGGCATGTTATTTAATCGCGTGCCTGCATATTTTGTCTAGTCTTCTTCAAAATCTTTAATAACAGCTTTTCCTCAGAACTGAGCCAGTCATCTGACGGTGGAATTTTCTTTACGTGTTCTTCCAGTTGGCTGCTCTCGTACAGTTCTAAAATTTCCGGGTGTACATAGTATTTTTTGCAAACCGTTCGCGTGTTGCCCAGTTGTTCGCTGACCAGGTCCAGAACTTCTACGGCTCTTTTCTTACGCGCTGTTTCAGTATCCACGGGATCTGAATGCAAAAATCCCTGCAGCGCGCAAACACTTGCCGACCACGTGCGTAAATCTTTGGTGGTAAATGAATCTTTCGTATGCTTTTGAATGTAGGCATTCACTTTTCCCGAATCCAGTGTATGCCGGTTCCCCGCCTGGTCGTAATATTGGAAGAGTGCTTTGCCCGGGATATCACGGCATTGTTTGACAATACGTGCCAATCGTTTGTTGCGCAGTGAAATGCTGTGGTGGATGCCTTTTTTTCCGACAAAGGAAAAACTGATTTTTTCTCCTGAAATTTCCACGTGTTTATCTTTTAAGGTGGTCAATCCGTAAGATTTATTGGTTTTTTCATACTGGTTGTTCCCCACGCGGATATGTGTTGCATCCATCAAGGCCAGAACGGTTGCAATTACTTTATCTTCGTTTAACGACCTTTTTCTCAGGTCGCTGTTGATTTGTTTGCGAAGCTTTTTCATGGCATTCCCAAAATCAATCAACCGCGAAAATTTCGATTCATTACGGGACTTCTGCCAGAGTGCATGGTAGCGGTATTGCTTTCTTCCGCGGGCATCCACTCCGGTACATTGAATGTGTCCATTGGCATTTTTGCAGATCCACACGTTCTCCCAGGCCGGAGGTATCACCAACGCTTTGATTCGTTGCAGCTGCTTTTCCGAATCTACTTTCTTGCCGTTGTAGTAATATTCAAAGTCATTTCCTTTCCGCACACGGGTAATACCTGCCTCCGAAACCGAGACGTAAACCAGGTCAGCCATTTCAGGAAAGGCGTCCAAATCGAAAATTTCAGCCATAGTCATAAACTTAATTTATCGATTGATTTTTGGTTGGATGTTACATAATTCTGTGTTTAAGAATTTTTAGGTTTTCCGGGTTTGCTTCATCTAAATTTATCGTTAAGTGCTTAAAAGTGGTTTTACAGAGGTGGAAACATGCATTTCGCAAAGTGGTCTTATTTTTTTATACGGTGATTCTGTTATAGCGACTACTTTAGTGGCTTAACTAATTTAATTCATCATGAATCAGAAATTAAGACAAATTTTGTTCTTTGTGGCTTTGGTTTTAACCGGGTCATCTTATGCACAACAAACTATTAATGTTTCCACCGGCTGGAATAACGGTGTAGTAGCCTTAAACACCCTGGAAGATTCCTGGAATGTCACGACGCCAAGCAACACAGTGGTAACTCCGAAAAGCTGTCAGAACAGCGGGTTATGGGATTATACCAACTGTAGTCGTTGGATTTCTTCGGCTGTAGCATCCAATGGAAATGTACTCCAGACTACTCCGGGAACCTATACCTACCGGATGAATTTTACCATAACACCTCAGACTATTACTTGTGCACGGTTTGTGATCAATGCTATTGGTGCTGACAATACAATAAACGGTTTTTCGATCAATGGCAACAGTTATTTCTCTTCACTTGGAATGCCTTCCGGGAATAATCATTTTGATCCTTTGAAACAAAATGTGGAAATTTATATTAACCCGGCTCATCTCACTGTTGGAACGAATACCATCACTGTTACGACCTACAATAACCCGGATTTGGGCGGAGATTCAGATGCTGCGTTCAATTTATGTGGAGAAATACGCATTAATGAAGATTTCAATATTCATCCGGTGGTTACCGGGCCTACAACGATCTGTCAGGGAAGTCCTTTAACATTTGGAGGAGCTCTTGCTTCAGGAAGTAATCCTTCTACCCATTATTACTGGAGATTGTACGAATGTGATGCTGCAGGAAATATCGTTACAAATGGATTTTACTGGGAGTCTTTGTGGTTTACGGGTGTTCCAACCGGAACCTATACTTTTCCATCCAATCTAAGCGTTACATGCGGTAAATATTACATGGCAGTGTTGTCGGCTGTTAAAGAGAGCAGCTGTGCCAATTGGGCTCAGGATATTCATGTTTTCTATTATGCTTGTAAACCAACAGTGAATGCCGGTGTTGATCAAACTATTTGCCAGGGAGAATGTGTAACTATCGGAACGACAATTCTTACGAAAGGTGTTTCCTACAACTGGTCTGCTAATGGAACTTATGTCGGATCAGGAATAAATATCTCAGTTTGTCCGGAAACAACAACAACATATACCCTGACAGCTACCAACAATTTGACAGGATGTTCCAGTACGGACCAGGTAGTGGTTACGGTATTGCCTAACGAACCGCGATTCAATATTGCTACGAATACTACGAATAACAATTATTACACGGTAACAGGAACACCGATTGTAATGAATGCGAATACGGTGGCTGGTTTCGGTCAGTATTGGAGATTAGAAGAGTTGGATGCAAATGGGAATTCGCTGTTCAACATTGAAAGCCCGAATGTTTGGTGGCCTTATCCGGCAAGTTGTACATTTACCGGTTTTGATGATTACTCATTGAATTACTCAGGAACATACACGACACTTCCGAGTTCCCCTACTTCCGGACGTTTCCTTTACAACCATACTTACCGTATTACACGCGGAACATGGAATAATAACTGTGATTGGAATCAATTTTCTTATAGTCTGACTACCGTTAAAAGTGCAAACGGAGAAGGTTACCAGGTAATGGTTGAGGAAACAACTGCTCCTGATTTCAGATCATTGGCAAAAGAAGCAACTGAAAGTGGGTGGAATATCAGTCCAAACCCGAGTACCGGAATCTTCACAGTTGCGAGTGAATCCCAGGAAACAAAACAAACAATATTTGAAGTGTTTGATTTGTTCGGTAAAAAAGTAGTGAGTAAAGTGATTGAGGCAGGGACTACACGCTTATCACTTGATTTAAGCGGGAATGCTAAAGGTGTTTACATCCTGAACATTACAACAGACGGTGTGAGTAAAACACATAAGATTGCTGTAGAGTAATTCTTTTGAATATTAAAAAAGAGGCTATCCATTCGGGTAGCCTCTTTGCATTTTTATAAAATGATGTGTTTTAAATAGCGTCTTTTGTTTGATCCATCATCTGCGCCAGGAAATCGCGTGCGCGGAATAATTGTGCTTTTACGGTTCCAAGCGGAAGATTTAATTCCTCTGCGATTTCTTCGTAGCTCAATTCTTCAAAGTAGCGTTTTTCGATCAGTTCCCGGTAGCGTGGTTTCAATTTGCTTACCAGGTGGCGCATGTGTTTCACTTTTTGGTTGTGAATGATGTGTTCTTCCGGATCGCGCGTATCTGACCGGGCGTCGATTCCAACGGCTTCTCCGTCTTCATTCGTGTAGCCGGTATCCATGGAAGTGAGCTTGATGCGTTTCTTGCGGATAAAATCAATGCAGTTATTGGAAGCGATCTTGAACAGCCAGGTAGAAAATGCAAAACTCGGTGAATATTGATCCAGCCTGCTGAATGCTTTCCCGAAAGCTTCGATCGTCAAATCGTCTGCATCATCCGAGTTGCGGACCATCTTCATCATCATGAAATAGATGGATTCCCGGTAGCGGTCCATTAATTGGGCATAAGCAGCCTGGTCGCCATTTCTGGCCTGGTCAACCAACACCAAATCCACGCGCGCCTTGTCCGATAAATGATCTCCTGCTACTTCCATCTCGAAGAATTTTTTTGCAATGCTGAATAATAAAAAAATGGAAGCACCAAAACATATACCAAATCCGTTATCGGCAATAAAGCAATGAATCCCGGTGATTTTAACTTCTTAAAACAAAGTCCCAAAAGCCACCATTTTATCACTGTTACAAAACCAAAACCGGCTAAGGCATGTATCCACCATCCACTTTGTAAGATCAAAAGAACGAAAGATATCAGCATCAAAATCAGGCTGGCAGGATATATTCCTAACATTGCTTTCTTGAAAACCTTGTAACGCGGAGAAGTGGTGTAGTGCCGCGACTTTTGCAGAACAAACGACTCCCAGTTTTCTTTTGCTTCGCTGAATTGAAATGAATCGGGATCCAGCTGAAGCGTGTAATTGCCTTTTTTTGCCGCTTCCTGGATAAACAGGTCGTCATCTCCGGACATTAAGGAATAATGTGATTTAAATCCGTTGGTCGATTTGAAAACTTCTTTCGTGTAGGCCATATTCCGGCCAACTCCCATATAAGGAATTTTATTGATCGCCATGGAAAAATAGTTCACGGCAATCATAGTCGTGTCGAAACGAATGACTTTGTTCAGGAAACCTTTTTTCTTCCGGTAGGGTCCATAGCCCAAAACAATCTGTTTCTTGTCGTTGAAACGCTCGGCCATTTTGCGCAACCACAAATCACTTGCCGGTGTGCAATCTGCATCTGTAAGTATCAAATGCTCGTATTTCGCTTTTTTGATCCCTAAAGTCAGAGGAAATTTTTTGCTGGGAGTCAAATGGCGGCTTCGTTCCACCTCCATCACCACCAGGTTGGGATACTGGCGGCTTAATGCATCCAGCAAGTATTTCGAATCATCCATCGACTGGTTGTTGATGACCACCACTTCAAACGGTGACGGGTAATCCTGTTCCAGTATTTTCGGGAGGTTTTCGTATAAATTGTCCGACTCATTACGCGCCGCGATCACCACCGATACAGGCGGTAAATTGGTTTGAGCAGCTTTGCCTTTCCAAAAAGCCAGTCTCCCGAAGAACAGAACGGAATAGATCAACTGTACAGCCAACAATCCGGCAAAAATCCAAAAGATATAAAATACGCCTGTTTCCTGTAATTCGGGGATAATTTTCATGAATGTGTCTTCTTCGCGTACAAAGATGGGGCTCTTTCCGAAATCCCCGTTATCTTTGCAGCGTTTATTTTTCAACACAATTATGCACTTTGAACTGAAGCATAACGACCCACATTCGAAAGCAAGAGCCGGATTGGTTCACACGGATCACGGAACCATTGAAACTCCGATTTTTATGCCCGTGGGGACACAGGGAACGGTGAAAGGTGTTCATCAGCAGGAATTGCGCGATGATGTGGAGGCCCAGATTATTTTGGGAAATACTTTTCATTTGTACTTGCGCCCGGGACTGGAGGTCATTGAAGGAGCCGGAGGTTTGCATCAGTTTATCGGTTGGGAAAGACCGATTTTGACGGATAGTGGTGGTTACCAGGTTTATTCCCTGGCAACGAGCCGCAAAATTACCGAAGAAGGGGTTCGTTTCCAGTCGCATCACGACGGAAGCTATCACTTTTTCTCACCGGAAAGAGCAATCGATATCCAGCGCACTATCGGTGCCGATATCATCATGGCTTTTGATGAATGTACGCCTTATCCGTGCGATTACAACTACGCGAAACGTTCCATGCACATGACACATCGCTGGTTGAAACGATGTATAACGCAAATGGACGCGACGGAACCGAAATACGGCTATTCCCAGGCACTATTCCCGATTGTACAGGGAAGTGTTTATCCGGATTTGCGAAAAGAATCGGCGGAATTTATTGCAGAACAAGGCGCAGTAGGAAATGCAATCGGTGGATTGTCGGTGGGTGAACCGGATGAAGACATGTATAGCATGACGGATTTGGTTTGTTCCATTCTTCCGGCTGATAAACCGCGCTATCTGATGGGAGTAGGAACGCCGGTCAATATTCTGGAATCCATCGCTATGGGAGTCGATATGTTTGATTGTGTGATGCCTTCCCGCAACGCACGCCACGGAATGTTGTTTACTTCCGAGGGAACGATCAATATCAAAAACCACAAATGGAGAATGGATTATTCTCCGTTGGACCCGAACGGAACGGCTTACGTAGACCAGGTTTACACGAAAGCATATTTGCATCATTTGATCAAAGCAAAGGAAAATTTGGCAATTCAAATTGCGACAATTCACAATTTAGCCTTTTATTTGGCGTTGGTTAAAGAAGCCCGCCGACGAATTCTGGACGGAACTTTCAGAACCTGGAAAGATGAACAAGTAAAAAAACTGGGAAGAAGGATTTAAATGCTCAAGATCTTAGATCGTTATATCATCCGGAAGTTTCTCACAACATTCTTTTTTATGTTGGGGATTATCATGCTTTTGGCCATGGTATTCGATATTGCTGAGCGTTTATCTGAATTTATCAGCAACCAGGCGCCGTTAAAGGCAATCATTTTTGATTACTATTTCAATTTCCTGCTTTATTACGGGAATACCTTTTCGTCCATGATCGTTTTCATTTCGGTGATCTGGTTTACGGCGAAAATGGCCCAGGAAGCGGAGATTATTCCGATGCTGAACAGCGGAAGGCCTTTTACGCGCATTCTGCGTCCGTATATGATTGCAGCAACCATCCTGATGCTGATGTCTTTGGTGCTGAACCATTTTGTATTGCCGCGCTCCAACAGGGTTCGCCTGGATTTTGAAGAATCGTTTTACCGTGACCGTTTGCTGGTGGAAAATTATCATGCGGAATTTCCTGGGAATGAATTGGTGCATTATGCAAGCTACAATTCGCATGAGAATATCATCAACGATTTTGTGATCGAGAAATACGATAATCACAACCGGCTGGTGCACTTTTTAAAAGCCCGTACGGCAACTGTTGCGCATGATTCATCGAATTGGCATTTGGTAGACGTGTTTGAACGGGTCATTTCCTATGACGATACACTTGAGTTTAAGGAGCAAATGCTCAATCAGAAAATAAAACTGATCGAAAAGCACAACAAAGACACGATCCTGCCCTATAAAATAGAAGACATGGCAATCCGGGATAACATTGCCGAGGCGATGACCTATACCGAGTTGAAAGCATTCATTCAAAAAGAAAAACAAAAGGGAAATGCCAGTACGCCGAGCTTTGAGATTGAATTGTACCAGCGCACCAGTTATCCGTGTGCCACTTATGTCCTTACTTTGATCGGGGTGAGTGTTTCCAGCAGGAAAAAGCGCGGAGGTATCGGGGTGAATATTGCGATCGGTTTGTTATTCGTGTTTATTTACATCTTCGCGATGAAAGTGACAACCGTTGCGGCGACCACGGTTGGATTTCCTCCGGTGGCTGCTGTTTGGCTCCCGAATATCATTTTTGGCGTTCTGGCCATATTCATGTATCGAATTGCGCCTAAATGATGAAATGTATCGGGTTGCTTTTCGGAATGCTGTTCACTTTAGGGTTACACGCGCAAATCGTGAATATTGAGAACCGGCGTATTTATGATGATACTTCCGGGTGGAGCGGTGCATTGGATGCAGGATTTGCCGTCACTCAAAACTCACCGGACATTCTCTATTCTGGAAATTTCAGGCCAAGAGTCCAGTACAAAACGCGCAAGAACCATTTCCTCATTATTACTGATCTCAATTACACGGCATCCAATAAAACGACTTATGCGAATTCGGGGATGGCACATTTTCGCTACGCACGACGGATTAAAAACAGTCCGTGGAAATGGGAGGCCTATACGCAAATTCAATACAATCAATTGCTGAACCAACGTCTGCGGTATTTGATCGGTACAGGCCCGCGTTGGAAATTTATTGATACGAACAACGTGCGTTTTTTTGTCGGGACATCCACATTTTGGGAATACGAAGAATTGACCCAGGACGGTGTTATCAACGACAATATGCGCTGGAGTAATTACCTGAGTTGGTTCATTCGTACAAAAACCGGATTCAGCTTTTCAGCAACCACTTATTACCAGCCAAGGTGGGACCGGTTCAGTGATTTTCGCTTCTCGGGACAGTATACGGTGGCCCAGGCAATCACCAAAAGATTGGATATGCGGATTGAATTTAACATCTATTATGACAGTGCTCCACCTGTTGATGTGAGGAAAACAGTTTTTAGTTCAACCGCCGGGATTCACTTGCGGTTAGGGGAATAGCGCTGTTTTTGCTCATGTATATTTCCTGTTTTTTGGGACAATACCTCGCCGTTTTTTAACATACGTTGATTTTTTCATCTTTTTATTCGAGTTATCTTGATTTAGAATTAGAAACTAAAAACAGAAATTATGAAAAAGTTAGTTTTAGGAGTTTCAGCAATGGCATTGTTGGGCCTGGCATCGTGTAAGAAGGATTATGATTGTGAATGTACTTACCAAAATCAGAGTAGTACAACTGTCACAGAACACAAAACCATCAAGAACTCATCTTTGGATGACGCTAAGAAAACCTGTGACGGGTATGAAAGTGATGGTACAATTGTTAAAACATGTACGCTTTTATAAGCAGCTTGTTTACCAGGATTAATTAGAGGTTCTAAAAACCTTTTAGCATAAATGCCATGTCTTGATAATTAGTTGGCACGATTATTCAAGACATGGCTTTATTTTTTTAAGCAAGTTCAAAAGTTCAAAAGTTCAAAAGTTCAAAAGTTCAAAAGTTAAGATTTTATTTAATCATATTTGAACCCATTTAAACTTATTGAACTTTCCTTAAAATTCATCCAAATGCGCGTGTGCCACATCTCTTTTGCGCGTCAACAAGAAGACAATGAGTACCGTTATCGTACTGAAGAAGAAACCGATTCCCGCAACAATGGTAGTGATCTGATAATTTCCATCGCCGATTCCTTCGTAAATCTTATTTCCGATAAACATGGAAAGGAATCCGAACATGGCCAGGGCCGCTCCGGAGTATGTTCCCATCAGTTTTTTAGGCGCATGCTGAAGAATGAGGCTCAGGAATATGGGAACGATCAAAATTTCACCGATAAAATTCAGACACAAGAAGGCGGTCATGAATTTCGGATCGTCTGTTTGACTGTTCGACATGGTGATAATAGCGGCAAGAATTGAAATGGAAGCAGCCCCGAACCCGATAATAATTTTCAGAAGCGGATGGAATTTGAACCGGTTCCATAAGATTCCGAATACGATGTAGCCGATCAAAGGAATCAAGGCCGGGATCATATTCACAAGCAGGCTGTTGTCGGAAGACCGGAATCCGCTGTAGTTGAAGTTTTCCATCGTACGGTTCAGCAATGTTTCGAAGAGCCAGTAAACGAATAAACCTAAAATCGAAAGGAAAATGACCTCGTTCACACGGTTTCCGAATTCGGATGTGGTTTGGATTTCTTCCGCCGGCTCCTGAGGTTTTTTAATCAGGAAACAAAGTCCGATGATAAGGATGAAACAAACGATACAGGAAGTAAAGCCGTTTTTGAATGTATCGGCTAATTCCAGGTAGCGGAATGCCCGCGGTGCCAGAAAAGATCCCAGGTTTATGGCGAAAATACTTAAAGTCATTGCGCCGTCCATTTTTTGTTTCCGTCCGGAATAAGCCAGTCCGATGGATTTGAGGATGGCCGGTGAGAACATACATTGCCCCAGGATAAACACAAACATTCCCAGGTAAAACATTCCCAGCGATTCCTTCATGAATAACAGGATCCCGAAAATCTGAAGTGCCGAACTGACGATAATAGCGACTTTTGGCCCGAGTAAAAAATCAACGATCAGTCCGCCGAAAATACGTGCAAACAACAGGGCAGACGCAAAGGTCAGCAAAAGTTCATTGGCGTCATCGCCGTATAGGTTCATGGCTTCACTGATGAGATAACTGTAGGCAAAAGTCTGTAATCCGTAGAAAGCAAATCGCTCCAGGAAAAGCAAACTGTTCAGAAGGCTTGATTGTCCTAAGTAGTAATAGTTATTAGCTGGCATAGTTGTTATTTTATTTTATAAGTTCAAAGAGTTTCAGCCACGGCTGATTCAATAGTTCAATAGTTCAATAGTTCCAAAGGTTAAACTTTTGAACCCTTTGAACCCTTTGAACTTGTTTAATCTTACTTAATCCACATTAATTTTTCCCGTTCTACTTTTAAGCGCATAAATCCGAAAGCAACCGTCAGGATATGGCCTTTGATTTCTTCCACGGTTCCGCTTTGTTTGGTTTCGATCATTTTCACGATGGAACCCACTACAATTTTATCCCGCTGATACACATCTTCTTCCGGTTTTTGCGTTTTGCGCTTTTTCGCAACCGGTTTCTGAGGTTTGTTTTGTGCTTGTATCAATTCTGTTTTTCGTTTCGCTTCTTCGATTTTCGATTTTTCGACCATCAGGTACTTGCGCACGTCTTCCATCAGTGGATTGTTAGCGTCTTTTTTGCGTGTCCGGGTTTGATAGCGGTCAATGAAACTCTTCATCTTTTTCCCCGAATTAATGAACAGATTGTTCTTTTCCGCCAGTTCCTGCTGGTTTCGTAAACGCTCGTCGATCCGTTGTTTCTTTTCAATGAACTCCATACGGGCATTGTTTGCCAGTTCCTGCGCTTCGATGTGCTCTTTGTTCAGGCGCTGAAGATACATTTTTTCCTTGTTCAGTTCATTCAGCAAATGATCCATCTTCACACGGTTCTGGTCCAGTTTTCCTTTTGCCTGTTCGATCAGGTCCATCGGAATTCCGTTCATTTGGGCTACTTCAAATGTGAAGGAACTTCCCGGTTGGCCCATGGAAAAACGGTACAGAGGTTCAAGCGTTTCGGTGTTGAAAAGCATGCATCCGTTTACCGCATTCGGAAGCCGGTCTGCTTTCAATTTGATATTGGCGTAATGCGTGGTGATTACCCCGTATGATTTTCGTTTGTACAATTCTTCGAAAAAGACTTCTGCCAAAGCACCGCCCAGTTCCGGATCAGAACCCGTTCCGAATTCGTCCAGCAACAAAAGCGTTCTCCGGTTGGATACTTTCAGGAAGAACTTCATGCGCTTTAATCGGTATGAATAAGTACTCAATTCGTTTTCGATCGATTGATTGTCCCCGATATCGGTCAATACTTGCTGGAAGAAACAGAATTTACTGTTTTCATGAACCGGGATCAACAAACCGGCCTGCAACATGATCTGCAATAACCCGATCGTTTTCAGCGTAATCGATTTTCCTCCGGCGTTCGGCCCGGAAATAACTAGCATGCGGCTGTTTGCATCCAGGATCAAGCTTTGCGGTAAAGTTACTTTTCCTAGTCCTTTATTTGTTTTCCAAAGAATCGGGTGGAAAGCATCGATCAATTCAATGCGTGTGTTGCGCACAATTCCCGGTAAATTGGCATTTAAGTCCAGTGCCAGTTTGGTTTTGGCATTGATGAAATCAAATTCGACCAATAATTCCTGGTAAGCTTCAATCAAAGGCAAATGATGCGCAATTTCACGCGTCAGTTCCTGCAAAATGCGGAAAATCTCTTTGCGTTCGTCGTCCAAAGACATTTCCAGTTCGTTGTTGAGCGGAATATTGATTGCCGGTTCAATGAAAGTCAGACTTCCTGTTTTGGAAGACCCGACAACCATTCCGCCGATCTTTCGCTTATGACTGGATTGAACGGTTAAAACCCGTCGTTCATTGATAAACGCCTCTTTCGTGTCGCCAAGCAAACCTTCCTTCAGGTAGCGGCGCATTTCCTTGTCGAAATTGCGGTTGATCTGGTTGCGCAGTTTTGCAATTTGCTGACGGATCGCGAACAATTCCGGTGAAGCATCGTCCTTGATTTGTCCCCTGCGGTCGAATACTTTTTCAATGGCTTCGATGAGTTCGCGGGTGAAATACACGTTTTTCAGCAGGGCGAATAAGTTCGGGAAATCCTGCGAGCGCTTGTCGAAGAAATGCAGCATGTGGTTTACCAGTTCGGAGGCGCGTGTAATGCGTACAAAACCTTCCTGCTGAAGCACGGCATTGTGAATGGGAAGCAATTTGATTTCAGCGAGTAATTCCTCAAAATCAAGTGCCGGGAAGGATTCTCCTTCCACGCGAATGCGTTTGAATTCGTTCAGTCGGAGCAATTCAAATTCGATCGCATCGAAATCGTTGTTCGGCGATAAATTTTCCAATCTCTTTTGAGCAGTTGCCCCAATACTGAATGCAGCGAGCCATTCCCTGATTTGGTTGAATTCTAAATCGTGAAGTGTTTGCTGATCAAATCCTTTCATGATGTAAAAATAAGGGCAATTTGGAAGTTGGCAATGCGTTGGGGGTAATTCCGCAAAAATTACAATGAAAGGATTAGCCACTGATGCGCAGATGAAAAGCGAGCTTACCAGTCTCGCTTCAAATAAGTGCAAGCGCTTCCGTTAAGGCGTAACAAAAACCTACGAATCTGTGGAAAAGAATTAACGGTGTTTTGAGTAGGATCAATCAACAAAATTCTATTTTTACGGCTTCAAAAGTTCGTTGAGGTAATTGGAACTTTTGAACCTTAAACTCTTTGAACTTTTTTAGTCATGAAATTGCTCTCTTTTAACGTTAACGGAATTCGCGCCATCGCTGGAAAATCATTTATCACAGATATGCAGCAGGCAGATGTGGATGTGATTTGTTTGCAGGAAACCAAAGCAACTGTGGAACAGGTACTGGAAACAGTGAAACCTTTGGGGTATTCATTTGTGTATGCCAATGAAGCGGGAAGAAAAGGCTATTCCGGAACGGCAATTATTTCCAAAACAGAACCGCTTTCGGTGGTTTACGATATGGGAGTTGCGGAGCATGATGACGAAGGCCGCGTAATTTGTGCGGAATACGATCAATTTTATTTGATAACGGTTTATGTACCGAATTCCGGAAGTGAATTGCTGCGTTTGTCTTACCGCCAGGCGTGGGATGCAGATTTTCTGAAATACCTGAAAAACCTGGAAGCGAAAAAACCGGTAATCGTTTGTGGTGATTTCAATGTGGCTCACAAAGCAATTGATCTGGCACGGCCAAAAGCGAACTATAATAAGTCAGCCGGATTCATGCAGGAAGAAATTGACGGAATGGATGCGTTCATCGGTAGCGGGCTTGTTGATTCCTGGCGTGCATTGAATGGCGACGAAATAAAATATACGTGGTGGAGCTACCGCGGAGGTGCCAGAGAGAAAAACGTTGGCTGGCGGATTGACTATTTCTTAGTGTCCGAATCTTTCGTTCCAAGCCTGAAAGCAGCAACGATTCATAATGAAATTATGGGGTCTGATCATTGTCCGGTTGGATTGGAATTAGCATTGCAATAAAAACCACATAGGTCACATAGAACACCTAGATGTTTTTGAAGTGTCTATCATAGTGGGAAATAATCCACTTAAAACTATGTGCACTATGGTTCTATGTGGTTAAAATTCAGATGAGATTTCCAAAATGAAAACCATCTTTTTCAAA
Source organism: Fluviicola sp. (assembly GCF_039596395.1). NCBI lineage: Bacteria > Pseudomonadati > Bacteroidota > Flavobacteriia > Flavobacteriales > Crocinitomicaceae > Fluviicola > Fluviicola sp. The sequence continues at coordinate 69,597 of NZ_JBCNJT010000001.1, forward strand.
ATGAAATGAATTTGCCTTTTGGCACAAATTTGAATTTTTCAATCGCTTTCCTGAATCCCTTTTCCTGTCTGGTGTTTAAGTTTTTTTAAGAACGCAATTCTCCTTCATGGGCACAGATTTGGCCTTTGGTGTTTCAAACGGATAAAAAATTGAAACATGAAAAAGGTTACAGCAATGCTCATAGCATGTATTTCAATATTCGGAATGAATTTGAATGCGCAGGAAGATTACAGAGGAAATTTGAAATTCGGTTTAAAAGCCGGTGCTAACTACTCCAATGTTTGGGACGAACAGGATAATGATTTTGAAGCAAACGGGAAGGCAGGTTTTGCAGGAGGTGCTTTCTTACACATTCCGATCGGGAAATTCTTAGGAGTTCAGCCGGAGGTTTTGTTCTCACAAAAAGGATTCCAGGGTTCCGGTTCGGTTCTTGGCCAGGAATATGCCTTTAAACGAACAACGAATTATCTGGATGTACCGATTCTATTCACCTTTAAGCCGTTTCCTGCATTTTCAATCGTTGCAGGTCCGCAATACTCTTTTTTAATGAGCCAGGAAGATAATTTCACAACAGGAACTTCTTCCGCTACGGAATTCCGGGACTTTGACACAGACATACGTCGAAATACCCTTGGAGCAGTAGTAGGCTTTGATGTAAACGTAAACCACTTTGTGGTGTCTCCGAGAGCAGGATGGGATTTTCTAACGAACCATAGTGATGGTTCCTCATCCGCTCCACGCTATAAAAATCAATGGCTTCAGTTAACACTGGGTTACAGATTCTAATCTCGAGCCGGTTATTGGTTTGGAAAGTCTCTGACATTATTGTCGGGGACTTTTTTTGTTTGTTACTGTTCCTTTGAATTTGAAAACCAGAAAATCGGCATTGCTTAATCGCAAAACAACAGACCGTTCGATTTTTCCCTGGTGTTCCCTGGGATCGTACTTTAAATGAATGGTTAATTCAGACTTCGGATCAATGCTGCGTTTATTGAGATCGAATTGCGTGCAGCCACGGATTTTGAAATGTTCACAATGTTGATTTGGTTCCGGGTGGAATTTATAATTGTCAACGGTATGGATTGAATAATTGTGGGATCAATCGTGCCCAAATCCATGTTATTTTTTTTCAGGGAAACAGTTCCTGAATCGGATTGTGAACTGCAGGAAGCCAATAGCAAAAGTAAAACAGGAAGGTCAGTTTATTTTTCATGGAGAAGTTTTTGAATGAGCTCAGAAGTGTTTTTGATATAAGTGCTTTCTGCCTCCTGATTATACCCGTTTAATCTTCTGACAGCCTTTCCGTTTTTAGAGTAAATGATTTCAGTCGGAGCGCCCTGTATTTTAAGCGTTTTGGCCAGGTGATCCAAAGAATCGTGGTAAGGTTCTGTATAATCGAAATAATAATCTTCCCGGAAGATTTCTATCGATTCGTTGAATGAATGTATCTGTATGATTTTGAAAGGGCTGTGCTTGAATTGTTTTGCCAATGCTTTCAATGCGCTTTTCTTATGCCGGCAGGGCAGACAGTTCCGGAAACTGAAATTGACTAAATAAACCGTATCCGGATTGAAATAAGGATGTTGGCCATGGTGCCCGGTTAAAAAATCCCGGTTTTCATTCAAAATGGCTAGTTCACTTTTTTCCTGGTATTGATAGTTCAACTGATTGATGTAGCTGATCTTGATAAAGACCAAATAGAGGAATGAAACAAGAAACAAAGCAGCAGCGGACTTGTAGTGTTTTTTCTTGAAGAGAGCCATTACTACAATGCCAAGCAGGCAGAACGATTCTTGAATGATGTGAAATAAATTCAGGTTAATATCCGAAGGGAGTACAATAAGAAGAACTGATATGAGAACAAAAAAACCAATAAACGGATATTTTGAAAATCGGGTGGAGATCAGGAAAGCAATGAATAAAGCAGGGAAATTAATCATAGAACGCCCTCCTGCAGTGAACCATTGAGCCAATATGAAAGCTACGAATGAAAGCAGGATGGATAGTAAAATCCACCCCGCGATAATGATTTTTTCTTTCATTTAATAGTGCGAATAAATGATTTGGAAAACATAAATGTGTAAAAAATAATCAATATTCACACATGTGAGTAATTAACAATTGCTGATAAGTATTGTTCATTTCCTTTTAACAACTAATTATTAAGCATTACCCTTTTTGCCTGCTTTCGATTCCGTATCTTTGCTCAATGGAAGAACAACAGCCGAACAATTCCCGCAGAGTAGGAGCTCGTACCAAGAACACTATTTTACCGCTTGCCAATGAAATGGGGAAAATACCACCTCAGGCAATTGATGTAGAACAAGCTGTTCTCGGGGCAATGATGCTGGACAAAAACGCTGTAACCGATACCATCGATATGTTGTCGGCAGAAAGTTTTTACGATCCCAAACACACATACATTTACGGAGCAATCCGTGAGTTATTCGGAACTTCCAATCCGATTGACTTGTTGACAGTTGCCGATAAATTAAAACAAAACGGTGAACTGGAAGCAGCAGGTGGGGTGGTTTACCTTTCATCCCTGACACAGCGTGTAGGTTCAGTGGCACACATCGAATACCATGCGCGGATCATTGCCCAGAAATACATTCAGCGTGAAATTATACGCATGTGTTCCGAAACATTGCGGGATGCATACGACGAAACTACCGATGTTTTTGAATTGCTGACCAAAGCAGAAGGAGCCTTATTCGGGATTGCCGAAAACAACATGAAAAAGACGGTTGCCACCATGAATATCGTGGTGAGTGAGGCCATCAAGGAAATTGAACAGGCAGCGAAAAACAGCGACGGACTTTCTGGAGTTCCGACCGGCTTCCGGAAACTGGACGAATTGACTTCCGGGTGGCAGCGTTCGGATATGATCGTAATTGCGGCACGTCCTGCGATGGGAAAAACAGCATTCGTATTGTCCATGGCTCGAAATACAGCCGTTGATTTCAATATGGGAGTAGCGATCTTCTCCCTGGAGATGTCCTCTGTGCAGCTGGTAAAACGTTTGATCTCCGCAGAAAGTATGATTTCAGCAGAGAAATTGAGAAAAGGAAAACTGGAAGAATACGAATTCCAGCAGCTATACAGTCGTGTAACGAAACTGGCGGAAGCGCCGATTTATATTGACGATACGCCCGGTTTGAGCGTCTTCGACCTGCGTGCAAAATGCCGCCGCTTGAAAATGCAGTACGACATCCAGATGGTGATCATTGATTACTTGCAGCTGATGTCTGCCGGAGGTGGAAAAGGAACCGGTAACCGCGAGCAGGAAATTTCAACGATTTCCCGTTCCATCAAGGAAATTGCGAAGGAATTGAACGTTCCGGTCATTGCACTTTCCCAGCTTTCCCGTTCGGTGGAAACCCGAGGTGGAGATAAGAAACCGGTACTTTCCGACTTGCGTGAATCCGGAGCGATCGAGCAGGATGCCGATATCGTAGGATTCCTGTACCGACCGGAATATTACGGAATTACAACCGCTGAAGATGGTTCTTCCAACGAAGGAGTAGGTGAGATCATCATTGCGAAACACCGGAACGGTGCCCTGGAAGATGTGCGGATGCGTTTCGTTGGGAAATATGCGCGTTTCGAAAACATGGAAGATCAGTACAATTCAGGAGGCGGAGATTTCAACCCGACATCCATGAGTGCCGGAATGTCGATGAACCGCGGATTTGATGAAGCGCCGCGAACAATTACTCTGGGAAGTAATATGAACAATGTTCCGGATGAAGATTTCAACGGGCCGGATGAAACACCGTTTTAACAGATTGATTCACAATTTATGTTGGAATTCAGGCGTTATCCCTTTTTTGAATTACATTTAGAGTCTATCACAAGCATACTATGAGATTTTTTCTGGCAATCGCATTTTTGATCGTTGTTAAATCCGCATCAGCTTCTTCTATCCTCGTTCCAATGGATGATAGACAGGCAAACCATTTGAAGGCTTACGGGGTTTCTTTTTGGGTACTTGAAAACGGCGTGGTTATGGAATGGCTGCTAAATTACCGCGGCGGATCTTTCCTGTTTCCGCATTTGAAAACCATCGAAGAAGAATTGATCATTCGCGGAGTGAGCTATGAAATTGTTGCTGACGGACAGGTAAATGCCATCCGGACGGAGATTTCCAACCCGGAAGTGAATATGGAAGTTGTCCAGTTGGAAAAAGCGCCGAAAATTGCGGTTTACACACCTAAGAGCGCTTTGCCCTGGGATGATGCCGTAACAATGGTACTTGATTATGCTGAAATTCCTTACGACAAGATTTACGATTCAGCCATTGTAATGGGAGTTCTCCCGAAATACGACTGGCTGCATTTGCACCACGAAGATTTTACGGGCCAATACGGAAAATTCTATGCTTCCTTTCACCGTGAAGCGTGGTACATCAACCAGGTGGCAGATGCGGAAAGAGATGCTGCAAACCTCGGATTCTCGAAAGTTTCCCAATTGAAGCTGGCCGTTGCCAATAACCTGCGGAATTTCGTGATAGGCGGTGGTTTTTTGTTCACCATGTGTAGCGGGACGGATAGTTTCGATATTGCACTTGCCGCACATGAAACGGATATTTGTGAGCGCATGTTCGACGGAGATCCGCGTGATCCGAATTGCCAGAACGAACTCGATTACAACATGACCTTTGCTTTCAAAGATTTCATTCTGGTGCAGGATCCGATGGTTTATGAGTACTCGAATATCGACGGAACCGAATTGCACCGCTTGCCTCCGAACCAGGATAAATTCACTTTGTTTGACTTTTCTGCGAAATGGGACGTGGTTCCTGCCATGCTGACTCAATGCCATACAGACGTAATTGATGGATTTATGGGACAGACAACCGATTTTCGCCGTGATCTGATCAAGTCGAATGTGTTGGTGATGGGCGAAAACAAAGCTCTGAATACGGCTCGTTATATTCACGGAGAACTGGGGCAGGGAACCTGGACGTTTTATGGCGGCCACGATCCGGAAGATTTCCAGCACAAAGTGGGTGACCCGCCAACTGATTTGAACTTACATCCGAATTCTCCGGGATATCGCTTGATCCTGAATAATATTCTCTTCCCGGCAGCAAAAAAGCAGAAACGGAAAACATAAAATTAAACATGTAGGGGCGAAAATTTTTCGCCCCTACATGTTTTTTATTTCCCCGAAATCCAAAAATCCTTTTCATACGTATGTCTGTTATCTGTAGCGTGGTAACTGCAGATGTGTGTTTTAGGTACGGCCTTTTCCAGGGCCAGATAAATTTAGGGGTTAGGTTTATAATTGAAATCCTGGTTTGCTTCGGCAGATCAGGATTTCGTGTTTTTGAAAAAAGTTTGAAGTCTTACTATCCCGAAGTCCCAAGATCTTAATATCTTTGCAGGACTTTTTACAAAAACAAACATAGCATGCAACTGTGGAACACATTTAGTAAAGAGGAATTAGAGCAAAAATTGCGCGAGGCCGGTCACGAGTTTGTGACGATCTCTTTCTACAAATACGCAAAAATTGCCAATCCTCAAATTTTCAGAGATTACTTATACCAATTATTGGACAACTGCCAGGTATTGGGCCGTATTTACGTAGCTCACGAAGGAATCAATGCCCAGATTTCGGTGCCGACGAACCGGTTGAATGATTTCCGTTCGGAATTATACTCGATCGATTTTCTGGATGGCGTAAGATTAAACATCGCGGTAGAAGAAGAAGGAGCAGAATTCCCTTTCCTGAAACTGAAAGTAAAAGTGCGCAATAAGATCCTGGCGGATGGTTTGAGTGACGAATCCTTCGATGTGACCGATATCGGGAAGCATTTGAAAGCGGAAGAATTCAATGAACTGACGAAAGATCCGAATACGATCCTGATTGATTTCCGGAATCATTACGAACATGAAGTAGGCCATTTCAAAGGAGCAATTCTTCCGGATGTGGATACTTTTCGTGAATCACTGCCGATTATTGAAGATGCTTACCTGAAAGGGAATGAAGATAAAAATATCGTGATGTATTGTACCGGTGGAATCCGCTGTGAGAAAGCTTCTGCCTGGTTTAAGCACCGCGGATTCAAGAATGTGCACCAGCTGGAAGGCGGAATTATCAAGTACGCGAACGAATGCAGGGAAAAAGGCCTTGAAAACCGTTTTATCGGGAAGAACTTCGTGTTTGATGAACGCCGCGGAGAACGCATTACGGATGATATTGTTTCAAACTGTCACCAGTGCGGTAAGCCGGCAGATGTACACGTAAACTGCGCAAACGAAGCCTGTCATTTGTTGTTCATCCAATGCGAGGAATGCAACGCGAAATACGAAAGCTGTTGTACGCCGGAATGCCAGGACATCATTCACCTTCCTTTCGAAGAGCAAAAAGCCTTGAGAAAAGGACAGGATAACAGCAACAAAATATTCAAAAAAGGACGGGCGGAGCACTTATTGCAGAAATTGAATCAATAAAACAGCTAACTTAGGCCAACAAAATCAAACACGTGGAATTAGCAATTGACTGGAAAGTAGAATCACAACTTATTGACGGATGGTCTACTCCTAACTTATACGGATTGTTGTTCGTAGGAGGAATGATCCTGGGATATTACATCATCAAGAGAATGTTTAAATCCGAAGGGATTTCTGAAAAATACCTGGATCGTTTGCTGTTATATGTCGTTCCGGCAACAGTTATCGGTGCGCGATTGGGACACGTGTTGTTTTATGGGCCATACTGGGATACCTTTGATGCGAATGGAAGATTGATCGAAGAAGGATATTTTTCCCATCCGATGTCTATCCTGAGAATCTGGGAAGGCGGTTTGGCCAGTCATGGCGCGGCAATTATGATCTTGATCATGTTGTATGTGTATTCCCGCACAGTTGTTCACCGCCCGATGTTGTGGATTTTGGACCGCATCGTAGCACCGATCGCAATAGCAGGATGTATGATCCGCTTGGGGAACCTGGTAAACCATGAGATAATCGGTACGCCGACAGATTTGCCCTGGGGATTCAAGTTTTACCATGCACCGGAATATTTTGATGCGAATGGAAATCCGGTTCCGCGTCACCCGGCGCAATTGTATGAGTCCCTGACGTATTTATTCTCTTTCATCGTACTGATGAGAATGTACTGGAAAACGAATGCGAAAGCAATTCCGGGCAGACTATTCGGAATGTTCATGATCCTGATCTGGACAGCCCGTTTCGTAATCGAATTTATCAAGGTCGGGCAAACACAGCGCGATGATGTTTGGGCGTTGAACACCGGCCAGCTTTTAAGTATTCCGTTTATTTTGATCGGATTGTATTTAACCTTCCGGAAAGTTCCCCAAAAAGAACAAGCCAGATTTGACAAAGCCGTAGCAAAACCGCTTCCGTAAAAAAAAAATAGATAATTAAAAACCTGTAGGCGCGCGATTGATCACGCGCCTACAGGTTTTATAGCCTTCCGCAAATTGCATTTTAAATATTGAATTACTAGTCGTATCTTTGCGCCCCATTTGGTTGATTTCATGAAAACAAAAACACTTCGTAAGAATAAAGTAAATGTCGTAACACTTGGCTGTGCAAAGAACACCTTTGACTCCGAGGTTATGATGGCTCAGTTGAAAGCCAACAAATTTGAAGTGGAACATGAAGCAACCCAGGATGACTCCGAGATTGTGATCATCAACACTTGCGGTTTCATCGACAATGCAAAACAGGAATCCATTGAAACCATTTTGCGCTATGCAGATGCGAAGAAAGAAGGATTGGTAGACAAAGTATACGTGACCGGTTGTCTTGCTCAGCGCTACAAAGACGATTTGGAGCAGGAAATTCCTGAAGTGGATGCGTTTTTCGGAACGAGAGAGTTGCCGCGATTACTGAAAACATTAAAAGCAGACTACAAGCATGAATTGGTAGGAGAACGTTTATTAACGACGCCTTCCCATTATGCTTATTTCAAAATAGCGGAAGGTTGTGACCGTCCGTGTTCATTCTGTGCGATCCCCTTGATGAGAGGGAAACACGTTTCCACTCCGATAGACCAGTTGGTAAATTCTGCGAAAAGCCTTGCAGCACAAGGAGTGAAGGAGATCTTACTGATCGCGCAGGATTTGACGTATTACGGATTGGATATTTACAAAAAACGCAACCTGGCAGAATTACTGGACCAACTTGCTGCCGTGGAAGGAATTGAGTGGATCCGTTTGCATTATGCTTTCCCGGCAGGTTTCCCGATGGATGTACTGGATGCGATGGTGAAACATCCGAATGTGTGTTTGTACCTGGATATGCCTTTACAGCACGGATCAACCAAAATCCTTCAGTCGATGCGCCGCGGAATTACCCGTGAAAAAACGGAAGCGTTGGTGAACACCATCCGTGAGAAAGTTCCGGGAGTTGCCATCCGCACCACATTGATTGCCGGATATCCCGGAGAAACCGAAGAAGATTTTGAAGAAATGTATGAGTTCGTAGAGCGTATGCGTTTCGACCGGTTGGGAATATTCACTTATTCCCACGAAGAGAATACCCATGCTTATTCCCTGGAAGACGATGTGCCGGATGAGGTAAAACGTCAGCGGGCAGATGAGATCATGGAATTGCAATCCGGGATCAGCTACGAACTGAACCAGGAGAAGATCGGCAAGACCTTTAAAGTATTGTTTGACCGTATCGAAGGAGATTATTTCATCGGCCGCACGGAATTCGATTCCCCGGAAGTAGATAATGAAGTATTGGTGAAAAAATCCGAAGGTTACGTAAGCATCGGTGATTTTGCAATGGTCGAAATTACTTCTGCAGACCATTACGATTTGTACGGAAAGTTTGTACTATAATTTTAGTACATATTAAGATTGTGTTAAATATAAACTCAGCGACCTATTTCGTTAATTAAGAGGCGTAATACAGTCATTTGTCGATAGTGTTTTTTGCAACGGTTTGATTTCTTTGTAGTTTTGCCGGAACATACAAATACTATTACTTATGAAAATAAAGTTACTATTCACGGGACTTTGTTTTTGCTCATTATCTTATATGAGCTACGGACAAACCCAAACTCATGCGTCAAAAGAGCCAACACCACTCGTTGTTTCTTCAAATCCAGGATTAAATGCACAACGTTCCAAACTGGATTCCAAACAAGCTGAGATCAATCAGGCTGTTACTTCTTCCAGGACTCAGATGAGTAAATTGAATGACGAATTCCGCATTTTAAAAGAAGAATATGTGCGATTGCTTCAGGCAGAAATGGATAAAGCCACAGATACGCAATTGAAAGCACAGTTGCAGCAAGAGATTACACGTTATTCCGAAACAACGAATTCACAATCCCGCTAATCACTTATTTATGAAAACACGAATTTTAAAAACAGCTGCTTTGTGCGGCTTATTGGCTTTGGGGTCAGTTTCCAATGCTTATTCCCAGGCTTATACGGAAAATTTTGACAATGTGGCCAACCTGACAACAAATGGTTGGTACCAGCAAAATAACAGTACAACCATTGGTACTAACCCGAACTGGATTCAGGGTGTTGCAACACCGACCGGGCCTTTTGATGCGTACAACGGTGCCGCAACTGCATACATTTGTGCAAACTATAACAGTACGACCGGTGCAAACACAATCAGCAACTGGTTGGTAACTCCAAACAGAACGCTTAGAAACGGAGACGTGTTTACGTTCTATACCAGAAGGCCAACTGCAAACCCAACGGAATATCCGGATCGTTTGGAAGTGCGTTTGAGTACCAACGGTGCAAGTACCAATGTTGGAACAGGATCTGCCGGTTTGGGAGATTTTACAACACTTCTATTGAGTGTGAACCCTTCCCTGGTTACAAACGTTTATCCGGCAGTTTGGACACAATTTACCATTACCATTTCAGGGCTTCCTGCACCGACTTCGGGTCGTATCGCTTTCCGTTATTACGTAACCAACGGAGGGCCTACAGGTACAAATTCTGATTTTGTAGGTATTGATAACGTGGTGTACACACCATATACTTGTCCGGCATTTACAGTTTCCCCGACATCAGTGGCGGGAGGAGTAGCAGGCACGGCTTATTCTCAATCGTTATCTCAGACGGGAGCTTTGGGAACACCGAACTTTGCGGTTACTGCAGGAGCACTTCCTCCGGGATTAACGTTGTCGGCAAGCGGAACAATTTCCGGAACACCTACAGCAACCGGAACATTCAACTTCACGGTTACCGTTAGTGATAACAGCGGATGTTCAGGTTCACAGGCGTATTCCCTTACAACAGTTTGTCCTGCAAATCCGATTACTTTTTCACCGGCCCCGGCCTTGTGTAGTAACAGTTCTGCTTATACATTGGTAGAAGGTTCGCCGGCCGGAGGATCGTATTCCGGAACCGGGGTTTCGGGAGGGACTTTTAGTCCAGCGTCCGGAACGCAAACCGTTACTTACGATTTAACAGATGCTTACGGTTGTGCGCACAGTTCGAATTACACCGTTACGGTAAACAATGCTCCGGCAGTTACTCAAAGCGCTATTGCTGCAGTTTGTGACAACGCGGGAATGGTTGCGTTGACAGGTGGAAGCCCGGCAGGAGGAACATATAGCGGCACCGGAGTAACAGCAGGAAACTTTGATCCGATGGCGGGAACTCAAACCGTTACTTATACTTACACAGATGGAAACGGTTGTACAAACAGTGCATCCGCTATGATTACGGTAAATACAGCTCCGGTAGTTTCTCAAAGTGCAATTTCAGCAGTATGCAGCAATTCCGGGACATTGGCTTTGACAGGCGGAAGCCCGGCGGGAGGAACTTACAGTGGAACAGGAGTTTCCGGATCTGATTTCGATCCTTCGGCAGGAACTCAAACGATCACTTACATGTTTATGGATGCAAACGGATGTATGGACAATGCTTCGACAACCATTACCGTAAATGCAGCTCCAACTGTTACGCAAAGCGCTATTTCGGCGGTGTGCAGCAACGATGGTACAGTCCCATTATCAGGAGGAAGCCCGGCGGGTGGAACTTATAGCGGAACAGGGGTTACAGGTACTAATTTTGATCCTGCAGCAGGAACACAAACAATTACCTATACATTCACGGATGGAAACGGATGTACGGACGATGCTTCAACGACTATTACAGTAAATACTGCTCCGACAGTCGGATTTACATCCCCGGTTTCGAATATGTGTGTGAACCACGCGCCATTGACACTTTCGGGTGGAACACCGGCGGGCGGAACGTATTCCGGAACAGCAGTTACCGGAGGAGTTTTCAATCCTGCAACAGCAGGAGCAGGAAATCACGTGATTACTTATACTTTTACAGATGCTAACGGCTGTGATGGTCAGGCAACTTTTACCATCAATGTAAGCACTTGCCTGGGACTTGCTGAAAACGGGCAGGAATTCGGTTTGGAAGTATATCCGAATCCGACAACCGGTCTATTTACGGCAAGCGTATCCTCCGGAAAAGAGTTCTCGGTTATCAATGTGGTGAATGTTCAGGGGAAAGAAGTTGTATTCGGAGCTTCCAAATCTTCCGCTACAACAACAGCAATTGATTTATCCGGCCAGGTTCCGGGACTTTACTTTGTAAACGGAATAGTTGACGGTCAGCGCTTCATTTTCAGAATTCAAAAGCAATAGTTGAGTTACACGACTAAAAACAGGAAAAGCCGTTCAGAAATGAGCGGCTTTTTTGTTTCCGGGAAATCCCTGGTTCGTCCATCTTTCATCCGGATTTTAAATCTGTAATCGGGCATTCGTAGTTCGTGATTTGCGTAGCAGGGGGAAACCCCTGAATTGCTCCGGCAGCTTTCACTGCGGAAGATAGTTGCCTACTTTTGAGCGAATTAAATACCAAGTACTATGAAAATAAAGTTACTATTCACCGGACTTTGTCTTTGTTCAGCTGTATCATTCAGCTACGGGCAATCTCAAACTCAAGCGTTAAAGGAGTCAACCCCTATTGTTGTTTCATCACACCCTCAATTAAATGCTCAGCGTGTAAAACTGGATTCAAAACAAACTGAGATCAATCAGGCTGCTACATCCTCCAGGGCACACATGAACCAATTGAACGAGGAATTCCGTGTGTTGAAAGAAGAATACCTGGGAATGCTTCGCGTAGAGCTTGAGAAAACTACAGAAACGCAATTGAAAGCTCAGTTGCAGGAAGAAATCACCCGTTACTCACAAGTAGCGAATGCTCAAACACGTTAATCCCTGAACTTATGAAAACACGAATTTTAAAAATAGCTGCATTAAGCGGTTTTCTTACTTTGGGATTGGTTTCGCTATCCCATGCACAATCCTTTTCGGAAAGTTTTAATGACATTACGACCCTTGCAGGAAGCGGATGGGCAACAACCAATGCCAGCGTTGCAGTTGGTTCCACAGGTTGGTTCCAGGGTAATGCGACATCTGCCGGCGGACCGTTTGATTCTTACAACGGTGCTGCAAATGCATACATCGGAGCAAACTATAATAATACAGGGAACGTCGGAACGATCAGCAACTGGTTAATGACTCCGAACCGTACTTTCAGAAACGGTGACGTTCTTACATTCTATACCCGTAAACCTTCCCCGGATAACTATGCAGATCGTTTGGAAGTACGTTTGAGTACCAACGGTGCAAGTACCAGTGTCGGAACAGGATCAGGAGTCGGGGATTACACAACATTATTGTTGAGTATCAATCCGAGCCTTACCCTGGGAGTTTATCCGACAACCTGGACGATGTATACGGTCACTATTTCCGGTTTGCCGGCACCAACTTCCGGTCGTATCGCATTCCGTTATTTCGTTACAAGCGCAGGTCTTTCAGGAACAAACTCGGATTACATCGGGATTGACCAGGTAGACTATACACCGTATGTTTGTCCGGCATTTACAATGACAGCCGGAGGAGCTTTGACAGGTGGATCGGCCGGGAATGCTTATACGAACACATTGACGCAAACGGGAGCGCTTGGAGCACCAAACTTTGCAGTTACTTCGGGTGCCCTTCCTCCGGGATTGACATTGGCTGCAAACGGAACGATTTCCGGAACACCTACGGCAACAGGAACATTTAACTTCACCGCAACAGTAAGTGATGCAAGCGGATGTTCCGGATCACAAGCCTATTCTTTGACCATTGTTTGTCCTGCCAGCCCGATTTCTTTTTCGCCTGCACCGTCATTATGTACGAACGGATCTGCTTATGTCTTAATGGAAGGAAGTCCTGCAGGAGGATCGTATTCCGGAACGGGAGTCAGCGGAGGTCAATTTGATCCTGCAGCCGGAACACAAACCATTACCTATGATTTAACGGATGCTTACGGTTGTGCACACAGTGCAAATTATAACATCACGGTAAATATGGCACCAATCGTTTCCCAGGGACCAATTCCTGCTGCTTGTGATAATGCGGGAATGGTAACCTTGATCAATGGAATCCCGGGTGGCGGAGTTTACAGCGGAACAGGAGTTTCAGGAGGTCAGTTCGATCCTGCAGCCGGAACACAAACCGTAACTTATACTTATACGGACGCAAATGGTTGTTCGAATACTGCTTCAACAGTGGTTACCGTAAATACATCTCCTGCTGTTACACAAAGTGCGATCGATGCGGTGTGTATCAATTCGGGAACTTTGGCTCTTACAGGTGGAAGCCCGGCAGGAGGAACTTACAGTGGAACAGGAGTTAACGGAAGTAACTTTGATCCTACAGCTGAAACGCAAACCGTAACTTATACTTATACAGATGCAAACGGTTGTTCCAACTCTGCGTCCACAACAATCGTTGTCAATGCTGCTCCGATGGTATCTCAAAGCCTTATTTCTCCGGTATGTGCGAATTCCGGAGCTTTGGCTCTTACAGGAGGAAGTCCGGCAGGAGGAATTTACAGCGGAACAGGAGTTACCGGATCTGATTTCGATCCGACAGCAGGAACGCAAACAGTAACTTATACTTACACGGACGCGAACGGATGTATGGATGATGCATCAACAACTATTACCGTAAACCCTGAGCCGGTTGTTACATTTAATTCCCCGGTTTCAAATCTGTGTTTGAATCATGATCCGTTGACACTTTCAGGAGGAATGCCTGCGGGGGGAACATACAGTGGAGCAGGAGTAAGCGGTGGAGTAATGGACCCGGTAACTGCCGGAGCCGGAAATCACGTGATTACTTATTCTTTTACAGATGCTAACGGATGCGACGGTGAAGCAACATTTACGATCAATGTAAGCGGATGTTTGGGACTTGCTGAAAACGGACAGGACTTCGGTTTGAATATCTACCCGAACCCGACAACAGGTAAGTTTACTGCAAGCACAGTTTCAGGATCTGAATGCTCTATTGTAAGCGTGATGGACGTTCAGGGGAAAGAAATTCCGTTCGGATCCTCTGTGTCTGCAGCTGCTTCAGTAGAAGTAGATCTTTCCAGCCAGGTACCTGGAATTTACTTCGTTAAAGGATTGGTAAACGGAGAACATTTTATCTTCCGCGTACAGAAACAATAAGCTGATATATCAATTATTTAATTATCAGTTATTTAGAAAGCTGTCTTGCGATGCAAGGCAGCTTTTTGTCGATAAATAGGATTGTATTCTCGACGAAATTTGGAGTTTGTTTATTGAAATCGGCTAAATACTAATTCATGTGACTAAAAAATTTAGAAGAGGCTAACTTAGCCCTGAAACTTAAACACAATGACATATTCACTACAACTTAAGGCAATTAAGGTTGCCTTGCTACTACTTATGGCTAATTCGGCCGCCCTTGCGCAATCGAGTTATAAAATCTTTACGCCATACAGCTATCTGACGAAGAATTATCTGGCCTCAGCTACCGATAATATCCCGAATCTAGGACAATACGTATTTGATAACCGGTTTGAATTGGTTCTGGAGCAGGAACATGCAGAAAACTACGTGCGGTCAATCTTTGAATCCGCAGGAATTCCGGTGCTAAATGTTACCGGTTCCAAAATCATGGTCCCGTTCAAAGAGAAGGCAGGAGGAAACAATTGTGAAGCTGCTGAATTGTTGTGTTCCAATACTTCCCAGACTGCAAACAGCGGTGGTGCGGGAACACAGGAACTGACAGGTAGTAATCAGGGATGTCTGGGAATTGAGCACCAGTCTTCGTGGTATTACCTGAATGTCCAAACCGGTGGTACACTAACCATGACCATTGCCCCGACCAATGGAGGCGATGATTATGATTTTGCCATTTGGGGACCGTTTACAACTGCTACGGCAGGGGCGAATTGTCCACCTGTATCGGCGCCGATCCGCTGCAGTTATTCGTCTGCAACCGGGAATACCGGACTTATGATTCCCTACACCGGTCAAAGCAGTTCCTTCGGCTGCGGATTTCTGGGATTATTCGCCTGTACAGGTACCATTACTTCTACAAATAACCCGGTAGATAACAGCGAAGGTGCAGGCGGAGACAAATGGGTAGGAAATCTCAACACCACCGCGAACCAGATCTACATTCTGCTGGTCGATAACTTCTCCAATTCCGGACAACCTTACAACCTGTCTTTCGGTGGTACTTCCGTTTTGGGATGTACACCGGTAGTTTTACCTGCGGGGCTTACGGCTTTCAATGTTCAAAAAACATCGCAGGGGAATATCTTAAGCTGGACAACCGAAACAGAAGATCGTTCCAACTTCTTCACGGTAGAATGGACAACCGATCCTGCTTCCGGAAACTGGAAAGAGATCGCGCAGGTACCCGCACAGGGACAGTCCCAGGAAAGTCATGATTATAGCACCTTGCATGCAATTCCGTCACAAACTGAGGTCAATTATTACCGCCTGAACCTGACAGATCTCGATGGTTCCAGGACGACTTATGATGCAAACCTCCTGAGTGCCGATAATGGCGTGGTATCCAAAAAAGTGGAGCGCGTTTTCAATACGATGGGACAGGAGGTCGATGAAAATTGCAAAGGAGTGGTGATCTATTATTACTCCGACGGAACGACGGAACGGGTTTACAGATAAAAGAACGAATTCCGATGAAATAAACCGATTAAAGTCGTTCAGCAATGGACGACTTTTATTTTTTTCTTATTTTGGCGACATGGACATTCAAAACCGACTACTTGAACAGCTAAAAGCAAAATTACCTCCTGAAACTTCGTTGGGTAAGTTACTGATGGACGATTTGGAATTGTCACGGGATTCTGCCTACCGCAGGGCGCGTGGCGAAACAGCTTTGAAACCGGAAGAGATTAACTTACTGTGTCAGAAGTACGACCTGTCTATCGATAAAATTATCGGAGTTTCGGGGAAAAGCGTCACTTTTCAGTATAATCCGATCCAGCGTTCCGAGTTTTCATTTGAGACTTATCTGAACGGAATCATGGACGGTTTTAAACGAATGGTTGCACAACGCACGCAGGAATTGTATATGTCCAATCTCGACCTGATCATTTTCCAGTTGTTGAATTCACCGGCTCTTTTGCGCTTTAAACTGCTCTATTTCGGGAAGTGTTACCTGAAGTTGGGGCAATTGGAAAACGTGAAGTTTCACAAAGGATGGAAAGGAGATATTTCGGATGAACAGTTGCAGCAAATGGCGAATTTCTATATCCGGGTAAAGTCAACGGAAGTCATCGGTTACGATGCCGGAAAAGGATTGATCCGGGAAATCGTTTCATTTTATGAACTGGGTTATTTCGAAACACCGGAAGACGCCCTTTTCCTGATCGACGAAGTAGCTGAATTGGTGGAGCACATTAAGAAACAGGCAGAAATCGGACGAAAGTTCATCAAAGGACAACCCGTTATTACCGAAGCGGATAATTTCCATTTATACCTGCATCAAACCTACATCCAGGACAACACCATTATTTCGGAAACGAATGCATACCGCATGTTGTATATCACCCACAACATGCTGAACTATTTGTTCACGATCGACCAGGATTACGTCAATAAATCATTTGCCGTTTTCCAGTCGATGCTCAAAAGCTGCGTGAAGATCTCCGAAGAAAACCAGCGCCAGCGCAACGCCTACTTTGAAAGTCTCGGTCAGTTTATCTCAAAAGCTCGCATCCGGATCGAGGGAACAGAATTGTTCTAAATTTTTTTTACGTCCGGGCAACCTTTGATTTCGGAAGGAGTAACTAAGTCAGAATGATGAAAAATGAAGGGGGAAGTGTTTTCTATTCGTTTGACCAATTGATTTTGTGAAAGTTGAAAGAGGTGAGGATGTGAGAACCGGTTTGAAGTGTTGACTAAAGAAATAGAGGAACAATTTACGAAGGGCAATCGGAAAGCTTTCGATGCCGTTTATGCTGCATTTTCTGCGGCCATGTTCGCGCTATGTCTGCGGTATACACGCTGCCAGGACGATGCACAGGATGTCTTGCAGGAAGCATTCATCAAGGTGTACAAGAGTTGTGGCCAATATTCAACCGATAAACCGCTTGCGGCCTGGATCAAAACGATCACTATAAACACGGCTTTATCCTACATCAAAAAGAATTACCGGTTTGAATTGCACGAAGACGATGCGTTTTTTGACGAACAGCAGGAAATTCAGTTTGATGCGGAAGACCAGGAACACTTAAAGAACAAATTATTACAGATACTCAATGAATTACCAGACGGTTACCGAACGATTTTCAATCTTTTTGTAATCGAAAATTTAACGCATAAAGAAATTGCAGAATACCTGTCAATTTCCGAAAGTACCAGTAAAACCCAATACTTCAAAGCTAAGAAGATGATTCATAGTTTACTTGAAGCTGCAAACCAAAAAGCATGACAGAGGACGATAACATAAATAAGTTATTCCGGGATGTCTTTGAGAATCTCGAAGTGACGCCTCCTGTTTCTGTGAAAATGGGAGTTGACAAAGAGCTTGGACCGAAGGTGAAATTCCGGTCCATCTTTTGGTGGCTTCCTGTTTTGGTTTTATTACTGACAGGTGTTGCCTTTGCAGTGGTTCATTACGGATCAGCTGCAAAGCAACCCGTTTCCACCACTTTGCAGGCAAATTCCACTTCTTCGGACGATGAAGCGTCTCCGGAAAGTAATGCTTCTGAGAAACTAAATAACTCCTCCGGAACCGAAATCGACTCAGCGAATCTAGAACAGGAATTAACTGAAAACCGATTGGCAAAAAACAGCGGAAAGGTGCAGCCGGATGCAAATCACCGTTCATTGAATGGGGGAAGAAAACAGCAGCACGTTCAATTGAAAAAAGGACGGATGCAGCATGAGAATTCGAAGGAGATTTTCAAGCACTCCGGATTAAATGAGAAACGAAATACAGCGATCGGAAAATCCGGTGCGGTTTCAACTCAAAAAACACCGGTAACTAAACCGAAAATCCGGGCGAAGAGTTCATTCCGGAAAACAAAAAAGAATCCGAAAGAAACCGGAGGGAAATTGGCCACAGCTGCAACCGG
This sequence comes from Fluviicola sp., assembly GCF_039596395.1. Lineage (NCBI taxonomy): Bacteria > Pseudomonadati > Bacteroidota > Flavobacteriia > Flavobacteriales > Crocinitomicaceae > Fluviicola > Fluviicola sp. Next base: position 87,994 of record NZ_JBCNJT010000001.1, read on the forward strand.
TGACGGGAAAACGGTTTCCGGTACTTTGGGTGATGCGACTTCAAGCGATCGGGGAAAAACAGATCCGGCTGCAGGCGGAAGTGAAAAGGCCGGGCCGGCAACAAGTTCAAGCCCCAAAGACAAGGAGTTGAAGGAAAAGGAAAAAGTGGATTCCGTGCAGAAAGCGGATTCGTTAGCGACTATTACTCCTGCAGATTCTTTGCCTGAACCGGATAAACCCAAAGAGAAACCGTCTAAAGATGATTCGAAGGCTAAAAACTGGATGGTCGAATTGCATGGCGGGCCGCGTTTCGGAAGAAAAACATCGAAATCCGACTTTGCCCTGAAAGAAGCAACTTCGTATCAGATCGGTTTGGGCTTTTCACGCAGGTTGAATCTGGGCCCGTTGAATTACGTCACTTTAGACGGTGAATATGGGGCCGGGAAAGAAAGTTACCGTTCGGAAAGTACCACTACTACGGTGAATTTGATTGGAATTGATTCGGTGCCGATTTTGGATTCAACCCAGACAGATACCATCGGTTACACATACACGAATAGTTACGATACGATAAACTCCACGATTGAAAATAATGTGACATCCGTCATTACGCGTTTTGCATTTGGTTTAAGAACCGAATTCAACTTCAATTTGGGAGCAGGCTTCGGATTGGCAGTCATTCCGGGATATTATTACTCCATGAGCAAATTCAAATTCTCCGATGGTACAACAGGTTCGAGCCGCAATTCGCAACTATTACTTGGTTTGGGTGTTTATTACGATTGGAACCGTTTCCGTTTCCGCGTCGGGCTGGATAGCAGGTATGAACTGATGAGTAAAAATCAAAACGCATTCATCGATAAGAGAAAATCGATGCTGTTCTCGCCGCAATTCGGGATTGCAGTGAAGTTTTAATTAGTGGCGACTGAATGCTTGCGTTAAAGCTTCAGCAAAGGCGCAGCGGAGTTGGAGTATCGTCTTTAGTTAATCGTATTCCTCGGATGATAAGTCAAAATTGCATCCCGCAGGAATCGCTGGTCCAAATGCGTATAGATTTCTGTCGTCGTTATGTTTTCGTGTCCGAGCATATCCTGCACTGCCCGTAAATTCGCTCCGCCTTCGATCAGGTGGGTTGCAAACGAATGGCGGAAGGTATGCGGACTAATTGTCTTCTTGATTCCCGCCGCTTCGGCCAATCGCTTGATAATCGTGTAGATCATAATACGAGTTAGTTGTGCACCGCGCCGGTTCAGGAATACAATCGCTTCACTGCCTTTTTTTGCCGGAACATTCTGCCGGTCGTTTTCAGCATAAAAAGTCACTTCTTCGATCACGCTCGGACTCACGGGAACCAATCGTTCCTTGTTTCCTTTCCCGATAATGCGGATAAATCCTTCCTCGAAAAAACAATCTTCAAAACGCAGGGAAACCAATTCGCTCACACGCAATCCGCAGCTGTAAAGTGTTTCCAGGATCGCTTTGTTGCGTTGTCCTTCGTTGGAGCTCATGTCGATAGCCGCAATCATGGCGTCAATTTCTTCAACAGTCAGCACTTCCGGGAGTTTCCGGCCAATTTTAGGGAGTTCCAGATTTTCGGAAGGATCATCTTTCCGGACGTCTTCCTGGAGCAGGAAATCAAAAAATTGTTTCCAGCCGCTGATTATCCGGGCCTGGGAACGCGCGCTCAACCCCATATCATACAATTCGGCAATAAATTGTTTCAGGTGCCCCGTTTGAATGTGCTCGGGGGAAAGTGTGTAAGATTCGCAAAAGTCACGTAACTTAGCAACATCCTGTTGATAGGCGAAAATGGAATTCTCAGCCAGGCTTCGTTCAATTTTCAGGTAATGAACAAATTGTTTAATATAGCGTTCCCAATCTTTCAATGATGCGTATTCTGATTCTCAATGGCCCGAATTTAAATCTTTTAGGAACACGTGAGCCTGAAATTTACGGAAATCGTACATTTTTACATGTTTTGGAAGAGCTCAGGAAACATTTCCCGGGAGAGATCGACTACCTGCAAAGCAATGTTGAAGGTGAATTGATCAATGCACTCCACGAATCCAGCCACGACGGAATTATCCTCAATGCAGGAGGTTACACACATACCAGCGTCGCAATCCGGGATGCCATTTCCGGGATCCAGGTACCGGTCGTTGAAGTACACATCAGCAACCTTGCACAACGCGAAGAATTCCGCCACAATTCATTCATTACCGCCGTTTGTGCAGGTTCCATCATGGGCTTCGGAATGGACGGATACCGTTTGGCGTTGGAATGGTTTAAAGGAAATCTGCGGGGTAAAATCGGGTATTGACACAAAAAAATACAGTAGGTACGCGAAGCCTCGCGTACCTACATTTTTGGTGTCATACCTTTGTTTTCCGTTTCCATGGTGAGCAACCTTCCCAGCCCCAGGGCAATAATCCGGTTGATGCTGTCATTGTTGGTGTGCAACACTTCAAAATTCCTCCAGGTTATGGAGTGTTCGTACACTTTACCGATTCCTTCGATATACCCGTAATTTTGATCATCATCCACACTTGCATAATGTACATTCGTATAAAGTGCCACGCCGATACCTTTACCATTCACATCATCAACAAAACCGATCCCGATCAGGGAATCCCGGTCGTTTCGTTTAAGAATCCCGGTTTTTGATACGGTGTCCATTTCTCCTCTTCCGTCATTGGGCATGTAAAAGTAGGTCAGTCGTTCTTTTAGATGGTCGCGCTCGTCCTCGTATTCCCGGTGTTTTTTCCCATCGTGCATTCCCTGAGAGAATGCCAATAACGCAATTCCGATCAATGCCGGAAGTGCCTGAACAAAAAAGATTTTCTTGTCTGCTGTCAAAGCACCGTATATTCCCGCCACTGCTACACAGATCAGGAAGAATAAGCTCACATTGAACCTCCATTCCGAGTTGCAGATAAAGAGCGACCAGATCAATCCAGCTGCCAGAAAGCCATTGTACAATCCCTGATTAGCTGCCAGTGATTTTGTTTTCGGGAACAACTCTTTATCGAAGTTCTTAAAAGTTTTCGGCCCTTTGGTGGTCCAGGCAAACATTTCGAGCCACATCACATATACGTGAAAAAGAGCCACAATTCCGATTACAATTTTAATAGCGATTTCCATATAATTTTCAGTTTAAAGTGATTTTTTAATTCCTACTATCGAATACATCATCGGGATGAAATTCCCCAGATGTTTGATGCGGTATTTTCCCGGTTCGAACTCATCTGTATGCGCAAAGCAATTGTAGTTGGAAAAGTCGTATTCCTGCAAATCCTGCAAGTGGATTCCGTGTTTCAACAAGCTGGTTATGACTTCGCTCATGGCATGATTCCAGCTCACGGATGTGGTTTTGATCTCAGCGTCCCGGTCGGCATAGGTTCCGCTGGCTGTTTCTACGATCGGTTCGGACTTGAAATAGCGGTAACCGACTTTCTGAAAATCGTCATCGAACATCCAAACCACCGGATGGAACTCTACAAACACAAATTTTCCGCCCGGTTTCAAAAAATGAGTGATCACCGAAGCCCATTTGTCCAGGTCGGGAAGCCAGCCAACTGTTCCGTAGGAAGTGAAAACGATGTCGAATTGTCCTTCCAGGTGTTGCGGAAGATTATACAGATCACAGCACACAAAAGTAGCGTCGGCACCGGTAGAAGCCGCAATTTCCCTTGCTTTGTCAATGGCTTTGTCTGAAATATCCGCGCCGACGGTACTCGCGCCCATGCGTGCCAGTGAAATCGTATCTTGCCCGAAATGACATTGCAGGTGTAAAATGCGTTTTCCCCTTACGTCTCCCAGTAAAGCGAGCTCTGTTTCCTGCAAGGAGTTTTTTCCGGCTAAAAAGGCCGCATGATCATAAAATTCGGACTCCACGTGCGGATCTACCCGCTGGTTCCATTGCTCTTTATTTATTTCCTTGTAATTCTCCATGAATGATTGCTTTTCGGTTCTTGACTTCATCGAATGTTTCGTCGTAATCTGCCCGGAGTGTCCCCATCCAGCGGTCCCAGAACAGAAAGTACAACCCGTAGTTCCCGGTGAAGTGTTTGTGGTGCTGATTGTGTGCTACGGAAGTGTTGACCCATCTTCCGATCCAGGTTTTGTGAAAACGCGCAGGGAATAATTCGAAGCCCAGATGTCCGTAGACATTGATGATAAATTGCCCGAGTAAGAAGAGCACCAAAGCGCTGGAGTGAACGGGGATCGTAAACGCAATAATGGGAATGATCATCGCCTCCAGGATGCTTTCCGAAAAATGGAACGAGTAGGCTGCAAGCGGAGTCGGATTCGTGGATTGATGGTGCACAAAGTGAATGTGACGAAATAATTTCGGATGATGAATGGCCCGGTGCATCCAGTAAAAATAGGTGTCATGGATGACAAACATCACCGGAATAGTAAAAAGGTAATAAGCCAACCCATAAGAATCAACATCCTTGTAAAGATTCGTATACGGCCGCAAAACGATCACGACCAGTAAAAAGATAGTAGCAAAAATGATGGTCGTTTGCATGGAATACAGGACTTCCATCCATACGCGCTTATTCTTCGGAAAAACCAATTGGATCTTTCGCTGGAAAAACTGGTTTCGGAACAACACATAGAAGAGGAGGTAAGCACCTCCGGCAATGATCAGGTAACGCAACGAAATGTAGTATGCGATTTTCGGCCAAAAGCTGTAAAATGTTTCCATGCTGTTTGAATTCAATTAAAGTTCGGAATTTTAGTTTGAACTGGCACCCAAGTTCCGGAATTTCTTTTTTTTGGATCAGTTTTTCTCCAAAAAACAACTTTCCGGACAGTAAAAAATTGATTTTGAAGCAAGTTGTTAAGTAATGATTTATAACTATTTGTGTATCAACTGTCTGCTTGGGCTAAATTTAGCTGTTAATTTATTTTTCAATTGTTAAAAAACAGAATTTTAACAAAGCTAATTGTTTTAATTCAAACAATAGTCGTAATATTCTCCCCAGCTAACATTAAAACGCTATTATGAAGAAGATGAACTATTTAGTGACGGCCATACTGGTCGTAGGAGGTGCGTTGCGTGCTTATTCACAAGAATTTAAAAAAGTAGCCCTTCCAAAGGGAATCTACTCGGAAGCAAAATCATTTGAACGGTTAAATCAGAAAAAAGTGAACAATGCGTTCAAGGGAATGAAAGAGGTTTACGCTTTTGATTTCACAGCTTCCAAGGCGAAATCTGTTTCTCAGCAGATCGAATCTACCGCAAATCTGGCGCTCGAAAAATCCGGGTTTGTGGCGTATTCAAACGCCGTATCCATTTCAAACCTGCTTGCAATCCGGCCGGAAGTACTTTCCGTGCAATTGCCGTATGAAGACCGTGTTTTAAGCCTGGATCTGGTGCAGGTCGATCTGTTTACTGACGAATTTAAAATCGAAACCAGTACACCAGGTTTGGAACAAGGTGTGAATCTGGGGTTGTATTACCAGGGAACTGTTCGCGGTGAAGATGCCGTTGTGGGAGTGAGTTTCTTCCGGGATGAATTTTTTGTGCTGATCAACCGGAATTCTGCGGAGGATGCAACCATTGAGGCAGGTTTGCTTCGCGTTCCGGAAAATACCGATGGCCTTCACGTGATTTATTCGGATGACGACCTGAAAGACAAACCGGTTTATTCCTGCAGTGCCGAATCTCTGGAGCAATATCACGAAGCGGTGGAGCGGCTTTCTTCCCAAAAAGAAGAACTGAACCAGCTGGAAAAAGCGACGTACAAATGTGTGACCTATTTCTGGGAAACGCGCTATAATCTGTACACGGCAAAAGGAAGTACGCAGGCGGTGACAAACCACATCACCAACATCTTTAACAATTTCAAATTGATGTATGAAAATGAGCAGATCGGGTCGAAACTGAACCAGCTTTATATCTGGACAACAGCGGATACTTACAACGATGACCTGAATACATTTTCTGCCAACCGTTCAAATTTCGGGGCGAATATCGCTACGCTATTCTCGAATACCGGCGGTGGCGGAGTAGCCTGGCTGGACCAATTGTGCGGAAGCAACGAATATTATAAACACGGATTTTGCGGCGCTGTCGGTGGAACGGTAAATGCGGTTCCTACCTATAGCTGGGCTGTCAATGTGACAACACATGAGGTTGGGCACAACCTGGGATCACCGCATACACATGCGTGCAGCTGGACGGGAGGAGCCATTGACGGATGTGGCCCGCAAGCAGGTTATTCCGAGGGTTGTACCGGCCCGATTCCTTCAAATGGTGGAACAATTATGAGTTATTGCCACCTGGTAAGTGTCGGGATGAATTTCACACTTGGTTTTGGCCCTCAGCCCGGAAATCTTATCAGAAGCCGCGTGAACAGCTGTATCACTTTGACCTGTGATACCGGTGGTGGCGGACAAACCTGTACGAACGCTTATGAACCGAATGAAACACAGGCTGCTGCAACTGCTTTAACAAGCGGAACGGCTGCTTCGGCTGCCATTGCAACTGCCGGTGATGTGGATTATTTTAAGATCACCACTTCGACAACCACGAACAATGTGTTCAATCTTGCAGGGCCTTCCGGAGTGGATTTCGACCTGGTGATTTACAACAGTGCCGGAACACAAATCGGTTCGAGCGCAGGAGGTACCGCAACAGAATCCGTTACCTTGAACGGACAAGCTGCCGGAACTTATTATGCAAAGGTTTTCGGTTATAACAACGCGTTCAGTACAACTTGTTATACCATGACGGCAACCGCAACGGCAGTAACGAATTGTTCAACGGCTTACGAACCGAATAATTCCTCATCAGCAGCTGCCACGATTCCTTTGGGAACGACCATTTCCGCGGCAATTTCATCGAACACCGACCAGGATTATTATAAAGTAACCACAACTGCTGCAGGAACACACTTGTTTGCCCTGGCAGGACCAAGCGGAGTTGATTTTGACCTGAATGTATACAACAGTTCAGGAACCCTGATCGGATCGGGAACGAGTTCAACAGCAACCGAGAATGTGTCGATCGCAAATCTGGCTGTCGGAACTTACACGGTACGTGTTTTCGGATATAACGGAGCAAACAGCCCGACTTGTTATACCTTGAATGTGGCGAGAACATCTGCTTCTTTCTTCGGGGGAGAAACACCGGAGCCAGGTTATTCGCTTTACCCGAACCCGGTTAAAGACAAATTGTCCGTTGTATCCTCCGACCCGGATGAAGTAATGAAAGTAGAAGTGATGGATATGAGTGGAAAAGTGCTTTCAGTGACTGAACTAAGAAGCAATGGAACCATTGATGTTTCAGCGATCAGTCCGGGAGTATATTTCATAAAGATTACTTCTGCAATTACAGAAGTAGCACCGATCAAGTTTGTGAAAGAGTAACACCTATGATTTGATTTAAGGAAGGGAGGCATCCGCGATGGATGACCTCCCTTCCTTATGTCCTTTAATTTGAAAATTTTCAGAAAACACTCCGAAGGGAATAGCAGTGATATCAATCATTTCAGCACTTTGTATACTCTCTGCATGGTATACAGCTCTTTTTTTACACTCAATAAGGTATTGATTCCAGCGTCAAAGGCTGCGTAGTTTTGCAGAAAAATCCAGGCATCTGGATAAAACAAACAGGCTGTGAAAAATACCCTTCTTCTTCTTTTCTTAGTGATTTCCAGTCATTTTTTAATGGCACAGCAAGGCGTAATCGGTGGTAAACTCCTGGATGGCGATCAGGCTGTTCCGTTCATCACAGTAGGATTGGAAGGTACTTCATTTGTGGTTACCACCGATGAGAACGGAGCGTTCCGCATTCCGAATGTTCCGTATGGAAAGTATGTCCTGAAAGCTCACAGTTCGGAGCATGAATCCTTTGAGAAACCGGTAAATCTCGATCAGCCTGAATTGGAACTGGGAGCATTGTCCCTGGCTAAAATTGCGCAAATCGATGAGGTTACCATTCTGGCGAAATCGAAAGTGCAGGAAGTCAAGGAACAACCTTTTGCCGTAGAATCCATCGACATGAAACCTGTTCAGAACCTGAACCTGAATGTGAACCAGGTCTTGAACCAATCAACTGGGGTGCGCATTCGTGAAAGCGGAGGTTTGGGGTCCGATTTTGTTTTTTCACTGAGCGGTTTTACCGGCAACCAGGTGCGTTTTTTCGTAGATGGTTTACCGACAGATGTCATGGGAAGATCGTTCAGTATCAATGCCATTCCGGTGAATAATGTAGAACGGGTGGAAATTTACAAAGGAGTCGTTCCTATCAACCTAGGATCAGACGTATTGGGTGGAGCAGTAAACATTGTAACCAATAACAGCGTCCGGAACTTTTTGGATGTTTCCTACGGATACGGTTCGTTCAACACGCACCAGGCGAGTCTGGTAGGAAGATATACTACCAAAAAGGGATTCCTGGTTAGTGCGAGTGCATTTTACAATTATTCCGATAACGATTTTAAAGTGGATATCAACCTGTTTGACAAGAAAACGGGGAAAATTGATGAAAACACGACCGCTGTCCGCCGCTTCAACGATGCATTCAAATCAGCAACAGGAATGCTGGAATTCGGTGTTGTCAACAAGAAATGGGCAGATCGTCTGATGGTCGGTTTGATCGCGAATACAGCTTACAAGGAAATCCAGCAGGGAGCGAACATGACCATTGTTGCGGGAGAAGTCCACCGGACGGAAACCAGCCTCATCCCGACATTGAAATACGAAAAAAACAACCTGTTCGTCAAAAATCTGAGCCTCAAAGTATCCGGACTTTACAGTACAATTGAGCAACAGACTGTTGATACGAGTTCGCGTATTTACGATTGGGCTGGAAATCATACCGATAAATTGCTTTCAAATACTTCGGGTGAATTGAACTGGTACAAAACCCTTTATACATTTAACGATCAGGCAGCTTTGGCTGTTGCAACGCTGAATTACAAATTGGGGAAATACCACCAGTTTACGCTCAACAACACCTATTCCCGAATGCGAAGAGTGGGGAGTGATCCGCTGAAAGTAGATCCGCTTCCGTTTGAAGATCCGAATATCCTGGAGAAGAACTTTACGGGAATTTCCTATCAGTTGAAATTATTCCGTGACCGCTGGACAACGTCCGTTTTCGGGAAGATGTTCAACATGAATTCCATTTTGTACAAGTCGGACGATGATACCGGGGATATTCGCAGAATGGATAACCGGTTCCAGCTTCCCGGTTATGGAATTGCGACCAGTTTTTTCGTGCTCAATTACCTGCAATTGAAAGCTTCTTATGAAAACACCTATCGTTTACCGGAAGGGTACGAAGTGTTCGGTGACGGATTGCTTCAATTGCCGAATCCGGACCTTCAACCGGAAAAAAGCCAGAATTTCAACGCCGGGTTTCTGTTCGGGAAACGCTTCGGAAAGCATTTGGTAAATGTGGATTTCAATTACATGTACCGCTTGCCTGAAAACCTGATCCGTTCGGTTGCTCTCGGAATTACTTCCCGCTATGAAAACCTGAGCAAGGCAAAAGTGAATTGCCTCGAAGGAGCTGTCAGTTATTCCTGGAATGACCTGTTCCGGATTGAATTCAACGCCACTTACCAGAATATTTTGAATGCATCCCTGAAAGATAACGGGGAGCCGGATGAATTGTACATGGACCGCTTGCCCAATGCTCCCTATTTATTCGGAAATGGTTCATTTACTTTCAATACAAAACAATTCGGTAAGTACAAACAACGGTTTGGGTTTACCTGGACGACCTCTTACATCGAGGAATTTTATTTGAAGTGGCCGAGTCTGGGATCTTTGAGTTCGAAGTTCATCATTCCGCGCCAGGTTGTAAGCAATGCTTCCGTGAGTTTCACCAGTCATGCAGGTCGTTATAACATTTCATTTTCCTGCATGAACCTGTTTGATGCCATGTGCTACGATAATTTCCGGATACAAAAGCCCGGAAGAAGTTTCAACGTCAAACTTCGCTACTACTTGTCAAAATGATAAACGATCTGTGTTGGCAGATTACTAATAATTAAAGCAAAATAAAGTCGAATGAAAACAAAAAGTACACTTGTAATTGCTGTGATTGCCCTGTTGGGAATGACATCAGTTACTGCTTGTAAGAAGAAAAAAACAACGGAGGAAGAAGAAACAACTGTTCCTGCTTCAGGATATGTTTTGGGACTGAAAACAACCAGTGCCGGAGCAGATGCCGAGTATTTGGTAATTTCAACGGATTTGATGTCGGGAACCATTTCTGCTACCGGAAACGGAGTTGAGCAAATGGGATGGATGTATTACCACCGGATCGGGAATAAGTACCTGGCGATGGATTACACGAACAACATCTGCACAGGATACCAAATCGCAAACAGTACGTTGTCTACCGCCGGAAGTTTCGTTTTTGACCGTCTGGATGTTTTGACGAACGACCCAAGCGGAAATGTATTTGCTGTTAGTGCACCATGGGGTGGCGGATCTTATGATTGCAAGTTCCAGACAGTGAACCCGAACTCCATGTCGATTACCAGTACACAAAGCGTGCTTTTGAACGTGATGTACAACGATACCATGGCGCAACTGAACATGTGGCCGACAGGAACTTACATCAATAACGGGAAATTGTATGTGGCTTATTACCCATTGCACGGTGCTTCCTGGGACACGCCAAAAACAGATACGGCTTACGTAAACGTGTACACATATCCGGGATTGAACTACGTGACTACGTTTAAAGATGCACGTACCGGGCCGATCGGGTATTACGGAGGCTCACCGGCCATCATTGAAGATGAGAACGGAAATCACTACACGATTTCCACTTGTTCATTGGCAGCAGGATATACACAAGCTACCAAGCCTTCCGGGATTTTGAGAATCAACTCAGGCCAGCAGCAGTTTGATAACAGCTATTTCTTCAACACCGAAGTATTGGGATACAAGATCCTGACAGGTGTCTATGTGGGGAACGGGAAAATGGTAGCACGGGTTGTTCCGAATTCGGTGGATTCTCAAACCGGTGGAACCTGGGCGGCTTTCGGTATCGATGTCCCGATTCACCAAATCGCTATTTTAGATTTGAACAGCCAAACTTTGCAGATCGTGAATGATGTTCCGGCACACGGCGGACAATATTACACGCCATTCTACATCGAGAACGGAAAAGTATTTATTTCTGTGAATACCGGATCCAACGCTTACATCTACCGCGTAGATCCTTCAAACGGAACAGCACAGCAGGGAGCAACCATCGACGGAAAATCCATTCAGTGCTTCTTTAAATATTAAGGATATACCCTATAACCCGATTACTACCACGAAAAAGACTGTTGCGGATGGCAGCAGTCTTTTTTTTTGATGGCTTCCAGCCGAGTGTTCAGCCACCGGAATATGTTTTCCAACTTTGGTCACCGAGCGGGGTTGAGATACCAAAGTTTTAACTTTTTGTGCCGTTCCATGAAAAAAATTCTTTGTTAAATTTGCACCAAACTTAAACGAATGAAATTTCATGTTCTTCTAATAGCCCTGGCTACGGCCATGCCTATTGCTATGGCCCAAAATCAAAAGGCCGAGATCTGGAAGCCTAACAAAAAAGGATCTTTTTATCTGTATTGGGGATGGAACAGGGACGCCTATACAAAATCAGATATTACTTTTTGGGGAAAATCATACGATTTCAAATTAAACAATGTCATTGCAAATGACCGCCAGTCCCTATACCGCTCCAACCTGTATTTGAATCCGTCAACCATGACGATTCCTCAATACAATCTGAGATTCGGGTATTACTTCAAAGATAAGTACGAAATCTCGATCGGTGCGGATCATATGAAATATGTGATGAAGGCTTTCCAGACTGTGGATATGAACGGGCATATTGAAAATTCGGGAACTCCTTATGATGGAGAATACCACGATCAGCCAATGGTGATGGATACTTCGTTTTTGATGTTTGAGCATACGGACGGATTGAATTACCTGAATGCGGAAATCAGAAGGTCGGATGCTTTATGGAATTTGAAATATTTCAACGTAAGTGCCAACTATGGAGCCGGAGCCGGAGTGCTGGTTCCAAGAACCAATACCACGCTTTTGGGAAATCCGCGACACGATGAGTTTCACCTGGCTGGTTACGGGTTAGGTTTGGTCGGAGGACTGAAATTGAGTTTCTTCAAATACTTCTTCATCCAGGGCGAGGCGAAATACGGATTCATCCACATGCCGGATATCCGCACAACGACAAATCCTGCTGATAAAGCAAAACAGCACTTTTTCTTCATGCAGTACAATGTGGTCTTCGGAGCGCAGTTCCAGATAGCAAACCGGGAGAAAAAGAAAAAGGCAGAATAGGACAGACTTTTATTTTAACCGCTAAGGATGTTTTGATTTGAAAAGCAGGATCTTCGGATCTCCGCTTTGTCCTTCATTCGAAATGTACAAATCTCCGTTTTGCATGATGACAATTCCTTCTGCTTTGTTGAATTTTTGAGGGTCCAGCACTTCCAGGTGAATGATTTCTCCTTCGTGATTGAACACGAACAGGTAATAATCCGAAGCGCTTAATACATAAAGCAACTTGCTTTCCGGATGAATATAAAGCCCGGAAATCTGGAATTTCAATGCCGGTTCTTCTTCGTTCGGATTCTTCTTACTAGGTTTTGTCGGTAATTCGATCTTGTTTCGCGCAGCAAAATCCTTGATGGAGTTAATGTCGTAGCGGTAAAGCGGTTCTTGATCGAGTTTGTTCTTTTTGAGGTCGAAAGCGTAAACCGTGCGCAGGTTCTTGAATTCCGCGCCTTTTGCAACTTTGCTTTTTGAGCCGATGAGCAAGCGGTTGTTTTTCGCATCAAAACACAAACCTTCATTGTCTTTGTTGGGAATTCCGGTTGCAATGGAATCCAGCGACCATTTTTCAGATTGGAAGTTGTGAATGTGGAACAAAGTAGCATCGCTTCGCAATACAAACAGGTCTTTTCCAACGGCAGCTATTCCTTCGTAATCACCCGGCCCTGCAAAATGAATCCGGTGCTTAATGGTTTGATTTTTCAGGTCGTAAATGAAAACCGTACCTGCCTCGTCCTGGACACATCCCAGCGTTTTAGCATCAATACTCGTGATTCCCGAAACTTCCCGCAATTCAGCAGGTAAAATGATGCTTTGATCTTCTTGTTTCAGGTTGTAGGGAATTCCCTGCTGGCCAAAGGAAGCGAAGCCGATTGTATGAAAAAATACAAAGAGGAGTTTGTTGCTCATGGCATAAATGTAGTAAAGGCGTCGGAAAAGAGCTTTTGCTTTTAGGAGGAATTAACGTTTTTAAGACCCGGAAGTCATGTCGTGGAACAGTTTTGCGTGACGGATTATTTCCAGTAATTCGGGCTTTTTAAGCAGTGCCTTGCTCATTTCCACATAACGCGTTTTCTTCCCGTCTCCTTCCAGTAGTTTGTGCTTTTTGGAAAGTTCCGCACCTTTGCTGAAAGATAATTTCACTCCTTTTTGGGATGGAAACAAGACGCAAATCATTCCTTTGTATCCCGGTCCATAGCTGAAAGCCAGCATCTTTGCTGGAATATCGAGTTCTTGTTGACTGTTCGGAAGTTCTTTTTCCAGTAAAAACTGCGTTTCCAGGAATAATTCCCTGACTGCCGGAGGATATCCACCCAAGAAGATTGCGAGAGAAGAACTCATTACAGATCAAATTTTCGTTGGTTCAAATCTTTGAATTTAGTCACTTTTTGGATGTAAAGCGCCCAAAGAATACTGCCTTTGTAAAAAGTAATGTGCGATCCGGTGTCGAGTTTTTTCCACTTCCTGCGTTCTTTCATGGAAGAGGGAAGGTGTTTGTAGAACGACATATGCGCCCTGAAAACTGCCCAAAAGTGCGGGAATTGGCCTCTTAACAGGAAAATGAAAGCCGCCAGTCCGTCGAAACACAATCTCCGGAACAAGACATAAGTCAGCGCAATCCGTTGATTTTTATGGATCATCAAAAGACTGTTCCGGAAGTTCAGGAAAGTCTTTTTCGGGTTCATGTAATTGAGGGTTCCTCCGCCGACATGGTACACGACACTTTGCGGATTTACCTCAAAATGAAGTCCCATGCGCTGGATGCGCCAGCAAAGGTCAATTTCTTCCATGTGGGCAAAGAAACGTTCATCCAATCCGCCTGCTTCCCAGTAAGTTTTCGCGCGTATCATCAGACAAGCCCCGGTTGCCCAGAATATCCTGGAAGGATAATCGTATTGGCCTTCGTCCGTTTCAACATGATCCATAATGCGGCCGCGGCAAAAAGGATAATGGTATTTATCCAGAAAACCTCCCGAAGCTCCTGCATGCTCAAAAGTATCGCGATTCCTGAAAGCATGAACTTTGGGCTGGCAACCCGCAACCTGCTCGTCTTTCATCGTTTCCACCAAAGGCAAAAGCCAGTTCTCACTGACTTCCACATCGCTGTTGAGCAATACATAATAATCTGCCCGGATTTGCTTCAGCGCATCGTTGTATCCTTTGGCAAATCCACCATTGGATGCATTGACCACAATTTCCATTTCGGGAAAGTGCTCACGGGTCCATGAAACGGAATTATCGGTCGAGGCATTATCTGCAAGCACCACCCGAAAAGGTTTCGAATGCGCAATGACCTCGGGTAAAAATTGTTTTAAGAAGTGTAGGCCGTTCCAGTTCAGGATGACAACGGCAATGTCAGGATTTTGCACAAATACGTTTAATCTTGTTTGTAATAATAGCCGCTGTTTGTGCCGTATTGATTGTTCCCGCTATTGCTGTCCACATTGGTGCTTCCTGCATTACGTTTCACAAGCATTTCCTGCCATTTGTAGTTTTGTTGTTCCCCGACCATATCCGAATGCAATAAACGGTATGCGTTGTTTACCAAATCCGGGTTGTAGAATACAAAGCGCTTGTTACTGAATGTTTTGATCTTGTAGTAATGCCAGATCTCGTAAGGGTATTCAGCAGGTGATGTTTCACGAACAATGATCGTATTCGGCTGGCCGTATTGCAGGTAAACCCTTCCACGGTCCGTTTCAAAACCATCCTGGAAATTGTTCCCGTAGTTCTTTTCTACCAACTGTACGTTTTTCTTGTAAGTCAGCCATTTGTTGTAAGCTTCCGCTCCGGCAGTTTGTACCCAGAATTGCTGAATGTGCTTGCGGCAAAGATCCGGGCTTTTTGCTTTCAGGGTTTTCATGATGGATTTCACTTCAGCCGGTCTTGCAATCGGGATTAAACTTGCCAGGTAATAGTTCAGGGAATCATCCGTTATGGAAGTCTGGAAATTCGGGTCCAGAATGATCTCTTCCACATTTTCAGCCAATTCGATATCATTGATACGCTCGAAGAAATAATCTGCTGCCTTACCGATGGTTTTGCTGTTACGGTCAATCACTTCCAGAGTCAAATGATAAGAACCCGAAGGCAATTTCGAGATGTCGATGTTTCTGAGAATCGGAACTACCGGACTTGGCTTTAGTTTCGTAAAGCGCGAAAAACCGGGCATGATCTGGTTGGTTTGCGTGGACACGATTTGCTGTCTCAAACCAAAACTGCTGTCCTGGATCTGGTTTGTATTGTAAACCTCCACATAATAAGGAATGTTGGACATCGTCTGACTGTAGAAGTTGGAAATTCTCGGGATGATTTCATAACCGCTTTTTTGGAAAGGAGATTCCATATTGTTGCTTGGTGAAGCAACTTCGGCAATTAAGATATCGGAAGTAGAAACTGTTGTGTACGTATCCGGAATGGAAACTTCCACTTGTCCGTCAAGAGTTTTGTCTTTTCCGTTCAGATCCTGCAAACTCACATGTGCGATGTAATTTCCGGGCTGTAAAGGAATACGGATGTTGTCGAAGAAATCTTCCACGATGGAATCACGCATTCTAGGACTTTCCAGAGCAAAAGCGTTGGTGTAAACCGTATCTCCGGCCGGTTCGCTGGTAACAACCGTAGACACGGCAATTTTTGCCTGAAGAACTGAATCTACCGGGGCAAATTTAATGGTATATGCTACAAACTGGAATTGCAGATCAATATAAGGTCCTTGTTCAGGCGAATAATAACTTTTATAATCGATGAAAGCTTTCATCTGGTTCTTCTGTCCAAAAGCATTTGAAACCAGAAGCAGTAAAGTTAAAATCACCAAAAATGGCTTTTTCATAATTCAAAAATAGGTATCGTAAAGTTAATGAATTTGGAGGGATTAACTGAAAAGGATTGCTTAGAAAAGAAAAATCATTGATTAAACGGTACTGATTCTCAGATAACAAGTAAATAACTTTTGTTTTTTTTTCACTTAACACTTGCCAAAAAGGAAAATAGCACTACTTTTGTCGCGGAGAGTTGGCAGAGTGGTCGATTGCGGCGGTCTTGAAAACCGTTGTACCGAGAGGTACCGGGGGTTCGAATCCCTCACTCTCCGCACGACATTGAGCCCATTTCAGCATTGCTGAGATGGGTTTTTTCGTTTGGTACATTCAGTAAGTTTACTTAACTGAATGGAGTTGCGAAAAAAAGATTTCTCGAAGAGAAATGGGGTCTTGTCGTAAGCTACCCCCAACCGGGATCTGTAATCCCTCACTCTCCGCACGACATTGAGCCCATTTCAGCATTGCTGAGATGGGTTTTTTTCGTTTGGGACATTCAATCTGTTGGGACACGATGTTTCGCATCCCAACTGTCTTTAAGAATGAAACGTCCGGCGGAAATCCTGCGGCGAAAGATCTGTTTTTTGTTTGAAGAATTTGCTGAATGACTGCGGGTGTTCAAATCCCATGGCGTAGGCAATTTCACTGACCGACAAAGCCGTGGTGGATAATTTTTCCTTGGCCTTTTCAACCAGTTTTTCATGGATATGCTGCTGGGTACTTTGCCCGGTAAGAGCCTTGAGCAAACCGCTCAGGTAATTGGGCGAAATGTTCAGTTTTTCAGCAATATAGGCTACCGTTGGCAAACCTTTAGAACTTAGATCATCACTGTTGAAATAGTCTGAAAGCAATTGCTCCAGCTGATCCAGGATTTGGTGATTACTGGCTTTCCGGGTAAGGAATTGCCGGTGATAAAAACGATCCGTATAGGTCAACAGCAGTTCTATTTGGGCAATGATTACTTCCTGGCTAAAACTGTCTACATTGGAACGGCATTCCTGGTCGATCTGTTGCATGATACCGATCAGCGTTTCTTCTTCTTTGGGCGAAAGGAATAAGGCTTCGTTTACCGAATAATCGAAAAATCCGTACTTTTTGATGGTTTTGGCCAAAGGAGTATTCCATAACAAATCAGGGTGGAATACCAGGTTCCACCCTTTATTTTCTACTTTGTGTGTTTGGTCGTATTCAATCTTCAATACTTGTCCCGGCGACATGCAAAACAGGACTCCCTCGTCAAAATCGTACTCCTGCTGCCCGTATTTTATTTTCACATTGAAATTCCGTTTAACGGCAATGGAATAAAAGTCCATGATCCTGCTCGCTGGCTCAGTGTATTCGCGTTTGCTGTCTTCAAATCTTGCCACGCTTACCAATGGATGATCGGGTTTGGGCAATTGCATGAACTGGTGATATTCACTGATCGTCTTAATGCGTATGGGCTGCTGATTCGGCATAAGGAAAGATACTTAATTCTGCTGATATGTAGCTGCAAATTCCCGGATGAATTCCGGTAATTTCACCTTTCCGGTTGCATGTTCGTTCTTTTCGTAATCGCTGTTGAGCAAGCCGCTGTGGATTCCCGCTCCCAATTCAACCAGCATGTCCACGGTGCTTTCAGGCATTCCATGTTCCAGCAGGGTGTTTTTTACCTGTTCATCCGTAAAAGTAAGCCACTGCAGGTCCGGTTTGCCAATAGCTTCTCCGATGAGTTTTGCTACTTCGTTGCAGGTGCGTTCATCGCTGACAACATACCGGATTTTATGAGTGGAATCCAGGTTGGTGAGTTCTTCGGAAACTGCAGTTGCAATGTCAAGCGGTGAAACCAGTACCAATTTATCCTCCCCGCCATAATTGCTGCCAATGATGCCCTGCGTCTTGATCATTCCCATAAAATTGTTCAGGTTGTAGAACAGGTAACCGGCGCGCAGAAAGGTAGTATTCACTCCTTCGAGCTCGCTCAGGATATTTTCCCCGAAATGAGAGCCAAGAATAATTCCCGAGCCTTTTTCCAAATCAGCGCCATAACTGCTGAGGTATACGAAACGTTTGATACCTGCGCCTTCTATAGCTTCAGCATAAGCATTTGTGACGTCTTTGTAGTATTCCATCATATCGGCTGCACCGTAGTTGGGAGGTGTCATTCCATAAACTGCATCCGCGCCGGTGAAAACTTTTTCCAAAAATGCGGCATCCAATACCGATCCGATTGCCGCTTTTGCTCCCAGGGCTTCGATTTCGGCGATCATTGCGTTTTTGCTACTGATAACCGTTACATCATGGCCTTTTGCGATCAGTTCAACAGCAAGCGGTTTGCTGATGTTTCCCAATGATCCTGTTACTATAATTTTCATATACTTGATTTTAATAGTACAAAGGTATCGGGAGGAAATCAGGACTTATTAGCCGGATCTACTGTTGTCGTAGCCAAAAAAAATTGGTCTTCCGGTGCTACTGTTTGGTGTATTTCCCGTTTGAATCCACGAGCATGACAATAGTTCCTGTCCAGCAGGTGCAGTAAACTTCTTTTTTCAGGTCGATGATTGCCGGAGCTACTTCCTGGCTGGGGTATGCGTGCACTTTGATCGGTTGATTCCGGTTTGCTAAAGAAGCTTGTGTATTCAGTAATTCCAGGGTCGATTTTCTCGGATGTCCATGATCCCAGGCTGAACCGCCGTTCCGGTTGGTGCTGTCTCCGGCACTGATCAGGGCAATTTTGGGCGTCATGATCTCCAACAATTCTTTCGTTGTACCGTTTTCAGCTCCGTGATGCCCCACGTGGTAGAAATCCACATCAAATAATGAGAGGTTGTTGTGGTATTTCGCTGTCAGGTATTCGATGCCCTCGTGTTCCAGGTCTCCGGTAAACAACATGGATGTTTTTCCATAAACCAGTTTGGAAACGATGGAGTTGTTATTCGGGTTCGAAAAGTTGGAAGGAGGGAAGGTATGACCATTTACGGTGTGCTTGACTTTTACAGAAATTTCACCGGAATAAAGTGTCAGTTTTGGGATGGTGGTACCGGCGGTGACTAAGTTTTTAAGGTCGACCTCATAGCCTTTGAGCATCAAGCTATCCATGAATCGATAATCCATGAATTCCAGCTGGATCTTTTCGTTTTTTGCAGCTTTCTTCAGTTCTTTGGTAAGCTTGAATTTGGAAGTGATGATCCGTTTGATGGTGTAATTCTTTGACAGATCAGTGATCAGGCTGATGTGGTCGTAATGGTTGTGAGTAATGATGAGCACATCAATGGTTTTCTTCAGATCGGTTCTTCTTTGGTAAAATGTTGTGAGGTAATTGCCCAGGGAAGTGCGGCTTGATTTGATGTTATGCAATTCTCCACCGGCATCAATCATCACGGTTCCTTTGCTGAATTCGAGTAAAGTAGCATCAGCCTGCCCGACGTTGATAAAATGTGCTTTGAAATCATCAGCTTTTACGGAAAAACTGAAAACCACCAGGATAGTGAATAGTATGTGTTTCATGTTGCAGGTTTTAAACCGGCAAAATAGTCATTTGTCCGCGAATAAAACCAGGGAGATCAAAATAACTGCTTTCAGGCATATAAAACCTGGCAATTGGTACAGAAGAAACTGCGACGTTTTTTAATACCCAGGTGTTGTTTTTTTTCAATGGGCAGATTGCAGCGTAAACACCAGGTTTTGGTATGAGCCAGCCAATGTTTTTTTAGTTCGAATTGCTTTTTCCACTCCAGGAACTGGAAGCTGTAAATGCGTGCTTCTTTGATCATCTCATCCAGCTTTTTGGCCGGCAGTTTTCCGACACGTGATTCGGGATGGACTTTAATCCGGTACAGGACTTCGTTCTTAATGATATTACCCACTCCTGCGAAAATATCCTGTTCCAAAAGCGCGTCACAAACCAGCATTTCCGGGTGTTCTTTGAGTTTGGCTTTTGCTTTTCCCGGATTCCAGGCGTCATTCATCACATCCACGCTCCAATCGTAGTGAGCATCCAGATCGCCTTCCAGGAATTTGACCGAACAGGAATAGAAATTCAATTCGCCGTTCTCGAAAGTAAAAGCCAGGCGTGGATTTGCATCCGGTTTTTCTTCATCAATGCGGTAACTGCCAAACAGCAGGAAATGAATACGCAGGGTGAAACCGGTAAAACAAATCAGGAAATGTTTCCCCCAACTTTGTATTGCTATCACTTTCTGACCTTCAAGACGTTCCTGGTCAATTTTACTGTTTCCGCTAACGGTCAGGATTTTCTTTCCCGTAAATTTCCAGGCTTCTTCTTTCAGAATAACTATGGACGGACCTTCTGGCATGGCTGTTAGAATAAAACGATGCGCCCCGAAAAGACGCATCGTTGCGTTTTTACTATCCTATTTTTTTGACTGGATTTCTTTTCTTTCGGGCTCTGTACAGGATCATCAGACCAATCGAGTACCCCTTCCGCCGATGGCTGGGCAGCTTTGTTCGCTTCTTCTCTGCGCTCGGCACTCAAAGCTTTATTGGCTTTTTGAACCGATTTTTCGGTACGGTCCGTTCCTATGATTTCTTCGTTCAGCAAACCATCGGTTTCTCTTACATGCTGCACGGGATCTTCAACAACCTGCCATTGTTCTTTCATTTCCGGGCTTAAGCCTTCATTCCATGGGCCTGAGAAATTATTTCCGTCGGACATATTGAAATACTTGTTGCTGAATTTCGGGTCACTTTGCAGGATGCCCGGAGGAAAGTTCGGCTGAATGCTGTCCAGTGCTGCCTCGAACATTTGCAAGTGAGCCACTTCCCGGGTCATCAGGAAACGCAGGGTTTCTTTCACATACGGATCGTCGGTAAATTTCATCAGGTTTTCATAAACGAGTTTGGCTGTTGCTTCCGCGGCGATGTTCTCCCTCATATCCACTGTCGGATCACCCATTCCCATAATGTAGGTCGCCGACCAGGGATTTCCGTTGCTGTCCGTTAATGCCGGTGTTCCTCCGCTTACCAGGAAGAAATGCGGATCCACCAAAGCATCGTGGATGTAAGTTTCCTTAGCCGCTGTTCCGTCCAGCATCTTGTTGAGATCGGATTCATCTGCGGCATTTTTCAGTTCACCGTTCACACCCGTTAGCAGCATCTGGATTGTAGCACCTACAATTTCCAAATGACTGAACTCTTCGGTAGCAATATCCATGAGCATATCGTACTTGTCCGGATACGGTTTTTTGCATCCGAAAGCCTGCACGAAATATTGCATCGCGGCTTTTAATTCACCGTTCGGCCCTCCGAATTGTTCCAGTAGCAAACGCGCAAAACGCGGATCAGGCTTGGAAACCCTGGCCTTAAATTGAAGCTCTTTTACATGATAGAACATACTCTTTTTTTTTTGTTTGACAATTCAATTACTTTCCGGAAAGGCTAATGATCCTACTCAAATGTCAGGACTTCAGGCATGGTTTCTATTGTATGATCGCATTGAAAAGTTGCAGGATTTACAGGTTTGTGCGGACTCATTGAGTCTTTTCGTATTTTTAATTCAAAAGCATCCAAAATGACACCGAAAGAAGTTTTAGAGAAATGGCTTCAGTATTTCAATGAGGCGGATAGTGAGAATATTGCGGAATTGTACGCGGAAAATGCGGTGAATCACCAGGTGGCGAACGAACCGGTTATTGGTAAGGAAGCGATTAAAGACATGTTCAAACGCGAGTTTGGCAGTGCTGAAATGGTGTGCATCCCGGAGAATATTTTTGTGGACGGCGAATGGGCAATCCTGGAATGGAAAGATCCGAAGGAAATGCGCGGTTGCGGGTTCTTTCACATCCAGGACGGTAAAATTGTATTCCAGCGCGGATATTGGGACAAACTTTCCTTTCACCGGTTGTACGATATTCCTTTAAGTATTCATTAAGTCCACACTTTTCCTATCTTTAAAAGATTCGAGAAAAAGTGAGTGAATGAAGACTTCAGATTTGATCGCGTTGATTGAAGAAAACCAATTGGTGGAAAAAACGGTTGCGATCGAACGCAATGAATTCCTGAAAACGGAAGGAAGTACCGATACCAATATTTATTTCGTGGAAGAGGGTAGTTTGCGCGTGTATGTGATGGATGAAGACGAAGAACGCACCATCCGGTTCGGGTATCAGAACAATATCCTGGTTTCACTGGATTCGTTCCTGACTGAAAAGCCCTCGGGATTCGTGATCCAGGCATTGAAAAAAACACGGGTGAAAGTCATTCCTAAAAAACCGTTCATGGAATTCATTTACCGGGATGAACATACGCTGCGATTGTGGGCGAAAATTCTGGAAGACCTGGTGATTCAGCAAATTGAGCGGGAAAAAGACTTATTGACCGCATCTCCGAAAGAACGCTATGAACGAGTATTGAAACGAAGTCCGATCCTGTTCCAGGAAATTTCAAACCGGCATATTGCAAATTATTTGAGAATGACCCCCGAAACACTTTCACGTTTGAAAAAGTCTTGATTTCAATCAATGTTTTTTGGAAGCTGAAGCCTGACCTTTGTCAAAAATCACCAACGATAAATGTTGGTGTCTAAAGAAAGAAACGATGAAAGTACAGACGGAAGTATTGGTGACCGACCTTCTAAACAGAACGAACCAATTGATCAGGGAAGCAGAAGAGCTTAAAACAAAACCGGAAGAAGCGCTGAATTACAAAGAACACGCTGAAAGCTGGAGCGTATTGGAATGCCTGGAACACCTGAATTTATACGGCCGTTTTTACCTTCCTGAAATAAAGAAACGGATTACTGCTTCATCTTCTGCCTCCGAGCCTGTTTTCAAAAGCGGCTGGCTGGGAAACTATTTTGCCAACAGCATGCTTCCGAAGGAGAAACTGAACAAGATGAAAACCTTCAAAAACATGAATCCGTTAAACAGCAAACTGGATAAAAAAGTGATCGATGAATTTATCATTCAGCAACGGGAAATGCTGCAGTTACTGGAGGCTTCGCGGAAAGTCAGCCTGAACAAAACCCGGACAGCGATCAGTATTTCGAAGCTGATCAAATTGAAATTGGGAGATACGTTCCGTTTTGTGATCTACCACAATCAACGGCATATGGTGCAGGCACTTCGACTACGCTCAGTGACCTTGCTCCAAAACCAATAAGCGGTGGCTGAGTCGCGAAGTTTCGGAAAAGTCACCCGATTCGCGTTCCGTTTTTCACAGGTCGTTCCGGTTGCAGCAAAGTCACTTCCTTGTTTTCCCCGATTCCGCCCAGTACGAGGCATTCGCTCATCATGTTGGCAATTTGTTTGGGCGGGAAATTAATCACGGCAACCACTTGTTTCCCGATTAGTTCTTCCGGGGTATACAATGCAGTGACTTGTGCGGAAGTTTTCCGCAGGCCGAATTCCCCGAAATCGATCGTGATCTTGTATGCGGGATTGCGTACTTCCGCGAATATTTCTGCTGAAACGACCGTTCCGACGCGCATTTCCACGTGCATAAATTCGTCCCAGGTGAGGGTGTTGTTGTTCATTTCAATTAATTCTTACAAATCGGGACCTGCTCGTTCCTAAGTACGTGTGCCCGATAATAAACAGGTTTCCGTATGCCTTGTACTGTGTTTCACTGCAATTGGTTACAGTGATTACTCCGTTTGCATAGGTTCCTGAGGTTGGATTTCCTATTGAAGTTTCGTCATAGCACAAATCTCCGTTGCTGGTAATGGTTCCGTCGGCTTTGACGGTAATTGTTTTTTCACTGGTAACATCCGTAAAGGACGCTTCTCCTGAACCGGTTACGTCGGTGCCATATGCTATTCCGGTTAATTTGTAAGTACCGTGAAGGATTCCGCTGTTGGGTTTCGGTTGTTGGTCTTTTTTACAGCTGGAAAGAATTCCGATTGCAAGAAGATGCAGGAGTAAAAATATTCTTTTCATAGCAATCATGTGTTGGGCGAATGGTTCGAATATAGGATGTTCAGGACTGCCTCACAAATTCTCCGGAAATAAATCGTGTTGTTTTGTCTGCTTATTGATTGAGTGGTGTTCCGGGTTGATTGACCTTACCGGCTAATTGTTACTTAATCCTAAATTCGGTCCGGTGCTCGTTAAATTAAGCCAAAAGACTCCGGCAGATTTCTTCTGAGAGCTTATGTTTGAGACCTGACATTTAAATCATTATTATGAAATCACCTGAATTGTTGCAAATCATCGGCGTGGCCGGTGCTATTTTTCTGACCAGTTTCGGAACGTCTGCCCAAATTGAAAATCCTCCTCCGGTAAAAGGCAGGTGGGGATTAAGTACGGGAGTGTTTTTTGATAATTATAAGTATGATCCTTTCTGGCGCCGTGGAATGAAGCCCGGCATCTCACCCATGATTACTTATACCCGCGGGAAAAACCAATTTGAAATAGGACCACAATTTCAATTTGTACGGCAAAGATATCTCAATCAATACCTTGGGATTAATTTTAATTATAAAAGGTATTTCAATGGCTTTGGGAATAAGTTTGTTCCCTATCTGTATTCCGGTATCGCTTTCTCAACATCCTCATCTGAACATGTTTTAATCGGAGGAGGAGGTCTTTACTCGGATCAGCGGGGGTATAAACAGGTAGGAGTGAATTTAAGTATCGGTTATGGATTGGAGTGGCAGCTGGGAAAACATCTTTATATAGGGTCGGCTGTTGGGTTTAATCCCGGCTTTTACTCGGTTACCAGAACCTACGAGAATTATTCGGGAGCAGGAATGAATCCTGTTATTGAAAAGTCAACAATGAACCATATCGGGCTGAATTTCAATGTGAATGCGCAGATCGGGTACCGATTTGGGAAATAAAATATAAGGCATAAAAAACGTAAAGCCGGAAAATTTTCCGGCCTTACGTTTTTTGAATAGTTATTTTCCTAATAGTACATCGACCGCCTTTTTCAATTGCGCATCTTCGCCTTTCAACATGGTGTTGTAGTCGTTTGCCACTTTGAAATCCGGTTCGCACTGATTGTTTTCGTAGTATTTTCCGTCCATGGTCATGACACCAACCTGCGGAATTCCGAATACGAGTGAATTGTCCTGCAGGTTTTCCCACCAAACGGCAGTTCCTGTTCCCGGCACCGGCATTCCGACCAGTTTCCCGATGTTCAACGTTTTGTAAACAACCGGGAACATGTGCGCATCGGAGTAGTTTCCTTCACCCATGATCACACAGCTTGGTTTAGTCCATTTGGAGCCCGGCTCAATCCCGATTTTCTGTCCGCGCGGTACAAAATTGATGTATTGTTTCCCGGAAAGGAACGTTGCCAGGTCGTCGTGCAACCAGCCTCCGCCGTTGAAACGTGTGTCCACGATCAAAGCTTCTTTGTTGATGTATTTCCCCATGACCTGGTTGTAGAACTCGCGGTAGCTGTTGTCGTCCATCCCGCGTACGTGCATATAACCCAGTTTTCCTCCGGATAATTTTTCAGTCATGGCCTGCATGCGCTTGATCCAGCGCTGGTAAAGCAATTCGTTCTGTGCCCCGGCGGAAATTGGTTTGATGATTTCTTCCCAGCGTTTTCCACTTGCAGGATCGTAAATAGAAAGAAGAACTGTTTTACCGGATTTGCGGTTCAATAACGGATAGTAATTCAATTCAGGTTTGATTTCCACCCCGTCGATTTTCTCGATAATGGCACCTGCTTTTACTTTTGTTTCGGAACTAACCAAAGGCCCTTTATCCAAAACCTCCGCGATTTTCAATCCTGTTCCGGTGAACGTTTCATCGAAGATTACTCCGAGCTGTGCTGTTTCATCGCCATTTTCTTTCCGGGAATAGAAACGGCAACCTGTGTGGGAAGCGTTCAATTCGCCCAACAACTCACTGCACATTTCTGCAAAGTCGTAGTTGTTATTGATATGAGGAAGGAATTTCGCATACGTTGTTTTGTAATAGTTCCAGTCTGTTCCCTGTAAATCGGTTACATAGAATTTCGTTTTTACCTGTCTCCACATGTGCTCAAACAAGTAAGCGCGTTCTGCATAACTGTCCTGTGTGCGTTCCGCTCTGAACGGAATATCCTTGCGTTCTCCTTTTTCAAGGTCCAGACGGGTCAGTTTTCCTTCGATAACAGCATAAATGTTCTTTCCTTCTTTGTCCATGGAAGTACTCCACACGCCACCTGCTTTCAAAGGAATCAGTATTTTGGTTTCGTGCTCCTTGAAGTTGCGCACATATAAATTCGTTCCGTCTTCGTTCGGAGTCAGGTAGTACAGTTTTTCACCTTTCGGGCCAAGGAATGCGTCCTGCAAGAACGAAGAATGCTCTGTCAAACGAACCTGGCGATCCATCAATCCGTTCATGTCGATTTTTAAAGGTTCGGTTTTCTTCGTCGTATCGGCTTTTTCACCTTTTCCTTTTTTGTCTGCCACGGCAGATTCTTTGGATTTCTCTTTGTCCTTATCGTTTTTCTCTTTTTGTTCCTTCCAAAGCTCGTAATCTGCCTTTTTCATTTTAAACAGGTCGTAAGCATTCTGGTCCAGGAACAGGGCATAAGCATCCTGTTGCGAACCATGACTGGCCACATTTTTCATCCCATCTCGGTTAGAGAACCATAGAACAGCTTTTCCATCCATCTGGAATTTCGGTCCGCCATTGGAGAAACCGTTCTGAGTCAGTTCCAGCATCGGTTTGCTTCCGCTAACATCTACCAACCCGATTTGTTCGTGCCAGTTTCCGTCCTGTAAAAATGAAACCAGGATGTATTTGCTGTCCGGAGCCCAGTTGAAAGTCTGGTCGCCGTCGCTGTAAGAATAGTTCTTTGTTTCAGGAAGCACATTGCGGATCTTCTTGCTTGCGATATTGTAAACGCTGACTCCTGTTCTGTTTTCCAGGAAAGCAATTTCTTTTCCGTCCGGGGAATATTGCGGCTGGAAAGATTCGTTTTCGGTTACTACCAGAGCTTCTTCTTTCAAAAGGGTAGAAGCATAGAAATAGGAATCTTCTTTGCGTGTCATCGTTGTCTGGTAGATTCCCCAGATCTTATTCCGTTCGGAAGCATACAGGATGGCTTTTCCGTCCGGTGAAAAACTGACGTTTCGTTCTTCTTCCGGAGTATTGGTAATTTGCTTCGTAACTCCGTTTTCCAGGGAAACTGCAAAAACATCCCCGTGGCTCGTGAATACGACTTCTTTCCCGTTCGATGAAACAGCAATTTCTCCCGCTCCGCCGGTTTCTACTTTGTTCTGAATATCTGCATTGCGGTCTTCGGTGTTGATCCGGATGTTTACTTTTTCCGGATTCGATCCGTCCTTTTGGGTATAGATTTCTCCGTCATACCCGTAGCAAAGTGTATTGTTTTCCGAAATGGAAAGGAAACGCACCGGGTTTTTATCGAATTTGGAAACCTGTGTTGCCGAAGCCGGTGCATTCGGATTCATTTTCCAAACATTGTAAGAACCGCTTTTTTCACTTAAATAATAAATGCTGCTTTCGTCGTTGCTCCAAACCGGATTGCGGTCTTCACCGGCAAATTCGGTCAGTTTGGTGAATTTGTCACCGCTTTTTTCATACATCCATATGTCGCGGGTAACAGAAGATTGGTGGTGTTTTCTCCACGCATCTTCGTATCCTTTTTTGTCGTGGAAGATCATTTTCGATCCGTTCTTATTCCATTTGATATTTTCAGCAGTAATCGAAAGTTCCTGCTTTTCGCGGCCTCCGTCAATTCCAACAGAATAAATCTCGCCCAAAGCTCCGTAAGGGAATTGAGACATTGCTGCATTATCTACGCGTGATGCGGTAAAAACGATCCGTTTTCCATCCGGTGAAACACATTGAGGATAATCATTGCTGGAATGGAACGTCAGTCTTTTGGTAGATCCGCCGGTCAAAGGGACGGAGAACACATCAAAATTCCCGTAACGGTCGGAAGCGAAATAAATGGTTTTTCCATCCGGCGAAAAAACCGGCATAAAGTCGTAAGCCTCGCTTAATGTAACAGGAACAGCTGTTCCACCGGTTGCCGGAACCTGGTAGATATCTCCTTTATAGGTAAATACAATTGTTTTTCCATCGGGGGAAATAACCGGGTAACGCATCCATAACGGCGTGTCGGAAGTTTGTTCCGGCGGGTTTGGCAAGCGAAGGCTCATAACCATCGCGCCAATCATGACCCAAGCAAATAGTTTCTTCATAAATTGATTTTAGAATTTTAAAAATAGAGAAACTTTGGATATGACGGTCGGGACAAATGTGGGACGGATAAAACTAATTGCGAATGATGAATTGCGAATGCCGAATGGTGAAGAAGGTTTAAAAATGTGCAAGAAGTTCAATATGTTCAAAAAGTGAGCAATTCTTATTTGGATTATGTTTGAACCATTTGAACCATTTGAACCATTTGAACCATTTGAACCATTTGGATACTTAAACAACGTCGGAATAAAAATGTCTTCGGCGGGTTGTGATTCGTAATTTGCAATTGTCGATTCGTAATCGGATTCCAACCTTTCTTAACATTGTGCATTATTTCTTCAGAAATAATTAATTAAATAACAAGGTCTTCGTACCTTTAAGTAAAACAGTAAGCTTATGAAGAAATTTACGCAAGTGATGATGATGTGTGTGGCGCCGGTAGCATTCGGGCAAACAAATTACACGATTAATGCACAGTCAATGTCCTGGTCGCCAAATGACCTGACAATTGACATGGGGGATTCTGTTACATGGGTCAACAATGGATCGGGTTCACACAACCTGAACGGAACTACTG
Source organism: Fluviicola sp. (assembly GCF_039596395.1). NCBI lineage: Bacteria > Pseudomonadati > Bacteroidota > Flavobacteriia > Flavobacteriales > Crocinitomicaceae > Fluviicola > Fluviicola sp. The sequence continues at coordinate 116,809 of NZ_JBCNJT010000001.1, forward strand.
CGACATATCCTGCAAATCCGGAATCTTTCGGAATGCCTACAGTTGGAACAACCTGGACATTCGGAAAGCGTTTCAATGTGCCGGGAATCTACATGTACCGTTGTGATCCGCATTCTTCGGTAATGACAGGAAAAGTAACAGTAGTTGATCCGAGTTTGGGATTAGGTGAAAACACTGCTTCTGCAATCAGTTTCGGGCCTAACCCTGCAGGAGAAACGATTACTATTCAAACGAAAGCAACGGATTTCAACGTGGTGATCTATGATATGGCTGGTCACCAGGTGTTGTCGGAAAATTTGAAAAACAAGCATGAAGTGAATGTTTCTTCGCTGAAACAAGGGACTTATGTGATTGAGATCCGTGCGGAAGGAATGATTGTTCAGGATAAGTTTATCAAGAACTAATCGATATTTCAGTAATGAAGGAAAACCCGGGGCATGCGTGTTCCGGGTTTTTGTTTTTAAATGAATTTTAAAGTTTCATTTCCGGATTGCTAATATTTGTGTATATTTTTGCAACACTAATTTAAAGTAGTCATGGATACAAAAAATGAACTATCAACTCCCCGCGTATCTAAATTGGCGGAACACATCATTGGTTCCGAGATCATCAAATTGGCCGCAGAGGTCAATGAGAAGATCAAGCAGGGAGAGAAGGTGTACAATTTAACGATCGGGGATTTCAATCCGAAAGTTTTTCCAATCCCTGCAGAGTTAAAGCAATTGATACAGGAAGCTTATGCTGACGATCAGACCAATTATCCGGCTGCTGACGGAATGCTGGAATTACGCCAGGCTGTTTCTCAATTGTTGAGCAAGCGCGGTGATTTGGAATACGCAACCGATGAAATTGTCATTACAGGCGGTGCGCGCCCTGCAATTTATGCCATTTTCAAAGCTGTTGTCGATCCGGGAGATGCCGTTATTTTCCCTGTTCCGTCGTGGAATAACAACCATTATACCTATTTGAACAATGCACGTCCGATCCTGATCGAGACGAGTCCGGAAAACAATTTCATGCCACGTGCAGAAGAGATTGCTCCGTTCCTTGCTGAAGCAAGTTTGCTGGCTTTGTGTTCCCCGTTAAATCCCACCGGGACTGTATTTTCCAAAGAAGACCTGGAACAGATCTGTGATTTGGTATTGGCTGAAAATAAAAAACGCGAATTATCCGGTGTAAAACCTTTGTACGTGATGTATGACCAGATTTACTGGCCTTTGACACATGGTTCTATCGAACATTACAACCCGGTTTCTCTTCGACCTGAAATGCGTGAATATACTTTGTTCGTTGACGGAATCTCCAAATCATTGGCGGCCACGGGGGTTCGTGTCGGCTGGACAATGGGGCCGAAGTTCCTGATCAATAAAATCAAATCGATCTTAACACACGTGGGTGCCTGGGCTCCGAAAGCTGAACAAGTTGCAACAGCCGCTTATTTGAACGAATTGAGCCAGTACGATGCATATCTGAACCACATCAAGTCGGAAATCAATGCGCGTCTGGTTGGGTTTTACAACGGAATTCAATCTTTGAAATCTGCCGGACACCGTGTAGATGCAATAGCTCCGGAAGCTGCGATTTACTTAACGGTGCAGTTTGCATTGCACGGGTTGAAAACGGAATCGGGAAAGGTTTTGGAAACAACCCAGGACGTTACGAAATACATATTGGATGAAGCTAAAGTGGCGATTGTGCCGTTTTATGCTTTCGGTTCTTCTACCGATTCCAACTGGTACCGCCTTTCGGTAGGTACTTGTAAGCTGGAAGATGTAGACGGGGTGATTTCGAACCTGAAAACTGCTTTGGAAAAATTGAGTTAAGAGCGAGTTTCGGCTTAAAATAATTTTGATGATGAATCCGGATTGCAACCAGTTTGCGGTCCGGGTTTTGTTTTTTCATACCGTTTCATTTTTGGGTTTTCGAGTCGTTTTTTGTGAAATAATTGGTGCGTCAATCCTTGAAAAGATATTCACAATTTCAGTTATTGAGATGAGGATGAGGTTTCTGAAACGATTTTTTTCATTAAATTTCACACACAGAACTATAAAACTATATTCTAAATTAAACTACGCTTATGAGAAAACTCGTCTTTTCTGTAGCCGTGCTATGTGGATTTACGTCCTTTTCGCAGGTTACCCAATTGAACAATCAGCAGCTTGCCTCTCCCCAAGAAGTTGAAAAATGCAGCCAGCATCACCGCATGCAGGAAATGTTACTGAAAGATCCGGCGCGTTATGCAACGGTATTCAGAGAAACCATCGACCCGAAACCAAAAGGTCAGTCTACTTCAACCGTTAAATCTACCGGGTTAATTTATACCATTCCTGTCGTTTTTCACATTCTCCATAACGGCGGAACAGAGAATATTTCCGATGCCCAGGTAGCAGATGCTTTATCAATTCTAAATCGCGATTACCGCCGATTAAATTCAGATGCCAATACGGTTCAAACACCATTCCAGGGAATGCCTACCGATGCGGAGATTAACTTCGTTTTCGCTACGGTTGCTCCGAACGGGAACTGTTTTTCCGGGATTACACGTACTCAAAATGCATTGACTAATGACGGTTCCGACGGACAGGCACAGGTAAATGCGATCATTGCAGGAAATAACGTGTACAATGGAGTATGGGCGCATAATAAGTACCTGAACATCTATGTGTGTAAGGATATCGGAGGCGCGGCAGGTTATACCTTCAACCCGAACGGTAACTCTACTGCGAATGCAACAAATATGTATTACAACGGTATTTTCATTTTGGATGATTACTGTGGTTCTATCGGAACGGGTTCAACAACTACAAGCCGTGCTTTGACACATGAGGTCGGTCACTGGTTAAACCTTTCCCATACCTGGGGAGACAATAACAATCCCGGGAATGCTTCAAGCTGCAGTCAGGATGATCACGTACAGGATACTCCGATGTGTATCGGGGTTACAAACTGTAATAACGTAAGCACCATCAACACTTGTGACGATACGAATGACCCGAATAACTTCAGTTCCTGGACAACCAACGTAATCGACAACATTGAGAACTACATGGATTATTCCTACTGCTCCAAAATGTTTACACAAGGCCAGGTTACCCGTATGAGAAATTCCCTGACAAGCAGTGTCGGCGGAAGAAGTAATATCTGGACAACTGCGAATTTGAACGCAGTAGGTGGCGGACCGGGAACATCTCTTTGTGCCCTGGATTTCAGTGCGAACCAAACAACCATGTGTACAGGAACAACAGTTACTTATACTCCAAGTCAAACTACAGGTATTGCAACTTATTCGTGGTCTTTCCCGGGTGGAACTCCAAGTACTTCTACAGCTGCAAGTCCAACGGTTACTTACCCGACAATCGGAACTTACAACGCGAGTTTGAGTGTGACTGCTACATCGAATGGGGCTACTTATTCGAAATCAAAGACAAATTACATTACGGTGACTACGGCAACAACAGTAAGCTTACCAATCAGTGAAGGATTTGTTTCAACGACTTTCCCTCCAGCAGGTTGGACCATACTTGATAATGGAGCTACAGGTACCTGGACGAGATCTTCTACGGTAGGTCGTGCACCAACAGCCGGAAACTCTTTGAAATTCGACAATTACAACATTACATCTGGTAATGATGAAATGCGCTTGCCGAAAGCAGATATTGCAGCTTATTCAAGTGCTCAATTAGTGTTTGACGTAGCTTATGCTCCATACAGTGCTGCTTATTATGACGGATTGGAAGTATTGGTTTCCACAGATTGCGGAAATACCTTTACGACGGTTTATTCCAAATCCTATACAACACTGGCAACGGCAAATGCTACCCAAAGTTCCTTTTCTCCATCAACTTCCCAGTGGAGATCTGAAACAGTTGATCTGACTCCATATGTTGGAAACAGCTCTGTTTGGATTTCATTTAGAAATATCGGAGGAAACGGAAATAACCTGTACATTGATAATATCAATATTACAGGAGTTAGCGGTACTCCTACAACACCGGTTGCTTCATTCAGTTCAACCAGCCAGTCTATTTGTGCCGGACAATCGGTTACTTACACAAGTACTTCTACGAATAACCCGACTTCATACAGCTGGTCATTCCCTGGAGGAACACCTTCAAGTTCTACTTCTGCAAGCCAGGTGGTGACATATGCAACTGCGGGAACTTACAACGTTTCATTGACTGCTACCAATGCCGGTGGATCGAATTCATCCAATCAGACCAGTTACATTACCGTGAATGCTGCACCGGCTGCACCGACAATCAGCGCAGGAGGAACAACAACATTCTGTCAGGGTGGTTCCGTAACATTGACTTCTTCTACAGGATCGGCTACAACCTGGTCGAATTCTGCAAGCGGTTCTTCCATTACGGTAAATGCAGCAGGAACTTATACGGCAACAACAACCGTTGCTTCTTGTCCTTCGGTTGCATCAAACAGCATTGTTGTAACAGTTAACCCGAATCCAAATGTAAGCTTCGGTTCCGTTCCGATGTTGTGTGTGAATGACGGAATTTACACCCTGACACAGGGAAGTCCTGCGGGAGGAACTTACTCCGGAACAGCTGTAACAGGAAACCAGTTTAACCCGGCAACGGCAGGAGTTGGTTCTACGACAGTAACTTATAACTATACGAATGGAAACGGATGTTCCGGATCTGCTCAGACTACAGTTACCGTTGACGGTTGTGCATCCATTTCTGAGAATGAACTGAACTTCATCACGGTTTACCCGAACCCTTCATCCGGGGCATTTACCATTTCTTCCGGTGAAGTGAATATGAATTCGGTGAAAGTATACAATGCACTGGGTCAGGTTGTTTATGAAGTTTCTGATTTGCAGACTTCCAAACAAGACGTTGATCTGAAGAATATGGCAAAAGGTGTTTACACGCTTCGTATTTTAACGGATGTGGGAACACAGCATATTCCGATCGTATTGGAGAAATAATAAAATCCGATTAATCAGGAAGGCCGTTACAATTTGTAGCGGCCTTTTTTGTTGAGTACATCTGGCGCAACTTGGCATGTTTGCCAAATGGCAAACCGTAAAACGGTGCGTTATTTTTTGCACAAAAAATACTGACTACTGTTTTATTTAAAAATGCTGTACGGAAAATCGCAACTGTCAACAACTAACATGCGGAATTCCGTTTTCTAATCCTATGCATACCTAGCAAATTTGTCCCGAAACTTAAAATTAAAAACCATGAAAAAATTAATTCTAATGTGCCTGGGATTATATACATACGAATCTTTTGCACAAACTACTCAATTGCCATCCATGGTCATTGCCGGAATTGAAGTCCGGAATATTCCTTCCAATGAAGATATTCTTCGCTCTGTCATCTATAAAAGCCTTGTGAACTCCAAGAAGTACGTTGTAAATGACCGGTATGATGTAGCGGAGAAGTTGGGCGACAATAAAATGAAGGAATGTATGGGAAAGGATTGCCTGGGAAAAGTAGGTAACCAGTTGAGTGCTGATTTTGCGATGAGTGCCAGCTACGAAGGTTTGGGTGACAGGATCCTTATTTCCATGAAGATTGTGAACGTAAAAACCGGTGAGATCGATCGAAATGAAATTGAACAGTTCGAAAATCAGCCGCGCGAATTAAACCGTATGACGGATATTATGATCTACAAATTGCTCAAAATGGATGTGGACCTGTCTGTTTACAAAGCTTTGTTCTTCAAAGACGGACCAACGGCAAGTACCGGCCTGGGGAAAATGAACAATTCAGGGCCACGGATCGGTTTCGCAGTGGCAACAGGTGAAAACGGCGAATTCTTTACCCGGAATGAACGTGACGGAGGCGTTGGAACGTTACCCGTACTGTTCAATATCGGCTACCAGTTGGAAGTACAATATGCCGGTAGTGAGAAGTTTAGCGGCTTGTTTGAGTTTTTGGGAAATGTTGCAGGAATGGAACACGGTACTCCGATACCTTCACTGGCTATTATGCATGGTGTCCGCTTTGGTAAAGGTGCCTGGGAAATTGCCATGGGACCGTCGTTCACCATGAAGCGCCTGGTTTCCGGAACAACGGATTATGACGGGAATTTCCACACGTTCCAGGAATTGTCGGATATGGGCGTAGGAACTTCCGCAACTCACATGGCTTATTTCAAGCGGCCGGATACACGCGGGGCTACTTATTTTTCCACCAACTTCCTGTTTGCGGTAGGAAAAACCTTCCGTCCGGGAGCTTTGAACGTACCCTTGAATTTTTATGCCAGCATGAATAAATACGGAACTACATATGGGGTTTCGCTAGGAATCAACATCACCCGGTCACGTAAATACACCTACACCAAATAAATCAAGAGGATTAAATGTGGAGGAGAGAAGTCCCCGGTTATCGCATAGCGAAGCCGGGGATTTTTGTAACTCAAACTTTCAATCGTCTGGTAAAGCTCATGATCGCAGCAAGCACCACAAATAATCCCAAACTTCCTACAATTAAAGCGTAGGTTTCCAGGTTTACAATGACATAAAGGAAACTGTACAGAATGAAGATGGCTGCAAAAATGGTGAGCGAAAACTTCAGGGATCGAAGAACCGAATAAGCATACCAGCTTAAAAGTGCCAAAATTCCACAGCCTGCTGCCACGTAAGACCGGGCAAATCCGAACTGCTCTGAGAAAGATAGCAGGATGACATAAAATAAAATGAGGGAAAGTCCGACCATCAGGTAGTGGATAGGATGGATAATCCTTTTTCCGATCAATTCGATGAGGTAAAAAACCGTGAATGTTAAAAGAATGACCAGGATGGCATATTTTACGGTCCGTTCGTTTAATTGATACTGATCAATGGTTTCCAGGAAATCAACCGATGCTTCGGATAGTTTTCCGTAAGGTTTGGAATGGTCGATCCCAAGCTTCGTATTCTGGGCAATATTCATCATGCTCCAGGAACTTTTGAAACCTTTTGTTGCCTCGAAAGCATCCGGGTTTGGCAGAGAAGTCCCGGAAAAAGATGGATTTTCCCAGTTGGAGGTCATGTTGTAGGTACTTTTCTTCGCAAAGCCTTTCAGGATAATTTTCCCGGATCCGTTGATTGTGTAGCTCGTTTTGACGTTGATTTGGGTGGTTGATTTGTCAATAGCGAATGGAGCTGTAGCGTAAAATAATTTGTCGGGGCTGGTTTCTGCCATGGTTTCCTGCTCGATTTGCAGTCCTTTCCCGTTGACTTCTATGTTCCCCATGTTTGAAATCCGGGTTTCAGCCAGGGCCAGAAGTCCGATTTGCGCTTTTGAAAGATCGAGATTCGGATTGCTGAGGTTCGGCATGAATTCCGCATCGGTATAGTTGGCCGATTGAAAGACCGGGAAGTGGTAAATTCCTCGCTTTTTAGTACTGGCATTTACGTTGAGAGTGGTTTTTTCCGTTTCGGGAAAGAAGAAGTAATACTTTTTACCGGCATTATTGCCTTTTAGAGGAATGCGAAGTACCAATCCTTTATACAGGAAATCACTTCCCCATTCGGAGCGAATTTCTTCTTTGATCGTATCAGCACGGTCTTTGCGCTCCTGGATCAGGAAGATGACCCGCGCCAGCGGAGCGAGCAGAATAATGGTGATGGTTCCGATGAGAATGAAACGACCGAACGGGGCGTTTAAAAACTTCATGAACTCACTGGTTTCCGGTTTGTTTGTTTCCGATTGATTTTCCATTTTTAAATTAGTTAAAAGAACTTTGAATTTCAAAGTAAATAGATAAAAAAATAGTTATTTGCTGGTTTTAATCAATTGCTCAAGCGCGGCCAAATGCCTGGCAAATGTTTGTTTTCCAAGTAGAGTTGCTTCATAGGTGGTATTGGGTTTTTTACCGATAAATTGTTTGCGGATAAGGATGTATTCAGACGTTTCAAGTGCCTTGATATGCGATGCCAGGTTTCCATCGGTTACTTCCAGCAGTTCTTTGAGCCGGTTAAAGTCCACGGAGTCATTCACCATCAGCACAGACATGATTCCCAGCCTGATCCGGTGGTCGAATGTTTTATTGATATCTGATATGATACTTGTCATTATTTCTTGTAATCGTATTTCAGGTACATGTAAGCACCATAAAAAATGTGGCAAACTCCGAAACCGAACATCCAAAAGTACAAACCATAACCAATATAAAGGCTATTTAATAAGCCAAGAATGATAAAGATGAACCCTAAATTTCTCAGGGTTTCGTATGAATACCTGCTTGCGCTGACCAATGCGAGGCCGTAAAACAATAAAGTAACCGGTGCAACAAGTCCAACGGCGCCTTTTGTAATCAGTATGACAGCAAATAGTCCTCCGGTAATTAGCGGGACCATAAAGCTCATAATAAACTGTCTGGATACCTGGTTCCAGATCACTTCCTGTTTTTTGCGCGCTTTGCGAACAGAGAAAATAATCCCGGTTCCCAGTGAAAGTACCATTACGAGTATGGCGGTAGTTACGATGGTAATGAATTCAGCGGAATCAAAAGGAATGGAGGAAGTCAATCGCTCTCTCATGGAATAAACGATTCCGGCACCGATCAACGCATAGGTTCCGGCCAGGATTCCGGAAATACCGGATAAAGACAAAAACTTCGAAGATTTTTGCATCATGGACTGGATCTCCTGAAGCTGTGCTAAATATTTTTCATTTTCCATAAAAGAACTTTGAAATCCAAAGTAAAAGAAAATAAATGAATCGGTCAACTAATTTTGAGATTTTTTTGAATAATTCGGATTAAGTTGCTGATTCTCAATTGAGGTCTTTTGTTGTTTCGGATTTATTTTATCTTTGGAATCAGTTCCTGGCAATTAAGCAATATTCCCTTGTTTAGGATTGAGTCTCAAACTTGTAGTCAGGAGATTTTTAATATCACTTAAATTATTTTCAATGAATAAAACGTTACTTTTTTTATCAGGACTTTTACTTACATGTACTGTTTCTGCACAACCTTTTGTTCCGCAAAACAGCGGATTAAGCAGTAGCAGTGTCCTTTCTTCAATCGATTTTGTGAATGATGATATCGGAATGGCCGTATCTTATGACGGAGAAATTGTGAAAACCATTAATGGCGGAACAAACTGGGTTTCTCAGAATTCGGGAACAAGTACTGCGCTGAGAGATGTGGTCATGATTGATGCCCAGACTGCGGTTGCTGTAGGATACAACGGATTAATTATAAGAACTTCTAACGGCGGATCTGCCTGGACACCGATTGCTTCCGGAACAACGCAGAACCTTGTTTCTGTAATTCTTAATAATTCGGTGTTATATATTTCGGGAGTTGACGGAGAAGTCCTCAAGTCAGTTAATTCCGGACTTACGTGGACTACATTGACTGTAGGTAATGGCTCGAATCCTAAAACAGTTTATTTTACCAGTGCAACCACCGGATACGTAGGATGTGAGTATGGAGAGATTTATAAAACAATCAATGGTGGGAGTTCCTGGACTCAGCAAACTACCGGGCTTGAAGGACTCTCAGGCAATTACCAGTTGATAGGTATGTATTTCACGGATGCTAACAACGGGATTGTTGTGGGAGGAAATGCCCAGACCGGTGATGGCGTAATTTTAAGAACGGTGAATGCAGGAACTATCTGGTCTTCGCAATTCCTGGCGAATAATTACATGGGATCAGTAGATTTTCTGAACAGCACAACCGGTTTTATTTCCGGGGGAAGCATTAGCGGAAATACCAGTACCATTTTGAAAACTACAGATGGCGGAGCTACCTGGAATGTTCAGTCTACTTCTTCATCAAGACAAGTTGGTGCAGCATTTCCAAGCCAGACTGCCGGGTATACCTGCGGACTAAACGGAACGATTTTGAAAATAAGCAATATTGCTTTGGGGACGGATGAATTAGCACCGGAAATCAAATTGGATGTATTCCCGAATCCAGGTAACGGACAGTTTAACCTTTTTGTAGCGGAAGAAATGGTAACTGACAACACGTTGGTTGAGGTTTTAAACCTGAACGGGGAAGTTGTTCTCGAACAGGAATACCGAACAAACGTGGATATTTCAAACCTGGTAAACGGAATTTATTTTATACGTGTTCGCAATAAAACGTTCAGTGTGGCCAAAAAGGTAATCAAGGAATAATAATTTCAGAAATAAAGTGAGAGAGGGAGGCGTTACTGCTTCCCTTTTTCTTTTTGGCAGGAACATCTTTTTTCCGGAACAGGATCGTAACCAAATCCACCCCACGGATGGCAACGGCTGATTCTTCGTGTTCCCAGCCACAAACCTTTGACCGGCCCATGGATTTTCAGTGCTTCAATCATGTAAGCGGAACAAGTAGGATCATACCTGCAGGCATTCGGAAGAATGGGGCTGATGATCCACTGGTAAATCTTTACCGGGATGATCAGGATTGAAATAAAAAACTGTCGGATATATTTCATGTGTTTCTTCCACGCAAAGTTACGCAAGAATGGAAGACTTATTTTGTAATTTTAGCCAATACTTATGGAAGAAATTCAGAAGAAGCGAAATAAAAGCCTTGCATTCCGGCTCGGAAATACGTATTTGAGTAAAAAAACAGCTGCTATTCGCACTACCGGAAGACACGGTTATACCTTGAATGATTCCCAGAAAAAGCAATTGAAAAATCTGCAGCTGAAAATTTACCTGATCGCCGGTGTGATCGGTGCCTGCGCGGTGATGATCGTTATTTTCCCTTTCCATTTTACAAACTTGCTGGACGCTCAGCATTTGGATGTTTTCGGCTACCAATTCGACTTTGAGCTTTATTATACGATTTACGCCGTGGTGATGATCTTCCCCGAGATTTGGCTGCTGAATATGCTGAATATTTATGCGGTGCGGCGTATTTGCGAAATTTACCGGTATCCGTCGGCTTCCCAGGAAGATTACAAAGAACAGGTGGCATTACTGACTGAAGCCGGTTTGGAAATGCCTGCCAAACACATGCAACTGCTGGAAATAGATCCTTATGTAGGTCTGACCAAATTTTCCTACTACGCGCTGCTGATCGGTACAAAACTGAAGGCAACACTTTCCAATGTACTGATGAAATTCCTGGTGCGGCGCTTCCTGGGAAGGTACGCACTACGTATCGTTACCGACCTGATCGGTGTTCCTATTTTTGCTTTCTGGAACGCGTGGAGCAGCAGGCAGGTAATGAAAGAGGCCCAAATGCGGATCGTTGCAACGGCTGCTACGAAAGATTTCATGAGGGAGTTTTCGGAAGAAAAACTACTGACAGTGAAGCACAACCTGAATAAATTGTTTCATTTCGTAGCCCAGCAAAAACGGCAGTACAACTTCGCGCTTTATTCTTTTATGAAGGAGATGATGGTTGTTTTCCCGGATTTATCTTTGAAATACGACCGGGAAGTAAAGATCGACGAGTTGTTTGGCCCGAATCCGGAGGAAAATAAGGTCATGGCACGTTTGCTGGTGTTCGGATTAATTGTTGACGGAACGCTTTCGGTGAAGGAGCGCTTAACGATCCGTAAAATTGCCAAAGAACCGTGGTTCCCGGTTTCTATTGATGAAATGGAAATCATCCTGAAAGGATATGTGAACGGAGAAGGATTGAAGCGGTTTTAGGAAAGGCGGCATGAGAATGAGAATCCAGGGCAGATTTTCAAGGCGGTTTTGCACTGAATCGAAATACGTCTAAACCGTTAAAATTTCACCTGTTTATTGTGTTTTTGACTTCAATTTCTTAATTTGCATCACCCAAAAAGCCCACAACAACAATGAAACGCAAAACTCTCCTTGCAATACTTGCGTGTATTCCATTTATTGCTTCCTCGCAAAATTCCACCTGGGAAAAAGAAATGATTGCCGTTACCGAAGGCCCTTCCGAACACATCATTATGGGAGCAGCAGGTATTGAGGCTGCTCATTGGGATCAATTACAACATCCGAGATTCTGGCAGCAGATCATGATCCTTTCACCGGATTCGGTTTTGATCAATGTGGCTTCAACCCGCCAGATTATCGGGAAAATGTCGAACAAGGACTGGCATGCACAAACGGAAGCGCAAAAAACGATTTTTAAAGACAGTATCCGCACGCTATACAGTTTGGCTGCCGATGAACGCATCAATGTTACGACCGGGAAAAACGACTTTTACCGCTTCGACCTGGTTTTTGAAAGTTTACCGAAAGGAGTTTCCGCGTTCGAGGCTTATGGCGTAGATCCGTGGTACGCACAATCCATTTTATTGATCGAAAGTCCGGGAAGAATGCAGAAATCTTCTGTTGGGGCATACGGGCCGTTCCAATTGATGCCCGGTGTTGCGCGTTCGATGGGATTAACGGTAAACCGTTCAGTGGATGAACGAAAAGATTTTATGCGTTCGGCGTACGCAGCATCTCAATTATTGAAGCGTATTTGTATTCCTTCCGCGAAAGGGATTGCTGAAGGTGCCGGATTGGTTGTTGATGAGCAGTCTATCTGGTTCCGTTTATTGACCATGCATGTTTACCATGCGGGTGCCCTGAACGTAAAAGCAGTTGTAAATGCAATCGGGCCGGTAAGTTCCGGTGAGGAATTGATCCAAAAAATGTGGGTAACAAGTGCCGGAAGTTTCGGAAATTGCTCTCAGAATTATTCGCAACTGGCATTGGCTGCACATATTCAGTTGAATGATATGATACAACACATGGGAGTTCCTGTCTACAATTGCAATACAATCGTAGAGTAAATCTTAAGCTTTCTTAAACAGGATACTCAGGGAATTAACGCAATGACGGGTATCTTTCGGTGTGAACCGTTCACCTGTGAATACGTGCCCCAAATGACCTTCGCAATTCGCACAGATGATTTCTACACGTCTTCCGTCCGGATCGGGAATTCGTTTGACACTTCCTGGAATCTCATCATCAAAAGACGGCCATCCACATCCGGAATCAAATTTATCTGAACTTCTATATAACGGAGCTTCGCAACGGCGGCAAACAAAAATGCCCTGTTCGTCCCATTTATTGTATTGACCTGTAAACGGATATTCTGTTCCTTTTCGAACAATGATGCGCTCTTCTTCAGGATTAAGTGTGTTCCAATCTTTTTGCTCTTTCATGAGTTCTATTTGGTGATACAAGGTACGAAAAAAAGGAATGGATGAGACAAGAAAAGGTTAAGAAAAAATAAAATAATTCTGAAATTTAACAGCTGATTTTGGAGGTGCTTAATCGGTAAAAGGTAGTTTGCGAATTTGTAAATTCGGGTGTTCCCAAAGTTACGAACAGATTTAAAGTTAATAGTTTGATTTTAAATAGTTTATATTTTGTTTGTTTTATAAAAAAGGCTGTCCGAACGAACAGCCTTTTCAATGCTATAATCGTTTGCTTACACACCCATTGCATCCATTTTTTCCATGATCTGGTTCGCGTAGAAATCAGTCACTTGTTTCAGGATGTTTACATTTTTCTTTTTAGCGGCGATCACCATTTTGGAACCATCTCTGTCTGCGTGAATAGTCACATACTGAAGGATCTCAACCACTTTTGCGGCATCTTCCAATTCCAGGCTCTTCACATCAATTCTTTCAAATGCGATGAATAGGGAGAAGCTGTCTTCTCCGAAGTTTTTGGCATAAGAAGGCAGATTTAACTTCCCGCCCGTTTCATTTCCGCTTGAAGTGAATATCCCTTTTGGGGTCGATTTCAGGTGAATATTGTCCATGATATAGGTATCGCCTTTCTTTTCTCCGAAAACTGAGAACTGGTCTTCCATGATTTTTCGTAGAATATCTCCTTTCGGGCCAAGTCCCAGGTAACTGCTGTATTCCAGTTCCATTCCCCATTCAGGCTTCGGATTTCCTTTTAGAACTACCCCGGCCTGGCCGGAAAACAATTTCGAGAGTGGGTTTTCACCCAATGCCATCAATGCCAACTTTGCTTCTCCCGGAAAATCTGCCATAATGCGTTGTTTTGCATTTGGTAAATAAGTGCTTAGGAAACTTTCTCCTTTTCTCAAATCCAGGTTCATGGCAACACCCATCCACGGATTTCCGCCGCCCAATTTACTCACCAAAGTGGTTCCGTTGTTGTCCTTGAAGAACAATTCGTCTTTTAGGTCGTCAGAAAACAAATTCTGCGATTCAACAGTCGCCATTCCATTGGTAAAGTTTGCTACCGTTTTGATGTAAGCATCCTCCACCAATTCGTTCAGGTGATCTTTCTTGTCAGCAGGAAGTTTTTCCAGTTCCGTATTGGATGTATGCAATAAACGGGCAACATCGATTCCTGAAACAATGTCTCCTTTTTGGGCAATAATGTCGGCTGCTTTATCTTCGGAAAGATCTCCTTCCGTTAAAGTAAATGCTTCCTTCATTTTTGCTTTTCCGTCATAATCTCCGGGCTTGCTGATGATGATCAGCAATTTGTTACGGATCCCGAAAGTGACATCATCTTCCTGGTGGTAAGAAATGTCTCCGTCCTTGTCCAATGCATAGCCCATTTCACTGATGATTGAAGCCAGGCTGTCGGGATTTTTGATATTGATCACTGCGTAAACGGTTTCCGGCGTTCCGTCATGTGCAAACGGTGCTTCCAGGGCGTAGTAAATCGGTTTGTCAATTTCCAATCCTCTTTTCCAGTTCCCAAGCACGCTTCCCAGGATCGTATTTACCTTCGGAATGCTTTTGTAATCGGCATTATTCAAAATATTCATAGCACTGATATGGCCGAATGCAACGATTTTTTCATTACCTTCAATCATTGCTGAAGTTGCTTCGGCGGCATCGCGTTCCGAAGAATCGGAAGAACAGGAGCTGAAGAATAAAATTCCGCTGATCGTTAAGATGCTGAATAATAGTGATTTATTATGTTTTTTCATTGGTAAATTTTTGTTTCAAATGAACACTCAAATGTAGACTTTCTTTTTAATTTCGAAGTTCATTTTTACAATTTTTATTCCAAACTTAAAGAGTTGATTTCGTGCATTTTATAGAACCATATTTTAATTGGAGACACTTATACATCGCTTCCGAGGATTCACTTTCCCCGTTTTACGACAGGGAGTACAGTGAATTTGAATTTACGGACCGGATCTACAATTTCCTGATTCATCCGCAATGGGACAATATCGGTTCGAGAACGCTTTTCGCCAAAATCCTATTTGTGGATTATGAAGAAGGGTATGCGATCATGGAATTTATCGGGGAATGGAACGATGCGATAGAAAATGACATCATGACTTTAAAACGCAATGTGATAGAAGAAATGATGCCTCATGGAATCAATAAATTCATCCTGATCGGGGAAAACGTGTTGAATTTCCATTACTCAGACGATTGTTATTACGAAGAATGGTTCGATGAAGTAGAGGATGGGTGGATTGCATTGGTCAATTTCCACGATCATGTGATCCATGAATTTGAAAGAGCACGCGTGGATCATTATTTTGTAATGGGAGGCGACCTGGAAGATATCGAATGGAGAACAAGTACTCCTTCGCAGTTTTATGAACGGGTGGAGGAATTGGTGCAAAGAAGAATCGGGTAAAAACAGGTAGGGACGCGATGCTTCGCGTCCCTACCATATTTTATACAGCAGTATGTGTGCGATTAATCGCGCACATACTGCTTATTTTGAAATGAAAACCTTTTTCATGGTCATGTTGTTATCAACCGAAACATTCACCATGTAAATTCCGCTGTTCAATTCATTGTCCAGTCTTACGGAAAGCGCGCTTTCTCCTGCGCTTACATTTCCCAGTTTTTCAGTGAAAACAGATTTTCCGCTCAGGTCTACTACATTTACGAAAACAGATCCGTCTATTTTGCTGTTCAAGTGGATATTCAATGAATTCGTAGCAGCCTGGTAACCGATCTGTGTTTCCAGGTTGGCTGAAACCTCCTTGATTCCTGCTTGTGAACCGAATACGTGCTGTGAAGTGCGGATAACATCTCCGTCATCGCTGCTGCTGTTGTTTGTTTGGTTCGTTGCCAGATAGAAGGTCACGTTTCCAACATTGGTAGCCGGTGAAGTCCAGTTAAACGTCCAGCTGGTTAAACTGGTTCCTGCCAGTTTGTGTGTAACGCGCGATTTTCCTCCGGATGTAATCGTTTTCGTATGCGTAGCATCTGTAATCGTCCAAGTACCTGCAACCGTATTGTTCGGGTTCAAAGCCACGATTTCGAATCCGTTTTTGATATTGGTAGTGGCCATGCTGACCTGAACCTGGTATGTAGTACTTGTTTCATATTCCGTTACCGGGTTTCCGCCAAGCGATAAAGTCACGTTATTGAATCCGGAGCCGCTTTGTACTGTTCCCGAATGGCATTGCGTACATACACCGTCACCGGGAGCACCTGTTCTTCCGCCCGGGCTTCCTGCCTGGTTGAACGAATGGAAATCTTTACTGAAATTTTTAACCGTTTGAGCGGATTGGTTCCCGGAGAAACTCAATAGTAAGCCTGATGCTGCTACTAATCCGATGTATACGTAATTTTTAGTCATAATCATTTTTTATTGGAAGTAGTTTTTCGTTTGCTCCAAATGTAATTCGATGCGTACAGTTTACTGTTATGAAATTGCCGCGATAAGTTTTGAATTTCCGGAGCCGGACTATCTAATTCTGTAATTTTCCCTGCTCCATCCAGCATTGAAATTGCTGGATCAATGAATCCGGAAGTGCCGGTCCTCCCTGCGGCATTAATTCCGGCGTTCCGCGCATGGCCTGAATCATCGCTTCCGCATTTGCCGAGATTTCCGCGTGGTTGGAGAGCGTTGGTGAAGTTCCCGCCCCGGCTCCATGGCATGAAGCGCAGTTTGCATCAATCATCGGAGCGATTTGTGCGCTGAACGAAATGGTACTGCTGCAAGTTACCTCGGGAAGAGGTACAGGTGCTTTTGCCTTCGTACATGCGCTCGGAAGAAATAATGCCAAAACGGCCATGCTGCCAAATGCCAGGAAAATAGAAACTGTTTTTTTCATTTATTTAATAAATAAAGGTTTAAAGGTCATCCATGAAAGTGCCGGAATGAACACAAACGGAATCAGATAACCTTTGAAATAATCGATCATTGCCATGGAGTCTTCATTCTTAAACTCGGGATCATTCATGGTAAAGACATAGAATACCAGCGAAACGGAAAATCCCGACAAGATGAAATTGCAGGTAAAGGATGCTGCGGATTTGTTTTTGACCAGCGCATAAATGACAGCTCCCAGAATACTGATTCCAAGAGTAATCATTGCGGAAAAACAGAGCAGGTGCCAGTAACCGCTTACTTCTGTGAAATCTGCGATCATATTCTTATAAACGGAAGAATAGATCCAGGATATCAACGAAGCAAACAGGCCTGCAATGACTGCCAGGAAGAAGAAGCGTTTGAACATCGTATTACTTTTCAGTTACCGGAATGGAGTAGGAAATATTCATGATGTCCGGAACGGCATCGCTTTTGTGCCCTACACCGTAATCAATGCGGTTAACGGTAAATTTCCCGCTAAATGTCAAATCATTCCCGGATTTGGAAACCGCAGCAGGAATCTTTTTCTCCTTGGTAATACCTTTCATTGTTAGTTTTCCGGTAATGGAATACCCGTCTCCGGCTCTTTCCACTTTGGAAGAAACAAATTTGATGGTCGGATACTTGTCGGCTTCGAACCACTCGGAAGTTTGAGCCTTTTTGTTCTGCATCGAGTTTCCGGTATTGATGGAATTCACATCGATGGTCAGATCGAATTTGGAATTCGCCAAGTCATTCTCGTCAAATTTGATCGTTCCTTTGGCTTTTTTGAATTCACCGGATGGATCTTTACTCTTAAAAGCAATCGTAAAACCTTCTTTGAAGACGTAATCTTTCGATGCTGTCATGGTTACAAATGCCGAACCTGCGAATAAGCAGATTGCTAAAGCTGGATACACTAATTTTTTCATAATCATTTATTTAAATAGTTCAAATGTTCAATGGTTCAAATAGTATTGAACTTTTTGAACAGTTTTTAACCTGTTGAACTTTCTTTACTGTCCGAACTCGAACTTTCTTCCGATGCAAAAACCAATCCTAAATTGACCTTTCAGCCAATTGTCGTAAGTATTGGTAATAAATTGAGTTTCTCCGAATCCTCTTGCGTTTGTAAGGTAAATGGTGAAATTGTGCCCGAAAGTCAGCCATTCTACAGCGAAACCGAGGCTGTTGAAGTTTTGTTTACGCATACCTTTATCCTGGAAAACCTGGTAGTATTCGACCATGATTCCCAGACGTTGTGTGATGGACCAGCGCATGGCCCCACCCAATGCGAACAGCGTATTCTGATCATCTGCCGCTACATAATTCCGGTGAACCATTGTTGGCATAACGGCCAAACTTACCAAATTACCAAACTTGCGGGCAATGTTCAATTGAGCGGAGTAGGAAAAACGGTATTCCTGTTTCGGGAAATGAGCAACCGCATAAATATCCGGAAGTGCCTTCATATATGTGTAGAACATGCTTCCTGTTACTGCCAGAGAGATCGGCATTCCTTTTTTCTTTTGCTGCAAAATGCGGTATTTTCCGAATCCGTCGAGCAATGAGCGGTAAGGTGTTCCTGTTCCTTTGCTTCGTCCTACACCAATCATCAAATTATTGGTAATTCCGTATTCGAATCCCAGGCGGATATCACTCGAATTATCAAATCCGAACCAGTTTTGCACACCGCCGTTTGAACCTGCCAGATCCCCGAAACGGTGTTCCACACGAAATTCCAGGACTCCTTTTCGCAAGCATTCCACGGAATGACCGCTTACAATGCGTGTCGACTGAAATGTTTGTTCTACGAGGTTGTCATCGACTGAAGTTTCGGTTTCTACCGCTTCCGTCGAGTCGGTTTCCTGTGCAATAGAAAAATGTGAAAAACAGCATGCTGCCCCAATAAATAATAGCCTTTGAATCATTTTAGTCTTTTTCTTTGGTCGCCAAGATAATATTTACCCTGATAAATAACTACGTTTTTAATACAGAATTGAGCGGATGGTTGGAATGCTTTTTTAAAATTACTCTACTTTGTTGATAGGAAACAGGGAACAAACTAGGAATCCTAAAATAAAAAAAATCCTTTTTTGAGAGTCCGGTTTAATTACTAAGTTTGTAATACTGAAACTGATAAGAGTTTGAAAAACTTTCTGACTTGCGTATTTGTATTGCTTTTCCTGAATGCCTGTTCAGGAAGTCAATGGGTGGTCCTGGAATGGAAATTTAAGGGAATAGAGCCCGGATACGACCATCCGAACAGAAGTAAAGTCACCGTTGACGGAGTTGATTTACCTGCTTCCGATTCCTGTCGTCAAAGTAGCGGCGGTACTTATTCTTTAAAGCTTTCAAAAACGGTTCATCGCATCAGGTTGGTAAACGAGGCTTACTACAAAGGCCGGTGGGTGGAGCATACTTTCGAAAACGGGTTCAGTATCAATGCGATATGTGAATTCGAAGTGAACGCCAAAGAAGTTTCCAAAGTGTTGATCGAATTTAACCTGAACAATTCGGAGTGTTCCATAGTTCGTTTTGGTCCGGATGGCAATAAACTATCGAAGAAAAATCCTGTTTTCAAAGGAAAACATTATCCGATGACCGTCGACTGGAAATTTATCAATGTTGAAAAAGGATACGATCATCCTTCCCGCATGCTGGTTTTCGTGGATGATATGGAATATGGTTCCTCTGTTCAATCGGTGGAAAGTACCGGGGGGAATTTTACAATCAACATTCCCAAAGGACAGCACCGGGTCCGGATCGTGAACCAGTCTTTTGTGAAAGGAGTGTGGCAGGATCACAAGATCATCAACAATTATTCGCTGGATGCGGTCTTTGAGAAATCGTTGAATGTGAGAAAAGCGGTTCGGGTGACGTTGGTCATCGATCTGAATAATGAGCAGACAGTAAACCGATGGGAATAAAATAAGTAGGGGCGGAAAATTTTCCGCCCCTACTTATTTTTCATAAATTCCTCTGTGTTATCCGTTCCAAACACCCATTGAGTTGAATTTCTCAATGCGTTCTTCGATCCGTTGTTCCGGCGTTTTTTCGTCCAGTTCTTTTAAGTATTCAATGATTTTATTCTTCACGTTTTCAAAACTTGCTTCCTGGTCTCTGTGAGCTCCTGCAAGCGGTTCTTCGATTACGTCGTCAACCAGTTTCAGGCGCTTCATATCCGAACTGGTCAGTTTCAATGCTTCAGCAGCTTTTTCCTTGAAATCCCATGATCTCCACAAGATGGAAGAACAAGATTCCGGAGAAATAACGGAGTACCAGGTGTTTTCCAACATCACTACTTTATCTCCGACACCGATTCCCAAAGCTCCACCGGATGCACCTTCACCGATGATGATACAAATTACCGGAACTTTCAATTGCATCATTTCATAAATGTTGCGTGCAATTGCTTCACCTTGTCCTCTTTCTTCTGCTTCCAGTCCTGGGAAAGCTCCCGGAGTGTCGATGAACGTTACGATCGGCTTATTGAATTTCTCCGCCATTTTCATCAGGCGTAAAGCCTTGCGGTATCCTTCCGGATTCGGCATCCCGAAATTACGGTACTGGCGCATTTTCGTGTTAATCCCTTTTTGCTGACCGATAAACATGACCGTTCTTCCGTCAAGCAAACCAAAACCTCCGATCATTGCCTTGTCGTCCTTCACCGTTCTGTCACCGTGCAATTCCTGGAAGGAAAAACCGGTAATAGCATTGATATAAGCCAATGTATAAGGTCTGTCGGGATGACGTGACAACTGAACGCGCTGCCAGGGAGTCAACTTACTGAATATTTCTTTCGTTTTTTTGGTGAGTGCCTCTTCCAGATCATGGATCTTATCGGTCATATCGACACCTGTGCTGTTGCCGATCTCACGCGTTTGTTCAATTTGTTCTTCTAAAGCCTTTAAAGGTTCTTCAAAATCTAAATATGTGGACATAATTGCTATTTTGAGGGGCGAAATTTACGAAAATAGTTCGCATCTATTAATTTTACGTCATGATTAATTTTCCAACATGCAAAATAAATCTGGGTTTACACATCCTGGGAAGACGCGATGACGGCTACCACGATGTGGAAACTGCCATGTTGGAACTTCCTCTCTACGATATCCTGGAGTTTGTTGAAAGTGAAGAGCCTGCTTTTATCACATCCGGACTGGAAATTCCCGGATCGGGGAATTTGGTTCTGAATGCTGAAGCTGTATTCCGGAAGTACAAATCGTTTCCGAAACTCTCTTTTCATTTGCATAAACTCATTCCGATGGGAGGTGGTTTGGGTGGTGGTTCTTCCGATGCTGCATTTGCTCTAAAAATGATGCGTGACAGATATTTGCCCGGTATTCCGAATGAAGTGTTGAAAGAAATGGCTGCCACAATCGGTTCGGATTGCGCTTTTTTTATCGATGGAGGAATCCAGTTCGCAACCGGAAGGGGAGAAGTGTTGGAACCTTTGGACCTGAACCTGAAAAATTATTTTGTGGTATTGGTAAATCTGGGAATTCACGTGTCGACAAAGGAAGCGTATGAAGGAGTAATTCCGAATCCGGACCGGACACCTTTGAGAGAAATCCTTTCGAAACCGATTCATACCTGGAAAGACCGCCTGGAAAATGATTTTGAGAAATCCGTTTTTTTGAAATACCCGGAACTGGCGAAAATTAAACAGGATCTTTATGCACATGGCGCGGTTTATGCGTCCATGACTGGGTCCGGGTCTACTCTGTATGGGATTTTTGAATCGGAAGTTCAGGGAATTCAATGGTCAAGTCCGGTTAGTTATGAAGCGTATCTAAAGCTTTGAGATTTTCTGAAAAAAATCCTGAATTTTCAAATTCACTTCTTCACAAAGATGTGAACAGATTTAATAATAACGCATTGATTATTAGTGTTTTATTTTTTTAGGAGTTAGTTTTTAACAAAACTCAAATGCTCGATTTTCCCATTTGTTTCAAGCACAAAGAAATAGGAACCATTACTCAAATTACTCACATCTATTGTCATCCCGGAAAGCTCCACCGCTTGCTTTTGTCCCAGGTTATTATATACCCCAATCAGTTTCAGATCAGAGGAACCTTTTTTTGAAAGGACCTGTACCAATTGATTTCCCGGATTCGGATAAAGGACCAGGTTCGATTCGATTTTCCATTCGTGCACAGAAGATGTACTCAACGGATCCGCTTCGAAAAGGAATAAACCTCCCAAATCCTGCCCGACAAATAAGTTCAGGAAGCCGTTTCCATCAATGTCATTCACAAAAAAGCTGCTGTAAAGGCCAACGTCCATATTCAAATATGTGTCCGAATACAAACTGAATGTATCACCGTCCGTTAAATGCCCGTCGATGTTCCGGTAATAATTCATCTTTCCGTTATAAGCACCTACAAATAAATGAGTCGTATCATTTTCCCGGAAGAAATGCGGGGCTGCGTAACCGTCGGGCGAGGAAGAGATGTCCACTTGTCCCAAATTGGAGGTTATCAGCGTGAAAATAGGATTGGAGCTTGTTCCTGTATTTTGATAATAAGAGATTTCCCCGGTCTTTTTTCCTACGATCAAGTCCAGCAATCCATCCTTATTCAGGTCGAAAAGTTGCGGGAATGCATAAGACAACACATTAATTGCTGTTCCGGTATTGTCTGTCAGAGAAACAGACGGTCCGAAATTCAGGTTGTTTCCCGGGCCGGCGTTATTGGTATAACGCAGCAAAGTTCCGTTTTCTCTTCCGATGATCAGATCCTGGTCGCCATCACCGTCCAGATCCCCGAAAGTTGGAACAGATCTTAATCCCAGACCAAGTGTCGAAAGCCCCAAATAGTCATTGTTTATTAGGGTGAATTCCGGGTTGGAAGCCGTTCCGGTGTTGCGGTACAATTGGAATGCGGATTCCAAAGCCAAAGTCGGTTTGTAACGTATCAAAGTGGCTACCAGCAGATCTTTCAATCCGTCGCCGTTTTCATCCACCAATACCGGAATACTTCCCAGGCCGTTTTCAATCATGTCTTTCTGCAGGAAGTTGTTTTCCTGGAAAACGAAATTCGGAAGGGCGTTTGTGCCGGTATTTTTGAAAAATTGCACGCTGTTCTGGTTTTCGGAAACTGTCCGGGCATTGGGAGCGATGATTAAATCTTTCTTTCCATCGAAATCCACGTCTTCCCAATAAATAGCCGGGAAAAGTTGCATGAATCCGGGATTGGCGGCAGAGGGATAATCGTGAGTTTGGCTGATCATGGCGGAGTTGGTGTTTGGCGCGGTTCCGCCGTTCATCAATAAGGTAATTCCCGGGTAGGAAACATCGCCCAGGATCAGGTCCATTACTCCGTTGTTATTGACATCGATTGCTAGTAGAGTAGATCCGGAGTGACGCGTAATGCTTTCGTCTTCTTCCGTTTCTTTTCCCGGCTTTGCCGGTCTCAGCGGATTCGGAACATCGCCGTTTGTACACGGATAAGCAGTTTCATTCAGGAAGAGATCGTTGCTGTTTGCATCTTCGCTGAATTTTCCCCAGCACTGATTTTTCATTACAAAGATCAGTGAGTCCGGGATTCCGTATAGCTCCATGCTCTGGTTCTGGTGATACAGCAAATTTTGTCCGCCGATGTGAAAAGTCAGCACATCAATGTCTCCGTCGAAATCCACATCCACATATGCCGGAATATCGCTCGCACTCACGTACAGATTGGAAATATCGCCCGCATAATCTGTTTGAAGATTATCCGTAATCAACTGCCATTGTAAGCCGATGGACGTATTTCCGATGTTGCGGTAAACTTTTACGCCTCCCAGGCCATAGGTAAAAAGGTCTTTTCTCCCGTCCGAATCATAATCCACGAAAGCTGCCCGGTACTTACAGTCAGCCGGAAATTGCTCGTATCCTTTATAGATGTATTCATAGCCATGAACAGATGCGTTGACAGTATGTTTCATCAGGATGAATTCATCGGCACTGCGGTCAAAAATGACCAGGTCGTCCAGGCCGTCGAAATTGTAATCTATCGTAGAGAACTGGCCGTAGTTAATTCCGCCGGCCCATGGATTCTTTAGCGTTCTGGTTCCGTCCTTAACCGGGATATTCGGATTGTATTCGAATCCCAGATAAGTTTGTGAAAGTACCGGAAATGCGCTTATCAGTAATCCGATCAGCATCATGTAACATTTTTTCATATTTTTAGGCTACAATAGTTATTGTAAATTAAACCAAAACTAAAAGCAACTTCCAAGCAGATTGCCGTTTAGAAATAAAAACGTACTAATATGAAAAAAATTCTTCTGGTTTTCTTTTGTTTTTCATTTGTAAATACAATTGTTCATGCTCAGGATTCAATTTCCGTGTTATTTATCGGAAACAGTTATACCTATTACAATGATCTTCCGGGTATGGTCAGTACGCTTGCAGGCAGTTTGGGAAAAGAGATTACGGTTGATTCTAAAACGAACGGCGGCTATACGTTTCAAAACCATACGAATGATCCGTTGACCTATACAAAAATCCATTCCAAACCCTGGGATGTGGTAGTGATCCAGGGACAAAGCCAGGAACCGAGTTTTTCCGATGCCCAGGTGAATGCTCAGACCTTACCTTATGCCCTGAAGCTGTCGGATAGTATTTGGGCGAATAATTTCTGCAGCAATGTGATGTATTATATGACCTGGGGAAGGCAGAACGGCGATCCGCAATGGTCGGAAATCAATACGTTTGATAAAATGAATACGCGTTTGTATAATGCATATATGCGCCTAGCCGATTCCAGTGATCGTGCAATGATTTCTCCCGTGGGAAGGGTTTGGGCATATGTCCGGCAAAATCATCCGTCGATTAATTTATACAATGCAGATCAGTCGCATCCATCTGCTGAAGGAACTTATTTAGCTGCCTGTACTTTTTATGCGGCCCTTTTCAGGCAAAGTCCGGTTGGATCTGTATATTATGGAGGATTGCCTGCTGCAACGGCCGGGATTTTGCAAAATGCCGCCGCAACTGTGGTACTGGATTCCCTGGATCATTTTCACCTGCACCCGGTTAATGAACCGACACAAGCTTATTTCTCGATGATACAGAACGGATCGACCATTGAATTGGCCAACGAAAGCTCACGGGCCACGGCTTATTCCTGGAATTTTGGTGACAACCAGGGAGCTTCCACCGAAGATGCCGAGCACACATTCGATTCAGACGGGACATATACCGTTCAGTTGATTGCTTCTTCGGTTTGCAATTCAGATACTTTTTCGATTCAGGTGCAGGTAGGTCCTCTGGAATTGACGGATGCAATTTTTGATCAATTAACGATAAAAACCGGTGAAAAGTTTATCGAATTGAATAGTGAAGAAACTGAGTTTTTTATCCGGATTTTCAGTGTCGACGGAAAATTGCTTACTGAGAAAAAGTTGCAAAATGGGAATCCGGTAATGATGCCCAGAACGGGCCAGGTTCAAATTGTTCAATTCACCGATTCCAGAGGGCTTACGAAGGTTGTTCGTCTCTTTTGAACAGATACCTTATTCGTTGAAAGTGCAAGAATATAGTTCATATTGTAAACTATTATTTAACATCTTTGTGAAAAAACATTTTTTTAAAATTGACGTATCAAAATTCAACAAAAAAATCGGAAGGTTAACGTTTTAAGGCTTTTTGAAACGGTGGTTTTTGGCATGTTGATAAATTGTTTTAAATTATTACGTTAAATAATTAACATCCTTTAACTTTTTGATTTACCCTTGTTTTAAGTCAGTTCACCCTGTTTTTACTTGTATTTAACTATTTATTAAGTTTCTGTGAAATTTACTAAATCGGTTTATCATATCAAATATTAGCTTGTCAATAGTTGACGCGATTTTGTTTGTAAGCAGGATAGTAACATTTTTGCAGTGTTACTTAAATTATAGATTATGTTGAAAAACAGTACCATGAATTTTTCAAGGCTCCTGATGTGCTTCGCACTTTGGGTCTTTGGTTCGGGGAGTTTGTTCGGGCAGGTCTCGGGAGTAAAAGCTATTCCTACTGATTACGCTACGATTGCAGACTTTGTCACCGACATCAACACAAACGGCATTGGTGCCGGTGGTGTTACCTTAAACATTCCTTCGGGTTATACGGAAACGGCACCTGCAGGAGGGTTTACAATTACCGCTACAGGAACTGTAGCAAATCCGATTATCATCCAGGGAACAGGCGGAGCGCCGCTTCCAATAATTACGGCTTCAGCATCTCATGTTGTGGGTTCGGTGCATGATGCGGTTTTTGAATTGATCGGATCTGATTATGTGACGATCGCAGGATTGGACTTGCGGGAAAATGCAGCGAACACTGTTGCAACTGTTGCAAGTAACACAATGACGGAATTCGGTATTGCTATGTTTATGGCATCAGCAACGAATGGATCTCAGAATAACTCCTTTATCGGAAACACGATTACCTTAGGAGCAACTTATCAGAATGCGATAGGAATATTCGCAACTTCTTCTTCTTCCTCTACGAATTCAGCATTGATTCCAACAGCTGTTTCAGGAACAAACTCAAACAACAAGGTTTATGGAAATACCATTTCCAGCGTAGCTTATGGGGTTTATTTTATTTGTGAACCTATTACAGCAACTCTTTTCGAGACAGGTAACGATATCGGTGGTAGCTCAGCTGCAACGGGTAATACGATCACGTTTGGAAACAACACTGCAGGAGATTTAGGATTTACGCGTTTTTCCGGAGCTCAGGCTATAGGTATCAATTTCCGTAATGGACATGGTAATTCTACGCGTTTTAACACTGTAACGACAAATTCAGGTCTGACACGCGCTATTTTTGGTTATAACCAAAATGCGGCTGCTACAGGAGTTACGTATACATCAACTGTAAGTAACAATACATTTAACCTTACGACTGTTGGTACAACAGCGGTGACAGGTCTTGACTTCGGTTCTGGTTTAAGTACCGGAACAATAGTCGCAAGCAACAACAGCATTACGATCAATCAGAACGTTTCTGCGGCGGCTTCTGCTAATATTACTGCTATCCGTGCAAGTTATACTTCTGCTACAAGTACGATCTCAACGAATACGATCACTATCAATCAAAGTACTTCCGCAGGATCTTTAACAAGTACTTTGTTGGGGGTGAATGCTGCCGGAGCCGGTACAACTGTAAATGTTACCGGTAACACGATTAACGTAAACCAGGCTGCTCCAACCGGAACGGGAAGTTACGGAAGCGGTGATATTACATACATTGATGTAAATGCTGCATCGGGAACAATCAACGTAACCGGGAATACGCTAAATAACTCAGGTTTGAATGTGCGTACAACTGGTGTTGTTAAAGGAGTTAATCAGGATGCAACCGTTACGGCATTGTTTAACGTGAAATCCAATACCATCAATGTAAACAGAACTGCAGCGGGAACAAGCTACTTTGCTTTTACATCAACTTCTCCTTCTGAAGTTGCAGATACCATTTCATTAAATAACATTACGTTTACCGGTATCACAGGGTCTTCCACTGTTACTGCTATTCAGTCTTATGGTGGTCCGTCTGCAGGTGGAACAAAAAACATTAACAACAACACAATCGTCATTAATGGTGCATCAACTGCAACCGTTACCGGAATTGGTATCGGATATGCCACCAACAGTAATGTCAAAGGGAATAACATTACAATTACTTCCGGAGCTTCTGTAAACGGTATTTTGTCGAATACGGGTGCAGCGATCATTAATTACTTAAACAATACAATCGGTCTGACTTCTTCGGGTACAGGTTCCACACTTTCCGGAATTAATATCCAGGTTGGAAGTACGGGGACGTTGAATTCAAATGTCATCCACATTGCTTCTACAGCAGGGGGTACATCAACACCTGTGATTAACGGGATGTTGCTTGCTACAGGTACGAATACCGTTAGAAATAATGAGTTTTCTGCTTTGACTACCGTGGCAGGAACCGGAGCGGTAGCAATCAATGGAGTAAACGCTACAGGTGGTACATCTTTGAATTTATCCAATAATAAATTCTTCAATCTTCAGAATTTGAGTTCTGCAGGATTAGTAAGTGGTGTATTAATTGCCGGTGGAACTTCTACGACTATTGCGAATAACCTGATTAGTGGTTTAACAGCACCGAATGCTTCTGTTGCAGATGCGATCAGAGGAATTAACATTACTTCTTCAACATCATCTTCCGGTATAAACGTATATTACAATACCATTTATCTGAATGCGACTTCTGCCGGAACTAACTTCGGTACAACAGGAATTTTCCATACAGTAAGCGGAACAGCAACTACAGCGGCTCTTGATATGAGAAATAACATCATCATCAATGAGTCTGGCCATAACGGAACCGGTTTAACTGTTGCATACAGAAGATCCGGAACCGGATTTGCAAATTATGCATCTACTTCAAACCGTAACATGCTTTATGCGGGAGTTGCTTCAGCAGCGAATTTGATTTTCACAGACGGTACTACGCCGCAACAAACCATTTTAGGTTACCAGGGAGTAGTAGCACCACGTGATGTGAATTCTTTCGGTGGCGAATCTCCTTTTGCAGCTTCCGGGTACGGAACAGCAGGTAACTTCTTTATCAGCTTAACCGGTTCAAGTTCTGATTTTCTTCGTCCTGTTGCCGGTATCACAACGCAGGTTGAGAGTGGTGCAGCAACTATTTCTGGTATTACTACTGATTACACAGGAGCAACCAGACCAAGTAGTCCTGACCTTGGGGCTTATGAATTTACGGGAGTTACACCAACACCTGTTATTACTTTGAATTCGGTTACACCTCCGACAACAGCTCAGTGTACGGCTTCTGCTCGTGTAGTATCGGTGAACATAACAACTGCTTCAGGAACTATTACCGGAGCTAATGTTACTTATACGCTTAACGGTGCAGCACAAAGTCCAATTGCGATGACTAATGTTAGCGGATCAACCTGGACAGCTACCATTCCGGCGGCGGTTCCGGCCAATGCTACTATTGCATGGGGAGTTGTGGCTACAAATTCCGTTGGATTGAACGGATCTTATATCGGAACAACTTATTCGGATGAGCCTTTGTTGGGTGCTACGGCAAGTGCTTCGGCATCTTCAACTACGGTTTGTGCTTCTTCGCCAACAACTCTAACTGCTACTCTGATTAAACCAGGGACAGTTGTTACAGGAACCGGTTCGGGAACTTCGTCATCAGCAGGGATTTCTCCTTTTTATCACGGATATGGAGGTGTGAAAACACAGTATATCTACCGTGCGTCTGAATTGACTGCAATGGGGCTTGTAGCTGGAAACATTACTGCATTATCCCTGAATATTACAAGTTTGGGAACTACTCCGATGAATTCGTTCTCAATCAATATGGGACATACCGCTCAGAATGCTGCTGTAACTAATACTGCAATCGTAAGCGGACTTACCCAGGTTTATTCAAATGCTGCTCAGGCATTAGTGGCAGGAACAAATACTTATACGTTCTCCACTCCATTTAACTGGGATGGTGTATCGAATGTTGTTATTTCGATTACTTATACAAATGTCAATACAGGAGGAACAAGTTCAACGGTAACAACTGATCCGGCTGTTGCATTTACTTCTTCCCTGGCGATTTATGCTGATAATGCTTCTGCAGCTTGTTTGTTGCCTGCGGTATCTTCAGGTCAGGCTTGTATGGGAACCAATTCCAATACAACAACAAGTACGCGTCCTACCTTTACACTTACAGGTAATAAAATTCAGACAATTAGTTCTGTTTCCTGGTCGGATGGAGTTGCTACTGTTGGAACGACAAACCCATTGTCTGTTTCTCCAACTGCAACTACAACTTATACAGCAACAATTACAGCTGCGGGTTGTATCTTTTCACCTGCTCCAACAGTATCAGTTACTGTAAATCCTCTTCCTGCTGCACCGACAGCAACAAACAGTGCACAATGTGGTGTTCAGGTTCCTACTGCGAGTGTAAGCTCTACAAGTGGTTTGCCAACTCCAACATTTAAGTGGTATGCTGCTTCTACAGGAGGGTCAGCTTTGCAGACAAGTACTTCAACGACGTATACTTCTACGGTTGCTGCAACAACTACATTCTATGTAAGCGAATTGAATACAACTACAGGTTGTGAAAGTACAAGAACGCCGGTTACGGTAAACGTATCTACTCCGGATCAGGTTTCTTTGACTCCATCTGTTTCTGCTATCTGTTTGGGTGGTTCATTTACATTGACTGCTGCTAACATCAGCGGAACACCACTCCAAAACTACACTTACTCTACACAAAGTGCAACAGCAGGAAGTGGTGCTCAAACGCCACTTGCAGGAGCTACTGTTTCTGTAACTCCGACAGCTGCCGGTTCATTTACATATACGGTAAGTGCTGTAGATGGTGGATGTGCTGCATCTGCAACGGCAACAGTGGTGGTGAATGCGCTTCCTGCGATTGCCAGTGCAACTGCTACTCCGGCTACAGTTTGTAGCGGAAATACGATTACGCTAACAGGAAACATCTCTTCTTCCAATGCAACATCTGCAACCTTAGGTACTTCAACAACTACTGAATTTGGTGGTGGTGTCTACAGAAACGGATACGGTATTGGTGATTTCAGACATCAGTTGTTGTATACAGCTGCTGAGATGACTGCTGCAGGATTTGCTGCAGGTAGCATTACATCACTTACATTTAATGTGTCGAGTGCGGGTAGCGGTAGTGCAAATAATTATACGATTAAATTGGCTAACGTTGCAACAGCAGGTCCTTTGACAGGAACTTTTGCAACCGGAACATTTACTACTGTATATTCTGCGGCAACTTATACTGCTATTAGTGGTAATAATACACATACGTTCTCTACACCATTTGTATGGGATGGAACATCTAATATCTTAGTGGATATTTGTTACAACATTTCAGTAACAGGTAGTTCTTCTACACTTTCTGCAACAACACCGTCTGTGGTTTCAAACGCGAATTTATTGGGTAGTGCGGGTGCATGTTCTGCAACAGGCGGTGGAACAACTTATGCAAACCGTCCGTTGATTGCGTTTACTATGAACTACAATTCCAACTATAACTGGTTGTGGTCACCGGGAACAGGTTTAAATACTCCGGTTGCAACTACTTCTATTACAAATACAAGTGGTTCTGCAATGAACCAGGCGTTTACTGTCACTGTAACGAATCCGGCAACGGGTTGTTCGGCTACGTCAACAACACCGGCTGTAACGATTAACCCTGCGCCGGCTGCACCGGTAGCTAACAACGCTACTCAGTGTGGAACAGGGAATACAACGGTATCGGTTACCGGAAGCGGAACCCCTGGAAATACGTTCTCATGGTACCTTGTTCCTACAGGTGGTACGGCTATTTCGGGTCAAACAGGATCTTCCCTGAGTGCATATTCGATTTCAGCAACAACTACATTCTATGTTTCTGAAAGTAACGGAACGTGCTCGGGTACGAGAACTGCCGTAACAGCAACTGTTACAACTCCGCCTGCAATTAGCGTTTCAGGTACTGCAACAATCTGTAACGGAGGTTCAACGGCATTAACTGCTTCAAGTACGAACGATCCGAACTATACTTACACCTGGTCTGGTGGTTTGGGAACAGGAGCTACTGTAACGGCTTCTCCAACGGCTAACACCACTTACACGGTTACCGCAACAGACGCTAGTGGCGGAGCTAATAACGGATGTGTTACTACAGCAACTTATGCAATTGTTGTGAACCCTGTTCCGACTTCTGTGGTTGCAAGTGTAAATGATGCTTCTATCTGTAACGGTGAAACAGTTAACTTAAGCAGTTCGGCAACATCCAATTCTGCAAACGTTCCGGTTACGGCTCTTACGCAGAACTTTAACTCCGGATTCGGAACATGGGCAACTACTGTTTCAGGAACTGCTCCTGCAACAGCTGGGTTTGTTATTCAAACACCTCCATATTCTTACACTACTTATTTCTCTAATTTCGCTACTGCAAACGGTGGTGGTTTTGCTATGTCGAATGCAGATTTGACCGGTTCGGGGAATAAAGTAAGAACAACGTTGGTTTCTCCTTCGTTCAGTACGGTTGGATTAACCAGTGCGAACCTTACATTTGAGAACCTTTACCAGAAATGGAGTTCAGGAGATAGTCTTGTGCGTCTTGAAATCTCTACTAACGGAGGTTCAACCTGGGCAACTCTAAAAGATTATCTGACACTTGGAAATCAGGGAGTAAATACTTCCAATGCTCAGGTTCCTGCAAATGAGAATATTTCATTGGCATCTTACCTGAATCAGGCGAATTTGAAGATCCGATTCAATTATGTGACAACCTACGGTTACTACTGGGTTATCGATAACGTGGTTGTGTCAGGATTGCAGCCGGCTGCTCCAACTTACAGCTGGACATCTTCTCCTGCCGGGTTTACTTCTACGGCTCAGAACCCAACCGGTGTGGCTCCAACTGTGAGTACTAATTACACGGTTACGGTGTCAAATAGCTACGGTTGTTCGGCTTCAAGCTCTGTTGCTGTTACCGTAAACCAACCGACAAGTGCAACGGTTGCCCAAACAGCTTGTGACACGTATACATGGCCGATCAACGGAGCTACGTATACGACTTCAGGTACACATACGGCAACAATTATGAACGCTGCAGGTTGTGACTCAGTAATTACTTTGAACCTGACTATCAAGAACAGTACATCTGCAACAGTTACCCAAACAGCTTGTGACACGTATACATGGCCGATCAACGGAGCTACGTATACGACTTCAGGTACACATACAGCAACTATTCCGAACGCTGCAGGTTGTGATTCAGTGATTACTTTGAACCTGACAATTAATAACAGTACATCTGCAACGGTTAACCAGTCGGCTTGTAGCAGCTATACCTGGCCAATTAACGGTCAAACGTATACTACTTCAGGTACGCATACAGCAACAATTACGAATGCTGCCGGTTGTGATTCAGTGATTACCTTGAACCTGACAATAAACAACCCGACTACAGGAACGGATGTTCAGTCAGCATGTGGTTCTTATACCTGGATTGACGGTGTAACTTATACTGCATCCAACAACACGGCAACATTTACTATTGCAGGTGGTAACTCCAATGGTTGTGACTCGATTGTTACGTTGAACTTGACAATTAACAACGCTACAACCGGAACGGATGTTCAAACGGCGTGTGTTTCCTACACATGGATTGATGGAGTAACCTATACTTCTTCCAATAACACGGCAACGTTTACAATCGTAGGTGGTAACTCCAATGGTTGTGACTCTGTTGTTACTTTGGATCTTACCATCCTTCAGCCTGCAACATCATCTGTTACCATAACGGAATGTACTTCGTATACCTGGGCTGAGAACGGAATTACTTATACAACTTCCGGTGCCTACACGGCTACATTGCCAAATGCAGCTGCAAATGGTTGTGATTCGATCATTACATTGAATTTAACGATTATCCAGCCTACGACATCTTCTGTTTCTGCAACGGCATGTTCTTCTTATACATGGGCACAAAACGGAATGACGTATACTGCTTCAGGTGCGTACACGGATACGATCCCGAATGCTTCGGGTTGTGATTCAGTGATTACATTGAACCTGACGATCAATACTCCGACATCTTCTGTGTTCACCGTTTCAACATGTAGCCCTTCTTATACGTGGGCACAGAACGGAATGACTTACACTGCTTCCGGTATGTATAACGATACAATTACCAATGCTGCAGGATGTGATTCGGTGGTGACTTTGAACCTGACAATTACAACGTTTGTTGCAACGGCTACAGATAACGGTAATGCGACTGCTACGGCTTCTGCAGGTACAACTTACCAGTGGATCAACTGTACAACAAATACACCGATTGCGGGTGCAACAGCACAAACTTTTGCTGCAACGGCAAACGGTTCGTATGCAGTAATCGTATCAAACGGAACTTGTTCGGATACATCGAACTGTGTGAACATTACAAATGTTGGAATCAAGGAACATGCAATCTCTACGATTGAAGTTCATCCGAACCCGACTCACGATGTAGTATTCGTGACCATGGACGCTTCTTCAGCTGTTGTTGAAGTAATGGATGCTCAAGGAAAATTGGTTCAGACAACTCAGATTAAGTCCGGAGATCAAATTAATCTTAGCGCTTACGAAAGAGGTGTTTACACATTGAGAATTAAAACAGATTCAGGTACTTCCATCGAAAGAATCGTGAAGAACTAATCAGTCGTTTATTTGAAAAGAAAAGCGGTCATTCGAAAGAGTGGCCGCTTTTTGTTGTTGGGACGTAGCGTTTTGCGTGCCCAAACAATATTAAAAAAAATAGATATTGAATTTGTATCCATAGAACACATAGTGAATATTCAAGTTTGAAGCTTGAATTGTTACCTGATTATTATTTGGCAAGTATGGACACATCAAGTTTGATTAATCGTACCTAATATTCAATGAATTTGTTACCACAAAAAAGGGCCGCGATACATCGCGGCCCTTCCTTATCGTTGTTTTTTTCTTATGCTTTTACCAATTGGATTTCTCCACGCAATTTTACGTCTTCTCCAACCAATACACCACCTGTTTCCAAAGCGGAGTTCCAGGTCAAACCGAAATCTTTGCGGTTGATGGATGATTCAAAGCTGAAAGCTGCTTTTTCATTTCCCCATGGATCTTTTCCTTCTCCGTGGAATTCGATTTCCAATGGAATACGCTTCGTGATTCCGTGTAATTGGAACTCACCTTCGATCTTGCCTGATTTCAATTCAGGAAGTTCTGCTTTGAAGGTAATTTGCGGGTGATTATCCACGTCGAAGAAATCTGCACTCTTCAAGTGTCCGTCACGCTGCTCGTTTCTTGTATTTACGGAAGCTGTATCGATTGTTGCTTCGATAACTGCGTTCTTAAAACCGTCTTCTGCTTCAACTGTTGCGTTTACCGCGTCGAAAGTTCCGGTTACTTTTGTAAACATCATGTGTTTTACGCTAAATCCTACTTCACTGTGAGAAGGGTCAATTGTCCATTTAGTTGTACTCATTTTGATTGAATTTTAATTATTATTTGTTTGTTTTTAGTTGTTCAAAAGGTTTAAAAGTTCAAAATGTTAAGTCTTGATATCCTGAAGTCTTAATGTCCTGATGTCTATTTTACTGTTACTAACTGTTCCAAAGTCTTGCGGACTTTTTTGTGGTGCTGGGTGTGATCTTCATCCGAGCGGTAACCGAAGGTCAGGACCAGTACCGAATGGTCATCCGTCAAACCTAAGATTTCGTCGTATTTGTCTTTCTGAAAGCCTTCCATCGGAGTGCTGTCAATTCCCAAATGTGCGGCCATCACCAAACCGAATCCCAAACCGATATATGCCTGCTTGGTATTCCATGCGATGAGCTCCGTTGAACTCAGATTGGACAATACCCCGACAATATTTTGCTGGAAGCGGTTCAGTTTTTCGCGGTCCACTTCACGAATGTCTGAAATGCGCTGCATGTATGAATCGATGTGCTGATCTTCTACATTTTTGTTTACGGTAAACACAACCACGTCTGAAGCGTCCGTAAGAGGCGATTGATCATAAGATGCCGCTCTCAATTGTACACGCAGTTCCGGAGACTTCACGTGAATCAGTTTGAAAGGCTGTAATCCGTAGGAAGTGGGAGCACTGTTAATGGCTTCCAGGATTTCCTGCATATCTTCCGGACTGATTTTCTTCGTCGGATCGTATTTCTGTGTGGCGTAACGCCATGCTAACGCATTTTTCATTTCTTCGGTTTTAGATCCCGGCATTTATAGCCGGGACTCTGTTACAATTTCACTTCCATCGGAACTTCCATTAATAAAACGGTAGATCCTTTGGTTATGTGCAAAGTTACGGAGGAAGTGTCTACAATTCCTAATGCATCCCGACGATTTAATTGCTGTCCGTCGATTACCGAACTTCCTTCGACCTGCATCACGTAAACCCCGTTCTTTGGATTTTTCAATTCGTAAGTCACGGTTTTATCTTCGGTGAATTTTCCCATGTTGAACCAGGCATCCTGGTGGATCCAAACTCCTGCATCGTCTTTATCCGGTGAAAGGATTTGTACGAATTCATTCAAATGGTCGTCTACTGCGATCTTTTGCTGATCGTAGCGCGGTTCCACGTTGCGTTTATTCGGGAACAACCAGATCTGGAATAATTTCAGGTCTTTATCCTCGTTCGGATTAAATTCCGAGTGTTGTACTCCTGTTCCTGCACTCATTACCTGGATTTCCCCGGCTGTAATGGTTGCACTGTTTCCCATCGAATCTTTATGTGCGATTGCTCCTTCCAACGGGATCGTGATGATCTCCATGTTGTCGTG
This sequence comes from Fluviicola sp., assembly GCF_039596395.1. Taxonomy (NCBI): domain Bacteria; kingdom Pseudomonadati; phylum Bacteroidota; class Flavobacteriia; order Flavobacteriales; family Crocinitomicaceae; genus Fluviicola; species Fluviicola sp. The sequence goes on from NZ_JBCNJT010000001.1 coordinate 153,053, forward strand.
AGGGTGTGTTCCAAATCCCATTCCCGGTGAAACGGTATCGTCATTCAATACACGTAACGTACCGAAGTGAACTCTTTCCGGGTTGTACCAGGAAGCGAAGCTAAATGAATGTTTCGCATTCAACCAACCATGGTTGGCATGACCTCTTGAGTTTTCTGAGTGGAAGATTGTTTTCATGTTTTGTTTCTCCTTTTTGGATTGTTTGATGAAGCAAAGATACAACAACTTTTGAAATAATTACCATGGTAGATATTATTTTATCATTTTTTAAGAAAACAACAGAATGAAAAGAAGGGTAAACAGGCAAAAATGATGGAGTAGAAGCGTAGCAACACATTCTATTAACTATAAAGTATAGTAACGTTCCATCCAAAAACACGAAATTCATGAAAAGTTTATGTCCCGGATATTTAAAATTAATTTGCTGATTTCTAACAGTAACGGGGTTTTGGTAAAATAAAATTGACTTTTTTTTCAAATTTTCCTTGCGGAAATGAAAATTGAGTGTATCTTTGCAACGCTTTTAACGTAAAGCATTACACAATTTCTGAATCAGGCTGTTGCCTGAGTTTGAAAAAACAAGAAAATTGGTTTGGTAGTTCAGTTGGTTAGAATACATGCCTGTCACGCATGGGGTCGCGGGTTCGAGTCCCGTCCAGACCGCTACAAACGTTAAAAGAAAATAGCTTATATGGCTGTAAGCTTAGAAATCCTCAAGATGTATCAATGTCTTGGGGATTTTGTCTTTTATCTAGTTCCTCCGGGAAATCCTCTAAATCCTTTAAATCCGTTGTTTTATCACCCCGAAAAGAACCCCTGCGGTTTTTGCGGGGGTGATTCTGGTTTAAATTTGAAATTCTAATTTTTTATTAACTTAGATTAAATTCAAAAATTTAACCCTGCTATGACAACTGAAGAGAAAGATGTTTTGTTAGAAATTTTCAAGAAATTGAAAGGACTATACTACCGTCAAAAAGTAACAGATGATACTATTGAGAGAATTCTAAGAAAGTTACCCGATGATACACTTCCTATTGAGGTTCTAGATAGGATAGAGAGAACAGATGGCAAACTCACTCAAGTAGAGTTAGAAGACTTAGAAAAGAGAATTCAGAATATCACGATCAATTGATATTTTATGACTCTTTGTTTAGCTTGGAAGCAAGGAAATGATATAGTTTTTGCTTCTGATTCAAGATTGAAAAACGGTGAAATGACAGCATCGAATTCAGCTACAAAAATATTCTCTATTAAGGTTAAGATCATTGGGACTTCAAATAGCTCAAATCCTGCGGAATCCGAGAAGCTTTTACATTATGGGAATTTCGGTATGTGTTTTACTGGTAGTTATCTAAATGGAAGTTTATTAGCTGATACGTTTGGCGAAGTATTAGAAAATATTCAAGGTGCTGAAGGAATCTCTGATTTTTCTATTGAAAACTTAACTGATATTGCGTTTGAGATTTATCAAGACGTCTCAAGGAAGATGATAGAAATTCATCGGGTAGATGGTGGATCTTCGATTCTTATTGGAGGTTTTTGTCCTGAAGAAACAATACCTAGATTTTATCATTTTTTTCCTCAACAAAATGAAAATAGAGAAATTGAATTTGTTAAGGAAGAAGTTGAAATTAATGAAACCCCTTTCATTATTGGTGACAATAATGCAAAGAGAGCTTGTCAAACAATATTAGATCGAGAAGCATCTAATTCTGAATATACGCCCTTTCATGCATTGCGAGAAGTAATTCGAGATACTTCAATAATTACAGTCGGAGGAAATATTCAAGCTGGATTATTTGATAACCATAATTTTAGAACTTGTGGCATAGCAGAATATTTCGAAGGAGTTGATGAATGGGGAAATCCTACGATAGAACAAGTGTACAGTTTCCGGGGACACTCTTTAGGATTAGATGATAGTTCCTTACGGAAAGGGAATATTAATATTGCTAAAACGCTTCTTAATCCTTTTGATGATGAACGAATGAAGTTGTTCAAAAAGAATTATGGTGACTTAGATTGATTTTAATTATCAATTCATCACTGAGTTTAGGTAGAGAGGGAAATGGAGGTGTTAGAGGTTTTAAATGTTGAAACAGGTTGTTTTTGTTGATAACCACCTCAAAATGTTGGTAAGTTCAGAAAATTCATTTATTAACCATGAGTAATATTTCTATATCTTTGTCCTATCGTTCTTTGAAAATGTTTTGAGGTCAAATTTCTAGATGAAGTTCAACTTATAGCCAATTGGCAACCCTTGTGGGTTTTTAGCGGAAAGAAAACATTCATAACGCGTCCTTCCTATCTTCTTCCCCTAACACGGCGAAAGTCTATAGCGATACTGGACTACATGAATATAATTGCGCTTAGCGTTAATGCTTTATCCTTTTAAAGTCATTTAATGCAGGAATTTTAAGTGAGTGTATGAGAACATTGTTTACGCATTTGGATTATGCGACCTAATTCTTCCGAGTAGATATTGCTGTAATGCAGGGCAATAATGCTCAATAATAAATAATCTATAAGTTATGGGAAGAGTTAGTCAAACTCAAAACATCGATAGCTTGATTGCATGTCTGCAAGTTATCATTGAGAACCAGTGTTCTCTCTCGGATCAAGATTTATTAATCTTGAATGAAGCATTGAAAAAGCTTCAAATCCTAAGAAACAAGAAAGGTAAGACGAATAAAGAGCTTCGTAAAGAGGTTCAGAAAATCGTAGAGTTATTTGCTCGTTATTTTTCTTAATCATGGATTCGGAAAGTCAATGTATGTCACTAACCCGAGCACTCCTTAAATTTTTCAAGTCATGGATTTAGGAACTGTAATTAAAAATAATAGAAAGCAAAAGAGGCAGACTCAAGAAGAGTTTGCCAAAGCTTGTGGTATAACTCAAACTTACCTTTCTCAAATAGAGGGGAATAAGAAAGAGCCTAATTTATCTACGTTAAAAGTGATCAGCGACGAATTGGATATTCCATTGCCGGTTCTTTTTTTTATGTCAATTGATTCTGAAGATGTACCTGTTGAGAAAAAAGAACAGTTTGAAAATATTGGTCCAAAAGTAAAAGCATTGATAAGTGATTTCTTCGGAGTTTGAAAAGTCAGAATTCAAAAAGTTCTGTCATAACATTGGTATTAAAAAGGAGTTGGTTTCTGAGATCTCTTCAAACCTTGATTCTTATTATAAGGAATGGCAAGAAATTAAGAAAGATAAGGTTACAGGTGAAAATAAGAAGTACAAAGATGGTACGGTGAAAAAACGAATCATTCGACCTTCTTTGAAAGAACTTAAAGTTATCCAACGAGCAATTAAAGAAAGAATATTGGTTCCGATTTCTATGCCATCTAACATTCATGGAGGTGTAAAGAAGAGAAGCAATATTACAAATGCGAAACCCCATCAAGGTAAGAAGTTTCAATTTACAACCGATCTTCAAGATTTCTATCCAAGTATTAAATACGAAAGAGTTTTTGACACGTTTTTGAAATTGGGTTATTCGAATCACTACGGTCATTGGCTTACTAAATTCACAACTTGGAAGTATGAGCTTCCACAGGGGACTCCGACCAGTACTCATGTATCTAATATTGTGTTCTTAGAAACTGACTTTAGATTAATCGAGTTTTGTAATAGAAATGGGATAACCTACACAAGGTATGTTGATGACTTAACTTTTTCTTCGGCACAATGCTTTAAAGAGCATCTACAAACGTTGCTTGAAATTGTAACTGACAGTGGATTTAAGTTAAGTTATCGGAAAACAAAGTATAAAGGTTTTCAAAATATTACCGGAATAGACGTGTTCAATAATTACATCGATGCTCCGAAGAAGATTTTAGAAAAAACAAAAGAAGGCATTGCTTTAAGACGAGACCTTAAGGGATATCAAATATATGTTGAGAATATTCGAAAGACGAATAGGAAACGGAAATAAGGGATTTAAAGGATATGGAGGAGTGCAATAAAAACGGAAGCATCACCCACCTTTACCCAGGCTAATCGACATTGCTTCCTCCATTGTAATTAATTGAGCACAGTTCTCCAACGAACCAATTTGAATAACTAATGGTTCTATCTCGGTATGTTCAACGTAGAATCTAAACTCTTTTTGATATTCAAATTCTTTAGGTTTTTCAAAAAGGGTCACTTTTCCACTTTTGATTTTCTTATCGTAGTATTCGATAAACCCATGGTGAAAATGAAGTTCTCTTTTTTTGAGTTCCTCTTCGATTCTTTTAAGAAAATGAGCATTGTCTTTGATCATCACGCAATGTGTTCCAAATCTTTCGTTTTGTTGGTCTAATTTAAAACCTAATGGATTTGCAAAACCATGAGAAGAGATACTATACAACGAATAAATATTTCCAACTACTTCTTTGTACGATTCAATCAAATGAAGATGCTGAAAGTTGAATTCTTGTTCAATACCGGGAATTTTAAAATTCCCGGATGTGGAGTTAATTATCCCACTCGCTCCTTCATATTTATCCCCTCTTAATTCAGCGTCTTCTATCTTTCGGAAGTATTGAATCGGATTCATGTAGATGGTTCCGTTATTGAATAAGTCCGTCATGTTTTTGAGATTCCCAAATTTCAGGAAAGCTAAGATTGTATGTTCCATAGTTTTAATTATTTCAGTTCAGGGTAGATTTTATCAAACAATCTTTTAAATTCTGTTTTCTGCTTTGGGAAGTCGAACTTTAGCATTTCAACTTTGTTCTGAAAAGTACCTTTTTTATCCATTTCAATGATTTTATTCCATATCCCGAAATAGGTTAAGGCATTTTCTATATACTCCCAATAATCATTGTAATGTTGGGCAAGGTTATTCCCAAATGCTAACCAATCTTCAGATTTAAAGCCACTTTTTAATATTTGACCTCGTTTTATCGATTCAATGATAAAAATGAGTTTATTTGTTTTTGATTCGAAAATTTGATCTATATCAGAATCTAACTCTAGTCTTTCTGCGATTTCGTAAACAATCATTTGATAATACTGTTTCTCATTGATAAACCTTTTGTCATCATCTGTTAGTTTATATCCTCGTTTGAACATTTCTCTCATAATAGATTCATGAAAAAGGTTTGAATTATCATGAAGAGTTTGAAACGGAGTTTTATTTTCAAAACTAAGGTTAACATCCAAGTCAATTCCTTTGCATCCAAGAATAAAAAGGATAAAGTGTGAATTATTGGAATTCTTTAACCATTTGGAAAACGAAGGTTTTCCGGTAATATCGAGTTTATCATTAAATACTTTCAATTCAATGTCAGAAAGGTTTGAAATTCTTTCTGCAATGTCATCAAAATGAAATGAGTTTTTTTCCTTTCTAGTCTTTATTTGTTCTCTAATTGAGATAGCGGTCGCGTTAGCTTGTTCAATTAAGATTCTTTGCTTTTCTGCTATCTCAGCCTGATTTTTTTCTTCTTTTAAAACTTCGGCTTTTTCTTCATTCAGTTTGCGATTCGCTTTATAATCCAAATAGAAAACCTGGTAGTTTGAATCATTGAAAGTTACTTCTTCAAGTGTTACCGACTTTGTAACCCATTTATCTTGAATCGTAAAAAAAGATGTTACATAAGATTCTTTGAATTTGCTCTGCAATTTAAAAGTTTCGGATTTTTCATCCAGTTTGAAGAAGTTTTGATACTCATTTAGATACTTTACATCTCGAACTAATTGAGTTGACTTTTCAGGATCAAATTTGTCCAGAATCCAAATAAGGTATATGCCGTTTTTCTTGTAGAATTCATGTCTAGATGTTAAATAATTTATTGATAAATCAGATAACTGAATTTCAAAAACGATTTCTTTATTTCCGAACTTACAGTAAACATCGGGTTTTCGTTTTTCATTACCCCTAACTATGAATTTATCATCAATTTGAACGGAGGTGATTCCCGAATGATCTTTAAGCTTATTTCCAATTTCATTTTTCAGAAATTTATGTCTTGGACTTTCCTTTGAAGCGTAAAACTCATTGAAAATTCGAATTTCTTCCAAGGAGGCATTTTTAAGTGTGCATTCTTCCGAATTTGGTAAATGCCTGAAGTAAATAAAGTCCTTTTTACTTACCGCTAAAGTTAGCGATTGTCCACATTCAATACATTCAAAATGCCGTTTCTTTCGTTGCACTTGTTCACGAAGTGAGAATCGCTCTATTTGGGAATTTGTATTTTCCGAGATGCTAAATCGTTCTCCATTTTCAGAGTTGTATGCGTGTTCAATGGCTCTAAACATCATTTCATAATACTACAAATCAAACACTAATTTTCAATTTTAAGTTCGTAATCTATTTATGTTTTATAAACAAATGGAATGAAAATATCAAAGCGACGGAATTTAAAAGGCTATTCCTGAATTTACTTCACCCCATTTATGAGCGTAACAATGCCCGTTATGAAGACCAGGATGAGGACCACGTATTTGAATTGATTTTCTGAAAAACGGGTAAGCAGTTTTTTCCCGATAAAAGTTCCGGTAATACCAACCACTAATAAAATGGGGATGAGGTAATAATCGTGTTTGTGCATGTACCCGTTTGAGAAATAAACAACACTTCTGCTGAGGTCAATTCCTAAATCTATGATGGCTGAAGTGGCTATAAAACGTTTCTTATCGAGATTGAATGCGGCGAGAGTGAGTCCGCGAATCGCGCCCCCGGTTCCCAGAAGGCCGGCCGTTATTCCGGATAAAGCACCTCCGGCAATCGAATTGGTGGTTGTGGGCTTTAAGTGCAGGTTTTTGTAAATCATGAGCAATAAGCTCAAAAGAATCAGGAAGACGGATAAAAGGATCTGAAGCAGGGATGTATTTACAAAACGACTGAGAAAAGCTCCCGCGATGACGAAAATAACTGCCGGAACTCCAATCGTTAGGACTAATTTCTTATCAAACCCCTTTCTGAAAAGTGCAATTTTTGAAACATTGCTTGACAGATGAAAAAGTGCGGTAATTCCGAGAACGGAATGAAAATCGAAGAAATAACCGGCAATCGGGACGAAAAACATGGAAGACCCGAAACCGCCGATTGTACCGAGGATTTCGGCAATCAGAGCAAGAATAATGAATAAGGGCAAAAATTGCATAAGGTTTTGAAATAAAATAAAATGACTGCCCGGAATTTCCGGGCAGTCATCTACTTAAGAAAGTCGGATCTTTTTCTTAAGGGTTGGTTTGCGTTTTTCCTTTTTAGGGATAATGAGTTGAAGTATGCCTTCCTGATAGGTCGCTTCAATGTTGTCCGCATCTACGTTTTCAGGAAGATTAAACGTTCGTGAAAACGATTTGCTTTCGAACTCTTTTTTGGTATACCGTTCGTTCGATTCATTGGTTTCCCGGGTTTTATCTGCGCTGATAGTCAGATAAGATCCATCAACATCAATCTTGAAATCCTTTTTTGAGAATCCCGGGACTGCCATTTCCGTGTGAAAGGCGTCATCACTTTCTTTAATATTTACTGCCGGAAACAGTTCCATTTTATGGAATGGCCACCGGTTCGAGAAAACACGGTCTGCAAAAAAATCAGACCAATTAGGAGCCGTTAATTCTTCGTCTTTCGATGTTTTTACTGAATTCATAACTTTATTTTTAAGGTTAAACAACATGTTCTTCAATCCCGGTCCTGGTAGTACTCAGGCTCTTGCGGTTCAATACCTTTGCTGAGAAATTCTCCTTCGGCGTTTTGTTCTGCCAAGGTCCAGGTATCCGTTAAAATGGTTTCCAGCCACACGTTCCCGGATTTACGGAACACCTGAACGCCCAATCCGAAGTCTGTCCAGAGAAGCTGTTCCAGTTCACTCACACGCATGTCCGGAGTAATGATTATTTCACCGGAGTGATGCACCTTACGGCATTCTTTCAACGTAACATCCTTCCGGATTAAAAACTGAAGCGATGAGGCCTGGCCGGATTCATGCCTTTTCGAAAAAAATTCCAGTTTCAGGAAAGGAAATTGGTTATTAAACGAATGACGTATCTGTTCGATGCTTTGCTGATCGTTGATAATTAACTTCATGGGGTGTAAATTATTCGTGAAGGACCAATAGTGGTACAAGACTATGGAAAGTCATTGCTTTTGTCAACGGTTCGCGAAAAAGACGTCCGATCAGGGAATGCGTTCGCGATATGATGGTTACCAGGTCTATGTTGTGCTTTTTGACAAAATTGTTAATGCCCAGAACGACATCCGGGTGTTCAACCTCAAAAAAGGTATGATGCGTGTGTTTTAATGTCTTTTCGAGCCGGAAACTTTCGGCAATTTCACCGAATGTAGGAATGACATTGGCTTCGGTGAATATATTGAGGATGCAAATGTGTGACTGGTATTTTGCAGCGATTTTTTTAAGCGGTGCCAAAACCATCTGATCGTCTGTTTCAGCAAAATCAACGGCTAAAACGATCTTTTTTGGTTCTCTGAATCTGACATGTTTATCGATAATCATCAAAGGTGCCTTCACTTTCCTGATCAGGGTTGAAGCAGTATTGCCCAATACCCGTTCCTGGATATATCCTGCTCCCTGCGCACCGATGATAATCATATCCACGTGCTGTTTGTGGGCATAGTCGGTTATTTGTTCGACAGGAAATCCTGCTTTGGCAGCATAACTTATTTTCAGATCCGGGTACGATTCTTCAATAGACTCTTTTAATTGTTCCAAATTGTCTAAAGCATCTTCCAGCAAGTACTGTTCGGTGCTGATCAGTGTCGGGTCTTCCGGAAACACGGGAATGGTATAAACGTGGAACAATAGCACCTCGGCTTCTGTTTTTTTTGCCAGCTGAACAGCATAATCCAACGCATTGGCGGATAGTTTGGAAAAATCTGTCGGTACAAGTATTTTTTTCATGATTCAATTTTTTAAAGTTTAAAGAATAAATGATCCAATGACAGGCTGTGCCATTCCACAGGAGTCAGTAAAAGGAGAAGAACCAGGGCCAGGCGCGGAAATACATGGCGCGTATCCCAAAGCGGTTCGTTCATTCCGAATCCGATTCCGGTAATGATGAGGTTGATTCCCAATAGGTAAAGAGCAATTGTCTCAAAAACACCAGGAACAAGTAAAGCACCGCAGATAAATGCTGAACAGGATGTAAACAGGGCGGCAAGTGCAGTTAACAACCGCGGAATTCCTTTCAGACGGAACCGCGCCTGATAAGTATTGGTTACCTCTTTCAATCCGATATTAAAAAGAGCATCATACCCCTGAAACAGGAACAAAAATCCGATGAATACGCGCGCTATGGTAATTCCTGCGATGTAATGATAATGAGTAATGAGTTCCATGTTTACCGATTTTAAAGCAAAATTACAGGCAGTTAAATGGAATATAAATGAGGCTTGTCAACTATCGGGATGATGTACGTCAGTGAGTAAGCTCAATTACCGGGGTGATTTGAATCATTTTACAACTTGCTGTGAATCTGAATCTTTGCTGTGTTAACTTTTAAAATCAGTTGGTATGAAAACAGATGTGGAGATTCAGAAACATGTGATGGAAGAGTTGAAGTGGGAACCTTCTATTCATTCATCGGAAATTGGCGTAGCGGTAAAAAACGGAGTTGTTACGCTATCGGGAACGGTTGATACCTACCTGGAGAAGACAACCGCTGAAAAAGCCGCACTTAAAGTTGCCGGGGTGAAAGGCCTTGCTGAAGACATTCAGATTAATCTTCCGTTCAATCATCAGAAAACCGATACGGAATTGGCTCAGGCAGCATTGGATGCATTGAAATGGAATGTGCTGGTGCCGAATGACCAAATAAAGATCAAGGCGGAAAATGGTTGGATTACTGCTAAAGGAACCGTGGAATGGGCTTATGAACAAAATGCAGTCCGGGATGCTATTGCAACTATCAAAGGAGTAAAAGGAATCAGTAACCTGGTAAAAGTTATTCCTAAAGTTGATCCGAAGGATGTGAAGAAGAAAATTTCCGCCGCATTTGAAAGAAACGCTTTGGTGGATGCCAATCATATTCACGTAGAAAACAGTGGCAGCAAAGTTATATTGGGAGGAAAAGTGTCTTCCTATGCAGAAAAGCGGGAAGCCGAGCATGTAGCCTGGAATGTGCCGGGAGTTGCTACTGTTGAGAACAACATCGAGGTGAAAATTCCCTCTTATGCTGAGATCGGAAGAAATCTATAATCCTTGGGTTGAGTTACAAAAAAGCACCTTCACAAGGTGCTTTTTCAGTTTTCGGTTTCGTGTTTTGGATGACAATAATCAGCGCGACAGATGATAAAAATCATCTGTTCGGCAGTTCCTGGTTTTTACTTTTGATCTCTGTGCAAAAAGTGTATATTCGTTATGGACTACGAATTCAAAAAAATGGAGAGCAAAGAAGGGGTTGATGCATTGTTTTTGCACGCAACGGAAGGGATCCTGGTTACCGATTCACAAGGAAGCATTACACGGATAAACCCGAGTGCTGAAAAATTATTCGGCTACAACCCGGGAGAATTGACAGGAAGAAAAATAGAAACATTAGTACCCTCCAGATTTTCACAGAAACACGAAGATAACCGGGCAGAATATGCACATCATCCGCATGCAAGGGCAATGGGATTGGGAATGGAATTGTTCGGATTGAAAAAAGACGGTTCCGAATTCCCGGTGGAAATCAGTTTAAGTCCATATAGTAATGAAGAGGGAAACTTCGTAATTGCCTTCATTGTAGACGTGACACTTCGAAAAGAAGCTGAGATGAAACTCCGGAATTATTCCGAAGACCTGGAAAAACAGGTTAGGAACAGAACACTTATCCTGGAAGAAGCCATCAGGGAACTGGAACGCACCAAAGGAGAGCTGGATGCTTCGCTCGCCAAAGAGAAGGAATTAAATGAGATGAAGTCCAGGTTCGTTTCAATGGCTTCACATGAATTCCGCACTCCACTTACCACTATGATGTCCTCTTTATCGTTGGTAAGTAAGTACAATGAACGGAACGATACGGCCAATCATGCCAAACACATTCATAAAATTGAAAGGTCCATTATTAACCTGACAGATATACTCAATGATTTTCTCTCTGTTTCCAAACTGGAAGAAGGAAAAGTGGGGAACCTTCCCGAAGAAGTGAACCTGAAACAATTCCTGTTGGATATTTGTTCCGAAATGCAGGGAATGTTATCCGGAAAACAAACCATTGTCCAGGATTATTCAGGAGATGAGCAGGTGTTTTTAGATCCTAAATTACTTCGCAATATCCTGTTCAATTTGATTTCGAACGCCATTAAATTCTCTCCTGAAGAAGGTGTAATTGAATTAACAGTTCTGGTCGGAGAAGATACGGTTTCCATATCGGTGAAAGACCATGGGATCGGTATCAGTGAACAAGATCAGAAACACCTCTTTGAACGGTTTTTCCGCGGAGGAAATGCAACGCATATCCAGGGAACCGGTTTGGGATTGAACATTGTTGCACGCTACGCAGAACTGATGAACGGAAAAGTTACCATTGAAAGTGTTCAGAACCAGGGAACAACCGCCAGATTATTAATTCCACGTTAATTCACACACTTATGAAAAAGATATTACTGATTGAAGACAACCCGGATATTCGTGAGAACACCGCCGAAATACTGGATTTGGCGCAGTACCGGGTATTGACCGCCGAAAATGGCAAAGAAGGAGTTCAGCTGGCACTCAAAGAACTTCCCGATTTGATTATTTGTGATATTATGATGCCGGTTCTGGACGGATACGGAGTCTTGCACTTATTGTCAAAGAATGAAACTACGGCCGCTATTCCTTTTGTTTTCCTGACTGCTAAGGCAGACCGGGGTGATATTCGTAAAGGCATGTCTATGGGAGCGGATGACTACCTGACAAAACCTTTTACGGACCAGGAATTACTGAGCGCAATCGAAACCCGGTTAACGAAAAATGATATCCTGAAAAAACAATTCTCAAGAGATGTGGAAGGAGTTAATCATTTTTTGAACGAAGCCAGGGGTTTTGATGTTTTGACTGAGTTATCCAAATCGCGCGACTTAAGACACTACAAAAAGAAAGACGCTATTTTCCTCGAAGGTTCTTATCCCAAAGGAGTTTATTTTATTGAAAAAGGAAAAGTAAAGATCTATCAGAAAAATGACCAGGGCAAAGAACTCATCAGCAGCCTTCACAAAGCAGGTGACTTTTTCGGTTTTCTGTCTTTATTGAAAGATGAACAATACATTCATTCTGCAACAGCTTTGGAGGATACAGAGATTTATATGATTCCCAAAGAGGATTTCTTTTCCCTGCTTTATAAGAATACGGCGGTTGCACGAAAATTCATTGAGTTGCTTTCCGATAACCTGCTTGAAAATGAGCAACAATTGATGCGCCTTGCCTATAATTCTGTCAGAAAACGGGTAGCAGAAGCATTGGTTAAACTGTCGGATACCTATAAAAAGGAAACTGATCAGCAATTCAGTATGCATGTTTCGCGCGAAGACCTGGCCAATTTGGTCGGTACGGCCAAAGAAACGGTAATCCGTACCCTGAGCGACTTTAAAGAGGATAGATACATCGAAATCTCGGGAAGTACGATCACCATTCTGAATTACGATCAGTTGGTTGGTATGAAAAACTGATCCTGATACCCGTCAATTCAGAGGCTGAGTAGCGTCATAACCTGTTCTGAGTAAGCTCATTTCATTTAAACAGTTGATTGAATTCCTTTGTGATGTAATCTAAAAAGGAGAAATCATGAAAACAAATGAACAGTTACAAAAAGATGTACAGGATGCTATTAAATGGGAGCCATTATTAAAAGCAGCAGAAATTGGCGTTATTGTCAAAGATGGAATTGTGACCCTGACAGGGACCGTTGATAACTACGCCAAAAAACTGCAGGTTGAAAAAGCCGCAAAAAGTGTTCTTGGAGTGAAGGCAATTGCAGAGGACATAGAAGTGAAATTTGCCGATTCCAAAAAGAAAGACGATGCGGAGATCGCCGAAGATGTTGTTTTTGCCTTAAGTGTTGATTTGATTGTTCCGGATAAAAAGATCCAGGTGAAAGTCGAAAACGGGTGGGTGACTTTGGAGGGCGAAGTACACTGGAATTTTCAAAGAGAAGCTGCCAAGCGTGCTATTGAACACATTACAGGAGTGCGCGGGGTATTTAATCATTTAAAGATCAAATCCGAACTAAACGATGCAATTGAACAAAAGGAGATAGAAGCAGCACTTCACAGAAGCTGGGCTGTCAATGACAAAGATATCCGGGTTCATGTTGAAGGTCGAACTGTCAGACTTACCGGAACCGTTGCTTCTTTGTATCAGAAGGAAGAAGCCGGCCGTATTGCATGGAAAACTCCGGGTATTTGGCACGTCGAGAATAATTTGGAAGTCGATTACGAATATGCACTGATCGACTAGAAGTCAGCAGGTGGAATCGGTTTTTCCACCTTTTTAGTTTCATCAAAAAAACAGAAAAAATGGACTCAACCAAAAACGCAGGAATATGGATGGATTATTCCACGGCGCACGTGATTGATGCTACGGATTTCAAGACAGAGATTATCGCATCCAAATTTTCACCGGACATCCGGAAAGAGGTCGTGAAGAAAGGCGAAAAACACTTGCATAACAAAGAACAGCAGTTACAGGAAGCCTATTTTAAACAGATATCTGATAAAATAATGGGGTATGACAAGGTGCTGTTATTCGGCCCGGAAAATGCCAAGACTGAACTGCAGCACTACCTGAGCAATGAAAGTCGGTTTAATCATATAACGGTGGCTGTTGAATCAACGGATAAAATGACGGAGAACGAGAAAAAAGCATTTGTAAGAATGCACTTTAACTTTAGATCGAATGGTAACTTGGCATGATTAAAATGACGTTTTATGAAGATAAACAAGGATTGGCATGACAAAAACAAAATGCCTAAAAATGCCACTTTTGAGCAACGGGTTAAATGGCATGTAGAACATCAAAAGCATTGTTCTTGCAGGCCCATTCCGGAGAAATTGCTTCATGAAATGGAGCAGCGGAAGAATCTGGAGTGATTATCTAAGCAATGAGACAAATCAATCTGGATCATGAGATGTATTAGCTGGAAAAGGCACCCGATCAATCTTTTTTGCGCGTTGTTCCGCAAATTTAAACAAGATTCCGCTTGCTATTGTGACAGGCTCATCAATTCTGGTGGGCCTTTTTGTTTCCGGGAAATTAGATTGTATGAATGATTACTTTTCAGGCTGATGGCATTCAACAATCACTGATTTTGGATGTCCCGGGTTCAATTGCTCAATCTTCGGGCTTAAGACCGGAATTCCGAAATTAGCTCCGCGCAAAATCACCAATAAGCCGATGATGGACAAGAGGTATGGAAAAGCCCCGGTTAATCTGTTGCGAAACGATTGATTGAACCGTTGAGCAAAGAATCCGACTCCGATGAGTGCCGGGAGTGTACCCAATCCGAATGCAGCCATGGCGGATGCGCTTCCAAGAGGATTTTCCGCTAAAAGCGCATTGGTTAAAGCCAAAAAGATCATGCCGCAAGGAAGTAATCCGTTTAATAAGCCTATGCCGAACAGTTTTAAAGTCCCTTTTTGTCGAAGTAAAAGCTGCATGCGTCCGGAAACCCATTTTTGAAATCCCGGGGATCGAAACTCGATGTGCCGGAGTAACTGTTTTCTCCAGGCAATTGCGATCAGTAACAGGCCGAACAGGATACTCAATACCTGGAATAACCGGAACAACTGAAGCGAAAACCCGATACTTCCGATTACAAAACCCAGAAGCGTATAAGTAATTATCCGGCCGGTATTTGCAGTCAAAAGATCAGCCAATACGGTTGCGGGTGATTTCCGGTTAACCGGAAGTGCGAGTGCTATTGGCCCGCACATCCCGATGCAGTGAAACGAACCCGCAAGTCCCAAAATGAAAGAACTGATCAGGAAAATCATTACGGAATGGTGATTTGCTGAGACATTTCATACGGCCGATCCTGAATGGAACCTTGAATAGTACAGTTGAAAAGCCCTTTCGGGAAAGAAGAGGTCGGAATGATCACTTTTTCGATAGGTACGATCATGAAAGAAACGTCCTTGTTTTTGTCATTCGGTCGCTGAAAACTAACCTTTACTTCCTCCGATTGAAAGTCTTTCGGAAAATAGATCAGTAAGCTGTCGGACTTACTCTCAATACTGATTTTTTCTATGGCGGAAGCATAGACTTTTTGAGCGTTAAACTGATCGTCGTAATTCAACTCACGCGTGTAATAATCTTCTTCCACCAGGTCAATGTTCTGACGCATCAGGATGCTTACCAATAGTAAAATAAACGCCATAAACAGTGCCATCCCGATAATGATTCCTTTTCCCCAATTCATAATTTAAGTATTTGTTATGTAATAATTTCAGCCGGAGCAGATTAAATAGTTCAATAGTTCAATAGTTCAATAGTTCAATAGTTCAATAGTTCAATAGTTCAATAGTTCAATAGTTCAATAGTTCAAGATCTTGTAAAAAACCTATTCCGACTTATCGATTTTTCAATGGTCCATTTTCAATTTTCTAATCTTTTAAACGTTTTGAACCTTTTGAACCTTTGAACTTTCTCCCCTCTAAAAGCTCGGCCCGATCACTTTAATTCTCACCCGGTCCATTTCTTTTCCGTTCCCCACAATGATAATGTCAATTTTCCGGGTCCCGTTTTGAATAAAAGAGTAGGGGAACCGTGCTAAAAACCGTTCACGGATGTGTTTTTGACCGGGGAGTTCAAGTGAGTCGCTGGCTAATTCCAATTTCACCGAAGGATCTGAAGAAACCAGCTTCACCCGGAAAACTTCTTTGGTCTTGTTGGTCAGGTCGATTTCAAAAATATTACTGATATCCTTTTCCCTGGTCAGTTGGTAGGTAGATCCGCGCTGACGTATAATGGTCGTGGAAAAATCTTCGCGAATGGCCATCATGGTAACCCAGATCCCGATTAAGATCACCAACAGAACGGTATACGAAATCACCCTTCTTGTCCATTGAAAACGCGTGCGGTTCCGGATCCCGTTTTCCGAAACAAAACGGATCAATCCTTTTTCCAGGCCAACACCTTCCATCATGGAATCGCAGGCATCAATGCAAGCCGTGCAATTCACACATTCCAATTGTGTCCCGTTCCGGATGTCAATTCCCGTAGGACAAACATGAACACATTGCGAACAATCAATGCAATCCCCTTTTTTAGCGGAGGGCCTGTCTTCTCCCTTTCGGAATTTACCCCGGTCTTCTCCTCTCACATAATCATAAGCCACAACCATGGAATTTTGATCAAGCAAAACTCCCTGTAACCTTCCATACGGGCAAATGGTCGTACACACCTGTTCTCTCAGCCAGGAAAAAACGAAATAGAAGATGGTTGTAAAAATTCCGATGGAGATCAATCCCCCGATATGTTCACGGACCGGTTCCGTAATGATTTTAAGTAAGGCATTACTACCTATAATGTAAGCCAGGAAAATATTTGCAATCACAAAGGAGATGAGCCAGAAAATCGTGTGTTTGAGTATTCTTTTTGCCCATTTTTGCGCGTTCCATGCTTGTTTGTCCAATGCCCTTTGTTTGGTCCAGTCTCCGTCGATCCAGTATTCAACCTGGCGAAAAACAAATTCCATAAAAATGGTTTGAGGGCAGAACCAGCCACAAAACAACCGTCCATAGATAATCGTGAAGAGAATAACGAAAACGATGGCGATAATGAGCATTACAGCAAATAAGTAAAGGTCTTGCGGCCAGAACGTAGCCCCGAACATGGAAAACTTCCGTTCCAGGATATTTATCTCAATGAGCTGATCTCCATTGATTTTTATAAATGGCGCACTTAGCAGGAAAACCAATAAAGAGTAACTGATCAGTTTCCGGCGGTTGGTGAATTTTCCCTTCGGTTTTTTAGGATAAACCCACACGCGTTTTCCATCCTGGTTAACTGTTGCAATATGATCTCTAAATGCTTCTTCCATTTCGTTTATTTTTCGGGAATTCTTTCCCCTGCGGTTCTTTTCCGGGTTTGTATTTCAGGCTCAATACGTAAGAAGCAACCTGCTGCAATTGCACCGGGTTCAGTTTGGAAGCATGTTCGGGCATTCCATTCGTGGTTCCGTTCTTGATCGTCCCGAAAACGGTCTTAATATCGTTTCCATACAGCCAGAAGTTGTCCGTCAAATTCGGGCCGATATCACCGCTTCCGTCTTTGTGACAGGCTGTACAATTGGCTTCGAACAAGTGTTTCCCGCTCCCCAATCCCGTTTCGTCGGTCAGGAGAGTTACCGTGTTTTCATCCACGTTCATCGCTGCTTCTTTCAGATACAGATCGATTTCCTTTTGTGCAAGAGCCATGGACTTATTGTATTCTTCGGTCTGCAGATCACCTGTGTTGAAAAGGTGATAGTTGAAAAGATAGATGAAGGCGAAAACAATACTTGCGTAAAATCCCCAAACCCACCAGGGAGGTAAATTGTTGTCCAATTCGCGAATCCCGTCGTATTCGTGTTCCATTAAAATGCTGCTTTCTTCTTCGATCGGAACGGAATCTACCAGGATTTTTACCGCCCGTTTTTGTGCCGGTTTTGCCGGCTTCACTTTACGGGGATAAACCATGTAGTAGAAATCATTGAATAATCCCCGCAGGTATAGTACAATCACCAGTAATATCAGGTTAATCCCGATTAGAACATACAAGTCGAATTTTTCAACCAGCAACCAGGGATATTCAGCTTCCGCCGGGTTGGCCGGATCCGGAGTACTCATCCCATAAGAAGTTCCGGGGAAAAATACAGCCCCGACACTGATCAGGATAATCAGCAGCCTGGTCAGGTTCTCCCGGTCTTTCAATTTCTGCCTGAAAAGATCGGATTTTACAAATGAAAGGATGGAACTGCTCATCAGGATAATGGCAAGCAGTAAAATAACCATCAGCGTTCCCAAAGCATAAAAAATGTTCAGGTTCCCCTTATAATCGGGAATGAGTTTGACTTCTTCAGTTGCACCGGGAGTTCCTGTTTCAGTTGCTTTTACAGGAGGCGTGTAAGTATCTACATACTCCAGGATTTGATCAATTTCTTCATTGCTTGCCTGTTGCGGCGGCATTTCAGAACCTGAAAAATCTTTGATTGCCAATGCCATTTTACTGTTACCTCCGGCAATTAAACTTTTAGAGTTTTTGACCCAATCATACAATAATTCTCCCTCACCGGCATCGCTCCATTTTGCCTTGACACCTTTGAGCCACGGCCCGGTAGAATTTTTGTCAACCGCATGACAGGTATTGCATTTTGATTTGAATAAGGCTTCACCCTGGCTAAAAACAACGGTTGTTTGCAGGAACAACACAGGTATAATAAGTAGTTGATGGATTTTCATGGCCTTTCATTTTGAGTTATATCATCCGTACTAAGAGGAATAGCGCTTAATTCTTCGATGGTGGATTTTTTCATTTTCCACAGGCGAATGAATACGATCAGGAAGAAGAGCACAAAGATCATCAGGGAGAATATCCCGTAAAATGCTACTCCCGATTCACTTGCCAAATGGTGTTTAATAAATCGTAACATACTTTATTTTTTAGTTTGTTTGACTTTAATATCTGTACCCATACGCTGCAGATAGGCGATCAGAGCGATGATTTCTTTCTGTTTCAATTCGTTGATCTTTGCATTTTTATCCTGGCCGTTCAGCGCAATTTTCGGCGTGTTTTCAACAATGTCAGTAGCGATTTCCAATGCTTGTTGATCTAAATCGGCCTTTGCTTTTTGCGCGTATCCTTTTGGATAAGGAACCCCAAGCGTTTGCATCGCTTCAATTTTTTTCGCTAATAAATCCGTATTCAAATCGTCGTCTTTCAACCAGGTGTAAGCCGGCATAATAGATCCGGGAGACAACGCTTTCGGGTCTATCATGTGCTTATAATGCCAGAGGTTTCCGCGTAATCCTCCTTCACGGGCCAAATCAGGGCCGGTTCTCTTGGAACCCCATAGGAACGGATGGTCGTAAACATGTTCACCTGCTTTTGTGTAGCCTCCGCTTTCCGGAGTGGGCGCATAGCGGGCCGTTTCAAAACGCAGCGGGCGGATCATTTGGGAGTGACAATTGTTACAGCCTTCTCGGATGTAAATGTCCCGGCCTTCCAGTTCGAGCGGAGAATAAGGTTTTACACTGCTGATCGTCGGGATATTGGATTTCACGGCGATGGTCGGAATAATTTCTGCCAGTCCTCCTATTGCAACAACCAAAATACTCAGCAGCATGAATCGAACCGGTTTTCCTTCAATTCTGCGGTGCCAATATTCCCTGCCTTTAGCCGCATGTGCTCTTTCTACAGCCACTTCTACTGTTTCATTTGCAGCAAACGAACCTTTTTTGACCGTTTTAATCACATTGTAAACAAGCATCAAAGCTCCGATGATGTAAAGGAAGCCACCGACTGATCTCAGGATGTAATACGGCTTCATGTCGATAACAATTTCTAAAAAGTCTTTGTGGACCAGAGTTCCGTCAGGATTGAAATGCTGCCAGCTTAGTCCCTGCATAAACCCTGCGATATACATCGGAACCGCGTACAGGATAATTCCCAAAGTTGCAATCCAAAAATGCTGGTTTGCCAGTTTTCTGGAGTACAATTCCGTCTTGAATAGTTTAGGAATTAGCCAGTAAATCAATCCGAAAGTCATCATTCCGTTCCAGCCAAGCCCTCCTACGTGTACGTGAGCAATGGTCCAATCGGTAAAGTGGGAAAGCATGTTCACTGATTTTAAAGAAAGCAGCGGTCCTTCAAAGGTGGCCATCCCGTAACAAGTAAGTGCTACCACCATAAATTTCAGCATCACATCATCCCGTACACGATCCCATGCACCACGCAATGTCAGCAGTCCGTTTAGCATTCCACCCCAGGAAGGAGCAATCAGCATGACAGAAAATACAACACCCAGACTTTGAGCCCAATCCGGTAATGAAGTGTACAACAGGTGATGAGGTCCGGCCCAGATGTAAATGAAAATCAGCGCCCAAAAGTGAATAATGGATAAACGATAGGAATATACCGGGCGATTGGCTGCTTTCGGAACAAAGTAATACATCAGTCCCAGGTAAGGCGTTGTCAGGAAGAAAGCCACCGCATTGTGTCCGTACCACCATTGAACCAGGGCATCCTGAACTCCGGCATACCAGGAATAGCTTTTTAAGAAAGAGATCGGTAGTTCGAATGAATTAAAAATGTGCAACATGGCAACAGTCACAAAAGTGGCGATGTAAAACCAGATCGCTACGTATAAATGCTTTACGCGGCGATTCAGAATGGTGGCAAACAAGTTCCATCCGAACAGCACCCAGATGATGGCGATCAGGATATCAATCCACCATTCTAGTTCTGCATATTCTTTGCTGGAACTGATTCCAAAAGGCAAAGTTAAAACGGCACAAACAATGATAAATTGCCATCCCCAAAAATTCAAATAACTCAGTTTATCGCTCCACATACGTGTTTTCAACAAACGCTGGAGTGAATAGTAAACACCCATGAAAATACCGTTCCCCACAAAGGCAAAAATCACTGCGTTGGTATGCAGGGGTCTGATTCTGCCAAACGAAATGTACCGGAATCCCAGGTAATCATTGAAAAATTCTGGAAAAGCCAATTGCAGGGCGGCAATTAACCCCACAAGCATCCCGATAACGCCCCAAAGAATGGTGGCGAATGCGAAATTTTTGACAATCCTATTGTCGTACTTTACTGTTTCTATTTCCATCGTTGTTTTGATTTGTTTCATGAGCAGTCGAGTCGTCCTCGTAAAGAATGCGGACGCTCGGGGAATAATCGTCGTCATACTGTCCGGTTTTGGCGGCCCAAAGAAAGATGGCCAGGAAAAACACCGCCAGACAGAGGCTTACGATTAGCATAATGTAGATCATTCCCATACTGCAAAGAACACCACCAAACGCCGATTAAAATATGATCTATGTAACCGGAAAAACTGATTTATATCATGTTTAAGAAGTAACTGGCAGGAATGACCTGTTTCAAGCATTTTTTCCTGTTTTTTGCGGACTATAAACCAGCGGGAGGAAGCTTTTTCCGAAGAGTCAGGAAGGTTGCCAGTCCGACGACGGTTACGGAACTCATCGGCATAAGGATAGTGGCTACAAACGGAGTGAGCTGGCCGCTTACGGCGAAACCTATTCCGGTCAGGTTGTAGCATAACGAAAACGCAAAACAGATGCGCAGGAACGTTTTCCCACTTCCGATGTAGCGGAAATAGGACGCTAAATAAGGTAAGTTCCCTGCTTTCAAAATGGCATCGGAAGCAGGTGTGAAACGAACCAGGTCTTCCGAAAGGGCAATACCCACAAAAGCTTCCTTTAAAGCTCCGGCGTCATTTAACCCGTCGCCGATCATGAGGGTATAATTCCCGTTTGCCTGCAGCTGTTGAATGAATTCCTTTTTTTGAAGCGGTTGTTGTTCGAAAAGAAACGTTGTTTTCGCAGGGAAAATAGTTTGAAGTAAATCCAGGTCTTTGGGTTTGTCACCTGAAATGACCGCTAATTGATAATGCGACCCCAGGTTCGCGATCAGTTCTTTCAATTGCGCCCGCAATTTCGATTGAAATCTGAAGGTTCCCAATAATTTTCCTTCAGCAGCAAAATAAACAAGGGATTCGTCGCTGGTTTGTTGCTCCAGTCCGATAAAAGCAGCCGAACCTAATTGAAAACCATTCATTGAAATTCCTTTTCCGGGAACTTCAAGTGCGGTTTCAACGGCAGGTACTCCAGGAATTTGTTCTTGAAGTAATTCGTGAATGCCTTTTGCATAAGGATGAACCGCGTGTCTGGTCATCTGGAAAAGTGCCTGTTTTTCGAATTCCGACAGTGCTTTTCCGGTATATTGGATGTGTTTGTGATCTTGCTCCGTTAAAGTTCCGGTTTTATCGAAAACCAGGTAGTTGCATTGCTGGATCCGTTCGATGATGGCCGTATTTCGAAGATAAAACCCTTTTTTACCCAGCACGCGCAACATGTTTCCGTAAACAAAAGGTACGGATAAGGCCAGAGCACAAGGACAGGCTACGATCAGGATTGCAGTGACAATTTCAGGAATCTGAACCGGGTCGATGAATATCCAGGCAATGGAAGCCGCAATGGCCAATCCAATTACGGCAGCGATAAAGTATTTTGAAATGCGGTCCTGCCGGGTTTGAAAGAATAATTCAGTTTTTTTGGAATGCCCGTCATTCCACAATTGGGTAAGAACACTGCGTTCGGTGGTTTTGGAAACAACCAATTGAATGGTTTCTCCCATACATTTTCCCCCGGCATACAGCAGATCGCCTTTTTTCTTTTCAATCCAATCCGCTTCACCGCTCACAAAACTGTAATCCAATGTGGCTTTTCCGGAAAGCAGGATACAATCACAAGGAATGATTTCTTCGTTCCGGATGGAAATTTCGTCACCGACCTGTAATTCGTCTATGGGACAAAGCACCGTGGTGTCATTCATTTTTTTGATGACTGCAACCGGGAAATAAGACCTGAAGTCCCGTTCGAATGACAACCACTGGTAGGTTTTTCCCTGGAACCATTTACCGATCAGCAGGAAAAAGATAAACGCGGCAAAAGAATCCATATAGCCGGGGCCGTCATTGCTGAAAATAGCGACACAACTGCGGATGTAAAGTGCCAGGATACCGATTGCAATGGGAATATCCAGGTTCAGGCTGCGCATGCGGATTCCTGCAATGGCCGATTTGAAATAATCCTGTGCTGAAAACAGCAGTACAGGAATCGACACGGCAAACGAAAGGTAAGAACTCAGATTGCGAATTCCCGAATAAGTACGGTCAATGCCCAAGTATTCCGGGAAGCTCCAGAGCATAATACTCCCGAAAGCAAAACCGGCGATTCCCAATTGAAATAAAAGACGCTTGTTGAACGTACCGGTCGATTTATCTATAGCCTTGAAATTCGGTTCGTAACCGATCCGGGTTAATAATAAAGCCAGTTCTGAAAGCTTTATGAGTTCCAGGTTCACGGTAATGGTAGCGGTCTTTTTCGGAAAATGGATCGTGGAGCGCAGAATCCCCGCGTTTAACCGGTGCAAATGTTCCAGCAAAAAGATACAGCTTGCACAATGGATCTGAGGGAGATGGAGTGTAATCTTTACAATACTTCCCTCTTGAAAATCAATGTGTTTTTTGCGCAATTCTTCATCGTCCAAAACGGAGAAAACCTCCCGGGGCACCTGGTTCGGCCGGATTCCTGCCTGGTAATCCTGCTCATAATACCCGCCAAGGGCATGTGCCGAGAGCAACTCATAAACCTGTTTGCAGCCGTTGCAGCAAAATGCATGCTGATCTGAATAGAGAACAGTCCCGGGCAGAACATCGTGACAATGATAACACGTCGTTTCTTCTGTTTGATTTTGCATATGGCTTCTTTCAGGTGTTCTTTCAAATCGTCATACTGAATTGCTTCACCGGATTCAGGTCTTTTAAATAGGCGTCGAAAGCCATGCAGCAATTCCTCACGAAGGGAATTCCTTTGGGAAGAATCCGGATGGTATTTTGTTCCCACTCAACCAGCCCGTCGGAAATAAGCTCCGATAACTGCAATTCCAGTTCCAGGCGATTCAGCAAAGTGTCTTCGGGAATTTCCGTTTCAAAACGGCACATCAGGTTCAGAATGTGTTGCCGGATTTCCATATCAGGAGCACTCATTTCATGCCCGCGGGTAACAGGCAACAGGCCGCTTTCTACTAGTTCCAGGTAGCGCGCGGTACTTTTTTCGTTTTGGGCGAAACCGGATTTGCATTCTGAAATGGCGGACATTCCCAATCCGATCAGTAAACCGGAAGATTTGGTAGTATACCCCATGAAATTCCGGTGTAATTGCTTTTCGCCGGCGGCTTTTGCCAAAGAATCACCGGGTAATGCAAAATGGTCCATTCCTATTTCCACGTATCCGTTCGTAACGAGCATTTGACGGGAAACTTCGTAAATTTCCCGCTTCAGGTCCGGGTCCGGAAGGTCTGACTCACTGTACCCGCGTTGCCCGGTTCCTTTTATCCACGGCACATGTGCATAGGAATACAGGGAAATGCGGTCCGGTTTTAATTGCAGCGTGCAGCGAATAGCATGCTGAAAACCGGAAAGCGTTTGTTTGGGCAGGCCATAAACCAAATCGTGGGAAATGGCAGTGAATCCAACCTCTTTTGCTTGTTTGTGACACGATTCCACCAATTCGAAAGATTGCATGCGATGAATGGCTTTCTGAACCACGGGGTCATAATCCTGGATCCCGAAGCTAACTCTCCGGAACCCTTGTTCGTGCAATACCTCGAGGTGTTTCCGGGTTGTAGAATTCGGATGAGCTTCAAAGCTTAAGGCTGCAGATCCGGTAAACGGAAAAACAGATTTGATTCCTGCGATGAGCCGTTTCAATTCTTCCGGAGCGAAAAATGTGGGAGTGCCACCACCCAAATGAAGTTCCTGGATGGAGGAATGTTTGTCGAGCGATGCTGCTAAAAGCTTCCATTCTGTGAGTACCGCATCAATATACCTGCTTTCCACCGCGTGATTGGTGGTAATGTGTTTGTGACACCCGCAGAACGTACACAGAGAATCGCAGTAGGGAAGGTGAATGTATAAAGCCAGGAGTTTGACCGGCTCTTCCTGTTGGGAAAGTGCAAGGAACTCACACCATTTCCCGGGATCCCATTGTTGCTTATTCCAGTAAGGAACCGTTGGATAAGAAGTGTATCTGGGGCCGGGAATATTGTATTTTGCAATCAGACCAGTATCTGTCATGGCTTTTTTTTGCAAAGCTAACTGGCAGCAACCCCTGAAAAAATGATGTACGTCACCTTTCGGGATTCAATGATCTGATGAACGTATAGGAACGTGAAAAGAAAATTTTGATGTGAAAAAGTAGTTCGTAAATAGGTTACGGGGTGGGAGGGTAATTTTGTGTAACTAAACTGGGAAAAGGTTGTTAGCACTACGAAGAGACAGAATCAGATTTGTGCTCGTTAGTTATCAAATGATTACCAAATAGAGATTATTTAAAAAAAATGGAATTATTTTAAAATCATATAGTAACTTTATCGTGGATTTTCAGGCCTAAATCAAAAGCAAGTACCTAAAATCACAATTTATAGCAATTTATTACAACTTATCTTATGAAAAAAATCCTCCTGGGATTGATACTTTTCGTGTCTTCCTCTGCGTTCTCTCAATTGGACAGTGTTGACTTTACTATGTCGTTTGTTACGAATCCGTCGTTTACCGGTGGACTTGATGAAGCTGCTCTTCAAAGTGATATCTTACAGGTAAAAGTTAATCAGGATTTGCTGGATTCTATTGGACGTATTTCAGTAGTAATTTATCATTCAGAAGACGAATCTTTTGCAGCTGCACGGATCATGGACAGGGCAGAACTAATAGGAAGTGATTTTGTTGAAGCTGGCAAATTGGTCCTAAACTTTCCTTATCTAGACCCGCAAAAATCATATTTCGTTATTCTTGATAGCCAGGATTTAAATCTGGCTTATTTACTGAGAGTTACCAAATACTGGAATTAAATCTACATCACCATAAAATCGATTATTTATGATTCGTATACCAATTTTTATAACGTTTGTCGCCTGCATTTTTAAGGGGGTGTTTGCACAGGTTACGCCTGTCACTTTGTATTCAACTGAAGATACGCAAACCTCGTCCTTACTTCCGTCAAATATTAATGGAGGAGCAGGGACAACGATCCAAATTTCGGCTACTTCGTTTAATAACATACGAGCTTTTATTAAGTTTGATTTGTCTTCAATTCCTGCCGATGCCGTGATTGTTTCTGCAAAATTAAGACTGACACCTAATGGAACGGAAAACGTGGGTGGTCCATCGGAATTGATTCTGGATCTCTGTAATTCTAATTGGACCGAGTCTACACTAAGTCATGATGCGGGTGTTTCTAATAACACCATCCTTAATAATGTAAGTAGTTCAAGTATTGTAAACTTGAAAAGGGAGTTTGATGTAAAAGCCCACGTTCAGGCGCTTGTAGAACTAAGGGTTCCCAATTATGGCTGGCGGATTAGGAGAAATCCGGAAGGAAGCACTTCCGGTGTTACTCAATATTTCAGTAGCGAATATGGAACTCTTGCATCTACTCCTGAACTAGCGATATCTTATTACCGCAGAGCATCGGTAAGTGCTGCAACCATTGTCCATGCAAGTACAACAACCAGCACTGACGGATCGATCTCTCCGACTATTGCAAATGGGTCTTCTGCAACAAAAACTTATCAATGGTACGACAATGGAGGAAATACGATAGTAGGGGCAACCAGCCTTAATTTAACGGGGAAATTGTATGGATGGTACGGATTACGTGTAATTGGTAACGGTGATGCAAGTGATATCATGTATTATGGATTCCTGATTGGAGTAAAATGTCAGGATGTAGCAATCACTTTTAGACCGTCATCTGCTTTTGTAGATGATGCCTATTTATATAACTGGGTCAATGGTTCAGGAACAACTGCAGTATATTCCGATCAAATCAATTCCGGGAATTCAGTGACGCTGAATGCCGAAAGAGCAGCCGTTTCATCGGACTATTACAATATAAAATCCCTGCTGAAATTCCGTTTATGGATTGATCCGGTATGCCAGATAAATAGCGCGAATTTAACATTGACAGGAAATGGGCATGCACCTGTGGACAGAACGAATGAATCCGAATTGGACTTGGTTACCAGTGATTGGACCGAATCGGGGGTTGCCTACAGAACACCTTTTACCACTACATCGGTAGGAAAAATCAATATTGCCGCTTTACCTACAGGCAACAGTAATGCTACTGTGGATATAGCTAGCTTTTTCAATACCTGGAAATCAAATAATACCGCCAATTATGGAATGTTATTCCAGTTGCAGTCCTACGCAGGAAACACTAAAACAAAAATGGCATTTAATTCGTCAGATGCATCAACATCCAGTTTATGGCCCAAAGTAGAGTTTAATATTAACGCGGTTGCCGGTTCCTGTGATTATTCCTCTTACGCAGAACTTAGAGATCTACCCGATGCCGGTTATGCAACTACTCTTAATAATATCCTTAAATTCTTTTTCACGGAAGAATATACCATCGATGCAGGAAAAAAATTACCTCTGAAAATTTATGACGAAAACAATAGTCCAATTGCGGGGATAGATTTCAACGGGGCTGCAATTCCGGGAATATCTCTGATGCTTCCTGCTGTCAGTTATGTAACGGATAAAAACTTTGTCTCTCTGTCTCTTTCAGGATTAAGCCTTATAACCGGTAAATTCTACACCCTTGAATTCACCAATACACTCGGAGAGAAAAAATACTTGAAATTTAAATATACCAACTAATGACAATCACCAACTTCAAAAAAACACGGATATTCAAGATAACCAATATCCTGTTGATTTATGCTTTACTTTTGAACATTACGGTCCCGTTTGCACAAACCATGAACGGACTATTGACTGTTTCAATCAGTCCGGATTATACCGGGATGATTCTTCCGGGAGCTTCATCTTATACAGCAGTTGCTGAAGAACAACCAGTTCTTGTTTCCAACGAAATGGAAGCAGTTTCTGACAGAAAGTTGGAGTTGCCAGAAACGGAACAGGTACAAAAATTGGCTGCAGTTTCCACCACTTCAGCCGGAGGATCCGGTTTTTCGCTCAATACCGGTGATGATCTGGTAGATCCCTTTACGGGAGACTTTTCCTATTCGATCCCTTTAATGGACGTGGAAGGTTATCCGATTGCACTGAGTTACAATTCGAAAGTCAACATGAACACAGAAGCTTCCTGGGTTGGATTGGGCTGGAACCTGAATGTAGGTTCGGTAGAACGCGAGATGCGTGGTATTCCGGATGAATTCGATGGATCACAAAGTGTTACTCGTGAGACAAACCAGTTGGATGACAATACAACCAACGGTTACAAAAAAGGAAAATACTGGAGCGGTGGAGCCGATATGAATCTAGTCAATTACGCCAATTTAAATTTGGAATACAGTAATTCCAAACTGAATGGAACATACAACAATACCTATCTCGGATCAGGAACAACTTATGATAAATCAAGTGGTTGGAGTGTAGGTGCAGGAGGAACTATTTATTTTGTCGGTTTGAATATCGGCGGAAGCTGGGGGCATTATTACAGTTATGACTCTAAGCGCGGAATAAACACCGGAGCTGGCGGAGGTTTGAGCGGAGGTATCAGTGTGTTTGGTGTTGGTGCAAATTTCTCTACCTACTCCAGTACGAATTTTAATAGCCGGGAAGGAATGACCGGGAAAACAATCATCAGGGGTTGGGGAGTTGGTGCTACTTATACATCAGAGTGGGGAGGATCAGCCTCATCCGCACTGTCATTCTCACATACAAGTACCATTCCTTACGGTTCGCAAACGCAGGTTCCGAGAGTACAGCTTAATTCGACCAACTTTGCGCTCAGCAATACCATTGACCGTTATTTTGTCTTTGGGGCAAGTGCTGGGCCATATGCTACTTTTGGAGCTACTTTTGGTAAACTGAAGCAATTTTATACGTCTTTACGATCTGAAATTAAAAATGGGAATACCATCATTCAACCCGCAATAGGTTACCTGCATTCATCGCGGAAAATGGTTGCTTCCGGGTACACCCTTCCGATCATGGATTTTAACCGCAGCAACGATACCCGTTATTCGGAGGCAATGACAACACTTCCGTTTTCCATGCAGACTTTTGACATTTTTCATGCAAATGCGATGGGAATGCAGGGAACTTTCCGGGCACATCGTACCGATGCAGGAACATACCTGGATGCAAATGCAACAGATAATGGCCTGGAATCAAGCAGTGTGGATAAAAAAGGAGGGAGTTTGATAACTTATGAAAAAGAAATCGGTTACGGATTTAC
Source organism: Fluviicola sp. (assembly GCF_039596395.1). Lineage (NCBI taxonomy): Bacteria > Pseudomonadati > Bacteroidota > Flavobacteriia > Flavobacteriales > Crocinitomicaceae > Fluviicola > Fluviicola sp. The sequence continues at coordinate 181,977 of NZ_JBCNJT010000001.1, forward strand.
AAAAGAGAATACTTCCAGTAATAATTTTAGAAAACCTAACGGCACCAATGTGCTTGAATTTATGCAGGGATCAAACCTTGTAAACGGATTTGACAACGCAGTTTATTTCAAAGGAGTTGGGGAAACAACCCCTGTAGATGCGTCTTTATATAAAAACCTGGGCGGGCTTTCAGCATCGCGAGCTACTCTATTGAATGACGGTGAAAATATTGCACTGCAGGAGGTGATGGTTCCTAATACAGGACCAAGTTACACCCTTCCCCCAGATGGAAAAGTAACCCTTTTCAAACCAACAGTTGCCACTTATTTTCGACCGAGAACGGCTAGTGAACTAACAGCCGCTCCAAATGATTATGAAAAAAACTATTACAGTTATTCAAAAAATTATGTGGGAATTATTGGGGGAGGAGCTAATCCCGTGATAACTCCTATCCTGAGAACAACCAATGTACCCAATGTTATTTCCCGTGTTGAAATAACAGGGGCCGACGGAGTTTTCTACGGTTACGGTATTCCAAGCTTTTCGAATACTTCTTCACAGGTCTTATTCAATATCGGAAGCAATTCAGGAGCTCCTTCAATTGTAAGAGATGCCCAGGGGTTGATTACTTATTCTGCAGGTGACAATTCCGTTTCAAACAGTAAAGGATTGGCACATTATTACGATAAAACAACAGTGCCAGCCTATGCAGAATCATTCCTTTTGACTGACATGTACGGATCGGATTACGTGGATCGTACAGGTAATGGTCCGACACCGGATGATATGGGTATGTATTTCAAGTTCAATTACACCCGATTGTATGAGCATTACCATTGGCGTTTCCCGGTTGGTAATCAAAAAGCTTTTTACATGGAAGGTACTGTTGGTTCCGAACTCGATGATATGGCAAGTTATTCCGCAGGAGACAAGGAAGTATGGGTAACACATTCTGTAGAGTCTAAGAACTATATCGCTGAGTTTGTTTTGGATGCGACTCCACGACTGGATGGTTATGGAATTAATGAAAGTGGGGTTCAAATATCAGGAGAACCGACCTATGCACTGAAACAGATCAAATTATATGCAAGAGCTGATCGTAAAACTTCGGGATCTGCTGCAATACCACTTCAGATTGTGGAGTTTACGTATAACTACGAATTGTGTCAGAACTATCCAGCCAATTACAGCACAACTTCCGGACAGAAAGGAAAATTGACTCTGAAAGCAGTTACCGTATATTCCGGTAAATCCTTTGAAAACCAACATAGCTCTTACCAGTTTGATTACGGAACGGGATCCGTTGCCAACCCGGATTTCAACTATGCAACTATTGATGCGTGGGGAGAATTAAAACCGGGAGATCCAACCTTTATTTCCCGTTTCCCATATGTTGTCCAGTCTCAGGTTGCTGCAGATAATAATGCACAAGCGTGGAGATTGAAAAAGATCATCAGCCCGAACGGAGGTTCGATGACTATCAGTTATGAGTCTGATCGGTATGGATTTGTCCAGAAAAAAAGAGTCATGAAGCACATGGATTTTGAAGGATTAACGAATATTTATGATCTGTTCAGTATGAAGAACAACAATGTGCTTGATGCTTCGAAAATCAGACAGACTATGAATACGAGTGCAATGTCAATCTCTCCTTATGCTGCCGCTGCTTCATTGATTAGCTTGGTCTATAACCTTTTCTATGGAAGATTTGCCCCGAGCCAGGTACCTAACAATATCGTTGTCTTTGAATTGGAGACTCCTATTCCTGTAAGTAACACTGCTGCTAATGAAAAAGTAAAGAAGGATTATTTTACAGATAACAACGGAACTGTCATGAAAGAATTGTATTTAAAAGCACACATGCGTGTGACAGACAGTGATACAAGAACAGAAATTGTTCCTTTGTTTGCAGCTATTTCAAATGACTTGACTAATGCATTAAGCAATACCTATCCGATAGATGATGCACCTGCAATCGGTGTGCTTCCTCCTGCTTCAGGAAGTTCGGATTATACTTACGGATACGTGGTATTGACTCCTTACAAAGTTAGAAATCCATCCAACGAAGATTTGGATGAGGGAACCGATATTTTAAATGATAACATCAGTGAAGACGAGGCATTTAACCCGATCCAAAAAGCCGCATTTGATTTCTTCCAGCGTTCATTGACAGATATTGTTTATCAAAACACTGCTTTTTCTACCGGATTGAACGCACTTGATCTGTTGACCGGTGCGCGGATGGACATCAGTAAAGCCATGCGTCGTCTAGGTTTCGGGTCTACGCTGATGGATTTTTACAATACCATGCGTGTATACATTCCCTCAAACATCAAATACGGAGGCGGGGCACGCGTAAAATCCATTGAATTTTCAGATAACTGGCAAGCTATTTCCGGTGAATACAACAGTAATTATAAAATAGATTACCTGTATGATTTTGCGGGAAAAACAAGTGGTGTAGCTTCATATGAGAGTAGGATTGCCAATGATGAAAGTGATTTTTACCAGTGGGATTCTTATTACGATATCCGCGTACGCTATCCGGACAAATTCAATTATACACCAAAACCTGCAATGGAAATCCTGTATCCGAGTGGATCAATCGGTTATTCAAAAGTTACCTCTATGTATAACAATCTGACAGACAGAGGTTACGAGGTTACGGAGTTTTATACAGCCTGGGATAAACCAACTTTGGAAAGTACTACCGGTCTGGATAAGCAAAAAGCGACTTTCCATAAAAAGAATAAAGGTGTTTTATCGAAGATTTACGCCTTTTCGCAGGGATTCTCCCTGGAGACAAATGATTTCCATGGAAAGATCAAATCCAATGCTATTTACAAAGGGTCTCTGGCTGAGATCAGCAATGATGCCATCACAGCTAATTTGCTTTCAAAAACGACCTACAATTATTTCAACGCTGGTGAGAAACAGAAATTGGCGAATGAAAAAGGAGAGATCGAAGAAATGGAAGTTGGAATCGATTATGATATACATGCTGATTCCCGTTATATCGCGCATTTAAGCCGATCTTTTTATGCAGCAGTTAAGAAAGTATGGAATATTCCAAGCATTGTTCCTGCTCCTAACCTTTCAATGAATAGTTCATTTTCGTTAAACGCTTTCGTTTCACATGTACTGGTAAAGCACGCGAACAGATCTGCTATACTGAAAAGTGTGGAAACAGAGTACATGGGGTCTAAAAACCTGGCGGAAAATCTCGTTTTTGACCGTTACTCCGGAGGAGTCATAGTAAGCTCATTGAATGATGAGTTTGACGATAAATTATATTCCCTGAATTACCCGGCACATTGGTATTATTCCGAGTTGCGAAACATTTCTTCGAGCCAGAATATGATGTTCCCGTTAACTCTGGGCTCAAATACGACTATTACGGATCCATTATCCCTCAAACTCCTGTCACCGGGCGACGTGCTCAAATTCCCGGATGAAAGATATGCATGGGTAACAAAAGCATACCCATGGCCGACTACTCCGAAGTATTTCCTCATTGACGAATATGGGAACGAGTTCTCAATTGCCGCTGGTGTTTATAATGTAATCATTCACAAAAGTGGAAGGAACAATGAAGTTTTTGCTGCCATGCAGGCAATCACGACCAAGAAGGATCCTTTGACCGCAACGCAGATAAATTTTCCTGCTACTGACATCCTTTCCGGTGGAGCTGTCACACTGAGAGATCGTTTGAATGTATTGTGTAAGACGGGGGGATATCCCGACGTTGTAAACAACAATAATACTGTGGGAGTTGGAATCGTAAACCCTTATAAATATGGTATTCGCGGAGATTTAGTTTTGGATAACAACCTGAGTTGGCAGGATAGCCGGGTTCAGGCAACGACCACAAATGGTGTCCGAAAAGACGGAGCTTACAGTTCATTTGTCCCATATTATGCAAAAACTTCGGCGGGGGATTGGTATCCGCTGACACATCCTTCCCATCCGAACTACAGTGCAACTTTAGGAATCGATAAATGGAGAAAATCCGGTGAAGGAACGGTATACAACCAGTATGGGGCTCAAATCGAGGTAAAAGATCCATTGCGCATTAACTCGGCGCTTCTTTATGGGTACAACCCGAAATTACAGATCTTGCCGGTTGCAGTTGCACAAAATGCACATAAGCAGGATATCGTTTTCGACGGATTTGAAGATTATTTTTACTACACCTCTCAATTAATGGATGATTATGAACCCCATTTCTCATTTACCACTGACAAATCTTACAAAGTCGAAATTGCTAATGATGTACGTCACAGTGGGAAGTCTTCAGTAAGGGTTGCACCGGCTAAAGTATTGACGGCAACCCGTTCGATCAAGGCGTTCCAGGAAGCAAAAACCGTTCACGCTGACAATACAACCAACACTGGTCAGACAAAAAGCTGCGATTGTATCAACAATTTTAGTCCTACTCCCGGAGAATATGTGGTGGGCGCATGGTTGAGACAACGTGCTGCCAATACAGGTATTATAAAAGTTGAAATACTGGACGCTTCCAATACATCCCTGCTTTTAACAACATTCGGGGCAAGCGGCACAGCACTTGACGGCTGGCAGCGAATAGAAGGTACGTTTACAATACCTGCAGGGGCTGCAACAATCAACGTTTATTTGGTAAACAATGCCGCAAGCGATGGTACTGAAGTTTATTTTGATGATTTCCGAATACATCCTTTCCAGGCAAGTATGGCAACAACGGTTTATGATCCGGTTACCCTCCTGAAAATCGCTTCGCACGACGGGAATAACTATACTACCTTCTACAACTATGATGAGAATAATCAGCTTGTTCGTGTAAGAGTTGAAACTGCTGAAGGCATCAAAACAATCAGCGAATCAGAAATGTCTGTTTACAAACAACCATAATCCACTTAGATGAAAACGATTTTAAAATTAATGACCAACAAGCTTCAAAGCTTTTCGCTTTTCATGGCTTTATTCATGGCTGTTTTGGCTCCTGAATATCTGAAGGCTGCAGACGAACGTGCAATTAACACCGCTCCGGTAGCTGCCAGTACTTCTTTTTGGGTATACGACGGACGCTATTCCGATATGGCTCTAAATCCGAGTACCTGGTCCTCCTCCTTTACCAATAAAAAGGTTACGAATATTGTAAGAGTTTCTACGCTACCGGGACTTACAGCCAATTTTGACGTGAAGGTAAATGTCACCATCCTGAGTATGAAATGGGACCCTGCAACTCTGAGTTTTGTTCCTTCTACCATAACGACCGATTTACAGGTGGGATCTTCAACAACAGGAACAAATAGTATCAATGATAAACAGGCGATTGTTCTTCAGGACGCACATGCTGTAAAAGTTACCATTAACTCTGTCAATTTTGTTTCGGGTTCAACTGCTCTCAGTAATCTGACCATTACTTCAGAAATTATTGTGGACAGGCAGTATTTTATGAATACTACTGCGGTAACCGGACTGTCACATACTCCGTCTGCTGCGTCACTCATTTTGACGGCTTCCGAACTGGACCTGAACTGGGATTACAAAGCCGGGGCAGAATGGTACGAACTGGAATATGTGCATATCAGTAAATTAGGCTATGGAACGGCGGTTTTACTATTGAATGACCCAACGCTGAACTACAATTATTACCTGAACTCCACCCGGGTGGAAGTAAAGGGGAATCACTATACGATTCCAAAAATCTATGATAAAGGATTTCTGCTTTACCGTGTACGGGCAATCGGGTTTAACGGATCTGCTTACAGCAGTCGTGTAGAATCCAACTGGACTTCCGTTGAAAGTGGACTTTTGACCGCGCATACCGCTGCGAATGTGATCGACATAGACAACGATTATGATTCCCAGATGAACTGGTCCCACATAGCAACATTTGCGGAAGATGGTAAACGCGGAGACGTTCTCAACTATGCAGATGGTATGGGTCGGGGCCGTCAAAGTGTTTCGTCGAATAAAGCGACTAACCAGGTGGTGATCAATAACATTTATTTTGATGAAATGGGCCGGCCTGCTGTTAGCGATCTTCCTACTCCGATGGATATGACTGTCTTTAATCACCAGCCGAATTTCAACCGGGCTGATGACGTGTCAAATACAACTTTCAATTATACGGTTTTTGATGCATCCGTAACAAGTTGTGCGGCTGTACCCAATGCATTTTCAACTTCCTATGGAGCCGGAAAATATTATTCAGCAAACAACCCCGATAAAGATGGTGCAAATGCAGGGATTCCGGATGCTGAAGGATTCCCTTATAACCGCATTACCTATAAAAAAGATTTGCTCGACAGGGTAGATAGAGAAGGGGCTGCCGGAAACACCTTAAAAACCAATGGTGGTAAAGAAGTTCGTTATATAGATCTGACCTCTGAACAGGAAGAACTGAACCTTCTTTTCGGCTCGGATATAGGCTGGTCTGCACATTACCAGAAATCGGCAGTTATCGATCAGAACGGACAAGCAATGGTCAGCTATACTGATATGGTCGGACGAACAGTGGCAACATACTTGACAGGACCTACACCACTTTCATTGGATGCACTTCCTGACAATGTAGTAACAACTTCTACTTCTTCCCTGATTACTAATGGAGTTGGAGATGTGGATAACCCGGCAGGGCCTTCTTCTTCTTTGTCCTATACCAAACTGGTTACAAATACGGGTAATTATTCCTTTCATTATGGATTTACTCCACAGGAATATACCAAAGTATGTGGCTCCAATTCGATCTGCCTGGACTGTGTATATGATTTCAATATGAAAATCACCGATGAATGCGGAACGGTTTATTTCAACAAAACCAAAAAGATCAGCGGAGAAAACCTGGATGCAGCATGCAGTGTAGAAACATTTTCAGCGGATACTACCGTTTTCCTGAATAGTCAGATCGGTCAGCTTACCGGTGTAAGTTATATCATTACGAAAAACTTATCTGTAAACAAGGATGCTATTGACGATTACTGGTGTTATTACCTGGAAGTTGCCTGTATCGATGATGTACCGGATATCTTCAACGAATTGTACGATGATGCTGCATTCACAGATTGTGAGCCGATGCTTACGAGTACTGAAACCGGGCCGTGTGATACCTGGAGAGATATCATGCTGGAAGACATGTCACCGGGAGGGCAGTATGCAGCTTATACGCTCAATGGAACCGCTTATACTTATACAGATCCGGTTTCGATCCTGAATCTTTCCGGTACCGGAACCAAATATAATACTGTGACTTATGAAGATGCGTTTGGAGCACCGATCACGGTTGTAAATAACGCCGGGGCTACGGTTTCCCCTGCCGCACTTCCTGAAGCTGAATTCATTGAGAAGTTCCAACCTGAATGGGCGTTATCCCTGCTTCCATTGCACCCGGAATATTGTTTCTACAGAAATTGCGTAGTAGCAAACTCCGGTCCATCATTAGCTTTTGATGAAGCTATGTTGAATACACATTCTTTCCAGGATGCTTACAATGCGGGGTACTTCAATCCGGTTCCGGGTGGTACTATCGTTAGTAATCTGACTGATTTCATCGGGGCGGCTTCAACAAGTGATCCTTATTTTTCAGCTCATCCAACTGCGGCAAGTTCAATGAACACTAAGATGGACGATTACATCGTGGTAGGAGGAGTTACTTTTTCCATGTGGGAATACGCGATCCTTTTGGCTATGCCTTGTACGGATCCTGCCCCTCAGAATTGTTTGCGCAGCAAATCCATCGAATCCTGTTCCCTGGATTATCTCTGGATGGAATTCCGCAGGTTATACCTGGAGGCAAAGCGCAATGTCATGTACGAGAATCCTACCTATACCTGTTCGGACAACTGTACGATCGGAGTTTCCGGAACGTATGCGGCCAAGCAACGCAGATGGCCATGCTGGAATGACTTGCTGGCAGGTAACCCGAATTTAAGCGATCCGGCTGCGGATTACAGCAATGCGATCCAAACGATGTGTGATGAAACATGTACCGAATACGCGGATGAATGGCTGGTAAAACTGGCTGGATGTTCCATTTCTCCTTCTATTCTGACTGCTTTGCGTCAGGACCTGATCAACTTGTGTAAAAGTGGGTGTTCTGCGAGCAATCCACAAGGATTTGCCAGCGATATGAGTGGAAACACCATCAATACCGTCCTGGCTTCTTATGGCATTGCCGAAACAGATCTGTGCAGCGAGTTATTGATCTCGGAACCTGGCCTGTACCAGAGTCCGGAATCCGTGTTTGATGAAGTACAGGTGCCTTTGGATGTCTGCGGATGTGACGCTGTGATGCAGGCACAAACGGATTTGACGGCTTACCTGGCTACAAATCCTTCGCCAGTATTGTATAGTACCGTGGAAGAAATGCTCGCACACAATACAGGCATCTCTGTCGAAGAAGCGGATCCTTTGCTTTGTGCTTGTGATAAGGTTAAGAATGATACCCAAAAGGAATATGTTTGGGAACCGGGAAATACAATCACCCAGGAGGCTCTTGATGTATTCCATTACCAAATTCCGGCGGCTTTGTCTTGCGAAGATGCAAACTGTCCGGATTGTGAAACAGTTGATGCAGCGATGGATAACCTGGAAGGAAGATTCCCCAATTTGAGCTCTTCTCCGAATTATACAGTGATTGTTACCAATTACCTGAATAATCTTTACGATAAGGACTACGACTTCTTCCAGTACCAGGATTTCTTCGCAATGTGCAATGCTGCAACTACTACGTTTTGTTCAGAAAACCCGGCAACAAAAGGATTCCTGGACATGCTGACACTTTTGGCATACCGCGGACAGTTTACATCGGCCACACCGATTGACCTGTTTACTAACAATGCGGTATACGAATACGGAACCATCAGTGATTACTTACCGGCACCGGGTACGGCAGATTACACCTTCTCCCTTTCCGGCACTACGGCTACATTAACTTTTGGAACCGGAAGTGAAACCTGCACTGCAACGATTACAAATCCGGACGGTATCGACTACGCTTCGATTCTTTCCTTCGACCTGATCGGGAATAATACCCCGGGATGCAGTTCCGACCCGGAGTACAGTTTACTGGTTACTTACCTGGATTGCGGACAAAAACGTACAGGGACCCTTACGATCAGCAGCACTTGTTTCTCTTTTTACAACTGTATTTGCGACAATTCCGCTGTTACGCTTTGTGATGTTCCGGAACCATTGCCGCTGGAGTTCTGTTATACGAATTTACTGAGTGAATTGTACAACGCGACCATGGATACCTACGAAGTCGAATTGGCGGAAGCTTACGAACAATTCTCTGCAGAATACCTGGCAAAATGTGCCCAGGCATTCACCAGCGAAAATCTAACAATGACAGGATTCTCCAATAATTACCAATATACTCTATTCTACTACGATCAGGCAGGAAACCTGGTACGCACAGTTGCTCCTCAGGGAGTCAATATGCTGCTGCCAAGCCAGAATGCAGCTGTAAACTACGCCCGTTTGCATGCAAATGATCTGCCAACTCCTGCTCCGCGTGTGATTCCAACCCATACCTTTGAAACGTATTACACCTACAATTCCTACGACCAGGTAGAGAGCACGGCTAATCCAGACCAGCCTGTGTCAACTGTTTATTACTATGACTTTTACGGACGTGTGGCAGCCAGTCAAAACCCCGAACAGGCAGCGGTTAAGATGTATTCTTATGTGTTGTATGATACCCAGGGAAGACCGGTGGAATCCGGGCAGATCTGCCGAGATGTACCTGCCGTATTCCAGGGACCTCCGGGATATACGCTGAATCCTTTGACGGATGCTGAACTCAAAGCAGACGACCTGGGAGCAGCCTTTAAAGCCTGGGTCTATAACGGAGCGCGTTCTGAAGTAACCATTACCACTTATGATAAACCGCTTTCAATTACCATTGCCGCTAAATTTAAATCCGGGGTGCAGCAAAACCTGCGCCTGCGTGTGGCCACTGTGGCTTATTTTGAGTATGTTCCGCGTCCGATACCGGCCGATTTCTTCAAGACCGGTTATACCTCCGCCATCCATTACTCCTACGATATTCACGGGAATGTGATAGAACAACTACAGGACTTGCCTGAACTGGCTCCTGTAAAGCAGGACATCAAGTCTACGCAGTACGATTTCGAACTGATCAGCGGGAATGTGAACAAGGTAACTTACCAGGCAAACGAGGCAGACCAGTTTATTCATACTTATGATTACGATGTGGTGAATCGTTTGAGTGAAACAAGTACTTCACCGGATGGATATACGTATTCCCGCGAAGCACATTACCAGTACTACGATTACGGCCCGCTGGCCCGCAAAGAAATCGGGGAATTGAAAGTACAGGCAGAAGATTATACCTACACGATCAACGGCTGGCTGAAACTGAAGAACGGGACCAAGCTGAATCCGAACTCCGATGCGGGGAAAGACGGCCGCAACGGGTATGAAACTGCCAACACGGGTGCGCATTTGAACATTCCTGCCGACGTAACGGGGTATACACTCGGTTATTTCGAAGGAGATTACAAACCGATCAGCGGCGGGCTGATGGAACTTCCTACAGCCGGAAGTGCATTCTCTGCCAGTGCTGCCAACCTCTACAACGGGAATATCCGTTTGAGCACAACCGCCATCAAAGATGTGCAGGCAGGAAGCCCGGGGGTGAACCAGGTTGTTGGCGCCAGTTACCGCTACGACCAGCTGAACCGTCTGAAAGGCATGAAAGCCTACTTTGGATCTTTACTGGATAACGGAACGGCTTCCAATTGGAATGGAGCAACAACAAGCAATTCCTACAGTTCTGCGATCACTTATGACCGCAACGGGAACATCAAAACAATGAACAGGTATGCTTCTTCTCCATCTGCGATGATGGACCAGCTGACCTACAATTATATCACCAATACCAACAAACTGCACCAGGTAACAGATGGAGCGGGAGCAGCTGCATTTGACGATATCAGCAATACGCAGAACCCGAATAACTACGTGTACGACAACCTGGGGCAAATGACCAAAGACATTTCCGAGGGAATTACGGATATGGACTGGCGTAAAGGCGACCGTAAACTCCGCCAGATGAAGCGCAGTACCAACGTGACCAGCTTCCTGTATGATCCGTTAGGGCGCCGTATTGCAAAAATTTACAAACCGGCCGGTACCAATGATAAAACACAATGGGTCTACACCTATTATGCCAACGAATCCAATGGACAAACCATGGCTGTGTATGACATCAAGTACGCGACTAATTATGTATATTTAAAAGAACAGCATATCTACGGAGGAGAACGTTTGGGCATGGTTCAATTGAATAAGACCGTTTATGCAAACGGAACCACTTTACCGACGGATAATTATTCCACCAATACCCTGGGGAATAAACGCTATGAGTTGGTGAACCATTTGGGGAATGTAAATGCGGTGATTACCGACCGGAAAGTGTTGAACAGCAACTATTCTGCGCTGTCTTATTACTTTGATTTTACCAGCACCGGCAATACCGGTTGGACTACCACCGGTTGTTCGGGGTCAACAGTAGCACTGACCTCCGGAAGATTGCGGATCACTGCAGGTTCTTCCTGTACTTTTGATACCTACAAGAGCTTCCAGGTAGCACCTTCCGTGCCTTATACGGTAACTTTTGACCTGGACCGCACGGACATTGCTAATATGAACGTGCTGATCTATGCAGGAACAACTGCTACCGTGGGATCTGCCAGTTTGCTTACAACCATTACGAACCCGGCAAACGGAACTATTTCGTATACGTTTACACCAACTGCTACCCCAACTACCCAGAATTACGTATTTGTGTATTTCAAGAAACTTTCTACAGAGAATAAAACGTTCTTTATTGATAACCTGCAAATCCAGAGTGCCGCTTCTTCACCGTATGCTGCGGTTACCGTAATGAGCTCGGATTATTACCCGTTTGGAATGCAGATGCCGGGCCGCCACACCAATGACGACAAGTACCGCTACGGCTACAACGGCATGGAGAAAGACAAGGAAATGCACGGTGAAGGAAATTCGTATACTACTGAATTTAGACAATACGACCCAAGATTGGGGCGCTGGCTGAGTTTAGATCCGTTGATGGGGGAATTTCCATGGATGAGCCCTTATGTGGCATTTGATAATAATCCGATTTTGTATATTGATCCTTATGGTTTAGAAAGCACTTCAAAACCTGGAGGTGGCTTCCATAAACGAAAACATAGATGGACTCATTTAAGAGGGAATGATAAATTCGGATCCATTGCAAAAAGAATTGTAGGTGGTATTGTGCGTGGTTTTCAAACTTTAGTGAGAGCCCTGCATGGAGGAAAGCATGCTAGAATACCAATGTCTGCAGGACATAGAAGGTCTACTTTTACAAAAACGATTACTATCAATATGCGAGCCGACAGAACAGAATACCTGATGTTGAGAGGAGAAGATGGTGAGGGTCTTTTACCTTCCGATCGCATAATCTCAATTACCGCAACATCCATTGGAGACAAACAACGACGTCAGTATTGGCCATTTGGACCAGCTTTTGAAATTACATCATGGAATGAAAAAAAATACAAATTTGAAGGAATCGGTATGAATTCCGGTTGGTTCAGTAAATTAGTAGAAAATAATACAGGATTGGCAGGAAATGTTGCGGGGACGCATTATATTCCAATGTTACCTATTGTAATGGCAGCAGGTTATACCGTGATTAAAGGGGCATTGGCAGGAATTGATTTAACAATGAAATTAGTTCAATTGATTACTTACGGTACAGAAGCATTGTTTACCCTTGAGGCTTTTAAACTCATAAGGAATCAAAATTTGAGTTTTTTGCCTTTCTGGAAGCAACAACCAGACTTGTTGAAAATTGATACAAAAGGAAAACAAAATCAAAGTATTGATATTACTATAAAGTATAGACGTATCGATAAGACTAAACCTAGGGGATTACTAAATCGCCTTTTAGACATGGGATTGTAAATTTTTTAATAGGTAATGAAATTAGTATTGTTTGTTAGCTTTTTACCTTTTTTTATTAATGCACAAAATCTGGTCATAAATCCAGGTTTTGAAAAGGTGGAATCTATCCCGCTACTCTATGGGAGTAGCGGGAATCTGCCTAATGATATGAATTGGTGGGCAGCAAATAATGCAACAATTGATTTATATAGCCTGAGAACAATGAATAGCCTTGTTAAAGATTCTTTTCTCATGACACCATTCCATGGTGACAATTACTTAGGTGCAATAGTTAGTGAGAAATCAGTTATCAATTACGGTGAGATCTTGCAAGGAGAATTGACTCAAAAATTACAGAAAAATAAAAGCTACCTGATTGGAGCATATTTAAGGTTCGGAGTTTTATCCATGTATAAAAGCAGTGATTACTCCTTTGGTGTTTCTAAGAAAAAACAATATGAAAAGCTTTTTTTTAAACGGTATTTAATACGTAAAACCCTTAAAAATATCTCCAGAGATTCAATTCCGGATGTATGGAAATTCAACTCCTCTATCTACAAGGCTCACGGAAATGAAAAATATGTGGTATTTGGTAATTTAAGACAGCGAATAAATATTCCGAATACCATTCAGGCTAATCCTGCAGTTTTGAATTTAAAAAGCGGCTTGATCAATCATGCCTATGTGGATATTGACGATATTTTTGTAATTGAAATACCTGAAAATTACGATTCAATAAAAAAAGAAACCTTTCACTTCTCATTCAACCAGAAATTGAGTTTGCTTCCGTCAGTAGGGGATTCTGTTTTTACATATTCACAGGGATTTTATAAAGAACAATGGAAATTAACGGACTCCATGTCCAATACCTTAAACGAATTGGTAAATTACTTGAAATTAAATCCATTTATTACTGTTGAATTATCGATTCCTTTAAATGCGGAATCAAAAATGTCACAACTTGACAGGCTGAAGAACAAACGTCTCCAATCCCTCGAACTGTATTTTGAAAAAAAAGGGGTCAGTTTTAACCGCATACATCTTAGCTGGAATGAGACTACTGAACGATCTTGTGTGGTAGTTAAAATTCATGATGTATTATTGCATTGATGATTAGGGTATTGTAATCATCATTATTCCAATCCGGTTTCTCAAACAGACATTTTCGACAGTACTGAATGAAAGAGAATGGAAAGAAGGGTTTATAAGTTGGGATGAAGCGATGGAGTAATTCAAAACCTCACTTCTCCTTATCAAACCACCTTTTGCCCATCGTATAGTAAAAACTGATAGATCCGAAGTCTGAAAAAGTTCTTATAGGGTAAGTCGTACCATTGCTAAGTTCTCTGTCGAAATGAAGTTGGGTGAGGTATCCGTAAACACCGATCCGGAAATAATCCATACCGAATTCCAATCCGAAAACAGGCGTGTTGTAATTGTATTCGCTTCGTACCAGGCGATAACCACCCAATACAGATACATGGAATAGTTCCCAAAGTTTGCAACGTACATAGAGCAATCCGCTGAGATCCATGACTAACGTACTAACTTGTTTATGAGCTTCGAGTGTATTCCAGTTCACGCGCTCGTTGCTCCTCAGGATCCCGATACCGAATTTGGGTTCCGCTCCAAAACTCACTCGTCCGATCTTTGCAAACGGAACGGATATCCCGATTTGTCCCATGAAGGTATTGCAGGTATAAGCCTTGGTTTCGGTACTGAAATTGTTTCCGTAAGTTACCTCGTCTTCATTCCAGGATTGGTTGTAATAGCCCATAGTGGGAGGGACCATTTCATTATTCGTCATAGTAACGCGTCCCAGGTTTGCTGCAAAAAGCACCCGGAAATGATCGTCCTGCGAAAAGCTGCTGAATGAACAGAAGATAGCAATCAGTAAAACGGTAATTCTCATTTGAAAGTTCCTTTAAAAAATAATCCCTTATCGCCGGAAACATAAAAATAGTCACCTGCTATTTTTTTGACTTTCCGGAATACTTCCTGTTGACCGCTGAGATCTGTGTTAAGCGCTTCTTCCCATTTTCCATTGATATTGGTGCTGATTGTTTGGTCTCCCACGGCAATGTAGTAATTGCCCATATATTCCCCCGAATAATAATCCCTCGAATGAAAGTTGTAGAACGAATAATCGGTGAAAGTGTCCGTAAGTGACTGGAAATTCACTTTACCTTCCTTTCTTATCAAAAAAACGCGGTTCCCGACACGCATAGCGTCAAGCGGGTAATCGTATCCGGTGGCTGAAATGGGGATCGTTTCATATTCTCCGGTTAAAAGATCGAATCCATGTACACAGCTGTAATGATAGTCATTCTCATAATCCAGTAGCATGAGGTAATTCCCGTACAATCTGCCGACATCATAGTAACTAACCGCCGGAGGCAATGTATCGACGGTATAAAATGTCGAAGACGCATAATCCGATTTATAGATCTTGCTCACATACCAGGTTGAATTGTAATCTTCGATAAAGAGCAATTTTCCGTCATCTCCCTTACCTGCAAAAAAGATTGGAAGTTCCTGGAAGCCATTGGTGGTAATGGTCCAGTTTTGTCCGCCGTCATAAGAACGGTATAAGCGATTGTCGGCAACAAAAGCCAGGTTGCTCTCGTCCATGTAGACGATAGATTTTACTGCTTCAATGCTCTGGTTCCAGGCAGGATTAAAAGTACTGGTGATATCCATCCAGGAAGTTCCTCCGTTAGAGGATAGAAAAAGACCAACGGACCCCTGAAACATTCCGATGGCAAAAATGTGATTCTCATCATAAGTGTCGAAATTCACTATGTTGTAATCCGTAGGGATATTCCTGCTGGATTTTGTAACGACCAATTGGGTTTCTATAACACCGCGGTCTTTCTCGCAGGAAAATGCCGTTAAGATAAGCAGCGCAACAAAAAAAGGTTTTACTTTGGAGGCAAGTGCAGGCATGATTCAAATTGTTTGGGCAAAAGTAATGAAATTGGCTTATTGTTCCAATCCGGAATCAAATTCCCCACGCATCTATCATTAAAACTAATTCACTACATTTAGCAAAAAGAAAAGCGAATTACGGTAGTAGTTCGCTTTTCTTTTTCCCTCAATCCTCACTCTCAAACTCGCTCCGTTTTTCAGGGCTTTTTCTTTAGTGTGAGTGTGAGCTTTGAGAGTGATTAGATATGAAGTAAGCTTTTCAAATCTTTCACCCAATAGTTAGAACGATCAGACATTAGGATTCGAACCTGTTTTGAAAATCAACAAGGGTTAATCCCGCGAAATCACCACCTTTTCAATAAACGTTTCCTTTAGCGTCTTGATCCGGATGAAATAAACCCCATTCGGCAGATTCCCGAAATCGAGTTGTTGGTATTTGTAATCGACCGGAACGGCAACTTGCTTTCCGGCCGGGTCCATCACGCTGATTGCACTGATCTTTTCTTCCGTCAGGATATTGACCGCACTGCTGGCCGGATTCGGGTAAATGCTCAGTTTGCTGTCGATCTCCGAACAGTTCTGGAGGTATACCAGGTCGTGGATCGTTTGTTCGCCGTTGTAGTCCGTTTGCGACAAGCGGTAATACATGTCCCTTCCTGGATTAGAAGGATCGGTCCAGGAATAGTTTGTCAGCACGGTCGTCGAGCCGCTTCCGTCAACAATTGCTGCGGGCTGCCAGTTTTGGGCATCGACGCTGTTCTCAATGGTGAAATAATCATTGTTGTATTCACTGGCCGTTGTCCAGCGCAAGACCACTTCTTCCTGCTCACAATATGCCGAAAAGGCTACGAGTTCCACCGGCAATGGATTGGTAAGGGTGGAAGAGGACAGCGTGAAAGGCCCGAAACCCGTTACTGCCGCCGAAGAAACAACTGTTCCGGCTGCTGTGCTGCCTGTTGTTCCACCGTTTCCTTTGTCCGTCCACTGCGTACCGTCCCAGCGGGCAACTCGTAAATCAGCGGGTGCTGTCACTCCGCAGCTGCGGGTATCCCAACTCAGCGTTACCGGTACATTGGAAGAACCGGTCGTGCGGTCGAGCATCCAGTATTCGCATTCGGAAATGTGGTTCAGGGTTGCTTCCATACTCGAAGTGGAATACGTCGGGTTGGGCGATACCTGGAAGTATTCGGCCGTGAATATGTCCGTTACAACAGCCGGAGCACCAATAGCAATCGGAGCGTAAACAACGTTCTTTCCCGTAGGGAAGACAAAAGCCGTATTTCCGGTCTTGGCAACGGGGCCGGCAACAAAACTGGCATTGCTCGCACTGCTGACTGCTGAAGTACTGGTCATCGTCAAAAGATTGACAGCTGTCGTATTGAGGTATCCGTCCGTAAAAGTCAAGGTGCCTCTGACGTTCAGTGCCTGGGCAAGTGTTAGTCCCGGTGCGCTGCTGTTGTTGAGTCGCAGGTTATTCAAAGTCGTAATGCTGCTTCCGCCGAAAGTCTGAAGGCTGGAACCGGCAAGTGTAACGAGCGTTCCGGAATCAACAAGGGCGCCGTTATTGGTTACGTCTCCGTAAATCGTCACATTCGCGCCGGTAAACAGGCGCATATTGCCCGAATTGGTCAGCTGGGCATAGATGCTACCGGTACCTGCGAGAAATCCGATACAAATAAAAATGAACTGTTTCATAGCTCCCGGTTTTTATTGGATCGAAAGATTTAAAGTCTGCACGGTAACATCGGTAGTTGCTGTTTGATTTGCTACCCAAACTTCGATGTAATCACCGGGTGCGAGCGTTGCACGACAGGAAATGGGAACAGAAACCTGGTCTGTGCTGTTAACCACTTTGATATCCATCCGCGATTCGGGCAGAATTACTCCGTTTTTAGCAATGTAAAAGGAGAAAAAACGGTTGCTATTGGGTTGTGTAATACTCAGTGCCCCGGAAACATAGAAAGAACGTGTTTTGTTTCCGGCATAAGTCAATCTGTTATTGGTAGGACTTGTAACACGAAATAAATTCGTCGAAGTAGTAGTTCCCTGGACTTTTACAGGTGTACTGATCGCTGCAAATGTGGTTGCTGCAGGTGTGGAGATATACATATTTCCACCGGCAACGTCGTCCTTCTGCGTATTCAAACCGGTAGCTTCCACTTCCCAGGCGTTGGTAAACGTTCCCACCACATAAGTACCGGTACCCACAAACATGATCACCTTCGCAGATCCGGCATTGATACTCGTTATCCCACTGATGTCAAGCGCTTTGGCCGAGTTTGCGGAAGTAGTCAGCCGGTCACCTCCAAGTAGCTGTATCACGTTGAAAGTACCAACGAAACGTTCGTAAGTGTTCGAGTTGGAAGCATCCCAGAGTGTATTACTCATGACCACGTTATTGTCGTTTTGAAAGGTGATTCCATTGGTATTGGAGAAATAGGCATCTGTCGAAAAGAAAACCGTTCCGCCAACACCGGCGATGGTGCCCACACTGCTGCTTCCCAGGAAAAAACAGTTTTGGACAAGCATGTTTTGAGGTGTTCCCAAAGCGTCTATATTGAAAACACTTCCGGACGCTGCTGTCATAGTCAAGAAGCGGATATTACCGGTTTTGTTCCCCGTGAATAAAGCACCTGATCCGGTGTAAACCAGTTTGTCATTTCCCGAATCATCTCCTTTTAATGTACAACCGTTCAGGTTGATGGAACTTGAAAGTGTAATCGTCCCGTTGATTTCGTATTCGACTCCGGCTGCCAGCGTAATCACACCTGCAACAGGCGCCGGAAGATCTGCCGTGGATTTTACGAGTACGTAATTGTCGCGGGCTATGCGCAACATCACCCACCGGCTGGAATTCCAGTAATAATACCCGTTTGGAAGTGTACCACCGAAACTGTAGACCAATGTTCCTTCCGCAATCGTAGCGGTCATAGGAGCAGTGGCTGTGAGACTGTTCAATGCTACTCTCGGTGGTAAAAACCCTTTGTTGGTGCTCTCCAATTCGAGCATCGAATTGGCGTTAATCGTGTTGGGATTATCCCCGATCTTAACCTGTGCCGTCAGTTGGTTAACACACCCGGCAGCGAGAATAGTGAGAAGAAATAGTTTTTTTTTCATAACCTGTTGCTTAATTCTTTAATAATGAACCATTCATTACTTGTTCACTTACGCAAGCATAGTTAGTGGAAGAAGTGATAGTGTATTGTTAAGAAAGTTACAAAAGGAAACATTAAAAAACAAAAAAATGTTGCGATGGGCCACGATTTACAAATTCTCAGATGAAACAAATGGTTGAGGATAAATCTGATAAATATTTTCAAAAAAAAAGAGTCCTTAATCGGGACTCCTTCTTAATCTTATTAACCGGCTTCCTGGTCTTCCGGTTTGCCGTCAATCGGCGGATTCGTATTTGCTTTCTCAATTTCTTCTACCTGCTTGACAAATTCGGAAACTTTTAAATCCGTATAGACACCGTAAGCATCGGTCAGGGTTCCTTTTTCGCCTTTACTGGTTTCGATCACATACAAAATAGCATTGTCGGAAGGATCAGATTCTCCTTCAAAGCGGTAGAAATTAATGATCTTCACTTCTTCCGGTGTGTACATTTCATGTGTTTCCAGTGATTCCAATCCGTCTTTATGAGCTTTGAACTGGGTTACATACCCGTTTGCAGATAATTTTCGGGTGGTGGAAGAAAGCGTTTTCATGGAATCGTGATCGCTGCCTTCGCCTTTATCCGGTCTGTCCTTAAATTCATTGAAGTTGTCTGTTGTTTCCATTTTTTCGTCATTTAAACAATTAATAATGCAGATAACTATGAGGTTCGAGTGTCTTCTAAAGATAAGTCATTCAACCTCCCGGAAAAAGTCTTTTGTGATCATTTAGGATAATTTGGGACTTCCGGGGGAATCATAGTTTACGCCTGAAAAAAAGGATCCACCAAGCGATGAAAACCAGCTGGAAGAGCCCGTCAGCGAGATAAACCTTGCTGATTACTCCGCTCAGGCTGTAATAGAGGTCTATTGCAAAAAGCGCGGTCGCAGTACTTAACGATAAGAAAGTAACTCCCAGCGAATATTCACGAAGACGCAGATCAACAACAAAGGTAAGCGCTGCGCAAAGGATCAGTGCACCTACTGTTTTCACCAGCCACACATCTGTTTTATAACCCGAAACTTCCATGAAGCTGGTAATATGGACCAAAGGCCACAACCCCGTTAAGAAATAATACGCGGTTTGCAGCGTCAATAAAGACTTTCTTCCTGTGCGTTTCATCGATTCCAAGGTTTAACCTGCATTCGGATTATTTAAATGTGCTCTCACTTTCTCTGCAGAATTTCCTACAACCTGGATGGCTTCTGCAATATCGTTTTCAGAAACTCCCAGTTCTTTAGTCCAGTAGGCAACTTCCCACTCCTCGTTCAGATTAATGAAATTTCTGTCCGGGTTTCCGCGATCATTTAAATTGTCTGCCATCTCTAATCGGTTTATAATGAATACTTTTTCACCATGCAAAGATCTCCGGATAACTGGTGGAAACTGTTACAGAAATGGAGGAAAGTTTACATAATTCACACGATTTGCATCCGTTTTCCCGGATTTTACAAATGTTTTGGATTTTTGGATTTGGCCCGAAACGCTCCTATATTTAAGTATGGAGTTTGAAATAAATGCAGTACAGTGGATTGGGATCTGTTTGCTGATAACAGGTCTGGTGTTGAATACAGCGATCTTTATCTTTTCATATTACAAGATCGTGACGGTTATTCACGAACATCAGGAAAAGAAAGGTTACGAGAAAAAAAGCTTTCCCGTCATCCGGTTCATTTTCCGTTTTAGAAAAGTGTTGAAGGAACTCACGGAAGAGGAGGAGGAACAAAATTTTGAATTGATCATATCCTTTCTCAAATGGACCTTGCTGATCGCGGTGATCATGATCCTTCTCGGGCTCTTGTTATTCCTGATTGGTTTCTTCTTCTGACAACTTTTAAGTCCTGAAATCAGGCTATCCTTGGATCCTATGTCTTAAAAATTAAGATTATGGCAAAGTACAGTAAGAAAGCAGGCGAAAAAGTAGAAAAAGCGATGCACGAAATGAAGGAGGGAACATTGAAAAGCGGTTCCGGGAAAAAAGTAACCAGTAAAAAACAGGCCGTAGCCATCGGGCTCTCCGAAGCGCGGGAAGAAGGTGCGAAAGTGCCGAAGAAGAAGTAGCGAAGCTACTGAAGACTGAGGCTCCGTCTGGCAGAGACGGAAAAGCCGATGGAAAGCGAAGCTACTGAAGACTGAGGCTCCGTCTGGCAGAGACGGAAAGCCGATGGAAAGCGAAGCTACTGGGGGCTGAGGCTCCGTCTCGCAAAAAGGAAAAAGCCGAGGAAAATGAATGCATCTCCCGCTGATAGCGCAGGTTTTGGTTATAAATTAGTCTTTGATCAATGAAATTCTGTGCCGTCTGCGGGAGTTTTTTTGAGTAGATAGCCTGTAATAGCGCCAGCCCGCCACCGCTCCCATCAGTGAAAAGGCAGCCAGCATCCAGAATACCTGCTGATGTCCAGCTATTCCTTTGGACCCATCCAGCAAATAACCTATAACGGGACCGGCAAAAATATCCGGCGTATATCCGATCAGTGAAATCAATCCGACGGCTGTTCCGGTCAGTTCGATGGGTATTCTCCCTTTTTCCATGACTGCAAAATACAGGCAGCGGGCGGCATAAACGCCACAAGCTACAATCAGGATCGAAATCAGGAACAGGATGGTTGTGTGCGCCGAAACAAAGCCCATGGCAAAAAGTAAGGCGCCCGAAAAGGAGATCACGAAACTCACGAATAACAGTGTAGTCGTTTGCCAGCGGTCAGCCAGTATCCCGATAAGGACTCCCACAACCGGACGTATGAACAGCAGGAAAGTCCCCACTTTTGCTGAATCCACCGAATTGTATTTCATAACATCCTGCGCATACAGCGAAAAAACGTCTGTTATTTTATAGCCGACATAGGCGCAAAGAATGATGATCATCAGAAGCCACACTGCCGGCAGCCGGAGCACGCGCTTCACTTGTGAAAAAGTGATCTTGTCGACTTTGAGATCCGCTTCTGTTTTTTCGTCCAGTTTCATGAAAAACCAAACCAATATCCCAACCAGGATGATCATTCCTGAAGAAATCAGGATTACCTGCCTGAATGCTGCTTTACTTTCCGCAATACTGGCTTCGGAAACTTCCGTTCCCAGGAAGAAGGCAAAAACGACTACTCCCATCGTACCGAATAATGCCCCGACCAAGCCGCGGCCTCCGTCCAGGAATCCGAACGCTTTTCCCTGGGAAGTTGTTCCGCCCCAAACCCGCGTGGCTTTGATCATAGGTGCCCAGAACAGGAAAATAGTCGTAAATCCCCAATAGCCGTAAAGGATTTTCAGGACAGTAAAACCCGGGAATGCTGCATAGACAAAACCTCCCAAAGCGGTCATCCAAAGTGCTGTGGCAATCAGCTTGCGGGGAGCGAACCGGTCGGCGAGCGGCCCTCCCAGCAGGTAGGAAACCAGGGCAACGATCCCGTAAATCGAAAAGCAAATCCCCAACCGGAAATTATTCAGATCGAAAGCTTCCAGTACTATCGGCCGGAAAACCCGCGAAAGCACGAAAGGAAGAATGAATACCGATTCACCGGCTAGGATAAGCAAGAATAAAAAGTACCAGGGAGCCTTTTTCGGATTCATCTTTTTCAGGATTTTTGAATCCTAAACTTACGGATAATTGATTGAAAACGTAGGGGCGTAAAATTTTACGCCCCTACGTTTTCAATTGTGAGGTCTTGACTCACAATACTTTTTTTACTAATTTTCCCTCATGAGTTTTGATGCATCAGCTTTCCTGGTTGAGCAAAGTATTGCTGAGTTGGGAGTAGATCCGGGATTATGCCGCGGCGAAAAACCCGGACAATGGAATTTGACCTATAAAGGGTCTACCGTGTGGATTGATATTTTCAACTTTCCGCAAAATCCGGATAAATACTATTTCCAGGTAATGAGTCCTTTGGTAGCGGTTCCGGATCGCAACCAGGAATCTTTTTTCAAAAACTGCCTGGAGATCAATCATACCATGTACGGTTCGTGGATCAGTATTAAGAATGACTGGACCTATGTTTTGTGTTTGCGCGAAGCTGATAACCTGGATAAAAGCGAAATCGATGCAACGTTGGACCGGGTGGCGTTTTATTCGGCCGATTACCATGGTAAACTGACCTTCAAGTTCGAAGGAAGCTGGGATCCGAAACCCAATGACAAACCGGTAAATTTTAATTAATAAAAAGGGTAGGGGCGTAAATTTTACGCCCCTACAGTCTTTACAGCGGCACCATAATCTGCAAATTCATTCCTGTACCCAGTTCTTCATTCCAAAGTTGTTTGCCCCCGATAATCTCGATCCGTTTAATGATGTTCTGGATGCCAAGTCCCGAATTAACCGATTTCATCTCGAAGCCTCTTCCGTTGTCCCGGTATATGAAAAGCAGGTAATCGCTCGTTTTTTCAATAATAATAGTCACCTGCGTAGCCTCTGCATGCCGGATCGTGTTAACCAATAATTCCTGGAAGATCCGGATGAAAGAAGTGGCCTTCACCGGGTCGATTGGCGGAATATCTGCCGCAATGTCCAGTTCAATTGCGATGTTCCCCAATTCATGAATATAGGCAACCTGTTCCCGGAGTACTGTTTCGAAGGATTTGGAATGATCAACCTCGGAGGAAATCATGTGCGAAATATTCCGGCATAATTTGATGGCATCCTGCAGTTGATGCTGGATTTTTACCAGGAGTTCTTTTTTGCTTTCCTGCTGTACCTGTTCAATCAGGTAGCCAACCTGCATTTGTGTGATGGAAAGCATCGGGCCAAGATTGTCGTGTACTTCCCTGGAAATACTAGTGCGTTCACGTTCCTGTGCGGCAATGATCGATTCAATGGCTTCTGTTTCCCGCTTTCTCAACTGCCGGTAGAGCCTTGTAATCACATAATAAATCCCGACCCCGAAAGCGATGATCAGGAGTATAACAACAACGAGTATGATTACAATCAGATTATCCACGACGCCTCAAGGCAATACTTTCAGAAACGAATACAAATACAAACGAAAAATAAAACAGCAGCATATTGATGTTCTGTATCAGGAAAGAAGCAAAATTAACTGGATTACCTGATGAAATGTCAAACCAATGCACAGTAGAAAGAATACTCGCCAGCAGGGCAAAAATTAAAACCACCAGGCTGATTTTTAATTTTAATTTGAAATGATCTGTTTTGGAATGCATCAGCAAATCCGTCAAATGTAATAAGGCTATCAGGAAAAAAACACTGTTCAGGATCAAAGAGATACTGATGTTTGGAGCTCCGAACGGGTTAGCATATCCTTTAAAGATCAGGAAACCGATAAGAGTAGCATGTAAAGCAATATAGCTGTAACGCTTCCACCTACTGTGTGTATGCATGAACATAAAAGCGAACAAGGGAATTGGCCCGAATGTAAAGCAAATACTAAATGCAAGCCCGTTATCTATGTGATGTGAGGCAAGATAATAAAGAACAACCTGGTTAATAAGTATTAGCAGGAGAAAGAGCATCAGGAGATAAATACTGAAATTGAATTTCTTTTGGGTAGAAGATTTTCTCCATGCTTCCGGCAACTTGTTGGAAGATTTCTTCAACTGCACCAGGTAAATAACCGCCGAAATAATTCCCAGGGAATTCACAGCCATGTATATAGGAAATAGAAAGAGCACCTTGTTTTTTAATCTTAAGTTGCCCAAAGATAGGCAGAATTCAAAACCTGCCTATACTTAGTTCTAAGCATTTTTTAAGGGAAATAGGCATTCACAAACAACACAATTTTGGCCACACAATCATTCGATTGTTGCGTGTTCCAATTTCCGTGTCCGGCTCCCTGGTACATGGTTGCCTGGTTATAGACTCCATTTGCATTCAAGGCATCGTGCAAACGTGTCATTTGCGTAGAGGGAACGAGCGGATCCGAATCTCCGTAAAAAGAAATGGTTGGTGGAGAAGCCGGTGTTACATGAAGGGCCGGGCTCACAGCTTCAATTCCTGCCTGGTTTTGCGCACCTCCACTGATCAATGTCGGGTACACAGAGGCATAAACAGGATTGTTCAGGTAATTCGGATCGGTCATATCACTCGGGCCAACTGTGTTGCAAACTCCTTTTACATGATGGTTCGGATCGAATCCGTAAGCATAAAGCATGGAAAGATGTCCGCCGGCAGAAGCTCCGAATAGCAGGTACTGGGAAGAAACGCCATATTTCTCAAGACTTATTTCATTCAGCGCAGCCTGGATATCATCGATCTGTTTCGGGTAGGCAGGACTGGATTGAGTCGCCAAACGGTAATTGATATTAATGATCGCATGGTTCGGATAATAGGATTTCAGGGAATTCAATAAATAGGTGAAATCCGCTTTATCGCCGCCACCCCAGCCACCGCCATGGATCAGCACAAACACTTTCGTATTGGAATTCCGGTTTGCGGGCAGGTAAATGTCCATTTTTTGCTGGTTGTCCGTTCCGTAGGAAATATCCTGCAAATTATACTCCTGTGTTACTTCATAACCAGGTTCCGGATCCGGGTTTTTCTTTTTGCACGCAGCAGAGAAAAGAATCAGCAAACCAAACAGCGGTGCCACGAACTTTTTGGAGAAATTGAAAACCATCATAATGGAGACTTTGCTATTAAAAGTACTGTTTTTTATCCGGATTAAAAAACAAGTTTTCATGAAAAACCCCGGTTCGTCTGACAAACCGGGGTAAATTAATTGAGGTGTGTGGTTATTTTTTCGAGTGCTCGGGTATTTCTTTTAATCAGATTTCAAAAAAGTAAAGGATTGCCCCAAAGAAGCTTTTTATAACACATTTGAATTATTTTTAGCTCCGGAACAAAAGTAGAAAAACGGCAGGCGCGATAAAATGCTTACTTATAATCATTTTTTATTTGATCTTACAAACCGATCTTTGGCAAACTTTAAAACTCAGCGGTCAATGAAGAATCTGTAAATCGCTCAGTGTTAATCAGAACAACCCAATGACATTATTAATAGCAGACGATCATACGGTTTTCCGGGAAGGACTTTCTAATTTGCTGTTCCAAATGAAGGAAGTGAGACAGGTACTCGAAGCTTCTAACGGGGAAGAGGTACTTGAGCTCCTGAACATTCATAAAGTAGATCTGGTTCTGATGGATATTTCCATGCCGGTGAAAGGTGGAGTGGAAACCATTCGTGAAATGAAAAAAGGAAAGTTTGCAGAAGTTCCGGTAATCGCCTTAACCATGTTCAACCGGAGCACCGATATCCTTTCGTTGTACGACCTGGATGTGAATGGTTATTTATTGAAAGACAGCGCTATCAGTGAGGTCTGGAAGGCAATAGTGGAAGTGGGGAAAGGCGGTGAATATTACGCAGCTCCCGTCAAGGAAACATTGTTGAAAGCCTTGCAGGAACGGGAGAAACTGTCAGCGAACGTACAAAAGGAAGAATTGACCAACCGCGAGAAAGAAATTTTGGTGATGATCTGCCGCGAAATGAGTACCGAAGAAATAGCTCAAACACTTTTTGTATCTCCGCTCACAGTCAATAATCATCGAAGAAATATCCTGCTGAAAACCAAAGCGAAGAATGTGGCCGGCCTGGTTTTTTATGCCTTGAAGCACGGAATCTACAAAGAAGAATAAAGGTAGAAATAAGCGGAGTTCTGGCATTAATTTTGTTAATTAGCCTACTTTTTCGGGCTTATGAAACAGTGGTTACTTGTATGTAGCATATTTCCTTTTTTTACAGCTTTTTCCCAGTTTAATATTGGGGTTGGAGGAGCATATCAAATTGTCAATGCCGTTTCCACTTTCGGAAGAGAAGTCGTAACTGCTGCACAATATAAAAAACAGAAAAAAGAGCAACAGGCACATGAAGCGGAATATATGACTGCGATCCAAACCGCAGATTCCTTATTTGTTCAGGCGAAATACCGGGAGGCGATCGATCAATACAACCGCGCTCTGCAATTCCGGCAGGATGAATATGCCATCAATCAAATCGGCCGGTCAAATACCGAGCTCAATCGCCTCACCGAACAAAACTACGAACGGTTCCTGGATACTGCAGATGCGGCCTATACCGGTTTGAATTATGCGGAAGCAATCAAATATTATGAAAAAGCACTGGAACTAAAGAATGAGGAATACCCGAGAGCCAAAATCGAACGGGCAAAATCCCGACAGGAACTTTGGAAAACCGTTCACTTCAGCAGCGTGCTCATGTCGGATTCAAGCATGGCAGATCTTTCCTCGCAGGCATTTGTAAGTGATTCCTATTCGAATTTCATTCCTCCGGGACAATACCCTGTATTGAACGGTTTTTCCTGGGGAACCAACGATCAGACACCCAATGGGATCGCAATTCCGGCTCATGTCCGTTTCGTGATTTACAGCGAACCTTATCTGAAAGGAAAAGTACTGGTAGATGTCACCGGCCCGGCAATTATCAATAACAGCAGAATGAAAACTCAAATTACCTCCGTAACAGCACATTCAAAAACATTCAGTCCGGCGTTGCAGCAAATTTTCCCGCAGGCAGTAAGAAGCTGGAGCGCGAATGACATGAAAGAATGGTACAAGGGATCGATGGAGATCCAGGCCCTTCCTTCCGAATAGTTAATCTTTTCATGCTATGTGTTCGTATTAAAGGAAAAAAGATACCTTTAAACCAACTGAAACATGCATGAGAAAACTACTGGTTGTTTTTTTATTCCTCCGGCTGACTTCCTGGTCCCAGGATGTGGATTTGTCTGCTTCCGCGAACAACTACAGGTTTGACAGTCAGATCTGGGCGAAAGCAAAAGCAACGCTGCCGCTCAATAAGAAAACCGAGATCAGTGCACAGTACATTTCGCGGATTTACCTGGATGGAACAACCAATCCCGGGAGTTATTTCTACCTCTCCGGGAAACGCAGCCTCAAAAAATGGCTCGCTGCCGATTTTACGACCCGTTTTGTGATTGATCAGGGATACAATATGTACCGGTTGGAAGCAGGATTAAAAGTGAAGAAAAACGTCAAAGACTTTCAGTTTGCTTTTCGCACGGCAGGCTTCCTGGAAAACAGGACCATTGCCTTTACAAATGTTTTGTCGCGCTCAACCTACTACTTCTGGCGAAACCGGGTAGAAGCATCCTGGAGCCCGAAAAAGAAATGGGAATTCGGGGCCTCTTTTGAAACCTGGAACGTCTTCAACTACCGCTACAACGGAAAACTCGATAAGGCCTGCGTAACTGTCGATGCAGAATACAAACTCACCAAACACCATGCTTTAACGCTTGCCTACCAAAACCAGTTCGACATCCAAAAAGCCCATAAAACATCCCTGAACATGTATGTGCTTGGGTATGAGTATACCTTCAAACGGTTGAATGAGAAAAAGAAGAATCAGCACTAGCCGAAGTAAAGCTATAATCTGCTCGCCTTGACAAAGACCGGGATATCAATCTGGGTAATTCGGAAAAGAAACCTGCTCACAGCAGTTAGAGATAACAAACTTCTCCTTCTTCCGTGTTCTTCCGCGTCCATCTGCGGGCAATAAACAAGGGCCACCGCAGGTGGACAATAATTCTTATAAATCTGCGCGATCTGCGTGCTATTAAAATCTTCGATCGAAATCACTATACCATTATCGGCACGGAATTAGTAGATTTGAGAAAGAAACCTGAAATTATGCGTCATATATTCTTGTTAATCATATTCTTTACAGGCTCCATCCATTCATTCTTTGCCCAGGAAGCTGAAAAACTGAAAAAGTACCAGTCAACCGTTTCCAAACAAACCTATGCCAAAGGAGATACCATTGTTGTCGGCGAAAGCGGAAAGAACGTATTCAGTGCCAAAAAGAAATACATCGGGATCTTTGTCAAAGACAAGAAAAACGTATGCGGATACACCGAACTCGATTCCACGATTTCCGGTTCCAAATGCATCATAAAAAACATTTTGTCATACCAGGAACATTGCTCGTTCGATTTTAAGCATTCAGTCGTGTTCGAATTGCAGGGACCGAATAACAAAATCCTGTACATGCCGATCGAAAAAGCCTTGCAGGCAAAAGAACTCATCGTTTTCACCAAACCGCATTCCTGGAAAGGGATCGACTTCCTCGATGACCGGACAATCTTTTTACTGAACCTTGAATACAGCAAGGGGGCTTCTGTGGATAATGCTTTAAAATATTGCAAGTTGGCAGATCCTGCAAAAGGAAAGGCTTATGAATTCAATCAGGACGAGTTTGAAAAGGAAAAAAACGAATGGATCAAAAAACTGGATGCAGCCCGGAAACAGGTAAACCTGAAAGATACCTTCATTATCCGCGTTCCGGTTTACTTAAACAAATACCTCTTTGAAAAAGGAGAGTTCCAGGTCTTCGATAACCCCGATGCATACGGATCGAAACCATTGAAATACGCCAGCGACAGCAAAGTGCTTTTCGACAATTACAAAGCATTTTCAACCATTAAAGCAGCCAAACCCAATGCAGATTTCTTCCTGAACGTCAACACGGCAGATTACAACGGGAACCGGAAGGCTTACGGCGAGATCAAGGCAATCTGTACATCCATCACAAAAGATCCGACGGTAATGGTAACGGCAGATAATCCGGGAATCAACATCCTGCATTTCACCATCCTGGAAATTTCAGTAGTCGATTCTGAAAACCAGAACTACAATTATATCGGAACAAAGAAAAAATAAGTTTGCTTAGCAAATCAAAACATAAGCTAAAATGGAAAACAAAACTCCTGCATTAAACGCGCTTCCGAAGAAAGCCCGTATCCTGATCATCGTCGCTATTGTGGTACCTGCAATAGTTGCGTTCATCTTTACGGAAATGCAATGGTATCCCGCAACCATTATCATTGAAAAAATAAGCGATGAAAACGGCATGTTTCGAATGAAACACGCAATTCTGTTAAATATGGCGGCATTAATGCTTTGCGAACTGGCACTGATCCTTCCCATCCTGCTGATTAAAAAACTCTTCTTTAAGCCAAAAAGTAATCAGTCCCAATAGCAAAAAATAAAGCTTTGCGTTCTTATTTTCTTGCGGTAAAAAAACGAAGCTGCACCTCTTTGAATCCATCAATGCTTTATGTCTTTTGCGTCCGTAAACGGTTAAAAACAACGCAATTGCCAATCCTGCATAATCAAAAACGCTGCGTCCTTCCTTCTCTGCGGTAAAAAAAAGCGAAGCTGCACGTCCCTTGAGGTTAAAAACAGCAACGCAGTTGCCAACCTACGCCTTTCACCCCCATAAATCTTCTAAGAATAACCTCGTGAGCAGAGCGAAACTACAAATCATCTTCCCTGAAACACCGATAACCTAAATCTCCTCGTGTTCTGAAAGATATAGCTACGGAAAGTCTGCTTATGTCTCCGTGTCCCTTGAGGCTCCTCCTACATACTGCTCATAAGCCAGCTTAAACCGGTTCCGGATCCGGTTTCGTAAGATCTTCGGCTTCAGCACTTCGATACAAGGCCCGAATCCTAGTATCAACCGGTCGAACTCCATATTCAAATGAACCCGCAATTGAAAGATCACGGAGCCGTCTTCGAAAGTCTTTACAAGTGTTTGGGATTGATGGAGCGGTTTGGTAATAACGTAAGGAGCGTTTTCACGGTCAACCTTTAAGACCACGTCCATCAGCATCGAATCACCCAGAACCGTTACGCCATAAGTATCCTTATAGTACAGATCGCCGTCAAAGTCGTCATTGGAATAATCCAGGTCCAGGTCGTAATCAATTCCTGCAATACGATCCAGCGCAAACGTTACAATGCGCGAATGTCCTTCTTTTCGTCCCACAACGAACCAGCGGTTATTGAATTGCTTCAGGATATACGGATGAAAGTGTGTTTTTGTCGGCTCGTCGGCTTTGAAAGATTGATAATTCAGGATCAAACAAATCCGCTTCACGATGGCCTGGTAAATCGTATCGAAATGCTCCAAACCTTTCAATTGTTCATTCTTATCCAAATGAATAATGGCCAACTGATGGGTCTTTTCCACGTAAATGGTGTCCTCCAAACGCTGGATGACTCCGTTCAAATCTTGGAACAACGAAAAATTCTTGAACTGTTTCAGCATTTCTACCGATTCATTGAGGATCGTCATGTCATTTTCCGTCAGCGGAATATTCGTAATCGAATAATCGGGATCCGAGTAGCGGTAAAAACGTTTATCATACACTTCTATCGGGGCATTGTAACCCAGTTTGTCGCTGCGCATCAATTGAATGTCCAGCTGGGTGGTACGCAAACTCACGTTTACATCGCGTCCTTCGTATTCATAAAGTGCATCCGAACAGGCATCTACCAGGTCCTGGAGCGTCCATTGACGGTAGTTGTTCTGCAAACATTTGTCAATCGTCTTGTAGCGGATTAAAGCATTTTTATTTTGAGCCATAATATAATCTGAAAACAGGTGTTTACTAACCGCTGCGTCTATCTGCACAACGTAAATTCCGCGAAGCGAATCTGCGTGCTAAAGACCAGTTTACGCTTATAATTTGCGACGGGAGAAAACAAAATTAAAATTTATTTTTACCTACGCAAAATGATTGCGTAGTAGCTTCCAACCTTTGTTTCATCAAAATAAAAACAACACTACACCCCCTGGCGAATAGACGTCAGGGGTAAAAAACAAAAAAAGATGGAAAATTACAAAAACATATCCGGAGACACATTGATCGAATTGGGATACCGCCCTGGAAAATGGTTTAAAGAAGCCATTGAGTATATCAATGAAAACCAATTGACAGCAGAAGCAATGAACGAATATTTATTGCCTTATGTTTCACAGCCGGTCATTCCCTTGAATGAAGCAGGGGTTCCGTTCTCGGTAAACATCCGTGCGGAAGAAGAAGTAGAGATTTCAAATGTTGAAAGCGTGATTGCATCGATGAAAGAAATTGTAAAAACACCAACAGTAGTAGGTGGAGCAATCATGCCGGATGCTTGTCCGACAGGCCCTATCGGAACAATTCCGGTAGGTGGAGTGGTGGTGACAAAGAACGCAATCCACCCGGGAATGCATAGCGCGGATATTTGTTGTTCGGTGTTATTGACGGATTTCGGGAAAGTAAATCCGCAGGACGTATTGGATGCAGCACATTCCGTAACGCATTTCGGGCCGGGAGGAAGAGACCGGAATACACAGTTCCGTTTTCCATCAGATTTGCTGGAAGCATTTGAACAAAACGCTTTCTTAAAAGACCAGCAGATGATTGCTGCGGCAAGATCTCATTTGGGAACACAAGGCGATGGAAATCACTTCCTGTTCGTGGGAATTTCCAAAGCTACCGGGAATACGATGATGATTACGCACCACGGATCACGTGGAGTAGGAGCACGTCTGTACGATAAAGGAATGAAGATCGCGGAGCGTTTCAGAAAAGAGATCTCTCCGGATACCCTGAAGCAAAACGCATGGATTCCGTTTGAAACAGAAGAAGGTCAAACCTATTGGGACGCGTTGCAGGTCATCCGTTCCTGGACAAAAGCGAATCACGAAGTAATCCATAACGCAACAGCCGAAAAGCTGGGAGTGGAAGTACAAAACCGTTTCTGGAATGAACATAATTTCGTTTTCAAAAAAGGAGATTTGTTTTATCATGCAAAAGGTGCAACTCCATTGGATGCAGCATTTATGCCGGATATTACAGGTCCGCGTTTGATTCCGTTGAACATGTCTGAACCGGTTTTGATCGTGGAAGGCGAAACTACGGACTCCAATTTGGGATTTGCACCGCACGGAGCAGGAAGAAATTTGAGCAGAACGCAACACCGTAAATCAAAAGGTGAGCAGACTATAGAATCTATTTTCGCCGAGGAAACTGCCGGATTGGACGTTCGGTTCTTCTCGAAGGAAATCGATATCACCGAATTGCCATCTGCTTATAAGAATGCGACAACTGTGAGAAATCAGATGAATGAATTTGGTTTGGGAACAGTGATCGATGAGGTAATGCCTTACGGATGTATCATGGCCGGAGACTGGGAGAAAAATGCTCCGTGGAAACAGAAGAGACGTCGTAAATTGGAGCAACGACAAAATGAACAAATAAAATAATGACTTATATTTACCGCTGAAATGAATTCAAAAATGACATACAATTTCCAGGCTCAGCAGCTGATACTCCCGATTCTTCGTGGAGAAAAGGACTCGTTGTATGTGCTGTTTGGGAATGAATTCCGGTAAAAGAAAGCAAGATTAAATACAAATACAGGCGTCCAAATAAACTTTGGACGCTTTTTTTTTTGAATTTTTTTGAGGTAAAAATGAAACCGAAAAACGAAGAATAGAAATAAGCATTGATACACAAAGCAATTGAGAGACAGTCGGTTGCCCGAAAGGTGAAAATCTGCAGTATGCGGACAGGAATTCTATTGCCTGACAATTTGATTTAACTGATTGATAATCAATAAAATAAATTCAAAAATAATTTGGTAGATTCAAAAATAGTATTCAACTTTGCCTCACCGAAAAACAAGTTGTTGCGGGAATTAAAAATGAATAACATGAAACAAGTATTTATATCAATTATGCGACCGGCACTCTTTGGCCAACTCAATGTCCCGGCATTACTGCAGGATACTTGTGCAAGATTACAACACATACATGGAAGGTTTCGATGAAGCGGCTATAAGCTGAACATTCATTGAAGCATCTCCATCCGGGATGCTTTTTTTGTGCCTGGATTTTTAGAAAAATCTTCGTACTGAACATGCGAAAAGTTGCTTAACTGTCTCTTAAGTTCTTTTTAAGGAATCAGTACGATTTCTCCGGAGAGATAACGGTGGTTGGTTTATCCCGACGGTACCGTTGGGAAGGTCGTGGGTCCTTAGATCCTGACCACCAGCGTCAGGGTTCGAATCCCACTCTTCGGACTGGTTCAGAATGTGGAACAGAAAAAGAGAAGTTAATCTCTTTCTCGCTTCGCTACCGCTATAACTTTAGCGAACGCGGCCTCATTCTCATACTGATACTGTCCTGTAGTGTAATGGCAACACACAAGATTTTGGTTCTTGTACTAGAGGTTCGAATCCTTTTGGGGCAACAATACATATAAATCCGGAGAGATAACGGTGGTTTAGTTTACCCGTTTTGGAAACGGGAGGTCGTGGGTTCGAATCCCACTCTTCGGACTGGTTCAGAAGGAGGAACAGAAAAAAGGAAGTTAATCCTCTTTTCTCATTCTATTCTGAAAACGCGGGAATGGCGGAACGGTATACGCGCCTGATTTAGTATCAGGATTTTAAGGGTTCGAATCCCTTTTCCCGTACGAAAGATCAGTCACCTGAATCTTTTTTACAAAGAAAAATTTATCTACGCAAAATGATTGCGCAGATTCTTTTAACCTTTGTCATGTCAAAGAAAGAGAACAGATTAAATGCTCTGAATGCTGATAAAAACAAAAGTTCTGAATAAGAATTTCTTTTCATCATTCTTGCTCTCATGCTCTTTCTGAGATGCCCGGGTCAAAAAGAGGTTACTTCTGTTTTAATTGAACCTTAAAAGTTTACCTCTTTGATTACCCGGAAAACGAGATAGTAGCTCAGTTGGTAGAGCAATGGCTTTTTAGTTTTTAGATTACCGCTTAAACGGTCAATAGGAACTTACTACTTCTGTGGTTCCATGGGGCACGGGTTCGAATCCCGTCTATCTCACAATTAGGTCAAAGGATGCTTACTTCATTGGTTTAACGGTTCGAGTCCGTCTTTAGAAGCTTGCTGATTACCTAAGGAAACAGGTCAATTATTTCTTACTTCTGGTGCAAGCACCACGTGATTGGATAGAAATAAGATTACCGTTTTTTAATTAATACATATTACTATGAGAAAAGAACTGACAAAAGTAGCGTTGAGACACAACGCATTGTTCCTGGAAAATGCTTCGCAGGAGCAAAACCAGGGAAAAACCCTGAATGAAACAACCGTTGTCCTGGTGGCAAATTGCAATAAATTGGGATTCACTTTTTCGGAAAACTTGCTGGCGAAGGTTAATACCCTGACT
This sequence comes from Fluviicola sp., assembly GCF_039596395.1. Lineage (NCBI taxonomy): Bacteria > Pseudomonadati > Bacteroidota > Flavobacteriia > Flavobacteriales > Crocinitomicaceae > Fluviicola > Fluviicola sp. Next base: position 216,939 of record NZ_JBCNJT010000001.1, read on the forward strand.
CCAATGGCAAAATTGGAATTGCTGGAAGATCTGAAGGAAGCTGCCGGTGTCGGTAAAAACTGGATGCCTCTTGTGAAACAGTGGGATAACCCCACAGGAGAAGGTTTTTTAGACCATGTATTTACCTTCCTGGCGAATGTTTTCCAAAGCAAAAAAGGAACAAAACTGGCTTGCGGACATGTCATCCCGGAGGGAACTTTCCCGTTGGAACGATACAATGGTTGTCCTTACTGCGGAACACAATTCGAGACTTCCCTGGAGTTGGATCTGAAAGCTCCTGCAAAATTGAAAGTATTGGAATTGTGGGGTGAAAACGATTTGAAAAACCTGTTGCTGGATTTACTGAAATCACCGGTTGCTTTGGACGCTACACAAGCGGAAAGCCTGGAAATCCTGGTTGCGAATTTCGGGGTGACTGACTTTTCCGTAATCGGGATGAAAGAAACCCAGATGATCGTTATCGACGTGTATTGCGCGAAAGGAGAATCCGAGCAGGTTTCTGGCCTGTTCTCAACCCCGAACGATATCCTGCGCTATATCTGGTACAAGCATACGGGTTACCTGCAATTGGTGGAACCAAAAGTGATCCTGCGACGAAACGTAAGAAATACGCATATGTTGGGTAGAGCAATGGTTTCCGGTATCGAAAAACAGGAGAAAGAAAAACTGAAATTGAAGTTTTCGAGAACCGAATGCAAAATGTACGCGGAATGGCTGAACGGTTTGACGATGAATACCGAAGCGCAATGTGAAACCATGCACCCGAAAAGAGAAATCTGGGTACGTGTGATCCGTGCACTGCGATTGGCTGAATACAGCAAACGAAAAGGATTCGACCGTTTGAGAACCTTGCTGGATGTTTTCTACAACGAACGTTATGTAGTGTGGAACGGGGGAGTAAACCATTTCCGCTTGAAAATGGATGCGGAGGAAACATTCCGTTTGTTGAAACAGCGTCCGGGATTGTTTGCCAGATCTTTGTTTTCCAACATGCTTTATTTCGGAGCGGATGAAACGCTAGCAAATTTTAAGGAAGTCATGCACCAGGTTCCGGCCAGACTGATCTACAGCCTGAATATGTATGCGGAATATTACTTCGTGAAGAACAGTTCCAGAACAGTGAAACCTTTGGGTTCCGTTTCAAAACGTGTTCCGACCAACAAATTGCTGAACCTTTACTCAAACCTGGATTTGGAGCGAATGCAGCTGAAAATCGAGGAATTGAGCCTGGAAGTAATCACCAAACGTTTGGGAGAAGTACCAAACGGGAATAAGACGATGTACATCGATGATGCTTTGTTCCGGATTCCTTTGGCTATCGGAGACCGAAGCAATCATGTCCAGGATATGATGGTAACTCCGATGGGAACACGCTTCAAGGTGGAAGGTGAACAGGTGCGTTTGTTCATGCATTGGGGAGAAGGTCTTCCGGCGCAACACCTGGATATGGACTTGAGCTGCAGCGTTGTTTACGAGAAAGAAACAGACTATTGTTCGTTCTCGAACCTGAACACGATCGGGTGTAAGCATAGCGGCGACGTGAGAAATATCCCGGACAATGTAGGAGCAGTGGAATACATTGAACTGGACCTGGAAGAACTGGCTAAACGAGGCGCGAAATACGTGAGTTTCACTTGTAATGCTTACTCGAGAGGAAGCTTGTCTGTGAACATGAAAGTGGGATGGATGAACAGTGCATTCCCGATGGATATCCATTCCAACGGAGTGGCTTACAATCCGGGAGATGTGCAGCAGGAAGTCCGTATCAAACAAAGCCTGGATAAAGGAATGGTGTTTGGTTTGCTGGATATTGCCAACAAAGAGATCATCTGGATGGAAATGCCGTTTGGTGGACAGATCGTTCAAAATATGAATGCAGAAACCGTACTGAGCTTCCTGCGAAAGTTGGATGCAAAACTGAAAATCGGTGATGTACTCAACCTGAAAGCCGAAGTCCAGGGATTGGAACTGGTAACCGATCCTGCGCTGGCAGATGAAGTTTACGACTTGAACTGGGCCTCCAACACTGCGAAAGTAACAGGTTTACTTTTGGGATAAACAATCACACTTCCGGATTCCTATATTCAACTTTTATCGGAAGTGCCACGCCTCGGGATAATCCGGTCCTGGGGCTTTGTACTGTTTTACATGAACTTTTAAGTAAATAGAACTCTTCAGAAGGAACATAGCTAAATTAGATTCATTCCTATGTGTAATCTGGGTGATCTTCGGGAGAAAAACCAACTCTGCCGCAGGTAGAAACCTGGGCTGATCTGCATAATCTGCGAAACGTAAGTTCAGCTAAGCTAAAACGTGCAAAAGAGAAAGAGCTCACAGCAGGTAGAGATTAACTACTGCCATATTCTTCAGCGCTCCTCAGCGTCCCCCTGCGGGACATGATCAAGGAAGTTTTTTATTCCGCGTAAACTGCCGCATCAATGGCAATACCACCACCATCAAAATCGGCATGCAGAACATAATCCAGGTATTCTTGCTGGATGAAATTTCATCATCTTCCGTACACATGTAGTTGAAAAGAGCGGCTAATAAGATGAAGAATTCAATGATAAAAATAATGGACGAAGCCAAAACAATTCCCATGTTCTGGTTTAATAAATAGGAGAAGGGAGGGTAGAACAGGTATAACAGGATAATCACAACAACGAGGCAGATCAAACCGATCAGGAACCATAAATAAGATTCCCAGTTATTATCCGGACTATCACCCATGACAACAGGCCGTATGTCTTTGACGGAAAAATTACTCAAAGTGCCAATGTAGGAAGCCGTATCGCCGGTACTAAACTTTGCCAGGTAAAAATGGCTGTTAATCTGTGTAAACAAACTGAGATCCTGAATTTCCGAATAGCTGAAAGGATCGCCATTCACATAATAATCATCCATGATATTGGTCGGATCCAATAAGATCACATCATCTGCCATAAGGATCAACGCATACATGAAATCGTCACCGATTATATTGCGATCCTTCGGTTCATGAAAAAACAGTTTGAGCTTCATATTCCTGATTGACGGATATGTTGAAGCATCCATCACTCTGCGAATTGATTTTACGAATTGGGCCATCGCTCTTTTTTCCTTGAAATTGAAATCTGGAAAATATAAGCTGATCGTTTTGATTTTGGAACTGTCCGGTTGAAGTGCCGTGAATATGTATGAAATGGCCCGGATTACAGCTTCATCATTGGTGAGAAACCGATTGGTACGGGAAGCCCCGTTGAAACGAAAAAGAAGCCCGTCATTTAAATTTCCGGCCCCAGCATATTCTTTGTCCTGGAATCGTTTTATGAATTGAAGGTTTTCTCCCAGTGAAAATTCCTTGATCGAAATACTGTTGGATAATGCTCGCGGATAACGGTGGTTCCCAAAGTAATTGTAGAAGAGTTCTTTCCCGGAAACCTTGCTGAGATCCCGTAAAATACTGTCGAGGATTTTCTGGTTTTTGACCAGTTCGTTCAGCGTGATCTTTCCCTTGTAGTATTTTTTCAGGAAAGCATCCGCATTGGAGACATATACGGTGTCGTGAATGTAGATCGTGTCGAAATAAGGCTCAAAAAAGTAAGGATCTTCCAGTGCGGGAATATCCCAGGGAGCCACATAGGTTTGCCCGCGCTGTCCTTGCCCGGCCGACTGGAAAACGATGGTAAATACGAGCAACAATCCTGCAATATAATTCTTCATTCTAGTTCTTAATTAACAAGTTTTCCTTCCTTCTCCAATTCCTTTTTAATCGTGTTTTTCAGCATTTCCAGGTTCAGTTTGTTCGAATGCTTCGGGTCAAAGAGTTGCAAGGCACACGATTGCACCACGTTAAGCATGCTTCCTCCCGAGAGCTTGATAATGGCTGCTTCGCGCAACAGTTCTTCCGGGTTGTCATCCAGCCAATCCGAAGGAATCAATCGCTGCCACAGATCGTAGCGCAATTGCTGGTTCGGAACCGGGAAGTACAAAATGGATTGGAACCTGCGGAAAAAGGCTTCGTCCAGGTTGTCTTTGATGTTGGTAGCCAAAATCACCATTCCCGGGAAATCCTCAATGCGCTGCAGCAAATAAGCGACTTCCTGGTTGGCATGCCGGTCGTTGGAATCCGAGGTTTCCGTTCGCTTTCCGAATAAAGCATCGGCTTCGTCAAAAAACAGGATCCAGTTTTGATGTTCGGCGCGGTCGAAAATCTTTGCCAGGTTTTTTTCCGTTTCCCCGATGAACTTGGAAACAACCATCGACAAATCGATCCGGTAAACATCCATTCCGTGCTGTTTTCCCAATAGTGAAGCCGTCAGTGTTTTCCCGGTTCCCGGCGGGCCATGGAATAAACACCGATAACCGCTTTTCAGGAATTTATCCAGTTTCCACCGTTCCCGGATCGTACTTCCGTGTTCGAGCCATTGGGTAATTTGCTCCAGTTCTTCCTTCAAATTGTATGGAATAACCAGGTCTTCCCAGCTCAATTTGGTTTCCATGCGTCGTGCCGGAAAATCACTGCTGTAATCCGGACGGTAATTTCCATCGCGGAATACTTTTGCCAGGAATTCATCCGAAACACACAGTTTCCCGCTTAAATAAGGTTCTCCGGGACCCTGGCCTTCCAAACGGATTACATTTTCCTTATAAAACCAATGTTCCTGGTCAAACAGGTTTACCACTACTTTCCGTTTTTCCGGGGAATTCAAAGCAATCAGGAAAGCAAGCGTTTCACCGGTGGGTAAAAAACCGTTGTGCGAACTTCCTTTCCAACCACCGAATTCCGTATAGGGCCGGTCCAGGTTCTTATTCAAAATGAAGAACAGGTCCAGGCTCTGCGGGCTCACATGCGGCATTAACGCTAGCAATAAAGCTGTTTTTTCTTCCCAGCTGAGTTCTTTTCCCGTCCAGCCGGAGAGCTCCTCACTTTCCGGAAAAGGAATTTCTTCCAGCGATTGAAACTCATTTTCCTGCCCGAAATAAAGTGCCAGCGCCGTGTGAAGCAAGGTTTGAAAGTAGTGGATGAATGCCGTCATTCAGAAACTATTGATGGATTTGATTTGCTTTGGCGCCCATTACATCCGCTTCGTTTTCAAGACCCGGATCATCATTGATGCTGGCATTTTCCTTCAACTGTTTCGTTGGCCGGACACGTCCTTCTTTTTGCTGGACCACATGCCAGGCTTCATGCGGAAGGTGCTTTTCCTGTCCGGGTGCCACGTGGATATCCGTTCCCTGTGCAAAGGCATGTGCCTGAAGTGCCGCCGGTTGTGAAGAATTGTAATGCACTTTTACGTCATCCATGTTTTGCCCCGATAAATTTTCAACTCCTGATTTCAGGTTGTCGGGTAAGCCTGTCTTATTCTCTTTAAGCTGGGAAGGCTCTTCTTCCTCCTCAGCAGCCAGTTGAGCGGTTTCAAACTTTCCCTGAACAGGCTCTTCTTCTTCCATGGATGCCAGTTGTGCTGTTCCTTTTTTGTAAGCCTGAAGAATGGAACCTTCGTTTGCCTGGTTTTTAGCCTTTGCCTGAACAGAAGGACTGTTTACCTGTTTTGCGTTTGCATGTGTTTTCATAAGCGTTGTTTTTTATTACCACAAATGGACTCCTCCATTGTGACCGTGTTTTTGATGAACGAGCATATTTACCAATACCATTTTATACTTGTCTTTCAAATGGTGCCACGTCCATTTCGATTTTCTGTAATTGGTTACCTGGGATGCCTTTGCAGTGGCTCCGAACTTGGTTTTCGCCAATAAGTGATCCCCGATCGCGAAGTGCTGTGCCCGGTCTTTGGTGTTGATCGTTTTCCCTGCTTTGGATAATTCTACTTCGGTTCCGGGGTCTACCGGATTTGCCCATGCTGTGGGTACGCCATGAGTAGTACTAAAATCAATGCAGCCTTTATCGTCCGTTTTGTAGGCAACATCCTTGTAAGCGCCGTAACTTTTCGGACCGGAAACTACATTGGGTTTTCTAGCGAATTGTGTAATACTTTTTTCTTCAATGTACTGATCAATGGCCTTTTCATCTTCATGGTTTTCCAGACCCTGATGATCTGCCCAATTGACAGCTTCCTCATCCTCTTCAGAAACGTCTGAACTTTCTTCGGTTCCCCTGAAATCACCATCCAGAAATTTGTTGATGATTTCCTGCAAACGATCTTCGTACCCTCTGTTTTTAAGGAATAAGATCAGTGAATCCATGTCTTCAGAGGTTTTTAACCGGGTTTCAGACAAGACTTTTGAAATAGATCTCGTGATCGGTTTTTGCTGGATCACACCGCCGGATATCTGGGACGTACTTGTTTTGTAAGCCTGAAGGATGGTTCCTTCTTCTGCCTGGTTTTGCGCTTTCGGCTGAACCATTGAATCCTTCCCGGAATGGATATGTCGGTTAGTTATCTTCATATTGTTCCTTTAAACTTCGTCCTTTTAAACTTTTACTTTTCACATTTACCTTTTTACCATTTACCTTTTAAATTACCTCCACTTCACCTGAAGCCCTTTTTGCATCCAGCTGAATTTGATCGTCCGGAAATTCCAGGGGACATGATCCAGCAACATATCATAACCTTTCGCCTCAACGGTTAATAAAAAAGTATCTTCCAGTTCTTCCAACCTTCCTTCCCGGCGAAGAAATCCTTCCTGCAAACCGGCAATGGACGTGTTTGCCAAACGTCCCCAATTTTGCAGTACGCCTTCCAGCATTCCGTCCACCGTTTGTTTGTCTTCATCGGTCAAAACAGATATCCGGGGAATGGGAATCCCGGTTTTGAACCGGGTCAGGAGTTTATTCAGTTGCAGGGCATATTCGGGGAATTCCCCGTCGCCGAAAACTGCGTATTGTGTTAGGAAAATAGCTTTGATCTGTGCGTCGCGGTCCCTGAATTTTCCGTTCTCCGTGAGTTCCAGCATGCTAAACAATCGCGGGAGGAATGGAGCCAGGAGCACCAAACCTGCATTGTCTATAAACTGGACTTTTTTCCCGGTTTCTTCTTCAACTGCTTCTTCCGGCAACTCTTCTTCGTCCATAGCTTCCTCAGCCAGGGCTTCTTTTTGTGCAGCAATCAGTTCCGGATCTTTTTCGAGCAGGATGCTTAATTGCTTTAAAAGGATTCCGGGTTCATTCGGACTCATGAGTTCTTTTACCAACTGAACTTTTTGAGCACGTGTGAGACTCTTCTGGATGAGGTTCCAGACTTCAGCCATTAATTCGCGCTGACTGCGGTGTGTGGCGTTTTTGGAGAACCTGAAAATTGTTTGCAGCAAGAATTGGTTATTAATGCGCACGTTCCATTTGCGCTGGATAAAATCAACGATCCGTTTGGCAGCATCGAGGATCGGTGAAAGGAAATCCATCCACTCTAAATCCTGGGAAATTGCATTGATCATCGGCATGTTTTGCGCATTTTCAGTGAAATAGTGTACCAATAATTTCCTGTTTTCCAGTTGCTTTTTCGAATAGGATTTCAGCCTTTCTGTTCGGTAAGTGTCACCCGGTTCGATCTTCAACCGGATGGAAGACAGGGTCTTAAACAGGTTAAAAGGTAAGGAGAAATTTGAATTTCTGAAATCCAGGTAGAAATAATCGATCAATTGGTTTAAAGTGAGGTTGTAATGTGCTCCTGTTTTCTCTAAAATGCGCCGAACAATGTGTTCCTGGTTGAAAACCTGGCCTTGCACTTCTTCCAGTACGTCGAAGAGGAAACTCCATTTCAGCCGTTGAATGGAACCGATGGTACGGCCTTCTATTTTCGCATCTTTTCCGGAATGGTTCAGCACGTACATGAATGCAGATAGTTCAATGGCTTTGGAAGGAAGAATAATGGCCAGCAAACGGTGTCTTGCCGATTCTCCCAGGCGGTCCAGCAGCAATTCACGGAAAAGCAATGAACTTAATTTCGTTTTTAATTCCCGCAGCTGGTCCTTGCTCAGTTTCGTTCGTTTCTCCAGCAATTGAAGCTGAAAATTGATGGAATCGAAGGTCCTGGTTTGTTCGGATTTGGGTTTCCCCTGAACCAGTTCCAGGTAAAACTGTTGAATGATTTCCCGCAGCCCGTGGTGAATTTTCCACGTGCCGGTTTCGTTGTAGGCAAAGGTGATGATTTGCCAGATTTCAATGTTGTAGCGGGCGGAAAGCCGTTTGAAAACCTGCCAGACCAAATACTCCCGGTTAACTGCCGGACTTTTGGAAAGCGCCAGGATAGGAAGGATAACCTGCCACTTGAACAGCAGGAATTCACCGCTTGATTTTCCCTGCAGGGCTCCGCTTTGATGCTGTTTGTTTAAATGTTGTGCGTATTCGATCACGAACGTTGCATCTGAAGGAACGAGTAAACGCACCAGGTCGAAAATTTCCGTTTCGCGAAGTGGTTTGATGATCTGAAGCACGTTTTTTTCGTTCTCGAGTAAAACGCGTAATTGGTCCAACTCATTTTCATGCAGTTTGATTGCCCGCCCGGAAGCTTTCATTTCACGCAGGATGTGCGGCCATTCATCCGGTTTCTGCACGCGAAGCGCCATAAACGAGGTTGTTTCTTCCTGCTTCAGTTCATTCAGAATAAGCTGCAAACCCGAAGGAATAACACTTCCGAATCCTTTTTCCAATAAGAAAGTAAGCGTTTTCAGCAGTTCTCTGTAACTCACATTGATGTGCGAAGCCAGGTTCCCGATGGTTTCCCGGACAAACAATTTTTTATTGAACGTAGCGCTCTGGTTGCTCAGCAAATACCCGTAAACGACTTTCCAGATGACCACTCTTCGTTCTTCTTCCCGGATCGCTATGTTGGGAATTTCGGCATATTTGACCCGTAAAAAAGTGATATACGACCGGATGAACGAAAATTCAGACGGTGCAATGAGTTTTACGGTGTCGAACAAACTGGCATCTTCAAACTGGTAAATCATGCGGTGCTGCAAACTGGTGAAATGCCCGTAGGATTTCAGAAAAGAGCTCAATTCCTTGGTACGGTTTTTCAATACCTGCCGGAACAATTCCGTGATATTGCCAAAGCGTCTCGCCAGGTTCCAGTTCATGGTTCCGTGCAATAGAAACTGCTTCAGTGCTTCGAACTGATAATCCGCTTCTTCTAACCGTTTGTCTTCTTTTTTTGCAGGATAAAGGATCTCTTTCAACAAGCTTTCCTCCAGTTTTTCTTCCAGTATCCGCTCGAAATCCTGCTCAAAGTCTTCTTCCGGGATGTTTCCCAGGTCAATGTCCAGCCTGGAAATCTCGATTTCAAACCCGTATTGGTCGCAACGCATTAACACGCGATCGGCCACAGCCGTAATGTGCTTCTCGGCGAAAAGCTCAAAATCGCGGTACCAGTTCTGAACGAACGATTCGTTACTGGCAGTTACATGGAGCGATATGGACGAAATACCATTCATTGAATATCTATTTCTTTTCGTTCGATAGGATCTTTCGGTGTACTAACGGTTAAAAATGCGTTGATCGATTCCGAGAAATGAATGATTTTTTTGGTGTCCCTCACGGCCAAAGCTTCACGCCATTTGTAATAGATTTGTTCGAAATCGTAAATATGGTCCGGTTTTACCTGGTATAATTTAATGCTCAAATGTGCCGGCAAACGTTCGCGCAGCAATTGCTTGAGGCGTTCTTTCATTTCGGTGTTCTCAAACCGGTTGGAAGCAATGATGGATAAGGTGTTTCCTTCATCCCGGTGTCTTTTCGGATGCATAAATTGCAGCAAGCGGTGTTCAACCAGGTAAAACAAATGTCTTTCCGGGTTCAGAAAGCGTACAAATGCCCAGAAACGGTTGGCCGAACGGATCAAATGATCACGCGTTTTGTAAGTTCCCAGGATCATCCATTCTTCTTTGCCGGGGTAGCGGAATACCAAAATCCAGCGACTGTTTTCGCTTAGTTGGATCATGCGGTAATTCCCTGCATTTGCACCCACTTCCAGGAAACTTTCAAATATGGCATTTCTGCGAATCAGGTTGATCTCTGTTTGCAGCGAAGCGAAATACTCTTCTTTCCAGTCCATTTCGTGGGCCGGGATATTTTGAGGTGTTTCATTAAAGATCGGGTCGTAGAATACGCCTGAAATCGGGGCAATGTCCAGGTATACTTCGTATTGGTCAAAGAACACGGAATCGGGAAGAAGTTCCAGGTCGTGTTTTTTGAGCAGGTCGCGTACCGGTATCTCGGATTGGATTTTACTGCCGTGAAGCAGCGAGAACAATTCTTTGAACACGATGTTGCTTTCGGTCGGTTTTAATTTATTGAAAGAACGGAAACGGTTCCTGTTTAGTTCCGGTAGTTCTTCCGTAAGTGCAGCCCGGTAATTCAGCCGCGATTTCGGAGGCTGGAAATCCAGGAAGAATTGGTCCGTATCTTCTCCGTACAAGGTGTCCAGGATATCCAGGAACCCGGATTTTTTCTTCTGGATAGCGGCAGTTGTATGCAATTGATTATTCTTGTTGAACTTTTCTTTATCTACCACATCTTTGACATCCGGAATGGAAATCAAAGGAACGGTCCCGGAAGGTGGAGGAGCCGTAAAGCTGATTAATTGCGGAGTGCTCTGGATTTGTTCGGTGACATCAGCCATCAGGAAATCCATCATCAGCAAATAGCCTTTCAATTGCCGCACGTGGGCGATATTCCGGTTGTTGGCTTCCAGCGGAAGTCCGCGGTGGCCAATGCCGTATACATCCGGAAAATCCAACTGGAAAGAATGGTAATCGTGAATTTTGATCGGGCCATCGGCGTTGTCCAGGTCGTAGGTTTTCTCAATCTGAATAGGCTGTTCTTCCGGTTCTTTTTTTCGCTTTCCAATGACTTTGGTGAGGATTTGAATGTCCTCCCAGCGCAGGTCTTCACAAAGGTTCCGGTTGGCATGATACAGTTTGAAGACTTCTTCTTTGATGTGTTCTTCGCTGGTAATGGCAGTTTTGCTAAGCGATACGGAAGCTTTAACGGTGTAAAACCCATCTGAAAATTCGACCAGGCAGCTTTCAAGGATTTTGGCATTTTTCAATACCTTTTTGTTGTTCTCGATCACTTCGATGGGCATCACTACTCCGTCCAGAAACAGTTTTTCATAATCTTCCGTGGTAACGATAGACGGGGAGAAAATGAGATCTGCCGGTAAAATCCCCTTACTTGCATAGTCCGCTGTGTCCGGACCCAGGAATGAACGGAAGGGAAGTTCCAGCTTGTACTGAAGTTCGAACAGGGCATAATTCATGTTGTCCGAAATGGTCACACCGGGATCATGGATGTTGAAATCAGTCCATACATCACCGCTTAATTCCTGCAGGCGTTCCAGTGTTTTTTCCTGGAGTTCCTGGTAAAAATTGTCCGTACGTTCGCGTTTTCGGATAAACATAGCCTATTGATTTTCCAGTAAAGGGTTATCCCAAAGTGAAGTAATGGATCCGCGGATCAGGATGTCGTTTGCAAGCATGAAGCGCGTTCTTACCTGTAGTTTACAGGCACGGTCACTTTTGGATTTCACCCAGCGGATCAGTAATTTATTTCCAAAAATCCCATAGTGGGACCTTACTTTTCGAATGCGTGGTTTTGCCCCGAAACAGTGGGTGGCATGAGCGATCAGAACGGCATGTTTCCCCGTGCGGCGTTTTCCCATCACACAAATCACTTCCAGCGCGTGTATTCCTTCCAGGTAATCGGTCAGATCCTGCCATTTTCCGTTGGCAACCATGTGTTTGGTAACTGTTCTGCCGGCTCGCTGTTCGGTGTGCAATGTTCCTTTGATGGTCGTTCCGGAGCCTTCTTTCCCGATCTCAATTTCCCCGTTTTGTTTCAATAGGATCGCTTGACCTTTTCCGGTATCGTTGACATGGCTGATCTTGAGGTCGTTATTCAATATGTCGAATTCCCATTTTCCGCCCATGTCATCCGTCATGTTCTGTAGAAAGGTCATAACGGTTCCTTCCTGCTCGGAAATAGGAGCAAGCTTAATTCCGGACTGTGCATCTTTCGAAAAACCATCGTCCAGGATATTAACGGTCGAATCAATTAAGTTCTTAAAATCATCAGCAGACGGACGTTGTCCCTTACTAAAACCCTCAATGAGTGTATTTCTGTTTCTGATAGCCATGATGCTGTTTTTTTACTCAAGGATAAATGTTTTCCCGATTTCCATATCGCCCAGGCCGTATGGATCGGCAGTGTCTCCTTTTTCTTCTACTTGTATAATGTGCGTTTCCGCCGGAACGAATAGTTTGTAAGGCTTGTCAGGGAATAAAACCTGTTCCTTATCCTCCTCTTTATATAAATGGTAATAATTCCGTTTGCCGGTTTCGGTATTGTCCTGTGATACACGGATAACCGCAAAATAATCGATTGCAGCTACGTAGTCAATTTCTTTGATCGCATTGTAAATCCGGGATACGTGAAGTGGTTCGCCGAATTTCGGAAGGGTATCTTTCGCTTGCCACGGGGCAATAAAATTGTCGCAAATTTCCTGGATCGCTTCCAGGGAAACAACCTGGTTCCGGTCCACCAAACGGATGACGCATTTCACCTGGATTTCTTCGTAAACCGGGTTGATCACATCCACGGTCACGTTTTTCGAGGCGCGGTCGCTTAAAAAATCTTCAATGTTCGTAAGCAAACCGGAAGGAACCATCGGTTTGGAATTATCCATGGTTTTCAGTTTGTTTTGAGGAATGACTACGACCGTCACCACGCCTTGTTTGTCGTTTTTAATGTTCGTATTCGGAAGGCAAAGCACTTTCCCGATATCGGAGAATTCCTGCAGTGTCAGTAACTCAAAGTCACGTGGTGTTACAGCCCGTCCGCGGTGTGTTACATATTCAGAAACACGTACCTGCATGCTTTTCAGGTCTTCCATTTCCTGGCCGTCATAGAACGAGGTGATTTGCTCAATACTCGTAATCCCGGGAAGTTTTTTCTCCGGTTCAAGCGGACCGCTGGAGTTCTTGAACGATTGCATTTTTTCTACCGAAGCATCATCCGTTTCAAGGACCACCAAACCGGCATTGTTGTAAACAGCGCGGATTTCCGGAACAAATTCGTGATTCTTCACAAAACCGGTACGGATCCACAGAATCCCGTCTTTGTCGTATAAATTTGGCGGAATGTGCAGTGGAAAGTGGTAGACGAGGTTTCCGCTGATAGTCATTTGTTTGGTATCGTCTTTCAAGATGAAACCGCGCGGAATTTCTTCCCAGTAATACCCGTCTCCCCAATACATCACAATTTTGGGAATATCATCAATGGTCATTTCATTGCTGATTGCTTCAAATACAATGAATGTTGAAAAGGTTTCTCCTCCTTTTACGTTTTTGAATCCCATGAGAAGACTGGCATCCGTTTCCTGTGAGAAAACAAAAGGAATCCCGGTATTGGTACTGGAATCCAGTGAAGAAACCACTCCGAACGGGTGAAGCTGGTCCACAATGACATTGCTGTTGCGCGTGTTTTTGCGCAGGTCAATGATGTCTTCCGACTTGTAATTCAAAGTCATGTTCTCTACATGTGGAAAAATAGGAGGAAGCAGCGGCGGAAGCCTTTTTTTTCGCCATTTCTTCATCATCATGCGTTCCGTAAACAGGTCGCGGTATTCCTGGTTCCCGAATCCCATTTCCGGTTCTTCCAATGTCAACTTCACAAAACCGGTGCGGGTTTTAATGGTGTATTTATAAGCTTCTTCCGAAAGTTCGAACGGAACCATTTTCTTCACGGATATTTTCTTGAAATCGCTTTCATCCGCTACCGGTTTATCCATTTTTGCAGTGGTCGGATCTTCCGACTCAGCATCCCGGAAAAGGGTGAATTTGTTTTTCCAGGTAGTCGGGAACCAGCTGTTGTCACTTAAGTAACGTGTTCGTACTTTGAAGCTGTCGTTATCAATATTCCCGGGGTAAGCCGCATAATGTCCTTTCATCCCTTTCGGATGCAGGGGAAGCTGGTTCCACTTGATGCAAACATCGATGCTGCTGGTGTTCTTAATGGCCATTTCGTAGTTTCCGATCACCATCCAGGTTCCGGCGGAAGTATTGATCCCGAAAGGTGGGAAGGATTTCGTATTATCGATCTTGCCCAATTCGTTGTAAACCTGCAGATCGTTGATCCCTTCTACTTTGGTGCGGATCAGGATGCGCTGAATGGATAATTGATGGATCCACGAAAACGGGTAGAGCCAGGCATCGAAATTCAGGCGGATCTGGATAGCCGGGAATTCGGATACAAACCCATGCACTTCTTCCGTGCAGCCGGAGGTAGATGGAAAATCTTCCGGAAGCAATAGTTTCAGGATCAAACGGTTGCGGGTTGTGTCTTTTTTGACTTCGAAAACGGTGACGTTTGTCCAGCCGGTCGGCGTACTGATCGTAATGTAGAACAGGTTATTGAAAATGTTGGAGCGAATGGTTTGACGAACCCTTCTGACCCGGCTCATTTCCTGCTTGTCCAGTTTCATTTTGAGTAACTCTTCACGCGTAAACAGCAGTTTGTCTCCTTTCAAATGGCTGAGCTTGAGTTTGGACAACTCGTGTTTGAGCCATCTCAACCGTTCTATGACTTTCGGATCGTGGCTCTTTAGCTTTTCCAATTGGTGTTTCTCGTACCTGAATTTCTCGATTTTCATTTTGAGCAATTCCAGTTTTACGAGTTTCGGTTCAATCGATTGAAGGGTTTTAAGCCATTCCCTGTTTTCCGCCTCGAAATAAATATTCACCACGCGTTTTCCTTCCCGCAAAACCAGTGAAGGAGCTGCAATCCGTATCCCGATAGCGCGCGTTTCAAGTGAGAACTCATTGTCGAAAAGCAGTTTTCTTTCCGCTACCGGTTTATCGTGCAACAGGTTGCGGGTTTTGATTGCCGTTACGAAATTCAGGTTTGCAGCAGGGTAGTGGTACGGATTCCGTTCAAAGCAAACCGTGTAAGCACCGATCGCTTCAATATCGTGGATAGTTACTTCGTCTTCCAGGCGGTAAGTCAATACATTTTGGTTTGCATTCTTGCGGTTGAACCCGGTATTTTTTTCGATGGTAATGGTTCCCGGAGTGGCTTTGTCAAACGCCAGCCAGACACGGTCTCCTTTCACGGAAAGCGGGCTTACCTTCAGGTATTCCGTCAGGTACCAATTGGGAAAATCGTTCCAGCGGGAATTGTACTTTTCGATGACCTTTTGCAGGTTTTCCACAAAAGCCAGGAGCAGCGCCTGGGAGGGTTCCATTTTCCCGATGGCTTCGTGTGAATGCTTCATATGAATGCTTTTCAGCAAGGCTTTCAATTCCCCCAGGAAAGCATCGAAGTATTCATTGGAAACGTTTTGTTCGTTGTAAAAATGGATCCATTTGGCAATTTTGATCAGTTTTTCGAGCAGCACAGCTTTGTCGTTGTCCAGCATCTTGAAAGTGCCGGGAACGCGCAAGCGATCTAAACGATCTTTTCTGCTATGTCCGTCTCTTGATTCCAAATACTAAAAGTTCAAGTGTTCAAAAGTTTAAATGTTCAAAAGTTGCTTTTCCCGAAACTCAGTCACCTTGTTTAAAAGGCCATTGAGCAGAGCGAAATGCCGTTTCAATATCAAATAATTCGCAATTAGGCATTCGTAATTCGTAATTAAAGTTGTGTTCCTTCCAAAAAGTAGAACGGATAAACCATACTGCTTCTGCTGTTTGTTTGCCGGATCGTAAATTCCACTTTGATCCACAGGATTCCTTCCAGCGCGTCGCGTATTTCCACATCCACCGAATCCGTAATAATGCGCGGTTCACCTTCCCGGATGGCTTGCTCAATGATGTCGATGATCATGGTACGCTCCGAAAGATCGATTTTCGAAAACACCCATTTATCAATCGGGCAGCCGTAGTTGTAGCGAAAAACACGCTCTCCTGGAATCGTTGAAAACAAGATCCGCAGGCTTTCACAAATATCTTCTTCGTCGGAAACCAGGTGCACGCCGAGTTGATTGAATCGCACGGGAAAGGCCCAGCCGGTTCCTAAATAGGTTTTATCGTTCATCTTATCCTCCGATTAATACTGTTGGACATCCCAATACAATTGCTCCGCCGTGCGCGCAGGTATCTCCCATCCGGGCAGCCGGTTTGTTGCCGATCATGACCGTGGCGGAACCTTTAACGATGCTGTCGGGCGGACCTACGCAAACGCACATGTCGCCCATCACCGCAGCCGGTAATCCGCCGATGAGAACGGTTGGTACTCCCGGGCCGCTGATCGGTCCTCCGACGTGTGGAACAGGAGGAACTCCCGGTGTCACCATCGGACAGGTATGCATATCTGTTAGTCTGGCTGCTAAACTCATAGTCTCATTAATTAATCATTACAATGGCGCCTTTAACGGCTGTTTGACCTGCTGCGGACAATTCGGCCGAGGCATTTCCTTTCGCTGTGAAACTGGCGTCTGCTGTCAGCTCCACGTTTGTTCCTTTTACGGTTGCATTCACTCCGGCTTTCACACTGGCGTTTGTTCCGGCATCTACTTTTACTTCTGTTCCGGCTTTAAGCGTAATTTCTTTCGCAGCCTGGATCAGGATTCCGCTATCGGAAAGCACGATCTTGTTCCCATTCTGGTCGGCAAGTGTCACGGATTTGTCCTTATCGCTCAGAACCATTTTATTGGTGCCGGGAGTGGTTACCGTTACCACTTTATTTTCATCGTCCATTTCCAGTTTGATCCCGTTTTTGGTCTGCATAAGCTGGATCGGGTTCTTTTTGTCGATTTGCAGCGGCGCCGGATTTGCCGAACTGTACAAACTTCCGAGAATGATCGGGTAAGTAGGATCGTTGTTCAGGAAACCCAATATGACTTCGTCGCCCACATTCGGGATGAAAAATGCCCCGAAACTGTTGCTGCTCCAGAAATTGCTCAAACGCGCCCAAACCAGGTTCTTATCGGTATTCAACAAGGGAATTTCCACTTGTATCCTGAATTCTTTGGCCGGATCTTCATCCAGTTTTTTCACGACACCGATGTGCAATCCTTCGATACCCGGGAGAAGCCCGGAAGCCGGCGGAGTAACGACATCCGTATTTTGTGTGGCCATTTCCGGATCAATTCCCATTCCGGCAGTGGTGATCCATTCACCGTCTTCAATAGAATGTTCCACAGATCCGATAAAAGCATCTCCGTTGAACCGTTTTCCCAATCCGTCGAGTGTGATCAGGCAACCCGGTACAGCGAGTGAACTTCCCTGGAAGCGGATTTCACCGCGAATGCGCGATAAACCGGCTTTGAGCGATTGTGCGTCGGCCCAGGTTTGAAGCTGGGAGGAATCCCCGTAGCTTTCTGTTTGCAGTTCCCAGCGATCTCCACCTACAGCTTCGGAAAGGTCGGAAGGAGTCTGATCACCCTGTTCGTTTAGCGACGGAGCCGCAGATGCCGCTTTGATCATGGCTTGTGTAGCAATGTCCCAGGCGTAGGCATCAACTCCCGGTGTTTGGTCGGCAGTCTGCAATTCTCCCCGGAATGAGATGAGGTCTTCGCCGTAAGTTACTTTGAGAACAGCTGCCGCGGAAACTTTGGGTTTGATGACACTGACCTTTTTTTGATCTGTAATGATGATCAAGCCGTTTGCGTCTGCCCGAGAACAAATGAAATCCCAATCGGAACAGTAGTATTGGACCATTTCCGGGTGGGAAACCGTTGTTGCGTCTACGTCGGCTGTAAGTCCGGGATAAGTACCCAGGATGGTTGAGATGATGTCGCTGTCTGTTTGCTGCGGGAAGTAATTATTCTTCCGCATGAGCGTAGACGGGAATACAAAATCGGCACACTCAATTTCCAGTGTTGCCGTATCGTCTTCCGGGATATCTACGTTGTGTGTAATTACGACTCCTTCGAACAAAATGTGCTCGTTGCTTTGATAACCGGCCTCAATGCGAATGGTAGTTCCCGGAGCAAACGTGTCATCGTCACTTTCCGGAATTTCTTTCATAGGCATGTTTCCGGCCTCAAAAACCAGTTTCGCCCGCCCAATGCGATTGACTTCCCGGCGGATCCAGATGGAAACCGTTTCAAAGCTGTCGCTGATCTTTTCACCTTCGCTGTAGATGGTAAAAGTGACGAGTCCTTCGCTATTTTTTTCCGGAGATACGCTCATTTTCTTGCTAATGGTGGGAAGTGGATTTTTGTTCCCGGTTCAATATTTCTGAATTCGCTCAGGTTATTATAGGCTGCTATTTCGTGGCAAAACGAAGCGTCGCCGTAAATTTCATCGCAGTAGCGTGCAATGGTGTCTCCTGCGCGGAAGGTAATGATCCTCGAAAGGTCCGGCGAGTTCATTTGCGTGGTGTCTTTGTCGAAATAACCGGCAAATGAAAAGGATACTTTTACCCGCAAGGGTGTTCCGTCGGGAGCGAATAAACTGTAATCGTAATTGATACTTTCTACTCTTCCGCGGAATATGAATGTTCCCCAGATTACTTTGGTGTAACTTGGTTCGTGACTTTCCGAATTGATGCGGTAGATCGCTTTTTCGAGTTGATTGATACGGTCTTTGATCTTTCCGGTTTTACTTGGAATGATTCCCGTATCGTCCATCAACACTTCGAATGAAAGACTGTCAAGTGCCTGGGAACGGAATTTGCGCAGGTTTGCAACTCCCTGTGCTTCTCCGTTTTGAGAATAGTTCAGGCGTTTTCCCAATTTCATCGTTGCAGGGTTCACCTGTGTAGTGAAGTCACTGCTCTTCTTCGATTCGGAATAACTCTGGTTCTCATACCCGATGATTTTCAACTTGACCAATTCGCCCATTACCGATCTCCTTTCTTCATGCGTTGTTTGCGTAATGTATCCTGAACCTCTCTCAAAATGTCTTTTTTGAGTTTGGCGACTTTTAGATCCAAATCTCCCGTTGAGCCTGCTTTTCGCTCAATGGTTGTCCGGATACTGATTTCTTTAATGATAATTGACATAGATCTAAGAACGTTTCAGGGTTGTGTATGCAAATTCGATCGTTTCAATTAAAATGCTGTTGGATTGTGAATCCAGGTTTGCCACCTGCCATTTCACCGGGTATGCTCTCGAGCAGGTCCAGGTATAAACAGGAGTGCCATCCTGTCCAAGCAAATTCACCACAATATCTCTCGGAACAATAGTCTGCGAAAAATCGCCCTCCAGTATTTTTTTGATCCAGACCACATCGTTCCTGTTAATCGGGTTCAATGCTCTTTTCAATTGCAGGTTACCATGCTTCACTTGCTTGGGAAGGAGGTATGTAAATTCATTCACACCTCCTTCTTTCACGCTTTCTGTTTCTATTTCAGCTGATAATCCGGTTACTTCTTTAAACGCAAACTCTTCATTCCCGATTTTTACCTGGAAATAAAAAGCTACCGGAAGTTCCCATTTTGACTTGGCCATAGAATGTGATTAATTATTAGCTGTTGGCAATTGTTAATCCTTCGTGAGCAATCTCAACTGTTTCTACAGCTACCTCATTACCATCCGATTTCATATCCGTCCCGGTAATTTTTGTCGGCCATGCATTGTTCAAAGTCCAGACCATTGTTGGTGCTCCGGCTTCATCCAATAAACTGATCACAACTGTTTGACGCTCGATCGTATTCATCTTGATTTTGTTGAACCAATCCCAGAATCCGTTGTCTTTCACGAACACACCTTTTTTCAGGGTCACATTTCCGGTCTTTTTAATTCCGGGCATTTTGATCGTTGAAAACTCTTTGCTGTTTCCGTGTCTGTACTCAATGATTTGAGCTTCGATGTCCAATCCGGATACTTCCTGGAAAGGAACTTCTTTGTCTCCTAATTTTACCTGGAAGTAAAACTTCGGTAGAGGCCATACATTATCTTGTTTTTCTCCTGCCATGATTTCTTTTTTTTAATTCTATGAATGTTCAAATGTTCAAATGTTCAAATGTTCAAATGTTCAAATGTTCAAATGTTCAAATTGAACCTTTTAGACCTTTGGAACTCTTTGAACTTTTTTGAGCCTGTTTGATCTTATTTATTTAGCTTTTCTGCATTTGTTGCTGGAACGTAATTTCAATAAACTCCGCTGGTCTTGAAATCGCTACCAGGATCGTAATTCGCATGATTCCTTCCAGGATATCTTCCGGTGTCATCGTGTCGCCAAGCCCGATATGTACGCTGAATGCGTCTTCCGGAACTGCTCCTGCCAAACCGCCTCTTTTCCAGATCCCGTTCAGGAAGTTGCTGATCATACTTTTCACGCTCACCCACGTATTGGCAACGTTCGGTTCGAAAACATATGCTTTAGCCGCATTTTTGATGGATTCTTCCAGCATAATCATGGTTCTGCGTACGTTGATGTATCTCCAGTCAAGGGAGTTTCCATCCAGGGTACGTGCTCCCCAAACTTTGATCCCGTCGCCTACGAAATAGCGGATCGCATTCACTGCTTTACCGTTCATCGGAACGTTCAGGTCTTCCTGGTCATTGAAAGAAATGCTTACTGTAGGGCTGATCACGTTTGCAACGCTGATGTTTGCAGGTGCTTTCCAAACTTCTTTGGTTCCGTCAACCAGCGTGTAAATTCCTGCCATAGCTGAAGCCGGTGGCAACAAGTTGATGATCAGTAACATTTCACGCATCAATTCACTGTAAACGGAAGAGTGGCGTGACAATACCTTGTGTGCAGTATCGATATCCAGTTCGAGTTTTTTGAAGTCATCCGATGTCGGATCGGACTCAAGCAATTCAAAGTATTTGTCTACGTTTGCTTTACTTACTTTTTCAATAAACTCCGTCAGTTTTCCTGCTTTGTCTTCAGCAGTAATTAACGCAGCAATTGCATCCGGATCACTAAAATTCTTGAAGGTAATGTCGTTGTCTGAAACAATAGATGTATTCAACCACGGATAATATACAGCTCCGTAATCCAGGAATTCGGTACCGATTTTTTCACGGAAGTTTTTGACATTCTCGCTTCTGGTATCTTTGAATCCGTCGAATACATCAAAAATAGCCACGCGGTTTCTCATTTCCCCGCCACAGTGAGACAATGTTTTCACCTGTACATTCGCACAACTGTCTACTGTGCTCAAATAAACAGCTTCCGGTACCAGGACCATGGTTGGTTCTTCTTCTTTTAAAAGCGTGTCAATCCCGTTTTTTAGTTTTTCTTCATCCAAACCCCCGGTATATCCTTCACCAACAGAGACAATGTAACATGGGCCACCTCCGTTTGCAAAGAAAAAACGCATTTGGTAATAGAAGTTATACTTATCACCTTCACGCTGTACCGTGTGCTTCACGCCGTTGAGTGACAACGTTGCAACTCCAAGCTGCTCTTCGCCGTCCTCACCGTCTTTGGCAGGAGTTGCGCTGAATTTTGGAACCGGAGCTCCACCGAAATACTGCATGAATTCAGCCAGGGAGCTGATCTTCCAGGGCTTCATTACTAAAGATTTGTTTCCGTCTTTCGCAAACTCTGTATAACCTATGAACGCAGGTACGGCAGTAGCAGCTTCGACAACAGAATTAGGGAACGCGTTCTTTTCAACGATGTATACCCCAGGTGTTTTCATTGTACTCATATTTGGATTTATTGTATTGATTTATAAATAGATATAACTTGTTATGGTGTCCTTCGGGCTGAAGGGTGAAAGTACGTTTACACGCGGAAAGTCGGGAAGCCTGCTCAACAGGTTTTCGCCGCTTTTTCGCAGTTCCCACAAATGAAACTGGTATTCGCTTTTTTGCTTCAAAGGCAGTGTTTCGGAAGAAACAAACCGGTAGAGCACTTTTTCGGTTCCGGGAAGTTTCAGTTCTTCTGCTTCCTTAAAGACCACTTTTTCACGCTGTTCGCGGATTTCCAATGGTCCCATGACATAATTTTGCGAAGGAAATACCAGGAACTCCACGTGTTTCAACTGGCTTTTCAACTGAATTTCAACTGTTTCGGTTTCTGTAGCATTTAAACGCTGATCGTTTACCGGAATAGTAAGGATTTTCCAAATCCCGTTTTTGTTGTAATTGATCAACGACCAATCCGTCCCGGAAGCGGCAGCCTGATCGGTGTAATAATAGAATTCGCTTTGTTTGGTTTTAAAATAAAAGTTCAGTTTGCTTGCTTCATTCAGCAGGATTTGTTCTTCCCCGATTACGAACCAGGTGCGTGCATCGTGTTGTTTAAAGAGGAGTCCCGCTTTTTGAAAGCGCATTTTCGTGTGGTCGTCCGGTTCAAGTGATAAACCGCACTGCTCCGCATCAAAATATTCATGAAGTACGACTAGTTTCAGCCAAATCCGGTATGTTCCCTGCCAACTCATTGCAGCCTGGTATTGCTTCTTGGTTGGGAAATAGTGTAGGAGATATCGGTAATCTCGTTGCCTGTGATCTCTGTTCCGCGAATCTTGCAAACAACGGACGGATAGTAATTCTCACCGGAAATGCTCCACAAGTTGGACAATTCGTGCATGCTCAGGTTCATAATTTCCATCGTGAGCTTTTTGCCTTCGTCTCCGGTTGGAATAATCTGATTGCGCTGAATGAATGACATGACCCCGGAAAGCAGGCGAATTGATTCTTCGTACTGTTTCTCCTGAAAAATAACCGAAATCATCACGTGTAAGTTGATCCATATCGGCGGATTTACAGACCCGAATGTGGTATCGGAAACAGACCTGCTTGGAGTGTATGTGCTGATGACCGTTTCCCGCTCCACACCGATCAGCGATATGGCCACGCGGTTCGGAAAGGATTTCGACGGATCTTTCACGGGAGAAATGAACACAATATCCTCCGTCAATCTGTAGCGGATCTTCAGATAGTCATTCAATTGT
Organism: Fluviicola sp.; assembly: GCF_039596395.1. NCBI lineage: Bacteria > Pseudomonadati > Bacteroidota > Flavobacteriia > Flavobacteriales > Crocinitomicaceae > Fluviicola > Fluviicola sp. Next base: position 239,674 of record NZ_JBCNJT010000001.1, read on the forward strand.
CCGGAAAGCAGTTGCAGTGCTTCGAAAATCATAACTCAGCGAATAAATAGGTAACCAATAAATCAAGCTTACAAGGATACATTCGAATGGCGAAGTTTTATTTCGCGATGTATCTTTTCTTGATTTTGAAAAGAACATCACCGAGAATAGCACGCTGGTCGGGTTTCAAATGCCGGGAAGCTATGTTGCAGACATCTTCCAATAGGTCTAGTTCAGACACGTTCAATTGCTGGTAACCGAACTGGTAATCGGAGTCTTTGTAGAAATACGCTTTTCGTTTGGGACAATACTCAATAGGAGCGAAGAAGCCGAGAAACGTATCGTCTTTCATCGAGTTCAAATCCAGCTGGATCGTACGCTGGGAAACCTCGTATCCGAGATTCCGCTTGCATGTCTCAGCAATGATCGAAGTCTTTACATAAGTGTGCTTCCGGAGAAGTTCATCGATAACCGCATAACGGGCGATGGCAAATTTGTTTTGAGGCATGTTGTAATGAATAGTGAAATTCCGTAGGATACAAACAGGAAATTTTTCCAGAGATCACCTGGTACGCAAGAGTTGTGAAATGTGGTAAAACTGGTCTTTTCCATGGGAATTATCGAGTGAACAGTGAGCGATAAAGGTAGCAATAGTTTGATACGAAGTGTGTTTTTTGAAAAAAAATAAACGAATTTCTAACAGAAGAACTAAAAAATTATCACCTCGTAATTAATTGATTATCAACGATTAATAGTTTTTCGGTTTCCATTTTGATCGCGTGCTTTTTTCCCGAAAACAGGGGGTAACCCTGGTGTAAATGATCAATGAAGGAATGATCAATTATCAAGGTGTTTCGGATGAAACCAGGTTCGTCCTTGATAATTGATAATTAACCCAATTGATAATTACCCAAACAGGTCTCCTGTTGTTTCGATCAGTTTTGGTCTCTGCAATGATAGTCCGCAATGGTTATTCAGTTCTTTTACAAGATAATCGGTGAGTTGTGGTGTGTACAATTCGTCCGGTTGGTGCATGTAAAAGTGTATTTCCCGGATGTCTTTCTCCAGCCACGATTTGATGCGTTTCACCCAATCGTCGATGCGTTCGTAATCGGTAGGATGCAGGCCGTTTCCTACAAAACGGATAAATGTTACCGGAGCGGTAATTTCCATGTGCGCGCAATCCCTTCTTCCCGAAACATCCGTGATCACAGAGCCGATTGACAGTTCATGCAAGGTTTGGAACAGTTCCCGGCGAATGGCTTCATTCCCGTACCAATCCGGGTGACGGATTTCCAGCGTGATATCCAGGTCTTTGGGTAATTTTTGCAGGTAGGAAAAAAGCGCATCCCGGCGCTGCGGACCGAATTTTTCACTCAATTGCAGGAACATCGGCCCTAAATGATCTCCGAAGTTGACCACCGAAGCGAGGAAACGATCTGTGTCCGCAAGTGCTTTTGTACTTGAAAGATCGCTGTAATGACTGATGGATTGCGGGAATTTCGGACAGAATTTGAAATCGGTTCCTTTTGCCTTCTCCGCCCACTTTTTGATCGTTGCTTCCGGGTAAATCTGGTAATGGGTCGTATTGAGTTCAATTCCGTTGAAATTCTGAATGTAGAAGTCCAGGAACTCGGATTCTTTCGTTTTTGCCGGATAAATTAGCCCGACCCATTCTTTTCGTCCCCATTTTGCACCCCCGAGGAAGAGTTTGGGTTGTTTTACAGCCGGTTTTAATGTCCGGGTGAAAGTCCCGTCTTCCGGCAGGCGAAAATTCATTTTATCCAATAAACTGCGATCTATTTTTCCGAATTCCATGAACTAAAAATAGTCAAAATTAAGTGGTTTTGAACAATCAGAAAATGCGATTTGCAGGCAGAATACGGGAAGCACAATGTTACCGGAATATTAAATCACGGAGGTGTTAAAAAGTTCTTTTAAAAGCCAAAAATAAAAAGTCGTAACTTTCCAGGGTAATCAAAAACAGCAGATTGAAATTTACCCGTTAATTGGCTGAAAATAAAAATGTTGTGTTATGGCTATACCAGTTAGACTTGTCAAGGATTTGATTGAATTCTCTGACACCATTCCCGATTTACAAGGCATCGGATTAAAAGTTTTTTCCTACGGTAAAATCAAGAATATTTACTGGTGGGGAAAGGGCATTATCAAAAGCGTGGAAATCGTCCAATACAGAAACCTGGAAGACTATTTTAATGAAGGAAGCGGAGATCCTGTTTCGCGTTCATTCGGTCGTACGAACCTGCCTGCAGAAATTGAGTTTTTTATAAACCAAAAAGAAGAATTTCCTGCTTTGTTTGTGAAATAGTTCAAATGTTCAAATGTTCAAATGTTCAAATGTTCAAATTGAAGGTTTAACTTTTTGAACCCTTTGAACCCTTGAAACTTATTTGAACGGTCTAATTCCGGTTGTAATCATTATTGGTATAATTATCGTCCCCGCGTTCCCAGCCGCCCTGGTTTCCCATGTACTTTTTGTCCGGATCATACGTTCCGTTTTTGATGTCGCGCATCATGCGGTCGGCCCGGCGCTGATTTCCTCTGGCAGCCAGCCAGTTTGCCAGAACAACAATTAAAGCAGCAGCAATAATTAATCCTCCGATGCAAATCCAAACTAGAGTACTTTCATTCATTATCGTTGAAAAAACAATTCCGGATGAAAGATACGAATTCAATATTAAAAGAAGTTCTTAACGAAAATTAATATACCAATCGGTATATAATTAAGAAAAAGGACTACATTTGTCGGGTATTTGGATCATAAAATCATGACAAAGGCAGAACGTACACGGCAATTCATTATAGAAACAACGGCTCCGATCTTCAACAAGAAGGGATACGAGGGGACTTCTATTTCGGATATTACCACTGCAACTGGCCTTACCAAAGGAAGTGTTTACGGGAATTTCAGGGATAAAGATGAATTGGCGGCGGAAGCTTTCGATTACAACCACGGAATTATAAAAAGCGAGATCGTAAACCGTTCTTTGGGATTGAAGGACCCGGTTGAACAATTGCTGGTGTACGTTGATTTTTACTCGGAAGTTTTTGAGAAAGTTTACGTGGCGGGCGGGTGTCCTTTATTGAATACGGCCGTGGATACCGATGATTCCAATCCGGAATTGTTTGGCAGGGTGCAAACAGCCATGCAGGACTGGTATGATCATGTTGAAAGCGTAGTAGCTTACGGAATCAAGAAGGGAATTTTTTCCTCTGAAACCGATGCAGGTACGTTTGCCAACCATTTTGTTTCGCTGATTGAAGGCGGAATGCTCTTGTCAAAAACATTTAAAAGCAAAAAACACTTGAACTTAAACCTGGAATTGATCCGGAAAATGATCGTGGAAATGACGGTTTAAAATTTTTTTACTCTAAAATATACCGATTGGTATATTTAACATAGCAATATGGCAATGTTCAAATATAGCAACATCGAAAAATTGAAAAATTGAAAAATTGAAACATGGAAAATAACGCATATATCTTAGCAGCAACCCGGACCGGAACAGGTGGTTTCATGGGTTCTTTGTCTTCCTTTTCTGCTCCGCAACTTGCCGCGGAAGTGATCAAAGACGCACTCCGGAAAGCAGGAATTCAACCGCAGGATGTAAACGAGGTCATCCTGGGAAATGTACTTTCGGCCAATATCGGCCAGGCTCCGGCCCGACAAGCAGCGCGTGCCGCAGGTATTCCGGATGAAGCCGACGCAATGACCATCAATAAGATCTGTTCCTCCGGGATAAAATCCGTTTCCTATGCCGTACAATCCATTCTCCTCGGAGACAGTGATGTCGTAATTGCAGGAGGAATGGAAAGCATGTCGAATGCTCCGTATTACATCGAAAATCACCGCGAAGGGCATAAAACAGGTCATCAGCAAATTGTAGACGGAATGATCAAAGACGGTTTGTGGGATCCTTATCACAATTTCCACATGGGAAGTGCTGCCGAACTGGCAAACACGAAGTATGGGATTTCGCGGGAAGAACAGGACGAATACACGCTGAAATCGTTTGCAAAAGCAAAACAGGCACATGCTTCCGGCAGTTTTAAGAGCGAGATTACTCCGATTACGGTGAAAACCAGAAAAGGAGAATTCATTTACGATAAGGATGAAGACATGGAGAAACTGAACCCGGAAAAAGTCAGCCAGTTGAAACCGATCTTCGAATCCGACGGATCAATCACCGCAGCGAATGCTTCCAATCTGAATGACGGAGCAGCCATCCTGGTGATTGTTTCCGAAAAATTTCTCCGGGAACACGACTTAAAACCACTGGCGAAAATCGTTGCTTTTTCCGATGCAGCGCAAGCCCCGGAATGGTTTACAACATCACCGTCAGTTGCAATCGAAAAAACACTTCAGAAAGCCGGAATCGGGGTTGATGAGATCGATTACTTCGAAATGAACGAAGCATATGCCAATGTGCCGATCATTAATTCGCGCCTGGCAAATGTGGACCTCGAAAAAGTAAACATCAAAGGAGGAGCAGTGGCACTCGGCCATCCGCTCGGAGCTTCAGGAGCACGCATCCTGGTAACACTCACACATATCTTGCAGCAACAAAAAGCCCGCTACGGAATGGCAGCAATCTGTAACGGCGGAGGAGGCGCTACTGCAATGCTGATTGAAAACATACAATAAGTAAAAACACATTTCGACTTCGCTCAGTGGCCTTTGCATAGGTGGCTGAGCGGAGTCGAAGCCACAAACAAATAAATAATACACATGAAAACAAATGGAAATACCATCCTGATTACAGGTGGTTCAGCAGGGATCGGCTTCGAATTGGCAAAACAATTTTCAAAATTGGGAAACAAAGTAGTGATTACAGGTCGTAACGAAGAAAGATTGAAACAGGCAGCAAGCCAACTGGAAAATGTGGTTGCGATCCAGGGCGACGTAACAAACGCGGAAAGCACGGATCAGCTTGTTGCTCAAATCAAAGAGCAGCATCCGGAACTCAACATGGTGATTAACAACGCCGGTTACGCAGACGTTTACCAACTGGACACAAACGCTAATGCGGCGGCAAAAGCGGGTCAGGAAATGGAAACAAACTACTTGTCCATTGTCGGGTTAACGGAAAAATTACTTCCGACCCTTTTAAAGAACGAAAATGCAGCAGTGGTGAACGTAACTTCCATAGTTGCTTATTATCCGCAGAAAATGCTGCCTACTTACACGGCAAGTAAAGCTGCGTTAAGAGCATACACCGATGTTTTGCGCGACACTTTTGAAGAAAAACTGAACGTTTTTGAATTGATTCCGCCTTTGGTAAACACGGATTTCTCTAAAGAGATCGGCGGAGAAAACGGAATTCCTCCGAAAGAAGTAGCCGATGAATTGCTTTTGGCTTTGGAGAAAAACCAATGGCGCGTTCCGGTGGGAATGTCTAAGGATTTTGTTCAGATTTCCAATTAATTCATGGAAAAATACGGTAATCGATGGGTGCAGCACAGTATTTTACTGACTGCACCTTTGTTGACGGTCCTGGATGTCTTTATTGTAAATGTAGCAGTTCCATCCATCAAAAAAGGATTGCATGCTTCGGATGGAGAAATCCAGCTGGTCATAGCAGCTTATTTGTTAGGATACGCTTCTTTCCAGATTACCGGGGGAAGAGCGGGAGATTATTTCGGTCGTAAAAAAGTATTCTTCTGGGGAATGGTGTTTTTTACGCTTGCATCCTGTTTGTGCGGTTTGGCTGCGACGCCTTTCATGCTGATTACCGCACGATTTTTCCAGGGAGTAAGCGGTGGATTTATGATGCCGCAGGCATTGTCCTATGTACAACTGCTTTTCCCGGAATCAAAAGAACGCACAAAAGCGATCGGGCTGATAGGAATTACATTGGGCCTGGCATCCGTCCTGGGACAGTTCCTGGGAGGTCTTTTCTCCGATATGCAGGGAGCAATTGAAGGCTGGCGTTACATTTTTTTTATCAATCTTCCGATCGGAATTGTTGGCCTGTGGGCAACAAGCCGGTTTTTGATAGAAACCAAAATCAATAAAACCGGGAAGTTTGATTATTCAGGAGTGTTAATACTGACCATTGCTCTCGGAGCTTTGATCTATCCCTTAACACAGGGTCGCGAAATGGGCTGGCCTTTGTGGAGTTTTGTTTCCATAGGAATGTCAGTGCTTCTAGGTGTCTTTTTTATCAGGGATCAGCACAGGAAACAGCACGCGGGAAAAAATTCGCTGATCGATCTGAAATTATTCCGTATCCGCGATTTTAACCTGGGTTTGGGAATCGTTTCCCTGCATTTCATGATGCACACTTCTTATTTGTTAATTGCGACCATTTATTTTCAGAACGGCTTGAAACTGGGAGCTTTTGAAACAGGACTTTATTTTATCTGGTTCGGGGGATTTTTCACGCTCTCTTCGCTGTTATCCATCAAACTGGTGCATGCCTTCGGTAAGCCGGTCATTCAGTTCGGAGTACTGATGATCATTACTTCACTGGTTCTCCAATCCATTTATTTCCGGACAACTTTAGACCATGTAACCTTCGTATTGATCTTATCGCTTTACGGTTTGGGAGGAGGATTGGTACTTCCTTCACTCATGAATATAGCATTGCGAAGTATCCCGTCTGATTTGGTGGGAGGTGCTTCCGGTGTCTACAATACCATCCAGCAGGCCTCTTCATCCATTGGTATCTGTTTGGTGGGAGGAATTTTCTTCTATTACATTTCAAAAACAGCATCTGCAACAACAGCATTCCATATCGGGCTTTATGCGGAAATGTGTTGTGCTGCCGGAGTATTCTTATTGCTTTTGCTGGTGCCGAACAACATAAAAAAATGATCATTCAATTAAAGAATCATGGAATTTACAAAACAGCGCGAACGCGTATACTCCTGGGAAAACCCTTTTGAAGGAGTGGAATTGTCCAAAGGCCTTTCGGGAATGGAATACTTGCTGGCAATTAAAAACGGACAGGCGCCGGCTTCTCCGTTGATCAATACACTCGATTTTTCACTGGGTGAACTGGAAGAAGGAAAAGTGAGTTTCTATTTTGAACCGCAGGAATTTCATTACAACCCGAACGGAAGTGTACATGGCGGAGTCATCACGGCAATCCTCGATTCTGCCATGGGTTGCACGCTTCATTCGCTTTTACCGAAGGGAACCGTTTATACGACTTTGGAACTGAAAGTCAATTTCCTGAAAAGGGTACATGCCAATTCCGGGGTGCTCACTGCAACAGGAAAGATGATCCACCTGGGAAATTCAACGGCTTTGGTGGAAGCTTCATTAACGGATGAATCAGGTAAGAAATACGCATACGCCGTTTCGACCTGTATGCTGTTGAGAAACGATAAATAGTTCAAATGTTTCTGCCGCGGCAGATTCAAATGTTCAAATTAAATCTTTTAAACCCTTGAACTGTTTAAACTTTTTTGAACCTGTGCGAACGATTCGCAGAACAGCAAAATGTATGGATAGTATGATGATCTAAAATATTGAAATAAAAATCATGAAAAGAGTAGTTATAACCGGGATGGGAACGGTAAATCCGTTGGGAAAAACGGTGGATGAATTTTGGAAAAACAGTGTGGCCGGAAAAAGTGGCGCGGGAATGATTACCCGTTTCGATGCAACGCATTTTAAAACACGGTTTGCCTGTGAAATCGATGGGTTTGACCCTGAAAAATACTTAACGCATGCGGAAATCAAGCGCAGTGATCTCTTTACACAATATGCATTGTATGCAGCAGCACAGGCTTTGGAAGATTCCGGGCTGGAACTGCAAAAATTGGATCCTTTCGATGTAGGTGTGATCTGGGGAACCGGTCAGGGCGGAATGGGTACTTTTGAAGAAGAAGTAAAGAACTACGTTCAAACAGACTTCATCCCCAAGTTCAATCCGTTCTTTGTTCCGAAACTCATCGCCAACATGGCCTCCGGGATGATCTCGATCAAGTTTGGTTTGCAGGGAATCAATTATACGACCGTTTCGGCCTGCGCCACTTCGAATACGGCTTTGATGGATGCCTTCAATTATATCCGTTTGGGAAAAGCCAAAGTGTTTATTTCCGGCGGATCGGAAGCACCGATTACAGAAGCTTCTGTTGCAGGATTTAATGCCATGAAAGCCATGTCGACGAATAATGAACATCCGGCAGAAGCCAGTCGCCCGTTTGACAGTGCCAGAGACGGATTTGTAATGGGAGAAGGGGCCGGAACACTGATTTTGGAAGAATACGAACACGCCAAACAGCGCGGAGCAAGGATTTATGCTGAATTGGTAGGAGCTTCCATGACCGCGGATGCTTATCACATGACAGCCACGCATCCCGAAGGTTTGGGAGCAATGAAAGCCATGCAACTGGCCATGGCCGAAGCACAACTCAATCCCGACCAGATTGATTACCTGAATGCTCACGCAACTTCAACTTCCGTCGGAGATTTAAGTGAAATTGCGGCTATTCGTGCTGTTTTCGGGGAGAATAGTTCGCTGAGTGTCAGCGCTACGAAATCCATGACAGGGCATTTGCTTGGGGCTGCCGGGGCCGTGGAAGCAATTCTTTCGATCAAGTCGATCACTGAGAAACTTATTCCGCCGACGATCAATCTGCATCAGCTGGATCCGGCAATTCCAGGTCAGTTGGACATTGTACGGAATCAGGCCATCGAAAAAAATGTAAAAGTAGCGATGAGTAATACCTTCGGTTTCGGCGGACATAACGGAATTGTGATTTTCAAAGAAGTCTGAACAGAATCAGGACACGATTAATTATCCGGGATGAAAATCACTCTCGATCCTTAAATCATTCATCATTGATAATTGGTAAAGTCGTATATTTGAAAAACATAATTCTACGCCATGAATGGGTTATTGACTTTACAGGAATTTTATGCCAGCATTTTGAACAAAGGAACAATGGAACAGTTTTCCCATTTGTCTAAAATGAGCCATTTCAATGTCTTTAAGCGCGGACAAATCCAGTGTGCACGTATTACGGAGCTTCACCGGACCGACTTTCATAAGATTTCCCTGGTGGTGGGTGAAGGAATTATTCATTTTGAAGACCGGAAAGTACCGATTTCAGGCAAAACACTGGTTTTTTACCACCGCAACGTGCCGCATGTCTGGGAACCGGTTTCCGAAGACCAGCAGGGATATTTCTGCCTGTTCAACAGCCATTTTATCGAGACATTTTTGCTGGACACGGTTTTCCGGGATACACCGCTCATGAATATGATCATGAACCCGGTTTATCCGTTGTCGGATGCGGAGGCCCGAATATTTGAACTGATTTTCGAGCGAATGCACGATGAAATGGAAGGCGATTACGAAAAGAAGTACGAAGTGATCGTTCATTATTTACACCTTTTATTGCATGAAACAAATAAGTTGTGCACGCTCAACGGAGGTGATAAGAAACCTCAGGCTTCCGTCGTATTAACCGCTTTATTCATGGAAATGCTGGAAAGACAATTCCCGATCGATTCTTCCGATCAATCCTTGTCACTGAAAAAACCAAGCGATTTTGCAGAGAAATTATCCATCCATGTCAATCACCTGAACCGTTCCATTAAGGAAGTAACGGGTAGAAGCACTACCGAGATTATTTCTTCCAGGTTGGCAAACGAAGCCAAGGCATTATTGCGCCATACAGATAGCTCTGTTGCTGAAATTGCCTACACATTGGGTTTCGAACATCCCTCCAATTTCAATAACTTTTTCAAGAAACAAACACGGCTAACTCCCAAATCGTTCAGAGCGGAGATTTAGTTAAAAAATGTAAAATGTTTGATTTTAATAATTAATTGCATGAATTGAATAAGTTTTTGCGGAGACTTTGAAAGATCTTTGCTGCAGAATTTGACCAAATAGTTAAACCAGTAACAAAGATTCGGATTCCGGCTCACACGATTTACCCCACTGGCCGGAGTTTCAAAAAAAGACAAAAATTTATGATTGCAAAAAGAACAAACCACTTATTGGCGGCACTGTCGCTGGTACTTTTATCTTCCTGTAGTTCGGAAGAAGCGCCTGCTCCGGTCGGCGGGATTAAACCATACCAGGTATTGGAGATCGAACAACAAAATACAACTATTGAAACAACTTATCCCGCAGTCTTAGAAGGAGTAGAGAATGTGGATATTCATCCTAAAATTGACGGATTCGTAGAGAAAATAGCGGTAGATGAAGGCCAGTTCGTGAAGAAAGGACAATTATTATTCACCATTTCCGCTCCGCAATACGAGCAATTGGTTCGCACGGCAAGAGCAGCCGTTAAAAGTTCAGAAGCAGCAGTAAGCGTGGCTCGTTTACAGGTTCAGAAAACCAAATCATTGGTAGACAAGAACATTGTAAATAAGTACGAATTGCAGGAAGCGGATCTGACCTTGCAAACGCGATTGGCCGAATTGGCACAGGCGGAAGCAAACCTGGTAAATGCCAATGTGAATTTGGGATATACCCGCATTTCAAGCCCGGTTGACGGGGTGATCGGAAGTTTGACTTTCAAGCCGGGAAGTTTGGTGTCGAGCAATATGACCAAACCGCTGACAACCGTTTCCAATATCACAAATATCTATGCGTATTTTTCCATGAATGAGAAACAGTTGTTGGAGTTCATCCGCAACACCAAAGGTGCGGATTTCAAAGCGAAAATTGCCAATTTACCACCAGTATCGCTGGTACTTTCCGACGGCTCCGTTTACCCGGAAAAAGGGACCATCGGTTCTATCAACGGATTAATCGATCAGCAAACGGGAGCGGCAAGAATCCGTGCTACCTTCTCCAATAAACTGAATTTATTGCGAAGCGGCGGAAGCGCTCAAATCCGTATCCCGCAGGAAATTTCAAATGGTTTCCTCATTCCGCAGCGTGCAGTTGCAGATATCCAGGGGAAGAAATTTGTCTACATAGTGGGCAAAGGCGGAACGATCAGCATGACCAATGTAGAAGTGATGGAAGCAACCAGCGGACATTTCTACATCGTGACAAAAGGAGTGAAACTGAAAGACTCCGTGGTGCTGGAAGGAATCCAGTTCCTGAAAGACGGAATGAAGATCAAGCCGGTGAAAGCCGATCCGAAAGCCATTTATGCAGAATTGAATCAACAATAAGATTCGTCGAATACTCATCCAATTTTAAGTACGAATTATGTTTAAGAAATTCATCGAAAAACCCGTATTATCTACGGTGATCTCGGTATTGATCGTGATTCTCGGAATTCTCGGCCTGGTAGCCATTCCGGTTTCGCAATACCCGGATATCGCACCGCCAACTGTCCAGGTTTCTGCTTCCTACCAGGGAGCGAACGCCGACGTGGTGCTCAATAACGTGGTTATTCCGCTCGAAGAACAAATCAACGGGGTGGAAGATATGACCTACATGACTTCTACTGCCGGAAACGACGGAACAGCAACCATCACGGTTTATTTCAAATTGGGAACAAATCCCGATCTGGCGGCTGTAAACGTGCAGAACCGTGTTTCACGGGCTACCAGTTTGCTTCCTGCCGAAGTAAACAGGGCGGGAGTTGTAACAACCAAACGCCAGGCGAGTAACTTGCTGATCTTTAACTTGTACAGTGAAGATTCAACTTACGACCAGACTTTCCTTCAAAACTATGCAAACATCAACCTGATTCCGCAGATCAAACGGATCAAGGGAGTCGGGGATGCAACGGCTTTCGGTTTGATGGACTATTCCATGCGTATCTGGCTGAAACCGGATGTGATGGCGAGTTACGGGCTTGTTCCTGATGACGTCAACAAAGCATTGGCCGAGCAAAACATCGAAGCTGCACCGGGACAATTCGGTGAACAGGGAGATCAAAGTTACCAGTACACCATTAAGTACAAAGGCCGTTTGAAGGAAGAAACCGAATTCAGCGATATCGTGATTCGCGTCGGAGAAGGAGGCGAAGTGTTGCGCCTGAAAGACATTGCACGCATCGAGTTAGGTGCTCAAAGTTATGGAAGTTCGGTTCGTGTGAACGGGAAATTCGGTCTGGGAGTTGCCGTAAACCAAACAGCAGGTTCGAACGCCCAGGAAGTAATCGAAGGAACTTTGAAAGTATTGGACGATGCACAGGCTTCTTTCCCGAAAGGTGTGAAGTATACAACTATCGTGAATGTTAACGACTTCCTCGATGCATCCATTGAAAAAGTATTCCATACGCTGATCGAAGCATTTATCCTGGTGTTCCTGGTAGTATTCCTGTTCTTACAGGATTTCCGTTCGACCTTAATTCCGGCGATCAGTGTTCCGGTAGCTATTATCGGTACATTCTTCTTCCTGAACCTCTTTGGTTTCAGTATCAACTTATTGACATTATTCGCCCTGGTACTGGCGATCGGTATTGTAGTGGATGACGCGATCGTGGTTGTGGAAGCCGTTCACGCAAAACTGGATCAGGGATACAAATCATCCAAAAAAGCAACCATTGACGCCATGGACGAGATCACCGGCGCAATCGTTTCCATCACATTGGTCATGGCCGCAGTGTTCGTTCCGGTAAGTTTTATCCAGGGATCTACGGGTGTTTTCTACAAGCAATTCGGGTTAACACTAGCCATTTCCATTATCCTTTCAGCTGTAAACGCATTGACCCTGAGTCCGGCTTTATGTGCTTTGTTATTGAAACCGCATAAAGATACACACGGTCAAAAGCAAACCTTTATGATGCGTTTCAATACGGCGTTCAATACGTCCTTCGGGAAACTAACCGATCGTTACAAGCGCATCGTTTCCTTCTTCAGCAGAAAGAAATGGATGGTGGTTGCAATCCTGTTGATCTTCACCGGCCTGTTGGTTTGGGGAATGAAAACCACCCCGAAAGGATTCGTTCCGGCAGAAGATATGGGAACTATTTTCTCCGATATCACGCTTGCTCCGGGAACCTCCCAGGAACGCACGGAAGAAGTACTGACGGAAATCGACAACATTGTACGTTCGGTTCCGGAAACCAAATTCACCCTGCGGGTAGTCGGCCGCTCCATCATTTCCGGTGCGGGTAGTTCCTACGGAATGGTATTGGCCCGCATGAAGTTGTGGGATGAACGCGACCGCGATGTGAAAACGGTCATTGAAGAGCTCTTCAAGAAAACAGCACATATCAAAGATGCGAAGATCATTTTCTTCTCCCCGCCGACCATCCAGGGATTTGGTAACACCGCCGGATTTGAATTCCAGCTGCAGGATAAATCGGGCGGAGATATCAACGAATTCAATACCGTTGCACAGAATTTCCTTGGCGCATTGGCACAAAGACCGGAGATCCAGTATGCAACAACTTCATTCAACCCGAACTTCCCGCAATACCAGATCGATGTGAACGTGGTGAAAATCAAGCAGGCAGGTATGACCATGAATGACGTAATGAGCGTCTTGCAGGGATATTACGGGGGAGTTTATGCATCCAACTTCAATAAGTTCGGAAAGCAATACCGCGTGATTTACCAGTCGGAACCCGGCAGCAGAAAAAACCTGGAAAGTTTGAATTCGATCTACGTAAGAAATGCAAACGGAGAAATGGCGCCGATCTCGGAGTTTATTACGATGAAACAGGTATACGGCCCGCAGGTGATTTCCCGCTTTAACTTGTTTACGGCAATTGCTGTTACCGGTGTACCGAACAAAGGATTCAGTTCCGGAGACGCTATGAAAGCCATTGAAGAAGTGGCGCAAACAAGCCTTCCGGCTGGATATTCCTACGAATATTCCGGTTTGACACGGGAAGAAAGTGCGGGTGGAAATCAGACTTTGTACATCTTCTTGCTGGTAATCGTATTCGTTTACTTCCTGTTAAGTGCACAATACGAAAGTTACATCCTGCCGCTTGCGGTATTGATCTCTCTTCCGATCGGTTTATCCGGAGTATTCATCTTCGATAAGCTGTTTGAAGTAGACAACAACATCTATACACAGATTACGATCGTAATGCTCGTGGGATTATTGGCGAAAAATGCCATCCTGATCGTGGAATACGCAGTGGAAAGAAGAAGGCACGGAATGAGCATCGTTGAAGCAGCGGTAAGCGGTGCGACTGCTCGTTTAAGACCGATCTTGATGACCTCTTTTGCATTCATTTTCGGGTTGTTGCCGCTGATGCTTTCAACCGGGGTTGGGGCAGCAGGAAACACTTCCATCGGAACGGGAGCTGTAGGAGGAATGCTGGTAGGAACACTTTTCGGAGTACTCGTTATCCCGATCCTGTTCATTGTATTCCAGCGTTTGCAGGAAAGAGTGAAACCTTTGCAACAGGAGGATGAAACAGAAGAAGAAATCGCACACTAAAATGAAACCATTCATGAAAAAGAATCACATTATACATACCGTTCTATTCGCAGGTATCCTTCTTGTTTCAAGTTGTGTGACTACGCGCTATGAACGTCCGGAAATGAATACCGCGAATTTGTACCGCGATAACACATCGGAAGACACTACTTCCATGGCCGACCTGGAATGGAAAAAACTGTTTTCAGATCCGGTTTTGCATGATTTAATTGAAAAAGGGCTGGCAAACAACCTGAACCTGAAACAAGCCGTGGAGCGCATCAATATCAGTCAGGCATATTTGAAACAAAGTAAAATGGCCTTTTTGCCAAGTTTGCAATTGGATATTACTTCCACGGATGCGAAGCAATCCGGTCGTGCGATCAATGCACCGGCTGGTTTTATTAAACTCACGACGCATACAAACCGCATTCAATTGGGAACATCCTGGGAAGCGGACATCTGGGGAAAACTGAGAAGTGCGAAACGCGGGGCAATTGCAGGAATGCTGCAAAGTGATGCTTCCAAACGCGCTGTTCAAACCCAATTGATTGCAGACATTGCCAATACGTATTACAACCTGCTGGCTTTTGATATGCAGTTGAAAATTACGCAGGAAACCATCGAATTGCGCAAGAAAGAAGTGGAAACACTGACCGCTTTGCAGGAATCCGGGAAAGTGACCAGTGCAGAAGTACTGCAAAGTCAGGCAAACCAGTATGCGGCAGAAGTCATGGTGCCGGAATTGCAAAACCAGATCTGGCAGGCAGAAAACCTGTTGAACTACCTCCTGGCACGTGGCCCGGAGAAAATTTCCCGTGCTACGCTGGAGGAGCAAGTGATCTACACCGACCTGCGTTTGGGAGTTTCTTCCCAATTATTGAAAAACAGGCCGGATGTACAGGAAGCGGAATATGCCTTTATCCAGGCTTTTGAAAACACGAACGTGGCAAAGACTTATTTCTATCCGTCATTAACCCTCACGGCAAACGGAGGATTTGCAAGTTTCAAAATCCAGGACCTGTTCAGTCAGTCCATTTTCTATAACATCATTGGTGGTTTAACCCAGCCGATATTTAACAGAGGTCAGAACAAAGCGCGTTTGAGAACAGCGAAGGCGGAGCAGCAGATTGCATTCTACAATTTCCAGGATGTGATTTTGCGAAGTGGGATGGAAGTCTCAAACGCGCTTTATGCCTACCAGAATGCCACGGAAAGAGAGCGTATCCGTAAATTGCAGATCGAATCCCTGACTACGGCCGTAGAAAACACGCAGGAATTGCTGAGCAACCGCAACGAAACCAATTATACGGATGTATTGAGCTCCGAACAAAACCTGATTGCTGCCCAAATGAACGGTATCAATGACAAGTTGAGCCAGTTGCAATCCGTTGTGAATTTGTACAGGGCACTTGGAGGAGGCTGGAAATAATTACGAATAATATGCAGGCACGCGATTAATCGCGTGCCTGCATATTTGTTTTGATTTGACATTCATAATTCGCAATTAGGACTTATATTTGGCTCAACTAATATTCAAATCAATGAAAAATTTAAAACTAATTGCCCTGCTTGGATTGGGATTCATGACCATTCAATCTTGTTCAAAAGAGAGTGAATTGTGTCAGTGTACCGATATGGCTACTGAAATCCTGAAAGGTGAGCGTGAAAAGAACTACGACGGAACTTTCCAGAAAAAATATTCGGAAGATCACAAAGCTGAAGAAGAAAAGTGTAAGAAAATTTACGAGAAAATGGGAACAGATAAAGCTTCCATGGAGAAAACCCGTAAAGAAATGAAAGAATGCAGCGGTTACGATGCATTTGTAGACGAATCTGTGAAGCAATTGGAGAATTTCAAAAAACAAATGCCTTCCATGTCCAAAGAAATCGATGAATCTATCAAGCAAATGCGCGAGGAATAAAATTCATTGTTCAAATAAAAAAATCCGGTTTCATCTGTTGAAACCGGATTTTTTTGTTCCAATGGTTTAAATGGTTCAACATTTGAACCGTTGAACTATTTGAACTATTTGAACTTTTTCCTCTGCGGCTCATAAATCCACCGCACAAAAAAACTGTACGAATCGTACCGCGTATCTGTCGGGATTCCTGCCACCAATCCCACTTTCGAAGTTTTTGAAACCGTTACCCGCATTTGCGGACGCAAAACCACCGATGTAAAATCCCTTGCTGCCAGTGTATTCACTTCCAGTCCCACAACGCTTTTGGTAGCCGGTATCGCATAATGCACACTTCCGTTAATGTGTACATAAAACCCGGTATTTCCTGAGTGCATTTCCTTTTCCCACTCCGGGCCGGTTATAAGCATCGTGTGGATGTTATTCTTCCAGCTTTTTGCCAGTACCAGGAACGGATGCATGAGATTGGCCCGCACGATTTGCTCCTTTCCGTACCTATTGAAAGAAGTCAGTTCGAACTCATTCAGGTAGCCGACAGCTGCCGAAGTATTGAATCGCGGAGAAACCAGGAAGGTATACTGCGTGGCGAGTTTCAGTCCGTCCAGGCGATTTCCGGGAAGCGGCTCTTTTTGATCGCGTGAACCCATGGAAAAAGTGAAAGGGATTTCCACTTCGAACCCCAACCGGTTGACAGGAGCAAATTCGTATTCCACCAAAGTCGTCAATTCCACATGATCATTCAAATGAGCACTTCCAAACCCGATGTTCCATTCACGTTCTCCTTTTCGTGCGCCCAGGTCACGGATCAAATCCACATACAATGGTTCAATGTGTTTGACCTTTGCCGGAAGCGTTGTATCACGGGGTTGAGCGGTTGAATAAAAGCAATGGAACAGACTTGCAACTGCGAAAAACGAAACGAAAAATATTCTCATAACCTGAATTTGATGAGACAAAGCTCCGGCCCGAATCTGGAAAAAATCGGGAACATTTTGTACAACGGTAGAGCCGGAAAATTTTCCATCCCGACTTAGGCTGTTAAGCGATGGATTCTTTGTATTTTCGTTACTGACAAAACTGAAAGTAGTAAACGCTTCATGAAAAATAAAATCACTGAACTTTTTCAGATAAAATATCCGTTGATCCAGGCCGGGATGATTTGGTGTTCGGGGTGGGAATTGGCAAGTGCCGTTTCCAATGCCGGCGGGCTCGGAATCATCGGTTCAGGTTCCATGTACCCTGAAATTTTGGACGAACACATCCGCAAGTGCAAGGAAGCAACCCAAAAACCTTTTGCAGTCAACCTTCCGATGCTTTATCCGAATATCGAGGAGCACATTCAAACGATCATCAAACACCAGGTTCCCATCGTTTTTACTTCGGCGGGTAACCCCAAAACATACACTGCACGCCTGAAAGAAGCCGGAATTACAGTTGTTCACGTGGTTTCTTCGGCAAAATTTGCTTTAAAAGCACAGGAAGCCGGTGTAGATGCCATTGTTGCGGAAGGATTTGAAGCCGGCGGACATAACGGGCGCGATGAAACAACTACCATGTGCCTGATCCCGATGGTGAAAGCGGTGGTTTCCATTCCATTGATCGCAGCGGGAGGAATTGGTACCGGAAGAGGAATGCTGGCGGCTATGACTTTAGGCGCAGACGGAGTTCAGATAGGATCGCGGTTCATTGCTTCTCCGGAATCTTCGGCACACCAGAACTTCAAGGAAGAGGTGTTGAAAGCGAAAGAAGGAGACACCATGCTGACGTTGAAAGAACTGACACCGGTACGACTGATGAAGAATTCATTCTTCGACAAAGTGGAGGCAGCCTATGAAAGTTGCGCTTCCCATGAAGAATTGAACGAATTGCTCGGAAGAGGAAGGGCAAAACGCGGAATGTTTGAAGGGGATTTGATCGAAGGGGAATTGGAAGTCGGACAGATTTCGGGCCTCATCACCGAACTAAAACCGGCCGGAGAAATTGTCAGCGAAATAATAAACGAATTTAAGGTCGCTTTGAACGAACGAAGCGATGCCAAATATGCATTTGAATGATCGCATTTAACCGATTTAAACTAGCAAACGGGCTAACAGTCCTGCACCATTTTGATTCCACGACTCCGATGGCAGTGGTCAACACGCTTTACGACGTCGGAGCAAGAGACGAGTCGGAAGAAAAAACGGGCTTCGCACATTTGTTCGAGCATCTGATGTTCGGCGGGTCTGTAAATATTGCTGATTTCGATGCGCCTTTGCAGCGTGCCGGGGGAGAAAGCAACGCCTTTACTTCCAACGACATTACGAACTACTACGATGTGCTTCCGGTGCAGAACATAGAAACGGCGTTGTGGCTGGAGAGCGACCGCATGCTTTCCCTGGCTTTCACGCCGAAAAGCCTGGAAGTTCAGCGAAACGTAGTGATCGAAGAGTTCAAACAGCGCTATTTGAATCAGCCGTATGGCGATGTGTGGTTGGAATTGAGGCCTTTGGCATATAAAAAACATCCCTACAAATGGGCTACGATCGGGAAGAATATCCAGCACATCGAAGAAGCAACAATGGATGATGTGAAAGCCTTTTTCAAAGCACATTATCATCCGGCGAATGCCATTTTGTGTATCGCAGGAAATATTTCACTGGAAGAAACGAAGCGTTTGGTAGAGAAATGGTACGGAGATATTCCCGCCTCTTTAAAACCACAACGCATGTTGCCGAAAGAACCTGCTCAGGAGGAATACCGCGAATTGACAATCGAACGCAAAGTTCCCAATGATGCGTTTTACTACAGCTTCAAAATGCCGGAAAGAAAAAGCTTCGAATACTATGTGGCTGATATTATTTCCGATGCTTTGGGCCGTGAAAAATCATCCCGTTTGTATTCCAAACTGAAGAAAGAACTGAAGTTGGTGACTTCCATCAATGCATACATTACCGGGTCCTTGGACGAAGGTTTGCTGATTATTGACGGGAAATTGAGCAATGGTGTCACATTTGAAGAGCTTGATCAGGCACTTTGGCCTTTATTGGAAGACATCAAAAAAGAATTGATGTCGGAAGCAGAAACTTCCAAGCTGCTCAACAAGATCCGCACCGTGAAGGAATTCCAGGAGCAGGGATTACTGAACCGCGCCATGAATTTGTGTCTGTACGAATTATTGGGAGATGCCAACGGGGTGAATGAAGAAAATAACCTGTACCAGAGTATTACGGCAGAGCAGATAAAAACGGTGGCAAACCGCTTGTTTACAAAAGAAAATACGTCGCTTTTGCGCGTTAAATCCATCAAAGAATGAGTATGAGAACCAAACAGCCTGAAACGAAACAGGTAGACCATATTTCGTTTGTAAAGCCCCATATTTTCGATGTAACACCGGATGTGAAGCTCTTATGGATGAAAGAAGTTCCGAATGAGACTGTGCGCCTGGACCTGTTCTTTGATGCGGGAATTACGCGTGGAAACAAAAGTATTCCAGCCATTGTACACAGCTTGTTGTTATCGGGAACCAACGAATTTTCTTCCGTAGAAATCCACGAACGCATTGACGCGCTGGGAGGTTTCCTGGATACCGATATTTCATTCGAAACGGCGGTGGTAAGTATTTACTGCCTGCGCGAACACATCCGAGAGATCTCGAATATCGTGGCAGATGCCATTCAGAACCTGTCTTTCCGGGAAACAGAAGTGGAAGATGTACTGCGTTCCATGAGACAGCAATTTGCCGTGAACCAGCAGAAAGTGAAATACGTGGCGCAACAGCAATTCAGAAAACACCTGTTTGCTTCCAATCCGGATTATTCAACCATTTCCGAAGAATCGGATTACGACGAAGGAAATGTGTCGGCCTATAAAAAATACTGGAAAGACCATTACCTGGAAGGATTGACCCGCATTACACTGGTGGGTAACCTGGAACAAGACGAGGTGGATGCATTGATCGATTTGTTCGGTAAATGGGCGATCGATGGAAAAGTGCAACACGCGGGAGGATTTAAGTTCCAGGCGGAGCAGATCGATTTTCCGAAAGAAGAGGCCGTTCAGTGCGCGGTCAGAATGGGGCGTTTCCTGTTCCCGAAATCTCACCCGGATTACATCGATTTCCAGGTGCTGAACACCATTTTGGGAGATTATTTCGGTTCCCGTTTGATGTCTAATATCCGCGAAGACAAAGGATATACCTATGGAATCGGTTCGGGGGTGATGGACATGAACCAAACCGGTTATTTTGTGATCGTCACCGAAGTAGGTAAAGAAGTGCTCAGCCCGACTTTGCAGGAGATTAAATTCGAATTGGAACGCCTGCAAAATGAGCTTGTTCCGGAAGACGAACTGGATTTGGTGAAAAACTACATGCTGGGCCAATTGCTGAAAAGTGCAGACGGTCCATACGCCATGCTGGATATGTACAACGGTGTCGATATGTATGATTTAACCCTCGAATTCTACGACGAAGCCATCCGGAAAATAAAGAACATTACCCCTGAGCGCATTCAGGAACTGGCAAAAGAGTACCTGAAGTACGAAGATTTTTTAATCGTAACAGCAGGTTAAGACAACGCATCCGGAATTTTTACGTTTTCCATATAAGTATTCAGCCTTTGCGCTCTCCTTTCTTTGCGGTTAAAAGATCTGTGACGATCCTTACCCGTTAAGAAGCAAAGTAATGTAAACTAAAACAGCGTTTTATACGTTATAGACAATATGATTCGGGTAACTCTCCTTCTGATCTTGAGTGTTTTCGCCTTGAAAGCACATGCCACTCACGTGATGGGTGGTGAGATTACCTGGAAATGTACCGGAAACGGATATGTTTTTCAATTGGTTTTTTACCGCGATTGTAATGGTGTAGACGTAAACCCGGTTTCTGAGAACTTAAGCGTATGGAACCATTCTTCCGTAACAAGTATCCCTGTTTTATTCGTCAGCCGCACAGATATTTCCCCTAACTGTACACAAGTTCCCGGATCTCCGAATCCGCTTGCATGCGGCTCGGGAGCCAACGGTGGAAACGGGGTAGGAGCAGTGGAAAAGATCATTTACCGGTCCAATCCTGTTATTTTATCCGGTGTTCCGCCGGCACAGGGATGGATCATCACCTACAGCAACTTTTCCCGCAACGGAAATATCACGAACCTGGTAAATCCCACCAACTACGGAGTAACGATCCGCGCAACGATGTACGCTATTCCTGGCGCTGCAGCTGGAGTATGTTCGGATAATTCCCCGCAGTTCCTGCAGGATCCGTACCTGGTACTTTGTGCGGGAGAAAATTACGAATACAACATGCACCCGGTGGATGAAGATTTGGATTCCGTGGTGACCGTACTTGCCGCCCCGATGGACCGCATCCAGGGAACAAGCTACAATCCGCCCTCTGATCCGGATTATATTCCCTATGAAGCGGGATTCAGTGCTACGAGCCCAACTCCGGATGCGACATTTAACGCCGGAAATGTTCCTCTGACATTAGATCCTCAAAACGGGCATTTGAGTTTCCGGTCCTTTACCATTGGAGGTTTTGTAGTCAAAGTCATTGCACAATCTTACCGGAAAGGAGTGTTGATCGCAGAGGTCGAACGCGAAATGCAGCTGATCGTAACGAATTGTCCGGCGGCTAACAATGCACCGGTTATTAACGGGCCTTTCGGAGGTCTTTTCGAAACAACGGTCAATGCGGGAACGCTGGTCAATTTTACTCTCACAGCAACGGATGTAGAGTTTTTACAGGACGGAACTCCTCAAAGCAATTACCTGATTGCAACCGGCACGCAGTTCGGAACCAATTATACCAGTACAAGCGGTTGCGATGTGGCACCTTGTGCAACGCTGAATCAAACACCTGTTATTACGGGTGTTCAGGGAGTTTCTACCAATTTTTCCTGGCAAACGGATTGTGCTCATCTGATAGATGCACAGGGAAATACGGACGATGAGAAAACATATACGTTTGTATTCCGCGTGCAGGATAATTTCTGTCAGATCCCGAAAACGACTTTCAAAACGATTACCATTCACGTAAAGAACCCGGGAATCATTCCACCCACGAAAATCAATTGTATTTCAACCTTGCCGAACGGTACGATGAACATCAGCTGGGATCCGGTTTCGAACCCGAATAACACGTTTGTGGATTACGAATTGTATTCCGTTCAAAACGGGCTGATCGGAAACTTCCCGATCGGAACAACAACAACTAACGTTCCTGATCCCGGAACAGACAACGAATTTTACATCCTGGTGAAATCCGGTTGTAATGTAACAACTTCCAGCGATACGGTGAAGAATGTACATCTGGACCTGCTCAATCCTGCAAATGGAACGGCTGTTCTGGACTGGAACCTTCCGGCTCCGAACCCGCTTCCGGGGATGGATAACTTCTGTACGATCTACCGGGAATACCCGACAGGTACCTGGACTTCGATTGCTGTACTCCCATACAATACCGTTCATTTTGTGGATACCATTGACATCTGTTCGGCATTCCTGAATTACCAGGTTGCCTATTCCACACCGACTTGCCAGTGGTCTTCCAACATCATCGGGGATCTTCTGCAGGATGACATTACACCTCAAATCCCGATCATTTCAAGTGTTTCGGTAGATACACTAACCGGGAATGTGGTCATTACCTGGAACGAAAATTACGCGAAAGATACTTACGGGTATATTGTCTATCACAAAGACGCGAACGGATTTATCGTGGAAATTGACACCGTTTGGGGAAGGCCGAATACAACTTACACACACCCGATTTCGGTAAATGGTCCGGAAACGTATTCCATTGCGGCATTCGATTCCTGTTTTACGCCTGCTATTCCGCCGACCTACCAAACCTCAGCGAAAGCAGAACCGCACACGAGCAGTTACCTGACTTACACGACCAATAGTTGTACTTCCCAGGCTGAATTGACCTGGACAGCTTACGGCGGGTGGGGAACAGGTCTCACCGGTTACACTGTTTTTGTCAAAGAAGGCACGGGATCGTGGGTTCCGGTGGCCACCACAACGGATCCGTCTTATGGGCTGGATTGTACGCCTTTGGTGAACTATTCGGTCACTATCAGGGCCAATAATTCCAATGGAACCGAGGCGTTTTCAAACATACAGTCTTTTGTGATCCATGCTCCTTCGCCGCCGGCAATCAATTATTTGCGAGTGGCAACAGTCGATCAGAATACCGTGGTATTGCGGCACGAAATTTCTGTCGGGTCGAATGTACAGGCAGTTCGGTTTGAAAAGTTTGACATGGCAACCGGTCAGTTTGCTCTTTTAGGTGAAGTGCAGGCTACCGCGTCTACGCTTACAATCACGGATGCGGATGTAGATGTCGATAATTTCAGTTACACGTATCGTGCGATTGTGGTTGACAGTTGCGGGAATCTCGGAGCTACTTCCAATCGGGCACGAACCATTTTACTGAAAGTCACTACCGATCAAACCCGTTTGTCGACATACCTGAATTGGTCTCCGTATGGGGATTACGACGGTGGTGTGTTGCAATACCTGATTTACCGGGGAATTGACGGAAATTACCCGGCAACTCCAACGGCCGTTGTGCCACCGGACCAGCGTTATTTTGAAGATTTAGTCGACGAATTGGGCTACGAGCACAGTGGCAAAGTCTGCTATTTCGTGGTCGCTGAAGAAGCAACGGATCAATATGGTATCCATGAACTGAGCTTCTCCAATGATGTTTGTGCGGTCATCGAACCTTTGGTATATGTTCCGAATGCTTTCACGCCGGGCGGACTGAACCCGATCTTCATCCCGGTTGTTTCATTCCAGGATGTTTCCAAATACGAATTTTCGATCGTGGATCGCTGGGGACAACTGGTTTTCCAAACGAATGACCCGGCACAGGGTTGGGATGGCCATCATCAGCAAAGCGGCAAATTGGTCGCACCGAATGTCTACGTTTACGTCCTCAAAGTGGTCGACGGCAACAACCAGGAGTATTTCTTCCGCGGAAATGTGACGGTGATTCATTGATAAATAAAAAATTGTAGGCACGCGATGCTTCGCGTACCTACCTGGTTTTTTATTTATTCATGGAACAAAAAATGACAATAATCTGAAATTTAACCGACGTTATTTCCCTGAAAATGCTTACCTTATAGGGCTAATTGGAACTATGAGAACTTCCGGACAAAAATTGCTTACTCCGCACCTCACAAGCGAAGCTTCATTAAAGACTTTGGTAGAGAACAGAACCGTTCATACGCTGGATTACTGCGAATTGAATTTGTTTGAAACCTACCAGGAATCGCATTTGGTGCCTCTGAAATTTAACGACCTGGTGGTAACCAGTATGCTGCGCGGAAAGAAAGTCATGCATTTGTTTGACGATCCGGAATTTGATTATTTTCCGGGTGAAACGGTGATTGTTCCTTCACAGGTTGAAATGAAGATTGATTTCCCCGAAGCCAGTTTCGATAATCCGACGCAATGTTTGGCTTTGGCAATCGATCATCAAAAGATCAAAGACACGCTGCACTTTTTAAACGAGCGTTATCCCAAAGAAGGTTCTTCCGATTTCTGGCACCTGAACCATTCGGACTATTTCTTCTACAACAACGAAGAAATGGCAACAACGATCAATAAACTGATTAAGATTTGCATGAGTACGGCACTCACAAAAGACGCGCTTGCCGATACGGCCTTGCAGGAATTATTGATTCACATGATCCAGCTTCAAACAGTAAACAAACTGGACGGATCCGGGTTCAAAGATCACTCGTCCCTTTTACAACACATCGTGAAGTTTATTCGTTCGAACCTCAATGACCGTTTGACGATGACTGATCTGACCAACGAAGCGTGCATGAGTAAAACCTCTTTTTACCGCTACTTTAAGCGTGAATTGGGAATGAGCCCGAATGAGTTTGTTTTGAAGGAGCGCATCAAATTGGCAAAATCACTGCTTAAAAACCCGGATATCCAGGTGAACCAGGTGTGTTTCGAATCCGGTTTTGACGATTGCAACTACTTTATCCGGGCATTTAAGAAAATAGAAGGAATCACCCCGAAACAATTCCGGCAGTGCCAGGGAATTAATCCGTTAAAAATCTGAGTGGAGTCAGATTTGCTGCTTCTTCTTCCGTAAAAAGCCGGCTTTTGATAATGAAGCGAACTCCCATTGGGATTTCCAGGGAAAAACTGGAACCTCTTCCGGGTGTTACGTCCAAAGTCAGATGCGTGAACTTCCAGTATTCGAACTGGTCCTTACTCATCCAGAATTCGCACCCTTCAATTTCTCCGAGGCAAACATCGCTGTTTCCCACCTTAAAATCACCCTTCTCAAAACACATGGGCTGAGAGCCGTCACAACATCCGCCACTCTGATGGAACATCAATTCCCCGAAACGGTTCTTTAGCTGATTGATAACCTCAGCAGCTTCCGGCGTAAGATCAATTCGTGCATACATAGTCTTTTCTTATTATGGTTAAAAAGCCCACGGAACAGTTAGCTCCGCAGGCCTGATTGAGAAACTACCCCAGTTTCTCACCCTTGAACATCTATAAGGTTCAATCGCTCAAACGAGTTAAAAACATTCAAATACTTGAGTTTTTAATCACTTTGAACCTGTTGATCTCTTTGAACCTTTTAAACCCTTAAAAGAATCCCAGTTTATTTTTATCGTAAGAGATCAGCATATTTTTTGTTTGGCGGTAGTGATCCAGCATCATCTTGTGTGTTTCACGGCCAAATCCGGATTTCTTGTACCCGCCGAACGGAGCATGGGCCGGATAAGCGTGGTAACTGTTCACCCAAACACGTCCTGCCTGGATGGCTCTCGGTACCTGGTACAATTCATGTGCATCGCGTGTCCATACGCCTGCACCCAATCCGTACAACGTATCGTTTGCAATTTCGATTGCTTCTTCGGTTGTTTTAAAAGTAGTTACACAAACCACAGGCCCGAAGACTTCTTCCTGGAAAATGCGCATTTTGTTATGGCCTTTCAGGATTGTCGGCTGGATGTAATATCCGCCTTCCAGATCTCCCGGAAGTTTTTGAACAGATCCTCCTGTAAGTACTTCAGCACCTTCTTCCACACCGATCTTCAGATACGACTGGATCTTTTCATACTGGTCGTTGGAAGCCTGTGCACCCATCATTACGTTTCCGTCCAGTGGATTTCCCATAACAATGGCATTGGTGCGCTCAATGACACGTTTCATGAATTTATCGTAGATAGACTCATGGACCAATATGCGCGAAGGGCAGGTACAAACTTCTCCCTGGTTGAGGGCAAACAATACCGCTCCCTCAATGGCTTTGTCAAAGAATTCGTCGTCCGCATCCGCAACGGAAGGGAAGAAGATATTCGGGGATTTACCTCCCAATTCCATGGTGGAAGGAATGATGTTCTCGGAAGCATATTGCAAAATCAGTCGTCCGGTGGTGGTTTCACCCGTAAAAGATACTTTGGAAATGCGCGGTGACTGGGCCAATGGCTTTCCAGCTTCCAGCCCGAAACCGTTCACAATATTGATCACTCCCGGAGGAACCACGTCTTTGATCAGTTCCATGAGAATAATAATGGAAGTCGGAGTTTGTTCTGCGGCTTTTACCACCGTACAGTTTCCGGCTGCGATTGCCGGGGCAATTTTCCATGTGGCCATCAATAAAGGAAAGTTCCAGGGAATGATTTGTCCGACAACACCCAACGGTTCGTGTAAAGCAATACTAACGGTGTTGTGGTCCAGTTCGGAAATCGTGCTTTCTTCCCCGCGGATCACTCCGGCGAAGTAGCGGAAATGGTCAATGCACAAAGGCAAATCTGCAGCGCGTGTCTCACGGATTGCCTTTCCGTTATCGATGGTTTCTACGGTTGCCAGGTATTCCAGGTTCTCCTCCATGATGTCCGCGATCTTGTTCAATACACGGCTTCGTTCTGCTACGGATGATTTTCCCCAGGTTTCAAATGCTTTGTGGGCAGCATCCAATGCCAGTTCAATATCTTCTTTGGTTGAACGGGCTGCTTTCGTAAAGACTTTTCCGTCGATCGGAGAGATATTGTCAAAATATTCACCTTTTACAGGCGGAACAAATTCCCCGCCGATGAAATTATCGTAATGGGATTTAAAATTTGGTCGTTGTGCTGTTGAGCTCATAATTATCGATTTAATAGAATTACAAATGAACCGGGAAAGTGAAAAGTTTTATAGCACTATTCGTTCAAATGATAGCACAATTGTTCCTGGTGAATTGAAAACGCAAAATGAATAATTGAATAGGGGACATTAGTGTAAGATCATCGTATGCAGATCTTTTCAATTCTCAATATCATTTTCAATTTCTTGTTTCGCAATTCATAATTCGGCTTTCGCAATTATTTGTCGTATTTTTAAAGCATGTTGACCCGATTTTTGCGAAAACTCAACGGCGGAATATTCTTTCTGAGAAATAGTTTGACTCCCCGCCAATTCTTATTGATATCAAGCGTAATTGTTGGTGTTTCCTGTGGTTTGGCAGTGGTAGCACTGAAATCGTTTGCCCATGCGGTGTTGGTATTTGCCAAAGAGCTCAATCAGCAATTGCATTTCAAGTACGTCGATTTCATTCTGCCCGTTTTCGGGATCGTACTGACGATTCTGATCACTCGCAGGCTCCTGAACGGGAAGCTGGAAAAGGGAACCTGGCGGATTATTTATGCCATCACTAAAAAATCGAGTATCCTGCCGCGCAAGCAGATGTACGCACAGGTCATTACCTCATCCGTAACGGTTGGGTTCGGTGGTTCTGCCGGTTTGGAATCCCCGGTAACGATCACAGGTGCCGCTTTCGGATCGAATTACGCCCGCGTTTATAAATTGTCGACCAAAGAACGGACTTTACTCCTGGCTTGTGGTGTAGCAGCAGGAATTGCAGCCGCCTTCAACGCACCGATCGCCGGAGTATTGTTTACCATGGAAGTGCTTTTGGCGGATGTCGGGATTACGGCCTTTATTCCATTAATGCTGGCTTCTGCTTCGGGGGCTTTGCTTTCCGGCGCGATCCTGAATGAGAGTATTTTGTTGTCGTTTAAGAACATGGCCGCTTTCGAAATGCGAAATGTGCCGTTCTACATTATCTTGGGAGTTCTGACAGGCTTTATTTCCGTTTACCATTCGCGTGTTTTCAACCGGGTAGAAACCTGGATTGAGCACTGGAAAATGGGGCCTTACCAAAAAGGAATAGCCGGGGCCTTATTGCTTTCTGCATTGATCTTTGTGTTTCCGTCCTTATTCGGGGAAGGATACGATAGCATTCGTTCGCTTTCCAGCGAAAAAGTATTCAACCTGCTCGACGGAACCTTGTTCGAATCGTTTAAACAATCGTGGTTTCCGCTATTATTTATCGGTGCTGTGGTATTCCTGAAAGCCATTGCAACCGGTTTGACTTTGGGCTCGGGCGGTAACGGGGGAAATTTCGCACCGTCCTTATTTGTGGGAAGTTATACCGGGTTTGCCTTTGCTTACGGCTGGAATTTAACCGGGATCGCTTTCTCCCTTCCGATCACGAATTTCACGATGGTCGGTATGGCAGGCATGCTCAGCGGGTTGTTTCATGCTCCGCTGACGTCGATTTTCCTCATTGCGGAGATCACCGGAGGTTACGGCCTGATGATTCCGCTGATGATCGTTTCTTCCATCAGTTTTGCGATCTCAAAGCGCTACTCCAATCATTCCATGGATATTGTAAAACTGGCAGAGGAAGGCCACGTGGTGCGCGCAGATAAAGACAGACATGTGTTGTCTTCCATAGAGAGTGAAGATATCCTGGAAGAAACCATGGTGGTGCTCAAACCCGATGATACCGTTTCGACCTTGTTTTTGACGGTTCAATATTCGCAGCAGGCTTTAATTCCGATTGTTTCGGACAACGGCATCCTGCTGGGAATGATCTACCTTGACGATTTACCGACCATTCTTCCGGTCTATTCCTCCGATCCGAATACACACCTGGAAGTGGTGATGGAACCGATCCGTTATTCCCTCAATCCGCGGAGCACCATGGAACAGGTCATGGAAATGTTCGAGCACTCCAAATTGAATTACCTGCCGGTAATCGATAACGACCAGGTGATGGGTTATTATTCCAAGCACCGCTTGCTGGAAGCATACCGCAAACGGGTCATGGAGAATATTGTGGAGTGATTTTTTTACATTGGAACTTTTGAAATTTCTATTTTAGAAATTTGAAATCTAATAGTTTACTAATGTTACTTACTAACGATACTATTCAAAACACTAAAGATTGGTTAGATTATACTGATGTATTTCTTGACCCAGTTCTCTTAATACTAACTTTTTTCCTTGGGTATTGGATTTCCAATTGGCAAGTTAAACGAAAAGAAAAAAAGGAATTAAATGAACTATACGATTATTTCCTTTTATACTTAGCTCGACAAGAAGCTACAATATCTTTACAAATCAAGGCAATAGAGGAACTTATTAATGAGTTAAATTACCTGAAACCATTTAAAACGATAAGAGCTAAATTTATTATTCAACCAATTGAACTTTTAGAAAATTTAAATAGGGCTCAAATTGTTGAATCATTTAAATTTAAAAGTCATCCACCCGTTGAGGCTATTAATCTGTTTGTATTTATTAACCTCTGTGTCGAAAATTTTAAAAATTTTCAAGATTCACATTTAAACTTTGGGAAGAGACAAAATGAAATCCTTTATAAGTGGAATGAATTAATTAAAGATTTCCACATTTCGAAAATCAATTCGATTAATATGTCCACAACAGATATCATTAATATTCCAGAGTTGATGACTTTGAATAGATATTATAATGATTTTTGCGAGCTAAAAGACCCAACCCCGGAAAACGTAATGGAAGTATGCATTACCCCTTTGAAAAAGTATTTTGGCGAACTAGGAAAAATTGACCATACGAATAGTTATGCTATTCATTATATACCTAAACTTGAACAAATAAGAATAACATATTTTACAAGTGAAGAGTATATTAGACAACAACAACAATATCTTAAGGACATGCTGGAAGTATTGAAGGTGCAAATGGAAAAATCAAAAATCAAGAATTACATTACTAATCTTTAGACGAAGAAGATGTTTTCTTCAATGTGTTGAAATGGAAAATAAAATAAAAAAAAATTGGTTTGAAGATAATCCGACAAAATCGATAATTACTTATACGCTTATAATTATAGGAGCTGCTTGGGCTTTTTATAGATTTACTTTTGAAGAAAATAAACTTGACTTGTATAAAGCTCAAATTGAATCCAAAAAATCTGAAATTTCTCAATATATGGCGAGGATTGATTTTTTAGAAAAAGAGAATACTAGATTAAATGTTATATTAAAAGATTTTGAAGATTGGAATTCAAAAAGTTCAGATCCTGGATTGTTTTATAAAAATAAATTTAAAGAGTTAGCATTACTAAAAGCTAAATATGAAAAATCTCTTGCTTTAAATAATACGGTTTTAAACAATACAGCACACAATTCTAAAAACTCAAAAACTTCATTAGATGTTGATATCTCAAAATCGAGTACTTACATTAACGATGATTTAGGAATTGTAATTGCTGTAAACGATGTTAACCTATATGGTGATTGTAATATTACAATTAGTGTAGGGATGAAAAAAAATGAAACTTTTAAAGATGTAAAGGTAGGAAGACAATTTTCCTATGATAAAATAAGTATTACTTTGAGTGAAGCTCAATATATTGGTTCATACGCAAAATTTCATATTTCAGTTAATTGATGGAATAACTCTTCTATCTTTGCCCGAAAATAAAACCACCCATGAAAATCATTAGTAACATCTTTTTCCTGGTCGCAGTTCTTTTAGTCTTTGATTCCTGCACCATCACCAAACGTCATTTCGGAAGCGGATATCACGTGGAATGGAACAAGAAATGGAAAGAGAATGAAGCAGCTTCTGTCGCTGAAAAACAAGATGCTCCATCTGATACTTTATACGCTCAGGCAACGCCCGTTTCCAAACCAGATTCCGATAAACTTCCGTCAAAGAAAGAACCAAAAGTTGTTGTTATTGAAACGGTATCGGAAAAAGAGGGAGTAACGGAGAATTTGACGGTCGGTGAAACAGGAATAGCAGAAAAAACAGTTCAGGACGGAATTACTTCCGGGGATGAAACCGTTCAGGAGCAAGTGAAAACCGCAACTGCGGCAGATGATCAGCCAACAGATGCTGCACCGAAGAAGAAAGTAGAACCGTTGACCTGGGTGGCATTTGCATTCCTGCTCGCAGGAATAGGATTCGGTTTTCTGCCGTTGTCCCTGTTTTCAAGTTTCGCCCTTCCGCTGATTTTATTTTTCCTCTTTTTCCTGATCGCATTTATCAATGCAGTGAGTTCTGCAATACGCATCAAACGCAACCCGGAAAAATATAAGGCAAAAGGATTCACCTGGCTGGTCCTGGTGCTTAGTTCCATTTGTTTCGTATATGCCCTGACGACTTTGCTTCTTTATATGATCAAAGGGTCCGTCCTGAGTTTTGGATAATTGTCAAAAAAGCCCGGACTTTGAATTTTATTTTGCTAACTTGCCTGAATGTAAAACCACGAATAGTCAATCATGGAGGAAGTTTTAAAAGACGGCGACTTTTGCATTGTTACAGCCGGAACTCACAAAGGAAAAAGCGGTACTGTCCGCGATTTGAATGTGAGCAAAACCGGGCATTTAACCATTACGGTAGTCCGGGAGAACGGAGTACGGTTTAAAACATTGGGCAGGAATGTACGCGTTCAGCCCAAACAGATTGATACAAATTGATACACGCATTAACATGAATAAAAACTTAGCCCTTGTCACTAGTTTGCTGGTATGTCTGAACAGCTTTACACAGGTTTTGATAAACGGTGGCCTTGAAGGGCCTGAAAGTTCGATTACTCCGCCAAATGGTTGGGAAGCGGTGCCGCATACGGATCCGAATTGCGAATCAGTGTACCAATTTGGTGCTACTCCGGATGTTACCACAGCAACAGGTCCGGTGGCTTCAAACGGCATCAACGGAAATCCGCATGGTGGGCTCTCATTTGTGAGTGGTCTTTATTTAGGCTCGCCCGTAGAAATTACCCATCACGAGGGAATCAAACAAACCGTTTCGGGCTTTACACCCAATGAGGAATACCGCATTTCTTTCTGGCAAACGGTTATCAAGCAGCAGTCTACAGATTGTCTCGACACTACCGGGAGTTGGGGATTCTACCTGGATGATAACCTGGTGGCAGTCGTTCCGATGAGCCATAGTTTGCTTCCTCCGGCCAGTTTGAACCATGTATGGGATTACCGGGAAGTGTTTTTCACAGCGACTGCTGCAGACCATGTTCTGAAGTTTCTGCCGGCAGATGATGATACCAATCAATTAGATCAGCAGGGAGATATGGGAGCTGCTTTGCGAATGGGGATCGATGATGTGGAACTCATTCTTGCAGCCAGCGCCGGATTGGATGAGTCGGCCTCCAATACTTTGAAAATATCACCTTCTCCTACAAACGGGGAATTTCAATTATCCGTTAAGGACGGGATGATCATTCAACGGGTAACCATCACAAACTACCTGGGAACTGTAATTGATTACCGGGAGTTAAACAATACAACTGCGAAACTGGATCTTACAGGAAATGCTGCCGGTATTTATCTCGTTGTAGTGACATATGAAGGAGGGAAGACGATCACTTCAAGAATTCAGAAATTATAAAGTACGGATGCGAAGCACCGCGTCCCCTCTTATTATTTTTCAATTTGATCAAATAACTGTTTAACAACTGCTTTCAACTTTTTTGCTTCACTAACAAGACTCAGGTGAACAATAGATCCGAAAAGTCCGGTAGCTCCAAGCAACATCGCAATACGTACCAGCCAATGGAAATCGTTCCCGAACAGACATCCTGCCGCAAATAGGAGTTGAATGAAAATGAGAGCAAACCAGGAAATTTCAGAATACTTGATCGTGACATTGATTTGTGTGAGATCTTCAGGTAAAGACTGGAAACGGATATAAGCATCCGCCGAAAAACTATTCCGTTCAAACATTTTTGCCCGGCTGCTAACCACAAACTCATCCCAGTTAAATTCCACCGAATAAAATGTGTCTGATCCGAATGTGGCCTTCTGTACAAGGTCTTTTTGACTCAAATCCTTTAGTTCCCGGATTAAGAGCTCTTTATTCTTCGGAAATTGAAAATGGTATGTTCTTTTGAAAAGCATGCTTCAAATATACCTGAGAATTCCTTACAGGATACTTGCCAGGATTGAATACTCCAGGATTCCTGTCCAGTCGATCCGACCCCCCATTTTATAATTCCGATAGAATTAACGAAATAGTAAATAATATCTTGTGAACCTGAGTCAACTTTTAAATGGGAAAATTTCCGACGGGCTCCTACGTACTCTATACTTTCTTGCGATTTGTCTCATTTATTCAAACCAAGCTATGTGCTCTATGTGAACTATGTGGTTCATTTTTTTAAGGGATTAATTTAAACCAATCCAGCGGTTTATCCGTCAAATTGAACTTCAGCGTAAACCGGATGCGCTCCGCATAATTTTGAGTAAGGTATGCGTTGGTGATATTTTCTGACTGGACCACCGGGAAATAAACCCCGAAAGTTGTTCCCAGTCTCAGTGCCAATCCTGCATCAACTGCTACGGTAGGAGTAGTTTTGAAAGCCTCGTCAAACATTCCGAAATCCGCGTAAACACCGAAGATCTTTGGCCCGACCGGTGATTCCAGGTAGAAGTTGGCAGTTGTCATCCAGGTAGTCGTCATCCCGAAATATCCCGATTTCCCGTTACCTGCAGTAGAACGGAATCCTCCCATGTTATCCAGGCGCTGTTGCGACCACATGCCGGTTTGTGCCGAACGCCCGAAGAAATAATCTTCCACGAACAGATCCTGGCTTCCGCTGGCGCCACTGAGTGCATAGGCATAATTGAAGGCGTTTCCGGAATGGTACATGTTGAAATTCCAGTAGTTTCCGGCAAACAAACGCAACTCAACCCAGCGTGACCGCTTGTTCTTCACATAGCGGTATTTGTAAGTGGCAGCAACGGATGAACGGGTGAAATGGTCACTGTTGACCGGGTTTGCTGCATAATCCGTTCGGACCTGCAGATTCACCCGGTGATCTTCCCGTGAAAAATTGAAATCGTATTGCAGGTAGCCGCCAACCAATTCGCGCTGTTTCGGCCGGGTGATATCCAGGCGGTACATGGATTGCACACGAATGTTCTGGCTGATCGGTCCGCCCACCCGGTTCCCGATTTTTGCCGTCCAATAGGGAAGAATGGCCACGTAATAACCGTCGTTCGTTCCCAGCGTATCGTTTTTAAAGGAGCGCAGGGAAACTCCGAACCGGGAAAGTTTCAGGTGCTTCTTCGGTAAACAGCTGATACTTGCTTCTGCAATCCCGGAAATCCGTTTTCCGCCGAAGGAATACATCGGGGCTAACAGGAATTGAAAGCGTTTGGACGGGATGCTGAAATTGTGGAGCGCTGCGCCCAGCATGAATTTGTCGTAGGCATTTCCGCCTAAAACAGGACTCCAGAACAGGTTGCTTCTCGTAGGCTCGTTCTTCCCGATCAGGAATTGCAGGCGTGGGCGTTCAACCTTCCCGAAAAGCCCTCTCTGATGCCAGTAATTATTTGTCTGGAAAATTTCCGGAGCCTTTCCGCTGGCATTGATCTGTACGGCATCCATTTCGGAGTCAAAAGTAACCTCTTGTTTTTTGGAACCGTTTTCAACCCAAATGGTTTGGACTTTTTGGCCGTTACGGAATCCGCTTACTTCAATCGGTCCGTCGACCTGCCCGGCATTTTTAACCGTAACAGTTGTTGTTCCGCCAAAGGATTTCACTTTGGTAAGCTTGTAATCAATGTAATTCGTTGTTTGGATCAGATCCACGAAAAGCCATGAAAGATCCTTTCCCGTAACGCGTTCCAGTGTCGCACGCATATCCTCGGGTTGCGGATGCTTAAAGCTCCATTCGTTGTAATAGCTTTGCATGGCCCGGTCATAAAGCGAATCGCCCAGGTATGCTTTCAGGTAGTTGAAGACCAACCCCGTTTTCTGGTACATAATTCCGGCATAGTTGATTTCAGTGAAGTTTGCCGAATGCGTTTCTATCGCCTGGTCTTCCCCGATTCCGGCAATGATCCGGTACATAAAATCCCCGCTGTCGTAATGGCTCAGGTGATCGAAATGAAACCTGCCATTCAGGATCTGGTCCGACAGGTTCGTGTTCTTCGGGTATTTCGTATACATGTAACGCATTTCGTTCATGGTGTTCATTCCTTCGTCCATCCATCCGTGAACGCGTTCATTGCTCCCCAATATCCCGTAAAACCAGTTGTGGCCTACTTCGTGCACGATAACCGTTTCCAGTTCGATGTCTGATCGCGAATCCCCGATGACTGTGATATTCGGGTATTCCATACCGCCCCCGGCAGAAATCGTTCCGTCAACGGCAGTAACGTGGTTATACGGGTAATCCCCGTTCCAAAGCGAGTAATAGTATGTTCCGTCGCGAATGTATTCCGGGGCACGTTTCCACAAACGGGCGTTCCCGGGAGTAAATAGCGACCAGGTCGTTACTTTGCGTTTGGAATGCGGCAATTCCACTTCGCCTTTCAAAACCAGGTAGCGCTTATCTGCAAACCAGGCAAAATCGTGAACGTCTTTTTGCGTATATCGAATGGTTTTCCATTCAGGAGAGGAGGCGGGAAATTGGTTGCTGTTATTCTCCTTTTGCAGGTAACTCTGCAAATTTGCCTGGGTAGAAGCTGCCTTTTCATCCAGGAAGGCAAGCTCGGAAGGTGTTTGCAAATCTCCTGTTGCACCTACCACATAATTTTCCGGAAGCGTGATCGAAACATCAAAAGTCCCGTATTCCGAATAGAATTCGCCCTGGGTTAAATAAGGCATCTGGTTCCAGCCGTTCTTGTCGTAAACCGCTGGTTTCGGGTACCATTGGGTAATCTGGTACGATTGTCCCACATGACCCAGTCGGGAAACTTCTCCAGATGGGATTTTTACGTGAAAAGGAGTTGTAACGGTAACAGATTCACCCGGCCGTAAAGGCGCATTCAATTGCAGTTTGGCAATATCCGGGTTTTGAGGATCGAAACTGAACAAAGCATCCTGGCCGTTCACCTGGAAGTGAAGCGAATCAATTCCGCCGCGGATGGAATCCTTCCCGAAGGTAAGAATACCGTCGCCGGTTTCGTACAATTGTTTCCCAAGAGCCGTTTTCCCGCTGGTATAAGCATTCGGCCACAAATGAATGTAGAGGAAATCCAGCGTCTGGGGAGAATGATTGTGATAAACAAAGCGTTCGTATCCGCTCAGCGTATGTTTCACGTCGTCCAGTTTGACAGTAATCGTGTAATCAACCTGCTGCTGCCAGTAATTCTGACTGAATGCATGCAGGAATACACCGGAAAAGATTGCGGATAGTAATAGGGATTTCATCTTGTTTTTCTCTGACTGCAAAATTAATCGAATATGCAGTAGCAAAGTAAAATTTTACGCCCCTACCGGTTTAATAACTATTTTTGTGAAATGCAGCGCTTTTTAGTTATTCAAACAGCTTTTTTGGGAGATGTCATCCTGGCTACTCCCGTAATCAGCGAATTGAAGCGTTTGCATCCTTCAGCGGAAATTGACGTGCTGGTACGAAAAGGGAACGAAGCCGTTCTAAAGAACCATCCGGCCATCCATGAAGTGTTTTCCTTCAACAAAAAAGAAGGAAAGTATGCTGAAATGCGGCGGTTGGTCCGTTTGTTTCGCGCCAGGAAATACGACGAGGTGATCAATCTGCAGCGCTTCGGAAGTTCAGGAATCATGACCTTTCTTTCCGGGGCGAAAAAGAAAATCGGTTTCAATAAAAACCCTTTCTCATTCTGTTACGACATCAAAATCAAACATGAAATCGGGACAGGGAAACACGAAGTGGAGCGCAACCTCGAATGCATTGCACACCATGGAGCAAATCAGCTGGTGCGACCCCAGGTTTTTCCTTCTCCCGAAGATCGTGCGAAAGTGGCAGAATACACACAGGGACCTTTCTACACACTGGCTCCTGCGTCCGTTTGGTTTACCAAGCAGCTTCCGGAACATAAATGGGTTGAACTGGCCAATAACCTGAAGCAAAAAGGAACCGTTTACCTGGTTGGCGGCCCGGCCGACTTCGAATTGTGTCAGCGCATATTGCAAGCAGCGCAACTGCCTCCAGAGAATAATTTGGCCGGCAAACTGAACTTGCTGGAATCCTGCGCCCTGTTTGAAAAAGCAACCCGTTGTTTTGTGAACGATTCCGGTCCTTTACACATGGCTACCGCGGTGAATGCCCCGGTTACCGCCTTCTTCTGCGCAACCGTTCCGCGCTTTGGTTTCGGCCCGCTTTCCGCTGATAGTGAGATCCGCGAAACGAAAGAAGTACTGACCTGCCGGCCTTGTGGTCTGCACGGCGGCAAAGTTTGCCCGGAAGGACATTTCAGATGCGGAAATATCAATGTGAATGTTTGACCACGAGGCGCACCAGGACCACGAAGATTTTTTGGTTTTATAAGTGTGAAGTAGCAATCCACAACAAAAAACTATGTGCTCTATGTGTCCTATGTGGTTCAAAGTCCGCGAGCAGAGCGAAACCACCAATTCCCTTCTTGAAAAACAGTTCACATCAATCGTTTCTTCAATCCCACAACAAAGTACTATGTGACCTAATGTGTCCTACTGTGGTTCATTACGCAAAAACAACCTCGTGCCCTTCGTGGTAAAAAAATGAGAGCGAAGCGAAACCACCAATTCCCTTCTTGAAAAACAGTTCACATCAATCGTTTCTTCAATCCCACAACAAAATACTATGTGACCTATTGTGTCCTACTGTGGTTCATTACGCAAAAACAACCTCGTGCCCTTCGTGGTAAAAAAAAATGAGAGCGAAGCGAAACCATCAATTACCTTCTTGAAAAACAATTCGCATCAATCGTCTCCCAATCCCACAACAAAATACTATGTGACCTTATGTGTCCTACTGTGGTTCATTACGCAAAAACAACCTCGTGCCCCGTGGTAAAAAAATGAGAGCGAAGCGAAACCACCAATTACCTTCGTGAAAAACAATTCGCATCAATCGTTTCCCAATCCCACAACAAAAATACTATGTGACCTATTGTGTCCTACTGTGGTTCATTACGCAAAAATAACCTCGTGCCCTTCGTGGTAAAAAAATGAGAGCGAAGCGAAACCACAAATTCCTTCTTGAAAAACAGTTCACATCAATCGTTTCTTCAATCCCACAACAAAGTACTATGTGACCTATTGTGTCCTACTGTGGTTCATTACGCAAAAACAACCTCGTGCCCTTCGTGGTAAAAAAAAATGAGAGCGAAGCGAAACCACAAATTCCCTTCTTGAAAAACAATTCGCATCAATCGTTTCCCAATCCCACAACAAAATACTATGTGACCTTATGTGTCCTATGTGGTTGAATTACATGAACGTATCCCCGTGCGCCTGGTGTCCTTTGTGGTTACTTCAACGGCAGGCTCACCCGTATCGTCGTTCCTTTCCCCACCTCGGAATGCACCACGTAAACCTTTCCTTTGTGGTACTCAGAAACAATGCGTTTTACCAGCGAAAGCCCCAATCCCCAGCCACGTTTTTTGGTCGTGTAGCCCGGTTCAAAGATCGACTTGAACTGTTTGGGCAAAAGTCCTTTACCCGTATCTGAAATTTCAATGTACACGCGCTCAGGCACCACTTTGATTGTAACATCCAGTTTTCCTTTCGATTCCATCGCATCCACGGCATTGCGGATAATGTTTTCCATCACCCATTCCATCAGCGATTTATTGTGGCTCACCATCACTGGTTCATTGGTGAAATGAGCAGTCATTTCCACCTTCTGCGAAATGCGCGGACGCAGGTAATCCATCACGGCCTGTACGGTAATACGGATATCGCTTTGGGTCAATCGGGTTTCCGAACCGATCTTGGAAAAACGCTGCGAAACCGTATCCAGGCGTTCGATGTCTTTCTGCATTTCGGCAATGATGCTCTGGTCTACATCCTGGGTTTCCAATAATTGCACCCAGGCCATCAGGGAAGAAAGCGGAGTTCCCAATTGATGGGCAGTTTCTTTCGCCATACCAGCCCAAACCTGGTTCTGTTCAGCCTTACGGAAAGTACTGAAAAGCAGGTAACCGATAAAAATGAACAACCCGATGATCAGGAACTGGATGTACGGGAAGAACTGCAATTGCTTCAATTCGGCCGAATTATCGAAATACAGCAGGTTCACCTCATCGCCTCCGAAAGAGATTTGGATCGGTTCGTTGACTAACTCCAGGGAATGCAGCGTCTTTGCCAGGTTTTTCGGAGAAGTTTTTTCTTTCGGGAGATTGCTGGAAATCAGTGAATCCTTGTGCTTGTCCATCAGCACCACCGGGATCAGTTTGGAGTCGTTGATCAATTCGCTGTTGAAAGCAGTAATCAGCGAGTCCCGTTCTTTTTCCAGTTGAATGGTTCTTTTGGTATCGGTGTAGAACGAGGTCATCGTTAAACCTTTGACCACTTCAATGCGGAAAGGAACGTGTTTTTTCTCCCAAACGGTGGTCAGTGCCAATAAACTGTCTTCGTATTTCCGGATCAGTTCCTTGCGGGATGCTTCCGGGTAAAGAGGCCGTAAATCTGCCGTATCGAAGTCAATATTGGTGTAACTGGAAATCTGGTTTTGATCGTCCACCAAAATGACCGGAATGTCTTTGTTCTCGTCGATGATACTGATCGGGAAATGGTAATCCGGGAAACAATTCAGGTTCTCAGGTTCCTTGGAAATTTCCTTTGTCGCATCGAGGTAAAGTTTAATTTTCCGACGCTCATAGCCCCGCAGCTGACGGAAAGCACGGTCTGTAAATTCGACCAGTTCAGCTTTTTTCTTGATCGCATCTGCCCATTGCTTCGCACGCAAACGCTCCCGGTCGGATACTTTCTGTACCGTTGAATTCGATACCCATAATGAAGCAGCTACCATAATCAAAGCGATTACCAGCAGCACGATTTTCCATTTCTGTTTGTTGGAGTATAAATTCATCAGTTACGAATGTAGTTAAAAACGGGATTTTGTGAAGTAAATTGTTCCAATTCAATTTTCCTTTCCTACCCTTGCATCTTCACTTTCGCAGAGAAGAGGCAATCTGGTCCTCCTCCCTTGAGGGAGGATCGAGGAGGGTGGATATCGCCCGGAGGCCGTCCACTCCAAGCCACCTCCTCTGACTGATTCTGATGCTCGTCAGAGTCGTCAGACCTTAATCCCTCCTCAAGCAGGAAGACTGGAATTTTTCATTAATTTTGCGCCTGAAAACAACTAGAAAAACATGGCTGACTTTTTTTACCAGGAGCCGTTTCCTATTCAAAAGGACACGACTGAATACCGCAAAGTTTCTTCCGATTTTGTTACCGTTGAGAAGATCGGGAACAGGGAAATACTGAACATCGATCCGAAAGCATTGGAATTCTTAGCACAGGAGGCATTGGCAGATGTTTCCTTTTACCTGAGAACTTCCCATTTGGAGAAATTACGCGCTATCCTGGATGATCCGGAAGCAACGGATAACGACCGTTTTGTGGCTTACAACCTGTTGCAGAATGCGACGATCGCTGCGGAAGGACAATTGCCTTCCTGCCAGGATACCGGAACGGCTATCGTAGTGGGCAAAAAAGGAGAAGACGTCTATACCGGCGTGAATGATGCTGAATACCTTTCCAAAGGAATTTACAATACTTACCAGGAGCGCAACCTGCGGTATTCGCAGATCGTGGCTTTGGATATGTTCGAAGAGAAGAACTCCGGTTCCAACCTTCCTGCTCAGATTGACCTGTACGCCACACAGGGAGCGAAATACGAATTCCTGTTCCTGGCTAAAGGTGGAGGTTCTGCCAACAAAACATTCCTGTACCAAAAAACAAAGTCCTTATTGAATGATGCTTCCCTGGAAGAATTCATCAAGGAAAAGATCAAGGATTTGGGAACTTCCGCTTGCCCGCCATACCATTTGGCGTTCGTAGTAGGAGGGACTTCCGCTGAAGCGAACCTGGCGGCAGTGAAAAAAGCTTCCGCGGGATATTACGATCATTTACCGACAGAAGGAAATATGGGCGGCCAGGCTTTCCGCGATTTGGAATGGGAAAAGCGCATCCAGAAAATTTGCCAGGAAAGTACCATCGGGGCACAGTTCGGTGGAAAATACTTTACACACGATGTACGGGTGATCCGTTTGCCTCGTCACGCGGCATCTTGTCCGGTTGGATTGGGAGTTTCCTGCTCTGCCGACCGTAATATCAAGGCAAAAATCACCAAAGACGGGTTATTCGTAGAACAATTGGAGAAAAATCCGCGTCGTTTGTTGCCGGAAGTTCCGCCGCATTTGGAGCCGCCTGTAACAATTGACCTCGACAGGCCGATGGCTGAAGTATTGGCTGAATTGTCCAAATACCCGATCAAAACACGTTTGAAACTGAATGGAACATTGATCGTGGCGCGCGACGCTGCTCATGCCCGCATCAAAGAATTAGTGGATGCAGGCCAGCCGATGCCGGAATACTTCAAGAATCACCCGGTTTATTATGCAGGCCCTGCCAAAACCCCGGAAGGAATGCCATCCGGAAGTTTCGGACCTACAACGGCGGGCCGCATGGATTCATACGTAGACTTATTCCAGAGCATGGGCGGAAGCATGATCATGCTGGCAAAAGGAAACCGTTCGAAAGACGTAACCAATGCCTGTAACAAATACGGCGGATTCTACCTGGGATCAGTTGGAGGCCCGGCAGCGATCCTTGCAAAAGAAAACATCCTTTCCGTAGAATTGGTCGATTTCGAAGACATGGGAATGGAAGCAGTTCGCAAGATCACCATCAAAGATTTCCCGGCGTTCATCATCACAGACGATAAAGGAAACGATTTCTTCGCGAATTTGTAAAAGACATAAAACACAATGGCAGGGGCGGTACCGTATACGGGATTCCGCCCCTGCTGGTTTATGGTAAAGCTGTCATCGTGTAACAGGGTTTCACTTATCTTTGAAGAAAACTGCAAAATGAAAAAAGAAACCTTGCTATTCTTTATGCTGTTAGGTGGGTTATCCTTTGCAAATGCTCAACCCCGCTTTGTAAACGGGACCTATGAGAACGGGTTCCATATAGCACAGGTCGACAAAACGCACATCCGCGGATATTTTGAAAGTTATACCGGAATGGATGAAACTACCGGACAACCACTGTTTTCCTGTGTTTTTATGCTCGAAGGAACCTTCGATGGCGGAGATAAATACACGATCAAAACCTATTACCCGTTCGATGCCGACACGATCCGCGGGAAACTGATGGTAGCCGATACAAACATGATCCACATCTGGCTGGATGAAGATCCCGGAGGATGCTGGAACGTACAATCCTTTGCATCCGGCTGGCAGACCTTCATGCTCGACAAAAAAACACCCGTTATCAACTACTCGTACATCAAATCCGACAAAGCGTATTTCCACCAGTCCCCCGACCCGAAAACAGTGCGTAAAGGCTACATCCTCAAAAGCCAGTTTGTACAGGTTGAAAGGATCCAAAATAACTTTGCGTATTGCAGGTATGAAGGGGAGAAGGTAACGAAAGGATGGATTAAGCTGGGAGATTTGGGGAGGTAACACAATATGGAATAAACGTAGGCACGCGATCAATCGGATACCTGCTGTTTTTATAACGAACCGTTTTTTAAAGCATCAAATGGGTATATTTGATGAAATCATTGAATGAAAAACCGGCTGCTTTTTATCGTTTGCCTCTTGCTGCTGTCTGCACCTGCTTTTGCTGCTGAAAATCCGGCGTACCTGTATCTTAAAATGCCTTCCGGGATCAACACGAAAAAGTACCAATACCGGCTCCTTACGAATAATGTGAATAAGAGCAATACACGTGTCGGCTGTATGTTTTCTTCTATTGATCAGCCGGGACAAATCATTATCTGTGAGGTGGAAGATACCCTGGTGGACCTTCAGTTCATTGTAAAGAACCGCTGGGGTCCGGGTGAATACCTGCATCACCGTATCCGCATTCAAATAACGTCCGATTCCGTTTTTTATACCATTCCGGAATTGCCGGACGAAGCGGCAATAGATGCACATATCCGCGACAAGGAAAAGGTATACAGAAAGGAGCAACGCCGCGATGGGTTTCATGCGTTTATGACCGATTGGAAATCTATTTATACCTATGTGAATTTCTACCAGGGAAACCGCCCTTTCGGAGAGCTAAGCTTCAGTAATGCCCGTTACAACGATATACCGGTTAAAAGAGGAAGTTTATTCAGAAGCCGTCTGGAATACAAACCCGGTTTTATCCGGGGGCCGGTTTATGGCGCCGAGTTTAATTTCCTCTGGAGGAAACAAGATTTCATTCTCGGCCCTAAGATCGGCTTCCATCTGGCTATGCGTGCTGTCAACCTTGGTTTAAGTGCGGTTTATTACACCGATTTCACGCACGGCCTGGTTTGCCTCAAACCCCGCATCGGTATCAACCCCGGTATTCCCTGGGTCAATTTCTCCTACGAATACGCAATCCGCTGCGGTTACAACTATTTCGGGAACCGGATCAATGCCCATCAATTCAGCGTGTATTTTATCATTCCACTCAGGGTGGTGGAGTATGACTAACCAGGGAAGCACAAAACCTGGTGACTCTCTGGGTTTTTTCGATTAAAAGGATGAATCAGAATCATCATTAGTTATGGGTTTATTGAACCAGCGTTTAACCCATCGCTTTCTGATTTTCCATTCCCAATCCGTGTATTTCGGGAAATAATATTCGAAAAACCGGATGGTGTATAATACTTCTTTTTCGAGGTTTAAGTCGCGAGTGTTTTCCAGGTATTTGGCATCAAGTGTTTCTTCAAACAAAATTTGTTTCATGACAAAGGGAGGTAGTTTATTGAACCCTTTGTAGTCGTATTTCTCATCGAATACAATGCTGATTGCTTCATAGTTTTTAGTTTTTTTACCCGGGGAATGATGAAGGATGTTCGGGATGAGTTCCTTCCTGGTCGATGGCAGGATTTCATCATTGCGGAGAGTTCCTAGTTTCTCGAAAATTAAACCCGCTTCTTCATCGGTAAATTTCCGTTTCTTTTTAAAATCCGTTGTGTTGAGTACTGGACAAAAGTGTTCAATCCATTTGTTAAAGGTTTCTGCATCTATCAGGTAATACCGGGTGAAAAACTTTTTGGAGTATTCGATCTTCTTTATTTTTTCCAGGTCCTTTTTACTCATCAATTCGAAAATATAAATAAGAATCTGCATCGTATCAAGCTTTTTTTGCTCGACGTAATACTCATACAAACGCAGATAAACCTGGTGATCTTCATCGAAAGAATCAACAGGCACATTGCTATGCCCGTTGATAGGTCCATGTTCGTTACCCTCTGCTGCTCCAGTAAGCATCATTATTCGGATTTAGTTGATTGGAATGGTTATCCAATTCTTCTTTGGAATAACGGTAACAGTTGTCTGCTTTTTTCATAT
This sequence comes from Fluviicola sp., assembly GCF_039596395.1. NCBI lineage: Bacteria > Pseudomonadati > Bacteroidota > Flavobacteriia > Flavobacteriales > Crocinitomicaceae > Fluviicola > Fluviicola sp. The sequence goes on from NZ_JBCNJT010000001.1 coordinate 284,410, forward strand.
TTATACGAATTAAAATTTAGTCAAACTTAGAGGTAAGAAAGTTAGTTAACGGAAAAAATCGGAGATAGAAGAATCAGTGATTTAAATTCTTTAAGTGGCTTGATGTGATCATTAATAATAATCATGGTTTTTAAATTTAAAATATCATCGAATGTACTTGAATTTCAATCTCTTGTACCACCTGATTTGTCAAGATATGTTAAAGCAGATCAGCAGCTTATTAAGTGATGGCAACGGATGATTATTTGCAGGGAAAGGGTGATTATTCCGAAAGCTCCTGAACGATTTATACTTATTTTAGCAACTTATTCAACAGCCGCTACATGAAGAAATACCTGTGGATTATTTCCCTGAGTTTATACCTGTTGGCTTTTATTTTGCCGGTGTATTCCACCACGAAAGGTCCGGCTACTTTCGGTCAGGGGATTCCTATGCTGGCCTTGGGCTGGATCCAGGCATTCACCGAAAAAGGACTCGCATTGGCATGGTTCGCCAATCCGTTATTCATCATAGCCCTGTGCACCACCAAAAAGTATCCGGTTACAAGCGTGTTCTTTGCCGCCTTTGCAATCCTCACAGCACTTTGTTTTCTCCGTGGCGGTGTTATTTACCTGCCCCACGACGCAACACATTTCGCCTACCTCACCGGAATAAAGATCGGCTACTGGACCTGGCTGGCGAGCATGGTGGTGGTTTTGGTGGGGGCGGTTTTGAGGTGGAAGGGCAGGAATTAGGCTACTCCCAAATTTCCAAGTGAGTCGCTATTACGAATTTGATGGATTTCATCACAAATCAATTTCAATTGCTTCATATCTAATGCCATTTTGTGTGATGCATTGATGATTGTTTGTGCAAATGGATCAATACAGATACACAATCTTGGGTCGACCTTTTCATCTTCTTTTTCAACAAAATTACTTAGGAATTGATTAAGTAATTGCGCAACCAGAGCCGATTGCTGGTTGTTGAAAGGATCTTTTTTAGCAATATGTATTTTAAATGCACCAATATATTTTTGACCTTCATATTCAATTCTGAAAATAGAATTAGGCGAAACCTTAATGTTAATACCATGTATGGGTAAGAAATTCGCCTTTGTTTCAATATATTCTAATCTGAAATTTTTCACAAATGGTGGAAGTGGCATACTTTTAAAAAGTTCCAATGCTTCAATGGAATATTTGTTATCTCTTTTTTTCCAGTCCGTATCCGGGATTTTGTTTTTGATCCGTTTAATACCATTATCCAAAATAGATTGATTTCCTCCAGCTAAGATGTATTTAATTATAGGCCATTTGGCTGCTTGATAATGGAAGGGTCTGTCAGGATCAAAGCTCAGTTGGCCCTGGATAAGTGTTTTCTTTTCAGAAGGAGTGCTATTCAAAAATTTAGCTAAAGAAATAAGTGAAAAATCGAGATCTGTCATTTTTAGTAGTAATATAACCACTCTTCAGACGGAAGACTAATTTTTAAGTTGCTTTTAATTTTTTGATTTATAGTTTGTTAACAGTTTTGTGTGGCTTGGATTTGACGATAAATTGTTCTTCCATGAAGAAATATCTTTGTCAGAATAAAAATTGTCAACAATTTTTAAAATTAATTCCGCGAAATCCTTCAGAATGTTTTTATAAATGAAATTCGCCAGGTTCTCCAGTTCTTGATCAGAAAGATGATAGTCGCGAACTATAAAATGCATGTACCTGCCCTTTGACTCCCTAGTGGTGTTTTGAATATACTTTGGATGATTAGAAAGAAGCTTTTCGATCTCCAGATAGCGTGCTTTGTCCTCGTCCCACAATTCCAGGATAATTTGAATATGTTTATGACCTTGCATTAAATCACTTGTAATTATAGTGATATATGAATGAATTTTATTTTGTTCGTCCCAAAAATTCCTCCAATCTGTTGAATTTCCATGTGAAACCCAGCCCAATTTACCGGCAAGTAATTCGAATTGATTATTTATGAAGGTATTGGCAGCAGCAGTCGTTTCCTGAATTTTTAGAATTTTCTGTGCATGTTCGAAGTAAAATTTCGCTTGTTCATCCATGGTATAGTTCGTTGAAAATTGATCAATTGTATTTACAAAATCCGTAATATAAATCGTGTATTTATTTGAAAGATGAAAAGGTATCCCTTTTTCCTTCACTTTTTGGGTCCATTCAACATGAGTGATATTGATGAATGTTTCTTGGTTCGCGTCAGGAATCTTGTGAGGATATGGTGTTAATAGAATGCCAATTTTATGATCTTCAGAACATTGGAAATGATTCCAATAGTCTGTTAAATCATTGTTTAAATGATGAAATATTTTGTTTTCAACAAGAATTACCTGCTCACTCAATCTATCCGTGATTACAATATCGATTCTCCCATTTTTTGTAACCACTTCACACGTTGCGAAAGGATCTCCAAATGAAAAAAGTCTTTTTGATTTTTCTTCAATTAAATCTGTTAATGCGTCCATGAACAATTCACTCACTGCCTTTTCCTCACAGTTGATGAAATGTGCGTAGATTGAGCTATTGATATTTTCGTGGTATTGCTTTTTGATGATTTCCAGGAATCCAATAGGTAGTTTTTTGGATTCCGGGATATCAAGGGTGAGGAGATGTATCATAACAGAGATTCAATTTTTTATATCGGAAGTTAATTAAGTACTTTTTTGAAGTAAGAAATCAAATCCGAAATCAACCGTTCTTCTCGTTCGATAATGTCTTCCTTCACCCAGTCTGTATTTTTATGGTTTGCTAATTCAACAACGTTGGCAATATTAGATTTGCTATAATGTGTTTTCTTAGCATTAAAGTATCCATTCCCAGCTTGAATGTTTAATCGTTTCTCAAACAAGATCTTATTTCCGAATTTTTCTAAATAATTTTTAGCATCAATCTGTTCCCAACCGTTGTAATTGGTATTTTGCCATTTTTTAGGGAAGATATGTTCAATATCATGACCATTTGGAATTAGATCCATTTGGTGCTTATTTTGATAGGCATGTAGTAAGAGTAAAGATCTTGTTATTCTCGAATACGAATATATAGGAAGGCGTTCACGTAACTGATCGTCATTTATTTCCCTGGTAAAGCTATGATCTTGTGAGTTAGCAATATAAATACAGTGTTGGTAGATTGAATCTTTTATTGCGTTTACGGAAGGATTTTCAATAAAACGCACTAGCAGGAAAGCTTGTAAGTTTTCAAGAAATTTCGGAAAATTATCATTAAAAGTTGAAGTGCTCCTATTTATCAAATAATAAACTGATACAATATATTTCCAATATTCATTTGGATAGGTACTAAGAATTTGAAGTTGCTTCCAAGTATAAATATTGAAATCAACAGATATGGATTCATGTTTTTCATTCTTATTGATATATAACCAAAAAAGAGATAGATCGATAATGTTTGGCATTAAATCAGGGTGATGTAGCTTTTCATTTTTAATACCCCCCGTTTGATAAAACTTACGAAGTGCAATTTCTTTTGATTTATCTCCATTTACTGCGCGAATGTAATGTGAATAATATCTGAAAATGTCATCAATTGTAAGGTCTGATTTTTTACAAACTTCAGTCAAATCTTTCCATTTTTCGTTGAAGGCATATTTCTCATCTGAAGAAGGTTTAGATTTATAAATTTCTGATTTGAAAATGTCGGAATCCGCTAATGGCATGCCGCGATCATTTAATGTTGAGAAGATACGTAAAGCTGTATCAGGAGTATCGCATTCGATGGGTAAAATAATACAACGTTGTAGAATAGTAACACATAACTCCTGCCACTTAATAGGATTCAATGAAGCATATTCTTGACACTTAGTTAAAAAGAAATTATAGTTAATGGAATAGCGATCTTTCTTCACATGAGAAAGATGTCCAGTTTCAAGAATTGTATGAAATGTGTGGTTATCATCATCTGTTGCTACTTTTGACTCAATATGGGTTTTCTTTTTGTCTTCTACCAATTGAGAAATGGAATCTACATCCCAAATGCAAGGTGCAATTTGTCCCATTAATCCATTCACTCTTGGGTCGGATGTCATTTGTTCTAATCGGGTGTAGAATGCTCTTAATAGTAGAAAAAAAGAGGTTATCCGTTGTTGTCCGTCAATAATGTCGACCTCTTTATCATTGTCCTCACTTTTATAGGAAACAATTGTACCTAAATAGTATTCTTGTTTTTGAGAAGTGTCTGATTCATAAAAATCAAGAATATCCTGCCAAAGAGTTTCACACTTTTCAATGTTCCATTTGTAAGGGCGCTGGTATTCCGGAATAATGAATTTCTTTCCTTGCATATCAGTAAATAGTTTTCTGATATCCTTTCTGCTTACGTTAAGTTCTGCCATGATTTATATTATTTTTATATAATGATTGTTAATTGAGGTATCGTGAACAACAGGAAATAAATTAGTGAAGTGTTGAACAATTCCTATTAAAGGATGTCCGTATCTTCCACCAGCTGAAATAACCGCATCCGAAGCTCCAGGGATATCAATAGTATTAATTAATTGATAAGTTCCTGCATTTCCGCCATGATGAGGAACTACAAAATTGAATTTAGTGTTAGTGCAATTTGGAAGTACATAATTCATTAATTGTTCATAATAGTGGTCTCCCGGAAAAATAAAATCATCATTTTGTGAATGAATAGACAAAACCAATCCTCGTTTATTTCTGTTATAACATTTGGTTCCTTTGTATATTTTTAATACACTGCTGTCGTAGATATTCGTTAATCTATGGGCTTGACCATTACCAACAACTTGTTCGCTCATGGTTATCGGAATAACCTGGGAATGTTGTACTAATCGATTGTATACGCGTCGCGTAGTTTCATTCTCGATTCTTGCAGGAACAATACAATACTCAAATAACTGTATTTGTTTATCTGTTAATGAATTTATACCAATATAGTGGTCGGTGTCCCAATGACTGATAATTAGTATTTTTCTGATTTCTGCTTTGTCTATTCTTTCTAATATTTCTCTTACCCGCCGTGCTCTGATAATGCTTTTTAATAATCTTCCAAATACCTGGGAAGAGGATGAGCCGAAATCATAGGTGATAATAAGTTGATCGTCAAACGAAATCTCATTCCAATTTCCCTGCCCCACATTATAAACACCAATATGGATGTTATTGTTCGTTAGTTTATCAAACAAATTTGAAAGAAAACTATTTAATGCTAAATTATTTGGAGAATCTGTATTTTGAACATAACGTGAATAATTCAGGGCACGATTAAAGTACAAAGGGCTTTGATACGTTGCCTTGAAAGCAAGATATGTCGCTCCAAATTCTTCATCTTCTTCAACTGTAATCCAATTAACGTTCGTCATTAATGCATCGGGTAGCTCGTAAAAGCTACCTTCCCTGGGCGTTCCATATTTTTCAAATGAAATATAACTTATTTCTATCATTGACTTATTCTCAGGAAAAGTCAGTTCTGTTCGACGGATAAAATTTTCCTTTGATTGTGGATCAATGGTGAAGTCGAAAATCATGGTATAAATAAATCTACCTGCTTCCTTTCCAATTTTCTCCAATCTTTCGATAAAGACAACAACTTCTCTATCTATTCCTGTTAGGTTATTCATCTTAAATAGTGGTTAATTCGGTAATAGGGAAGATGCCATAGTTCAATTCAGTTTTATCCCCCAAACATGCAAATTCCCCTTCAACCCACAATCATTTTTAGTTGAAATCTTCCCGGGTAACCATCATTTTCAGTATTTACCACATTTTAAACTTCTCAAAAATGTGGTTTTCCGAATCTAAAATCCCTTCCTTTTCCTTTTCAATCCGAAACGATAGGAACCTCACTTTAACTTCCCACACCTGTAACCATTCTAACCCTCCAAAAACCCATCCTCCAACCCCAAAATTCCCTCCGCCGACCCTCCCGTATGGGTCAAGTACGGGTCAAGTATAGGTCAAGTACGGGTATAGTATCAAAACGTTATTCCTCTAACAAATCACACTATTCTTAACAAGTTAACTGGTCGGCCCAGGAAAACCCGCCAGGACTGGGCTTACTAGAGATGACTGCTCGTTACAAACATCGCTCACCGAAGAGATAGGAAAGTCAAAAAGACTTCAACAAACGGGGCAAATTCCCGCAGCCAATTCCTTTTCAAAACCTGAATTCATTACACATAAATGCGTATTAGATAAACCGAATTTATATGCCGAAGTGCTCCTCTGCCGGAAATTAAACATTTGTCTGCCGAAGGCGGACACTTAATTACTCTTGAACATCCCCGAAATCTGTGAAATCTGCGTGAAATAAAATGAGTTCACCGAAATCTGTTCCTCCGTAACCAATACCGGCCCTGAATCTTCTCGAACCCGCAGGGCACGATTTTTGCTACCACCCACAGATTTTTTTGCTGTCCCGGTAAACCTTTCGGTCGCAAAACAATCCAAGCAGTAAACAAACCCATTTTATGCAAATTCGCTTCATACTAGTTACACTTCTCACATTGCTTTTTGCCCTCGGTGGCTACTCACAAACACAACTTTCCGGGAAGGTGCTCGACTCCAAAACCTCCGAAAAACTCATGGATGCCCGCGTAGCATTGTTATCAGCGGCAGATTCCTCCGTGGTGAAAGCAGCCAATACAGACGAGAACGGGGCCTACACACTTGACAGTCTAAATCCCGGGAATTACATCCTCAAAACAACCCTCTTCGAATACGTCGACCAGTTCCGGAACGTAACGCTTCCCGAAGAAGATACAGTACTCGATGTCATCCTGAAAACCGATACGAAACTCGAAGAAGTAACCGTGGAAGCCAATGCGGTACGCGTCGAGCAAAAAGGCGATACCACGCAGTATAATGCGGATGCCTATAAAACGAATCCCGATGCGACGGTGCAGGACCTCATCACCAAAATGCCCGGAATTACACTCGAAAATGGCGTGGTGAAAGCGCAGGGAGAACAGATCACCAAAGTGATGATCGACGGACAGGAATTCTTCGGCGATGACGCAGCAGCGGCCATGAAGAACCTGCCGGCCGAGATCGTTTCGAAGATCCAGGTCTACGACCAGGCAAGCGACCAGGCAAAGTTTACCGGTATTTCAGACGGGAACGAAGCGAAAGCCCTGAACATCGTCACGAAAGCGGGGAAGAATAACGGCCAGTTCGGGAAGATCTATGCCGGTTACGGAACCCCCAACGATTTGTACATGGCAGGTGCCAATGTGAATTTCTTCAAAGGAACGCGGCGTTTCTCCATCGTGGGAATGTCCAATAACGTGAACCAGCAGAACTTTTCCACCGACGATATCCTGGGAGTAACAGGTTCTACGGCAAGCTCGCAAAGCAGGGGAGGGCCGGGTGGTCCGGGCGGACGAGGTGGTTTCGGTGGTCCGGACAACGAGAACTACCTGGTTTCACAGCAAAACGGGGTGAGCACCACTCACGGACTGGGCCTCAACTTTTCCGATAAATGGGGAAAGAACAAGACAACGAAAGTAACCGGAAGCTATTTCTTCAATGCATCGAACACGAAAAATTCCCAGCAAACAAACCGTACCTATGTGCTCTCTACAACAGCCGGGCAGGTTTACAGCGAAGACTTCCTGTCAACAATGAAAAACGCCAATCACCGCCTGAATTTCAAGTTCGATATAGCACTCGATTCCATGAACTCCTTGGTGATCAACCCGAAAGTGAGCTACCAGGGAAATGAAAAAGCGCAAACCACAGATGGAACTACGGCCGATGCAAGCAATGTGCTGATCAACCAGATCAATAATCGCACGTTCAACGAAACCAAAGGGTTGAATGCGAGTACGAGCGTATTGTGGCGTCACCGGTTCGCAAAGCCAAGACGTACCTTCTCGGCAAATATTACCGGTACATACAACATAAAAGAAGGCGACAACGGACAGCTTTCTTCCTCGCGTTACTACGACGAACTCGGCCAGGATTCACTGGCGGAAATCGATCAGCATACAGACAATAATACCAATGGTTACGGGGTAAACGGACGTTTTTCCTTTACCGAACCGTTGAGCAAAACATGGTCGAGTGAGTTTTACTATGCTCCGGCCTATACGGTGAGCAATGCAGACAAGCGCACCTACGATTTCGACACGGTAACGAATTCCTATTATTTCATGGATACGACCCTTTCGAATGTCTTTGAGAATCAAACGATCGTGAATGAAGGAGGAACGAATTTCCGTTTTCAGAAGAACAAAGTAGGATTGCAGCTGGGACTAAGTTACCAGAATTCACTGTTGATGAACGTGCAGGAATTCCCGACCAATCGCGATGTGAACTTGTCCTTCAATTCCATCCTGCCGAACGTACGTTTCAAGTATGATTTTACCAAATCGCGAAGCCTGATGCTGAACTACCGCGCCGGAACTCGTAACCCCACGATTGATCAGTTGCAGAACGTGATCGATAACTCGAATCCTTTGTCTTTATCTTCCGGAAACCCGGATTTGAAGCAGCAATACAATCACCGCGTATTCGGTCGTTTCAACAACACGAATATTCAGAAAGCTACAAACTTCAACATCTTCTTCGGAGGGGAAATGAACCAGAACTACATTTCGAACGCAACCATCATTGCAACAAGTGATACGGTCGTGAACGGGAATGTCCTGTTGCTGCGCGGAGCACAATTTCGCCAACCGGTAAACCTGCAGGGAAGCTACAACGCCCGCACCACGATCTCGTATGGTTTCTCCTTGACGAAGCTGAAACTGAATCTGAATTTCTACCTGGGAGGAGCGTATACCGTGGCACCGGGATTGATCAACAATGTCGTAAACAAAGCGAAGACTTCCAATGCGAACGGAGGTCTGACCGTTTCCAGCAACATCAGCGAGAACCTGGATTTCACGGTAGGTTATACCCTGAATTACAACAACGTGGTAAACACCCGCCAGAATGTGGCGCAGAACGAATACTTCGTACACAACGTGAATGCCCGTTTCAACTGGATTATCAAAGAGCGTCTGGTGATCAACAGTACTTATTCCGTGAATGCCTATGCCGGTCTGGGATCAGGTTACAACCAAACGATCATGTTGTGGAACGGTGGAATCGGTTACAAACTCCTGAAGAAAAAACAGCTGGAACTGCGCGTTTCCGTATTCGATATCCTGAACAACAACAACAGCATTACGCGTAACGTTACCGAATCCTACATCGAAGACGTGAAATCGAACGTGTTGAACCGTTACTACATGGTAACGCTCACTTACAACCTGCGCAATTTCGGAACGAAAGCTCCCGAAACCAAAGAAACAAAACCGGCACATGAAGGTGGAATGGGAGGCCCGCCGTTCGGCCCGCCAACATATTGATTCATAGTAAAAACGTAGGTCTGCGATTAATCGCAGACCTAAAAATATCAACAGGGCTTAAAAAAATCGTCGTTCGTACATTTCAAACACGAAAGGATTTTATCCAGGTAATCCAGCGTTAAATTGATTTTCCCGGTTTCAATTTTTGAAACATACTGGCGGTCCGTATGTAACAGGTCCGCCAATTGTTGCTGCGTCAATTGCTTTTCCATCCGGTGTTTTTTTACCAGCAGGCCTACGAGTATTTTAGTACTTTGCATCAAACCCGGACGATCGTTTTTCCGGCACCTTCGGAGTGTTGCAATGCCTCGTGAATAGCTTCAAACCGGAACTTTTCACCCATCCTGGTTTTAAAATGAGGCTTGACCAGCAAACGGCTGATATCTCTCAGGGCTTCTTCCAACTTTTCCGGGTCTTGGACGGTTGTCGTTCTGTAATTATTGAAACCTCTGATTGTAAGACCCTTCATCAGAAGGCTGGTATGAAAGGTTAAAGGAATTCCTCCTCCCAGCCACCCGTAGGCAAAGATGGTAGAACCGAATGGCAGCAGGTCAATGATGTTATTCAGAACAGCTCCGCCGACTCCGTCAAATACCGCAGTAGCCTGCAAATCCTGGGCTTTTTGCTGAAATAACTGCTTGAAGTCGGGTTGGTCCTGTACCAGGATATGCGTTGCTCCCAATGCTTCCAGTTCTTTTCTCCCCGCTTCGTTTCTTACGATGGAAATAATCGGGAAATCGGATGCCTGGCAAATCCCCAGTAAAGCAAGCCCGGTAGCTGAAGTTCCTGCCGTAGCGATCAGACCTTGATGGCCTTCTTCGCGTGCCTGTTTGAAAAATCCGTAGGGTGTAATGATATTGACCAGTGAAGCTGCATATTCTTCCGGGTCCAGGCCGTCGGGAATGATGGCACATTGCAGGTAATGCAGGTGTGAATACTCACTCCAGGTCCCGATAGTATCATCGTCGAATTGCAACGAGCGGTAAATGGTGACGTTTCTTCCCTGGTATTCGGCTGGTACTCCTTCACCGGTTTCAACAATGGTTCCCACACCGCTGACTCCTGACAGGTTATACTTACTCTCGGGAATCGTGCCTTTGGGAAACACGCCGTTGATAAAAGCGTGATCTCCGGGGTTGATTCCAAAAGCCAGCATTTTTACAACGACATGCTCCTTGCTGGCTTTAGTGGGTTGCGGAATGTCGGTTATTTCAACGGTGTGATTGCCCGTTACTTGAATTGCTTTCATGTGTATTCTTTTTGAATGATTGGATTATTTGTCTAAATAGTTGGGCGGATATAACACCTGTCCATATTTCCGGGAAATTTCAATAGCTTTTTGAATGCTCTCCTCGTCCGGGTGAGCGGGAGCTAAAAACTCACCGGCTTTCACGGGAGTTCCCACTTCTTCAAAAAACTCGTCAAGGCCGGCCGGAACCACCGTGCAGAGCATGTGAGCCATTTGCTGGCTGGTGTTTTTAAAACAGTGTATGGCTCCGCCTTTCGGAATAGTCACCAGGTCGCCCTTTTTAGCAATGAATTTCCCTTCTTCCGTACTGAATTCCAGTTCCCCTTCCAGGATATAGAACGATTCGTGAATGGAAGCATGTGCATGCGGGGGCGGTCCGCCACCCGGAGGTACCTGCATGTCAATGATGGCATATTCTCCGTTGGTTTGCTTCCCGGAGATAGCGATGCGGTACGTATCACCTACTAAAGAGATGTGATTTCCCTGGTTTTCATGAATGATGTTGACGTTGTTTTTCATAGTTATATGAGTTGGATGAATTTGCTGGATACTGTCTGTCTTGGTTTGGGCATATGCCCCGGGTCCGGTTAATGGAAAAATGATTCCGATGACCCCTAGTTTGAATATTGTTTTCATAATTGGTTGTTTTTTAAATAGATTGGTGTTGTTTCTTGTGTAATGCAAAGATTGGTTACCACGCGGAGAGAAACTTGTATCAGATCACTGTTCTGTAATCTTGGATTGTGCCGTTTTAGTTAAATTCAACGACCACTTTACCCGCAAAACCGCCTTTTTCGGCATACTGGTAGGCTTCTTTGAAGGATTCTAATGGAAATACCTTGTTGATTTCTACCTGCAGCCCGTTCCGGATGGCATCCAGCAACAGCTCCATATTTTTCTGCGAAGGGGCAGAGAGGACTATCACATGTTTCTTGCGGGTAAACAGGTTTTTGAAAAGTGATAAAGGAATTTCGATAGGCTTGGGAGTAGGATTTATAAACAAGGCGCTGGCATTCATAATTTGCTTCGCGTTTTTATATCCCATTTTGCCCGACAGATCGATCACGATATCGTACTTGTTTTTTTGAGTCAGGACATTCACTTTGGAATAGTCGATCAGCGTATCGGCGCCCCATTCTTTTGCATACTTCAGGGTGTTGGAGCCCGCAACGGCACTGACCTGTGCGTTTTGTTGTTTCAGCAGCTGAAGCAGGAACATCCCGAAACCACCGGTTGCACCGTTTACCAAAATCGTGGATTGAGAAGAAATCTTCCCCATTTTCTCCAGGGCGGTCGCGGCTGCGGCACCTACTATCGGAATGGATGCAGCCTGGGTGAAACTGATATCAGCCGGTTTTTTCCAAAGAGTAGCCGGGGTCACAGCCAGGTATTCCGCCGATGCACCGTCTTTCATGGTATTTTTCACCGTACCGAAAACTTCATCTCCTTTTTGAAGACCCGTTACGGAACTTCCAACCTCTTCAACGATCCCGGAAAAATCAGCTCCTGTATGTTTCGGAAATTTAGATCCCGACATGAGCTTCATTTCGCCCTTTCTGATTTTCCAATCCATCGGGTTAATGGAAAATGCCTTTACTTTTATCAAAACCTCATTGGATTGAATAACCGGTTTTGCTTCTTCGATTGTTTGGAGAACATCCGCGTTCCCAAACTGCTTATAAACGATTGCTTTCATCTTTATACTGTTTGAATGACAGTACAAAGTTGAGGATCGCCCGGCTAGAAAACTTGTATCAAATCACTGTTGTGCTTCAATGCCTTGGGTGGCATCCCGAACATTTCATACATGTATTTGTTCAATTGCGGAAGGTCGTAAAACCCGCAATCATAGGCAATATCGGTCAGTGTTTTCTCCTTGTCGGATAAGGTCAGGTAAATAGATTCGCGCAATCTTGTCCAGAGTAAATACTTGGAAAGGCTGCTGCCGGTTTGTTGTTTGAAAAGCGAAGCCAGGCGAGAGGGAGACAGGAAAACAATGTCGGCAAATGTTTGCGGTGTGATATCCTGCTGAAAAGAATTGGCTTTGATGTACTCCACAATTTTGGTAACCCGTTCATCGTATTGAACCGGCTCCTCTTTTGACAGTAAAGCAGACAGGATAGGCTGGATGTCCGGATTTTCTGTACCGGTTTGAAAAAAATCGCTGATTTCAGCTGCAGAACCAAAAACAATGGAATCCTGGTCCTTCTGAAACCGGCTTGCCAGATCCAGACCAACAGTGGAATAAGGTTCGATATTCAAAATGTTCAGGGTTCCTTTTTCGGCAATACAATGGTGCTTAACCTGCGGTTTAATCAGAAATCCATGGATATGTTCACACAAATTCCCGTTAATGGTCGACGTGAAAGGATTATCATTGGACAATACAATCTGGTAAGCCGAATGCCTGTGAATTTCCACCGAAAGATTACGGGCTTTCAGTGCCAGAACAAATGGGTTATGTGTTTGTGTTTTCATAGGCTAATGACTTCGTCCGTCATCAAATATAAGGGCAAAAATCATTCATGTTGTAACCTTGGTATGACTACACCTTGAAACCAGGTCAATAGACAGATGTCTATCCATCTTTGAAAGCTTTACTGTTGGATTTCCCAACTAAATATGTGTGTGTTGTCTGATACTTTTCAATCAGTTCTTTTAGGAAAAGATATTCTTTCTTTACTTCCGGCAGATTCTCCAGCATAATATCCGGATCTTTCATGTTCACGCCCATATTCTGACCAAAGATGCCGCCGGTTGTGATAATGGGTTCGGTCTTACCGATAACGATGTAACCGAAGTTTTTCAGGTTTTCGTGAAAGCTGAATGCCGGGAAGTTCTCGTAAAGCACTTCCTGGAGGATTTTGTGTTTTTTTTGATTGTAAATAACCAATCGGTCGTTATAAAAGAGGTATTGAAGTTGGGAAAGCCGGAGTTTTTTCAAAAGGAAGATGTTTACCAATAGAGAGGAAGACATTGCAAAGACTACGATTCCGAAAATGAAAGTTGAAAGTTCCGGATTATGATCCTTTTGTATACCCATGATGCCTGTAGCTATCATCAGAACAGACATGCAAAAAATCGGGATCAAAACCAGCAGTCGCATGAAAACTGCAAGTGTAAAAGGCATCCGTTTAAGCGGTGAAAGTATTTTAAGCGGTTGTTCCATGATCAGCCAAAATAGTATAAATACCGATCAGTAGAGACATAAAATGTTACGTCCCTACTGATTATGATTCGATAGTATCGTTATAATTCGCAATTGGCAATTGGCAATTGTGAATACGACATTCGTTAAACCATTTTCTCCGGAATCACCCACTGATCAAACTCCTCAGCGGTTAAATAGCCCAGTTTCACAGCCATTTCTTTCAGGGTCGTTCCTTCTGCATGTGCTTTTTGCGCAATCTCAGCTGCTTTGTAATAACCGATCTTCGTGTTCAAAGCCGTTACCAGCATCAGGCTGTTGTCGACATGTTTTTTGATGTTTGCTGTAATCGGTTCGATTCCCACCGCGCACTTATCGTTAAAGGAAACACATCCGTCAGCGATCAGTCTGGCAGAATGCAGGAAATTGGCAATCATGACCGGCTTGAAAACATTCAGTTCGAAATGCCCGTTTGCCCCGCCGATATTGATGGCTACGTCGTTGCCCATCACCTGTGCTGCGATCATTGTCAGGGCTTCACACTGCGTAGGGTTTACTTTTCCCGGCATGATGGAAGACCCAGGTTCGTTGTCCGGAATATGGATTTCCCCGATCCCGCTTCGTGGTCCGGAAGAGAGCATACGCACGTCGTTGGCGATTTTCATCAGGCTCACTGCAACGGTTTTCAATGCTCCGTGTGCCTCAACGATTGCGTCGTGTGCCGCCAGTGCTTCGAATTTGTTTTCCGCAGTGATGAATGGCAAGCCCGTTAAGTTCGCAATGTGTTTCGCTACGTTTTCCGAATAGCCCGGAGGCGTGTTGATCCCTGTTCCTACGGCTGTTCCGCCCAGAGCCAGTTCGCTCAAATGCGCCAGCGTGTTTTTAATAGCTTTCAATCCGTGGTTGAGCTGGCTCACATATCCGCTGATTTCCTGTCCTAACGTAAGCGGAGTTGCGTCCATAAAATGTGTGCGTCCGATCTTCACCACGTGCATGTAGTCCTTGCTTTTTTGAGCCAGGGTGTCGCGCAGTTTTTCAATTCCCGGGATCGTTTTTTCGATCAGGATCTGGTACGCGGCAATGTGCATGGCAGTCGGGAATGTATCGTTGGAAGACTGCGATTTGTTAACATCGTCATTGGGATGCAGAACTTTTTCCTTGTCGGTTAAAGCTCCGCCGTTGATCACATGTGCTCGGTAAGCAATGACTTCGTTTACGTTCATGTTGCTTTGTGTTCCGCTGCCGGTTTGCCAGATAACCAAAGGAAATTGATCATCCAGTTTTCCTGCAAGGATCTCGTCCGCTACCTGGCCGATGAGGTCTGATTTTTCTTTCGAAAGCACACCTGCATCCAGGTTAGTCAAAGCCGCTGCTTTTTTCAGGTAGGCGAATGCGCGGATGATTTCTTTGGGCATCTTGTTGATGTCCTGTGCAATTTGGAAGTTTTCAATACTTCGTTCGGTTTGGGCGCCCCAGTAAGCTTGTGCCGGTACTTTTACTTCGCCCATTGTATCTTTTTCAATGCGGTATTCCATGGTGTTTTAATTGCTGTTTATCGGGCTAAAATTAGCACCCGTTAAATTACGGAATAATCGCTTTTTTGAGTGATTTTTGGGAAAATTTAAACTCAAAGTACACTGAGCGCAGTCGAAGTGTGAACTTTTTAAACCATTTCATTGGTACTGGTTATCTTAAAAATCCCTAAAGCTCTTTTGATACAAACTATTAAGTCCGTATCTTAATAGGTACTTATTTGGTTTACCAGCCAGAGAATCCTGCTTTCAAGACTTAAAAAAGTCAGGACATGGGTATACGCATAAGTTTGGTGTTTTTGTTGGTTCAGTTTGCAGGGTTCGCGCAGTTGGCAGATTCTCTTTATGCATATCAATCTTTTCACCTCACCTGGGAAAACGATATTTTCACGGCAAGCGACCGGTATTACTCCCAGGGAATTTTCTTACAATATGAAAATCACAACCTGGATTTGAAGTGGCTCAATCCGTTTTTCCTGCCGGTTCCAAATTTACACCGGACGCTGAAAACAGGAGTTGATCAAAGGGGATACACACCTTCCACCATTCAGTCGGATACTTTTTTAACCGGCGACCGACCTTACGCAGCAACGATTACTTACGGCGCACAGTTTTTTTCAAGGAGCCTAAGCAGGCACTATACCTTGAACTGGAGCTTTTTTGCAGGCTTTATCGGGAAACCTGCTTTCGGGGAATACACCCAGAAGACCGTCCACAAATGGATCAACAGCCCCAAGCCGAAGGGATGGGAATACCAGCTGAATACAGGGTTTATTCTCGACATGAATATCGGGTACACGAAATTGTTTTTCACCCGGAGCAGATGGCTGCGCATGGAAGTAGGCGATCTGCTAACGATCGGGAACTTAACGAATGACATGCGTATTCGTGGCGGATTGAAACTGGGATACATCGGGAATCGGCGGCAGTTTTACCTGTATTACACCCCCGAATTACGGATCGTCGCATACGACGGAACCTTGCAGGGAGCCATTTTTGTAAAACCGAGTAAAGCGGCCATACCTGCCGGTTCGATCGAGCGATTCGTTTCGGAACAGCAGATCGGGATTTACCTGAGATACAAACCATTTTATGCCACCGCCCATTTCCATTACCAGTCCCGGTTGTTCAAATATGCCATGAATCACATGTGGGGCGGGATATCGATCGGTTATATCCTTTGGGATAATCAGTAAGGGCGTCCCGGCTAAGTCAGGACGCCCGGCGCGTTAATATTTAACGGTAAATGTATAACTTCTTCCGCTGCTGCAAAGGTCCGTGTAAAGAACCAGTGTCACAAAATAGGTTCTGTGCGGATTGCTGTTGTCCAACACCAGGTTTCCGTCTCCCTGGTTAAAGGTGACTGAACCTGCGGCCGTAGAAATGGTTTTTATAAAAGCACCGCCCAAATCGTCCTCCAGGATAACATCCATGTGATCAAACGTATGTCCTGAAGGCAATGCTCCCGAAATCAGGTCTGTCAGGGTAATGCTTCCATTGGGATGAGTAACGGAAGTGATGACGTGGTTAGCAAGCGGGTTGATAGCCGTACCATTATTGTCTCCGAATGCTGCCATACCTGTCAATAATGCCAGATCATCGCATGGAGTGTAGGTGTAACTGATCGAATAACTGGTTTCGTTTCCTGTAGAACATTCGTTGCTAATCAATTTCACATTGACTGTGTAATTTCTGCTCGGATTTGAGTTATCCAGCACCAATCCTCCGTCTCCGTTCTGGAAAATCACGGAACCTGTTGCTGCCTGGATTGTTTGCGTAAAGGTATTCCCCAGGTCGTCCGTAACGGTAATATCCGTGTGATTGAATGTTTGCCCGATTGCCGCTAAATCTGCGATATCGGTAAACTTGAGTTGTGTCGGGTAGGCTACGCCGTTATTGATATTCCCGGAAACCAGCGGAATAACACTGCCGGTCGAATCTTCTAATTTTACCAGGCTGGTTATCTGTTTCAGATCGTAACAAGGACCGGCCAGATAAGCCATCGTAAAACGTTGAACAGCTCCGTTGACCGCAAAATCGGTAAACAATTTGGTCTGAACGGTATAAGTCCTGTTCGGGTTTGATCCGTCCAGTTCCAGGCCACCGTCTCCCTGATAAAAGACCACATGGTCTCCTGCATTGGTAATGGTTTGCATATGACTGTTCCCCAAATCATCCGTTACGGTGATTTCTATTTTCACAAAGCTGTTATGCCCGGCAGGCAATGGCCCGTTTAAATGTGTAAAGGTCATGTAATCCGGCTGGCTGGCCCCCGAAATAAAGGAGGCCGAATTCAATACGGACAAACTATTGCCGTTTCCATCGTCATAGCTGAGAACACTGTCGATTTCCTGCAGGTCGGAAGCTCCCTTGGCCAGGGTCAGTTCAAACTCCGACAAGTTAAAGAGCCCGGAGGAATTTTCTACCTGGACACGGTAACGGTGATAAATCGGATTGCCGTCTGCATCTACCCGTGGTAAAAGTACTGTTTCCGGGTATCCGGTAAAGTCAGGACCTGATAACGGAAAGGTAGGCGGGTACTGCATGTCGGTTGATGTAACCTTGGTACTGTAAAATTCAACCCAGTTTCCGCTTTCGTTGAGCTTTTGTAAACGATACGTACCGTTGTAACAGGTCGGTTTCCACTTCAGGATTACGTGCTGAAGCTCTGTCGGTGTTGAATACCCGTTTTGAGAAGTCAATACCGGTGCCGGTGGATTTACCACATCCACAATGAGTGTTTTTGCCACATTGGAAGGCAGTGAAGGAAGGTCTACAATAACGGTTGGAATAGGAGTTGCCGGATTTAGCTGAGGCGCTAAAATAACATCTTCCACATCCTCTATTTCACGGATGGCTACTAACCGGTAATGCAATTCTTCTCCATAAGGAGGGAATGTCAGGTCGGTAAAATCATCAATGAACGGATCTCCCCAATTCAGGGATTTCGCTTTTTTCATCGTTCGGATACTTAAGGCGTCCGTTTCATTGAATGCCCGGTAAATTTCCATTTTCGAAATTTTTTCGATTTCCGGATAATCATTGAGCTCAATGGCAATGGATGACGGAATGCTTTGAATATCGTCGCGTAAACGGGTAACCAGTTTTTTGATCTGTGGTTTCAGCGGATGCGCTGCATTGACCATCAATACCGGACCAACCGGCAAACTGGAATCACTGAACTTGAATTTGTCATCCATTTCCAGTGCCCGGTAGAAATACAAACTTTTGGATGCGCCGTCAAGCGTGTAATCCGTATATCTCAGATAAGTATCTGAACCATTGGTGTATTTCCGGATCATCGGGAAAATATCATTGGTCTGAGGATCCAAAAGATTTCCGAAGTTGTCACGCATTTTTGCTTTTACGGCAGATGTCTGCTTACCTGTTTTCAGATAATTGTACAAAGGCGGTTGTTCATTCAGCGGGATAAAGGCATCTTGTATTGCGCTCTTTAAAATGGCTTTTGCTGTCAGTGGTTTTCCATAAACGGTAAAAGTTTGGTGCAGCGCAAAATTAAAGGAAGCATCAAAGGGATAAACAAATTTTCCGTTCGGAGGGGGATTGGTAGTCCCGAATGCCTTATTGGATAAGTATGAAAGGTAAAAATCCGGATTATCGGGTAGTGGCCAGGTAAACGAACCTGCGCTGGTGGTATAAGTCACAAATCCGGGGTTCGATCCGCCACCGTTTTCTCCTTTAAACAGGATTTCCCACAATAAAGGATCGTATTTCGCCTTCGGATCGGTTAACGCATCCAGGTCGTTCCAGATCGCTGTTTGCGTGCTCTTGGTGTAAAGAATATCAAGAAGCCGGTCTTCACTGGCTTTGTAAAAGACTACGCTGTAGGGAACTCTTCCGTTGGTGGTGTCCAGTTTCGTATCGAAAGTATAGGTTCCTTTCCCGTAAAAATCCGGACGTGTCGCATACAACGGTCCTGTAGGCTTGGCCGGTGGAAGCGGAACGGAAATTTTTTGAGCCAGCAATACCACCGGACTAGACAGGAATGATTCGTAATCATTTTTAACGTCGTAAGAGCGGATACACATGTATGTTTGCCGGTTTCCTTCATTCGGATCCGTGAATACAGGCAGGATTTCAGAACTGTCAAAATTGATGGTGTTGGGAGCAATCGGCGCTCCGGTAACAGGATTCAATCCGTCATCTGCTGTGATATAGAGTTTATAAGACGGATGATAATTGACTTCCTGGGCAACATTCAGATCCAATGTGTAAATATCTGCTCCGGTGTTGTTGGTCGGTTCACTTTTGGGAACAAAACCGGGATCCTGGATAATGACGGATAAATGACCGGTTCCGGTATTGGCCAAATCTCCGATAAAACTTACCGGATAAACCTGCATGGTGTTCGATACATCTCTTAGTCTCACCGTCCCTTTGTACCAGGATATTTCCGTATCCGGGTGTGGCTGCAGATCGTAATTCTGGAAATCCAGCTGGATGAACCCTGTACCTTCTATAGTTGATGGATTGGGATTGGAAGTCAGCAAAGGAGTAAAGCTTGCCAAATCATAGATTCCGCCTGCAACAAAACGGGAAATACTGCCGTCCGTTTCGGTGTGGTATTCACAATGCGCCAGGTTTATCTCTGCAGTTACATCTCCTGAAATAACAAAGGTATTGGTGAGTTGGTCGATAATGGATATATTTCTCGTTACCACCACTTCAATGATACCATCAACTGTATTACTCGGTATATTAGCCACCACCACTCTGGTTTCGCCAAGTGTAAATATGCTCGACTGGACGGTGTATAACTGATCTTTGAGCTTACTTCCAAATACCCGGAACGTAGTTCCCGGCATGAAATCGGCCAGGGAATTTCCATTAAATGCAAAATAGGAAGACGAAGCAAAAGGAGAAACTACGACTGAAGTGATTTTATACTTTACAGCATATTCCAGCGTAAGGCCTCCCGGCGAAGTGTTAGTGATCGGTTGCACAACATCCACGAAGGTATCGCCCGAAACCAGGTTTACTTCTTTGATATCGAATACGACTTTTCGCGTAGGTGATGTGCGCAGGGTTATTTTGGCATTGTTATAGAATTTTTCGAGATATACCCTGCGGCTGTGTTTTAAATTCCAGTTGCCCGGATCGCCCATGTTTTCCACGGCAAAGAACAATTGGCCTACAGCCGGTGATTTGAATGTTTCATTGGATACGAATTGGTTTTGGTTAGTCGGATCAGGTGCCATTGCGGTCACTGCTTTGATCTGTTTTACCACAAAAGTCGGATTTGCACCACCGGAAATAACGTTTTCAATGACGAAATTATCTTGCCCGTTATTGAAAAAAGCTCCGGCAAATTTCGGGGTATCAGTCGGAGAAATAACCGGTGAAACGGTTGTGGCCGGGAACGTACTCGTAATTTGATAACTCGTTGTGGTAATCTGGGCTCTGTTTCCCGGCAGCGTTACCACGGAACTGATTTTCCCTTTAATCACAAGTGGTTCCTGTCTGCGGAAAAACATTTCGGCATAATCCGCATACTGATGTGCATGATGATGCACATGGTTCCAGTCAAATGTAGTTCTTACCAGTGTTTTATCCGGTGTGGATACGGATGCCAGAAGCTGCTGCTCTGCGGGAGTGGTGAGAATAAGTGTTTTGTCGGCAATCACTGCTTCGGCAGGATCTTCATCCTGGATCAATTGTACGGCAAAATTAAACGGAGGCAATAAATTGGTTTGCACCGGAAAAGTTGTGGTAGCCGAAAGTGTATTGCTCAGAGGTGAAACCCGCGAAAACCAGTTGATTGCATAAGCACTGTACTCGTGAACTCCTTCTTCTGTTTCCTGATGCGTATAAATTTGGGGAGTTCCGCCTTCCAGGATAGGCATTGTTTCCGGGGTGTTGGCCAGATCCCTGTAGTCGTTGTCATGACTGATTTCCGGTTTTCGATAACCCGCTTCATTGATTTCCTTGTATTCCAAACCATAAGCAATCGGCTGTGTTTCATCGCATAAACAAAATTCCGTGGGCTCAATGTAAAAAGGACCGAAAGGCTTTTCAAAATTGTAGGGGCCGCGATTGATATTGATGAAACGTATATTCCCGAAAGGTGCATATCCCTGTGCATCGGTCAGTAAAGTCGGTTGCGAAGTTCCGTTGGGAACAGAAATGCCGTAAGTCAACGGAGTTAAAGTTGGAGCAGCCGGAAGCTTGTAATCGGTTTTGCCGATAGGGCAGGTCATGTATAAATGCGCTCTTCCCTGTTCATCGGTATGCGGTGCTTCAAGTCCTGTATAAGTGAGGTACTCGAAACAGTAAACGTACCTCTCATTTTCCTTCGGATGAACATCCAGGTGTCCTAAACCCAATACACGTGCGATGTGATAATCAAGTGACATCAACCGGATCATGTCCACGTAACTGATGTCCTGGGTAGACGGATCATCCGGGATATCGGATGGAATGGCTACCAAAGCGCGTTCATCCGTTGTACTCAGTTTCATGTAGGTATGCACAAAATGCTGCAGGCCTTCCGGGTCATTGGAGCTTTCATAGATCGGATCAAATGAGTAGCCTGGCCGTGACCACCTGTTCCAGTAATTCGTTTCATTTACGGTGAATTCCCGGGTACTTTGATCGTCCTCATTGAATTTGGGCCAGAACAGGGCCGCTTCGTTCATCGTATTGAACTCAAACCGTTTTTCTGCCAGGTCGTTATCGGTGGTTAATGAAAACCGATCAATCAACTCCCAATTTCCTTCTTCTGCTTCGTTGTTTACCCCTTCGATGAAGTATTCGTAGCAGTAAATCCGGAGATCATACCATTGGGCATTCGCATAATCAAAACGGGTGTACTGGATGTTTTCACAGGATACTTTGGTTGTTCCCATCACAGTGAATTTTTTCCGGCAGGAAACCTGTTTGTTGGCTGTGTCACCGGAATCCGGCAAAGTCACAGACTCTACTCGCAGGTATCCCGCTGATTCCGCCGTTAAAATAATCCCGTATTCTACTAAAAAAGACAGTTTACCGGGAGTTTCCACTTCAACGATGCCGGTATAGGCATTTAGGATTTGAGTAAGATGAAGGCTCCCCGCGGCAGCTTTTGCCAAATCGTAAAGAAGTGCGTCCATGAACCTTATGATTACTTCTGCACTTTGGCCCGGCAGGTTAGTTACGGATGTACTGAAATGCCATTCCCGCTTATTGCCGGTAATCCGTTCTTCCGGTACATCCTTTTTGAAGTCGACCGAGAGGTAGTAATCCTTCCTGAAAGTGGTCCGGTAGATTTTAATGAAATCGTTTTCCCGGTTGAATCCAAGCGAAGATTGATAAGGATCTGAAAGGGTGTAATTTCCTTTCGCCAGGTGTTTATCTCCCAAAACTTTCAGGAAATCCCAGCGAAGATGCACTCCAGGAAGTGTATGGTCGGAACCGTCGGAACCTGCGGCCTGTAAATAGGCATATGGTGTTTGAAAAAGAGGATTCGTGATAATATCAACTTTTGACATGATCGTAGGTTTAAATGTTAATAATGTTAGAGTTTGGTTGCGTGTATGAGCTTAAGTTGATATCAACGACTACGGAACTTACGGTTGCGTAAGTGATTCCGTTATACAGCTTGTATGTAAATGTAAACTGGTAAGTTGCAAATGCATCCATGTCGAAATTCAGGTTCCGGCCGGTGACAAACATTTTTGACCGGTCTTTCGAATGGATGACATAGAAATCAGAAGCATTCCCCAGGGATGCCATCCTGGTGCCCGCCCATTGACGAACTTCCAGTGTTTCGGTAGGTTCCGTACTGGAAAGGTTCGGATCTGCTTTCGGCAATTTCGGATCATTGAACGGTTCCGGGTTGCGGATCAAAATTCCCAGAACTTTGTCTGTATCCGGGTGACGAATGATATTGAACTCCGTGGAAACCACACCGTGCAGTTTGTTGTAATCGATGTGGAAAACTCCGTTCATTAAGCGGTCAAACTGGTCGGCATACTGTTGCACCAATAAATCCGGAATCATCGGTAAATTATTGGTGAGCACGTGTTTTGCAAGATTGAGATCAATTTGAGGTGTGGGGATACCTGCTTTCTCTGCATGGATCACAAACACCGCCTCATTCAAAATGATGTCGTTAATATCCTTCTTCAGGATGTAACTGTTTACCTGCTCCCCGAAATTCGCGTAACGCGATGTCTGGAAAACATAACTGTGTACTACGGACTCATAATCCTTAGCAGCAAAAGCTCCGCCTATTTTCGGATTATATTTAGCAATAAACTGAGCAGTGTACAACTTAAGCGGTTTCAGGTCCAGTACCTTTTTAGTAGAGACATCAATCGGTGTCAGCGGCGTATAGCTCACACATGGATTTCCGTTGATCATCAGGTTGTTGAGCGTCATCACGTCGTTGTTAATACTATTGATATTAACAGGCGGAGTATTCAGCGCGCTAAGATGCGGAATGCTGTTGCCCACAAAGCTAAGCTGAGGATTTACCTCCGGAATGCCTGAATCTTCCGGGTCACGGATCAATACATCCAATGCGGATTTGGCAATTAATGGAACGTTTGAACCGGTTACGTGTTTGTAATCCACCCAATTGGAATAGAATTCATACACGTAGTTGTAGAGGTAGAACAATCTCAATTCAGCACCGACATAAAACAATGGTTTGGCATTGTGAATATCACCATCGGCGTTCGGATAGCATTTATCATAGTCGATGTAGTATTTCAGGGAAGACAATTTGAAATCATCCTCCCTGTCTTTTAGCTCCAAAGCAGCATAATCTTCCCGTTCCTTTTGAGGATCTGTCGCTCCCGAACTGTTATTGACCGGGTAATTGTGGTAATGGCCGATCGGACCGCCGGTTCTGAAACCATAAGCCATGTCCAGCGAGTAAGAGCCCATGGAAGCAGATCCGTTTTCACGGAACAAGCGGTCGGAAGTTTTTACCCGGATAGCGTAGATCGTATTCGGGCGCCAGATAGGTTGCAGGGTTTTATTGATCGTGTCTAACAAAGTTTGGTTATTGGCACTTTGCTGGGATGAAGTCGGAACGGTTGAATTGATCAGGCTGCTCTCGTGACTCAGATAACAAATGCGGTACAAACCGGTGCTGCAACTATCAAAACAATAGGACATCGGCAGGCAGGATCTTCCGATCACGTCAACAATGCGTTCTGCACCATTGATTAGGATCCGTACTTTCATGATAAAGTTGTAATTGATTCCTGCAGTAGCCCCGGTTGTATAAGGCAGAATGCTTTGTATACTCAAAATGTTATTGAAATCAAATCCTGCTTCAAAAACAAGCGGCCTGAAAGCATAATCGCAACGGTATCCGCGGTCATCGGAAATGGTCCACAACAGCCGCGACCCGGAAATGTAACCCTGGGTCAAAGTAACCGTGGTTTCCGCATAGTTCTGGTTCGAATACAAGCGGGTTCCCATATACACATTGGTGTATGTTACATGATCCAGTTCCTGGGTGTGTGTGAAGTGATTGTGGGAAATCAGTGTATTGAAGAACAGTTTCAGTTTATTCAACAAGTCCGTCGTTGATTCGGTCGTATTTAAACAGGTAATGTTCCTGGTCGTATCATCTTCTTTGTAACAGCTTACACTGGTGATTTTGATGTAATCTACCGATGATACCGGGTGTTCATATTCGATTTCACTAGCCCAATCCCCGGAAAAATAAGTCAGCGATTCGATCAACTCGTATTCGTAAGACGGTAAACCGCCGTTCAATACCGGCTCATCTGATCCGTCCACAATCGTTTTTTTCTCGTAATATTCGATCTCTACATTCGGAGCGGCAGAATTCAGAAGCATGAACACTTTGCGCATCGGTTCGGAGAAGAATACTTCCAGGCTTTCTCCCGGTTGAATAGCCAAAGCGTTCGGAACTCCCTGGTAAGGAAGCGGAAGAACGATGCCATTGCTGGTTAACCGGAACATGATTCCTTTATAGCTGTTGAGATCGCCGGCAGAGAACTCGTGGTAGACCTGGTCGTTGTCGAACGTGATACAGGTTTTTTTAATCTCATCTCCGGGACAGAAAATTGTAGAGGAGGTTATCCCCAGGTTTTCTACCGGAAGAGAACCCGTTTTCGCCGCGTAGGAAAGCGGAGAAGTCGCTAACAAACGCAATTTGTTATTGTAACCCGGTTTTTGCTGCTGCCAGTATCCCCACTTCATATTTTGCAGGGTTGTTGGGTCAATCAGCGCACCCACCGTATTCGGTGTATTCGGGAACATCGGAAGCAGTGCATTGTAGAAATCGTAGTCCTCCCATTTCGGAACGGCCGCATTTTCGTCCCAGTACTTGATTTCAATACTTTCAAAGAAGTACTCGTGCCTTACCCGGTCGGATTTCCCTTTTTGCGGCGGCACATAATCAATGTATTCGCTCGGACTGGAGATTCCACCCAGCTTCTCCAGGTTTCCACCTGTTCCTGTTACGTTCAGTCCTTTTTTGAATTCAATGTCAATAAACGTATCCACCGGCACACGGAAATCATCCAGTTCAAGACTTTCTATCCAGCCGCCGTCACCAGGATGTGGAAGTGGCGTCGCAGGAGCATTTCCCGGACCATCGTACAATATTCTTGCATCCAGGTTCAACGTTTCGCCCGTAACCATGTGATTGGACTTCGCAATTTTGTTCAGATCACTTGCTTCGGTTGAATTCGATCCTTCCGGAACATTTCCAAGCACGGGATTTCGCGAATTGTCCAGGTTGCTGTCGTAATTCCAGGTAAACTCAAAGTGTGCACATCGTTTCTTTTTCAGTACCTGCACACAAACTTCAAATTCCCCGGTAATGATATGCGGTTTAGGAGCTTCGGCTGCTAATGTGGCAGCACCGGAAACACTGAATCCGAGTCCGCAGCATTTCAGGGAAACCGTACCACCTAGCTGAATCGCACCACCGATCTGTTTCGGTCGGAAAGCAATTCGTCCCTTGGTATCCAGGTAGGCGGAAAGTTCGGCTTTCAACGGTCCGAATGATTTCTTCAGGGCAAAACTCACACCTGCTCCCGCGCGAATTCCGCTGTTCGAGATCATGAAGTAGAAGTACATGTTCAGGATGTCGAGTACACGCGCCTGAATGCGGTAAGAATCCGGTGATTCACGACCAATGTTGAAGTACCATGCTGCCGAGTTTCCAAAGAAGAAGCCAAGTTCTGTAACACCGTCAACAGTCACAACTTTCCCCGTTTTAGGACCGGTATCCGGCATTTTGTAATTGATTCCGAATCCGGCCTCGATGGAATGTTTGGTAATGGCAATAATGGCAAAGAATGGCGGATCGGGATTGGCGTCCAGCTTAATCCGGTCTTTCAGGAATTGTGCCTGGCCCTGGAACAGGAATACATCCGGCAAAGAAAGGAGGAAGAATAATTTCGAAGAAAAGGTTTTTCCGGCATCGCTTGATGTAGCCAATGAAACACCCGCTCCGAAACTAAATCCGTCCTTGATCAGGAACTTGGACGTTTGGATTCCTTCTTTGAAATCCGGGTCTATTTTGGCCTTGTAGTATTGCCACCATTCTGCATCTGCAGGAAGATCGGCTGCAAACTTGTCGGCCACGTATTTCTTACCGAACAGTGCCCGGAAACCATAAATTCCAAGCCCGGTTGTTCCGAGCAGGATAGGGGTAGAGATCTCAATTCCCAGGTCGACAATAAATGCCGGTACTTTCGGGTTCATGCGCATGGATGCACTCGCTTCCAAACCTTTGAATTTCGGAATGGACACATAGACACCTCCGGCGTATTCCGTACTGTTTTTCAGTACTTCTACCAGGGCCGGGGATGCATTCGGTGGGATTTTAGGATCCTTCATGGACAAGAATCCTTTAATGATCACAGCGGCGTCTTCCGGTTTCGCACTTCCCGGAATGATGATATCAATGGCCAGGCTTTCCAACCGGATAAACCATTCGAATTTATGATTGGAATTGAACGGGCCATCCACGGTGTAGTAATACTTAATCCCCTTTCCATTGGCATTGAAACCGCCCGGATTTGCACTCACGCCACCGTCGAACCCGAAGTATTTGTATTTTCTGTCGTCTTTTTCGAAGGACCCCAGGTGAATTGCAGTGATCGCAATTTTGGCCGGTCCCATTTTCAATTCGAATGCTTTCGGCAAATGGATGGAACCACCTTCGATCTCAAATTTACCATCATCGTAAATGATCAGCTTGTTGATATCGATCTTATCCGGCAAAAACTTCCCGATAGGCGGCTGCAGCAGGAAGTCGATATCGCCCGAACAACCCGCATAAAACCGCCCGTCTTCATGTTTTCCGAAGAAAAGGCTCTTCACATCAAACGCGAATACATTCGGAATAGTCAATACCGGAATGGCCTGGTTGACGGAAGCTGTGATGTCGAACTCGCCATTCTGCGCAATGTGGATATCGATAAAGATCTTCGCCGGATTCCCGGATGGATCTTTGAATCCCGGAATGGTCATGGCTCCTTTGATATCGGATTCCGTGATCGCATTCTGCTGGAAAGTCATGGAAAACGTATCCAGTTCGACCTCAAATCCGCTACCGAATTTAAGCTGGATCAACGGAGCAGGATCACCGGCAGTTAAGGCTCTTAAACCAATCGTTCCCGAAATACCACCGGTCCCAGCCAATAAATTGTCTACATACAATTCTCCCGTTGAAGGTGTAGTACCTGAATTATGCCCCCAGTCGGCAGGAAAACCGATAGTTCCATTCTTAATATACACCCCGATAAAATCATCCGGCCGGCCATCAGCTATTGCCTCCGGAATATTTTTGGTGCGGGAGAGGTCGAGTTTGAGGTCATCGAGTTCTAAGGTGAATTTCGTGCCTAGGATGAAGGATTTGGGGAAGTCGATGTTGGGATTAGGACTTAAATTGAATTCAAAGTTATTTTCAGTATCGTACACAATGCTTCCGACATCACAGGTTAAAATTGTTTTAGGTCCATGTGTTGCTGTATCTACCGGTTTAAAGATATTTTCGGGGAATTGTATTCCTAATGTTATATCTTCCAGTGAAAAGCCAAATTTGGGAAATAATAAACGATTCGCTAATTCAGATAAATCGAATTCCCCAAACCATTTTTGAAACAGCGCTTTAATTCGATCGATAATTTCTCCAATACCATTTATGGAGATGAAATCATTAAAAATGATTTCATACAGATCCAGGTTATTATTTGATAACTGTTCCAGGATATCATTGATCACTTGTCCAATATCGGAGTAATCAGAGATATTGAGTGTAGTTGTTGGATACCGGGTATTAAAATCAGAAACAAATGTTTGAAACGGGGTAATTGAATCCGAAAAAATAGTCACTGCTTCGTTTAAGAAATCTTCTGCCGAAATATTTAAAACATCTAAAAAAAGTTCATAATAGGCGCTCGGATTGCTCGAAAAACTAGCTGTGTTAAAATCCTTAATATATTTTAAGACTTCCCAAGAGTAATTAAATTGAACTGGAAATTCTGTTGTTTGCCCTGTTGATGAAGGGTTTAAGATAAGAGCTAAACCATTTGTACCTGGTATTTCAACTGAGATAGGGTTGAAGGTAACCAATTTCAAAGAGTAAAAAGCTAGATCACCATTTTGGTTTTTTTGTACTTGAAGATCCTTGTAAAAAATGTGATCTAAAAATCCAAATATATTTGAATCGAAGTCACCAAATTTTAAAGGTATTTGGTCAAGGGATACAAGATCGGTTATGGAAGGATAAAAATTGCTTATGGGATTAGTTGGCATAATATTCAGTTTAATTGAGAATTGTGATTTGAGTTATAAATTAGTTAGAAAAGGAGTGATTAATTTTTAAAGTGTACCACCTTGACCATACGCTTCCAAAATGACTTCACGGTTTTTAAATTCGGTGTATCTTAACTTAAAAGAGACCAATTTTATTCCACGAATATCATTTCCGTTACCTATTACTGGTGTGACGGCATTGGTATATATGTTATAGGTGATTTCAATGTCGTTAGCAAAACTACCTGTGTGTCCAGGTGCATTAGGAGCAGACCCTGGTCTGCGTTTTACAATGACGTTGGATAAGTTATTTGATGTCAGTGTCCCTTTTAATCGCCATTTGTATAAATCTTCAGCAGAATCAGCTGCGGTTTCATAATAACTTCCACGAACGTTCCAAGTACTTTGTGCCAAAACTTCAAGTTGATTGTTTGTATTTACTCTCAAGTCAAAAAATTCATCATTTTTGACTGTTTTGTCTAATTCACGAAGGTCTGTTTTACCATTAAATAGTTCTGCGGCTTTTGCAATAAGGTTAGCATTTGCCCCATTTAGCTGTGTTAAAGTATCTACAAGAGTATTACCGGAACCTCTTGGATTTGCGGTTAAGTCTGCTGTTGCTAGAGCAATCATTAATTGATGAATTTGTATAAGTTCTTCCCCATCAAGTTGCATTACTAGATTATTGATTTTTGATGGATAAGCTCCGCGTCTTCCTCCTATGCAAACATTGAATCTTTTAGCCGCGTTAGAGATATCACCGATTTTTTTTAAAAATTTAATTTGTTCCGGTAGCCATCCCATTCCTAAAATACTGGTGTTCGCACGTTC
Organism: Fluviicola sp.; assembly: GCF_039596395.1. Lineage (NCBI taxonomy): Bacteria > Pseudomonadati > Bacteroidota > Flavobacteriia > Flavobacteriales > Crocinitomicaceae > Fluviicola > Fluviicola sp. The sequence goes on from NZ_JBCNJT010000001.1 coordinate 314,261, forward strand.
GAAAAGAGATGATTTATAGTTAATTGACGGGAAACTGGAACCACTATTCGGCGGATGAACATAGGAGTCATTGCCATTAAATGTATCAACTCCCCAAGTTAGTTTGCTAGTTGGATATCCATCAGAATTATAATCGGTTTTCAAAGATTCCGACCCGTTATTGGCTACTTGAATACCTGCCCAATCAAACCTGAGTTGTGTGTAATTAATAAGTTCAGAGTTGTATTTAAAAATCAGGCTGTTGTTATCAGGAAAGTTTTGACGTTTATTAACTCCGGAATAGACCCCTTTATTTTTGTTTTCGTTGTGGCCTCCAGCTTGAGCGTTGTTATTAATGATTAACTTAAATTGCTGTTCTGTAATTAAGATGTTTAATTTACTATAATCAGGAGGTAATAATCCTAAAACATTCTCTATTGGTCTTTTAGATGAATATAGCCCCTTGTAACTATGCCCACCGGGTGGATCTGGTAATGGAGACTCAAAAAAATAAGTATAGTTATTCACGAATATTTCTGCCGGATCAACTAGGGGATCGACAATAAGGGGGTTGTTTCTTTTTGCAGCTATATATCCATCAGGAAATACTCCAGTTTGTGTCGACATCAAATTATGTCTCCAGGCGTATTGAATAACGTATTCAGGATCATATTCAGGATGTATGGCAAGTGAGGTTGAAGAACTTGAATTCCCCCCAGCAGTAAATTGATTGTGAAGATAATCATTCCCGTTCCTTAACACCATTAATGCTGTGTATCTGTCAGATAATCCTAGAACGTGCCCCCATTCATGTGCAGGAACATTACCATTAGTTGAAAGATAAGGATCAGGATTCGTATGTTCAGGTTGTTTTTTATTGTCGAATACCATTCTACCCACTCTATCACCGTTATCATCATTTCTGATATATGATCTGCCACCAAGTTCTGCATCAACAACTATAATGCACTCCCCATCTATCAATTTCAGATAGTTATTTGGGCTTGGATTTGTATCAATGATGATAGTAGCATTGGTAATTACATTTCCATTCGGATCTCTAACTGTGACTTTGTCGTTACGAAGTATTCCGCAAATCGTATTAATGACAATACCGTCATGATTTGTTACAACGGGATTTTCAATATCAGAAAGGTCAAATGTACTATTCAAGTATCTTGGTAAGCCAAGATTAGTGTCTGAATTCCAAATTTGTTGGATATTTTCCGCAAAATGTTTTAAATAGATGGCGAAACTTGCGTCTGAAATATTGTTCTGGACGAAATAAATTTTAGAACAAATGGAATAAGTTGTTATACCTGAAGTAGGTGTGTCATTTTCTTTTAAAATCTTAAAACCACGTTCACTGCTTTTAAATGATGGATTAAGAGCAGTCCTTGTACGAACAAGTATTGGTCCATCGTCCAAACGACTTGCTTTTATTTCGGCGCTATTCCCATCTGTTCTATCATACAATAAAACCCTTGAAAGAACGTCGTATTTTGTTAGAGTGGTTCCTGGGATTTGAGCATTCAAAACATCATATTCCGGAATTTGAACTTCTTTTACTTCAACGTTACCACTAGTGCTTAAATAATATCCTCTTAAGACCAATTCAAATTTGGCATAATAAATAGTAAATACATCTGAAGTATAAATGTCAGTGTACACCTGGCTGCCCATACTCAGTTTTTTGAAGCCCAGAGAAACTCTGAAACCGTTTAAAAAACCAGCATTTGAAGCGGTAGTCGTGATTCTTTCAAATTCTGATTTGCTTAAGTGTACTTGTTTGAAGTCGAGCGGGGTGCTATTAAAAAAATCTTCCAGTGCTGTGGAACTTTTAGCTGCAACAATCCTTAGTTTAGGATAGTCTCCGTGCGAATCTTGAGGCTCACCGGTTAACTCAATTTCTGTGTAATCAATATTATTTAGGTTCTTAATTAATTCGTCAATTCCTGGAGAATTATTGGAATGTCCGATTTTTGAAGCAAAAGAGAAGAAACTGTTCTTTTCTTTCTTGGAATTATAATTAGTTGTGGCATACGTAAACAATATTTTGTTCTGATTTGTATCCTCTGTAATTCCGATATTGGAAATGCTGGAGTCAAAATTATGTCTGAGATCATTGATGCACCTTTCTGTATAGTATACCTGTGTTCTGGATTTAGCAACTGTTCCGGTTGCTTGGGGTAGAATCATGTCAAGTGGCTGGAAAATATTATCCAGAGGTTCTCTTGACCTTAAGATTGTATTTAATCCGAGTGGTTCAGGAAGGGATTCTATAATTCTGAGGTATTTAATTTTAATATACGTTGAAATAGGTTCTGTAACATTATTAGCATTATAATTAGGGACTAAAACCTCTAAAGCAGTTTGATTTTCCGATTTAATCGAGGTAAAATCCGCCAGTGGCTGCCCAATTTGATTGAAATAAAATAAATCAATGAATTTTTTACTTCGTTTTTTGCGTTCGAAGAATTTGGCTTTATCAGGGACTTCTCCGGATGCAATATATATGAAAGGACTATAGTTATCTCCCTTAGGGAAATTTATGAATAAGTGATTTTTTGAATCTGAATTATTGGGATTTCCGGAGATAAAATCTGACAAATAAAATTTCAGAAGAGGCCATGAATTGACGTAGTAATTTATTGGAACAGGAGAATTCGTATTGGCAGATGCATAGATAATTCTATTACCATTAGTAGCATAGTTACCGAAGTAATCTAACGAATAATCTAATTCATTTCTAATATCCAGATAAACAGTGTTTTTATTAAAAAAGACAACTTTACTCCCAAGACCCTTAATTATGTTTTCATAAATTTCGTTTCCACTGCATTTTGTAGAAGAGGCATTTCCGGAAGAGTCTGTGGTATTAAATTTAAGAGAGGAATAATAGAAACATCCAAAAAATGCACAGGGATCGATATAATTCAAGATTATTTCCCGTTTGTTGTTATTTTGAAAGACATCAGCCTGAGAAGAAGATGCAGGTTGAGGAACATGAATAATTGTTTCCAGTTTTGTAGCATCATTAACCGTAGGTTCGAACCCCATTACTTCTAATATGATTTCAAACCCCAAACTTGCGTCGTCAAAAACACCAAGAGATTCTCCAGAATTGATATACTGATATTGAGAGCCGGAATCTTTAAAAAACGTCTTATATAATGGAGTTGTACCACCGGAAATTTGGTTTGGCAAAAACTGAGAGAGCTCAGGAATAGCCGGTAATGTATTATTTGGCTGATTCAGTAATTTTTGATAGTTGGAATTTATCCGTCGTAAGAGATCAATATTGTTTGCAGGTACTGACGAGTTAAAAGGTTTAATAGTGTTAGTCGAAGTATCAATAATGGAACTTTTTTTAATTCCTTTATATACATAGTACTTAATATACCCAATATCTATCTGTGGTTGATTTTTAGGTTTTAATACGATATTAACAAGGTTGGGTAAGGCATTTCCTGAGGTATCGACCACGTTGTCAATGATAATAATATCGCCTTCAGTTACAGCATAAGCATACGCGTTGTTTCCTGAGTGCATACTTGTTACACGGTACTTTTCGGTTGGAGTTGTCTGGTCAGGTCCGTATGCTTGAACAACCGTTTGATTATTTAATTTATCAGGGTCAGTGAAGAAAAAAAAGTGTGGCATATTTATTTTTTTATAAAATGATTATTAAAGATGATTAGGATGACTGTCAAAAAAATTCTGGGAAATAAAGAGGAGAATTGAATGTTCTGGATGCTTTAATAAATCAACATCCGTAAAAAAGAAAAAATCAGCCATGGTTAGTGGTTTTAAATGTGGCGTTAGTTAATAAAAAATCAATCACAATAGGTATGAAACTGCATACGTTTCCGCAGAGAAAATGAGGGACCCATAACGGATGCCAGATAATATCTTAAGAAGTAAACCCAGAAAGTAACTTGACCAGACTTAATGTAAGGAGAGGTTTTTCAATGAATAAGGTTAGAACTGTGTGGGTAGTGATCTAATAAAACTAAAAGTAAGGAATATTATTGTATCGGCAAGGAAAGAAATTGTTAATTAACGAATAAAAATTGCAGAAATGAGCAGTGACGCGGGTATCACGTCACTGCTAAATACGAATCGGTTATTTGGGAGAAATCGTGTTGTTTAATTCCCTGTTTTGATACTTTTTATAGTCAGCGTCAGGAAGGTGCTCACTACCCGGAAACCAATTGTGGGCTTCGCTTCCGTAACTCCTTTGTAAGGATCTGGCGCGTAGATTTTAATATCATCGCCGTAACTACGCCATGAGCCGCCTGCTGTTCCGGGTTCACTTCTGTCCATTCCTTCATAAACCATTTCGGCAGCATTTCCGGCCATGTTGTATAAACCCAGTGCATTCGGCCAAAAGGATTTGGAAGGTGCAAGAATGTCTGCGTTGTCGTAGATTATCGTGTTTCGCCATCTTGAGGTATCAATTTGATCTTTCACAATATCGTGGGTGAAATTTGCCTGGAATGAACCGCGAGAATTGCGGCGGTATTGCCCGTCCCAGGGATAAGGAAGCTGCTTGCCTTCATTGCTGGCTGCTTTTACCCATTCCGCGCGGAGCGGTAAGCGCACATCATTGAACTGGGCTTCTTTATCCGTTCCAACGTATTTGCGAACCTCTTCTGAAAGCCACTTGCAATACAATTCGGCTCCTTCGCGGCTTATATTGACTACAGGGAAATCATTGAAAGCGGGATGTGAGAAATACTGTTCTTCCCAGGCTTTTCCACCGTCTTTGAGTTCTTTGTTCCAGGCCGATTGATCCGGTTTTGCTTTCAGGAATTCGCTTTTTCGGTCCTGGATGAGCAAATCAAACAGGAATGTGCGGTACTCGAAGTTGGTGACTTCACCCGTTCCGATGTAAAACGCCTGCACGGAAATCAGCTTCCCGTTGTAATCGAAACTTCCGCTTGGAACGTAAACATAAGTGCTTTTGTCGTGCTTGGCCAATGCTTTCAGCATGGCTTTTTTCTTCTTTCTGGTAGTTGCGATTTCTTCTTCGGTCAGTTTCGGGAACTGGTAGGCAGGATCGTCCAACGTTTTAATAGAAGCTGTTTTGCGGTCGTACCCATTTTCCCGGATTTCCACGCGGTCATTTTCAGGGTTTAGGGTTAACGGCAATTCCGTAACCAGTTCCTGGATGGTTGCCAGGAAAGGCGCTTCTTTCGGTGTGTTGATCTGTTTGGAGGGTGGTTTTGGGGTTTGCTGAGCAGGAATGGAAGTGTTTGAAGATATACGGGATTCTGTTTTCGCCGGTTGGGTTTGCTGAGGTGTGTTATTCGTTTCTCCGCTGTTCCACAAAAGGAAGAGGGAGATGCTTAAGGTGCTTACAGTTGTTAACATGATGATCCATTTTTTGGTGAATACTTGTTTCGTTTGGGGTTTATTCACCGCAGGATTGTTCAAAGAAGCAAGGAATGTGTCTTTGGTCTGTTCAAACGACTGCATCACCGGATCCTGTTTCGCACCGGCGAAAAGCTGATCTAATTGTTGTTGCTTATCCATGACTTTGTACTGTTTTTAAAGAAGCTTCATACGTGAGGATTTTCATCAGTTTTTCACGTCCCCGCTTCAGGCGTTGTTTTACAGCTGATTCGGATGCGTTTTGAATGACAGTAATCTCCTGGATGCTGAATCCCGATATTTCGAAAAGGATGATACTTTCCCGTTGCTCTGCCGACAATTGAGCCAATGCTTCATACAAATAATGAACGTCTGCATGAGATTGCGGATTGGCGTTCCTGTCGCGGATTTGCAGGTGCATATTTCCTTCCGGAATGCGGTTTTCGCGCTTCTTTTGGTGATAATTCCCTAAAACACGTACACAAATGCTGAACAAAAAAGAAAGAAAGGCTTCCGTTGACCGCAGGGAATCAAATTTTTCATAAGCCACCAAAAGGGTGTCGTTCATCAAATCCCTGTAATCCATTTCCGTATAAACCCGCGCCCTGCAGAAGCGTTCAAACCGTTCATGAACCGGTTCGTAGAGTTTTAGAAATGCGTCCTGTTTGTCCTTCATGCTTGTTGATCACGTATTGGTACAACTGTATGTTTGACAAAAATGGAAAAAGTTACATGAAAACACGTAATGACGTCCCGTATGTACGGGATTCGCCCTTACGTGTTTATTGGATCAATTATGGTGGTCTTTATGTTTTAACTCGTTCTCTGAAGCACCACTTTCCCGCTCAGCCAATGGTTGTTCTCGTCCAGGTAGCGGATGAGGTAAATACCCGTTGCGTAACCGGAAAGATCGACCTGGATGCGTTCGTCTTTTTTCAGTTTTGGAAGTATTTGAAGCACTTTCCCGCTCAAATCGGAAACATACAATTCTTTGATATCCGTATTCGGCAGAATGGTAATGACCCCATTGGTCGGATTCGGATAGTAACTCCAGGTAATATTCAATGCTTTCGGGTCCGGTTTTACGGCATTCGTGTCGGTTGAATCTACTTCCGGAACGGTTGAAACGATCGAATCTGGAATGTCTAAAGCCAGATCGGGGATGTTTTGCTGGCAATCCGGCATGTAAGTATAGCTTTTCAGGATGCGCACCAAAATGGCATTCAGCGTTTCTACCTCATAATGGTCTGTAGAAGGCTTGATATGGCTGTTCCCGATTCCGCTGTGATCGGTCAGGAAAGTATACGTTCCGTTGGTGCCCAAAGCCAAAGCACGCATCAGGTATTCGGTGCTTTTGTCGATTCCGCTTGCCCCCACAGGAACAATGCGGATTCCTTTTTCGGCTGCCTGGAGGATCAACCGCTGCAACCGCTCATTGATCTCTGAGCCCTGGTGCGGAGGTGCGTCTAAAATCAGGAACAGGATGCGGGCACGTGCACTTTCACTCCAGCTCAGGTTGTTGATCGCGGAGTCCAGGCCCACGTCCATTGCTTCCGGGAAGTCACCGCCACCTCCCGCGGATTGCTCGTTGATAAAAGCATCCGATTCGGACAGGATGCGGTTAAAATTCATGCTTTTAGTAACATACGAATCGCCTGCGTCCCTGTAATAGACATTCGCGAACCGGAAATTCAGTTTGTTACTAATTTGTTTTGACTGGAAAATGACATCGCTCATTTCCGCTTGCAGGAAGCTGATCTCGTCGCCCATAGAACCCGTAGCATCGACTACAAAAGCCACGTCGACATTCTGAATTTCCTGGCAGGAGATATTTAATTTCTGGTGGTTTAACCCGTTTTCAAAAGCGCTTACTTTATGAATGATGGATACTTTTCCGTCGTAAGTGATTTGAATAGACAATTTCCCGTTTACTTCCGGGGTTTCGTTTTTGATGGTCAGCCAGCATTCCGCTTTTCCGGTGTTATCGGTGCGGGTCGTAAATACGACTTTGCGGTTTAATAATAACTGCACAATGGCATCCACGATCGGAATTCCGTTTTCTGATTGCAGCATCACCGTATATCTTCCTGACGGAGCAATTTCCCAGGTTTTCTGGTAAGTTGCCAATTCACCTTTGTTCAAATCCTGCCACATTTTCCACTTCGAGAAATCGTTGATCTCTCCTGCGGTCAATAGCCTGGAACTTGCTGTTCCATTGTAGGTGCCGGATCCGGGATGGACCGCCATGACGGTTCCGTCTGTGGCAAGTGTTCCACCGGTTGCACCCATGTAATCTCCTCTGCTGCGTGTCGGTGCGCGCCTGATGTCTTCACGTGTAATGGTTGCTGCCGTGGATTTGCTTTCCAGTTTATAGCTGGATACTGCAACTTCCTCAATAGAGCGCATTTCATCGAGCAGCTCACCATCGTCGCGTTTTGCGGCGCGTTTTGGTACAGTGGGGTCTTCTTTCATTTTAAAGTTAGCGATCTCATCTCCGGTAACTTTGATTTCTTTCCGGATAGGAGAATAGCCGGCGTAATTCATCACACAAACATAAGTTCCGGTGTCGAGCGCAACGGCAAAATTTCCCAGTTTGTCTGTCAGAACGGAAGCAACCAGTTTGTCACCTTTGTAAATGTCGACATTTCCGTAACGAAGGGCTTCGCTGTGCGCTTCGGAATTCATATTTCCGGAAATGGATTGGGAAAAGGCAGCGCCCGTTCCGAGTAAAAGGATGCATAGAAGGGTAACGAATCTCATAACATGCAGTTTAGAATTAGTACTCATTACACCTAAGATGCATGTTGGTTCAAAAATCCATAAAAAACTGTAGGCACGCGATTAATCGCGTGCCTACAGTTTTTTAGAACATCGTAATTAGATAAGCGCTTTAATCCCCGTAATCCCGATTTGCAGCCCGACGCAAAAGATCAGGAATGCCATGATGCGGTTGAGGATCTGTTCGCCTTCCTTGCCGATTACCCGGATGATTTTTTTCGTGTTCAGGTAGAAGAAATAGATCAGGGAACAGATAACAATGATTGCTAAAAGAATAGCGCCCGTATTGATCAGATACAAATTAATATGTGCGTTGGCACTGTGGGCACTTAAGGTAAAAAGCACGGAAATGGAACCGGCTCCGGTTGTAATCGGGAAAGTAATGGGATAGAACAATTTATCCTGGATAAGGGCATAATTGGAACTCACCGCATTGCCTCCTTCATCCGTAACGGGCTTTTCTTCTTTTTTATCCGAGGAAAGGAATTCCCAGCCGATCTTACAAATCATCACGCCTCCGGCAAGTTGCACAACCGGAATCGTAATGCCGAAAATTTCCAGGATCCAATGTCCGGCGAAAAGCGCTATTGTGCACAAGATGAATGCATACAAGGCAATTTTCTTGACCGCTTTTCTTTTTTCGTGGATTTCTAAATGGGATAAATACGGATTGACGATAAACGCAGAACCGATCGGGTTTACAACCGGGAAGAGCGTAATAACCCCGATAAAAAGCATGTCGATGAAAGATTGGATCAGACCCATTTAATTCCGTTTTGAATAAGTAATAATAGTAAACAGAATTGAAAAGAGAAAGGTTTTTTTAGTATCCCTCCTTGAGGAGGGGTTAGGGGAGGTGGTAACCCATTCTGGCCGGTGATAAAACGAAGCCAACCCTCTGATACTCGTCAGAGTCGTCAGACCCTCAAGGGGAGAAGATAAAATCCCCATTAAGGATTACTTATTCCACCGTAAATTCTTCTTTCTCGTCCGGTTTTCCTTTTTCTTTTAGTTTCTCACCGAATTTCTTCAAACCTTTCTTCTCCTTTTCAATCTTTTTCTTTTCCTCGTACGGGTTCACTTCTTCTTCCTTTCCGAATTCGATCTTCAATACTTCGTACTCTTTTTTCGGAGGCTGGTATTTTTTGATGGTGGTGTCTTTTTTAAACAGCCCCAATTCTGACTTCAGAATGGAAATAGCTTCTTTTTTCGCCTCTTCCCGGTTTTGTTTGGATTCTTCCTTGCGGGAAGTTTTGTCCCATTCGATCACCGGATCGCTCAGGTTTCCATACATGCGCACGAAGATCTTGAAACCTGTTCCGTCGTCTTCCACGATCCCGAATTCCGATTCGTCTTTTTGCTCTTTTAATTCCCGGAAACGGAAAGCAAAGCGGTAATCGATGTCGTTGTTGAACTTGTGTTTTCCTTCTACACTGATGTTGAGCGCACTGGATTTGATTTCCATTTTAGGAATCACGATCGTACTTTTCTTGATCAGGATGGTGTTTTCCAAAGTCTGGAAGCGGATGTCGTTTAACTTTTCTCCCAGTGCATCAATTTCCCGTCCTTTCAGGATCATTTTGGTTTTGGTCGTTTTCAGGTCTTTGGTAAGCGCGGTAAATGTGCTCACGTTTTTCAATTGTCCGCCGATGATTTTCAATTGGATCTGGGCTTCCAGTTCGTCTTTCAGGATCCCGTAAGTCAGGTCAAACGGTGCTTTCATGTCCAGGATCGCTTCTGCACGGCCGCTGATGTTGTCTTCTTTGATCACTTCCTGGTCAAAATTGTTCCATTCCCGGAAGATCGGTTTGAAGTAAATGTCTTTCGAGCTCAGACTGGTTGCCAGCTGGAAATACTGCGGTGACGATTCCACCACCGCCAGTGTTCCGCGAACGGTGGCATTTCCTGTGATTCCATGGAGTTTTTGAATGGAAATACTTCTGTTTCCCACGGTCATTTCTCCGTTGATTTGTGAAAAAGTGTGATGGTCCATATGGATCGCATCGACATTCAATTTCACATTTCCATTGATCAGGGTCGGCATCATCCACTCGTGATTGGAAGCAGTCGTTTTCGGATCTCCCGCAATGGTATTGGTGAAATCTTTCAGGTTAATCTTTTTGCTTTCAGCAATTACTGCAATATCCAGTGTGTGCTTGTCCTGCAGGAACTGGTCGATGTAATTGAAACTTCCGTTCAGCTCCAGGTCGGATTCGCCCAGATGTACTTTCAGTGCTTCCAGCACGGCATCGCTTCTGTTCAGGATCAGGTTCCCGTAAATGTCATAGAATTTGCGCGAATCATTCTGAAGCCGGAAATCCACATTGTCCATGAGTGCCGTTCCGTTTCCATCCACGATTTCAACCACTGCTTCCTGGTTTTCGAATACGGTTTCGAGGTGGAAATTGGTATTGACTTTCACTCTTCCGGACAGTTCTTCGATCTTCGGTATGTGGAACAACGCGTGAATGACTTCCAGATCGACAGATCCTTTCGCGGCCCCGCGGTAACTGGGTTTGGAGAAACGGCGAATGGCCAGGTTCCCTGAAAAAGGCCCGCTGATCGTTTGAAATGCTACGTTTTTGATCGTCAGTTCTTCCTTGTCTTTTCCTTTCAGAGTCGAATAATATCCTTTCAGGTCAATATTGCGAAGCGTTAAGCCTTTTGTCGGTTCGGTCAGCCTTCCGTTATCAATGGAAAATTGGCAGTCGACTTTCGGATAAGAATCTTTTGCCAGCCCGTTTTGAAAATCCAGGTGAAATGTTCCGGTTCCCGAACCTTTAAGTTCCGAAACGGTTTTCACTTCCTTCATGGCCAGGTTGTTGGCCAGTTCGGCAAGCGGAATTTTGTCGGCGTCTATTTTCAGGCTGACTTCAGTCGTGTCGACTTTCACATCAAAATCAAACGGAATTCCGGCAAGCAATAGTTTTCCGCGGTCAATGGAGAAAGTTTCCGAGATTTGATCGATGTGAATGGCTACTTGTGTGGAAGCCTGCTGATTGATGATGAATGGAACCAGTCCGTTCTGAATGCGCTGAATATAGAAATCGGCATTTGTAGCAATATCGAATTTGTCCTGCGTAAAATTCCCCACAAGCTGAATGTCCTGGACTTTCGTCTTGTAACTGTTCTCGTTGACCTTGTTCGAATAGGAAAAACGGATCCCGGTTGCGTGAATGGATTCCAGGGTCAGGTTGAAATTCGTTTTTTCATCGGATTTGGATTCCTTGAAGATGTCGTAATTGACTGCGCCTTTTTTGTTGACTTTCAGTTGAAGAGTTCCGGGTTTGATATCTACTTTCTTGACATTGTATTTTTCATTCCAGATATCCATCGGGTTGAACTTCAAACGGATTTGTTCGGTGTAAAGCAACGTGTCTCTGCGCGTAGCATCCGGAAATGCGTCCTGGATGAATACACCGTTGAAATCAAGGCTCAAATTGGGGAATGTGGCCCAGAAAGTTACGTCGATCTCGTCCACATGAACTTCTGTTTTCAGGGTTTTGTTGATCTCCGAAATCGCATAGTCGATAATGTCGTCCTTAAAGATGTAAAGCAGGAAACTAATGAGCAAAACAAGGGTAAGCAGGATTCCGAAGAACCATTTCACAGATCTCACCAGCCACTTCTTCCGCTTCATAAATCAAATTTACGCCGAAACCAGCGGTCAAATTCGCTGGCCCTCAAATAGTAATTAACGTTCGATTTTTAATTTGTTTCAGATTTCAGATGATTATTTTGACTACAAAGGTTTATTTCATGCAGATGAGCGTCGAAGGATATTCAATCAAAGGACCATAATAGAACCATAGCTCATATGGTTTTTGGTTTTAATAAGCTAGGTTTGTAATTATAATTAATCCTTCCGGGAACTTGCAAATGATTGGTTTTGGAGAATCTCAACCCGGCGCATTGGTGAACAAGATAGGGCACCTGTGCAGTATATGACAGTAAATTTCTCATACTGTTTGAGGCGTACGCTGAGTTTATGAGAAATTCTGTCATGATCTGCTAACAGGTCGATCGGTTTACCCGCGCCTAGACCTTTTTGGCTCCACCTTTTTACGGCAATGGTAAGAGCCAGCTGCAGCTGGTGAAGACGGAGGTTTTGCCTCACAAGGCAATAAACCGTAGGTAAGGTGGAAGTCGCTGGATATCGAAGCCGAATATGCTTTGATGAGTAAATGAAAAAGGAGCCTGTTAAGACTCCTTTCAGCAATTAACCTCCTCTTCTTATCGGAGAAGTCGTTGGTTTTGATGGGGTTGAAGCCGGTGTCGAAACGGGCGTACTAGCCGGACGCTGCGTTGGTGTGGATACCGGGTTGCTCGGTGGCGGTGTATATCTTGGTTCTACTTTAATCGGTTGTGTTCTCACGGGCTCTGTTCTCACAGGTTCCGTTTTAACCGGTTCCGTATAAACGGGTTTGTTGTAAACCGGTCTTGTAACTTCCGGCTCTTTTACCGGTGGTGTTGAAGTGGATGAACCGGAGTTGTACACACGCGGATTCACCGTTTCCGAAGGTTTTGTTGTTGTTTCGGAAGGCGTATTGGAAGAGTTTTCTCGAACCGGTCTGGTCGAAGTGCCGTTGCTTCCTGTTGTTTCAGGGTCTTTGCTGTTTGCAGAACGGCTTGCGTCCTTATCTACAATCGTTCTCTCGGATCCTCCGGAAGTTTTTTCGTCTCTCGGAACACCGTTGTTTCCTGTATTTCCGCCTGGAGTTCCACTTGTTCTTGGTTCCGGGTAACGCTCTCTGTAAGGTTTTTGACCCGGGTTTACGTTCGGAGAAGGTGTTCTCACCGGTTCCAATTGTCTTCCGGCTGTGCGGTTCGGGATGTTTGGCTTGGGAATTGGTTCGATGCGCAGGAATCCGTTGTCGTAGATACAAGCGCTCAGGTCGCTTCCGGTAAATCCTCTGCGTTCGCATTCTCTCTGGGCTCTTCTGTAATCGTCTCCGTTCATATCGCCCAGTGTGCGATGTATGCGTGGGAAGGATTCATCTGTAAAAGCAAAGGTGCTTTGGTTAAATCCGTAGTCAAACAAAGACTCTTGCGGAGTAATGCGGTATTGGCGGGCGAAATCCTTTGCTAAAAATGCCAGGTATTCTTTTTCCAGTTGCTGGTCGCGGGAATTGGTGGAACCGAAAACTCCCATGTTCCAGTTGGAAGAAGCAATTCCTCCCATGCTGTTGCGTACATCGAAATCATCTGAAGTTCTTCCGTTCGCATTTCCAAGGATTCCGTCGTAAGTATCGGAGCAAGGATAAACCTCCACTGCGATGTTGTAGAATCCCATGCCGCCGCTGGATGAACCGTCCAGTTTTACTTTTTCTCCTGTCGGCCAGGTAATGGTATAATCGTTTCTTCCGGATTGTGTGATCGTTCCGCCGTGCTCCAGGTAATAATTGGTTCCTTCAATGTATACCGGTTCACCGTTGATTCGAAGCGGAGTAGTGGTATTACCGTCCGGTTTTTCATTGGCATAGAAACAAACACGGTCACCGCCCACATTCATGGCTACGGCTGTGTTCAAAGAGAAATCATCGGACTGGTTGCGCTGGCGTACCTGCACATTCACGTTTCCGCTTCCGGATTTTGCCAAAGTAAACTCTCCGACTGTCTGGAAGGAATACGTTGCCCCGTCAAATGATTTCAAATGCGGATCACCGTAAGTTCTTCCCATTACAGGTTTGCAATCGGGTGTTCTGTTTGTAAAGCTGTTCAATCGCGACCATTGTGTGCGTGATACGCTGTCGCTGGTAGTACTCGATCGCTGGATTTGCGAACGGACTTTGTCTTGTGTTGCGCTTGGCATGGCGCCAAACATTTCTGCAGGGGTGTATTCTTCCGGGAAATTGCGGTCCGGAGTTGGTCTTTTATTCGCCATTGCTTCCATCGACTGAGCCAGCCACTCACCACGAACGGCATCCCAGGCAACCATTTCTTTTCTGATTGATTGGAAATCGGTTCCGAAAGCTGTTTTTTCCTGAGCGTTTGCTGTTCCAAGCGCCAGAAGTGCGAATAATCCAAAGAATGTAACATGTTTTTTCATAACAGTTGGTTTAATTCGAGAGCAACCAAACAATAAACGTACCGAAAACCGGATAGATTAAAAATTGTTAAAATAAAAACGAATTTTAACTGATTGAATTAAAAAATTAAAACTGTTTTGGCTTCAAATGAGGAATTAACCACAAATATTGAACGATTTACGCGCCGGTTATACCTAAATATTTGCGTACATTTGCCCAAATAAATTAAGAAAATGAGTCTATTGACAGTTGGTAGTGTGGCATTCGATGCTATTGAGACACCATTCGGAAAAACAGATAAGATTGTAGGTGGTGCAGGAACTTTTATTGCATTGTCTGCTTCAAACTTTATAAAGGATCAACGTATTGTTTCGGTGGTCGGAGATGATTTCCCGCAGGAAACGTTGGATCTTTTGCGTTCTAAAGGTGTTGCTTTGGAAGGATTGCAGATCAAGCAAGGTGAAAAAACCTTCTTTTGGTCGGGCCGCTACCACAACGATATGAACTCAAGAGATACCCTGGTGACCGAATTGAATGTATTGGGTGATTTTGATCCGATTATTCCGGATTCTTACCAGGGAGTTGAATACCTGATGTTGGGGAACTTAAGCCCGCAGGTACAGCGCCAGGTGATCGAGCGTTTGACAAAAAGACCGAAGCTGATCGCAATGGATACGATGAATTTCTGGATGGACATCGCGTTGGATGATTTGAAACAAACCTTGAAATTGATCGATGTATTGATCATTAACGATGAAGAAGCACGTCAATTGTCGGGAGAATATTCACTGGTAAAAGCAAGCCGTGTAATTCGTGCAATGGGTCCTAAGACTTTGATCATTAAAAAAGGAGAGCACGGAGCTTTGTTGTTCCAGGACGACCAGGTATTCTTCGCACCGGCTTTACCATTGGAAGATGTTTTCGATCCGACAGGAGCAGGAGATACATTTGCAGGAGGATTTATCGGTTACATCGCTGCAACGGATGATGCTTCTTTTGAAAATATGAAACGCGCAATTATTGCCGGTTCTGCTTTGGCGTCTTTCTGTGTGGAAAAATTCGGAACAGAACGCTTACTGGAAATTAATCACGATGAGATTGAAGCGCGAATTGCACGCTTTATTTCATTGACAAATTTCGAAATGTCAACTGTAGTTGGTTAAATAGTTGTAAATTGAACTACCACTAAAAAGCTTTATCATGGAAAAGGCAGGTTTATTAGAGTCGTTAAAAAATCTCGTGCAGCAGGAAGATGCGCTGGCTGTGGCGCGTGAAGTGAGTGAATTGCGGAATCAGTTTGAGGATGTGGTTCTGGAAGAGGATCGTCAATTCCAGGTGAAACAGCTGGAAGCCCAGGAAAAGGGTGAGCCGGTTGAAGAGCGTGTTGCTGATCCTGTGCGGGAAGAGTTTTATAACCTGTACAATGAATTCCGTGAGCGTAAAAACGGATTGCAAAAAGCAAAGAAAGAAGCGGAAGAATCCAACTTACGTCGCAAAAAAGCACTTTTGGAAAGACTGAAGGATGTTGTCGAAAAAGAAGAGAACATCGGCGCAGCCATGACTGCATACAAAGAAATCCACGATGCATGGAAAGAAGTCGGAGATATTCCGCGTGAAAAACGCCAGGATATCCAATCCGAGTATTCCCGCTTGCTGGAAACGTTCTTTTACCACATTAAGATTTACCGCGAATTGCGCGAGCACGACCTACACCGCAATCACCAATTGAAACTGGATGTCATTCGCAGGATCCAGGATCTATCCAAGGTAGAGCATGTAAAAGATGTGGAGCAGGCTATCAAAACGCTTCAGAACGAATGGGACGAAACCGGACCTGTTGGAAATGATGCGTGGGAAGGCCTGAAGAATTCCTATTGGGATGCTGTTCGTGCAGTTTATGCGCGTATCCAGGCTTTCTACGATGAAAAACGGACGGAACTGGCCGGAAACCTGGAGCTTAAAAAAGAAATTGCCCGCAAAGCCGCTGAATTGGTAAAAGATTTCGCTTCTACAAGTACGAAAGAATGGGATCAGGCAACTGCTTCTTTACTGGCTTTACAGGAAGAGTGGAAGAAGATCGGCTTTGGTCCGCGCAAGGAAAACGAAGAGGTCTGGAAAGAATTCCGTGCTTCCTGTGATGAATTCTTTGCTAAGAAGAAGGAGTTCTTTGACGGTGTCAGAGGAAAATTCGATGAAGTAGCTGCGAAAAAACAACAGTTGGTTGATAAACTGGAAGAATTGAAACATTCTACCGAATGGAAGAAAACAACCGACCAGATCCTGGCTATTCAAAAAGACTGGAAAGAATTGGGAAGTGCAGGGCAACGATTCGAGCAAAAATTGTGGAAAGAGTTCCGTGCGGCTTGTGATCATTTCTTCGAAGCAAAACAGGCACATTTCAGTTCGAAAGACAAAGAATTTGAAGGGAATCTGGCCCTGAAGATGGAATTGATCGACCGTATCAAAGCGGCAACTATTCCGGAAGATAAAAAAGAAGCAATGGCCTTGCTGAAAGGTTTTGCAACGGAATTCAACGAGATCGGACACGTGCCGATGAAGGAGAAAGACCGGGTGTTCCATGCTTACAAAGAAGCGTTGGATGCGCATTACAAGAAATTGAAACTGGAAGGCGAGGAGCAGGAAAAAATGCTGTTCCAGGCCCGATTGGATACTATGAAAGCAGATCCGAACTCGGAACGCGCTTTGGCAAGAGAGAAATACGACTTGCACGACAAGATAAACAAACTGAAATCGGATATTTTACAATTTGAGAACAACCTTGGTTTCTTTGCGAAATCGAAAGGAGCAGACTTGTTGAAGAAAGAAGTGGAAGGTAAAATTGCAGCGGCTCAACGCAAAATTGAAGAGCTGAAAGCGAAGATTAAAATGATCCAGTAATCGATGAATCGTTCCATAAACATTTTACTGATTTTCTTCTCGTTTCCGGCATTTGCATTTATTATTTGCGTCGCATTCGATATTCATTTTTTCAATATCCCGATTGCAGAACTACCGTTTAAATTTCACATTTTTATCGGAATTGCAACGCTTTTGCTGCTGCTGATCATTCGCAGGTCGGTGAGCCGCTGGGTTGGAGTTGGCATGACACGGAAGCCCGAACGATTCTTGTGGAGTACGCCAGTTTCAGAACCCCGTAAAAAGCAGGTTCGTTTATTCCTGATGATGGAAGCATTGCTCGCTCTTTTTGCGATGATTACCGTGTTTTTACTGACGATGGAAGCATGGCCGGTTGCAGTGGTTTATGGAATCATGTTTCTCGACCAAATCCTGTTTCTTGCTATTGCGCAAGGGTGGTTTCGTGTCGGAGTGACGCATAAAGCAGTAGTGGTTGCAGACCGCGAAGTACGCCTGTTGTTCTTTTCCGGTTTGCGCAGGATCGAAACACATCAGCAAACGCTTTATTTCGAATACATTGAGGATTTACAGTTGTTTTTCCCGGTGAATTGCATCCCGGAAGGAAAATACGACGAATTCAGAACTGCTTTGGAGGAGCGTGTGAACCGGGATCGCGTGTTTTTCTCGGAAGGATTTAAAGCGTTGAACTGATTATGGGAGCATTACTGAAAAGACCCATTTTATTCGGACTGTTGATCGGAGTCATGTTACTGGTGCTCTGCATCTTTGTTACAATCCCAATGTATGACGGGATTTTTCATTACGATCACGAACTGGTTCACATTCAAACCGAAGGAAAAGTGGCATTGAGTTATTATTTCGGGAACGGCCTGGAACGGACAAGAGCCAACGGTATCCTGCCAACCAAAATCGAATTAAAACCGATTGGTTATGTCCTGTTTATCCTGATACACGCCGGGTTGCCTGCTTTGGTAGCCATTCGTTTCCGGATGAGCAATGCCCGAAAGAATATCGAAACACCGCCCAATGAGTAAAGATCTGCGCAGCTGGCTTTCTCTTTTCATTTTAGCAGGTATTTGGGGTGCTTCATTCATTTTGATGAAGCGCGGAATGTTCGATGAAACCGGCGGACATATTTTCTCCGATTCACAGGTCGGAGCACTTCGCATGGCAATTGCCGGTTTGGTCATGTTGCCTTTCGGATTGATGAACCTCCGGAAGATTAAACACTGGAAACAAGTCGTTTATTTATTGATCGTAGGAAGCTGCGGAAATTTCTTCCCGGCATTCCTGTTCACCTTCGCAGAAACAAAACTCTCTTCCGGGCTGGCCGGAATGCTGAATAGTTTTACGCCGTTTTTTACCCTGATTTTGGGCTTTTTGTTCTTTAAGCAAAAGATCCGTTTGAAACAGGTGATCGGATTGTTGATCGCGTTTTTCGGAATCTGCATCCTGGTCGGAATCCTGAATAGTGCGCCCGTTGAAATTTCACTCATACATGTAGGCGCAATCCTTTTGGCTACCCTGATGTATGCAACGAGTTTAAATACGATCAAATTCAAACTGAGCGAATTCAAATCGCTCGAAATTGCTTCCCTGTCGTTTACGTTCCTGGCAATACCGGCATGGATTGTTACTTTGAGCCTGAATACTTCACACGTACTTCAAACCAACGAACATGCATTCGAAGCCTTGGGATACATCAGCATCCTGAGCATTTTCGGAACGTGTTTGGCTTTGCTCTTATTCAACCGGATCATTGCGCTGAAGTCACCTATGTTTGCCAGTTCCGTAACCTATATGATCCCGATTGTTGCGGTGATCCTGGGAGTTTTGTTGAACAACGAGAAATTCTATACGTCCCAGTTTGTGGGAATGCTGGTAATAGTCGGCGGAGTTTATCTGGTGAATTCGAAACAAAAGTAGGCACGCGACGCGTCGCGTGCCTACTTTTGTTTACAGATCAAAACTCCAATCGATAGCTCAACACCGGCAATAATGGCGTCTGATACCAATAATTGACCTGGCCGGTTTTTGCCTCAAAATATTGTCCTCCCACATTTTTGCGGTTTGTGGTGTTCTGAATGTCCAGTGCTACAGTGCTTGTCAGTCTTTTGTAGTTGCGTTTCAGGCTCAAGCGAACATCCAATCGGTAATAATCCGGCATTCTTTTGCTGTAGGTCTGCGTCGTTATAAATTTCGTTTCTCCTGCTGCTACGGAAGCATTCAGATCAATAGGCGTATAACGAAAACCACCGACATAAATGGACTTAATGTTGAAGCCAATGGTCCTGTTTTTCCCTTTTTTGTTCAGGTTCCATTCTTTTCCGATCGTCAGGGAAGTTGCGTAGTTGGTGTTGAAACGCGTATCGTACCAGTTCCCGTTGGCAGCTTTGTATTTAGACTCATAGAGCGAAGCTGAGAGCAGGTAATAGAGATTCCTGAACAGGAACCGCTCGTAAGTCAATTCGATGCCGTAATTCCGACCAAGCCCCGAATTTGTCAAAGCTTCGGAAGGGAAACCGTCCGTGGAATTTAAGATCGAATATGTGCTTGTGGGATCTTTACTGATCGGAACATGGAACAAATGCTGGTAATACACTTCTGTTTTGATGTGTTCATGATCGTTGATCACGAAATCGTACCCGAAAACCACATGATGTGCTTTACTGAGTTTTAAATTCCGGTTTGGAAATGTGGTTGTTCCGTTTTCCGTGCGTTCCACAAAGTAAACGCCGATTGGCTGTAACTGGCTGTGTAACCCGTATCCAATGGTTAGATGATGTTTCGGATGGACATCATAACGCAATGATGCTCTCGGTTCCAGTGAACTGCTGTTATTCAGGAATAACTGAAAGTGATGAATGCCGATATTTGCCGTTAACTTATCCGTGATATGCGTGTTCCATTGGAAAAATGTCTGCAACGTTTGAGTATTCCCTTTTTCGTTGATTTGTTCCAGTAAAACAGTCGAATCGCCCATGTCGCTTTGTTTTAAGCGATAACCCAGTTGGTTCAGAATGAATCCTGCGCGGATATTGTTTTTCGGATTGATCTTTTGGGTGTAAGTGCTTGAAAGCGTTAACTTATTCTGCAGGAACCGCTGTTCATATTCCCTGACCAGAGAACTGTAATCATTCTGCAAACGATCTTGTTTATAACCGTTTTCAGTCCCGGAAAATACCAGGGCCGTTTTTAAATAGGATTTATTGCTGAAAAGTTTCGTATTGGTGATTCCAACTGCTCCCGTGTTGCTGTAAAAATTGGTGTTCAGCCGGAGAAAATCATCTTCCTGCCAGCGCAGGGAATCTTTTTCAGCGGTAGTTGTCTGATAGCTTAATCCGCCGAAACCAAAGACTGTAAATTTGCCTGTTTTTTTGGTCGGAAGGTAGAGATTGAAAGACAGGTCCTGGAAATTGGTATTTGCATCGCCGATCGGAATCCCGATTTTCCCGAGGATGTTCAGGGTCGAATAGCGGTAATTAATCAAATAGGATCCCTCGTATCCTTTTTTGAAAGGACCTTCGGTTGCGACGTCTAATCCCAATATTCCGAGCTGCACCGTGTATTCGCGTCGTTCATTATTTCCTTTTCTCAGGCGCAGATCGAACACTCCGGAAAGTGCATTTCCGTATTCCGCGGCAAAAGCCCCGGTGGAAAAGTCGGAATTACTCAGAAGTTGTGCGCTTAGAATGGAGATTCCACCACCGGCTGTTCCAACGTTTGAAAAATGATTCGGATTCGGAATTTCAACACCTTCCATACGCCACAGAAGACCGTTCGGTGAATTTCCACGGATCGAAATGTGATTGTTGCCGTCACCCGCTGTTACCACACCTGCAAAAGAAGTAGCCATTCTCGCCGGATCATTCACTGCTGCTGCAAACTTTTGGGTTTCTTCCACGGAAAATGTTCGTGTACTGACAGTTGACAGTTCGTTTAGTGGTTTGTTTTTATCCGTTTTGGCTGAAACCACCACTTCGTTTATTTTCTGAATGTCTTCTTCCAGGTTGATAGTCAATACCAATTCCTTTCCTGCGTTTACAGTAACGTTTTGCATCGTAAACGGTTTATAGTCGGTAGCTGAAATTTCAATGGACCTGCTCCCTACAGGAACGCGGGACAAGGTGAATTTACCGCTTTTGTCTGTCACTGCATGGATGACGGAATCCAAGCCGGTGATTTTGACAATCGCACCCGGGATAGAGGATTGGGAAATATTGTCGACAACTGTGCCGCGAACCGTTTGTGTTTGGGAAAAGCAGGTGTTGACAATAAAGCATAGCAATCCCGATACGAAGAATTTCGTTACTTTTTTTTGGAGCATGATGTTGATTTTTATATGTTATGATCTGTAGGTACGCGACGCCTCGCGTACCTACAGAGTGGGCATATCATATACCCACGTAATTTATGTTTTGATCAAATATGAATAACTGATCCTGATCCGCTGATGGTGGTGTTAACGACCGGGTTTCCTCTGTAACGGATATCTCCGCTTCCCGAAATGGTAGCCTTCAATTGGTTTGAAGCCCAAACGGAAATATTCCCGGAACCGCTGATCTTAGCATCTGAATGGTTTGCCGTGAGGTTCTGCATGTCAATATTTCCCGACCCGCTGATCGTTGATTTTTGGTTTGTTGCCGTTCCTCCTGAAGCAGATATATTACCCGATCCGCTGATTTTTGCTTCCAGTTCTGCCGAATGAATCGACGACAAGGTGATGTTTCCGGAACCGCTGACGTTCAATTCCAGTGTGGAAGTTGAAATACCGGCTGCCGATTCGATGTTCCCGCTTCCGCTGATGTCCAGTGCATAAAGATCGGGAGAGTGAACAATGATGTTGATTCCATTGTGTTTGCGGATCCATTTGCGGGAATCTATTTCCAATTCTCCCGAACTGATTTCGGTTGTAATAACATCCAACACATTTTGTTGTGCTGAAATCTCCACATAATAAACCGAATCCTGCGTGTAGAATACATGCGCATCGATATCCAGCGAAATTTTATTGAACCCGCTCAAATCCCGGATTTCTGTCACTGTTTGACCTTTTCCTTTAATGGAATTGAATACCTGTTTTTTACAGGAGGAGAATGGTACAGCAAGTAGTAAAATCCCCGGAATGATCCATCTTAAACTTTTCATAAAGACTTTTATTTGTTAGTTGGTTGTATGACAACTCAGGAATGGATTACCCCTATGAACAGAAATTTTTTTCTCCCCTCGAGGGTCTGACCACTCTGACGAGTATCAGGCTCCGTCAAGAGGAGATTAAGAGGGGTGGCACCCTCCTTGGTCCTCCCTCAAGGGAGGAAACATTAGAAGAACCGGATGGCTAGTTTCCCTCCAACCCACAAATGATTGGTAAAACTCCCATTCACGGAAGTGGAAAGCGCTTTTTGGTGCATTCTGCTCCAGATCGGATCGGTTGCTGCAGTATTTTCCGAGGAATACCAGTTGAGTGTCGGCCCCGCAGCAATACTGAAATTTTTTCCAAAACGATACTCAATTCCAAGGAAACTTTTCGTCAGCATATTATAGCTGAAGTTAGCTTTGTCCAAATACAGTTGTTGAGCGGTAAGGTCGATATCCAGGTACCATTTTCGTCCCAACTGAAAGACTGAGCCCAATCCATAGCCGAAAGTCCACAGGGAACGTCCGCCGGCTATCTGCATTCCACCGATAAGGATGTTGTGGAATTTATCGACACCGGTCCGGAAACTGAGTGTTCCCAATAAATTTTCGTCACAGGCAATTTCAACTTTGTGGTAACCCTTTTTTACAAAGCTCAGGAATCCTATTGGAATTCCACCCATTGAATCGGCAATGTTCAGGAAACCAAGCTGCGAACCATGCACTTTCTCCGCTAAATTGACCAGGCCGGAAAGTTGGAATCCATGAATGATGTGTGCTTTATTTACCAATCCGGCTAGTTGAATTCCGGATACGGTATCGCCCTTGTTTGCAATTCCGGCAATCTGACCGCCGTATACGTTTTTGGAATGGTTGTAAATTCCTGCCACCTGAATTCCTTTTGTATAGGAAGTATTCAAGTTAGCGATTCCACCGATCTGAACGGCTTTCACCGTATCTTTTACGAGGTTGGCAATTCCGGCCACCTGAACATGTTTGACTTTTCCACCGTCTAAATTGATTAATCCCGCTACCTGGACACCGCTTACGTCTTTCGCAACCGTATTCACCAGACCTGCCAGTTGAACTCCGGATGAGGTTCCGGAAACCAGGTTCGTCAAACCAGCAATCTGTACATATCTGACATTTCCGTAATCGAAATTGACCAGGCCTCCAAGCTCAAAAACGTCAATTCCTTTGGATGAACCAACCAGGAGATTGAACGAAAATTTATTCACGGTATTCACGGATAGCAAGCGGTTGGTGCTGATTGGCGGAAACAACGAAAACGACACATTGGTAAACAAGGTGTCAGAGATATTTCGCAGGTTTGCACTGCGTTCTTTGAACCGTTTCCAAAACGGATTGATGAAAGGGAGGGTGTCTGAAACCGGGAAGTGTGACGGTTTCACCGAATCGATAGAAACGGTGATGCGTACGGAATCCATTGATACGCTTACGGGCGCTGATTTGGGTTGGAGATAAATGACCAGTGTATTTTGCTGTTTGGAGAAAATAACCACTGTTGTGTCCCTGAAGTCTTCCTTTGCCACGGAAATGGAAAGTACATCCGTGGTTTTGGGAAACGACAGGTTGAAATAGCCGTATTCATTGGTTACAGCGGATTGTTTGCTTTGTTTGATATAAACACTGGATTCAACGACTTCGGAAGAATCTTCAGCGTTGAGGATATACCCGTTCAGAATCAGGTTGGAGTTGCTCGCAGAAGAATGTTCGGCCTTTGATTTCGCTGCGGACTTGTAATTGACGATTACGTATTTTCCTTTCAATTTATACGAAAATCTTCCGTTGTTGAAAAGTGTATTCAACACGATGCGCAACGGCTGTTTGTCAAACCGGGCTGATACGCGTTGTTGATCATCAAAACCTGTATAGGAGAAAACAACCCCGGTTTGATTGGAAATTTGCCGGAATAATTCTTCATAGGTATAATTTCCGGAGCGGATCGTAACGTCTTTCTCCAGGTAGGGTGTTTGTGCATTCGAACGGAAAACCACCGTGCAGCAAAGGAATAGAATACCTAAAAAACGGATCATTGTATGCATGCCAGTCCTTTAATCACATATTCGTTGTTCTTTTCTTTGAGAATGGTCACTTCGAGTGTTTGAGAAATCACCATGAGAACAGTATCCAGTTCTTCATTCAAAAACTCGGTGGTGATCCGGCAATTTTTTAGTGCAGGATTGTCAATACGGATGTTCACTTTGTAGGTCTTGTTGAGAAGAGTTACCACGTCCTCCAGGCGCTGATTGTCGAGCAGAATTGTTTTATACTGCTTTTTCAGGTTCTCTGCCAGTACGTCCAGTTTCAGATCGCCGCTCGAAATCACGTAGTGTGCACTTTCATTGGCATGAAGGGTGAGTTGCATGCCCTTGTTGTCGTAGATCACTACAATTCCTTCGTCCACACGCACATAAATCGTATCGTCGGCAGTTTTGACATCGAATTTCGTCCCGAGATCTTTGATGTGAATTGGCCCTGCGTCAATAATAAATGGTAGTTTTTTGCTGTGTTTTACCGAGAAATAACCGGAACCTTTCAGCTTTAATGAACGGTTTTGTGTTCCATAGCCCGCGGATAATTCCACGCTTGAGTGTGTTGCCAAACGGATGTCAGTACCGTCCTCCAGGACGATGTTCTTTTTGGTTGTTCCGGCTGCGAAAACAGTATTTTCTCCGTTTGAATGCATGAAATAGAACACTGTACCAAAAGAAATGATGAGGATCGCAGCGACGGAGGAAATCCATGCGACCGAAAGTTTAAGCACCGGAGCCTGGTTCAGTTGGGGATGAATGATGTTCCAGGCATTATCTGTCGAAACAATTTTTTCCGTCAACCCGAAAGCCTTTGCGCTTCGATCAAAATAAATTTGATTTTCCGGCGCTTCGGAAATCCAGTCTTCCAGGAACATAGCTTCTTCCGGGCTTGCTTCTCCGCTGAGGAATTTGCCGATCAGCGCATCCATGTCGTGTGATGTTTTCATAGTGTTTGAATGAAAAAAAGGATGAGTAACGGCAAATAGTCTTTCAACTCTTCACGCACAATTTTGAGGGCTTTCCCCATTTGATTTTCAACGGTTTTCACAGATAAACCCAATTGATCTGCAATTTCCTGGTAACGAAGCTGTTCAAAACGGCTCATTTTGAAAATCCGCCCGCATTGTTCGGGCATCGTTTCGATTGCCATCCCGATCCGTTCATTGAGTTCATTCAACTGAACAGTATCGGAAGAATCTGCAAAAGCAGTGGTTGCTTTGAGTTCATCTGCATACGTATTCCGCACTTTCAAATGCTTGATCTTATTCAAACAGGCATTCTGAACCGACTTGTATAAAACCGCCCGGATCGAAGTATGAATATCAAGTTGTACCCGTTTTTCCCACAAAGAAACAAATACTTGCTGTACAATGTCCTCTGCTTCGTCTGAATCTTTCAGAAACGTGTTGCCATAGCGGACCAGCGGTTTATAATAATCGCGAAATACCATTTCAAATGTGTTTAAATCTCCTGTCACAACTTGTGTTATCACTTGTTTTTCTTCCACCCGCATGTGTATTTCACCGGGGTAAAGTTATCATCTTTTGGTTTATGACAACTGAGAATGATTTTACCCCTAAGTGGGGTGAAGATTTTAGGCTGTTTTCTTACGGAACCACTTTCCAGCGTCGATGTAGAACAAACCTTTCACGGAGAAAGAATTCAAATACGGGTTGTCGAACAGGTTGTTGAAGGTTTTGAAATACCCGTAGTCCAGTCCGTTTTTGGAAGCGTAGATGTTGTATTTCCAGACGAAGCGGATTTCACTTCCCGGATAAACGACCCAGCGCAGGTCAAAATCAACGGTAAACGCATTGAAACTGGTGTTGTGGTAACTGTGACCTGCCGAATCAACTCCGGAATAGGAAGAAGCCTGATAACTTCCGTCGTCCAGCAATTCCATGAAGGATTTGTAGGAAACTTCCTGCCAGTAATGGTTGAAGCGCAGTTTTAAACTGAATGTTTTGGTGAAGTTGTAATCCAGTGCAATGGAGTTGGTGACAATCCAGCGTTCGCGGTTTCCTAAGGTAATCTGATCGGTGTAGTTGGTATCTGTAACGCGAACGAACCCAAAGTTGTTGAAATAGCGGTTGACAGTTGAGCTCAGAACCGTAAATACTTTCGGCGCGATACGGATGCGCGGACTGATATTCAGATCAAGGTTCGACATACCTTTCCTGTCAAACACGCGGTGATAGGCATAATAATCCAGCGCAAAGCGTTTGGAATAATCGCTGGAATAAAAACCTCCGTACTGGAAGGAAGCCGGGAAATGAACCGGGATTCCGAAGGTGCGCGATTCGAAAAAGTCGTGTTCACCCAAAGGATAAACATTCAGGGAGATTCCTGCTGAAAGGAATTTTTTGGTGGTAACGATGTATTCGCTATTGATGGACCAATAACCGAATTTGGTTGGTTTGTATAAGTATTCAACCGTGTTTTCAGCCGAGAAATTCCTGCGCAAAAGCCGTTTGGTAGCTTCGTAACCTGTCCAGCGGTAACGCCCGTAAAACCCGAAGAAATTGTTCCGCGCCAAAAAGCCCAATTCTGTGGGATTGTAGTTGTCGTCGCAATCGTAGTAATCGATATTGAACTGGTTGACTCCTTTTACCTTTTGAAAGCTGATCGAAGAAGAACGGCCTGCAATCGCTTTATTTCCGGAAGAATTGATTGAAACCTGCGTATTAGCCGAAATACCGTAAACCCTGTTTTTGTTGAAAACCAGTCCCTGTAAGGTCGTTACATTGGAAAGGACATTGATTTCCGGCCGGATGACGTTGGTGTTCAGAAGTGAAATATTGGCGTTATTTTTTAAGTTTTGAGATAGAACGAACACGTTGTAATTCGATACGGGATGTGCCAGGATTTTGTGATCGGTTCCTGTTGAGTCCCGGTAATTCAGGTAAGACCGGTTTTCAATTGCATTAAACACACCGATTCCCAATCCGCCTTTGGTTCGACCGGAAATCTTCAGCGCATTGATTAATTGAGCTCTGTCGGGGATCGTGTTGATTGTATTGTTCGGGTCTTTCGCTGCGGAGTCAATGGCCTGTTGCTTCAGGTAAGTTTCCGCACCGATCCTGCGCGAGTAGAATAAATCACCGATTCCGAACAAATCCATTCCTTCCAGGAAAAAAGGCCGGTTTTCGGGATAGCGCACTTCAAAAGGAGAAAGGTTCAATACCAAACGGTCCGAAACGGTTTGCCCGAAATCCGGGACCAACGTAGCGTCGAGGGTGAAAGATTCGCTTAGTCCGACTTTCATATCCATCCCGAACCGCGGCCGGAATCCCCAGTTTTGTGATTGGGAGTTTTCATCGTAACTGTCTTCGAGATACATGGTAGAGTAGGGAGAAAAAGAAAGCCGCAGCGGAGTTCCCAGGTTTTCGATTCCCTTGATATAACCGCTCTGGGCAATTTCGCCGTATTGCTGCGGATCTACGAACGACCAATGCGAAGTTTCCCGGTTGCGGCGTATGTTTCGTACGTAATTGATGCGCCAGTTTTGGACAGTCTCTTTCGGGAAACGCAATTGTGTCAGCGGAATGCGAATCTCGATGCTCCATCCTTCGGCGATTCGCTTCACTTTACTTCTCCAAACGGCGTTCCAGGAGTAATCTTCATTCGTTTGATTGATAATGGCGTCCAATTCCGTTCCGGCGGCGGTAACGTAAAATCCAAAAGCATTTTGCCCGGCGCCATAAGGATCAATTAACACGCCAAACCAATCGGCATTCCCGTAATCGTCCCGTTCCGACAAAAAAGCAATGATGGAATCCGGCCGGTGATCGGCCAATTTTGCCCCGATGTAAATGTATTGATCGTCGTAAAGGAATTTGACTTCGCTTTTGTAGGCACTGGGTGCTCCCGGATTCGGGTAATTGTTGGTGAAATCCCCGGCAGTTTCCGCTTCATCCCAGGCCACTTCCAACAACATTCCGTCCAAAGTAATGGCCTTATTCGTACGCTTTCCCGAAACGGTTTTTTGTGCCGGAAGAACATAAGAAATCAGAATAAAAGTTAGAAGTATACAGTAGCGCAATTTCACCCGGTAAAATTCGTTATTTTTGATCATATAAACTCACAGATATGTCAGGAATAGTCTTTCTAAAACGTTTTACCCTGGTTTTACTTCTTGTAAGTGCCGTTTCTTCCTGTGGGTTGAAATATGTTCCCGGACCAAGTCTGGAGGATTTGGCAAGGAACCGGAAAGAAAGCCTGGAACAGCAATTGGCGCACGATTTTGGGGCTGTGAATAAAAGATATGTGAGTCTTACTTACGGTGAAACGGTCGTTGTGAAGCCACAGTCTTATCAGCGCCTGGATTCCCTGTTTGAAGAGAAATACCGCTTGAGCAAACTCGGGCTATCTTCCAAAGACATTGATCCGTTGATCGAAAACCAGAAAATGGCTTTGCTGGCTGATACTACCGAGGTGTTGTATATGGAAACGCACTGGTTCGAACTGATTAAGGATACAACCTGTGAATTTATCGTTGCGCAATGCTTTTTGAACAATAAGAATGTACTGCGCAAAATGGAGTACGTGGATGAATTCCAAACGGGGAAATCAAACCAGGTTTGGGCGGAAAAATACATGAAAGAAGATTGGCTGACGCGCAATATGGACGGATACACTACTAACGACGACCTGGCTTTTTATGCCATGATGAAAAACAGGGAATTCAATCTGCAGGGCGATGAGAAAAACCGGTTCCTGGAGAATGTCTTCCTGGTAATGCGTTTCGCGAGTGAAAACCAAAGTACGGCAGCACAGGGAATTGCATTGAAACTGGCTGCACGCCAAATGAAAAACGAAATTCCTGGTTTCAAATCAGGAGATTATGTGTTTTCCTTTAAAAAGGACGTTGATCCGGTTTCAAAAGAAACGGTTTACGTAGTGGAAGCTGCTTCCGAAGTGGATAAAAAGGTATTGGTAACGCGACGTTACGATCAGTATTATATGCCGTTGAATTAATGGATAATTGAAAATTGTAAAATTGAAAAGGGGAATTTTCCTGTTTTGAATGGATACGAGTTTATTAAAACTTTTTCCAGTTTCAATATCCATTTTCAAATAGTTAGCTGGACACAAAAAGGCTCAATTGGCTCGTCTTTGTATAAATAGCGCTGAAGCCTCTGGGATAAAAGCGCTTTGTGATGAGATTTCCCAGGAGTTCCTCTTGATTGATAAGTGTATTCCTGTTTACCGATCCTGAATTTCCAGCCGTTCTCTTCCCGGATAAATGAGATTTCCTGTTTGTCCAATTGCACTTTATTCCCGGATTTCAAAACAAGCGATTTGCCCAGGTTCAGCCCTGAATCGCGGACCGCGTTTTTGAGTGTTTGGAGGATTTGCTTGTTTTTGGGAGTGTTTTCTGCAAAAGTGATCAGCATTCCTTTGTACTGGATCATTCCGCAAAACGCTTTCCCTGAAAAGACCTGAAGCTGGTTTTGTTCGAATTTCACTTCGCGTTTCCAGGAAATGAGCAGCAGACAAACAGCTAATCCGGTTAGGGCAATTTTGGAAAAGAGTTGTTTGATCAGCAACTTGTGAAAGCAAAATCCGATCAATCCGCCAACAACCAGGAACTGGATGAAATTCAGTTCAAATCCGCCGGAAACGCCTCCCGGAATTTCGTCCACGTATTGGATGCCGATTACCAGGGCCTGAAGGGAAAGAACCGTCAGGAAAATAACGAGCGTATTCAAATAAGGAATCCACGCCGTAAAAATCAGGATGATCAAAAAGAGCAAAACGACGAACCCGAGCAGCATCACAACGATGTTGGAGAGCAGAAAGTAATTGGGGAACTGGTGGAACCAATACAACATGAAAGGAGTGGTTGCGATCGTAGCCGCGATACCCACAGCACTTCCTTTCCAAAGCCAGTCGAGCCATTTTTGGCGGATGTGGATGAGTTGATAAATCGAATTCTGGAACAAAAGAATGCCGATCAAAGCCACATACGACAACTGGAAACCGATGTCGAATAAGTAATACGGATCGTATAACAGCAAAACAATTGCCGAAAGGATGAGGTTGTTCATTCCGCTGTTTTTACGGCTCAAAAGCTGACCGAGTGCCAGAATGCTGAACATGACCACGGCGCGGATTACGGAAGGAGAAGCACCGCTTAATAATCCGAATCCCCAGATCAAAATGACGGAAAAGAGAATGGCCTGTTTCCGGGAAATCCATTTGCTGAAAAAGCCGAGTAGGTATTGAAAAATGATCAGTATGATCCCGACATGCAATCCTGAAACAGCCAGTACATGCATGGCCCCGGTATTCGAAAAAGAATCCAGGACTTCCTGCTCAATGTCTGTTTTATTCCCCAATAATAAGGCAACACCGATTCCGGAAACGGATGCAGGAAGCCAGGATTTCATTTTTTCGCCGATCTCGTCCTGCCAGTTGGAAAAGAAAATCGTCAGGTTTTCCCGTGTGCCGGTTTTTTGAATGCAATTCGAAGCGATGAAAGCCCGCCCGATGTAATGATGGGTTCCGTAATAGTACGCTGCATCAAAACTTCCCGGGTTTGTTTCGTTCCGGAATGGTTCCAGGATTGTTTTGAATGCTACGAAATCGCCCGTTCGATAGATTCCTTCCAGCGTGTCGAGTGTGAGGATGATATTGCCCTGGATGGGAACTTGTTTGTTCCGGTCCGTTGTTTTTTCAAGCGCCAGATGAATGGTTTGGTAGCCCGATTCAGAGATTTTGCTTTTAAAAACTGTTCCGTAGCTTACTTTTCCGGACATTTCTTCCAGGGAAGCAGTCGTTCTTTTTACGAGCTTCAGCTTCCCGAAACCGATCAGCATAAACAGCAAGCTAAAGGCAAGGACCGGCATAAACTTCGGGAATGATTTGGAAGGAAACAAATACTGGTAAATCAAGCTCAGAATACAGCCTGCAAAAACGCCTGTCAGAACTAATCCGGTAGTTCCTGTATTCCCTTCGGAAGCGTAGGAAAAAAGAATGCCGAGTATCAATCCCAGCGAAATTGGTAATAGTGGCATTTTGTGATAGCGGGTTAAATAATATAGACGAATCTAATAAAATCTTCGATAGATGATATCCCAAATTGAATTTTCTTTGTTTCTTTACAATCAAAACTTTACAAATCCAATTATGTTTAAACTGAATTATTTTGTACCTGCTTTTGCGTTAACCCTAAGCCTGGCGTCTTGTGGAGGTGGTGAGACTGAAAAGAACGCAGTTGCTACCGTAGAAACAACTGATGCATCAGATGATTCTTCCGAAGATGATTACGTATTACCTCCGCCGATCAGTATCGCAAATGCATTTAAAGATGCAGGTTTGCCATATGTGGCAGGTAAAACAAACCCTGCTGCGAATGCAGATAAATATTCCGTAAAAATCGACCAATTGATGAATTTGGGAATTTACTCTACGGATATGGCTTATTGCGCCATCAACTCCAAAACACAGGAAGCACGCGAGTATTTGGTAGTGATTCAGAAAATGGGATCAAAAGTTGGTCTGGAAAGCGTTTTTTCCGATAAAGAACTGATCACGAAGTTTGATAAAGGATTGGGTGATGTGGAAGCATTGCAGGATATCATTTATGAAATCCAGGACAAATCGGATGAGTACATGGAAAACAACGACCTGAAGTATTTGGGAGCAATCCAGTTCTCCGGTTCATGGATCGAAGGAATGTATTTGGGAATCGACAATAAAAAAGACAAGGAAGAGATCGGGAAATTGCTGGTTGAGCAAATGAGCTTGTTGAAAAACATCATCAAAGGATTCAAGAGCCATCCGGCACAGGAAGATGCACGTTTGAAAGAAGTGATCAAAATGTATGAAGGAATTCTGAATACTTACGAAGGAATGGCTTCCGTGAAGAAAGTGTCCAAAAATATCAACCGCGAAACACCTGAATTAACCGATGCCGAGTACAAAACTTTGGCGGATGAAGTGAAAATGGTGCGTTCCAATATTGTTAAACCAGGGAAATAATTTTTTATGATAAAGCTATTCAAATTCACCCTTCCGCTTGCTGTTTGTTTATTGTGGATCGGATTGGTTTCAGGAGGGAATGATAACGTGCTGGAAGCGCAAATGAGCACCTTGAAACAGGAATGCAAAGAAATGATCAAAGGAACGCGCTACGAAGGTTCCAAGATTACGTACTTCACAGCTGGTTCTTCCAAACAGGTCAAAAATATCGAAGTGTATACTTTCCTGCTGGATGAATACAAATTTGCGATCAGCGCGAAAAAATGTACGGCTGCACTGACGGTGAAAATCTACGATGCACCGGCTGATAATAAAGACCGCGTATTGATCAAGGAATTCAAAAAAGTACAGGGTAAAAACCTGAAATTCAGCACCACGGAATTAAACGATGCGTACGTTGCAAAGATTCCGGATGCTGATCGTTTGAGAAATATCCACATTGAATATTCCATCGGTTCCGGAAAGGGGACAAAAGAAGGGATTGTTTTAGTTTACGGTATTGAACCTTAAATCACAGAAATGAGGCTTATATCCGAGATAAAGCCTATTTTTGTACTAAATTTTATAAGTGATGATTAATGTAACTCTTCCTGACGGATCAGTTAGACAATACGAAGCAGGAGCAACAGCATTGGATGTTGCTCTTAGCATTTCTGAAGGATTGGCTCGTAACGTATTGGCAGCCAAAGTGGATAACGTGGTAATCGACGCGACTCGTCCGTTGACCGGTGACTGTACCTTGCAGTTGCTGACCTGGAACGATGCGGACGGAAAATCGACCATGTGGCACTCTTCAGCTCACTTAATGGCGGAAGCCCTGGAGTTTTATTATCCGGGAATCAAATTGGCTATCGGTCCTCCGATTGCCAACGGTTATTACTACGACGTCGATTTTATGGATTACACCTTCAAAGAAGAAGATCTTCCGAAAATCGAAGAAAAAATGAAGGAACTTGCAAAGCTAAAGAACCCTTTTGTACGTAAAGAAGTTTCCAAAGCAGATGCATTGGCTTATTTCACCGAGAAAGAAGATCCGTACAAATTGGAGTTGATCCAGGATTTACCGGATGGTTCGATCACGTTCTATACGCAGGGGAATTTCACGGATCTTTGCCGTGGGCCGCACATTCCGGATACCGGGTTCATTAAAGCAGTGAAGTTGATGTCGATCGCCGGAGCATACTGGCGCGGAGACGAAAAAAATAAGCAGTTGACACGCGTTTACGGGATTACTTTCCCGAAACAAGCGGAGTTGACCGAATACCTGGAGAAAGTGGAAGAGGCAAAACGCCGTGACCACCGTAAATTGGGGAAAGAACTGGAATTGTTTACCTTCTCTCAGAAAGTAGGTTCAGGTTTACCGCTGTGGTTGCCGAAAGGAGCTGCATTGCGTGAGCGTTTGGAAAATTTCCTGAAGAGAGCACAGCGTAAAGCCGGTTACGAGCAGGTAATCACTCCGCACATCGGGAACAAGGATTTGTATGTGACTTCCGGTCACTACGAGAAATACGGTGCGGATTCGTTCCAGCCGATCAAAACTCCGGACCCGAACGAGGAATTCCTGTTGAAGCCGATGAACTGTCCGCATCACTGTGAGATTTTCAAGAGCAGGCCGCGCTCCTACAAAGATTTACCGGCTCGTTTTGCAGAGTTCGGAACCGTTTACCGGTACGAGCAAAGCGGTGAGCTTCACGGATTGACACGTGTACGCGGATTTACGCAGGATGATGCGCATATCTTCTGTATGCAGGACCAGGTGAAGGACGAATTCAAGAAGGTAATCGACTTGGTATTGTACATTTTCAAGACATTGGATTTCCAGAATTTCAAGGCACAGATCTCTTTGCGTGATCCTGAGAATCCGACGAAATACATCGGTTCCGATGAGAACTGGGCAAAGGCGGAAAGTGCGATCATTGAAGCGGCAGCAGAGAAAAACCTTCCGACAGTAGTGGAATTGGGTGAAGCGGCATTTTACGGCCCGAAACTCGATTTCATGGTGCAGGATGCTTTGGGAAGAGAGTGGCAGCTTGGAACAATCCAGGTAGATTACAATTTACCGGAGCGTTTTGAACTGGAATATACGGGAGCAGATAACCAAAAACACCGTCCGGTAATGATTCACCGTGCGCCTTTCGGGTCCATGGAACGTTTCGTTGCCGTGTTGTTGGAACACTGTGCGGGAGACTTCCCGTTGTGGTTAACAACCGAGCAAGTTGCAATCCTACCGATCAGCGATAAATACAACGATTATGCGAAAGATGTATTGGAATTGCTAAATAATTCCGATATTCGCGGATTCGTTGACGACCGTAACGAAAAGATAGGCAAGAAAATACGTGAGGCGGAACTGAAAAAAATCCCGTTCATGCTGGTTGTCGGAGAGAAAGAAGCTGAGGAAAAGCAAGTATCTGTAAGACAGCGTGGAGAAGGAGATAAAGGTTCGATGGCAATAGATGCTTTCGCAACTTTAGTGGGCCAGGCTATAGAAAAAGAATTGTCGACAAATGTTTAATAAACTGAATGAGAAAAGACAGTAGAAAACCAGTAAGAAAAGAAAATAACGACGAGCACAAAATAAACGGGAAGATCACCGCACGTGAAATCCGTTTGGTTGTGGAGGGAGAAGAACCGAAAGTTATGAGTTTGAGTGCTGCACTGCAATTGGCAGAAGAGCAGGAACTGGACTTGGTGGAAATCTCTCCGAACGCGGTGCCACCGGTTTGTAAGATTATGGATTACCGTAAATTCTTATACAACCAAAAAAGAAAGCAAAAAGAATTGAAAGCGAAACAAAGTAAAGTTGTTTTGAAAGAAATTCGTTTTGGTCCGAATACAGACGATCATGATTTTCAATTTAAATTGACCCATGCACGTAAGTTTTTGGAAGAAGGTTCCAAGGTAAAGGCATATGTATTTTTCCGCGGTAGAACGATTGTGTTCAAAGACAGAGGTGAAATCCTGTTGTTGAAATTCGTTCAGGAATTGGCTGATATCGGGACATTGGAGCAAATGCCGAAATTGGAAGGGAAGAGAATGATCGTGATGATCAACCCTAAGAAGAAGTAATTATAAATGATCAATGGAGGAATTATCAGGACTTGATAATTGATAATTCAGAAATTGATCATTGAAAGACTATGATAAAGTGTTCATTTTTTAAAAAAGAGAAAAATGCCAAAAATGAAAACAAATTCCAGTGCAAAGAAACGTTTCACTGTAACTGGATCAGGTAAAATCAAGAGAAAACACGCTTTCAAAAGCCACATTCTTACGAAAAAAACCAAGAAGCAAAAACGTAATTTAACTCACGCAGGTTTGGTTCACGAATCAGATTTGTCGAACGTTAAATTAATGTTGAACATGAAGTAATCCCTCACTTCTTTCAAGAAGGGAAATTTTTGTCCCGGTTCAGCCGGGGCGGTAATTGTTTAACCAGGTAATGAGTACCAAAGATCCGCCGCGGCGGACACTCCTTATCAAAAAAACTAAAAGTTATGCCAAGATCGGTAAATCACGTTGCTTCAAGAGCTCGCAGAAAGAACTTTATGAAGTTGGCCAAAGGATACTACGGCCGTAGAAAAAATGTTTGGACAGTAGCGAAAAACGCTATTGAAAAAGGATTAAATTATGCTTACGAAGGTCGTAAGCAAAAGAAAAGAAATTTCCGCGCTTTGTGGATTCAGCGTATCAACGCTGGAGCTCGCCTGCACGGAATGAGCTATTCTCAATTCATGGGGGCTGTAAACAAAAGCGGTATCGAATTGAACCGTAAAGTTTTAGCTGACCTGGCAATGAACCACCCTGAGGCGTTCAAAGCTGTAGTTGACTCTGTGAAAAAATAAAAATCGAAAATACACTTTATCAAATAAGAAAGGCGGTTCGAAAGAATCGCCTTTTTTGTTATAAATCTTAATCAATAAAATGTAACTCCGGATTTACTTTGTAGATAGTACAGGTGTTTTCATTCGTCCAATAATCCGGGAATGATCCGCTGATAAGCTTCACTCTTAATAATTCCGTTATGTCCGACTCCTTTCAGTACAAATAAGCGGTCACCGGTTTTGAATTCTTTTTTCAGTTTCCGGGAAGAACCGACATAAATTCCATGATCTTTGTCTCCGTGAAAAATAACCACCGGCATGGTACAATCCTTCAGATACTCATTGGTTTTCAGTTGATACCTCAAAATGAAAGTGGGAAGGAAGGGATATTTATGGCGCATCAGATCCGTGAGGTTGTAATAGGGAGCGTGCAGAATCAATAATCTCGGGTGGTTGACCGAGGCAAGTCTGGAAGCAAACCCGGTTCCGATCGAGTAACCTAAAACACATATCTTATTTTCAGGATAGGATTTCTTCATTTCATTGTAAGCTGTCTGCACATCCCGGTGCAATTGTTCTTCGTTGTCAATACTTCCTTCACTCTTTCCATAACCCCTGTAATCCAACATGAAAACGTCGTAATGCAGTTTTGTAAAGGTTTCGGCAACAATTCCGCAGGAATTCACAGATCCTCCGTTTCCATGTAAATAAAAGATAAGCCCCCTGGATTCCGGCACTTTAAACAGCAGGCCATTCAGGATTTTGCCATCTGTTGTGCGAATGCTTCTTTCTACGAATTTCTGATCGAATTCAAAAGTGAAATCTCCCGGATGTTTGGTCGGGAGGAAAATAATCCCTTCCTGCTTATAATAGAGCAGGATACATCCTGAGACATACAATATGCCGATAAGCAAAAGTGTTCTCAGGAGAAATTTTCTCATTTTAGGTGATTTAAACTTTGTTATAAAGATAGAATTAATCCGGTCGCTGCTTCAAAATAATTCGTGCAAATTTCCAGGTCCGGTTTACCGAGGGACTGAAATTAAATACATATTGCATTTCGCTGCCTATAAGCTTTGGAGTGATGATCTGCTGAAAACTGGCTTCGTATTTTTGGTTGGGGATTTGTGCCAGTTCATCTACTTTTTCACTGCTTTGATATTCGAAAACACTGATGGAAGAATTTTCCATTCCGCCCCAATCGGTCCAAATTTCGAATTTTAAAGTATCTCCTAGAGAAACTTCAAGCTCCAGGATTTGGGAAGCTCCTTCATAACTGGTTGCAACCAGTTTTTGATTGACATAAATCCGCATTTCATCCAACCCGTCCGCATAAGCGAATCTTCCTGCCAGCAGAACAATCAAAAAAAGGAAGAGCTTCATAATCGTCAATTTAATGAAAGGTACGAAAAACAGCTTACAATTCCGTATTTATCTGCTGTAGCGGATTGTTTTTTCAAAAGCTTTCGTTTTTTTCTTGTTCGTAAATCCTTTACGTGGTTGATAACTAATTTTGCCTTGTTGATTAATTATTAATCAAATTTAGATTTTAAAATAATCAAAAGTGTACTTTTGAAACCGGAACGAATCTACGGATTATTCCCTGTTCGGAAACGTTATGCAGCCGTAATTTTTAAAACTACGAGACATGAACGAACAACAACGAAGCATTGTCCACATGGACCTGGATACCTTTTTTGTCTCCTGTGAACGCCTGGAAGACAGCCGCCTGAACGGAAAGCCCATCTTAATCGGTGGAGCATCTGACCGTGGAGTCGTAGCCAGTTGTAGTTACGAAGCCCGCAAATACGGAATTCATTCGGCAATGCCCATGAAAATGGCCAAAGAGCGTTGCCCGGAAGCGATTATTATCAGTGGAAATTCGGCCAATTACACGAAATATTCGCGACTGGTAACGGATATCATCCAGGATGCAGTACCGGTGGTGGAAAAATCTTCAATTGATGAGTTCTACATAGACCTTTCGGGAATGGACCGCTTTTTTGGATGCTACAAGTATGCCGGTGAACTGCGGCAAAAGATCATGAAAGAAACCGGATTACCCATTTCCTTTGGAATGTCGGTTAACAAAACCGTTTCCAAGATCGCAACGGGAGAGGCGAAACCGAATAACCAGATGAATGTCATCGACGGGCAAGAAAAGGGATTCTTAAATCCGTTATCTGTGCAGAAAATTCCGATGGTGGGAATGAAAACCTACCAGACGCTTTGCAGCCTGGGAGTGAAACGCATCGGGACCATTCAGCAAATGCCGGTAGAAATGCTGGAAAGTGTACTCGGACAAAACGGCATTGCCATCTGGAAAAAAGCACAGGGAATTGATAACAGCCCGGTGATCCAGTACAGCGAGCGGAAATCGATTTCCAGTGAACGCACTTTTGAGAAAGATACGATCGATGTGGTACGTTTGAGAGCCATTGTTTTTGCCCTGGCAGAGAACCTGGTTTTCCAGTTGCGTAAACAGAAAAAAGTATGCGCCTGCATTTTGGTAAAGATCCGGTATTCCGATTTTCAAACCACGACCCTGCAGCAGCGGATTCCTTATTCGGCGGCGGATCATGAAATCATTCCGGTTGTAATGAACCTCTTTGAAAAATTGCATAACCGCAGGTTGCTGGTGCGTTTGGTTGGAGTTCGCATGAGCGAATTGGTACACGGGAATTACCAGATGCGCCTGTTCGACGAAGGTTCCAGATTGGCCACTTTGTACCATTCAATGGATGATATCCGGGAGCGTTTCGGAGAACGGGCAATCCAGCGTGCGATTGGCATGCAGGTGAAACGGATCGGACATTTTAATCCTTTTAGGGGAGAAACCCCGGTGATAGTTGCAAACCGTATTGTCTAACATTTTCTGCAAAGGGAGAAAATGGGAGCGGAATTATCGAATATCCGAAGCAAACAGGTTTGAACTACGCAGGCACACTTGTCTTGTAAACCATTTAGGTAATTGGTTTACAAACAATAAACCCGGAGGTGGTCCGTAATGGCGGATCGCCTCCACATCCAATGACGAAATGAAAAAGAAACGAATAGTCAGCCCGAACTGACATTAAATGAACAACCCGACCACCTGAAATCGCACCTGTTGTTGCCCTCTGTTCACTAATAACCACCACCACCGCCACAACCTAAGGCTAACCACAACGAACAGAGGGAAACGATTGGAACCAGGCTCCTGGATGTCACGCATGCTGCCGGATTAAGAGAGAAGGTATAAGCACCGTGACACCAGGAATTTGGTTGTTTAAAAAAAAAGAAGCTTCGACTCCGCTCAGCTTCCTTTTTCAAGAATCTTCGGTGACTTAGCGAAATCTAAGCCATCGCAAATTGGCAATTACTATGATAAATGTTCATTCGTGTTACAGTTTAAAATACGGGATGGTGGATCCGGAAGAATTGGTGCAATGGGGCGCAGGTTCCGGTTATGAACGCATTGCATTGACTGATATCAATAACACTTCGGGAATATTGAATTTTGTCCGTTACAGCCAGGAAAATGGCCGCATTCCTGTTGTGGGTGTCGATTTCCGGAATGGAATAGCATGTTGTTATGTGGTTTTGGCCAGAAACAATGAAGGCTTCATGGAAATAAATACGTTCCTGAGTAAGCATACACATGAAGAAACGCCTTTTCCGGCGAAAGCTCCGGCATTTCAGAACTGCGTGGTTATTTATCCCTGGGGAAAAGAACCGGAAATCCTTGAATCGTATGAGTTTATTGGTGTAGCAGCACACCAGCTGAACCGCTTTCGAATGAATCCGGATAAAGACGGAGCGAAATACCTGGCGCTTGCCGGTATGACTTTTCGTTCCAAACGTGATTTCAACACGCACCGCCTGCTTCGGGCAATTGATCAAAACGTGTTACTTTCCAAATTACCGCCTGAAGAGCAAACCAGGGAAGATGAAGTGTTTTTGCAAAGAGAAAGCTTGCTCGAACGCTATGAAGAATTCGGTGAATTGGTGCTCCGGGCAGAAAAAATCCTCGAAAGCTGTTCCATTGAATTTGAGTTTGCACCCCGGGCAGCTTCCCAGAATCTGGCGCTTTACACCAACTCCAGGGAAGAAGACCTCCAATTGATCCGTTCACTTTGTGAAGAAGGACTGAAAAATCGTTACGATATCACGACAACGGAAATCAAGGAGCGGATAGAAAAAGAAATCAAGGTGATTGATGAAAAAAACTACATCACCTATTTTTTGATCGCCTGGGATATTATTTCCTACGCGAAATCCAAAGGATATTATTATGTAGGAAGGGGAAGCGGGGCAAACAGTTTGGTGGCCTATTTACTGGGAATCACAGATGTGGATCCGCTGGAACTGGATCTGTATTTCGAACGCTTCATCAACCTCTACCGGCAGAACCCTCCGGATTTTGATATGGACTTTTCATGGCGAGACCGCGATGATGTGATCCGGTACGTTTTCGAACGCTTCGAGAATACGGCTTTGATCTGTACTTACAATACATTCCAGTACAAAGCTACCGTGCGGGAATTGGGGAAAGTATTCGGCTTACCCAAAACGGATATCGACATGCTTTCGGGCGATAAGAAAAGAGAACTCAAAGCCGATCCGATCCAGGAACTGGTCTTGAAATACAGTGAATTGATAGCCGGACTTCCTTCTCACCTGAGTGTGCACGCAGGAGGAATGATCATCAGCGAAAAACCGATCAATTATTTCACAGCCACTTTTTTGACTTCGAAAGGCTACAAAACAACCCAGTTTTCCATGATCGAATCGGAAGATGTGGGTTTGTATAAATTCGACATCCTTTCACAAAGAGGTTTGGGGAAAATCCGGGATACGCTGGATATTATTGCGTATAACCAACCGGATCGCCCGCCTCACGACATTCACGATGTGCGCCGCTTTATTGTGGATGATAACATCAATAAACTGTTGCGTGAAGCGACTGCAATCGGCTGCTTTTATGTGGAATCTCCCGGAATGCGTATGCTGATGATCAAGCTGCGAACCAATACCTACCTGGAATTGGTTGCTGCAAGTTCCATTATCCGGCCGGGAGTTGCCTCTTCGGGGATGATGCGGGAATATATTTTAAGGCATCGCAACCCGGAACGTGTCAGGGAAGCGCATCCTGTTTTGCTGGACATTATGCCGGATACTTATGGCGTAATGGTTTACCAGGAAGATGTGATCAAAGTGGCCAATCAGTTCGGAGGATTGGATCTGGCCGAATCAGACGTATTGAGAAGAGGAATGTCGGGAAAATTCCGCTCGCGGGATGAATTTTTGCTCGTCCAGGGTAAATTCTTTGAAAACTCCAGGCAAAGAGGCCATTCCGAAAGAGATATCAGCGAGATCTGGCGGCAGATCGAAAGTTTTGCCGG
Source organism: Fluviicola sp. (assembly GCF_039596395.1). Lineage (NCBI taxonomy): Bacteria > Pseudomonadati > Bacteroidota > Flavobacteriia > Flavobacteriales > Crocinitomicaceae > Fluviicola > Fluviicola sp. The sequence goes on from NZ_JBCNJT010000001.1 coordinate 355,687, forward strand.
ATATGCTTTTTCCAAAGGGCACTCGGCTTCATATGCGGTAGAAAGTTACCAGTGTTTGTACCTGAAAGCGTATTATCCGCTGGAATACATGGTGGCCACGATCAATAATTTCGGGGGATTCTACCGCACGGAAGTGTATGTGCTGGAAGCCAAAAAATTGGGAGCAACCATCGAAGCACCGTGCATAAACAGGAGCAAGGCAGAAACAATTATTCGCGGAACGGTTATCTGGCTGGGATTTCAGCACATTTCGGGAATCGAATTAAAACACATGCAGCGATTGGTACTGGAACGGGAAACAGGAGGGGAATTTACCGGTTTCAACGACCTGATGCAGCGCATAGAAATTCCTTTGGAACAATTGTTATTACTGATCCGGATAGGAGCGTTGCGTTCCTTTGGAATCCCGAAAAAAGAATTGATGTGGAACGCTCATTTGAACGTTCACAAAGTCGTGTTGAAGTCGGAAAGCCAGCCCGAACTATTTTTACAGGAACGCCGGGAATTTGTGTTCCCGGAACTTACGGAAACAGATTTTGAGGAAGTTTTTGAGCAGATGGAATTACTGGACTTCCCCTTGTGCAATCCGTTCGAAGTACTAAAAGAAAAACCGCTGGATGGAGTTCTGGCGAAAGACCTGTTGAACTATGTAAACCGCAAAGTCCGTGTTTACGGATATTTGATCGCGGTGAAAAAAATTGTGAGCGCCAAAAACCAGATCGTGCATTTCGGGACGCTTTTCGATGCCGAAGGTGAACAATTAGATACCGTTCATTTTCAGGATGTTGCTTTGAAACAACCGTTCCGGGGAAAAGGAATTTATGCGATTGATGGAAAAGTTGCCGAAGAATTCGGGCATTTTACCATAGAAGTGGAAAGTATGGAAAAAGTTCCTTACCGCGAAGACGTGCGGTATAGCGAATAACTCATACAATTGTGTTATATTTGCAGTGAGAAAATAAATTCACACAAATAATTTTTGACAACAGTGCTAATTAAAAAAGTTGTATTTTTGCGACATCAAAACTACGCTACACATCTAATCAATAATGTTACATGAAATTGTTTGATTTTTTCAAGTACAAAAAGACGCAAGTCAAAGACAAAGAGCCTCCTATTACATTAGAACCGGGTGTAGATGTCTTTGATAAAATTCAACAGGAATTTATTAGTAAGGCAACCACAAACGCTGAGAAAATCGTACGTGCATTCAATACTAAATACGACGGAGCTTTTGATTATTCGATCCGCAGTTTAAACGTGCTGGATAGTTTAATCGAGGATTTTTCAGATTTTGCAGATCTTTCCGACGAAGAAATGATTGATGATTTTTGCGCACAAGCCGGGTCATACATCCTGGAAGTTGCACGAAGAACTTATGGCGGAGTTTATTTTTGGGAAGACGCTTTGAAGCAGCCCATGCTAAAAACAGGCCTTCCGGAATTTGAAATATCCATTTTGACCTTCGAAAAGGTGAAAAACCGGATCGTTAACGGAGATGAAGACAACATTCCTTATTTTTTCAAAGGATATTCGGAATGCGTTCGCAGGGCAGAAAAAGGCAATGTGGTAATATTTGTATAGTTCAAATGTTTCAGCCGGGGCTGATTCAAATGAGATTTACTTCAAAACGTTGAACTCTTTAAACTTTTTGAACCTTCTAAGCTTGGGACGAAGAAGATTTGAACTCTTTTTGAACCCCCTTTTAACCAATCAGTTATTCACCGGTTTTTTCTTCTTCCCGTAAAACTTTCTCTTATTGCGGTTTTTGTTTTTCCCGTTTCCGTTAGAAGGACCGTTTGAAGCCTTCCACTCCGGAACAGGCCCGAATGCTTCCGGAAGTGTTACCCGTTGGATTTCCATTTCGATCAACCGTTCGATGCGCGATAATTTCGGCATGTCTTTCTGATTGATTAGGGTAAATGCTTCTCCTTTGGTATTGGCGCGTGCCGTTCTCCCGATACGGTGTACATAATCCTCAGCGTCTCTCGGAGCATCGTAATTGATTACCAGGTTGATTTCCTTGATATCGATTCCACGGCTCATCACATCTGTTGCAACTAAAATACGCGTACGCTTGGAACGGAAACCTCTCAAAACTTCTTCACGCTCTTCCTGTTCCAGGTTCGAAGAAACACCCTGCGTATTTTTATACCCGGCTTTTCGAAGTGCATAAACGATTTCGTGAACCTTGCTTTTGGCAGAAGTAAAGATGATGATACTGTCGTAATTGGCCCGTTCTTTCAGGATAAAATCAAGCACCGCATTTTTTTGTTCGTCAAAACAAAGAATCACATGTTGTGTTACTCCCGCCGCAGGTTTTGAAATAGAAAGGGCAATTTCCTTCGGATGGATCAGGATTTTGGACGCCAGGTTCTTGATCTTTGCCGGCATTGTAGCACTGAAAAGCAGCGTTTGACGCTTTTTGGGAAGATGGGAAATGATGCGCTCAATGTCATCGGAGAATCCCATATCCAGCATTTTATCCGCTTCATCCAGGATCAGGTGTTCCAATTGCGAAAAATCAACATATCCCTGCATCATGTGGGATAACAATTTTCCGGGAGTGGCAACAATAATATCTGTTCCTTCAACCAGGGCACTTTTTTGTTCCTCCCAGCGTGCACCGTCACCACCACCGTAAATGGCAGTTGATCCCACTGAAACAAAATAAGACAATCCTTGAATTTCCTGTTCTATCTGTATGGCAAGTTCCCGTGTAGGGACCAATATTAACGTATTGATGGATGCGTCTTCCTTCCCGGTCAGCTTGTGCAGGATCGGCAGAATGAAAGCAGCAGTTTTTCCCGTTCCCGTTTGGGCACAAGCCAATAGGTCGTGATTAGCAAGTACTTCAGGGATGGAAAATTGTTGGATTGGAGTTGCATTTTCGAAGCCCATGTGATGGATGGCTTCAAGGACCAAATCATTTAATCCTAATTCATTGAATTTCATAAAGACAAAGTTAGTTATTCTTATTGAAGAAGAAATGCTTTTAGATAATAAGATGGTTTCTTAATAAAATGTTAAAAAAGATTCTTCAAGCAACTAAATAGTTACTATATCCGTTTAGTCTTCATAGATTTGCGTTATGAAGAAAAAAAATGCGGGTGCAAAGTTTTCCCTGAGCCTAACAGGTGTTTTTGCATCAATTGATAGTACATCCAGATTCATTTGTATGAAAGCTCTGCCTTTAATCCTCTTGCTGATTAGTTTTACGAATAGTTCCGACGCCCAGATCGCTTCGGATAATCTGAGCTGGGTTCCCACAAGTTCGGTTACTTCCGCAACAAGCCCGTCTTTTAATACCTGTAATGGTCCGGTTAGCTACACCATTACTTCGACGCTTGGTTTCAGGAATATTTCCGCAGCGGGTGATCCGAATTATACTACAGGAATGGTAACTCCGGCAGCAATTTTTGATCCGTCTACAACGATTCCTATGACGATTACCTTCTCGCAAACAGTGTGCAATATACGTATCCGGTTTGTTGATCTGGATGGTGCTCAAAATGAGTATCTCAATGCAATTTCTCCGGCATACAGCGGTCTGATCGATGAGGTTGGGAACTTTTCTGACCCGGGAGGTTCTACACAGGTAAATACGAATATCGATAATTCAAGTGGCTGGGTTGAATGGAACGGGCCAATTTCCAGTATTTCCTTCAATTACAATCGTCCCGGACCGGGTTGCGGTTTGATTATTGATTCCATGATCTTTGAATGTTGTTCAACTTCACCGTGCAGTCAGTTTCCTCCATTGAATCTTGGGAATGACACCACGCTTTGTCAGGGTGCATCCATCACGTACACGGTTCCTGCCGGATATGATACCTACAACTGGAATATCGCACCGGGGAACCAGTCTAGTGTTACGATTACTTCACCGACCACTTTGGTACTGAATGTTGCAAATTATACACAAAACCTGGTAGTGAACGGAGACTTTGAAGCCGGAAATACCGGATTCACAACCGGATATGGTCCGGGGACCGGCGGAAGTTTCGGATTATTGACGAATCCGAGTACCTATGCCATCACTACGAATCCCAACAGTGTTCACAATAATTTCGTGAATTGTGCGGATGTGACAACAACAGGGCCCGGAAACATGATGGTGGTAAACGGTTCCACTGTGCCGAATACAACTGTTTGGTCGCAATCAATTACGGTAGATCCGAATACGAATTATTCCTTTTCTGCCTGGGTAACCAGTGTGGAAAACATTACTCAGCCAAACGTGGCAATTTTGCAGTTCTTCATTGATGGAGTTCAGATCGGGCCAGTATTCAGTCCGACGTTAAACGGGTGTGACTGGCAGCAGTTTATTCAAACCTGGAATTCCGGAGCGAATACTTCCGCTACCATCAGTATCGTGGCGCAGGTATCCAGCGGAAACAATGACTTTGCACTCGATAACATTACTTTTAATACGGTTTGCCCGCAAACGGACACGATTGTGATTTCGTACGATTCGTCAAGCATCAGTGCCGGGCCGAACATTACTTTCTGTGCGAACGAGCCTCAAACGGTTACTGCAACTGCTAATTTTGCCAACCCGAATTTTACCTGGGTTTCCGGACAAACGGGAGCAACAATTGCTCCGATCGTTTCAGGAAGTTATGTGGTACAAGCTGTATCTCCTAACGGATGTAACCTGAAAGATACCGTAGCAGTAACTGTTAAAGCGATGCCATGGGATTTTGATACGGTTGCTCAGATCCCTTCCGATTGCGGAACAAACAACGGGGCGGTTTACGTCTTGATGAACGGAACGTTTAACGGGAACCAACCGATTTATACCTGGAGTGGTCCGGGAGCGAATAATCCGAACCAGATCAATGCTTCCGTATGGCAGAATTTATCTCCGGGATGGTATTACATTGATGTGGAAAGTAATGGTTGCCACAGAAACGATTCCATATTGGTAGTTCCGTTGAATCCACCTGTGGCTAACGTTTCTGCCAATCCAACTTCCGGTTACGGGCCATTGTCTGTCACCTTTACAAACGGAAGTACCAACTCGAATACTTTTGACTGGTATTTTGGAAATGGAAACAGTACCACGACAACGGATCTTTCCTCTCAGAACCAGGTATACGATTCAGTGGGAACTTATTTGGTAACACTGGTAGCAATCAACGGAAGCTGTACGGACACTGCTTTTGTAAATGTCACCGTACTTCCTCCTCCGGTTCCGCCGGTTATTCCTCCGGTAGTGCCGGTAGATCTGAAAACTCCGAACATCTTCACACCGAACGGGGATAACGTAAATGACTTCTTCACATTCGAATTGCTGAACATCAAATCACTGGATGTAACGATTGTGAACCGCTGGGGGAACCCGGTTTATACTTCCAGTGCGATTCCATTTATCTGGAACGGAAAAGATGCAGCCGGCAATATGATGGACGACGGAGTGTACTTCTACAAATACACTGCAAAAGGAGCTCAGGACGAACCGTTCGAAGGACAAGGGTTTGTGCAGCTGATCAGATAAAAAACAAATGTAAAAGATATACGATGGCGGGCTTGGATTATTTCCGGGCCCGCCATTCTTTTAAGGTCAATTCTTCATCTTCTGCCACATCGTAATAATAGATGCTGTTGTCGGGATAAATGCGGAATTCAAAATAAGTTGCCAAAGCCTCACCGTTGTCCTCCGAAATGGAAATGCCGTAGTATTCCTGGTCATCAGACGGTTCGGAAGAGATACGGCCTACCAGGTGGCGTTTTCCCTTCGATTCACGTTCTACTTTATCGGATAAAGCCTGCACTTCCGGAAGTTTCCAGATTTCGTCAATGAGCTTGTCTTCCGTTTTGGTTATTTTAACATGGGTATCTTTTTTCGGCTTGGGAGCTTCGGCTTCTGTTTCCACCTTCGTTCCGTCAACGCTTTTCTCTGTCTCAACAGGAGCTACAGGAACTTCGGTTTCTTCCGGCGTGTCGCCACATGAAAACAGAAGGGTCGTAAAAAGAATTGCTGCTATCGGTTTGTAATTTTTCATGAAAACAAGTTAATTATAATTCCGTATATTTAGTAATAATTTTAACACCTGTTATATGAAAATAGTAGTCGGATTATTAGCATGTTTTATCAGTTCATTCAGTTTCGGACAAGTTGCATTGGCGATGCCGGAATACAACGTTGTGTACCGTGGATACGACAATAAGTTTGAAATCGGAGCAGGAGCGGATACCCGTTTTATCGTTTTGGAAAGTACACAGGCTGAAGTTTTCAGAGGAGATTCCTGTTTTTATGTCAGACCGAACGGGCCTGAGAAAACCATTACGGTGACGATGAAAAACCTGAAGGAAAATAAGGTGTTGAAAACGTACGAATTCCGCGTGTTGAATATGCCCGTTCCTTCTGTTTATGTGGGAAGTGCTCTGGAAGGAACAACAGTTGTTACCCTGGATAATGCAGATGTTCGTGTAGGCTACGAAGAAACTGCCGTGCTGCAGAGCGCCGGATTTGACGTGATCAGTTATGAAGTGACTTCCGTTTCCATTGCAAACCCGCTTCCTTCCATTACAGGATCGAAAATTACCCCGGAAGTCATCGAAGCGCTGCGAAAAGCAAAAGAAGCAAGCAAAGGAAAACCGATTACGTTCAACCTGGTCGTTCAGGCGAAAGGAAAAGATGGACTGATCCGTAAAAGAACCGCGGCGTTTATTTATTAAAGGTTAAAAGTTCCAGGAGTTCAAAAGTTCCAATACTGTTAAACTTTTGAACCCTTTGAACTTGTTTTGAACTTTATGAGGTTTCGGTGAAGTTTTGTTAACTTTGCGGCATGATTCCCGGATTTACTCGCTTTACAGCCCTTTTTGTATTCCTTTTTTTGCTTTTTAGCTGTCAGACAGAAACCATGTCAACTAAAAAAGCAGGCTCTCAAAAGGCGTCCGGTGAGTTTCGGTTTCCGAAGTTCAATCCGGTTCCGAAATCTTTTGTTCCGCATTATTACGATAGTATCAGTCAGTTTTACCGCGATCGCATTGCACCCGATTTCAACGGAATGTTCCTGGTGGCAAAAAACGGTGAAATTGTCTATGAACGCTACAAAGGAATGGCGAATCATCAGTTCAATCGACGGGTGGACAAACACACACCGCTGCATGTTGCCTCTATTTCCAAAGTCGTTACAGCGATGGTGATCTGCAAATTGGCGGATTCAAACCTCGTGGTGCTCGATAAGGACATTCGTTCGTATTTGCCGGAAATCATGTATGAAGGAATTACAGTAAGGATGTTGCTGAATCACCGCAGCGGAATTCCTTATTACGGTTATTTTCCGTATTCCATCTGGCCGGCAAACAAAAACCTGACCAACCAAAAGATTGTCCAGTTGCTGAATGCGTATAAAATGCCTTTGTATTTCCCTCCGAATTCACAGTTTTCCTATTGCAATACAAATTATGCGCTATTGGCATTGATAGCAGAACGAATTACACATAAAAAGTTTCCCGCGTTGGCGAAGAAAATGATCTTCGATCCCTTGAAAATGACCGACTCGTTTATCAATGACGGATCGCAGAATTCAGATTCGCTCGCAAGATCCTACGATTCGCGAAACAGATTGGAGCCGTTTACAAACCTGGACGGCGTTTATGGAGATAAGAATTTATACACCACCGCAAGGGATTTGCTGAAACTGGATAAAGCGACTTATTCCAACGCTTTTTTAAGTGATTCGATCAAGAAACAGATTTTCAGAGGTTACAGCTACGAACACAAAGGAAAAAGCAATTACGGCCTGGGATACCGCATGCGAGAAGACAAGGGAAAATCAACCTTGTTCTTTCACACCGGATGGTGGCATGGAAATACCGGATGTTATGCTTCACTCAGACAGGACACCATTTGCATGGTCATCATATCAAACCATTATACTAAAAAGGTTTTCAGTATCAATCATTTGTCCGTTTTGTTCGGGAATTATCCTTACGAGCCATTGATCGACACGAAAGAAAATTTCATCAAACCGAATGCAGCTATCCGGCAAATGGATGAAGCTGTGCGGAAAAAGAAGAAACCATGAGTTCGGAATCGGGTCAAATGTGTTATTGCTGCAGTCAAAAAAGCTTCGAGGCATGCTGCGAACCTTTTCTGCTGGGAACTGCTTTTCCTGCAACTGCTGAAGAATTGATGCGTTCCCGTTATTCGGCCTACGTGACGAAAAATGTTCCGTACATCATGGAAACGACTTCCCCGAAATTCCGGAAATATTACAGTGCAAAATCCATCCTGGAATGGGCAGCTTCCAGTACATGGATCAGTTTGGAAATACTTTCTGCTTCCGAAAAACGCGTCAAATTTGTGGCAACTTACCTGGATGGGAATGGGGAATTAACACGTCATACCGAAGATTCCAGGTTTGAGAAAATAGGAGACCGCTGGTATTTCAGGGACGGAAATTAATTCAAAATTCAAAAAATTGTGATTAGCAAAATTAGATATGTTGATCTGCTCGAATCCGATAATTCGTAATCCGGCATTCGCAATTGGGAATTATTTAAACAATTCTTTCAAAACCCGGCCTTTCCCGGTTGGTACGGAGAAATGCAGGATTTCGGAGATCGTTTTGCTGATATCCAATTGCTCTGCGCACTCTTTGGATTCTACGTTCTTCTTGAAATCGGGGCCCATGGCCAGTAAACTGATGTGTCTGCATCCTTCACAGTTATCGCCGTGGCTGATGTATCCATCCTTGTGTCCGTCCAAATGACGGCCGTGATCGTTGGTAATGATCAAAGCAGTTTTGTCTTTCAATTTCTCATTCGACTGGATCATGTTCCACAACTGGAAAGCATAATCGTCGCATTTTTGGATGGATTTCAGGTACATGTCCCATTGCTTCGAATGCGCGTAGGCATCGGCTGCCAATAAGTTGATCAGCATCAGATGCGGCGGGTTATTCCCTGAAAGCAATTCGGTCACTTTATCAAATGTTTCCTGGTCTGAAGTGTAATCGGCCCCGTTTCCGTGCAATCCGCAGTACGTTTCCGGTTTGTACACATTCCACCATTTCTTGTAGTTCGTATTTCCAAGCACTTCCAGTTTTCCCTTGCTGGAAACCACCCATGCGTCCGATTTAGGAACTCCTTTTTCCCGCAGGTAGTATTGGAACATGGTTGGATACTTGGGCAATTGTTTTCCGGCATTTGAAAGACGCTGGTATCTTCCTGTAATAATCGCCGAATGCCCGGAAATGGTGTAAGTAGGTCCGTTATTCCGGAAATTGCTCAGCAATACGCCTTCTTTTTTGAGTTCATTTCCAAGATGCGGGATGTATTGATAAGTCGTGTCGCCAAATGTTTCCGTATAGCGGGGCCCGTCAATAATCAGCACAAAAACGTATTCCGTATGGTATTTTACGGGTTGCTCCTCAGGCAGTCTGTTGAAATCGAAAGAGGAGGTAAGGATTACTCCAACTGCGATTACCACTGAAAGTAACAATTTAGCCATGTTTCACTTTGAAGCCATAAAGTTACTTTTTTAAATGAAATAGAACGATTGTGAAATATTAGCATTCTAAAATAAACCCAATTTTGTAACGTTTCTTAATTTTAGAATTCTAAACTGAGAGACTTCTGCTTATGGTAAGCTTTTTCGGGATTAAATTTTTAATTCATTGCGTAAGATTTCTATTTTCAAATAGGGAAAAAGATCATTCCTTTTTTGTATCTTACTATTCATTAATTTCAAATCCGGTTCAAAAGATTCCTTTCAAATTTACTCTACAATTTTTGCCGCAATTTTAACTAAGGAGATTACAACTATTTATTTCGATGACTATGAAGAACAAGAGAGTATTAATAATTGATGACGAAGTCGATGCTAGGCGTGTTATCTCTAAATACTTGGAGCGCTATTTTCCAAATTTCCAGGTTCTCGGAGAAGCAGATTCATTTAAATCTGCTGTACAACTAATCAATGAAACAGAAGCTGACCTGATATTCATCGATATCAATTTGGGTGATGGTACGGGGTTCGATGTACTGGATGAAAGCGATGCTTTTGCTGCCCAGATTATTTTTACGACTGCTTTTGATCAATATGCCGTGAAAGCTTTCAGGTACCAGGCTTTGGATTATCTGATGAAACCGATCGATTCGGAATTATTTGTGGAAGCGGTCAACCAGGCATTGGATAAAGTGCGTGAAAGACGTTCCATGAGTGCCGACCAAATTATGATTTCATACGGGAACGGAGAGCGTAAAATTTCCATTCCCACAGCAGACGGAATGTGTTTCGTGCGCCTGGATTCTATTGTGTCGTTTGAAGCAGACAGTTCTTATTGCAAAGTTTTCCTCGATGACGGAAAGGAAATCCTGGTTTCCAAACCTCTTAAATTCTTCGATGATAAATTAAAAGTGAATGTCAACTTTATTCGTCCGCATAAATCATTTATTGTCAACATGAAATTTGTGGAAGAATACCTCAAAGAAGAAGGCGGTTACATCAAGATGAAAAACGGCTTGAAAATCCCGATCTCACGCCAGAAGAAAGAAGATGTGATCCGCGATCTGCAAACGCATTTTTTGTAAAATATTTTTGGCATTCTGGTAGGGACGCGACGCATCGCGTCCCCACTGGCCAAAAATATTTTAAGGGATCAATTTCTTATAATCTCCGGTAAATAAGGATACATTCAATACTGCGGTTCTGAGGTTGAACTCCGAAGTCAGTTGCCTGTTCTTTGCCTGGATGATAGAGAACTGGATTTCGCGCAATTCAAATTGTGTCAATGAACCGTTTTCAAAGGATTTTTGAGCGATCTCAAACATTTCAGTGGTATTCACTATTGAACTGTTCTCCAAACGGTACATTCTTTCTGAAAAAGTGTAATCCTGCCAAGCTTTGTCCACTTCCGTCTTAATGGTTTGTTCCTGTTTTTCAACGGCATATTCGGCATTTTCTTTCTGAAGTTTGTTATTCTTCACGTTAGTCACGTTGGATAGACCGTCGAGAATGGTCCAACTCAACGTGAGCCCGATTCCCGGACCTAAACTGCGGTTGGAAGAGAGCACGCCAACTTCGCTTTTGGAAATTGTAGCTGCATATTGGGTATAGAACGACAATTGCGGATAGTAACGGCTTTGCAGTTCTTTTCGCTGCTGATCAATAATAGCGATCTGGCTTTTCTGAACCAGCAAACTGGTGTTTTGAGCGAGTGCGTTTTCCAAAATAGTGGTTTTGTCCAGCGCCTGAATGACCGGAATATTATCGTCTACATCGAAGGATGTTTCGCCGGCTTCTCCCATCACCATAGCCAAATCCACTTTCATTTTACTGATGAGGTTTAAATGGCCCAGGTAATTCGAACTGTCGGTATTGAGATCCAATTTTGCCTGGAGTAACTCCAGATCACTGGCAGCGCCGTTTTTGGATCGCAGCAGGATGAGTTCGTAACGCTCTTTGGATAATTGAATGGCTTCCTCATAGACGACCTGCATGCGTTTGTAATATTGTAAACTGTAGTACAAAACGGAAGCCTGGTAGATCGACATTTCCATCTGTGCGGTAAGATTCACGGTTGCCAGGTCTTCCTGCAATTGCAGGCGTTTATCCCGTGCAAACATTGCAAAACCATCAAAGAAAGTCCAGTTCAGGCGGGCAGAAGCTACCAATGAGTTGTTGTTTGCTCCTTTCTTTTCATTCACCTGTCCGGAATAAAATTCCTGACGCGTATTGGTGGTTGTCCAGTTCTGATCGGCATTTATAGCAATTGTCGGGAGATACCCTGCCGCACCGACATTGTTCGAATTATCGGCCATTTGGACATTGTTGCGCTGGATCAATACATCGAAATTCTTTTCCAGCGTGCGTTTGATAACCTCCTCCAGGGAGAGTACCTGCTGGGAAAAAGCGTTGGTGCTGAAAAAAATAAGGAAGACAAGAATGCTGTTTTTCATGGCTTTACTTTCAATTTTTTGGATGTCAGGTAGACGTATAATCCCGGTATCACGAACAGTGTAAGAATCAGGGAGAATGCCAAACCACCTACAATGGTAATACCCATGGAAACCCGGCTGGTTGCCGCATCACCCAGTGCCAGTGCAATCGGAAGTGCTCCCAGGATAGTTGCCAGGGTGGTCATCAAAATAGGCCGGAAACGCTGAGCCGCGGCTTCTATGATCGCATCACGGATGTTAAATCCTTCCTCACGTTTTTGGTTTGCAAACTCCACGATCAGGATTCCATTCTTAACGACCAAACCAACCAATACAATGACACCGATCTGGGAAAAGATATTGAGTGTTTGATCGGTAATCCACAAGGAAAGGAATGCTCCTGCCAGAGCCAGGAAAATAGTGATCATGATAATGACCGGATCACTGAAACTTTCAAATTGTGCTGCCAGAATGAGGTAAATGAGTACCAGGGCCAGTATAAAAGCGAAAATGATGCTGTTACCGCTTTCTGCGAATTCCTTGGATGTTCCTGCCAAACTGTGGGAGAAACTTTCCGGAAGTACTTCTGCAGCAACTTTATCCATTGCCCGTATTCCGTCGCCAATCGTAAATCCATCATTGGGCTGTGCAGAAACAGTTGCTGAAATGTAGCGGTTATACCGGTAAAGCTGTGGCGGGCTCGATTCATTGGAAAGCTTAACCACGTTGTCTATCGGAATCAGATTTCCCTGGTCGGTACGAACCTGCACAGTACTTAAGTCGGCCGGATCATTTCTTTTATCCCGGTTTGCCTGGCCGATTACCTGGTATTGTTTACCATTCAAAACGAAATAACCGTAACGTTGCCCCGAAAAATAAAGTTGCAGGGTGGAAGCAATCTCTTTTACATCTACGCCCAGGCTGGAGGCTTTGTCGCGGTCGATCTCGACCTGCAATTCAGGTTTGTTGAATTTTAAATCCACATCAACCATTTTAAAAGCAGGATCTGCACTTGCCTTTTCTAAAAACTTCGGAAGGATCTCTTTCATCTGATCGAAGTTCGGGGCCTGGATAACATATTGGACCGGAAATCCTGCCTGGCGTCCACCACCGATCGTTTGCTCCTGGATGATCATGTTCTTCGCAAAGTTGTAGGATCCCAAAACCGGAGTGAGCGCATTGACAATTTCTTCCTGCGTGCGTTTCCGTTCTTTTCCCGGTACGAGGTTTACCCGGATAAAAGAGGTATTTACGGCATTGGAAGAGAAATTCGGAGAAGTTACAGCGATGATATTGTCTTTTTCCGGCATCGTATCGATTAAACTGATCAATTGCTGCTGGTGTGCGTCCATGCGTTCGAAAGAAGTTCCTTCGGGGGCAGTGGAGCGGATTTGAAACCGCCCCTTGTCTTCCATAGGAGCAAGTTCGGACTGTAAGCTCAGGAACGTCCAGATGATGATCCCGATACACGTTAGTGTCAGGATGAATGCGATCCACGCCCGTTTCATAAAACGGGTAAGGCCGTTTCGGTAACCTGACATCAATTTATCCAGCCATACTTCCGTCATTTTGTAAAAACGTGAATGCCGTTCCTTCTTTTTCAATAAACGGGAACTCATCATTGGCGTCAGTGTCAATGAAATAAAAGCGGAAATGATCACCGATCCCGCAACCACGATCCCGAATTCACGGAATAAACGACCCGTTAATCCCTGCAGGAAAATAACCGGTAAAAACACTACGGAAAGTGTGATGGTTGTGGAAATAATGGCGAAGAAAATTTCAGCGGAACCTTTGTGCGCGGCTTCTTTCGGATCTTCTCCTTTCTCCACGCGCGAGTAAATGTTTTCCATCACTACAATTGCATCATCAACAACTAATCCGGTAGCAAGAACAATTCCCAGGAGTGTCAGTAAGTTGATGGAGAAGTTGGAAATGTACATGATGAAAAACGTCCCGATCAAAGAAATGGGAATCGCAATAATGGGAATGAGCGTTGTGCGCCAGTCACGCAGGAACAGGAAAATAATGACAACTACCAAACCGAAGGCTATCAAAATAGTCTCTTCTACTTCTGAAATGGATTTACGGATGTTTTGTGTGGCATCCAAAGCTACTCCTAAACGCACATCAGCCGGAAGTTCTTTTTTGATCTGATCGATCTTCTTGTAAATTTCATCAACTATTTCAATGTAATTTGCCCCGGGTTGCGGATTCACAGCAATACCGATCATCGGAGTTCCGTGATTTCCGCGAAGCAATGTACGCTCGTTTTCGGGAGAAAGAACAGCCTGGCCGATGTCTTTTAAACGAATGATCTGCGTTCCTTTCCTGGCAATAATCATGTTGTTGAATTCTTCCTCCGTGGAAAGCCTTCCGAATGTGCGAATCGTAAGTTCGACAGAGTTTCCTTCAATACGTCCGGATGGTAATTCGACATTTTGATTTGTCAGGGCATTCTGAACTTCGAAAGGAGTGATATTCATACCTGCCATTTTCTCCGGGTCGAGGTTGAGTTTCATGGAAAACTTCTTTTCTCCCCAGATGCGGATTTCGGAAATTCCTTTGACCGTCTGAAGGCGCTCTTTAAAGACGTTATTCCCCAAATCAGACAGTTCCAGCAAGGATTTTTTATCGGACTGAACAGTCAGCGAGAAAATGGTTTCGGCATTGGCATCTGATTTTACGACCACAGGCGGATCAGCGTCCTGGGGAAGGTTTCGGATTGCTCCGGATACTTTGTCGCGAACGTCGTTTGCCGCCGCATCGAGGTCTACACTCAAATCAAATTCCACCGTAATGGAACTTCTTCCGTCTGAACTGGTGGAACTTACGGTCCGGATCCCGGAAATACCGTTAATGGCTTCTTCCAGTGGTTCGGTAATCTGTGACTCGATCACATCCGGGTTTGCTCCGGTGTAATTGGTTGTAACGGTAATGATTGGCGGATCAACGGAAGGAAACTCGCGAACTCCCAGGAACAGGAACCCGATCACCCCGAAAAGAACCACGATGATCGAAAGTACAGAGGCCAGTACCGGCCTGTTGATACTTAGGGACGCGATATTCATTGGCCGGCGATTTTAGTTTTCACAGCTGATCCTGCTTTCACAGCCAGCAATCCGGAAATCAGCACCTGGTCGCCTTCTTTCAAATTCCCGATTACCTGTACTTTATCCGGCGTTCTGATGCCTATTTCAACAGGGATTTCTTCTACCAATCCGTTCCGTACAACGAATACCTTTTGGCCTTTCAAGATCGGAACAACGCTTTCTGTCGGAACCATGAATGCATTTTCTTCTTTGCCCATGTCGTAATTGATCGAAACAAAAGATCCTGCAATAAGCCCACCGGGGTTGGGAAGAGAAGCACGAACAGTCATCATTCGTGTTCCTTCGTCTATGCGCGGTTCGAAAGCATACACTTTCCCGGAATACGACTTGGAATCACCGTCTGTTTTGAATTTGATGATCTGCCCGATCCGGACATTCCGTGCATACTTTTCAGGTACGGAGAATTCGATCTTGACAGGATTTTCCTGTACAATAGAAGTAATCAGGGTGCTGGAAGAAATAAAAGCTCCTTCACTCACATGCCTCAAGCCGATTTTCCCTGAAAAAGGAGCGCGGATCGTTGCTTTGGAGATCTGAACGTTTAACAGATCCAATTTCGCTTGGGCATCTGCAAGTGCCGATTGGGAAACTTCGTAATCCTGCAAACTGATTCCTTTTGACTGGTATAAACTTCGTTTTCGTGCTTCGTCTTTTTCCGCCAGGTCCTGTTCTACCAGCAATTGTGCTTTTTGCGCCTTCAGGATGTCGGAATCGACCTGCACAAGAACGGTTCCTTTTGCAACGGTTTGCCCTTCTCTGAATGAAATACGCTGGATTCTTCCGGAAACTTCCGAATAAATATCTACTTGCTCGTTCGGTATCACAGAACCGGGAATGGCTATGGACCGGACAACTTCACCGGCTTTGATCTGAACAACATCCACGGTAATGGTGGGCGCTTTTTGCGCTTTTAAATCCTCTTTTTTCTCTCCGCAGGCGCTCAGGAGAAGGATAAATGCCAGAATCGGTGAAATCTTTGTTGTCATGGGTTTTATTTTCGTTGGATGAAAAAAATTCCGGCAGGTTTATTTCTGCGGGTAAAAAAATTCAAACTGGTCTGCCGGGATATCTTGTGTTTTGGTAACCAGTTCCGACAGAATTAACTGAAAGTTAGCATGTAAAGATGGATCAAGCAAGCTGAAAAAGTATTCATTGGCCTCTTTAATCCCTTTTTCGATTTCCAAAATCCATGGTTCCGCCTTGGCAGTAATGTGAAGCGTGCGTTCCCTGCGGTCTTTGGGGTTGGTTTTCCGCTCGATAAAACCGTCTTTTTGCAAAGCATCAATAATACGCACCATGGAAACTTTATCCATTAAAAGCTGATCTGCCAGTTCCTGCTGATTAATATTTCCGCTGTTCTTGCCGATGAGGTACAAAGGGAAATAATACCGGTCAACAGGAGTGTGTTCCAGGAGCATTGCTACTTTCCCGATATATTGTTTTGTTAGAATGCTGAAAAATCGGCCTAACGGCCATTCTTGTGTATTCATAATCTTTTTTTGGATAGTTAGTAAAGCTAACTAATTACGGGGTAAGTAGTTTTTGATTTAACGAAAAATTGACGAAAATTAGCAGATTCATGTACATTTACATTCCTGTATCAACAAGTTCATCATTTTGATCAAGTATATCCTATATAGCCTTTTTCTGGTTTTCACTGCTGCAAAAGCTCTTTCGCAACAAACAAAAGAGATTTCCTGGGAATACAACTACAAGCATTTTGGGATTAAAAATGGGTTGCCGAGTTCGGAAACTTACCAGGTTTACCAGGACAAATCAGGGTTGTTGTGGGTTTTGACTGACAGGGGAATAGTGCGTTATGACGGATATGAGTTCCATACTTATACGATGGAAAGCGGATTGGCTGACAATGTCAATTTCCGGGTCGTGGAAGATTCGCAGGGAGGTGTCTGGTTTGTCGGGTACAACGGATTGTTGAGTGTTTTCAGGGATGGAAAAATGCAACCCTATCCATACAATCACCTGATTAGGAAGAAGCTCGATACCGCCCAGAATCCAATCATTTCCATGCACGTTAATGAGGATCTTTCCATTGTTTACAGTTCTTTCAAATCGGGAATTTTTACAATCAGTAAAAATGGCCGGTTAAAAGAGTTGCCCTTTCGATCACTAAACGGAGCGTCATTCTGGCAGTTCGGGAATGATTTTCTGCCCCATAGTGCTTTGCACAGAGTCAATGGTCCGGTAAATACCTATTTGATAAGGAATAACCGGAAAATAGTCATCGGTAAGCTTTTTTTTACGATTACAGTCAGGGCTAAGGAACACAAGAAACAGTATTTCGCCCTAGCCAATCACAAAGCTTACATGAATGGTGGGAAACAATTCGAATTGATTCCCGGTACAACTGCTGCAATTGGATTGGATACAGATGAGGAATTCGTATATATCGGATATTACAAGGGAGGAGTGAAAAAATTCCGTTTTGATCGCAGAACCAGAAAGCTGATCCTGGCAGGGCATTACTTAAAAGGTTTTTCAGTGACATCGGCTTGCCGGGATCTGAATGGCACGTTGTGGTTTACCACGCTGGAAAAAGGAATGTTTGCTATTCATGATGAAGCTATCCGGCAGTTATCAATCAATGGCAAACGATTCAACGGTGAAGTCCGGTTCATCAATGGGAATAAAGACAAAGTGGTATTGACTCATTATGTGGGAAAATGGCAGCAGCTTTACCCGCCTTATTTGTGTAAAGATGCAGGAAAAATGCTTGAGAAGTATAATTTACTGCCTTTTGGAAATGGATTTGCCTTTAAAAAAGGGATTGTGGATTGGAGTGACTGGCCTGAAGTGGACGATAGCTATCCGGTAAATCCGGTCTATCAAACTGGAAAGTCACTTGTTGGAAACACGAAGGAAGATACTACCAGGGTTATGGAAATAAGACCTGTGAATACTATTTTGAGGGTTTTGGCGCATACCGGTGGAGACGACAAGCTTAGCAGCGCGTTTCATTGGTATTACATCACTGCGAATAATCAGCTTTTTGAAGTGTATAACCAGGGAGTGTTTGTTTTGGAAATACAGCATAAAAAATTTGGCGACAAACCACGTCCTGTTTTAAAGAAAAGGATCCATTTGATGAAATATAATCCCGTGTGGGGATTGATTGCCTGCTCAAATTCGGAAGGAATATTTACCATAGATACGCATACCGGAAAAGCGAGAGAATTTGCTTCTGATCTGGGATTAGGGAAACAAATTTTAACCTTCTTTTTCGATGAAAAAGACCAATTATGGGTTTCAACACGGAAAGGAATTTTCCTGCTTGTCAGGAAGCATGGAAAGATGTCGGTCAATTCGTTTCTGGATAACAGTCTTTTATCCAGCAGTGAGATCACAGACTTGTATGCGTATAACCAGGTGGTTTACCTGGGAACCAAAGTGGGCGTTCAAAAAATTGAATGGCAGAAAGTAAAAAAAGGATTGAGCGGTTTTCCGTTGGAAGTATTTTCCGCGAGGGGATTTACCAGTAATAAACAGCTTGTCAGAAGCAAGGTTTATCCGGCTAAAACGGATCTGATCAAAATTTCGCTATTCAGTAAAAAACTCGATAAACCTGTCGAATACCGTTACCGTTTTGCTGCAGATGAAACATGGGTCAAATCCAATAAAGGAGAGATTATTTTGAACCATCCAACCAACGGGGATTTTAACCTGGAAGTGGCATGTTTGAACGAAAACGGAAAATGGTCTGCATCCAAAATTTTGTATAGTTTTTCCGTTGAAAAGGTCCTTTTCCTGCGTTGGTATTTTCTATTGCTTTATGCTGTCTTGTTAATTGTTCTGTTTTACATGATCCTGAAATTATCGATTCAATCGGTCAATAAGAAAAACTACATGCTCAACCGGATGATGGAACTGGAACGCATGGCACTTTCTGCTCAAATGAATCCGCACTTTATCTTCAATTCACTGAACTCCATTCACAGTTTCCTGTTGTATGAAGAAAATGAGAATGCCGAAAAATACCTGCTGCGATTCGCCAAATTGATCCGCCAGACGCTTTCCAACTCCAGGGCAACCTACATTACGGTTGAAGAGGAATATGAAACGTTGAAGAATTACATTTTACTGGAAAATATGCGTTTTAAAAATGGGTTTACCTTCCGGATCGAATGTGATTTCAATCAAATGCCTTTAAATCCATGCATTCCGCCGATGCTGATCCAGCCTTACGTTGAAAATGCCATTATTCACGGATTACCGAAACGGACCCAGGGTGCTGAACTACTGATCCGGTTCTACAAAGAAGGTGACCGTCTGAAAGTAATGATCCGGGATAACGGAATCGGTTATAAAGAATCGCAAAGGAACAAGCGGGATACCGGGCATAAATCTTATGGGACACAGATCACGGAAGAGCGGATGAAATCCCTCCAGGAAAGGAACAGGGAAGGTTTCAGTGTGGAGGTAAGTGATGCGGACGAGTCCAATCCGGAATTCCCGGGAACAAAAGTCATTTTGACTATTCCCATTTAAACAGGCTAAAAAAATGAAGAGATACGGAATTCTTTTACATTTGCTGTAAATCTAAATCTCCGGTACTGTTTTGATCAGGTCTTTTTTTTGTGGGTTTCTCTTTCTTGGAATTGCAATTACTGTATTTGCACAAGAAAATCGTATTTCATGGGAATACAACTATGATCATTTTGGAATCAAGAACGGGCTTCCAAGCTCGGAAACGTACCAGGTTCACCAGGATAAGTCAGGACTGTTGTGGATTTTAACAGACAGGGGAGTTGTGCGCTACGACGGATTTCAGTTTAAAACTTACACCACAGAAAATGGATTGTGCGATAATGTCAATTTCCGGATGGTGGAAGGCCTTGATGGAGGAATTTGGTTTATCGGGTTTAATGGACTGTTAAGTGTGTACAAGAAAGGGGAAATGAAGCCCTACCGGTACAATCCGAAAATTCAAAAATCCTTGAAGTCATACAAGTCGGGTAATATAATGATCCATGTAAACCGGGATGGATCGATCATCTATAATTCTTCCGGACGAACAACTGTTAAGATCAGTAAAAAAGGAAGAGTAACTAATTTAATGAAGGAAACGGTGGATGCCGGCTACCTGATGGATTATGGGGGGCAGCTGCTGCTTCAAAAGACCATTACAACGAATGATTTCAAGAAGGTTTTTTTGATCAGAGGGAAGAAGAAAATATTTCTGGGAAAAATCGTTTTCAACCAAACACTTCGGGCAAAAAAACACAAACAGCATTATTTTGTGATTGCCGGATCGAAAGCCTATTTGCATGACGGGTACCAATTTCGTTTGATTTCAGGAAATCAGTCAGTTATCGGTTTAGATACAGATGATCAATACCTTTACATCGGTTTTTACAAGAACGGAGTAAAAAAATACCGGTTCGATCCAAAGACCAAAGAGCTTGTTTTCGTCCGGCATTATTTCCCGAATTACTCTGTAAGTTCAGTGAGCTTAGATCACAATGGGGCTTTGTGGTTTACAACCCTTGAGAACGGAATTTATGTTATTTACGATGAGGCTTTTCAACAGCTTTATATGAATAAGCACAAATTGAACGAAGAGATCCGTTTCGTGAATGGAAACAAAAACAAAATTATCCTCACTTACCATGTAGGTAAATGGCAGCAATTGTATCCCCCTTTTTTACAAAAAGAACAGGGAAGAATAAATCATCAATTCAATATGCTGCCAGCTAATAACGGTTTCATTTTTCACAAGGGAGTTGCGGATTGGAGCGATTGGAAGGACGTAGATGATAGTCATAGTCTGATCCCGCTCTATAAAACAGATACTTCTTTTTTGGGAGTAGATCAGTTTGCAAGGGAAATTGTCGAGGTGGGAAAAAGCACAGTAACCAGGAATGACTTTAGCGAAGTGGTCCGTTCGGGAATAACCGGATCGTTTTACTGGTTCCATTTCTACAGGAAGGATAAGTTGTTTATGTTGTTCGATGACGGGGTGTTTGTTCTTCCAGTTAAAGACGGAAAACTTCAGAAATCGTATCGTCCAGTGCTCTTGAAACGACTGGACCGTTTGATTTACAACCGTGTTTGGGGGCTTCTTGCCTATTCAACAAGTGAAGGAGCTTTTGAAATCAATGAGGAAACGAACAGGGCGGTGCAGTTTGCCCCGGATTTAAATCTGGGAAAACAGATCATCCGCATTTTCTTTGATGAAAAGGACCAGTTATGGTTGGCAAACAAAAAAGGAATATTTCTGCTGGAAAAGAAAAACGGGAAAGCGAAAGTCCTGTTTTTCGTGAATCGTGACCGATTGTCTTCTCCGGAAATTATGGATATGTATGCCTATGAGGATGTGCTTTACCTGGCAACTAAATTCGGTGTTCAGCGGATAAACGTTCCCAAAGTGAAGAAAAAACAATTTACGAATCCGATTTCTTTACTTGAGATAAAAGTATTTGCAAATAACAGGAAATTGGAACGGAATATCGTTTATCCTTCTGAAACGGACCTGATTAAAATCTTTCTGATGAACAAAGGTTTGGATGGCAGTAACCATTATAGGTACCGTTTCGGTGCAAACGAAACATGGAATGTTTCAGATAAAGGAGAAATTGTTCTGAATAATCCATCTGATAAAGTATATGCTTTGGAAGTTTCTTATCTGGATTCGTTTAATCATTGGACGAAACCTGTAAAACTGGGAGTGTTTGAAGTTGAGAAAATCATTTTCCTGCGCTGGTACTTTATCTTGCTTTATATCGGGTTGGTCGTTCTTGTGTTCTATGGAATTTTGAAATATACGGTAAGAGCAGCAAACCGCAAGAGTGAATTGTTGAACCGGATGATGGAGTTGGAACAAATGGCACTTTCTGCTCAAATGAATCCACATTTTATCTTCAATTCATTGAACTCCATTCACAGTTTCCTGTTGTATGAAGAGAATGAGAATGCTGAAAAATACCTGCTGCGATTCGCCAAACTGATCCGCCAGACGCTTTCCAACTCCAGGGCAACCTACATTACGATTGAAGAGGAATATGAAACGTTGAAGAATTACATTTTACTGGAAAACATGCGTTTTAAAAATGGGTTTACCTTCCGGATCGAGTGTGATTTCAATCAATTGCCTTTAAATCCATGCATTCCGCCGATGCTGATCCAGCCTTACGTTGAAAATGCCATCATTCACGGATTACCGAAACGGACCCAGGGTGCTGAACTGCTGATCCGGTTCTACAAAGAAGGTGACCGCCTGAAAGTAATGATCCGGGATAACGGAATCGGTTATAAAGAATCGCAAAGGAACAAGCGGGATACCGGGCATAAATCTTATGGAACACAGATTACGGAAGAGCGGATGAAATCCCTCCAGGAAAGGAACAGGGAAGGTTTTAGTGTGGAGGTAAGTGACGCGGATGAATCCAATCCGGAATTCCCGGGAACAAAAGTCATTTTGACAATTCCTATTTAAACCGGCAAAAAAAATAAAGAGATACGGAATTCTTTTACATTTGCTGTAAATCTAAATCTCTGGTACCGTTTTGATAAGGTCTTTTTTTTGTGGATTTCTCTTTCTTGCGATTGCATGTATTGCGTCTGCGCAAAAAAATAGTATCTCATGGGAATACAATTACGATCATTTCGGAATAAAAAACAGATTGCCAAGTTCAGAAACCTACCAGGTTCACCAGGATAAGTCAGGACTATTGTGGATCCTCACGGACAAAGGAGTTGTTAAATACGACGGATTTGAATTTTATACCTATACCACGGAAAACGGACTGAGTGATATTGTCAATTTCAGAGTGGTGGAAGATCCGAACGGAGGAGTCTGGTTTATTGGATTTAACGGCCTTTTAAGTGTTTTCCAGAATGGGAAAATGCAGGCTTACAAATACAACCATTTACTTGAGAAGCATGTCCCGGTCGGGAGAAACATAGGCATCTCCCTTCATGTCAAAAAAGACCAGTCGATTGTTTACTGTGTTGCCCAAAAGAAAATGATTGCTGTAAGTGCAACTGGTAAAGTGAAGGATTTATCTGACGGGTTCAATGAAAACACGTATCTTTTTGAGTTTGGTAATGAATTATTAAGCCTGCAGAAAACAAACGCTACGACATCGGATATTTATTTGAATAAGAATAATACCAGCGGTTTATTGGGAAATGTCCGTTTAGCAGGAACAACCAGGGCTAAGAAATATCAAGGCAAGTATTTTTTGACAACGAATTACAAGCTTTATTTTAGTTATGATCAAAGGTTCATACAGGTGGTCGATGATCCGGGGCATGAGATAATTGGCTTGGATGCGGATAAAGACTTTTTATATGTAGGATTGTACAAGAATGGGTTGAAAAAGTTTCGGTTCGATCCGGAGAAAAAAGAACTGGTACTCGTCAGCCACTATTTACCAAATTATTCAGTAACCTCGGCGTATAGAGATTTCAATGGAACTTTATGGATTACGACATTGGAAAACGGCATTTTTGCTTTGTATGACGAAGCATTCAGACAATTATCCGTCAACGGGAATAAAGTGAACGAAGAGGTGCGCTTTATCAGTGGAAATAAGGAAAAGATCATTATCAACTATTATGTGGGTAAATGGCAGCAATTGTACCCGCCGTTTCTCTGTAAAGACGTCGGTAAAATAGTTTATAAGTATAATTTGCTGCCTGTAGGAGATGGATTCGCTTTTAAGAGTGGGATTGTGGATTGGAGCGGCTGGAAGGATGTCGATGCAACTTATGATGGAAATCCTGTTTATACCAACGGACAATTCGTGATGGGCTTGTCGAGACGACGGTATGAAATAGTTGAGATGAAGGGGCCCGTATACATGAACGGATATGATGTTAATTTTATTGACCGGTCAAAGCTGGTAGGAGCTTTTTACTGGTTTTATAAATTCAGGAATAAGAAAATGTTCATTTTATTCGACGAAGGTGTTTTTTGCTTTGATCTGGAAAAATCAAAAATGTCAGAACATTACCGGCCTGTTTTAAGAAAGCGGATCAACCAGTTGGAATATAATAAAACCTGGGGCTTACTGGCCTATTCAAGCCTGGCGGGTATTTATCACATTGACATGGAAAGTGAGGTAGCTTCCGGATTTGCTCCGGATCTCAACATCGGAACACAGGTTTCGGGTATTTTCTTCGATGAAAAAGACGGGCTTTGGGTAGTAAGTGAAAAAGGGCTGTTTTTATTGGAAAAGAAAAACGGGAAAATAAACAGTAGTTGTTTTGTAAACAGGAACCTGATTTCCAGTGCAGAAGTAATGGATATCTATGCCTACAATAAGACCGTTTATGTTTCCACCAAGTTTGGTGTTCAGAAAATCGACTTCCTGAAAGTGAAAAAAGAACGCAGAGGATGCCCGATTGAACTTTTTTCAGTCCGTGCTTTTGCCAAAAACAAGGAACTCTCACCTGGTAAGATACTTCCTTCAAAAACAGATCTTATTAAAATCAATCTTTCCAACAGGAACCTGAATCCTTCTGTTGTTTACAAATACCGGTTCGGTAAAGATCAAACCTGGACGAAAACAGATAAGGGTGAAATTGTCCTGAATAATCCTTCGAATGGGATTTATACATTGGAGGTTTCCTATCTGAATCACTTAAATTATTGGACAAAACCGGTCAAACTGACTGTTTTTGAAGTGGAGCAGCACATTTTTCTGCGCTGGTATTTTATCTTGCTTTATATCGGGTTGGTGATCGGATTGTTTTATGGAGTTTTGAAGTATACCATAAAAGCTTCTAACCGGAAAAACGAATTGCTGAACCGGATGATGGAACTGGAACGCATGGCGCTTTCTGCGCAGATGAATCCGCACTTTATCTTCAATTCATTGAACTCCATTCACAGTTTCCTGTTGTATGAAGAAAATGAGAATGCCGAAAAATACCTGTTGCGATTTGCCAAACTGATCCGCCAGACGCTCTCCAACTCCAGGGCAACCTACATTACGATTGAAGAGGAATATGAAACGTTGAAGAATTACATTTTACTGGAAAACATGCGTTTTAAAAATGGGTTTACCTTCCGGATCGAGTGTGATTTCAATCAATTGCCTTTGACTCCTTGTATTCCGCCGATGCTGATCCAGCCTTACGTTGAAAATGCCATCATTCACGGATTACCGAAACGGACCCAGGGTGCTGAACTGCTGATCCGGTTCTACAAAGAAGGTGACCACCTGAAAGTATTGATCCGGGATAACGGAATAGGTTATAAAGAATCGCAAAGGAACAAGCGGGATACCGGGCATAAATCCTATGGGACACAGATCACGGAAGAGCGGATGAAATCCCTCCAGGCAAGGAACAGGGAAGGTTTCAGTGTGGAGGTAAGTGATGCGGACGAGTCCAATCCGGCATTCCCGGGAACAAAAGTCATTTTGACGATTCCTATACCAACTAATTGAAAATGCAAAATTCAAAATTCAAAAAAGAGTGTCTACAATTTTTTGCATTCTACATTTTAAATTTTGAATTGATTAGCCGTGCATCGTCTCTGCCTTCCCGTATTTGTCCATCAGGGATGCTTCAAATTCCAGGAATGCTTTCCAGCGCGCATCCACGTCAATTCCATCGCCGTATTTGCGGGCAAAATTCAGGAATACGGTATAATGACGTGCTTCGCTTTCCATCAGGCTTCGGTAAAACCCGCGAAGGTCTTCGTCGTTGATCTCTTCTGAAAGGATTTTGAAGCGTTCGCAGCTGCGGGCTTCGATCATTGCTGCAAAAAGCAACTGGTTCACCATGTGCGATTTTTTGGGATTACCCGAATGTGCGTGCTTTAAAAAGTCCAGCAAATCATGGACATAAGGATCCTTGCGCTCAAACCCAAGTTCAAATCCGCGCTCCAGTATCTTATCGTGTACCATCCCGAAATGTTCCATTTCTTCCTGGCAAATTTCTATCATGGCTTTTACCATATCCGGGTATTGCGGGTACTGAACAATAATAGAAATGGCATTGCTGGCTGCTTTTTGTTCGCAGAAGGCATGATCTGTCAGGATCTCCGCAATGTTTTTCTCTACAATGTTCACCCAGCGCGGGTCGGTTGGTAATTTTAAACCTAACATAATTGAAATTTTACCGCAAATTTCGCGATTTCTTGAATTCAAATCCTAGTTTTGTTAGAATAAGTTTGAATTATGAGATCGTTAGTTGTGTTGTTGCTGGTTTGTTTTTCCTGGAATTTCAATCCGTCATTTTCCCAAAAAAATGCCCCGAAAGTAGTTGTCGGAATTGTAGTGGACCAGATGTGTTACGATTATTTATACCGCTTTTATCCGCAGTTCGGCAAGGACGGTTTCAAACGGTTGATGGACAAGGGAGCTCATTTCAGAAACGTGACCTATAATTACGTTCCTACCTATACCGGCCCGGGACACGCGTCCATTTACACGGGAAGCACACCGAGCAATCACGGAATTGTAGCCAATGAGTGGCATTACCGGCCTTTTAACCGGGAAGTGAATTGCGTGGAAGACACAACGGTTTCAACGGTTGGTTCAACAAGTGCTTACGGACAGCGGTCGCCGTATTTCCTGCGATCAAACACCATTACGGACCAATTGAAACTCACTTACCCGTCTTCCAGGGTGATCGGAGTTTCCATCAAAGACCGGAGCGCCATTTTACCTGCGGGGCATTTGTCAGACGGTTCTTATTGGTACGATTATGCAACCGGGAATTTCATCACTTCGACCTTCTATAAAAAAGAACTCCCGCTTTGGGTGAGCCAGTTCAACGATCAAAAACTGGTTTCGAAATATATAAGTACCCCGTGGAATTTATTGAAAGATTCGGTTTGCTATACGTACATCAACCAGGACAATTCTCCTTATGAAGGATTGGTAGAAGGGAAGACAAGTCCTGTTTTTCCTTACGACTTCAGTAAAGCAGCTCTGATTGATCAGTACAATTTATTCACTATCACACCTTCGGCAAATACTTTCCTGACAGATTTCGCCATTCAGGCACTTTCCAAAGAACAACTGGGAAAACATGCAACAACCGATTTCCTGACAATCAGTTATTCGACTCCGGATATTGCAGGCCACACCTTCGGACCTTATTCCCTGGAGATGGAAGACATGTATTTCCGTTTGGACCGGGAACTGGCGCGTTTGTTCCAGACCCTTGATAAAGAAGTAGGTAAAGGACAATACGTGGTATTCCTGACGGCAGATCACGCCGTTGTTCCAGTTCCGCAGTTTTTGAAAGATCATCAATTGCCGGGAGGTTATTTGTTTCTTCAGAGCAAGATAGCGGACTTGAGAAAAGCTTGTGTGGCAAAATTCGGGAAAGACTATTTGAATACGATTGAGAACGACAATGTGTATTTGACCGATAATGTGTTGGGTACCGAATTGGAAGCATCCGTTATTACGCTGTTCAAAGCAGAAATTGCGAAATGGACGGAAGTAAAGCGCGTTTACACGAAAGAAGAATTGCTTTCCAAAACGGCAGAAAACTGGCAGCAAATGGTAGCTTCCGGGTATGACAAGGAACGAAGCGGGGAATTGATCTTCATTCTTCAGCCGGGTTATCTGCCAAAAACGGCTGATACTCCGGGGTCACACAAAGGAACAAGTCACGGCTCTGCATTTAATTACGACACACATGTGCCGGTGTTGTTTTATGGAAAAGATATTCTTCCGCAGGATGTATTTACACCATACGAGATTGTGGATATTACAGCAACCTTGGTGCATATACTGGATGTGCAGCGGCCAAACACCGCAGTCGGTAAACCGATGGTGGAATTATTTAAGTAGTGACGCGATGCCTCGCGTCACTACTTGTTTAAAATCGCCTCACATATGTTTAAAGATCGTGTCACCATATTTAAAAAAATAAAATAAACCAGTCAGATAATTGATTCATAATCGATTAGAACAAAAAGTAAAGGCAGCCGGGCGAAGCCGAAGCCCCGTTTTTACTTTTTTTATTGAAAAATCTTTCCATCTGCTTGCAGAAATTGAAATAATCACTAATTTTGTGCACCCAAAAGGGCGGAATTGATCGAAATTCCTGGAAATTGAAATAGAATATTTGGTGTTTTACACTTAAATATATGCGGATGTGGTGAAATTGGTAGACACGCTAGACTTAGGATCTAGTGCCGAGAGGTGTGCGGGTTCGAGTCCCTCCATCCGCACTTCAGATGGTCTCGTTGTTTGTCAATGAAGACCATTTTTTGTTTATACACATTAAGAATTAAAAGAAAACGGAATGAACGTAACACGTCAAGAAGTTAATGCAGAAACAGCATTGTTAACAGTGCAGGTTTCACCGGCAGACTACCAAAGCAAAGTAGCTGCTTCCTTAGATAAATATCGCAAGCAAGCGAAAATTCCTGGATTCCGTCCGGGGAAAGTTCCGATGGGCTTGATCCAAAAACAATACGGAAAAGGTGTTTTAGCTGAAGAAATGAACAAATTGGTTTCCGATGCTTTGTATGCTTACGTTCAGGAAAATAAACTGGAAATCCTTGGAAACCCGATCCCGAAAGAAGGATCAGAGGTAAAAGGCGATTTCGACAATCCGGGAGATTTTGAATTCGTTTACGAGATCGGATATTCTCCGGCTATCGATTTGAAATTGACCAACAAAAGCAAATACGATTACGTTCAGGTGAAGATCGATGATAAACTGATCGACCAGCAAATCGATGATTTACGTCGCCGTTACGGAAAAATGACTTCCACGGATGAGGTAAACGATACGGATATGATTTTGGCCCAATTCGTTGAGTTGAATGAGGACGGATCTATCAAAGAAGGCGGAATCATGCACTCTTCAACAACTTCTATGGAGTTTGTGGAAGACAAGAAAGTGAAAAAATCATTGGTTGGTAAGAAAGTAGGAGATAAAGTAACGGTTTCTGCTTCTGCAATTACACGTGGTGACAGCGATAAAGCTGCAATGCTTGGAATTAAGCCGGAAGAATTGGCAAACCATTCAGATTCCTACCAAATGACTATCAACGACATCAAGCGTATGGAATTGGCTGAATTGAACCAGGACTTGTTTGACAAATTGTTCGGTGAAGGGGCTATTTCTTCTGAAAAAGAATTGCGTGAGCGCATCGGCTCTGATTTGAAAAACATGTTCGCAAATGATTCGGACCGTTTGTTGACTCGCGAAGTTTACCGTGATTTGGTTGAAAACACACCTGTAAACCTTCCGAATGACTTTTTAAAGCGTTGGATCCAGTTGTCAAACGAGAAGCCGATCACTATCGAGCAAATCGAAGCGGATTACGATAGCTATGCAAAAGATTTGAAATGGCAGTTGATCCAGGGGCATATCTTCAAAGCGAACGATATCAAATTGGATAACGCAGAAGTGATCGAATTCACAAAAGGATTGATCGCAAACCAGTTTGCACAGTACGGAATTCCTGCTCCTGAGGATGCGGAATTGACCAAACAAGCTGCGGGAGCGTTGCAAAACCGCGAGGAAGCAAACCGTATTTACGACATGCTTGCAGAAACAAAATTGACACAATACTTCAAGGATACAGTGAAATTGAACTCGAAAGAAGTTTCTTACGATGAGTTCGTTGAACTGGCGAATAAGTAATTAGGTTATATTAATCATATTGAAAGGGAGGCAGTTTGTCTCCCTTTTTGTTTTTTTAGAAGAATTAATTCGAATATTGAGACAAAAAATTACTTTTGATGTTTAGCTGCTATTTTCTTGTAACCACTATAACAGCCATTATGTATCATACTTATCAAATCCTTAAAATTTTATCTAGGGATTCGAGAAAATCTAAATTGTAAAGAATGCGTTATACTTATTTTAGTTTTAAAAATTTTAAAGGTATTGAATCAGCTAGAATAGAGCTTTCAAAAAAATCAAATAGTAATATTTATACATTGGTTGGACTTAATGAAAGTGGTAAAACTACAATACTTGAAGCAATTAATTTTTTTGCACATAATCCTGAAAAACTTGATGCCTTAGATCTTCAGAATTATTCAATTGATGATATTCATGATTTAATTCCAATTAACAAACGGGATAATTTTAATGATGAAATTACTATAGAAGCTGAAGTTGTCATGGAAGATTCTGATATTGAAGGCTTGAAGAGAATATATAAAGAAAATGATCTGAATCTAGTCTCCTTTGAGAAGAATATTATCTTCACTCAAAGCTATGTTTTCAAAAATTCGATTCATGATCAAAATGAATCCCAAATGTTATGGAGACCTAATTTTTACGGAACTGAAGGGAAAAAGAAAAAAGTTCAAAAATTCGATAAAACTCAGACTGATTTAGTTGTCAAATATATTTTGGAATGCTTGCCAAGTATTTTGTATTTTCCAAATTTCTTGTTCGAATTTCCGGAAAAGGTTTATTTGAATTCAACCATAAATGACAAAAAACATTTGTTTTATCAGAAAATAATACAGGATGTTCTGGATTCCTTGGAAAATGATACTGATGTGAGTGAGCATTTAGTTAAAAGAATTCAATCAACAGATGATAAGGAAAGAAGGAATTTAGATAGTTTGATTGGTAAGATGCAAAAGAAACTTACAGAAGTTATTTTTACAAAATGGAATCAAATTTTCAATAAAGAAATATCAAAGACGGAAATAATATTAAGAGCATCTAAAGATGAGAAAGGGCCCTTTATTGAGTTTAATATAAAAGATGATGTTGATACTTATCGCATAAATGAGCGTTCTCTTGGGTTTAGATGGTATTTTGTATATATTTTGTTAACTCAATTCAGAAGCTATAGAAAAAAGAATAATCAGGTTTTGTTTTTGTTTGATGAGCCTGCGTCTAATTTACATCCTTCTGCTCAGTCTGAATTGCTTAATAGTTTTGAGAAATTGCATAATGTTATTTACACTACCCATAGTCATTATTTGATAAACCCTAAGTGGTTAGAAAATACTTTTGTAATAAAAAATGATGCAATAGATTATTTAGATGAATCAAATTATGTATCCAAAAACACTAAAATTCATGTGAAAAAATATCGTGAGTTTGCGGTGAAACATCCAAACCAACATAGTTATTTTCAACCAATTTTGGAGGTGTTAGATTACAAACCTAGTAATTTGGATTTAGTTCCTGATGCTGTTTTTACAGAAGGAAAAAATGATTTTTACACGTTGAATTATTTACAAAACATTTATTTTAAAACTAAGAAACCAATAAGTGTAATTCCTGGAACTAGTTCAAGTAATCTGGATACTTTAATAAGTCTCTATTTAGGTTGGGGAAGAAATTTTATTATTCTTTTAGATTCTGATAAAGAAGGTCGTAAACAACGTGATAGATATATTGAAGCTTTTGGAGAAAGCATTTCAAAAAGAATTCATACTTACGATATGATTGATCCTACGTGGAAAGATTACACGTTGGAAAAGTTCTTTAAAGAAGATGAAAAACATACCATCCAACAAAGAAATTATCCGTCAAGTCACAAGTTTAATAAAAAACATTTTAACCGAAGTATCCAGGAGCTTAATTTAAAAATGGAAAAAATTAGTTTAAGTAAAGAGACTGAAACAGATTTAATCAAAGTATTTAAATATTTGAGTGAAAGGTTAAAATAGTGTGGAATTGTATTCAAAGGATTGAAAGATCTATTAGTCTTTTAGGAAACTATTTGACTAACTTAGTACCTTCATTAAAACTCCATGAATAATACGTTAACTCCAGGACTGATTACCGCCGTTTTGATCGGTTACTTCGGATTGCTTATCCTGATGGCTTACCTGACATCCCGAAAAGCCGATACAGATTCGTTCTTTACAGGAAACAGGCAAAGTCCCTGGTATTTGGTAGCATTCGGTATGATCGGTACTTCACTTTCCGGAGTTACGTTCATTTCTGTTCCCGGAAAAGTATATTCCGAAGGAATGGCCTATTTCCAGATCGTTTTGGGTTACATTCTCGGTTACGTAGTTATCGCACAGGTGCTGATGCCGCTCTATTACCGGCTGAATGTTACGTCCATTTACGAATACCTGAACAAACGCTTCGGAATAGTGAGCTACAAAACCGGGGCAGCATTTTTCATTCTTTCACGCACCCTCGGATCAGCAACCCGTTTGTACCTTGCCACGGAAGTGCTCCAGATGTTCCTCTTCGAAGATTTGGGTGTTCCTTACTGGGTTACAACTCTTACGACCATCGTCCTGATCTGGGTTTATACGTTCAAAGGCGGCGTGCGGACAATCGTTTATACAGACGCATTCCAAACGATCTTCCTGGTTTCATCCGTTGTTATTTGTACGGTCATCATTGCACAGACTTTGGGAGTGGATTTCTCAGGCTTGTACAACAAGATCACTTCTTCCAGCACTAAGAACGGGTATTCCATGTCGCGTATTTTCTTCTTCGATGATCCGAATTCTCCCCTGTATTTCTACAAGCAATTCTTCGGAGGAATGTTCCTGGCGATTGCAATGACGGGGCTGGACCAGGATTTGATGCAAAAGAACCTGACGTGTAAATCCATCGGTGATGCGAAGAAAAACATGTATTCTTTTACAACCGTTCTGGTAATTACCAACTTCCTGTTCCTGCTTTTGGGTGGAGCATTGTACGTGTATACACAGGCAAAAGTCATCGACGTTCCGGCAAACACCGATCACACATTCCCGCAACTGGCTTTGAGTAATTTTGGTTCCATAGCCGGGATTTTCTTTTTACTGGGAATCACCGCGTCCTCGTATGCATCGGCAGATAGCGCACTTACAGCACTTACCACCGGTTTTTGTATCGATTTCCTGAACTTTAACCGGAGAGAAGAAAAAGAAAAGAAACGCATCAAATTACTGGTGCATATCGGGTTTTCCCTGCTTTTCCTGTTGATCATTATTGCAACGAACTGGTATGTGGATTCCACGCCGGGAACAGATCTGATCGGTTTGATCCTGAAGTTGGCAGGTTATACCTACGGTCCTTTGCTCGGATTGTTTGCTTTGGGAATTTTCACCAAACGGCGTTTGAATGAAAACCTGGTGCCGTTGATTTGTGTGTTGATCCCGGCAATCTGTTTCTTTATCAGCAAGTATTCACAGGCCTGGACAGGCGGTGTTTTGCAGCCCGACGGAAAATATGCCGGCGGATACATATTCGGGAATGAATTGCTGATCCTGAACGGGTTATTGACCTTCATCGGATTGTGGCTGATTTCGAAACCGGGAAGTGAAACTGTCCAATCTGTTCAAACAGTTTAAAAGTTCAAGGTATTAAATCTTTGAACCTTTGGAACCTCTTTTAAACTTTTGAACAATTAAACTATGACACATCCAAAAGCATTTCTTTTCGACCTCAACGGGACCATCATTGATGACATGGACTTTCATTTACAGGTCTGGAACAGGATCATCAATGAAGACTTGCACGGTGGCCTCACCCTGGAACAGGTAAAAAAACAGATGTATGGCAAGAACCACGAATTGCTGGAGCGTGTTTTTGGAAAAGGAACCTTGAGTGAAGAAACAATAGCTATCTATTCTCAAAAGAAAGAAGAATTATACAAGGAATTATACCGGCCGTATGTGGCTTTGATTCCTGGCCTGAGTACTTTGCTGGAAAAAGCTGAAAGATCGGGTATTTCCATGGCGATTGGTTCGGCGGCAGATCGTTCGGCAATTGATTTTATAGTGGATAGCCTGGATATCCGTTCCCGTTTTCAGGCCATTGTAGGTGCGGAAGATGTAACGAAAAGTAAACCGGATCCGGAAGTGTTTCTGAAAGGAGCGGCGCTTTTGGGCGTAGAACCGGAGTCCTGCATCGTGTTTGAGGATGTTCCCAAAGGAGCAGAAGCAGCTATGAATGCAGGAATGAAAGTGGTCATCGTTACCACCACGCATCACCCGGAAGAATTCACGAAATACCCGAACGTATTGTTTTTCATAGAAGACTTTAACGACCCTCGCCTGGCTGATTTGTTCAAATAAATCGTAATTCAGCAATCGCAATTCGCAATTAGTAATTAGAAAGACGTATCTTTAATTTAACAAATAGCAACCATGAACATCATTCTTCACGACAACGAATTGCACCTGCGTTTTGCGCCATTAACACTAACGCGCCCTGTTGGTGATTTGAGGGTTGGAATTCTGACCAATAAAGAGCGGTGGGAAAAATGGATCCCGGAAGCGACGGTTTCTTTCGAGACGGAAAAATACATTTCCAAAAAGTTTCCGCGGATTTCAGGGAAAGCAGAAATCGAAGTCAACGCAGCGATTATTCCTACGGAAGCCATTGCAGCGGCAGTGGTACTCCTGGAAGATAACCAGGTGTTGGTTTCGGAAGATACCTGGATTGCCAGAAGAGGAGACGGAAAGCAAAAGATCAAATGGACGGAACAACATCCGCTGGAACTGACTCAGCGCTGGGATTTGTTCCAAAAGAACGACGAGATCCTGGTTGCCGACTATTTCTTACTGACAGGTGGCAGGGAATCACAATACATTTCACATTCAAACACGATTATCGGAGATCCGTCACTGGTTTTCCTGGAAGCAGGAGCATCGGTGGAAGGATCGTTTTTAAATACCACAGCAGGTCCTATCTATATTGCCGCAGATGCCGAAGTGATGGAAGGTTCCATGATCCGCGGGCCATTCTCACTGGGAGAACACGCAGTGGTGAAAATGGGAGCTAAAATTTACGGAGCAACCACCATCGGGCCGTTTTGCAAAGTCGGAGGTGAAATCTCGAATTGTGTGTTCCAGGGATATTCCAACAAGGGGCATGACGGATTCTTAGGAAATTCATTGATTGGTGAATGGTGTAATTTCGGTGCCGACAGCAACACTTCCAATCTGAAGAACAACTATTCCATGATTCGAACCTGGTCTTATGAACAGGGTGCCGATGTGGAAACCGGTTTGCAGTTTATGGGAGTTTGTATGGGCGATCACAGCAAATGCGCTATCAATACGATGTTCAATACGGCAACGGTAGTCGGGGTTTCCTGCAATATCTTCGGTGGTGAATTCCCGAAAAAATTCATTCCGTCCTTCTCCTGGGGCGCTGTAAACGGAACAGATCTCTTCGACCTGAAAAAAGCAAAAGATGCTGCAAATGCCATGATGGACCGACGCGGTCTGGAACTCACGGAAGGCGATCACTACATATTCGATTACCTGGCGAAGCACGGTGGATAACGGGCGTTATGACCGTTTAATCAATCACAGGTACACTTCAATCCTTCAATCCTGATTTAGCGTCAGGAATCCGCATGATCCGCCAACGCTTTCTCAATGACACCCGTTTGCCCTTATAAGCAAACATGTTTAACTACTAAATAATGTCATTATGAGAATAATTTCTACCTGTCTCGTTCTGTTAATAAGTGGATTTGCTTTTTCCCAATTTAACAGAACCTTTATGCATGGAACTGCAACAAGCGGCAATGCGGCTTTTTCAAGTTTCAGTTACTTCGATTCCCAGAACAAGATAAACCTGGCAAGTTTATCCGCTGTAGGTTCCGGACAAATCAAGATTTCAACACAGCGCATCTCCGATCTGGGTGATGTGGAGGCTTTTGATCAGCGATCATACGCTGTGACGCTGCCCGGAACTATTCAGAATGTCGTACTCCTGACTGTCATAGAGCAAGGAAATGAATTGTATTATGCGTTGGAAGTCGGGACTTCTTCTTCCATGAAACTGATCTGGTTGAAGGTCAACAAGACCACCGGTGCATTAATCAATTCCGTGACCAGTACGAGCAGTTACCGGCTTTCTTATTTTGAACCGAAACTGATCGGGAACGAATTAGTTACTTACGCACTTATAAATACGGGTGGTTTCGTGCGTGTAGCGGTAAATGCCGGTACTTTTAACCTTCCAACGGAAGAAGTGGTGGATGCTACCATTTCAACTACAGTTACACCGACAAATATTCTGAATGCCGGTTACAAAAGCGGTAATCTCTTTGTAGTAAACGGATTGGAGAAGATCGTTTGCAGTATAGGAGTGCCTACAGCCGTGCTTTACACCAGAACAGCCGCGAATACCTATACCAGTGTAACATCCGGTATTACAACAACGCGTTCGGTAAGTTCTTTTTTAGTTGACCCGACTACAATCGGAATTACAAATGGTGCGAATATCGAACATTACAACGCTGCCGGAGCAATGACCAATAGCGGTGTTTTTGTGTCGCCTTCCGGTGCAAATGCCAGCCAGGTTGAGTTTGTGAATAACAGATACCACCTTTTCTACAAGTACAATAATGCTTTCAAAGGCATTTTCTTTCTGGCAGATCAGTCGTTCAACTTTATTGATTCGGTAAGAACTACGAATATCATTTATCACATTGTTAAAAGAGGTGCTGACGGAGTGGTGCTTACAGGATCGAATGACACAAAAGGCTTGTCACTTGACCTGGAGAATAATCCGATGCAGGGAAGAGCGGCTTATTGCGAGTTTTATAAAAACCGTCCGGTGTTGCAGCGAGAAGAGTACGAAACTCCTATCCAGGCAGGATACAATTTAAGAGCCTCCATCGGTTTGGGTACCAAAGTAATCACTAGCCCTGATAACCTTTCCGGAGCAACCTACAATGGGATTTCCGCTTGTTATAACCTCAGTGAAAGCTTTGTAGGATTTATCGGGAACGATACCATTGCAAATGCCGAATCCGGTTTCAACGAGCAATACCACGAACTTCCCGGCCCGTATACCACAAGTTCCATGTACGACGAGGTTCTGGAAGCAAAATACAACCGTCCTTACCATGTGAGCCTTCAAATGATCGAAGATCACATTGATTCCCTGCAATCAGGATCGTCCAGCTATGTTCCGGTATGGCAGATCAGAAACTGGCCTGCACACGGAAATACCGCTTTAGGGCAGGAAGCAGATCTCGCACCTTTCGTAGATGTGAACAGTAACGGAACTTATGAACCGCTTCAGGGAGATTATCCGAGCATTTATGGAAATGATTGCGTGTTCAGTATCACACATTACAGAACAAACGGAAATGCAGCGAAAGCAGTTGAGTTCCACAGCTACGTGTATACGGAAGCATGTGATACTTCGGAAACTTTTGAGAATGTACTGATGCGAAAAATCCAAGTGTATTCCCGCGGAGCTGAAATTGATTCCATGTTCTTCGGTGGGCGTTTTGACGGCGATTTAGGAAATTATAACGACGATTATTTCGGAACGAAAGTCGATTTAGGATTGGTATACAATTACAACGCAGACCTGAACGATGAAGACAATGCAGGCCGCCGCGGTTTTCACGATACCATTCCTGCACAGGGAATCATGGTGTTGAAAGGATTCAAACAGGCAAACGACGGATTGGATAACGGAATCGGTTTGATGCCGGGTGAATCTGTAAACGGTTACGGATACAACGATGGAGTTACAGACAACGAGTATGAAGGATTGTATGCTTCTTCCATTTACACAGGAACGAACGCAGCCCCTGCTGTATCAGATCCTTCAAATACCGGGGACTTACACCATATCCTGAACGGGTATTTCCGGTTCGGTGATCCTATGTATTATGGAGGGATAGGTTTTCCGGGAAGTCCGGGTGTGACCGCTGTCCAAACCAAGTATTTGTATTCCGGTTATCAGGACCCGAACCATTTCGGAACAGAAGGAATTGATCCAGGATTTGATAACTGGTCAGAATATGAACCGACTGGTCCTGGATCAACTGCAAATCCGGGTGGAGATCGCCGCGGAGGATATTCTTTCGGGAAAGCAGCTTTAGGCAACGGCGAATCTTTCGAATTGGATTACGCATACCTGATCAAAAGCGAAGGCGTACAAACCGCCGCTATTTTCGATCCTGTAAATGCATTATTCGCAAAAGCAACGGCTGTCAGAAACGCTTTCTTAAGCAACGAAGGACCATGTGGGATCGACTTTGGTACCGTTCCGGAAGATTTGGGAGTGGAAGAAAGCATGATCAATGGGGATTCCTATACGGTTTACCCGAATCCAACTACCGGTTCTGTGCGCATCAACGGAATTTCAGAAGCAGGAGCAACCATTCATGTGTTTGATATCAACGGAAAATTGCTTCAAACAATATCCGGTTATCAAACCATGCAGGAGATTGACCTGAGCGGTTTGGATGGAAACCTGTTCATCATCCGAATTACTGACGGTTCCAAATATTCGCAAAAAAGAGTTGTGAAACACTAAGTGTTAAGTGACTGAGCCTAGTCGAAGTCACCCTGGAATTAAAACCCATTCGTCATCCGGCGGATGGGTTTTTGTTTATAATTCGTTGATTAATTCAGGATTTGAAGCTCCTGCTTTCGGAATAAGAAACTAGATTTGCGTACAGGACACACATTCTTTTTTATGAAGCTTGATCAAAACATAAAAGTAGCTGTAGACGCCATTGTTTTCGGGTATTCCGGGAATAAACTAAGCGTGTTGCTCATCAAGCAAAAATTTGGTGTCATGAAACAGCAATGGGCTTTGGTAGGCGGTTTTGTAAAGGACGATGAATCCTTGTCTGCAGCTGTAAAACGGGAACTCCAGGAAGAAGCGGGAATAGAAGTGAACTTCCTGGAACAACTTTATACCTTCGGAGACAATATTCGCCGCGACCCGCGTTTCCGGGTCATTTCAGTGGCCTATTTTGCTTTGGTAAATCCTGCCCAGTTCCAGGTAAAAGCAGATACCGATGCGGAGGATGCGCAATGGTTCCCGATCGATGAACTTCCCGATTTGGCTTACGATCATAGGGAAATTGTAGAAACGGCCATTCAACGGTTGAAAAATAAAGTGACCTACCAACCGATCGGGTTCGGGTTACTTCCGGATGAATTTCTATTCTCCGAATTGGAAAACCTGTATTGCACGATCCTCAACCGGGAAATAGACCGCCGGAATTTCCGGAAGAAAATCCTAAGCTTCGGATTTGTAGAAGAAACAGACCGGTTTGCCAGTAAAAAGAGCGGACGCCCGGCAAAATTATTTCGATTTAATGCGTTAAAATACAACGAGTTAATTGCAAATGGAATACACTTTGAAATTAATTTTGCGTAATTTTTACGCAAAATACTTGCTAAATCAATGCGTGTATTTTATATTTGCGTAAAAAGAACACAAATTAAAATCTATGATACTCAATCTCGACAAAAATTTCAAACCGCTTGAGGGCAAAGAAATTGAATTCCAGGTATTCACTTTTGCAGGTGGAGAACCGCACATCAAGATCAACCCGGATTTTGACACCACACAAGCGGTAACGGTAACACATCGCCTGAATTCCTTCCACGATTTGGGAATTTTATGCCTGGCAGCAGATGCATTACAGCGTATGGAACTGGAATTGGCCCAATTAATCATTCCTTATTTTCCGGCAGCGCGCCAGGACCGGGTGATGATCAAAGGTGAACCGCTTTCCGTGAAAGTTTATGCAGACATCATCAACGGATTGGGTTTCAAAAAAGTAACCGTTTTCGATGCACATTCCGAAGTAACACCGGCCTTATTAAACAAATGTGATGCTGTTCCGAATCACCGGTTTATCGCCGAAGTAATCAAACAAATCGGGAAAGAACCGTTATTGATTTCTCCGGATGGAGGAGCTTTGAAGAAAATTTACAAAGTATCCGAATTCCTGAACGGGCTGGATGTAGTGGAATGCAGCAAACACCGCGATGTAAAAACCGGGAAACTGGAAGGCTTCAAAGTCTATTCCGATGACCTGGGCGGTCGTGATTGTTTGGTGGTGGACGACATTTGCGACGGCGGCGGTACATTCATGGGGCTGGCACAGGAACTGAAGAAAAAGAATGCCGGGAAATTGTACCTGGCGGTCAGTCACGGAATTTTCAGCAAAGGAGTAGCGGACCTGGCAAACTATTTCGATCGTATTTTCACTACCGATTCTTTCAAGGAACTGGAGCATCCGAATATGACCCAAATCAAATTAAATCAAACTATTTTATCTTAAAAAATCAATCGATATGAATCCTTTATTATTAACAGACGGGTATAAAGTAGACCACAGAAGACAATATCCGACCGGAACAACTTTGGTGTATTCCAACTGGACTCCCCGAAAAAGCAGGCTGGACGGAGTAAACGAAGTGGTTTTCTTCGGTTTGCAATACTTCATCAAAAAATACATTTTGGAAGATTTTGAAGAACATTTCTTCAAACAACCGAAGGAAAAAGTACTGGCGCAATACGAGCGACGCATCAACAATTACCTGGGAGAAAACCAGGTCGGGACGAAACACATTGCAGACCTGCACGATTTGGGATACATTCCGATGGTGATCAAAGCATTGCCAGAAGGAGCAATCGTTCCGATGAAAGTGCCGATGTTTACGATGTATAATACGTTGCCGGATTTCTTCTGGCTGACGAATTACTTCGAAACCCTGGTTTCAGCAGTTGTTTGGATGCCATGTACTTCTGCAACTCTGGCAAGACAATACCGTCTGATCCTCGATAAATTTGCTGCTGAAACATCTTCTATGCCGGAATTTGTAGACTGGCAGGGACACGATTTCTCCATGCGCGGAATGGCAGGTATTGAAGCGGCTTTAATCTCAGGAATGGGACATTTGACCAGTTTCACAGGAACAGATACCATTCCGGCCATTGAAACATTGGAGCACTATTACGGTGCGGATTCTAATAAAGAACTCATCGGAGGATCCGTTTCAGCAACGGAACACAGTGTGATGTGCATGGGAACGATTGAAGATGAGATCGGAACGTTCAGAAGATTGATTTGCGACGTATACCCGAAAGGAATCGTATCCATCGTTTCCGATACCTGGGATTTGTGGAAAGTACTGACAAATTACCTGCCTCAATTGAAAAATGAGATTCTGGGGCGTGAAGGAAAAGTAGTGATCCGCCCTGACAGCGGTGATCCGGTAGATATCATTTGTGGAAATCCGGAAGGGAAAACGGAGTACGAACGCAAAGGAGTCGTGGAATTATTGTGGGATACATTCGGTGGCCAAACCAATGAAAAAGGATTCAAAGAACTGGATCCGCATATCGGTGCAATTTACGGGGACAGCATCACAACCACGCGGGCCACACACATTTGTGAGCGCTTGAAAGCCAAAGGATTTGCATCTACGAATGTGGTTCTTGGAATCGGTTCTTACACGTACCAATACAATACACGTGATACGTTCGGGTTTGCCATGAAAGCAACTTACGGAGAAGTAAACGGAGTAGGGCGAGAGATCTTCAAAGCTCCGGTTACGGACGATGGAACGAAAAAATCTGCCAAAGGATTGATGAAAGTGGAATTCACAAACGGCACTTATGTTTTACAGGACCAGGTAAGCTGGGAAGAAGAAAAACAGGGAGCATTGAAAGAAGTGTTCAGAGACGGAAAATTACTGGTAGACCAATCTTTGGCAGAAGTCAGAGAACGGGTGAAAGAATCAACGACTGTTTCTGAGAAAATCTGAAAAAACTGAAATATCTTTCAGGAATGAAAAGCTGTCTCTGTGTGGGGCAGCTTTTTAGTTTTAGGTTCCTGTAGTATCTTCGCATGAAATCAGTTCAGCATGAAAAAAGAATACTGGGATGTAAGCGATGAGCAAGTCATAGAGAAAACAGGTAAACCCATTTCTTTTTGGATGGAAACCCTGAAAGATTTCAAGGCGGAAGAAAAGAAGTCGAATGAAGTGGTGGCATTC
Organism: Fluviicola sp.; assembly: GCF_039596395.1. Taxonomy (NCBI): domain Bacteria; kingdom Pseudomonadati; phylum Bacteroidota; class Flavobacteriia; order Flavobacteriales; family Crocinitomicaceae; genus Fluviicola; species Fluviicola sp. Next base: position 397,352 of record NZ_JBCNJT010000001.1, read on the forward strand.
CTTCAGGAAATGCACGCTGTTCCTCGTTATTGGGCACGGACTTTAACGACTCATTACCTGAAAGGCCTTGAATGATAATCGTTTACTTTTCGGGAAAGAAGACATGCATAAGTATGAAAAGATTCATGTGTACGTTATTGTGCTTTTGGTTTGCTTTTACTGCTAATTCCCAAAAGAACTTTCATTTTTCCGATTCCACCTTTACTTTGGGCCAGAAACACATATTAACGGATGTGCGTTACGCATTGGGCGGCTACAACCAATTGCTGGTAACAGATAGTCTGATGTTGTCCCAGTTGGATAGCGTGGTACAATTTTTAGAAAAGAACAATACGATCACTGTTGAGATCGGCGTTCACACGGATCATAGAGGATCGGATACCTCGAATGCAAGAATCACTCAGTTTCGTGCCGAATCCGTTCGCAATTATTTAATAGCACGCGGAATTCCTTCTCTAAGAATTACTGCCAAAGGGTATGGCGAAAGTCAGTTGGTTGTTCCTTCGGAAGAAATCGAAAAATACCGGAAAACCGATAAGAAAACCTACGAAGCTCTGCATCAGCGGAACAGAAGAACCGAATTAAAGATTACAGGAATTTGATTTCAACAGTTTCCGGAATTGTCGTAATTTATAGTTCGTAAATGACTATGTCAAATCGTCAGGGAATTTGAATTGGCACAGCTCTTGCCAAACCCTATCGTCTGCGTTTTTTTAGTGAATGAATGAAATTCATTTATAAGAACAATGACATTTTGACGTTAAATACACATACATGAAAGATTCATTCGACCATACAATTATCGTTTCATCGGAAGAGGATGCAGAATTTTTGCCTTTGATGTCCCAGGACGACGAGGACAATATGAACAAAGAAATTTTCCCGGAAGATTTACCGATTTTGCCTTTACGAAATAATGTACTTTTTCCGGGAGTCATGATTCCGATTACGATCGGACGCGATAAATCCCTGAAATTATTGCAGGACGCCAATAGCGGAAAACGCATCATTGGAGTGGTTGCCCAAATTGACCAGGAAGAGGAAAGCCCGGAATTCAATGATTTGCACCGCGTCGGAACAGTTGCGCAGATCGTGCGTTTGCTGAAAATGCCTGATGGTTCATCGACTGTAATTATCCAGGGAAAAAGACGTTTCGAAATCACCGAACCGTATCAAACCGAGCCGTACATGCGTGCCAAGGTGAATTTCCTGACAGAGATCCTTCCGGAAAAAGACGACCAGGAAATGGAATTGCTGTTCCGCAACGTTAAAGAACTGGCGCTTCAAATTATCAAAGACAGTCCGAACATTCCTTCCGAAGCAGCATTTGCTATCGGCAATATCGAATCTCCGACCTTCATGGTGAATTTTATTTCATCCAACATGAATGCGGATGTGAAGAAAAAGCAGGAATTGCTGGAAGAGTTGGATTTCCGCAAACGTGCACGAATGGTGGTGGAGCATTTGACACTGGAATCCCAGTTGCTGGAAATGCGCAACGAAATCCAGTCTAAAGTACGCATGGACATGGACCGCCAGCAGCGCGAATACTTCCTGCACCAGCAAATTCGTACTATTCAGGACGAGTTGGGCGATAACCCGCAGGAACAGGATGTAAAAGACTTGGAAGACCGCGCAGCTAAAAAATTGTGGTCGAAGGAAGTGTCGAAATTGTTCTACAAGGAATTGGCAAAATTACAGCGCATGAATCCGCAGGGAGCTGAATATACCGTTCAGCTGAATTACCTGGATACGCTGCTGGACCTTCCTTGGAACGAATATTCGACCGATAATCTGGATTTGAAACATGCGGCGAAGATCCTGGAACGCGATCACTTCGGATTGGAAAAAGTGAAAGAGCGTATTTTGGAATACCTGGCGGTTTTGAAACTGAAAGGCGATATGAAATCCCCGATCCTGTGTTTCTACGGTCCTCCGGGAGTTGGAAAAACTTCCCTGGGGAAATCGGTTGCTGAAGCTTTGGGCCGCAAATACGTGCGCATGTCTTTGGGAGGTGTTCACGACGAAGCTGAAATCCGCGGTCACCGTAAAACCTACATCGGAGCGATGCCTGGCCGGGTAATGCAGCATTTGAAAAAAGCAGGTTCCGCCAACCCGGTTTTCGTATTGGACGAAATCGATAAACTGGGAAGAAGCAATCACGGAGATCCGTCTTCCGCTTTGCTGGAAGTACTGGACCCGGAGCAAAACTCGGCGTTCTACGACAATTACGTGGAAACGGAATTCGACCTTTCCAAAGTGATGTTCATTGCAACGGCAAATAGTTTGTCAACTGTGCAGGGGCCTTTGCTGGACCGAATGGAAATCATCGAGGTGAACGGCTACACGATTGAAGAGAAAATTGAGATCGCGAAAAAACACTTGTTGCCGAAACAGCTGGAAGCACACGGGATTACGAAAAAAGACCTGGTAGTAGACCGCAAAACACTGGAACGCATCATTGAGAATTACACCAATGAATCCGGAGTACGCGGTTTGGATAAAAAACTGGCAAAACTGGCTCGTCACCGGGCAAAACAAGTGGCTTTGGAAGAGAAATACGAGGAGAAAATCGGTATCGATGAATTGACAGGTATTTTGGGGGCTGGCCGCGAAAAAACGAAATACGACAACAACGATGTTCCTGGAGTGGTAACAGGTTTGGCCTGGACAAGTGTCGGAGGCGATATCCTGTTTATCGAATCTTCCCTGACAAAAGGAAAAGGGAAACTGACCCTTACCGGAAACCTGGGAGATGTGATGAAAGAATCCGCGGTGATAGCCCTGGAATTCTTAAAAGCACACAGCGACTGGCTGGATCTGGACCAGGATTTATTCGACGAGAAAAACGTACACATTCACGTTCCGGAAGGAGCAACTCCGAAAGACGGGCCGAGTGCCGGTATCACCATGCTGACTTCATTGGCCAGTTCTTTCTCGGGAAGAAAAGTGAAAAAGAACCTGGCAATGACCGGAGAAATTACCCTTCGTGGCGAAGTGCTTCCGGTTGGGGGGATCAAGGAAAAGATACTGGCTGCAAAACGTGCAAACATCAAAGAAATCATCTTGTCTGAGCGCAACCGCAAAGACGTGGAGGAGATCACTGCTGATTACGTAAAAGGACTGAAATTCCATTATGTCAAAAAGATGAAGGAAGTCATCGATCTGGCATTGGAAAAGAAAGGAAAATAAAACCAGTAGGCGCGCGATTAATCGCGCGCCTACTGGTTTATAAATGTGGAGGCGCACTGCATTGCGTTCCCACATTTTTTTATCTTTGAAAACCAAATCAGCAAACAAGTGGTTTTTAGCAGTACTCTTTTTCTTTTTTACTTCCTGCCTTTATTCCTGCTTGTTTACCATGTAGTTCCGAAAGCGCTGAAAAACTGGACCATTTTCTTTTTCAGCATCCTGTTCTACACCTGGGGAGCTCCCGTTTTCGTTTTTATCTTGTTGGGAACTTCCTTTATGGACTTTCTGTTTGTTCGCGAAATTCATCGTTCACAGCAAGCCCGGAAGAAGAAAACCCTGCTGATACTCTCTCTGACGGTCAATCTGGGGCTTTTGGCCTATTTTAAATACTCCAATTTTTTTATTGGAAATGCGAATGCCATTTTGGAAAGTTTCGGGCTGAAAGAAGTTTCCTGGACGAAAGTCATTATGCCGATCGGGATTTCATTCTTTACGTTTGAATCAATAACTTATACTGTGGATGTTTACCGCGGGAAACATGCTCCGCTGAGCAATTTGAAGGATTATTTATTGTACCTGCTGGCTTTTCCGAAACTGATTGCCGGACCGATCGTTCGTTTCCAGGAAATTGCCGATGAGGTGATAGAGCGAAAAGAGAACATCGATGAAAAATTGATCGGTTTCTACCGTTTTACCCTTGGTTTGGCGAAAAAGGTATTGATTGCAAATGTCATGGCGGAACAGGCAAATGTCATTTTCGACAGCGATTTTCATCAATTGAGCGCTTCAACGGCGTGGATCGGTATTATAGCTTATACCATGCAGATCTATTTTGATTTTTCCGGTTATTCCGACATGGCGATCGGATTGGGGAAAATCATGGGCTTTCATTTTCCGGAGAACTTCAACAGTCCTTACAGTTCCAAAAGCATCACGGAGTTTTGGCGCAGGTGGCACATGACTTTGGGAAATTTCATGCGTGATTACCTGTACATTCCACTGGGAGGGAATCGCGTTTCATCCAAATCGCGTTTGTATTTCAACCTGGCTTTGGTGTTTATTCTTTCCGGGTTCTGGCACGGCGCCTCCTGGAATTTTGTGGTTTGGGGAGCTTTCCACGGAACTTTCCTGATTCTCGACCGCATTTTCCTGGTAAAACTGCTGAATCGCCTGGGAAGTGTGGTTTCGATTGCTTTTACCTTCCTGGTGGTTATGATGGGATGGGTCATTTTCCACATCGAAGACGATTTGGGGCAAGTGGGACTGTACTTTCAACGCTTGTTTGATTTTAGTTGGGATTCAACATTCATCACCTTGCCGAATTTTTGGCCTTTGCTTGCAGTGGCGGCTTTCTTTTCATTTTTCCCGGCTTTGCGGATCGGAAAGAACATCCAGGAATTTGTCTATAACCGGAATGCGTATTCACTATCAACAAACGGGCTTTTCCTGCTGGTGACTGTTTTGCTGTTTATAATGAGCGCAAGTTCTGTTATTTCATCCGGGTTTAATCCGTTCATTTATTTCCGTTTTTAAGATGAAACAGCAGCCGTCATATAAGCGATTAAAGCAACTTGTTTTTGCAGGGATTATCGCGGTGTTGTTTATTCCGATGATTCAGCACAAGTTTCGCTTCCTGGAAGAGAAGCCGTTAAACGGTTCTTTTGCACTTTCTACGAAACCCGAATGGACCAAAAAGAGCTGGTTTTCGGGCGAATACCAGGAAAAACAGGATAAATACCTTGCCGAACACACCGGATTTTATCCTTCCTGGGTGCGTTTATACAACCAGTGGAATTTCAGCCTGTTTGATGTCATTCACGCGAATGGCGTGATTGCAGGAAAAGAACACTACCTGTTTGAGGAAAATTACATTTCGGCTTATTACGGGATGGATTTCGCAGGTGATAAAAAAATAGCCGAAACAAGCAGGCAGTTGAAGCTGGTGCAGGATACCCTGAAGAAAAAAGGAATAGACCTGGTTGTTATCCTGGCTCCCGGAAAAGCAAGTTACGTGCCTGAATTCATCCCGGATAAATACGCCTCTTCTAAAAAAGGCAAGACCAATTTTGAAGGTTATCTTAAAGCATTCAACAAACAGGCTGTTGCTTATATCGACATGCACACCTGGTTTGAATCCATGAAGCGTACGACAAAACATCCTTTATTTTCCAAAACCGGGATACACTGGACGGCTTATGGCCAGTTCTTAGTAGCTGATTCCCTGGTAAACTACGTTTCAAAAAGCACGAAGCATGAAATACCCCGGTTGGTATTGGAGAAAACGGAACTTTCAGATATAGCCTTGATTGATGACGGGGATATTCAGAAAGGTGCGAACCTGATGTTCGATATCCGGGATTTGAAATTGGCCTACCCGAAATTCCATCCGAACCGTGCACCGGAAAAGGAAGATCCGAAAGTCATGGTGGTTTCGGATAGTTTTTATTGGGGATTATTCAATTCCAATGTATCCAATTGGCTGTTCAATAACGGAGAATTCTGGTATTATAACGAACAAATCTATCCGAATTCCTATACAAAGGAAACCTGGGCGAAAGATCAGGATCTGAATAAAAAACTGGAAGAAAACAAGGTGGTGTTCATTATTTGTACGGATGCCAATTTGCCGCGTTTGGGCTTTGGTTTCATAGAGCGTGCTTATGAGCTTTACTATCCGAAAAATAAAGGGACTGCTTTCGCAAGTCCCCTTATTTGATTTAGGCGCAGGTAGAAATCGGTGTTTACTTTAGGTAACTTTTATTGTGGTTCAGTTTTTTCTGTTGGTTCTACCGGTAATTCAATAGCAGGGACTCCGGCCGTTGGTTCGTAATAGTCCGGAATGACTTCACCCTCAATTACATCTCCGTTAATCTGGATAGGAGCTTCTCCAAGCGTGTAACTGCATTTGGCAGGTTCTGCTTTTAAAGTCAGGATCAATTTCTTCCCTTTTGCAAAAGATTCCAGTTTTTGTTGGTGCAAAGTGTCTGCAATGTGTTTTTTGGAAAGATAAATCAAATCAAAAGTTTCCTTCTTGAGATGGTCTTTGTATACCGTGAGTTCGAAATTCCCGGATTCATCCGTGTAGCCTTTCAGGATCGTTTTTCCTTCCTGGTGGATCTCAACCGGAGAGTTTGCCAAAGGCTTTCCGGTTTTTTCATCTTTTAGTTGTCCGCTGATCTTCATAGGGAATTTCAGCTTGTTGAAGGCTTTTTGTTTCACAGTAGCTGCATCATCCGGTGCCGACTCGCAGGAAGAGGTTATCGGACCCAAAAAACCAAGTATACCCAGTAAAGATAATCCTACCCGATAGGAAGCACCGGACAATGCAACAGATGAAGTTTTCGAACTGATTTGGTGGTTATTGAAAATCCCACAAACCTTTTTCGGGCTTGAGGAAATAATGTGGCTGATTTCAGGTGCTGTTTTCTGACGAAAATCGATCAATGTTTTCTCACAGCTGGAACAATAATAGTCACCGTCACGTTTTTCCATTTGCGTATGTGACTGATTACAAGGTAATGACATGATCGGCTTGCTCATAACTGTAGTTTGATGAACTGAAAATAGAGATTAATTGATTCGCCTCTTTTCAAAAAATGTGAAGTGTATATTTGCTTTAGTCAGAGGTAAACTTTTGATCTTAAAAAGAATCGTTCGCCGGATTTTGAAATAAAAAAGGGATTTCGGGGTACTTGTTTGAAGGGATTATGTAGTAATTTTATCGGGAAAAGCAGTGATTAGTTCAAATTCATTGCTGCTAAAAGAGAATGGAACCGATGAAAAAGTTGAAGCAAGTACCGCTGGAGCAAATTAACCTCATGGGAAAAAATACCATGATGGACCACCTGGACATGAGATGTGTTGAATTGGGGGATGATTACCTGGTTGCAACCATGCCCGTTGATCACCGCACGCACCAACCGATGGGATTGTTGCATGGCGGAGCAAGTGCTGCATTAATCGAATCGATTGGTTCCATGGGATCTGCCTTGCTGATCGATTTATCGAAAGAAGCTCCGGTTGGGATCGAGATCAACGCCAATCACATCGGGGCGATTAAAAGCGGTTCGGTGAAAGCCATCGGGAAGATCGTACACGCAGGTTCGCGCACCCACATTTGGCAGGTAGATATTTTTGACGAATCCAATGACCGCTTGATTTGTACAGGCCGGTTAACCGTAATGATAGTTCCGAAAGCGTGAAAGATTTATTGATTTACAGATTGCCTAAAGCTTCGCCTGTTATAAAAAGAGGTGCTTTTTCCGAATTGAAAGCAGGAGAAAAACCGCTTGGATTTGTTGTTTCCGATTTTTTGCGCGAACGGATTTTTCATTTCAGTGAAGCTGCGGAATTTGATCCGGAATTTGACTTTCATTACAATGGGAAATTCCCGACAGTTATTTCACGCAGGGATTACCAGATCGAAGCACAGGCTTTTTTGAATTCCTTTCCTTTATTGGGGGTCGAAAAGGGCGTTTTTTCGCGTGTGAAACAGACTCCTTTCCCGGGTGAAAAAGCATTTGACCTGTTCCACATCCTGGAAAATACCTATCCCAATGCCTTCTGCTACCTGATTTCTTCATCGGAATTTGGTACCTGGATAGGAGCTACACCGGAATTGCTGATGAACCAGGAGGGAATGGTTTGTAAAACCGTTGCATTGGCGGGAACTCACGGCGAAAACGAAGAGCACGAATGGACGCCGAAAGAATTGGAAGAACATGCTTTTGTAGTAGATGCCATCAAGGAAACACTGGAACGCAACGAATGTGTGGAAATTGAAGCTGAAGGGCCGTATGTGGTTCAGGCCGGGCCTGTTCAGCACTTGAAAACAGATTTTCACGCACTCCTGACGAAACCCAATGCGTGGTCCATTGCTTTGGATTTGCATCCGACTCCTGCAGTTTGCGGAACTCCGCGCAGAAATGCCATGGAAGCCATCGCAAGCCGTGAAATGCACAACCGCGAATTGTATACGGGGTTTATCGGCTTATTTGAAGAAGGAAATACGAATTTGTTTGTAAACCTGCGTTGCGCGCAGTTATTTGCAGATAAAGCATTTTTATACGTAGGTGGAGGTTTTACGGTGGATTCGATTCCGGACCTGGAATGGGAAGAAACGGAACACAAAGCCGAAACCCTGATGCGGGCAATGAAGAAAGTTTATTAAAAGTTCAAAAGTTCAAAAGTTCAAAAGTTCAAAAGTTCAAAAGTTACTTTAGTTTTAAACCTCTTGAACCATTTAAATATTTTTGATCTTTTTGAACCCTTTGAACCTTCAAAGAAGTTAATTTTACACCATGATTTCAAGTGCAAAATTGGAAGTGCAACTCATCGTTGATGGTTGTAAAAAAGTAGGTGTAACGCATGTGGTTATTTCCCCCGGATCCCGGAATGCTCCGTTGAGTATTGCTTTTGATGAAGATCCTCACTTCCATGTTTTTGTAGTGCCGGATGAACGTGTGGCGGCATTTTATGCACACGGAATGGCCCAAAAGCTGAAGAAACCGGTCGTTATCACCTGTACTTCAGGTTCTGCACCCTTGAATTATTACCCGGCTATTGCCGAAGCATTTTACCAGGAAACTCCTTTGATCGTTATTTCTGCCGACAGGCCTGTTGAGTGGGTCGACCAGGGAGACGGGCAAACCATTCGCCAGGAACGTGTATTCGATCAAATGGTCTTGAAAAGTGCGCAATTGAATGAAATCCATTCGGACAATCAGCGCTGGCATTTTGAACGCAAGCTTTCGGAAGTGTTGCAAGCTGCAAACGGCGCGAGAAAAGGCCCGGTGCATCTGAATGTTCCTTTTTCCGAACCGCTCTACGAAACAACGAGTGATATTCACGTGCTGAAGAATTGGGTAGAACTTGCCGAAACGCAGTCTTCTCTGACAAAAAACAGCAAAAACAAACTGGAAACGCTCTGGAACGGTTCTGAAAAGCGACTGATCATTGTAGGGCAAATGGAGAGAGATACGGATTTGCAGGAAGTTCTTGAAAAATTAGCTTTGGACGGATCAACAGCAGTCCTGACAGAACATACTTCGAATGTATTCAGTCCGTATTTTGTTTCAAATATCGACAGAACGCTGAATATTATCCCGGAATCGGAAGTGAAATCCTTTCACCCGGATTGCATTGTTACCATCGGCGGAGCAATTATTTCAAAGAAGATCAAAGTGTTTTTGCGTCAATCCAAAGCGCCGGTTATTCGTTTCGGGGAAGATTTTCCGTTCATGGATACCTATCAGCATTTGCGCTTTACGGCTCCTGTTACTGCTCTGCATGGTTTGGAATTTCTCCTGGAATTGGTTCAAAACAATCCGCATAAATCGCGTTTCGGGTTTGCCTGGAAGAAAATCGACCAGTTTGGTTCTGATGATCAGAAGCAGATTTGTGCCGCGCAGCCCTGGAGTGATCTGAAAGCGATGGAATTTGTCATGGATGTGATCCCGGATTACTGCAACCTGCATATTTCAAACAGTTCACTCATTCGCTATGCCTTGTTATTCGATCCGATCAAAACGGTAAATTACTGGTGTAATCGCGGAACAAGCGGAATCGACGGAAGCAGTTCAACGGCGGTCGGTTCGGCAATCGTCTCCCCGAATGAGCCACATGTCCTGGTAACAGGCGATCTTTCCTTCTTTTACGATTCCAATGCCTGGTGGAGCAAATACCTTCCTGCCAACCTGCGGATTATTTTGGTAAATAACGGGGGCGGAGATATTTTCAACATCATTCCCGGACCGAAGTCAACCAATCAGTGGAAAAAGATTTTTGTTGCCGAACAGGAACTATCTGCAAAGGACATTGCAAAAACATACGACCTGGAATATTTCCACGCAACATCACAAATTGATCTGGACCGGCAATTGGAACCGTTTTTCGCTGCAAGTGCCAATGGAAAACCAAAGCTTTTGGAGATTAATACCATGAAGGAAGCGAATAGTGAAATCCTGGAAGCGTATTTTAAAGCGTTTAAGAAAAGAGTATAAATGTTCAAATGTTTCTGACGTGGCAGATTCAAATGTTCAAATTTGGGTTCAAACACGATTTGATCAGAATATTGATTTTGAACTTTTTGAACCCTTTCAACTCTTGAACCTGGAAGAAAACAAAGGGAATCCAAACTGCTAAAAACTACTACGAAAAAGACAGCTGGACTCCCTGATTGGTTTGAATGCCTCTTAATAGGGCAAGGTTCAATAATGCTAATGTAAGTAAATCAGTCTTTTAAAACAAAATTTAAATTCCAAAAATTCTGTTAAAAATGAAAAAAATCACAAATCCATTTTTTGTAGTTCAATTGGGGTTAAATTTGTTCCAAAAAATAGAAAGTGGATTTTCATATATTGACTACCGGCATCGGAATTTTTTACCTCGTTGTATTAACCCTGTTAGAGATTGTTCTGGGGATTGATAACATTATTTTTATCTCCATCATTACCGATTCTCTGGTAAAACAGGATCAGCGTAAAGCACGGCTGTTAGGTTTGAGCCTTGCATTGATCATTCGATTGTTGATGCTGAGTATTGTTTCGTACATCATGACACTGGATAAAACGCCTTTGTTTACGGTTTTCGATATCAAGTTCACAGCCCATTCACTGGTGTTATTGATCGGGGGATTGTTCCTGATCTATAAATCAGTCGGGGAAATGCACTCCAGTGTGAAAGGAACACACGATGAAATCAAGAAAAAGAAGAAAGTGCGTTTAGGCGCTGTGGTTTTGCAAATCGTTGCAATCGACTTTATTTTCAGTTTCGACTCTGTGATCTCTGCGATTGGTATGACCAACGATATTCGCCATGAAACACACGGAAACCCGTTCATCATTATTGTTTTGGCCGTTATTATTTCGATGATCATCATGCTGATCTTCGCAAAACCGATTGCAGACTTTATCAATGCGCGACCAACGATCAAAATGATCGCGCTGGGCTTCCTGGTAACGATCGGAGTATTGTTGATTGCAGAATCATTCGGTCAGCACATCCCGAAAGGATACATTTATTTCGCGATGGTCTACGCCTTGCTGGTGGAGTTCCTCAACATCCGTATGCGCAGAAACAATAAGGAACAGGAATAGTGACACCGGAAGAAATTTTGGCTGTTCTGCGTATTGAAAGCCCGGATGAGGTAGAAGATGCGCTGGAATCGGAGCTTTTTGAGATCCGGAAATCCATCCTGGCGAAACCCTTGTTGCGTTTGACGCTCAAGTCGAAGCTTACAAGATTGAACATCCTGGCGAAAATTGCAAAGAACGGGCACTTGCTTCCGGAACAACCGGTCATTCCGTTTCAGTACGAATTGGAACAGACTGACCGCGTTCTGGCTTTGTGGGAAAATTACATGCAGGCAAAAAGCCGCTGGAAAATGATCTTTACCCAAACGCATACGCCGCTTGCAATGGCAGCAATTCTTGAAGAAGGACTACAGATGGAATTGGCGTTTTCAAAACAATTTCTCGACCGCGACTGGGCGGAGGAAGAACCGGTTTTCGGTACGGAACCCGATCCGATGCTGATCCAAAACGGGTTGAAACAAGCTGCCCAAAAAGGCTGGTTAACCTTCGCTGATTTGGAAAAGAATAAAAGTGAGTTGGAAAAAGACCTGCTACTTGCTTTAAAGCGCTTATCTTTGCTGCCGAAATATTTACACTGAGCGAAGCAGAAGTGCTTTGCTAAAAAGAATCAAAATAGATAAACAATGAGCGAAGGAACTTTTGATAAGTTAAAAGAACAATTAAGCATGGAGGAATGGCCCAATGTCTATTTCTTTAAATTCATTGTACCGAATACTCCGCATTCTTTGGCTCAAACAACCGCTTTATTTGATGAAACGGCACAAATCCAGTTCCACGAGTCAAGCAATGGCAAATTCGTCAGTGTAAGTGTGAAAGAAATGATGCTGGACGTGGATTCGATCATTGCGATTTATGAAAAAGCTCAGGTAATCCCGGGAATAATTTCCTTGTAAACGATGAAGAAAAGAAGTGTATTGACCCTGGTGGGGCTGAGTCTGGCAATTACGTTATTGATCCTGTTCCGTGTGAATTTCGTGAAAGGAATCCGTTCCTGGGAAAGTAAAGTGCTTGGAACGCTGATTGCCCTGGCTGCGATTATGATGTTGTATGTTGCCTATAAATCGGTGATTAAGCGGTTCTCCAAAGGAACTTTGAAAAAAGAAGAATATGCCTTGCTTTTCGACCTGGAAAATAAATCCCAAAGCGGCGAAGTGGAATTCTATTTCACCATTGAGCAATCTAAAAAAGTTGTGTTTTCAATTTTGAATGAAAAAATGGAAGCAATCAAAGTCGTCCAGGACAAAGAATTTCCTTCCGGAGGCCATATTGTCCGCTTTGATGTCAAGGAGTTGGCCAACGGGATCTACTTCTATTGCCTGGAGACAGATAATCAGAAAACCATGAAGAAAATGTTTGTTCAGCATGACAATCTGACAGTGTAAATTGTCCTGGCAAAGCTTTTGACAAACAAAAACAAATAGTAACTTTAGACCGACGAAAGAAGTCACACAAAATTGAAACAATTATGGCATTAGAAATCACAGATGCAAACTTTGAAGAGCTTGTATTGAAATCAGACAAACCGGTTATGGTAGACTTTTGGGCAGAATGGTGTGGTCCATGTAGACTAATAGGTCCAATCGTTGAAGAAATGGCAAACGAATACGACGGTAAAGCAGTTATCGGTAAGGTAAATGTTGACTTGAATCCGGGAGTTTCTGCTCAGTTTGGAATTCGTAACATCCCTACGATCATTTTCGTAAAAGGTGGTGAAATTGCTGACAAATCAGTTGGTGCTGTTCCGAAAGGACAGTTGACTGCTAAGTTAGATGCATTGATTTAATTTAGAATTCAATCATAAAAAGGTCCGCTTGTCGGACTTTTTTTTTGAACCCTCACACGTATACACATGAAGAATTTTTGGAGACGCCTGCGATTGTATGGATTTGGCTTTGGTGTCGGGCTGATAATGGTTTTTTTCTTTTTCAGGAACCGCGGTTGTACCTGGCTGCCCGAAAACCGGGTAAAGAATACCTTCCTGGGGAAAGTACTCGTCATTTCGGACGCAAACCAGCGGATTTTTGACAAGCAAGGCCTGAGCGATTCCCTGATCGTTTCTTTTCTGAACGACGGCGCAATTGCTTTCGGATCGAGCAAGAAACAGGGAAACCTGAAGGTTTACGAGATCGAAAAAGAGATCAACGGAAAGAACGTCGAATTGTGGTTTTCCATGCCTGAAGATGCATATGTTGCCGAAGCTGTCTGGCCGAAAGGATCCATCCAGAAATTCAAAAGTACCACCGAAGGAATGGGGCGGATGATCCATTTTCCGAACGTGAAAAGCTTTGTTTACCTGAAGGAAAACGATGAGTTGAAAAAACAAATGGCCGAATTCGGGATCAAGGACGAAGAACAGCTTCAGTTCCTGTTGATGAAAAACGGATTGATCGATTTTTCAAAGTCGCAATTGAATGCTGAACCGGTGCCGGAACAAATGGTGGTTATTCCGCGAAAAAACGGGGATACACTGACCTCCAGAACGACGTGGTTCAAGGATCATATCGAGTTTTACGAATTCGGTCGCAACTAGCTTCGGATTCAAGTCATTTCAACACAATGACATGTTAATAAATATGGGTTAACACATACGTAACCTAAAGGTTTTTACTAATTTTGTCGAATGGAATTTTCAGCGCTGCAAATAGCTACTATACTGAACGGTGAAGTCGTTGGCAACTCGGATGTTACAGTTGCTGGCCTGGCTAAAATTGAAGAGGGACAGAAAGGCACACTTTCATTCCTTTCGAATCCGAAGTATGAAGAATATATTTATACAACGCAATCAAGTATTTGCATTGTCAATAAAACATTTACACCTTCCAAACCGCTTCCGGAAACATTGACGCTGGTAAAAGTAGACGATGCTTATGCGTGCTTTGCCAAGTTGCTGGAAGTTTACAACCAAATGCGCCAGAAACAGCCGAAGATCGAAACTCCTTCTTTTATTTCTGAAACCGCTAAAGTCGGGGAAGGCTTATACCTGGGAGCATTTGCCTACATCGGTGAAAATGCCGTGATCGGGAACAATGTGAAAATTTATCCGCAGGCATACATCGGAGACGGAGTAGTCATCGGAGACGATTGTACAATCCACGCCGGAGTGAAGATTTACGCCGATACGAAAATCGGGAACCGTTGTGTATTGCACGCCGGTGTTGTGATCGGTAGTGACGGTTTTGGTTTTGCACCGGACGAAAAAGGCGTATTCTCCAAAGTTCCCCAAATCGGGAATGTGATTTTGGAAGACGACGTGGAAATCGGTTCCAATGCAACAATCGACTGTGCAACGATGGGATCAACCGTTATCCGTCAGGGAGTAAAAATCGACAATTTGGTTCATTTGGCGCACAACGTAGAGGTTGGACATCATTCGGCAATTGCGGCTCAGGCAGGTGTTGCCGGTTCGGCAAAAATCGGGAAGCACGTCATGATCGGCGGACAAGCCGGTATCAGCGGGCATTTGCATGTAGCCGACGGGACAAAAATCGTAGCACAATCCGGAATTCCGAATACCATCAAAAAAGCGGAAGTATTGATGGGATCACCGGCCATTCCTATGGATGATTACAAGAAATCATTCGTCGGATTCAGAAGACTTCCGATCATTATCAAAAAACTATCTGAACTAGAAGATAAAATTAAAACACTTTCAAAATCTGCAGAATAATATGTCGGAAAAACAGTTTACCCTTAAAGAAAAAATCACATTCAATGGTGTTGGTTTACATACCGGAGAAGCAGTAGTTATGGAAATTCATCCGGCTGCTGAAAACCACGGATACAAATTCCAGCGATTAGACGTAGACGGTCAACCGATCATTAAAGCAGACGCAGATTTAGTAGTTTCTACGGATCGCGGTACTACATTGGAGGCAAACGGAGCAAAAGTGTATACCACCGAGCACGTATTGGCGGCATTGTACGGAATGGAAGTTGACAACGCGCTGATTACACTGACAGGGCCGGAGATTCCGATTATGGACGGATCTTCTTTGCCGTTTGTAAAAGAAATCCAGCGAGTTGGAAGAGAAGAGCAAAATGCAGAACGCCTGTATTTCGAATTGACTGAAAACATCAAGTGGGAAGACGCCGAAAAAGGAATCGAGTTTTTGGTTGTTCCCGATAAAAATTACCGCGTTACGGTAATGGTGGATTACAATTCACCGGCTTTGGGCACGCAGCATGCTCACATGTATCATTTGGGTGAATTCGAGAAGGACATCGCGGCGTGCAGAACATTCTGTTTCTTGGGAGAATTGGAGTTCCTGGCTAAAAACAACCTGATCAAAGGAGGAAGTTTGGACAATGCCATCGTTTTGGTTGAAAGAAACGACGTGACGGAAGAAGAACTGGACCGTTTGGCGAAATTGCTCGGAAAAGATAAATTGAAAGTGAATTACGAAGGGATCGGGGTCCTGAACAGCCTGAAATTGCAGTTCGAGAACGAACCGGCTCGTCATAAATTATTGGATATCGTAGGTGACTTGGCTTTGGTAGGCCGTTTCATCAAAGGACATATTTTGGCAGCCCGTCCGGGACATTCCGGGAATACACGCTTTGCCAAAGTGTTGAAAGAAGAAATTAAAAAACAAGAAAAAGGGCCGCGTTCATTTGATCTGGAGCGCGAACCGCTTTACAATATCAACGATATCGAGCGCATGCTTCCTCACCGTTACCCGTTCTTACTGGTTGATAAGGTGATGGAGATCACAGAGGACAAAATCGTGGGTGTGAAGAACGTAACGATGAACGAACCGATGTTCCAGGGACATTTCCCGGGCAACCCGGTTTTTCCGGGAGTTCTTCAAATTGAAGCAACAGCGCAGTGCGGAGGAATTTTCGCTTTGAGTAAAGTAGAAGATCCGCATTTGTACTCCACGTATTTCATGAAAATTGATAACGTGAAGTTCAAGCAAAAAGTTATTCCGGGAGATACATTGGTATTCGAATTAACATTAATTTCACCTATCAGACGTGGGTTGGTACACATGCAGGGAAATGCATATGTAAACGGAAAACACGTCATGGAAGCAGAAATGCTTGCACAAGTCATTAAAGATAAAGTAGAAGCATGATAAGTCCGTTAGCACAGGTTTCTCCGAGCGCGAAATTAGGAGAAGGGGTAGTTGTAGAAGCATTCAGTACAATTTACGATGATGTTGTCATCGGAGCAGGAACGAAAATCCATCCGAATGTAACCATTTATCCGGGTGCCAGAATCGGTGAAAATTGTGAGATTTATCCGGGTGCGGTGATTGCCGTAATTCCCCAGGATTTGAAATTTGACGGCGAATACACCACCGTGGAGATCGGTGACAGAACCGTGATTCGTGAGTGTGTAACCATTCACCGCGGAACGAAAGATATGTGGAAAACTACTGTAGGAAACGACTGTTTGCTGATGACTTACGTACACGTTGCCCACGACTGCCAGATCGGGAATAATGTGATTATGGCAAGTTATTCCGGTTTGTCCGGACACTGTGTAGTGGGAGATTATGCGATCCTGGAAGGACGTTGCGGATCCCAGCAGTTCATTCATGTCGGAGCGCATTCCTTTATTGCGGGCGGATCATTGATCCGTAAAAATGTTCCTCCTTACGTGAAATGTGCGCGTGAACCGCTTACTTATGCCGGTATTAACTCTGTGGGATTGAGAAGACGCGGATATACGGATGAGCAGGTTCGTGAGATCGAAGATATTTACAGAATCATTTTCGTTCAGAACAGCCACGTAACGAAATCATTGGATATCGTGAAAGAAACTATTCCGGATTCACCGATCAGAAGAGAAATTCTTTCCTTTATCGAAGCTTCCGATAAAGGAGTAATTAAAGGATTGATATAACAACCTTTACAACGGTATTTGCTCTTTTTTCGAAATTAATTGTAAATTAGATCAACTGACTTATTTCAATGTTATCAAAGAAAACAAAATATGCTTTACATGCTTTGACCTACTTGGCAAAGAAGGAAGCTAATGAACCAACTTTGATCCTTGAAATAGCAGAGAACAGCCGTATTCCCCGGAAATTCCTGGAATCCATTCTTCTGGACCTGAAAAAACAGGGAATCCTGAATTCCAAAATGGGGAAGGGCGGAGGTTATTTCCTGCGGCAAACACCGGCACAGATCCAGATATCCACAATTATCCGGCTTTTCAACGGGCCGATTGCGCTGCTTCCGTGCGTGAGTTTGAATTATTATCAACGCTGCGATGAATGTACGGATGAAAAGACCTGTGGTTTGAATAAAGTGTTTATCGACGTCCGGAATGAAACACTTCGCATTTTAGAAAACAAATCAATTCAGGATATTGTCAATCAGGAATTGTAATAGCATACCATCCGGTTGCGGCCGGATAACAAACAATCAAAGTGGTACATAGAAATCAGATTATTGAAGTTAAGATCGACGATTTTGCATTCGGCGGTCAGGGAATTTCACGCATGAAATCGGAAGAAGGGGATTTTATCCTGTTTGTGGAAAATACCTTCCCCGGACAATTTGTAAGAGCACGTGTTGACAAGAAGAGAAAACGCCATGCCGAGTGCAAATTGCTGGAAGTACTGGAGCGTTCTCTTTTGGAAAAAGCATTGCCTTTCCAGGAGATTTCAGGTGCTCCTTACCTGTTTGTACCGATTGAGGTGCAGCAGGAATACAAGAAAAAATCTACACTGGATGTGTACCGCAAGATCGGCCGCATTCCGGACCCGAACAGTTTGTTCGACACCTTTATTTCCTCTCCGGAAGCATTCTTTTACCGCAATAAAATGGAATACAGTTTTTCCAGCATTGAACACGTGCCGGAAACAGGAGAAGAAATTGACGATGCTTTCGCTTTGGGTTTCAAACGAAGAGGAACCTGGTGGAAAGTAGAGAACCTGAATAAACCCAGCGGATTATTCGATGAGCAATGGGAAACCATTCTTCCGGAATTCCGCGATCTGCTGAAATCATTCGGGCTCCCGGCCTGGCATCCGCCAAGAAAAGAAGGTTTTTTCCGTCACATCGTGGTGCGTAAGTCATTCGACCAGGACCAGTTGTTGCTGCACATCGTAACCAGTTCGGCAGGAATCAAAAAGTTCGACAAAGCACAGGTTGTTTCCTTTTTGAAAGAAAAGCTAGGGAATCGCCTTGCCGGAGTCTGGCATACCATCAATGACAATGTTGCCGACCGTGCAAAAATTGAGAACGGGACCAGCGAACTGCTTTTCGGTGACTCGGTAGTTGTTGAAAAAATGCTGGGATTGTCTTTCGAGATCAGCATGGAAAGTTTCTTCCAGACCAATCCGAAAAGTGCCGAGCGACTATATACCAAAGCAATCGATTATGTTTGCGACCACGCGAAAGACGGAGGTGTAATCATGGATTTGTTTTGCGGAACAGGAACAATCGGACAGTTGGTGGCACAGCGCGTAAATGCCGGAGAGATTATCGGTGTAGACATCGTGGAGGAGGCCATTGAAGACGCCAAACGAAACGCTAAGCGCAATAAGCTGGAGCATTTACATTTCTTTGCGGCAGACGTAGGAAAATTCCTGTCGCTGCACCCGGAATACCTGAACCGCATTGATACGATCGTATTGGATCCGCCGAGAGCAGGTATCGCCCCGAAAACCTTGCAGAAAGTGATGGCTTTGGGAGCTTCTCATTTGGTTTATATTTCCTGCAATCCTTCCACACAGGCACGGGATACGGAAACGCTGGAGCAAGGAGGCTATAAACTCACGAAATTGTCGTTGGTAGACCAGTTCCCGCATACGAGCCACATTGAGGCTATTGCGGTTTATGAAAAGATATAATAGCATTCCCGTAGGTACGCGATTAATCGCATTCCTGCGGGAAAATATCAACAAATAAACGGGATTACCGCCTTTCGGTCTTTCGGGTAATCTTCAAATGTTTGCTTATACCATTTGTGATTTGCAAGAGCTCTTGGGAATAAATTGCAGAAGGTAAAGAAAGCGAAGCAAAATGCCGGCATATTCCAGCACAGGATTGCGAAACCGATCCATTCTACCAGTTCCCCGCCCAAGTTCGGCGCTGAAATGTAATTAAACGGTCCGCCATATGGGATTTTATACCCGTCTGCCGGATTCTTTCTTAAACCGATCAGAATGGTGTCTGAATAAATGTTTGTGAACATCCCGAAGACAAACAGGAAGCCTCCAACTATGAACTGCCAGGAAGTGAACCAATCCAAGGTATACGAAGAAAAATGTGACAGGTAATAACCGATCAGAAAACCGTTTGCCAGGTTGTGGAACATAGCCATCCCGACGATACTTACCGGAATCTGCTTGCCTTTTGTGCGCGTTCTGAACGGATAAATAAAGCTTCTGTTAATATAATGAGCTGTAAACAACCCTACGATCGTCCAGTCAACGGCAGAAAGCGTTTTCGGGCCGGTGAGAATGAACGAATAAAGAACAACCAGCACAAAACCTTCCATGATCACCCAGCCCCAGCGGTTCGACATTAACGGGCCCCATTTGGAATTGGTGAATTTCCCGTATGGAGCATCTTTGAACTGAAGTCCTAAAAATGCAATGATCCCTACACCGATCCAGGCATAGCAGAAGTAGTAAAATGTTTCTTGTGTCATACTAGTGATTCTCGCGATGCCAAGATAATAAATCTTTCATCGTTTCATCGACCGGGCGCGGATTATGTCCCAAATCTTTTTTGGCTTTCTCCGATTGAATGTGTTTGTTGCCGAATTCCAGGATTTCAATACTTTCTCTTGTCACGGAAGGATCCTGTTTCATGAGTTTGTAGTAGGTGCCGATAACCGGGAGGAAAGATTTCACCAGGCCGATCGGCACTTCAAAACACGGAATGCGTTTATTGGAAACTTTGGCAACCACGCGGGAAAGGTCTTTTAAGGTATAATAGCTTCCCCCGAGAATGTACGCTTCTCCCAATTGGCCTTGCGTCAGTGCATTGCAGACCGAGTTTGCAACATCGCGTACATCGACCCAATCGTAGCCGCCTTTGAATACGAAAGGAATGCGTCGTTTCGCCATGGAAACAAAAGCATTGTTCTGCTTGCATTTTGCATAATTCGGAGGGCCGAACACACAGGTAGGATTTACAACAATAATGGGTAAACCTTCTTCAAAGTATTTGCGTGCGATCATTTGCCCGTCGCGCTTGCTCTTGTCATATGAATAGGCCGAATCGGAGACAAAATTCCGCGTTTCATTCATCGGTTCATCCATCGGAAGGTGATCGTATGCATGTACGGAGGAAAGATGAACAATCCGTTTCAGGTTGCTCGCTTTTGCGACTTTCAGCACATTTTCCAGTCCTTCGATATTGACTTTCTGTACCAGTTGGTTTTTATCCCCGTTGATGGAAATAACGGCCGCGCAATGAATGAGGTAATCGCAGTCTTTCATTAGCTCAGTCAAAGCTGCTTCGTCATGCAAAGAACCCTTAACGGTTTCGATGTTTTTGCTTTCCAGGAAATTGCTTTTGGAATGGACCAGTGCTTTGATGGTGTAATCCCGGCGGATCAATTCTTCAATGATCGCATTCCCGATATGGCCGTTGCCGCCTGTGATAGCAACTTTCATTATTTTCCTTTTGCTTTCACAATGATCAATACGGTATGCATCAGGATTTTCAGGTCGAGTGCAATGGATCTGTTCCGCAGATAAAGCAGGTCAAATTTCATGCGCTGGATCATTTGATCCACATTTTCGGCATAGCCGTATTTTACCTGTCCCCAGGAAGTAATTCCGGGCCTTACTTTAGTTAATTCCAGGAATTGAGGTTCGCGTACTTTGATCTGGTCAATAAAGAATTGTCGCTCCGGCCTAGGACCTACCAGGGACATATCGCCCTTCAGTACGTTGAAAAATTGCGGAAATTCATCCAAACGCGCTTTGCGCATGAACTTACCGATCGGTGTGATCCGCGGATCATCGGTACTTGAAAGCTGTGGGCCCAATTTTTCCGCATCGGTGTACATTGTACGGAACTTAATGATCTTAAACGGTTTTCCGTTCAGTCCGATGCGTTCCTGGAAAAACAGGATAGGTCCCGGAGAAGAAAGTCTCACGGCAATTGTCAGGAAAATATAGACCGGGATGAGTAAAATAATGGCAATAATGGAAAAGACTATGTCGAATAAACGCTTGGCAACGCGCTGCCAGTAAGGCATTACTTCTGCATTGACCTCCATCAGAAGCGCTCCGAAAATGTTGTTCAATTTTACTGAACCCGAAAGGATGTCATACATATCGGGAAGTACTTTGATGACAATATTTTCTCCGTTGATCCGGGAAATAATGGTTTTCAAACGTTCGTGTTCCGTACTTTCCAGAGCAATGATAATTTCTTCGATGCGGTTATCTGCAATGATTTTTTCGAGTTGGTCAACATGGCCCAGGTAAGGCATTTTGTTTTCCAGCAGTTTGTCGATGCCGTTCAGGTTCACGAACCCCACAAATTGATTTCCGCCTCCTTTTTCGATTCCTTCTATTTCCTGGTAAATGGCCACTGCTTTTTCGGATCCTCCGATCAATAAAGTTTTAAATCCGTCTTTGCGCAAATGAATTCTTCTTACGAGAATACTGGTGATCACCAATCGGGAGAAAAAAGTAAATCCGAAGTGAAGCAGGGTCAATGTTAAAAGGGAACGGTAGTAATTCACGTACGTATTTACGTCATCGTCCAATAACAGCACAAAAAACAAGACGATTGACCCGAAAATGGTTGCAAAAGCTGTGTAGGAAAGGATTTTTAAGCGATACAATCTTCTTACATCCTGGTACGTTCCCTGAAGTGCGTAAAACAGGAGCCAAAGTGCCGGAATGATTAGTATTCCGTAGTAAAAAGTTTGATTGAAAGAGAATTGTTCGTGCTCAATATTTGTTTTGCGGTAATAATAAAATAACGCCCACGATAACGCCGCCGTCAGGAAATCACTCGCAATAAATAAACCTCTGAACAATTTTTGCATTCTAACTGATAATTCTAGAAGTGTACCACTTTAATGTTATCGATAGAAACCTCACCCGAACTTAATCCTGCATCCAAATGCATTCTCAGATATTGGCGATACTTAATTCCGTTGGGAGTATTGGAAACCACATCTTTCAAATCAATGTAGATCTTTTTCCATTGCAGGTTGTCGGGACTTTGCTTGTTTGCCGTATAACCACCATGATCTACGGTATTACCGCTGACTTGTCTTTCGATCATTCCTGTCAAAATAGAACTGGTGTTTTTGTAGTCGAATTCCAGGTAAACCTCAGCACCGCTCTTGGGTAAAGTGAGTTCAGGCAATAAACCGATCCACAAAGAATCCGTTGTATTCAGGGAAAGATACCCGTAATTACCCCAGGGACCATTGGTAGGAATCTGGAGATTCAAATTCGGGCTGGAATTAACGGTTTCTTTTTCAAGGGTCAGGGAAGAGCTTTCGAAATCTTCGATATCAAAATGGGTGTTCGCTTCGTAGCTGGTAACCGGGTTGAAAGTGTAAGTTTCTCCCGGATTCAACTCTAAAGTGGTTTCGAAAGCTTTCGCAAAGGGATAGATCTTTTTAGCTACAGAAAGCCCGTTGTTTCGAATGGCAGGAAACAGTTGCACTTTGCAATTGCCGGAAACAAGCACCGGAATTTTGCAAGGCACTTCAAATACGCCGATAACTTTTCCGTCTACATATACCCAAACGTCACTAAAATTATGAGTTAACGCTCCGGGCGACATTGCCGAATTCGGGTTTGAATTAAGTGTCCATTGATTGATCTCAAGCCAAACAGGCAGCGGATTATTCTTCACGCAACTTGACAATCCGAAGGAAAGCAAAACAAAAAAGTATAAATATTTCATAGATAAGCCTATCTGTAGCTAACGCAAATTTACGTT
The DNA here is from genome assembly GCF_039596395.1 of Fluviicola sp. NCBI lineage: Bacteria > Pseudomonadati > Bacteroidota > Flavobacteriia > Flavobacteriales > Crocinitomicaceae > Fluviicola > Fluviicola sp. Next base: position 420,520 of record NZ_JBCNJT010000001.1, read on the forward strand.
AATTATTGTCGAAAACCGATAGATGTGCGGATTTCAGTTTGTCAATAATTTGGTAAGCTACATCCAAAGCACGGTATGCATCATCGATCGAAACGACAACAGGTTGATTATGAACGATGGAGTTATAAAATGAGCGCAATTCTTCCTGGATGGCGTTAGTCTTTTTAATTTCCGGTTTCAGAGCCGAAAAGTTCACATCGTCATTGAGTTGAAAGCTGAAAAATCCTGGCGCTTCTTCGTCTTTCGGTGTAATCATGATCTGGTCCACAGACTGGTTTAAGAAATCGATCACCAGGTATCCTGTTTTCTGGAAAATGCGTGTTTTTCGCATGTTGTTCAGCGACATCCGGGAAGCTGTCAGGTTGGCTACGCATCCGTTGTCGAATTCAATGCGTACGGAGGTAATATCCGGAGTTCTGCTAACTACGCTCACACCACTTGCAGAAATTCTGCGGATGGATGAATTGACACAACTCAAAACGATGTCCAGGTCGTGGATCATTAAATCGAGGATCACCGAAACGTCTGTTCCGCGCGGATTGTATTGTGCCAGGCGGTGAATCTCAAAGAACATCGGTTTGACGATCAACGGAGCTGCAGCCTGGAAAGCAGGATTGAATCGTTCTACATGCCCAACCTGCACAATTACACCTGCCTCGCGGGAAAGATCCAACAGGATTTTTGCCTGTTCAGTTGTTTCAGCAACCGGTTTCTCAATAAATACGTGTTTGCTGGAACGAATCGCCTTATAAGCAATGTCGTAATGATGAAGGGTAGGAGCAACCACATCTACGCAATCAGATGCATCAATGAGTGCCTGCATATCGTCCCAGCGCTTTACGTGATATTCGGAGATTGTTTTTTCGGCAGATTCATCCGACGGATCGTAAAAACCGATCAATTCGAACAGGTCCGGCAATTCAAGCAGCAACCGGATGTGGATCCTGCCCAAATGTCCTGCTCCAAAAACACCGATTTTCAATTTTTTATCCGCCATATTACAAATGTACGGATTCACCGAAGCGAATCCCGGAACAAACAGTTGTGTTATTAACAACGCATGTTTAGTTGAAGAAATGAGCTCAGAATCTGTCTGTTACCTGGTAAATAGTCAGAATTGCGAAAAAAAATCCGTTTCCCTGTAGGAATTTTAATAGAAATGCTTATTTTTGCGCCCACTTAACGGAGGTTGTAGCTCAGTTGGTTAGAGCGCCGGATTGTGGTTCCGGAGGTCGCGGGTTCGAGACCCGTCTCCCTCCCTCCAAAATAAAAAGGGCATTTTGCGATAGCGGAATGCCCTTTTTATTTTTCCTCAATGCTCGCACTCACTCTCACACTTTTTAATCGTAATGAATGCCCTTTTTTATTTTGGCAGTGTGAGTGATGAGATCAGAGTGTGTTTCTCATTTTACTCTCATTCTTATTGATGTATCCCTTCTTTAAATTCCTCGATCATTTTCCGGTTGAAAGCAGGTAAATCCTGTGGAGAGCGACTGGTAACCAATCCGTTGTCAACGACCACTTCTTCGTCCAGCCAACTTGCTCCGGCGTTTTGCAAATCAATTTTAACGGACTCAAAAGAAGTCATTTCGCGCCCTGCTACCACGCCTGCGCTGATCAATACCTGCGGACCGTGACAAATAGCTGCAACTGGTTTCTTCGCATCAAAAAAATCTTTCACGAAATCCAATACCTTGTTTTCCCGTCTTAATTTATCGGGGTTGATCACGCCGCCGGGAATTACCAATCCATCGTATTCAGAAGCTTTTACATCGTCGATGATATTATCAACCGGGTATTCTTTTCCCCAGTCACCTTTCGACCAGGACTTGATCGTTCCGCTTTTCAAACTCACAATTTCGGCCTGCCAGCCTTGTTTTTCAAGCGCTTCTTTCGGTGATTGCAATTCACTTTCCTCAAATCCGTCGGTAGCCAAAATGGCAATTCTCTTATCCATAATTCCTCGTTTTTACAATTGAAACTGTAAGTTACGGGAGCGGTGCCAGTATAAAAACCGGTTGCTGTTAAAGTGTGGTAAAGGATGTTAATAAACTAGTGAGGGTGAAAAATTTTTCAACCTTACTAGAACGAAACCCGCAATTGTACCGTAATATCTGATTTCTTTGAACCTTTAATCTCTTCTGCGCCGGAACTGATCGCATTTTTGTTGGCGTAGAGGTAAGTTCCGTAACGGATCCACAAATCGCAATGTCTCAGGAATGAAAACCGGACCAGAGCGTAGGCTCTTGATCCTTGATAATAATAAGCCGGGATCGAAAAAACGTAAAGAGCATTGTTTTCGAAGGTGTAAATCCGCGAATCGTAACTGTCTGTATCAAACAAAGCATAACGCAATGTCAGGTCAAAAGGCAATTTCTTGGGCTTAAACAGGATGTCCTGCGTAAAGATCCAACCGTCTTCCGCCGGACTGCTTTTACGATTGATGGTCACGTATTCAACCCGACTTTTCAGCGTAAAGCTTTCCAGTACTTTGTAAGACATGTTCAAGCGGTAATTGTTTTGTACCACATCTTCTATCGGAGTGATCGTTCCGTCCGAATCGCGCGAGTTTTTTTGACGGACCTGTTGTCTGAAGCGTGCATATATTTCAAAGACTTTATTCGGCTTATAAGTCGGCTGAACTAAGAATTCATAGCCTTTTGAAGGAGCATCAACCTGGTACTTCAGCCAGGGAAATTTGAAAAAATCGATGTAGGAACTTACCGACCATGCCGGCGCTAATCTGACCTTAATCCCGGAAAACAATCCGCTCTCATTCTGGGTGTTGCTTCCTTCTGAGAATCCGTTGTTGTAGAAGGAGAAATATCCTTTCGAGTAATTCCGGTAAATGACGGAGATGGAAACACTCGGATCTAAAATGGCCATTAGACCGTGCAGTTGCGCAAATGATTTCGAATGGGTACTGTAGGAAACTTCCCCGAAAAAGTTGACGTTTTTCAATACGAAATTATAGTCTCCGCTGATCGCCGTTGTGTTTTTTCCTCTGAATGCGTAAAGGTTGTACGGAACAGTGTCTTTTTGAAGCGGTTGGTTGTATTGCTGGTTTACGACCGCAATTCCTGCATTGAATCGAGTAGAGTTATAGCTCACGTAATTCCCGATAACCTGTTCGCTCAGTTTGTTCTTTTTGGCAATTTCACTGTTGGTACGGTGCAAACCGGAAAGATCGATTGTTGTGACAAATTCCAGATCATCTGTTAATGAATCGTTGATTCCCGAACCGTCTATTTTTTTGTTGCTGTAGAAAGTCAGCAAGTTCCACTTTTTATACCCGATAATAGCTGCTCCTCCGCGGAAAAAACGGTTTTCATCGACAGAAGTATAAGGCCGCAGTAAATTTGCAGCTTTCTTGGATGAGAAAATATCTGCACTTTTCCCAAAAGCATATCCGCTCCAGGTATTCAATCCTTGTCCGATCTGGATTTGGTAATCACCGGCTGCAACCGCGCGTACGTATTTTCCGCCTTTGTAAAATGCGTGAAAGGAATAATAATCGAAGCCGTTTTTCTGTGAGCCTTTGAAGAATTCTTCCCCAGGGTCTTTTTCGGCGGTGAATCCCAGGCTGATGTTTGTGCGGTAAGTATAGCGGAAACGGGTGTAGTATTTATCCGCATTCCCATGATAATACCCGTTGGAATTATTCAAAATGGAATCGGAGACCGGAGTGTATCCTTTTTTTCGTTCCGGTGTGCGCTGGTAACGGGTATACCATTCGATCTTCCCGTTTTTGATCGCATCTTTGAACGTAATGTGCAGATTTTCAAGCCGGTCGTCGACTTTGATGAAGGGAAGTACGAGTGAAATGGTGTTCAAATCCCAGTATTTCAGGGATTGAAGCTCGTAAATACTGATGAATTTCCCGAATCGTTCGATATGCAGAAGCGCATCGGTAATCTGGACTTCTGTCAGTAATCCGAGGGAACGCAATTCATCCGGGTTTGTATTATTCAGGTTAATGGGATTGTCGTAGAAATAGTTCAGCTGATCGAAAATGTTGGTTAAATCCAGTTCTTCCGATTCGGATTGTTCCGCGATAAACTCGACCCGTTGCTGGATAATCTCATTCCGTTCCTGTCCGAAAACACAAGAGCAAATAGTGGTGAAAAAAAGCAGCAGCAGTCTATTTTTTCTCATGCTCTTTGAATTGGTAGTTTAAACCGAAATTGGGCGACCAACCAAGTGTTTGATGGTATTTGGATCCCAGGTCGATGGAGAATCCGGAAACCCGGTACCTGATTCCGAGTGCAAATTCCATCGGTGCACTTTGAGCTCCGAAACGAATATAAAGTGGTTGCACCGGTTGATATTCCACGGCTCCTTTGAATGAAATTTTGGTAATGACCTGTTTTTCAACTTCTGCAAAAATGGAAACCTTTTTAGATGGTTTGTATTGAAATCCTCCGCGCAAAACCGTTGCAAAGCGGTCGTTTGTAGGGTTGGTGCGCTGTCTGCCGATATTCATGACAGATATTCCGACACTCCATTTTTCGGAAATTTTCGCCAAAACCCCGGCTTCAACAGTTCCGCTAATCGTTGAACCATAGTTTCCTCCCAGGCGCAAAGTCTGTACATTTCCCTGGACACCAACCTGGAGAAAATCCGTGAATTTCATACTGTATCCCAATCCAGCCCGGGTATTCCGGTATTGCTGATAACCGAAAAATTGTCCGCCGGCAGAAAGAACACCAACTTTTAAAGGAATGGCAACAGCAAGGGCTTGTGTTTGAAGTTCTTTGGTTAAAAAACGCGTTTCGTAGTAAGCACCGATTGAAATAGCCCTGATGGAAGCGGTAGCTCCCGGATTGTGGTGATATGCCCAGACATCATTGAGGCAAACACTGGTATTGGCCAGCGAAACTGCCCGTGATCCAACCGGATTCCATCCTTGTCCGAATGAGAACAGGTAGCTGAAGGATGTGAAGAGTAGTAGTAGTAAAAGTCTTGTCATGTTTTATTTTGAGAACAAACGGTGTTTGAGTGGAATTTTTTGGAGAAAATAATCCTCCTGCGTCAGGAAAAACCAATTATTTCCGGCATCCGACGAAATGGCGTAGATTTCATAGTTTTTATCGGAATCATCACGTGTTTCCTTATAAATCGTGTATTTGCGTTCAATCCAGTCGCCTTGTGATTTCATTTCCCTGAATAATGGATTGTATAAATTAACTGAATTTTCTCCGGTTTCGTTACTAAAGTGTTGAATAAATTCAGAATCTCCTAGGGAAGTATAATAACGGACAACGGCTGGATGACTTAAACCAGCATATTCCAGTGTGTTGTTTTCGTTATAGGATTTGACGTATTTGGATAATTGTTTATTTAACCGGTTTTCCTGCTCAGCAGACAAGGTGCAGGAGAATACCAGGAAAAGGACCATTGTGAAATTGAAAAATTTGAGCATGGATAATCAGTTTTGTCTGTGACTAAAATTAAATTATTTTTGAGAAAAATCTACTATGAAAAAAATCTTAACGCTACCTGTATTTTTATTTAGCGTATTTGCGGCATTTGCCCAGCTTACAGACCAAACTATTTCGATCAATGGCGTTTCCCGTGCTTATAAATTGTATATCCCGTCAGGATTTAACGCCCAGACTGAAAACCCGGATATGATCATCATCATGCACGGCCTTGGAGGAACCAATTCGGATATGGTAGGTGCCGGTTTCAATTTTATTGCCGATACTGCCCGTGTGATTGCGGTTTATCCTCAGGCTTTGAATAATAACTGGGGAATGTCGGCTTGGAATAACGGAACACTCCTGGGAAGTACGGCGGACGATATTGCGTTTATGAATGCATTGATCGATAAAGGGTTGAGTGATTACCACGTGAATCCTGCCCGGGTTTACGCTACCGGTTTTTCTATGGGGTCGATCATGTCTCATCACATGGCTTGTGTGATGAATAACCGCATTGCAGCTATCGGAGCGATGTCGGGAACGATGCCTTCTTCGGATATCAGTTCCTGTGTTCCTGCTTATAAAACACCGGTTATTCATTTGCACGGAACGGCTGATGGAACGGTTCCTTACGACGGATCAGCTTTGCCTTCTTTGAGTCTGGTTCCGCAAACCATGGCTTTCTGGAGAGGTGTTCATGGTTGTGATGCCGCTGCCGATTCTACACGTCTTCCGGATACAGGTACAGATACCATTACGATCGACCGTTTTGTCTACGACAATTGTAATCCGTCAGGGTCTGTGGAGCTGTGGAGATTCAACAATGCTGACCATGTTTATTTATACAAACCGGTGAACGATATCAACGAAATGATCGAAGTTTGGTTGTTTCTTCGGAAATGGACTCATTCAAATCCTACATCGCTTGGATTGCAAGACCAAGAGCTTTCAGTGCTGAAGATAAGTCCGAACCCATCCAATGGATTGGTACAGGTGAGCAGTGAGTTTGCTGGAATGTTTCAGCTAATCGATTTAAAAGGATCTGTGATCATTGAACAGCAAATTCAGGCAGGAACAACAGAGTTGGATCTGAGTGCTGTGAACAAGGGAGTTTACCTGGTGAGAATAGGAGAGAAGACCAGTAAGTTTGTTCTGAACTAAAAGGGAATCATTAAAAAAATAAGGAAATCCATTCGTTAACAAACGGATGGATTTTTTTATGAGAAGTACTTCGTAATTTCTTCTTCATTCATCGGCACATAGCTGAATGAACAGGAAATCATATCCTGGATTCGCAATTTTTCAGGGTATTGGATTGCCTGGATTGGTTGATGCCTGATCTCACCCTGCGCAATCGTTGCTTCAATGAATAAGTCTGCGCTTTCTATTTTGTAGAAGCGGGAGAATCCGTCCAGTTTACGGTATATGGGGAAAGTTTGAGGGTTCAAAAGTTTAAAAGTTTAAATGGTTCAAAATGGATTTGGAGGTATGTAAGTTTGAACCTGTTTAAACCCTTTGAACCGAATGTGATGAATAAAAAAACCATCCGACAATGTGGATGGTTTTTTTATAATGATGAAATGTGTTTAATTCACTCTGAAAATAACGCGTCTTCCTTTTGCCAGTTTCAAATCGTCATCATCTGTTTCTTTGATTTCCGGGCTTGGATTTTCACTTCCTTTGCTTTCGGATTTCAAACGCGAAGCACTGATTCCTTTTGAAATCAGGTATTCCTTAACAGTCTGATTACGCTTCGTATCCATGTCCGCATAGAAATCTTTTTTCTCAGCCAATTTGTCTTCTTCTTCGTTGTTGTGTCCGATTACTGTGATTGTCATGTTCGGATTTTCCGTTAAAACCTTTGCAACGATATCCAAAGCAGCTTTTGCTTGCGGAGTAAGGAATGTTTTCCCGAATCCGAAGTAAATTTCTTGTTTCTCGATACGCTCTTTGGTAGACATTTTGTCGTTATCTGCAACCTGCTTCATGTAAACTGTTGTAGACAATTCGTTTTTGTCTTTGTCTGCATCGTAGCATTTACAGTCTTCGTCTTTATCCAGCATGGTTACAACCACGTCATCGATGTAATAGTATGCAGCAATAATCTGGTTGATCTTCGAATCTTTCGGTTTTTTGTTTACTTCGTATTTCGTATCCTGGTCAGAAGTAAAGTTCCCGATTGTCAGGAATTTCTCACCGCCTTCAGCCTTGTAAGAACCACATACTTTCTCCCAGTTGTAAGTTGCATTGAAAACCTTATTGTCGGGATGCTGAATTTGAGTCTGATCGATCAAATGTACTTTTTGATCCGTCCCGAATTCTTTTTTCGAAATGTTTGCCCCGATCTGGTTGCAGGAATACTTGGAAGCTTCAGATAAAGAAACGTAGAACGAAATACAATAAGTCACATCTTTTTTCAAAGGTGTTTTTAATTTGGCCGTAATGTAAGTTCTCGGAAGCTTGTTTCCGTAAGAAAATGCATAAATTCCGGCATAATTTTCACCTTCTTTCGGTGTTTCTTTTCCGTAAGCATTATCGGGAGCACCCACATCCGGAATCTTGGAATCACTTAAAAAGTAATCAGCTCTTGCTCCGGTAGGAGATTTCCATCCGGTTGCCAAATCAATCTGACCTAATTTTTTCGGTTTCCCTGCGTTGGACTCAAATCCCCCGTTATCGATCAGGTTGTCTCCTTTTTGCGCTGATGCAATCAGTGGTAATCCAATCAAAGCACCTAATGCAAGTTGTTTTAGTTTCATACTATTTGGTTTCATAAGATTTTACAGTTTTAATGAATGTTTTAACCTTTTCTGGGTCGACATCCGGATAAACACCGTGGCCTAAGTTAACAATATGTCTTTTATTATTGCCGAACGAATTTAACATTTTTATTGTTTCAGCCTCAATACTTTGGTGAGAACCGTATAAAGCACAAGGATCCAAATTTCCCTGAAGCGTTCTGGAATCACCGATTAAAGAGCGCATCACCGGAATATCCATGTTCCAATCGAGCCCAATCGTATTACAATCTAATTTCGCCAAAGCCGGGATGGATGTGATAGCTCCCTTCGAAAATAAGGTAACCGGAACATCTTCAATAGCGGATGCTATTTGTGATAAATAAGGAAGAGAAAAAGTCGCGTACTGCTCCGTTCCTAAAATTCCAGCCCATGAATCGAACACTTGTATCATACTTGCTCCGGCTTTAACCTGTGCTTTTAAATAAGCGATTGTAACATCTGTGACGTGCTGTAACAATTGATGTGCCAAAGTCGGATTGGTATACAGGAGTTTTTTCGCTTCGCTGAATGTTTTTGAACCGTGCCCTTCCACCATGTAGCAAAGAATGGTCCACGGCGCACCCGCAAATCCGATTACCGGAACACGCCCGTTCAGTTGTTTGACTGTTAAACGAATGGCTTCCAAAACATACCCCAGGCGGTCTTCAATATCGAAATCGAACTCCAGTCTTTTGGCGTCTTCTTCCGATTTGATGGTATGCTCGAACCACGGTCCGCGTTTTTCGACCATTTGATAAGGAATGTTCATTGCTTCCGGAACCACCAGGATATCCGAAAAGATAATCGCTGCATCCACATCCAGGATATCAACCGGTTGAATCGTTACTTCTGCAGCCAAGGCCGGGTTTTCAACCAATTCTTTAAATCCGCTCACACTTTCGCGAACTGCGCGGTATTCGGGTAAAATTCTTCCTGCCTGGCGCATTAACCAAACCGGGTATCGTTCAATATCTTCGCCTTTTGCAGCGCGTAAGATCAAATCGTTTTGCAAATTCATCGGTGCAAAAATAGGTAATATAAAAAAACGTAGGGATGAAAAATTTTTCATCCCTACGTTTTCAATGAATTATGCCCATTTGATTCCGGATTTCCCGTTTTTCTCCAAAATTCCATTGATGGTTGAAAAAGGTTTGCTGCCGAAGAACCCACGGTAAGCAGATAACGGAGAAGGATGCGGTGCTTTTAATATGAAATGTTTGTTGGGATTAACTCTTGCAGCTTTTGCCTGTGCGGGAGATCCCCACAAAACAAAGATCACACCTTCCAACTGGTCATTGATGGTCTGGATCACATCATCGGTGAATTTTTCCCAGCCCTGATTAGCATGAGAAAGCGGCTGGCCTTCACGTACGGTCAGGATAGAATTCAATAATAAAACCCCTTGTTTGGCCCAGTGGTTCAAATCCCCGTTTGGCGGTGCCGGAATTCCCAGATCATCTTCCAGCTCCTTGAAAATGTTTTGCAGGCTCTTAGGTAAAGGTCGCACATGCGAATCACAACTGAAACACAATCCGTGTGCGTGGCCTCTCGTCGGATATGGGTCCTGGCCTAAAATAACGACTTTGAGCTCATCAAAGGGACAGCTGTCGAAAGCCCTGAAAATGTATTTTCCCTCCGGGAAGATCTGGTGCGGAAAACGCGTGTATTCCTGCTTCACAAATTGAACAAGGTTTTCAAAATAAGGAGCTTCAAAAGATGGCTGAAGGACCTTTTCCCACGAAGGATGTATCGAAACTTTCATTTAGCTAAGGTAATGAAAGTTCAAAAGGTTTCAGCCCGCGGCTGATTCAAAGTTTCAAAAGGGTAGTGAGTTCGGGAGGTTCGGGAAAGTCAACTTTTTGAACTATCTTTGTGCCCCATTAAACAGCAATCATGAGCAACGACGTAGAAATTGAAAAGCGCAGGACCTTTGGAATTATTTCGCATCCCGATGCGGGTAAAACAACTTTGACTGAAAAGTTACTGCTTTTCGGAGGAGCGATTCAATCCGCAGGTGCCGTGAAAAACAACAAAATCAAGAAGACCGCTACTTCGGATTTCATGGAGATCGAGAAGCAACGTGGAATCTCGGTTGCCACTTCGGTAATGGCTTTTCAGTATTCCGGGAAGCAGATCAATATTCTGGATACTCCCGGCCACAAGGATTTTGCGGAAGATACTTACCGAACGCTTACTGCTGTTGACAGCGTTATTCTGGTGATCGACTGCGCAAACGGGGTGGAAGAACAAACAGAGCGCCTGATGGAAGTTTGCCGCATGCGCAAAACACCGGTGATCATTTTCATCAATAAGATGGACCGCGACGGAAAAGATCCGTTCGAATTGCTCGACGAACTGGAATCTTCCCTCGACATTAAAGTAAGACCTTTGGCATGGCCTATCGGAATGGGCGACCGTTTCAAGGGAGTTTACAATATTTACGACAAGAACATCAATTTATTCGCAGCGAATAAGACCAAGATCTCTACGGACATCGTTTCCCTTTCAGATATCAATTCTTCGGAATTGGATGAGTTGGTGGGTGAGAAGCCTGCTTCCGAATTGAGAGAAGAACTGGAAATGGTGGAAGGTGTTTACGATGCTTTCGACCGTGATTCTTACCTGGCGGGAGATGTTGCCCCGGTTTTCTTCGGGTCGGCAGTCAATAATTTCGGGGTGAAAGAGTTGCTGGATACGTTCGTGCGCATTTCACCTTCTCCAAGAGGAAGAGATACGGATGCCGGACGCATGGAACCGTCTGATAAGAAATTCTCCGGATTTGTATTCAAGATCCATGCGAACCTCGATCCGAAACACCGCGACCGTATCGCGTTCTTACGCATTGTTTCCGGGAAATTCGAACGAAATACATTCTACAACCACGTGCGTTTGGATAAGAAATTCAAATTCCCGAACCCGACATCTTTCATGGCTCAGGATAAAAGTGTGATTGACGAAGCTTTCCCGGGAGACGTAATCGGTTTATACGATACCGGTAACTTTAAGATCGGTGATACTTTGAATGAAGGAACACCATTCATGTTTAAAGGAATTCCAAGCTTTTCGCCGGAATTGTTCCAGGAATTGGAAAACCTCGATCCGATGAAATCCAAACAGCTGGATAAAGGAATTACACAATTAATGGACGAAGGAGTTGCTCAAATGTTCATTCAGCAGCCGGGTAACCGGAAGATCATCGGAACGGTCGGACAGCTTCAGTTTGAAGTAATTGCTTACCGTTTGGAGCACGAATATGGCGCAAAATGCCGTTTTGTTCCGAAAAATTACCACAAAGCCTGTTGGATTACGACAGATAATGACGAACAATTGAGAGATTTCATGCGGGCAAAATCCCAGTACCTGGCGAAAGACAAGGACGATAACCTGGTTTTCCTGGCGGAAACATCTTTCTTATTGCAAATGGCAGAAAAGGATTACCCGGATCTGACATTCCACACAACCAGCGAATTCAAACTGGAGGCGAAACACGCGTAGTATGATATGTACGTAGGCCCGCGATTAATCGCGGGCCTACTATATTTTATAAATCCGGTAATTCCTCCAAAAACACATCCGGGTTCCTGCATTCCACAATCACGTGGTTCAATCCGTTTGTCATCCAGAAATAAGCAGCCTTGCTTTTTTGGATGTAATTGCTCGTTTGCAGGAATACTTTTTCATCCAGGTTGATCTCTGAAGCCTTGCATTCTACAATAAGTTTCGGATTTCCGAAAGCATCGATTACCACAATGTCACAGCGGCGGTTCTGGCCGTTGATCTTCAGTAAATGTTCGCTATTTATCCGCTCAATTGGAGTTCTTTTATGATGAATGAGGTAGTGGATCACGTGCTGTCTTACCCATTCTTCGGGCGTCAGCAATAGTTTTTTTCGTCGAATGATGCACCACACGAAAAACTCCTCCTTCTCTTTCGAAAGTTTCAATTGCGCGGAAGGTAAATTCAACGAGGGGTACGACATTTAGCAAAATTACGAATTCCAAATTCCTAATTACGAATTTGAATTCGTAGCGGCGAAAAAATTTCCGTCCAGGTTGATATTTCCAGTAAGAAAATAATTCAACAATTGGGCTTTCATAATTCGTAATTCGTAATTTTGAAAGATGGATTACAAAGCGCTTCTCAAAGACATTAAAAACGGTGATTTCAAGCCTTTATATGTGTTGCATGGTGAAGAACCGTATTTCATAGACCTCTTGTCTGATGCTATCAGCGAGCATGCAGTGGACGAATCCGAAAAAGATTTCAACCTGGCGGTTTATTACGGGCGCGATATCGACGCGCTCACGCTCATGAGCGAAGCCCGCAGTTTTCCGTTTATGGGAACTCGTAAAGTGGTGATTGTTCGTGAGGCGCAGGACATGAAAGATATTTATGAACTGGAAAAATTACTTCCGAATCTGGTGGAAAGCAACATTCTGGTGATTTGTCATAAATACAAAGCACTCGACGGAAAACGCAAGTTTACCAAAGAGATTGCGAATGTGGGGGTGAATTTTAAGTCGGAAAAAGTCAAAGACTACAACCTCACGGAATGGATTGCAACGTACGTTCGTTCCGAAGGATATGAGATTACTTCGAAAGCGGCTGCTTTACTAGGAGAATTTTTAGGGAATGACCTGTCGCGCATTGTCAATGAATTGGACAAGCTGGCTATTGTGCTGGAAAAGGGCACGAAAATTTCCGACATCCATATCGAAGAAAATATCGGGATTTCGAAAGATTATAACGTATTTGAACTAGTGAATGCCATTGCGATTCGCGATACGCTGAAAGCTTTTCAAATCGCTGATTACTTTGAGAAAAACCCGAAAGATCACTCGATAATTGTGGTCATTCCGTCTGTTTTCAAATTATTCACCAACATGATGCGCGTACACTTCGCTCCGAATAAATCTCCGGAAGCAATAGCCTCTTCGGTTGGATTACATCCGTTCGTAGCGAAAGAACTAATCCGCAACTGTCCGAATTATCCGCCGAAAATACTGGCACGAAACGTAGAGATTTTGCACAACTACGACCTGAAAGCAAAAGGAGTAGGGAACAGTTCTACTTCAGATGGTCAGTTATTGAAAGAAATGTTGGTCCAAATACTCAACTGATGAGACGCTTTTTCCTCCCCCAAATTCCAGATACGGAACTGATTTACCTTCCGGAAGAAGAATCCAAACACATTGTTCGGGTATTGCGTTCCGAAGTGGGTGACCAATTCCTGTTACTGGACGGAAAAGGATTGATCGTTACTGCCGAAATTATCGATGCACATCCGAAAAAATGCCAGGTAAAAGTGGTTGCGAAGGAAATAAAAAGCCGCAGTGGAAATGGTTTTCATTTAGCAATTGCACCGACTAAAAACCTGGATCGCATGGAATGGATGGTGGAGAAGATCGTTGAGATCGGCGCTACAAAATTGACCTTCCTGAATTGTGAACGGTCGGAACGTGTGCAATTAAAACCAGACCGTTTGCAGCGTGTTGCTATTTCTGCCATGAAACAGGCTCAGCACGATTTTTTGCTGGAGATCGAAGCATTGCAAAACTTCTCGGATTTCGTAGCAAACAACCCGAATGGCGGAATTGCTCATTGTATGGAAGGCGAGAAGAAATCAGTGCGCGAATTGAATCATCCGTTTCGTATTTTAGTGGGCCCGGAAGGCGATTTCAGTGAAAAGGAAGTACAACTTGCTTTGAAACACGGATACGAAGCCGTACATTTGGGAGAATCGCGTTTGCGAACAGAGACAGCCGGAATGGTTGCCTGCGTACTAGCCGTTAACAGTTAAAAGCATGAAAGTATTCATTATAATCACCGTCCTTTTTTGGAGCGCGACCGGATTCGCCCAGGGAAGCTATCAAATTGCATTTTTGAAATACAGCGGAGGTGGAGACTATTACGCCAATCCGACTGCTTTGCCGAATTTGGCCGCATTCTGCAATGCAAACCTCGGAACTACCATTTCGAAAGAAGCTCCTTACGTGGATGTCGGAAGTCCCGAATTGAGCTTGTACCCGTTTATCCACATGACTGGTCACGGAAACGTGGTTTTCTCACTCACGGAAGCTGAAAACCTGCGCAATTACCTCTTGGGAGGTGGATTTTTGCACATCGACGACAACTATGGGATGGATAAGTTTATCCGCGAAGAACTAAAGAAGGTATTCCCGAATAATTCGCTGGTGGAACTTCCGTTTTCGCATCCCATTTTTCATCAGAAATACGATTTCAACGGTTTACCCAAAATTCACGAGCACGACGGAAAACGTCCGCAGGCGTTCGGGATCATTATTGAAGGCCGGTTGGTTTGTTTGTATACTTTCGAAACGGATTTGAGCGATGGCTGGGAAGACCAGGCCGTGCACAACGATTCAGAAGAAAAGCGCAAGCAAGCACTTCAAATGGGTGCGAACATCCTGATGTACGCCTTCCTGGGCGACTCGAAGTAACAGAGCAGGCACGAGACCGGGAATGAGGACTTGAAAAGGTGTTCTTGCTTTCGGACTAATTACTTTCTTCATTCTGTTTCTCATTCTCATTCTGTCCTTGTTAACAGATGCTAAAACCTTTTTTTGTTTCATCACTTTTAGCTACATTCAAAACAGTTCACATCTAAAAATAGGAAGTTATGAGTTGGTTATGGGCATTAATTATAGGAGGTGTCGCCGGTTGGTTAGCCGGGGCAATCATGGATAGCGACAGAGGAGGAATTTTCTTCAATATCGTACTGGGAATCCTGGGTGGTATTGTCGGGGCATGGCTTTTCGGCTTACTGCATATTTTCGCACCCGATAATATTTGGGGAGTTTTGTTGACGGCAACGGTCGGGGCGGTCGTCATCATTGTAATAGCCCGGTTGATTACGGGTGGTAAGGTTTAAAAGGAGAGATCAGCTACTGCTGATCCACTAAAGCAAATTGTCTGCTAAAGGCAGTACGATTTGGGTTAATAAAGGAGGCACGCGATTAATCGCGTGCCTTCCTGGTTTTATTACATTCTGTTAGGTACTGTAATTCCCAACAAATTCATGGAGCTCTTTATCACCTTCGCCACATTCTGACTTACCGTCAGGCGTAATGCTTTTTGATTTTCATCCGTCTCACTCAGGATCATCACATTCTGGTAGAATTGATTGAACAACTTCACCAGTTCGTACGTATAGTTCGCCACCACAGAAGGAGCGTACGTTTTTGCTGCTTCCTCAATAACGGAAGGATACAACACCAATTGTTTGATGATTTCCTTTTCGGAAGCACCGATTTCTGTGTTTGTGTCCAGTTTAAAGTCGCTTGCTTTCCCCAAAAGTGATTGGATACGTGCGTGAGCATACTGGATAAACGGACCTGTGTGGCCATTCAATTCGATGGATTCCGCCGGGTTGAACATCATGCGTTTCTTCGGGTCTACTTTCAGCAAATAATACTTTAAACCTCCCATCCCGATCGTCTTATACAAGGTTTCCCGATCGGCTTCGCTCATTCCGTCCAAATGTCCGCGCTCTGCCGTCATTTCTTTGGCGCTTTCAATCACTTCGTCCATCAGGTCATCTGCGTCAACCACCGTTCCTTCCCGCGATTTCATTTTTCCGGAAGGAAGGTCTACCATTCCATAAGATAAGTGGAAGCATGATTTCGCCCAGGAATAACCCAGTTTGTCCAAAATCAGGAATAACACTTTGAAGTGGTAATCCTGTTCATTACCTACGGTATAAATAATTCCGGTCAATTCCGGGTAATCGTTGAAACGGTCAACGGCAGTTCCCAAATCCTGCGTCATATACACGGAAGTTCCGTCCGAACGCAATAAAAGTTTGTGGTCCAATCCGTCGCCTGTCAGGTCGATCCAGACAGAACCGTCTTCTTTTTGGTAGAAAACGCCTTTGCTCAACCCTTCGTTTACCAGGTCTTTTCCAAGAATAAATGTATCGGACTCGTAGTACAAACGATCGAAATCAACGCCCATTTTTTCATAGGTTTGATTGAATCCGTCGTATACCCAGCCGTTCATGGTTGTCCAAAGCAGATACACTTCCGGGTCTCTTCCTTCCCAGCGAACCAGCAAGTCTTTGGCTTCGCGCAAAATGGAAGTTTCGTTTTTAGCCAGTTCCTTGATCTTATCGTCCAGTCCTGCAATGGCCTTTTCGTCTTTACCGGCTTTCGCTGCCGTAAATTCGTGGTATTTGGCAATTGCGGCTTCGGAATAACCTTCAAAGTTTCCGGTATTCCATTCCGCGATGATTTCTTTGGCTTCTGCGTTGAATTGCTTGTCGAATTCCACGTAGTACTTTCCAACCAGTTTATCGCCTTTCATACCGGTGTTTTCCGGATTCTCACGTTCTCCTTTTTCATTCAGAGGCGAGAATTTCTGCCATGCAAGCATGCTCTTACAGATGTGGATCCCGCGATCGTTGATGATCTGCGTTTTGATCACTTTGTGTCCGTAAGCATCGAGAATCTGAGCAACCGAATATCCCAGGAAATTGTTGCGTAAATGTCCCAAATGCAATGGTTTGTTCGTATTCGGGGAAGAGTATTCCACCATGATTTCCGGTTTGGAATGCTTTGCTGCCAGTCCGAATGATGCATTTGAGTCTATTTCGCTCAATTGTCTGGTCCAGTAATCATTCGGGAAACTGACGTTTAAGAATCCTCCGATAATGGAATAATCACTGATACAGCGTATATCGTCCCTTAAAAAATCACCAAGCACTTTTCCAATTTCTTGCGGAGCTTTTCCGGCAAGTTTCATCAAAGGAAACAATACCAAAGTAGTATCGCCTTCGAATTCTTTTTTCGTTTTTTGAAACTGAATCAGCGAGTCAGAACATTCGAAACCAAATAATTGATTGGATTTCTCAATGATTGCCGACTTGATTAAATCTTCCATCAGGACTGTTTATTTTTATTTTGTGTTATTATCATGTTCAAATGTTTCAAATGTTCAAGTTGAACTGTTTAAAACTTTGGAACTTCTTGAACTATTTTTGAACCTTTTGAACTGTTCAACCCTTCAACGCAGCGGTAACCGATTCCAACAAAGAAAAAGCCGTTTCTGCCATGGCGTTCACTCTGTTATCCAGGCACGGATTTACTTCAACGAACTCGATGCAAACCGTTTTTGGATTTTTAGCTAACAAAGTTAATATTTCTTCGGCTTCCTCGGGAAAAATACCGTTTCCAACCGGTGTTCCTGTTCCGAAAGAGGTGATTTCCGGGTCCATGGAATCCACGTCAAAGGAAACATAGATGAGTTCGCACGCTTCCAATTGCTTTAAAACGTGTTGTACAATTGCCTCCGCGCCTTCTTTTCGCACAAACTCTACCGTGTGATTGGTAATGTTATTCTCGGCGATTAACTGGTTTTCTTCGAATTCCGTATCCCTCACGCCGATAAATACCAAATCTGAAGGATTCAGTTTAACAGCGTTGGTGTATTTGTATTTAAGATCGTTCCAGATTCCTGTTGTTTGCCCGGAAGGAGTATTTCGCTGATAAGCCAGATTATCATTTCCCAGTGAAAGGCTCAACGGCATTCCGTGGATGTTCCCGGAAGGAGTAGTGTATGGAGAATGCAAATCTCCGTGTGCATCGATCCAGACAACTCCCAGGCGTTTTTCAGGATAAGCTGCCTTGATACCCGCAATTGTTCCTGCAGCCGATCCGTGATCCCCGGCAAGAATAATCGGGAAAGAACCTTTATTCAGCAAGTCTTTGGTCTTTTCGGCTACAGATTCGAAAACCAATTTGAATCCCAACAGGTTTTTGGCAAATTCAGTTTCGTTTTTCTGATCGAGAAATCCATTGTAATCCGGCAAAGGGTGAAGCGGGTATAATCCGAAGTAAGGATTGTTTGCTTTTCTGGCCGCTGTCATAATAGCTCCGGGCCCAAGGGATGATCCGCGGGTTCCTGCTGCCAGTTCTGAGGTATTTACAATGATTTCAATTTTCCGATGCATAACATATTGTTAATAGCGCAAAAATACATATTTGGTTTAGTCTGACTCTTTCAAGTTCCCGAAACCTTTTCAACAATTTGCCGTATTAAGTTCTTATTAAAGATCTTATATGTTGGTAAAGCAGTCATCCATATTCTTAGGAATTTGCATTTTTCTGTTGTGTTCGTGCACTTCCAAAAAGGAAGTCATCAGTGAGGGGACGATCATTTATTCGGCTGATTATCCGAACCACAAGAAGAATATATTCCTGTACAATATCCTGCCGAAAGAAATCCAGATCAGTTTTAAGGACGGAAAGGTCCGCAACGATATCAGTCGCGGTAATTTTCAAAATGTTTTGCTGTTCGACTGTAACAAAAAACAAATGGACATTTATTTTCAATACGGGGAAGAAGCATTTAAAACAAAACTGACCCCGGATGAGATCCGTAAAATGTTAAACGATCAAACAAAATACGACATCCGCTTTTCGGATGAAACCGATACGCTGGCAG
Source organism: Fluviicola sp. (assembly GCF_039596395.1). Lineage (NCBI taxonomy): Bacteria > Pseudomonadati > Bacteroidota > Flavobacteriia > Flavobacteriales > Crocinitomicaceae > Fluviicola > Fluviicola sp. The sequence goes on from NZ_JBCNJT010000001.1 coordinate 439,184, forward strand.
GTTTTAATGTGAAAAAAGCCATTGCTACGAGCAAGAAAAACAAGTCGGATGTGATTACGCTTTGGTATACGGAGGAAATTGCATTGAAGAATCCGAACTGGTACAATACATTTAACGAAGTCCCCGGAGTTTTACTGGCTTATTCTGTCGACCGTTTCGGGATTCGCATGGACTATAAAGCCACGAGATTTATTCCCAAAGCAGACGAATCTAACAAACAGTTGTTTACTTTGCCGGCAAAAGGTACGACCATTAGCTACAATGAGTACAACCAAAAAATGAACAGTTTATTTGCAACATTTGAATAATATGAACAAATTCCTTGCTGCTTTCAGCATTACCCTACTTACTGTATTTACAGCGTTTTCCCAAAAACCGTTTTCAGGAGTTTTGAAGTACAAAGCAACCGTGATGGCACCGGATTCAAACGTGGTCTGGAAATCCTGGAATGTAACGCTTTACACCAATGATACGGTGGTTCGGGTGGAAACGGAAACCGAGCAATTCGGGGTGCAGGTCTATATCCGCAATATGACTTTGAACAAAGCGTATTTATTGCTTGAACTGGATGGGAATAAATATGCGATCCATACAGACTTGTCGAAGAAAACGGATACCATTCCAAAAACCTACACCGTTACGAAGAAAACGGGATCTAAAAAAATAGCAGGCCAAAAAGCAAAAAAATACCTGGTGAAGGATGAAAATACCGAAGGATTTTACTGTTATTTCGCCAAAAACCTGGGAAATAAATACCTGCAGGTTTACCCGGAAGTAAAAGGCCTGGCTTTGGATTATTACATTCCTTCCCAGGATGGTTTGATCCACTACGAATTGGTAGAGAAAAAGGACGAAACCGTGAACCGTGATTTATTCGGGATTCCTTCTGATTATAAGCGTATCAGCTTCGAAGAATTCATGCGCGCCTTTTATTCGAATAATGAACAGTAGTTTGTTTATAGTTAAATCGAAAACCATTAACCAAACCCCTCTGATGTCGTTATCTTCGTAAGATACTTCGTGAAGAATGGCATTGGAAAACGAATACAGGCAAAAAAGCGAGCAAACAGCTGACGAAAAAATCAAAAAGGAACCCAAGGGAAAGCCTGCGAAAGAACGCAAGCCTTCCGATAATGCCTTGTTGGAACGTCTGTCGAACCGCTTCGATAAAAAAAGATTTAAAACAATCCTTGGGATTGCAATGATCCTGTTTTCCTTTTTTACGTTTCTTTCCTGCCTTTCCTATTTCTTCACCTGGACTTCAGACCAGGACCGCGTTCTGGATGTTTCCCTGTTTACATTCCTGTTTGACAGCAACCCGGAACCGGTGCAAAACTGGCTGGGAAAATTCGGTGCGTGGATGGCTCATTTATTCATGTATCGCTGGTTCGGAGTTTCGTCTTTTGCCATTTCGTTCATCATTTTCCTGATCGGTTTCAAATGGACACTGAACATTTTACTCCTTCCTATCAGACGTTCAATTGCGGTAGCGGCCTTGTTCATGGTTTGGAGCTCGATCTTCCTGGGGTATTTCGTAGAACACATCGATTACTTAGGCGGGACTTTCGGTTTTGCAATCAATAACTGGCTGCGCTTAACGATCGGAAGCTTCGGAAGTTTCGTTGCAATTGTAGCGCTTCTGTGGGTGGTACTGGTAGTGCTGTTCAATGCAGATATTATGTCCTGGTGGAACCGGGCGAAAGGTGCGAAAGAATCGTTCTTCGAAGACGATCAGCCTGTTACGGCAAACATGACGGATATCCACGTGGTGAATACGATCCGTGAAGACCAGATCCGTGCGGAACAGGATGCAGCGGAAGTCAATTTCGACGAAGAAGAGGAAGAAGACGAATCGTATGGAGACGGGGAAGAAGATAGTTTCATCGTGATCCAGTCAGGAGCAGAAAAAATAGAGGAGGAGCCTTTTGTTGAAGAAGAACCGGTTGAGGTATTCGAAGAAGATGAAGAAGAGGAAGAAGGCGATTTCAAAGTCAGTATTGCGAAAGCAGAAACAACGCTTTCCGATGACGAGTTCAATTCCATTCGCCAGGAATACGGGGATTACGATCCAACCCTGGAGCTTTCCGGTTACTTGCTGCCCCCGATCGATTTGTTGAAAGACTACGGAAACGGGCAGGTTTCGATCAATAAGCAGGAACTGGAAGACAATAAGAACAGAATTGTCGAAACACTTTCTCATTACAAGATTGACATCGCGAAGATCAAGGCAACGGTTGGTCCGACGGTAACTTTATATGAAATTGTACCGGCTCCGGGAGTCCGTATTTCGAAAATCAAAAACCTGGAAGACGACATTGCATTGAGTTTATCCGCACTGGGAATTCGTATTATTGCACCGATTCCGGGGAAAGGAACAATCGGTATTGAAGTTCCGAACAGTAAGCCGGACATGGTTTCCATGAAATCACTGATCGCTTCGGAGAAATTTCAGAATTCCGATTTCGAATTGCCTATCGTGATGGGGAAAACCATTACGAATGAAACCTATACGTTTGATCTCACAAAAGCGCCACACTTATTGGTTGCCGGAGCTACCGGACAAGGTAAATCCGTTGGTTTGAACGCGATTTTGGTTTCCATCCTTTACAAGAAGCACCCGGCGCAGGTCAAATTTGTACTGGTCGATCCGAAAAAGGTGGAATTAACGCTGTACAACCGCATTGAACGCCACTTCCTGGCCAAACTTCCTGGAGAAGAAGATGCCATTATTACGGATACTTCCAAAGTTGTCAATACCCTGAATTCTCTGTGTATTGAGATGGATAACCGCTACGAATTGCTGAAAGATGCCCAGGTGCGTACGATTAAGGAATACAACGCGAAATTTATTGCCCGCAGGCTGAACCCGGAAAAAGGACACCGTTATTTGCCGTACATTGTAGTATTGATCGATGAGTTCGCGGATTTGATCATGACAGCCGGAAAAGAAGTGGAACACCCGATTGCCCGTTTGGCGCAGCTGGCCCGTGCGATTGGTATTCACCTGATCGTGGCAACACAAAGACCTTCCGTAAACGTTATTACGGGTATGATCAAGGCAAACTTCCCGGCACGTATTGCATTCCGCGTACTTTCGAAGATCGATTCGCGTACCATCCTGGATTCTTCGGGTGCAGATCAGCTGATCGGCCGCGGGGATATGCTCATTTCACTGGGTCAGGATTTGATCCGTGTACAATGTGGTTTCGCTGATACACCGGAAGTAGAAGATATTTGTAAGTTTATCGGGGAGCAGCGAGCTTATCCGGAGGCATTGATCCTTCCGGAGTATGTTGGCGCAGATGGCGGCGGAGATAATGATATCGACCTGGATGAAATAGATTCCATGTTTGCAGATGCGGCGCGTATAGTTGTGATCAACAATCAAGGTTCGGCGTCCTTGTTGCAGCGTAAACTGAAACTGGGTTACAACCGGGCAGGACGTATCGTGGATCAATTGGAAGGTTACGGAATTATCGGCCCGTTCCAGGGAAGTAAGGCGCGTGAAGTGCTCTTCAGTGATGTAGAAAGCCTGGAAGAATTCCTGCGTGCAAAAGGGATCAGTTAAGTTCAAAGAATTAAAATTGTTCAATTGTTCAAATGTTTCTGCCCCGGCAGATTCAAATGTTCAAATTGAACTATTAAACTTTGGAACCTTTTGAACCTCGTTAAACCTTTGATCTTTTTCGCAGAAAATCTTTTAAATATGTAATACTATTCTTGGCACAATTTCTGATATTTGCACAGAAAAATGTGAAACATGAAATACTTACTTATTTGCTTGACTTTATTGGGGGGAACATTGGCGTACAGCCAGGATGCCAAAGCAGACGGAATTCTTGATAAAGTTTCTGCTAAAATAAAGGGGCTTAAAACATTCTACGTAGAATTCAGTGCAACTATCAAGAACAGTACAAACGGAACGAACTCCAACATGTCCGGAAAAGGATGGGTAAAAGGAGATAAGTTCAGTGCTGTTTACGGAGAAACCACTTTGATTTCTAACGGTATTAAGAAATGGTCTATCGTAAAAGAAGAGAAAACCGTTTATGAATCAGATGCTTCCGGAGACGATGAAGATGCGATCAACCCGAAAAAACTGATGACTATCTGGGAATCGGGATTCAAGAGCAAATACGAAAAAGAAGAGACATTGAACGGTGAAAAAGTTCACATGATCTATTTGTACCCGAAAAACCCGAAGAAAGCGAATTACCATACAATCATCGTGTATGTTTCGAAAGAAGACAACGAAGTGAAAAAGGCAATCATGAAATCAAATGACGGAACGGTTTCCACATTTACCATGACCAAGTTTACTTCCAATCCGGCTATCGAAGACAGTAAATTTGTATTTGACAAGTCAAAATACCCGGGATACACGGTTGTGAAAGATTAAGATTAAATTAATTGATATATGAAAGGCGTTCAGGTTAAACCGGGACGTCTTTTTTGTTGTTAGTGTGTTGTAATTGTAATTCCGCCTGGTCATTTCTTCCATTATTTGGTTGCTTCGTTTTGATCAAAAAGTTTCTATTTGTGGTGAACAGACAGATTTAGTTACCACTTATAGCCTTATTTATGATTTTAAGTTTTCTTCGGTTTCATGCGTTGATTATTCCGGCGCTTGTATTTTGCTTTCATGCCCGTTCCCAGTTAACCACCAGCACCCTGGATGCTACAATTGATGCACAAGTTTATTCGGGCAATCCAACAACCAATTTCGGGACATTGGCGACATCAAACGTTTCTGTAGTTTCTGGGCCACGTGTCTACCGGTTTTATGTAAATTTTGACATCAATAGTTTAAGTATTCCTGCGAATGCAGTTGTCACAAGTGCGATTTTAAGGCTTACACCTACGGCAACCGGTGAAGGTGGTGCAGGAAGCTCCGATTTTGTGGTTAACGGAGTAACAAGCAGTTGGACAGAGACTGGGATTACCTATGCTTCACAGCCATTTCAGACAGTCGTTAATCAAGGTTTTACTTCTGCACTGGTAAGCAGTAAACGGGAATTTAATGATTTGAAAAATATGGTTCAAAACCATGTAAACGGAACCATTCCGATTGTTGGTTTCTGTGTGATGCGAATCCAGGAAACTACCGCAACAACAGCCTGTCAATACAATACAAGAGAAGCAACCACATCAACGGATCGTCCCAAACTGGAAATCAAATGGTACATTCCTTTTGCAATGACTACTGCCACAGTTACTCAGGCATCAACCGCAACCAGTGCGGACGGAGCAATTTCACCCACCATCACCGGGGGATCCGGAAGTAACACTTATTCCTGGATCAATAGCGGTGGATCAAGTGAAGGAACAACTTTGAATATTACCGGTAAAGCCCCCGGCTGGTATGGTTTGCAGGTTACTGGAAGTTTGGGTGATAAATTCTATATGTCCTTTATTATCGGGGCGAAATGTGAGGTGATTAATGTACTTTTTCGACAGGATCCGAATTTTATTGATAATGCAACAGTTATCCTGGGAAGTACTCTTTTTAATAATAGTAATTTCGGTACCGGTATCAACGCAGATGCAGGAGGAAAAGCATTGAGTGATAATTATTTTTTTCTGAGATATCGCCTCTGGTTTGACCCCAATAATTATTTCTACCAGGTCAATCAATACCTTTTCGGAAGTGCTCATTCCACTCAAACAAATGCTTGTATTTTAAACAGAGTCACGGCGGATTGGAATGAATTAACCATTACAGGAGCAAATCAACCGGGTGTGAATATATCCACACCTCCCGGAGTTTCGCTTCCTGCAACAGCAACTACTACGGAAAATAAAACACTGGATATTACGGCATATTTCCGCTACTGGACATTGAATCCAACAGCTAATTATGGATACCGTGTTAGCGGTACGGTTTCATCTCCGACGATCGGTTACCAGAGCTACAACTCTGACGATGCTACAACTGCTTCCCTGAGGCCTTATGTATCCATGGTCGTTGAAGACAATAATTGTGACAGGACGTCACACGTTTCATTCAAGGCCGCTTTGGACGGCCAGTTATATCTTGCTTACAAAGGAAATTTAAAACTGCAGTTTACTGAAGAATACCAGCAGGAAGGAGGTAAAAAATGGCCACTGAAACTCTACGACTATAATCGGACACTGATTGCAGGAATTAATTACAATGGCTCTCAGATTGGGTCCAATCCGCTATTGCCTGCGATCGATTATGTCTTTGGCGACAACCGGACAACACTCAATTTCAGTAGTTATGGTTTGCTTGACGGAGGATACTATATCCTTGAATTGACTAAGAGCACCGGAGAAAAAGAATACGTTGAATTTATTTACAAGAAATAATGGAAAAAAGGATAATCAGTAAAGAAGCGTCTAATCAAACGCGGCTCATTGCCGGATGTTTGTCGGTTTTAATGCTTATTCAAATAGGTCAACCGGTTGTCTATGCAGCAACGATCCGGGAGGCAAATCGAAATTTCAATCGGTTGAAAATGAATCTGCCTGCAGATGGTTTGGGATCAGCCCGCGTGAAGCAGGATCGAATGGATTTAAAGGAACACACAATCGACCGCCTCATTGACCGGGAAATAACAACAGATTTTATCGAGGAGCAAGGATCAAACAGCTTGGCAGTTGCCGCGTTGGGTGGGCCCGGACAATCGGAGTCATCCGGTTTTTCACTGACCAGCACGGATGGAATGGTGGATAAATTCTCCGGTGATTTCACGTATTCCATTCCCTTGGCGGATGTGGAAGGGTATCCGCTGGTACTGACTTACAATTCAGGGGTGAATATGCAATCAGAAGCATCCTGGGTTGGTTTGGGCTGGGATTTGAATGTGGGGGCGGTGAGCCGGGAAATGAGAGGTTTACCGGATGAGTTTAACGGACGCCAGACGATTGTAAAAACATTTCATCAAAAATCCAATACGGATTACGGGAATAAATTCGGTCTTTATGCGGGGGTGAAAATTCAAACACCGGGAGATGACAATCCACTTGCTCTTCAAACACAAATCACTGCCTTGATAGGAAAATATACCGATAACTACATCGGAAAGGGAAGAACATTCGATTTCCGCCTGCAATCTTCTCCTTCATTGGTGGTGGCGGATAAAGACAGTTATGGTCCGTCGATCGGTGGAACATTCGGTCTCGGATACAGCCGAGATTCCAAGCGCGGAATCGGCAGAAGTAATGATATTGGTTTTAATGCCGGTTACGCAAGCCCTAATTTACCTAGCGGAGCAGAGTTTTCTCTTTCATCCGGTAAAAATTACAATTCACGCCAGGGATTGGTATCGAAAACCACTTCTTTTGAATTGGGGGGAAAATTGGTCGGCGATAATGCCGGAGTGGGTGGAAGTTATGGAGCATCGTCTACCGTTATGTACGGAACACAAACTGCCATCCCTTACATTTCCATGCGTAACAGGAGTGTATCCAGTTCCAGCGAATTGAACATTCACATTGGTAAGGAAATAGGTAAAAGTTTTGTTTTGACTGCCGGGATAATTACCCAAACTCAAAGCCGGTCAACAGATGTGGTACTGAATTCCAATCACCAGATCTTTCAACCTGCCATCGGGTATTTCCACAACGGGAAATACTACAACTATTCTGTTACGGATTTTCAATATCCGTTAATGGATTTCAACCGAACCAATGATGTGGAATATTCGGAAGAAATGAAAAACCTGGCCTTTTCTGTTCAGACATACGACATTTTCCGGGTAAATGCCCTTGGACTGGGTGCTACTTTCAGGGGAAGAAGAAACGATTTCGGAACTTACAGGGATCCGGAAAAATCCAATGACAATAGCGTAAGCGGGACAAACCTTGCGGGGGGATATGTTAATGGAGCCCCATCGGTAATTAGCGTCAACCCGAGTGTGACAGTGGGGAATTCCAGTACAAAGGCCGGGGTGCTTAAAAAAGAAGACGGCAGCTATGCGATGGAATTTACGCAGGAGCCGGTGACAAATAAGTTTGATAAAGCGGTTTATTTCAAGGGAGTCGGTGAAATGACTCCGGAAGATATGACCGATGAAACAGCGTTGGGCGGAGCGAATAAAAGCTATGTCAGGCTGGCGAAAAGCAGCAACGGAAAAGATATTGTTCTGACGAGCGACCTGGTTACAAACGGTACTTCTTCAACAATCAACCCAACTGCTTTGAACCAGCCGGAAGCATTAGTAAGAGCAACCAGTTATTTACCGTATACGGCGGAAGATTACGCTGCCATCGGGTCTAAATATACTTCCTATAGATCGTATACACTGAATAGTTCTCCGGTAAATTTTACGTTGATCAACAGGTTGCAAACGAGCGCAGCCAATTCACCGAACTATTCCAACCATCTTTCGGCAATCGAAGTGGTTAATGAGGAGGGAATGAAGTATGTTTTCGGAATTCCTGCTTATGACCTGAATTCGTCGCAGGTAATGTTTTCTGCTGACGGATTGAGCACTACCACGAATACGGTTACATACAATACCGGTGATAACACGGTCAATAATCCGCATGGTGTTTCGGGGTATTATGATCAAACCATTGTTCCGGCGGTTGCCCATTCCTTTTTATTGACCGAATTACAAAGTTCGGACTACATTGACCGCTTGAATGATGGCCCTACACTCGATGATGTGGGATCTTATTACAAATTCAATTACACGCGCCTTTACGATGCTACCAATCCGTACAAATGGCGGATGCCCGTTGAGTTAAGATCGGCTTATTTCGATGAAGGAAAGCTGGCTACCAACACGGATGATATGGCCAATTATGCGTATGGCGAAAAAGAAATTTGGTACACCAATTCGGTGGAATCCAAAAATGTAATTGCTGAGTTTGTATTGAGTGACGCAACGAATCCGCGCATGGATGGTTGTGCCGTGAATGGCGACAACGGAGGTTTGAATCCTGCCAATCGACTGAAATATTTGAAGAAGATCGTGATTTACAACCGTTCAGAGCGCATGAATCCTACTACCGGTTCAGCAGCAGTTCCATTACAAATCATTGAATTCGAATACAGTTATGAATTGTGTAAGAACCATCCAACCAACGTAAATACGGGGACCAATTATAATGAATCCGGTAAACTGACATTGAAAGCTATCCGCTCCTACAGCGGTAAATCGGAAGAAATGGGTTTATATGCTTACAAATTTGATTATGAAACTGAAGAGAACCTTGATTTCACATACAATGTAGATGCATGGGGAAATCCAAAAATAGCGAGTCTTGCAAATACTAGAAAACCGCTGACACAATTTCCGTATGCTGATCAGGATGCAACCAATGCGGGTGATGTGGCAAAAATGTGGAAACTGAATAAGATCACCAATCCGACAGGAGGAACACTGGAAATCGTATACGAACCGGATTCTTATGCAACAGTGCAGAACACACGTGTTATGAAACATACGGATGTAGCAGGATTCACCAATATCTATGATTTACTGACAATTACCGGTGGATCAACCTGGAACGGAACAACCGGATTACATACGGATTTCCATCAGAACTTAAGCGGTTCCATGTCGGGAACCAATAAAACAAAAACAGAGAAATATTATGGCGATTTGGGAGTTCTGAATGAAAGCATGGTCCCGAATAATGTGGTGTTGTTTAAACTGGAACAAACCATTCCTAATTCGGTGACGGATGCCAATTCGGAGTTGAAAAAACTGTATTTCTCCCAGAATGAGGGAGCTCATCTGCCTTTAAAAGAACTGTTATTTAAATTGCATGTCAATGTAAAAGGATCGGCATTCGGAACCGAATTGATCAATGCTTTCGCCGAGATCCAGGAAGATATGGATGATATTGCATCGATCGGTGTACTTCCTCCGCTGGGAACCGATAATTTCTATTCCTACGGATATGTGATCCTGAAAACATCACAGGTAAAGAATAATGATACAAAACAAAAAGGAATTGTATTCAATAACATGGAATTATCAGCGATCCAATTTATTCGCAGGGAATTACCGGACCTGGTTTATGGAACCTGTGTGGGGTGTGCCGGTGACCTGAGCATTGATAAAGCATTGAAAAAAGACGGTGATGTGGATTTGATCATGCATCAGAACGGTTGGGCGAATTCAATTAGTACGGATATTAACTATGCGTTGACAACTGTTCGCCTGTACATTCCGGGGAATCTGAAATATGGTGGAAACGGTCGTGTGAGACAATTGATCTATACTGATAAATGGAATGCTATTTCGACCGAAAATGACGGGAAATACACGTGGGATTATTTGTACCCTTCCAGGTTTACAACTTCGGGAAATGCTGCTTCCGAGCCGGTTCCGGTTTTGGACGAATGCGAATTCTACCGGTGGGAAACCTATATCAACAGGATTGAGAAGTATCCGGATGAGTCAAGGTATTCTGTTGCTCCGGTATCAGCTATCCTATTACCGCCCGCGATGGTCGGCTACGAGGAAGTACGAGTGCAAATCAATGGAACCCCGAACAAAGGGTATTCGAAAAGTAACTATTACACCACTCATCAGTTTCCGATGATAACCAACAAAACGGATGTGATCAAAGGACTCGATATTGATGAGCCGACATCTGTTCTCTTGGGGAATTCTACGAGTAAACATGGCTACAGCCAGGGATTTGTGGTGGAAACGAATGATTTCCATGGAAAACCCAAAGAACAGGCAATCATTAATTCTGAACAAGCTGGAAACGGAGCAGTGAATGAAGTGGTGCAATCACGAACCACGTATAACTATTCGGGATTAACCAATACACACAAAGTTATTAAACGAAACGGAACCGTTGTGGATGCAAACCTGGCACAGGAAACAGATGTGCACCTGGATGCGCGGTACGTATTGAGTAAAAGTTTACATCAGCAGTTCGGGATCAATTTGAGTATCCTGCTGGTAGGACTACCACCGGTTCCAATCATACTGCCGTCTTATTCACGGGCAGAAACAGTAGAAGGTTTTTCCTCTGCGGCATTGATAAAACACATCAATCGTTCTGCGATCGTAGAAAGTGTGGTGACAGAAAACCTGGGATCGATCAATACAGCCCAAAACGAGTTATATGATTACCACACCGGAAATGTCTTGTTATCCAGCCTGAACGATGAGTACAATGACCGTTTGTATTCCTTTTCTTACCCGGCTCACTGGTATTACAAAATCCTTCGGGAATATGCCGAAAGTCATCGCGCTACAGTTTCAGTGATCATTAATTCGGACAATACGTTTTCCAATGCGGATGACGTCCTCACCGAAGGAGATTATGTGCGCTTGCTGGATATTTCCGGTCAGCCTGAAGCTTGGGTGGCACGCCACAATGTAACCAATCAATTGTATTTAATGGGCCAGGGCGGAAGTATTACAGCAACTTCTATCTCCAGTCCGGGAACGTTGCACAGTGTGCTTATTCTCCGATCAAACAGAGCCAATAAACAGGGAATGATCATGCAGAGTGTTGTTACAAAACACAACCCATGGTCGGGGTCCGCTATTGTGATGCCCGTATCGGAAATCATCAGCTCAAGTGCCATAACGCTACGGAACCGCAGAAGTATGAAATGCGGCATGGAAATGAAAGAAGAAACAAGGATGAACAACAACGAAGTGACCGTTGGATCAGTCGTTAATCCATACCTGTACGGTGTGCGGGGTGATCTGGTTCCGGATATCCAGTATACGTGGCAAAGTGAACGTCTGAATGCGCAGCATCCTTATAAAACGCGTTTCGACGGAACATATACCTCCTACAAACCATTCTATCAGATTCCTGCTATCGGAAGTACAAGCGGCTGGTTCCAGATCAACCAGAACGGACACCCGGATTACATCAGTCCGACGGATTTCTATTACTGGAGAAAAAGCGGAGTGGTTACAGCTTATGATCCGTACGGAGCTCCCCTGGAAAGTAAAAACCAGATCGATGTGAGATCATCTGTTTTGTACGGCTATAACAATTTATTTAATCTGGCTCCGATTGCGCAGGCTATGAATGCCCGTCAGCAGGATATTGGTTACGATGGGTTTGAAGATTACGGGTACTACAACTACCTGATCGATGATGCCGCAGGTGGTTCCAATACAAACGGGATTATGGTAAACAATACTCATTTTGACTTTAAGGCAGCAGATGCAGCCAATTCAAATGTTTCAATCAGCAATACGGTTCGTCACAGCGGCTTAGCGTCCCTGAGTATCGGGAATCTGTCTTCCGTAACCAATACGTATACGATTTCACCTTCCAATTGCCCGGTAACGGAACCGAATGACCGGCAGACACCTGCCTTGGGATTTGTTGCCAATTCCTGTTACTGTGTACAGCCTTTTGCTCCCGATGCGGTAAAATATGTAATCAGTGCATGGGTGAAGGTTAGTAATCCAGCAATAGCGGATGGACAAATAGTGGTTACCATTGCGGGAGCTCCGTACACGTTTACTCCGACAGGAAATATCCTGGATGGCTGGAGACGTGTGGAAGGAGTGTTTGATATTCCGGCGTCAGGCAGTATTTCTATCAAGCTGCAACACATCAATGGGGCAGCCGCTTATTTCGATGATTTGCGGATACATCCGTATACAGCCGGAATGACGACAACCGTCTACGATCCCAAAACCATGCTGCCGATGGCTACACATGACGGGTATAACTATACGACTTTCTACAATTACGATGAAAATTTGAACCTGGTTCGCATGAGAGTGGAAACCATTGAAGGGATCAAAACGGTATCGGAAAGCGAAATGAGTGGATTCAAACAACCAAAACCTTAATCAAGATGAGATCATTAGTAATCCTTTTTTTAGTTGTTTTTTCAGGCTTGCAGGTGCATGCAGGAATAGAACAGTTCAGCGCACGTAAATCGGGAGGTACGGATTTGGTAGTTTCCCCGACCGTTCCTTTGCTGAGGGTCTATGATGACCGGTATAATGAAATGTTTTCAAATCCTTCCTGGAGTTCAAATTACACGATCAAGAGTGTGAAGAACAGGGTTCGGTTGGGAATCAATCCGGCGGTAGCACAGACCAATGATTTGATCGGGAATATCACCGTTCAGATTAAAATGTGGAAATGGGTGAGCGGTAGCTTCACCATGAGTACAACTACACAAACGCTGAGTTTGAACTACGTTCATGCAACACCTACCGGTTCAGCCATTGATCTGCAAACGTATGCATTTTCGGATGCCCACCGGGTAGAAGTCTACCTGATTGCGATGGATGCCAGTTTGGATAAAGAGGATATCTATATCAGTTCTGAAATCGAAGTAGACCGAAATTATACGCTGACACCGGGAATGGTAACCGGTTTAAGTGTGGACGCCAGCGATGCGAATTATTACGAATTCAATTGGGACCAGAAAGTGGGTGCCGAAGGTTATGAGTTGGAATGGGTGCATGTGAGTGATGTAACAATGACCAGTAATCCGAATACGTTGGGCGGAACCTACCTGACAACGGGACAATTGAGTTATGACTATTACTTAAATTCCACCAGGGTATTTGTATTGGGGAATACCTGGCGCATACCGAAGGTTTTTAATAGCGGGTATATTGTCTACAGGATCCGCCCGATCGGTTATATCGGTAATACAACAGTTAGGAATGAAGGAGACTGGACAAATGTGGAAAGCGGGTTGATTGCTCTACACGTGGGGGCCAACGTGATCAACGTAGTTGGTGATTATGATCCGAATATGAACTGGAGTCACCAGGTGAGTTACGACGACAAAGGAAACCGTTTTGAAGGAATTTCCTATGCGGATGGACTTGGTCGTGGCCGCCAGCAGGTAGGACACAATACCGCAACCAAACAAGCTGTCGTGTCGAACGTCTATTACGATGAATTGGGAAGAGGAGTGATCGCAGATTTACCCACCCCCGTTGATGGAGAAGATTTGCATCACAAACCGAATTTCAATGCATTCCAGACAGACAACAGTCCTTCCGGGATTGACTACAAGGATTTTGATGCTGCAACAACCACAGCCTGTAATACCGTTACCGCGCCATTTTCCAATGCAAGCGGGGCCGGAAAGTATTATTCGTCGGCTAACACCACCCAGGATGGTGCCAACAAGCGCATTCCGGATGCAGAAAAGTATCCGTATTCCCGGGCTTATTATATGAATGATTTTACCGGTCGACTGGAAAAAACGGCTGGAGTAGGAGGAACCCTGCGTGGCGGAAATGGTCACGATTCCTGGTTCTATTACCCGACCCCGAACCAGGCTGAACTGGACGGATTGTTCGGTGCAGAAGTGGGTCAGGCCAGCCACTACGAGAAAATGGTGACCGTAGATGCAAATGGTCAGGCGTATATCCAGTATTCCGATATGGCCGGTAGAGTAATTGCCAGTTACCTGGCCGGAGATGCTCCGTCTTCCTTATCACCGATCGATGGGAACGGAGGTGTAACGGCAACAACCAATATTTTACCGCAAAACCAGCAGCACATTGATTGGAGTGTGCCGTCTTCTACTTTGACTTATAATGAATACTTTACGACATCCGGAAATTACACCATTAATTACGCCTTTACTCCGGCACAATTCCACAATGCATGCATGACAGAGAACTTCTGTATGGACTGTGTCTACGATATGACGCTTTCTGTAGTGGAAGAATGCTCCGGAACCGTAAAATATTCCAATACCATCACACTTGCTGGAGAAGATGTGGGAAATGTGTGTGCTGCTGATGCAGAAGAAAGCTTCACAAGTCCGGCTTTTTATTTGGACAAGGGCCTTTACCAGATTGTTAAAAAACTCAGTCTTCACGAACAGATTATCCAGGATAACTGGTGTGTTTATAGTGCGCAGTCTACTTGTCTGACACCATTGTCTGAGTTGTTTAATCCAGCTTATGCGGCTGAACCGTTTGAGAATTGTATTGACGAAATAACAGAGCAGGAAACGGACGACTGTACATTTTACCGGGCTCAGATGCTTGCAGATATGACACCGGGAGGTCAGTATGCCGGTTATATCAATACATCAGGATCATATAGCCCTTATATAGGTGGCTCTACAATACATTCTGTTTTAACGGAGGATGCTTTGGGAGCCAATATGGACTGGAAACATCCGCGTAAAGCAGATGATTCCGGTTATGATCATTATAAAGAGGCAGATGGAGTTACTGATGCCATGATCGATGGAAACTACGCAGAATATGCTTCATTTCAACGCTTTATTGAAAGTTTTCAACCAAGTTGGGCAAATGCATTGCTGCCTTATCATCCGGAATACTGCTTTTTAAAATTCTGTGAAAGTGATTTGACTGCATCGAATAATTACGACCGGGAGATGCTGAATACGTACGATTATGCCACTGCCTGTTCGGAAGGGTATTTTGCTCCGTTTACAGGATGTGACGTAACTCCGATTCCTTGTACGGCAACGGGAACAGATCCTTATTTCAGTACGCATGGAACGGATATTCCACAGATGTTAAGCCTGATGAATAATTATATGAGTTCGGGACACAGCGCGTGGGAAGAAGCAGTTTACCAGGCTTACTGTGGCGGAACAGGAGATTTTTCGTCCTGTATCTCTGCATTTAGTGATTCAAGCAATACCGATCAGGGATGTTACCTGGATTTGGTCTGGATCAATTACCGCTCGATTTACCTTCAACTGAAAAACATCGTTACTTACGGTGCACAAACCAAGATCTGTAATAATACCCAGATCGGAAGCGGAGACTGGTCCAACCAACATGCACTTTGGGGCAATTCGAATATGCTCGCCGGTTTTGATGCCAATATGGATGGAAGTATTTCAGCGAGTGAAGCTCAAACTACTCTGGAAACTTATTCGGCAAGTGCATGCCAGAGTGCGTGTCAGCAATATGCCAATGATTGGGTAGCACAACTTGCCGGTTGTGAACAGTATTGGGCATTAAGCGCTATGGACAGCGTTCAGTTCTACAATGACCTGGTGACGCTTTGTATGAGTGGTTGCGATACGGCTCATCCTGCCGGATCAACTACTGCACCTCCGGGATACGGTGGAACTTACAGCACGATCGATGAAATTCTTGCACATTATTTCGGATCGGGGTATGAAGACGAATTGTGTACTTCTTTGCTGATCTCTGAACCCGGTCCATATATTTCAAACGGGGCGCTGGATTCCATGCTGGTTCATCCGTTGGATACCTGCGGATGCCGGGCTATCGAACAAGCCAATTACGATCTGACCCATAATAACCCGTTAGGATACAACCTGGAACAAATGCTCGCGCACAATACGGGAATAGAATTACAGGATGCCAACTACTTGCTGTGTGAATGTGATAAGTTCGTAGAAGGGGCATATGATCCGAATGACCCGAATCCATGGGTTGCGAACGCGAATACGAACCTGATGAATCAGGATTTGGAAGTACCTGCAACATTAAGTTGCACGGAAGGATCCGGCTGTGTGGATTGTGCTGTTATTGATAGCCTGATGAATCTATTGGAAGACCGTTTTGACGATGTGGATGATTTTGAGAACACACAGACGTATACAACGATCGTTACCAATTACCTGAACAATTCCCTTAATTTTCATTTGACTTATCCGGATTATTTGTCCTATATCAATAAGTGTCATGCAACAAGCGGATCGCCGTATTGTTATACCAATCCGGTATTGAATGAATGGGCGGAGGTGATGACCTTGGTTAGCTACCAGGGAAAGATCATTACTCCATCGGGCACACCTGTAAATCTGCTTACTGGTAACATTGTATTTGCTAATAGCCAATTACAGGACGAATTGAATGGACACCAATACTGGTCTTCGTTGAGCGGGAATGTATTGACAACTACTTTCGGAAGCACGGAAGAGAATTGTTCCATTACATTAACGCTTCCTGACAATGCCGGTTTCACGTTTAAAGACATCATCCGTTTCGGTATGATTCAGCCGGTAAGTACCAATTGTTCGGAAAACAACGGTTTCACAGTAATGGTTTCTTACCTGAGTTGCGGAGAAGTAAAAACGGCAGAGCTTACCGGAACCAGCAGTTGCTTACGGGCTACGAT
The DNA here is from genome assembly GCF_039596395.1 of Fluviicola sp. Lineage (NCBI taxonomy): Bacteria > Pseudomonadati > Bacteroidota > Flavobacteriia > Flavobacteriales > Crocinitomicaceae > Fluviicola > Fluviicola sp. The sequence continues at coordinate 456,212 of NZ_JBCNJT010000001.1, forward strand.
TTGTTATTGTTCCGAAACCACCGAGTTGCTTTGTGACAAACTTCCTTCATACGATGATGGAAAAACTTGTTATCAGCCACGCCTGGATGAGTTGTATCAAAATGCGCTGGAACAATACCTATCGAACGTAGCAGATGCATACACTGCGTACGAAACGGAATACAGAAGCGATTGTGCCGCGGCATTCTCTACAGAAAAATTGAGTTACACAGGAATGCGCAACAATTATCACTATACCTTGTTCTTCTACGACCAGGCAGGAAACCTGGCGCGTACGGTTGCGCCGTTGGGGATTCCGTCAAGCTTTAATACGGCCAATGTAACTGCAGCAAGAAATTCGGTAGTAGATTTTTCTACTTACAATCCGTTGAGTATGTACAGTTCGGCACCGCCTTTCCCTGGAAATAGCTACGAAACCAAATACGAATACAATAGCTATAACCAGTTGGTGAGTACTACGAATCCTGATCAGCTGGATCCTGTTAATCCTTCTTTAACAGGGAAAACAAACTATTGGTACGATTATTATGGACGAATAGTGGCTTCCCAGAACCCGGTCCAGGCAATCGAATTTAAGTACAGCTATATTCTGTATGACAAATACGGAAGACCGGTAGAAACCGGGCAAATTGACCAGCAAGTTCCTCAGAAAGGAGGTGGAATGATTTCCATCCTTCCGATCAGTGAAGCAACAATTAAATCAGATGATAAGGGAGCCGGTTTCCAGGCCTGGGTGTATTCCGGGACACGAACCGAGGTGACCTATACCGTTTACGACAACGCGATGTCTCCGGCTGTAACAGCTAAATTTGAAACAGCACCTAAAAACCTGCGTTTGCGGGTTGCCAGTGTGGTGTATTTTGACGCAGTAAGCAGTTCTGTGATGCCATTGACAGGCTATGCTTCAGCGATCCATTATTCCTATGACGAACATGGGAATGTATTGGAAAACCTGCAGGATGTTCCGGCATTGGCCCCGGTGAAACAAGATGTGAAATCGACCCGCTACGAGTTTGAACTGCTGAGCGGAAATGTGAAGAAGGTCAAATACCAGGAGAAAGAGTACAACCAAACGACTGCTGTCTGGGAAGCAGGCCGCGACCGTATTACGCACGAATATGTATACGATGTACTGAATCGCCTCACCGAAGTATTCAGTACCAAAGATGCCGGTGTGCACAAAAACAGGGAAGCACATTACCGCTACTTCGATTACGGACCGATGGCTCGTGTGGAAATCGGTGAGTATAAGGTACAAGCCAACGATTTCAGCTATACGATCAACGGCTGGATCAAAGGAATGAACAGCAGTTCGCTGCAACCGGCTACGGATCCGGCGAGAGACGGAGCAAGCGGATTGACGTCCGGTTACTATGCTAACAACCTCATGGCGCATGACCTGGTTGCAAAAGACCTGGTCGGTTACACCATTGGTTATTTCCAGGGTGATTACAAAGGAATCAATACCACCGCTGCCAATTTTGAAGCAGATCCGTATTCCGGAAGTAACCCGATGGCAGCCGCAATCAAGTCTTTGTATAACGGAAACATTTCCCATTCGGTGACTTCGGTTTCCGGCCTGACAAACCAAACGCAGGCAGGTGTGTATGTGTATGACCAGTTGCAACGTCTCAAATCGATGGATGTCTACCGGGGAATCAATACATCCGCGAATAACTGGACCGCAGCAACTCACACGGATGATTACAAGTCGACATACAGCTACGACAAGAACGGAAACCTGAAAAGCTTGTTCCGGAACGGTTTTGTTAGCTCAGGTCCGCCTGCGACTGTTTTGGGAATGGATGATTTATCATACAACTACGTGTCGGGAACGAACAAACTGAGTTACGTGTCGGATGTATCCGCAACAGACGGGAATTATACCGACGATATTAATTCGGGGCAAAGTGCCGGCAACTATAAATACGATGAAATCGGCCAGCTGCTCAGTGATAACCAGGAAGGAATTACGAGCCTGGTATGGCGTTTCGGAGATAAAAAACTCCAGTCGGAGCAGGGGCCAAATACAGCATTGGAGTTCATCTACAATCCGTTCGGTCAGCGTGTAGTGAAAATCACGAAAAGCGTGCTTGGCAATACAATCGTGAAACAATCATCGGATTACTCCTGGTTGTATACGTATTATGCCTATGATGCCAACGGGCAGGTCATGGCTACTTACGATGTAATGATGAACAGTTTTGCAAGTACTCAGAAAGCAACGCTTAACGAACAACTATTGTATGGAGCATCCCGCCTGGGTGTGGTGAGCGCACAAAAAGTAGTGTACAACAATGCCTACACGGCTCTGGAAGACCCGGTGTTTACCAACGAAACCGGGAAGAAACGTTACGAGCTGACCAATTATTTGGGGAATGTAAATGCGGTGATCACCGATCGGAAGATAGTGACCCAGAACACACAGTTGAACGATATCAACACGTTTGACAGCGGGCTCACAGGTTGGGCAGCAAGTTCCGGTACGCCAACGGTAAGTGGTAGTCAGCTGAACATGACCCAAACCGGTTCTACGATCTACGTGTTTGAAAATTACAGTACGACGGTAGGAGAGGATTATGTGGTTTCCATCACTCCGATCCAGGGAACGACGAGCGGATTGAGTACTGTGATCAATGGTGTGACCTATGCGTTGGTAAGCGGTGTAACAAATAACTTCCGTTTCACAGCTACTTCAACCACCACCAGCGTGCGCGTGAAACCAACAACCGGTTCTGGAACGTATACGTATTACCTGCAGGACGTGACGATCAGGCAACGTGCCAAATACAACGCAGTAGCTTTGATGCAGGCAGATTACTACCCGTTCGGGATGGAAATGCCGGGCAGAAATAACAACATCGATAAGTACCGCTACGGTTACAACGGCATGGAATTAGACAACGAAGTGAAAGGAAACGGAAAATCCTACACCACCGAGTTCCGACAATACGACCCGAGACTGGGAAGATGGATGAGTTTGGATCCGTTGATGGCAGAATTTCCGTGGATGAGTCCGTATGTCGCGTTTAATGATAATCCTGTTTATTACACAGATCCATTAGGATTGAAAGGAGGTCCAGCTGTAGAATATATGTACGGAGCTGTAGATACTGAATATGAGAAAAAGGTTGTTTTGGATTTAGAAAATGTAACAGATTATCAAACACAATCATTTAGATATGATCAGGGAGGTGATCAATACTTGTTTCGAACATATACCTATTTTAATAAAAAATGGACGGTAACGGAAAAATCAATGACAAGAACTGGAGGACAGGATACGCATAACAATGAACATAGAAAACCTTTAGATGATATAGATGCTTCTTTAAAAAATCTTTCAGTACCATCTATTACTAAACCTGCTTCTGCTGTTTCAAATAGTGTTTCAAGAGCTAAGGATGTTACAGGAATATCTTCGGGCATAAGTAAGGGAGATCCGTACCGTGTCAATGGAACTGGAGGGACAAGTGACTTATATACGAAAAATGGAGAAAGACTACTTAATCAGACCGGAACAATAAAGAATGGTACTGCTGGGAAACAGATGTTTAAAACACTTGATGCGGTGGATAAGTATCTTGGACCAATTGGAACTGCAGCAGAGGTTATTGATATTGGTCAAGATATTGCAAATCATGAATGGGGAAGTGCTGCGGAAAAAACAGCCTTAGCTACGGCGGATATGATAGCCGATAGGTTATTAATGATTCCTACTCCAGTGACTGTAGCGACAGGAGCTTTGATAAAGATAACTGTGGTGGCTTGGGATTATTTCCCCATTCCTAAGCCTGTTTCAACTCCGCCTAAGTCTAAACCTATTGGAGGGTTGAATATAGACATAGATAGTATGGACCCTGTTAATGTTATTCCTTATAACATACGGAATTTAAATTTATATTATAATGTATTATCCGTTCAGAGGTTAACATTTAGATAATAATGATACCTTCCTAGTTAATAACTTTCAGCGTAACATTAAGGAATGGTAATAGAGAAAATTCTAGATTTCTATCCGTATGAGCAACAAAAAAATCCCGGTGTGAAAACACCGGGATTTATATTATCTGCGCTATCAGCGGGAGAAATCAGAATTCATACAACTCCACCAAAGCCTGCTTAAACCGTTCTGCCGGCAGGAATTGTTTTTCCAATGCTACTGCAAATGGCACCGGTGTATCCAAAGATGCCACACGTTTCACCGGAGCATCCAATGAATCGAAGCAGTTTTCGTTGATCAGCGCCACCAATTCACCACCGATTCCTCCTGTCATGCAGTCTTCGTGCAGGACGATTACTTTCCCGGTTGCGCGAACCGCTTCATAAATCGTTTCCGTGTCCAAAGGAAGCAGGGTTTTCAGGTCAACCAGGTTTGCAGAAATCTCCGGATGTGCATCCAGCGCTTCCATCGCCCAGTGAACTCCCAAACCGTAGGTAATGATGGTTAAATCGTCTCCTTTGCGCACATATCCTGCTTTCCCGATTTCAGTTGTGTAGTAATCGTCGTGAATGTCCTCGCGGATACTTCTGTACAGGTATTTGTGCTCGAAGAACAGAACCGGGTTCGGATCTTCAATGGAAGCATTCAGTAATCCTTTTGCATCACCCGGGAAAGCAGGATAAACCACTTTCAGTCCCGGAGTGTGGAAGAACCAAGCTTCGTTACTTTGACTGTGGAATGGTCCGGCAGCAGTATTTGCTCCGGTAGGCATGCGGACAACCACGTCTGCATTTTGCCCCCATCTCCAATGGATCTTCGCTAAGTTATTGATGATCTGGTTGAATCCGCAGGTTACGAAGTCTGCAAACTGCATTTCCACAACTGCTTTCATGCCTGCAATGGATAACCCGAGTCCGGCACCAACGATTGCTGATTCACAAATCGGCGTATTGCGCACGCGTCCTTTTCCGAATTGCTCTACAAAACCTTCGGTTACTTTGAAAGCACCTCCGTATTCGGCGATATCCTGTCCCATGATTACTAAATCCGGGTAGCGGACCATGCTTTCTCTCAAGGAGTCGGAAACGGCATCAATCAGGCGTTTTTCCGTTTTTTTATCGCTGATCGGCTCAATAACGGTTTGCGTAAAAGGAGCGTAAATATCGTCCAGTTCTCTTTGAAGATCCGCTTCGATAGGACCTTCGGCAAATGCGATCTCCAGACCGTTCTGAATTTCGTCTTTGATTTCCTGCCGGATCTGTTCAACCGTTTCTTCGGTCAAAACTCCTTGTTCCAATAAGTACATTTCGTAATTGGTCACAGGATCTTTCTTTGCCCATTCGTCCTGGATTCCTTCCGGGTAGTATTTCGTACCGGAAGCCTCTTCGTGACCGCGCATACGGAAAGTCATACATTCCAATAAGAACGGACGAGGTTTCTGACGGATGGAATCTGCAATTTTGCGTACTGTGCGGATCACATCCAGGATATTGTTTCCGTCGACCTGGAATGCATCCATTCCATAGCCGATTCCTTTATCGATAAACTGCTTGCAGCGGAATTGCTCTACACTTGGAGTAGATAATCCCCAGGCGTTATTTTCAACGGCAAAAATTACCGGAAGATCCCAAACTGCCGCCACGTTCAGTGATTCGTGGAAATCACCTTCAGACGCACCACCGTCGCCGGTAAATACGATCGTAGCGTTATTATTCCCCTTTAATTTGTTTGCCAATGCGATCCCGTCTGCGATCCCCAATTGAGGTCCCAAATGTGAAATCATCCCGACAATGTTGTAATCTTTTGTTCCGAAGTGGAAAGAGCGGTCACGGCCTTTCGTGAATCCCGACATTTTTCCCTGGAATTGAGCGAAAAGGCGGTTCAAAGGAATTCCGCGTGTAGTGAAAACTCCTAAATTCCGGTGCATCGGAAGAATGAATTCTTCTTCCTTCATGGCGTAGGCAGATCCTACTGAAATACCTTCCTGTCCCCAGCCGGAAAACCACTTGGAAATTTTCCCCTGACGCAGAAGAATCAGCATTTTTTCTTCGATCAAACGCGGTTTTGCAATCGCTTTATAGATAGTGACAAGTTCTTCGTTTTCGAAACCTGTCCGATCGAAATCAATCAATCGTTTTGTTTTTTCTTTTTCCATATTGAATATCGCACACAAATGTACTGAATTCAACTTACGAATGCAGAATTCCGAATGCTGAATTGACAAAAAACAGTAGGGGCGTAAAATTTTACGACCCTACTGATAATAAAAAAACCGCCCCGGCTTAGCCGGAACGGTTTTCGGGTATTTGTTTTTTCGATTATACCAATCCCTGGTCAATCATAGAATCTGCAACTTTCACGAAACCTGCAATGTTTGCACCTTTCACGTAGTCAACATTTCCGTTAGCATCTTTTCCGTATTTCACACAAGCTTCGTGGATAGAAACCATGATTCCGTGTAAACGTTGATCCACTTCTTCAGCAGACCAGCTTAAACGCAAAGAGTTTTGAGACATTTCCAATCCGGATGTTGCAACACCACCTGCGTTGGATGCTTTCCCCGGAGAGAACAATACATTAGCAGCCTGGAATGCAGCAATACCTTCCGGTGTAGTTGGCATGTTAGCTCCTTCAGCAACACAGATTACTCCGTTTGCGATCAAAGCTTTTGCTTCATCACCGTTCAATTCGTTTTGAGTAGCACAAGGCAACGCGATGTCAGCTTTTACTTCCCAAGGACGTTTTCCTGAAACGAATTTCGCAGAAGGGTATTGTTTTACGTATTCTTCGATACGTCCGCGTTTCACGTTTTTCAATTCCATAACGAAAGCTAGTTTCGCAGCGTCGATACCTTCCGCATCGTGGATATAACCTGAAGAGTCAGACAAAGTAACTACTTTACCACCCAATTGAGTTGCTTTTTCACAAGCGTACTGAGCTACGTTTCCTGAACCGGAAATAACAACTGTTTTCCCCAGGAAAGAATCGTCTTTAGTAGCCAGCATTTCTTTTGCAAAGTATACTGTTCCATAACCTGTAGCTTCCGGACGGATCAAAGAACCACCCCAGTTACGAGCTTTTCCTGTCAATACTCCTGTAAACTCGTTACGGATACGCTTGTACTGTCCGAACATGTAACCGATCTCACGGCCACCAACACCGATATCACCTGCAGGTACGTCCGTATCAGCACCGATGTGACGGGAAAGTTCAGTCATGAAAGATTGACAGAATTTCATCACTTCGTTATCTGATTTTCCTTTCGGATCAAAATCAGAACCACCTTTACCACCTCCCATTGGAAGTGTAGTCAATGAATTTTTGAAGATTTGTTCAAATCCTAAGAACTTCAGGATAGAAAGGTTCACAGAAGGGTGGAAGCGAAGACCTCCTTTGTATGGTCCGATTGCAGAGTTGAATTCTACACGGTATCCACGGTTTACCTGGATATCACCATTGTCATCCAACCACGGAACTCTGAAGATGATCGTTCTTTCCGGCTCAACGATTCGATCCAGAATTTTTGCAGTCTTATATTTTGGATTTTCCTCCATAAAAGGAATAACTGCTTCAGCAACTTCATGAACAGCTTGTAAAAATTCTGCTTCGTGACCGTTGGTAGCTTTTACTTTTTCCATAAAAGCGTCAATCTGTGCTTGGTATTTACTTGACATATTATTTATTATTAATGCTTTTGTTTTACTTGGGAGCAAATGTAACTAATTTTAAAAATGGACAAGAAATTTTAGGAAACATTCTAATGGTTTCTGAAATTAATCGATGTGAACCCCATTTTGATTGTTCAAAGGCTTGAATTGATAATAATTTAGGAAACAACAGACAACCTAATTTTAATAATTCCGTCTTTTGCATGTCATACAATAATCCAAAATGAAGAAATATTTACTACTAATCGCATTCAGCACCGTTTTTTTGACCTTCAAATCCTTCGGTCAGGTTTATGAGAAAATCTACAGCTTGTCGAGTTCTGAAGTTCAAAATCACATGAATCAAAACAAAATTTCAGGTGTTGATATCCTGACCGGCGTAAGAGCACACCATGTTATTGGTCTTTCAGGAATTGGAATTGCTCAAAAATCTGCTTTGGAAACATTATTAAACAATGATTCCAGAGTTATTTCCTTCGTGTTAAGCGAAGATGGCACCTCAGTGATCATTGAATCACAAGCAGTATTTACGAAAGAAGAATTCCAAACGATGCTTCAATCGTTGAACGGTACGATTACCGGATACGCTGCAGAATACTCAATCTAACCCAATTACCAAGAGATTTTTGAATATGAAAACAATTAAACATACATTACTGTCACTAGGCCTGCTAATGAATTTGAGTGTACTTGCGCAACTTGCCCCGGGAGCAAACTGTAACCAGGCAGGATGTTCAACCTCCGGTTCTTACTCAAGCCTTACAGGTGTTGCAAGTATGGGAAGCTTCCAGTGTTTAGGATCTACACCTAATGCAAACTGGCTGGCGTTTTCCATTGGTTCCAATGGAAGCATTCACTTAGTATTAACACAAACAACCAGCAGCGGTTCAGGTATTGATGTGGATTTCGCATTATACGGACCTTATTCAAGTGTTGCAGCCGGTTGTCCGATCGGGCCTAATACTCCGACTGTTGACTGTTCTTATTCTGCTTCTTCCACGGAATATGTGGATATCAGTGGTGCAGTTGCAGGACAGGTATATATTCTATTGGTTACAAACTTCAGCGGTTCCCCGGGAACAATCAGTTTGCAGCCTAGTACAAGTACCCCTTCTACCGGAACGGTTAACTGTAACGGGATTAACTTTAATGCTACAGCAACTTCAACTCCTGCTACCTGTAACCAGGCAACAGGTTCTGTTACCGTAACTCCAAACGGCGGAGTTGCACCATATACTTATTCCTGGAACATTCCGGGAAACCCGACAACGCAAACAGTAAATAACGTTCCTCCGGGTACTTATACTGTTACGGTTACTTCCAGTAATAACCCGGCTAATGGTCAGCCGGTTCCTCCTACAACAGCAACCGTTACCGTTTCAAATATCAATGCAGCTTTCAGCGGAACAACTACCAATGCTTCTTGTCCTATGGGACACAACGGTACGGCTACTGCAAACTATGCTATTCCCGGAAACCCTACAAGTGCAGGTGTAACTGCGACTTATCAGTGGAATGACCCGGCTGCTCAAACAACAAAAGTGGCGACGGGACTTTTACCGGGAACTTATGTTTGTAACGTGACCCTGTCAAACGGATGTACCGGAACGGTAACAGTAACAGTGAATGCTAATCCGGTTTCATATTCGGCTACTTCTACATTGGTTTCATGTCCCGGTGGTGCCGATGGTACTGCAACGGCTAATATGGCTCCGGTAGTCGGTACATTGTCTTATGCATGGAATGATCCGGCTTCCCAGACATCACAAACAGCAACAGGGTTATCTGCAGGTTCTTATTCTTGCGTGATTACTTCCAATATCGGATGTACGGGAACTGTAAACGTAACAGTAACAGAAATCCCGGGAATGACTTCGACGTTCACACAAAACATTCCTGTAAGCTGTAATTCCGGAAATGACGGAGTGTTAACAGTTGCTGTAGCTCAGGGAACACCTCCTTACTCTTATTCATGGGATCATTCGGCTTCAACAAGCAGCACAGCAAATGACTTGTATGTCGGAATCAGTACTGTAACTATTACGGATTCTCACGGTTGTATCATTACAGCAAGTGATAGCCTGGCACAACCTCCGGCTTTACAGGTTACTTATGTGACACCGGATCAAATTATCTGTCCGGAAGATTCAACAACAATCACTGTTGCGGGAACAGGTGGTAATGGACCATTGAACAACAATTATACATTTACCTGGAAAGAAAACGGAACAGTTATCGGAACAGGTGCGTCCATTACGGTTAATCCGGATGCAACAGGAACGGTTTACTGTGTGGAATTGACTGAAGCATGTGGTTCACCAAGCGCTGATTCATGTATGACCATTACGTTCCCTACGCCGATCAACGCACTATACAGGGCGAATAAGCCTTACTCTTGTTTACCCGGAGATTTGGTATTCTATTTAGATACTGCAAACATGGTGGATTTTGATTACGATGACCCGATCGATTCGGTAATGGTTACATTCGGTAACGGAGACGAAGGTGTGGTGTACGGAAATGACAGTATTCACTATGTATACACGGCTGCAGGAATTTATACGATCGATGTTGTTGTGGTTTCTGAATTGGGTTGTGTAACGACAGGTACTTATCCGGGAATTGCAAACATCATTGCAAACCCGGTAGCTGATTTCACCATGTCAGCCAATCCGACAACCATCTTTGAAACGGTTGTAAAAATGCAGGATAAATCGAGTCCGAATGTGGTGAACTGGACGTGGTCTTCACCGGGTTCCGATCCGAACAACAGTACTTACCAGAATCCGACATTCCACTTCCCGGAAGGCGTTGTAGCAACTTACCCGATTCAATTGATCGTTGAAACTCCGGAAGGATGTATCGATACGGTTGAACGCGTACTGACGGTAAACAGTGATGTGATTTTCTATGCACCGAATGCATTTACTCCGGATGGGGATGAATTCAATCAAACATGGAAATTCTTCGTTTCAGGAATCGATGAATACAATTTTGAATTGCTGATCTTCGACCGATGGGGGGAAATCATCTGGGAAACACATGATGTAAACTCAACCTGGGATGGAACGTATAACGGAGTGAAAGTTCGTGAAGGAGCTTATACCTGGATTGCCCGGGTGAAAGAACTCTACACGGATGCGAAAAGAACTTTCAACGGATCCATCACGATTATTAAGTAAATACCAACTACTTTAATATATAAATCAGGGAATCCCGTCTCGGCATAGCCGGGGCGGGATTCTTTTTTTTTGACTTTTTTACCGGAAAATCATTGTTGTGTCAATGACTTGCTCAATTCCATAAAGGGCCTGTTATCCATGGATGAAATAAATGTGTTTTATTTTCGTTGTTTTGGTAATTTATCCGTTGATTTTTACGTTTTATCGACATTTTAAAGCAACCTGACATTAAAAAAATCGTTTTAAAAACAACACAATAAGGTAATTATGAAGAGGATAATATTAATATGTACGTTGTTGTTTCTTTCAAACAGTGTATTAAATGCTCAGGTAACATTATGCCTGGGGCAGGATGCTACGGTTTGTGCCGGTCAAACGGTTCAGATAACAAACTGTGGTGGGGGCGGACCTGTATTGGGTAATGGAATTACTTTGGACAACCCGGTGACAATTCCCCAATTGTCGGATGATATGTTTTCAGGGTTGATTCCGATGGGTTTTACCTTCAATTTTTATGGAACGAACTATACCAATTGCGTCATCGGATCAAACGGTTTGGTAAGCTTTAACGCAACTAATGCAAACGCGGGATGTCCGTGGAGTTTGGTTGGTATGGGAACGCTTCCTAACACTGGTTTGACAACAGCAAGAAATTCTGCGATGCTCTTTTATTCTGATATTAACCCGTCTCAGCCGCCAATTGGCCCGATTAAATACCAGACTATAGGAACCGCACCAAACAGAAAATTCGTAGTGTTGTTCGAAAGTGTAAACGCATTCTCTTGTTTGAATACCTGTTACTACGGAGCATTGGTGTTTTACGAAACAAGCAATATGATCGACATGATGATCGGTCAAAAACCCAATTGTGCAAGCTGGAACGGAGGCTTGGCCATCCAGGGGCTTGAAAATGCAGCCGGAACAGTTGCAACCATTACACCGGGAAGAAATAACAGCGTTTGGGCCGCAAACCAGGATGGAAAACGTTTTACACCGATCGCACCGGGAAATACATCTAGTTATTCGGTAGCTACCGTTCAGTATTATACAGTTACTTCTTCGTCAAACAACTCTATCCAATGGGCAAGTACAACCGGTGGATTGTATCCGTATAACGGAGGAGTTTTAAATATTACGACCGTTCCACCGGGAACTACCGGGTATTATTTGACTGCTTCTGCGTGTAATGCCGCCGTGGGTGGGGTGAGTGATACCACATTTATTACCAGACAAGTGGTAACGGGCACAACTACCGCAACCACAGATTATTGTTTCGGAGGTGTCGGTACGGCAACGGTGAATACGACACAAGGTTCAGCACCGTTTACTTATTCCTGGACACCGGGAGGACAAACTACCCAAACGGCAACCAACCTGGTTTCAGGTCCTTATACGGTTCATGTAACGGATGCATTGGGGTGCAGCGCGAATATCAATGTGAATGTTCCGAATACCAATGCTACTTTCAGCGGCTCATCGACTTTAGTGAGTTGTCCGGGAGGAAATGACGGTACCGCAACTGCAACAATGACTCCACCGCTGGGAGTGGTTTCCTATAACTGGTATGACGCAGGCGGACAAACAACGCAAACAGCAACCGGATTAACGGCAGGAACTTATCACTGTGTTGTGACAACTTCCCAGTCGACAGGTTGTACCGATACGGTTGAAGTAATCGTTTCCGAAATTCCGGGAATGGTATCCACCATTGTGAACCAGCAGGATGCAACCTGTAACAGTGCAAACGATGGTATAATTGAAGTAAGTGTTGTTGCCGGAACGGCTCCGTATACGTATTCCTGGGATGCTTCGGCTTCTACAGGTCCGTTGGCGAACGATCTGTATGCAGGAACACATACCGTAACAATTACAGATGCGAATGGCTGTGTGATCACAACAACAGCAACGATCGGTGAGCCGGTGGCGCTGAAGATTACCAGTTTGACTCCTGATACGATCATTTGTCCGGAAGCTTCCATTGTATTGAACGTTCAGGGAACGGGTGGTAACGGAAGCCAGTATTATACATTCACCTGGAAAGAGAACGGAACGGTTATCGGAACGGGAACATCCATGACGGTTGACCCGGAAGTTTCCGCCACTCAATATTGTGTGGAACTGACTGAAACTTGTGGTTCGCCAAGTACTGATTCCTGTATGACGATTACTTTCCCTCCGGCAATCAGACCGAACTATGTTTCCAATGTACCTTATTCCTGTCTTCCGGGAGAGTTTGTATTCCTGAACAATTCAGACAATAAGGACCAGATCGATTCGGTAATAGTAGACTTCGGGAATGGTGATATGGGAGTTTTCTACGGCGATTCCAATATTACTTACACTTACACAGCTGCAGGAATCTATACGATCAGTGTGATTGCTACGTCAACACGCGGTTGTATCACCGACAGCACTTTTGTGGGAATTGCCAATGTGATCGCAAACCCTGTGGCTGACTTTACCATGTCTGCAAACCCGACAACCATTTTTGAAACAGTTGTAAAAATGCAGGATAAATCCAGTCCGGGAGTCGTGAACTGGACCTGGAGTGCTCCGGGAGCAACTCCGAATAACAGTACGTATGAAAGTCCGACCTTCCATTATCCGGAAGGTGTGGTAGGCACCTATCCGATTCAGCTGATCGTTGAAACGGCAGAAGGATGTATCGATACCATAGAACGAGTATTGACGGTAAACAGTGACATCATTTTCTACGCTCCGAATGCATTTACGCCTGACGGGGATGAATTTAACCAAACATGGAAATTCTTTGTTTCGGGAATTGATGAGTATAATTTTGAGTTGATGATCTTTGATCGTTGGGGAGAAGTTATTTGGGAAACGCACGATCCGAATGCAGCTTGGGACGGAACCTACAACGGTAAGGTTGTTCAGGCCGGAGCTTATTCCTGGATTGCACGTGTGAAAGACATTTATACAGATACCAAGAGAACGTTCAACGGAGCCATCAATATTCTCAAATAGTATTACCGGCTACTTTAATATATAAATCAGGAACCCCGATCTGCACGAGCAGTTTCGGGGTTTGTTTTTTGAATAAATCCGGGTTTTAGCGTGAAAAGCTGTGTTGTCATGCTTATTTTTGTTTGCTCCATCAAACAAAAATGAATATGAAGAACTTTTTGGCGGTATTGCAATTGTTAGTATGCTCCATAAGCATTCATGCCCAAACAAAGGATTCGAGCAGGATTGTGATTCCGGAATTGAAGCTGAATTTCAATAAATCCGGGACCAGCTATATCAAAGCCACTTTTACGGCGCAAACCTGGGCCAGGTATTCCGAATTGAACCCGGGAACAACGATTGACGGGACACCTAAATCCGATTTGGGAGACATCGGGATCAGAAGATGGCGTATCCAGCTTTTCGGGCAACTGACCAACCGCGTTTATTTCTATACGCAATTCGGACAGAATAATTTCAGTTTCCTGCAGCCAAGACATACCGGAGCTTTCCTCCACGATGCCATTACAGAATTCAGAATTGCCAAACAACTGCAAATAGGTATGGGTTTGACTGCCTGGGGAGGAGTTTCCCGCTTTTCGGCACCTGCAGTAGCAAATATCATGGGATTGGACGCCCCCATTTATCAGCAGGCAACGAACGGAATAAATGATCAGTTCGGGCGAAAACCATCGGTTTACCTGAAAGGAGAAATTTCGCGGTTGAATTACCGCATTGCCTTATCAAGACCGATGTCGGTTAGAAATAGCACGGTGGCCATTCCTCCGATTAGCGCAAATTCAAATTTCAGCACAGAAGCACCGGAAGCACAAACTTCGGGATATTTGTTCTGGCAGTTTTTTGATACCGAAACAACACCGAATCCCTATATGAGCGGAACGTACCTGGGGAAAAAGAAATTGCTGAACCTGGGAGTCGGATGGATGCATCAAAACCGGGCCATGTGGCATACCACAGAAACCGGCGACACAAGCAGGACAGCTTTATTGTTGGTGGGAGCAGATATTTTCCTGGATTTACCGGTAGGAAAAAAAGGAGCGGCATTGAATGCATATGCAGCCTATAATTATTTCGATTACGGGAAGAATTATCTGCGGATGCTGAACGGAATGAATCCTGCAAACGGGGTAAATGCAGAAGCATCGCTGAATGGCCCGGGAGTCAATTACCCGATGATGGGAACGGGGAATATTTTATTTGCACAAGTAGGTTACAAATTAAAGGATGATCTGTTTGCAAAAGACAATGGAACGCTGATGCCTTACCTGGAAGTTCAGTATTCCCGATTCCAGGCATTGAAAGATCCTTCGGTCATGTGTGAAGCCGGTATCAATTGGCTGATTCACGGAACGCACGGGGCGAAATTGTCTTTAGGTTTACAGAACAGGCCTGTTTTCGAAAACAATGCATTGGGAGAAGCTATTCAGAAGACACGAAAAAATATGTTGGTACTTCAGTATCAAATTGCCTTTTAACTTTTCTATATTTAATGTATTATAGGTTTAACAACATTCACAAGCAACATGAAATATTTAAGCATTCTGGCATTTGCTCTCGTGTTTTCTTTCCATGGAAAGACACAAAAGATTCAACGCTGTGATTCCGTTCCGGCTTTGAATGCAGAGATATTGAACCTTTTAAAACCGTACACGGGACAGAAAATTCTTCGGGGCGAGTGCTGGGATGTTTTGAGCCTGGCTTTGAATGAAACTCATGCCGACTGGAATGGCTACGATGTATTCGGAACTCCTTATGATTACAAAAAAGAATGTGTTTCTCCGGGAGATATCATTGCTTTTAAAGGAGTGAAATTCGGCGGGATCCAGAACGGGCAAAAGTATTTCGAGGAAATGGAAAAGCATTTCGCGGTTGTAAAAGAAGTTCGCCCCAACGGAGAATTATTGCTCCTACACCAGAATACAGGCAGATTCGGAAAAAAACTCGGAGAATCGAGTATTTTTCTGGGAGATCTGAAGAAAGGAAAAATGGAATTCTTTCGCCCCAAGCGTTAATCGATCCGCATCCGGATCCGCCATTCTTTGGGAAACAAATTGTTGAAACGGTTTCCCAGGTGTTTGATCCATCCCAATTTCGTCCCTTCAAATGAAACGGTGTTAAATCCCGGTTTTCCTTCCAGGTTAAATGTTTCGCCTTTCAGGTAGTGCAATGCCTGTTCCTGTGTCAAAGGAATATCCGGAATTTTTCCGGATAAAATACCTGCGTCGAAAACCAGCGCTTCATTCGGGATCAGTCCTTTGCGGGAAAGTTCTCCCAGTTCAGTGCCTAATTTGATTATCCGCAGCTGGGAATGCAGCGTTTCCACCAATTCGGAAAACCCTTCCGGAATCGCAAATACGTAATTGTTCCACTGAATGAGTTCCGATTTCGAATCATTGATCCATTCATTGTACCAGGCTTCCCGTTTTAAGCGTGTAAGTGCACTTTTTTTGCGCGATTTGTTCTTTTGAATGCGTTCTTCACCCAATTTCTGAATGACAACAACATAAAATCCTTCCGTTTTCAATTCGGAGGGAAGTGCATAATACCCGGTTCCGTCTCGTCCCGGTCTTGCAAAAGGAAGGTCTATCGAATGGATTTGTGAATCGGTTTGTTCCAGGATCCAGCGCACATTGTCTTCGTTCTCCTGCGCATTGAACGTACAGGTCGAATAAATCAAAAAGCCCCGTGGTTTCAACGAATCCCATACATCCATGACGATGCGTTTTTGCCGCGCTGAACACAAATTCACGGATTCTTCCGACCATTCATTGCGTGCTTCCTGGTCTTTGCGGAACATACCTTCCCCGGAACACGGAGCATCTATCAGGATGCAATCAAACGTGTTTTTTAATCCGTCGAAATCTTGGGGGTCATTGTTACTCACCAGGGAGTTTTTCGCACCCCATTTGGTGAGATTTTCCTTCAGTATCTTGGATCGTCCCTGGATGACTTCATTGGCAAGCAATAAGCCTTTTCCCTGGAGAAAATCTGCGATCAATGTACTTTTTCCTCCCGGAGCGGCGCACAAATCAAGGATTACCGGCTCATCCGGAAGTTCCAGTTGCCGCAATATGCTGTCGATGAATTGAGAACCTGCTTCCTGCGGGTAGTACCTGCCGCCGTGAAAATGCGGATCAAGTGTAAAAACCGGCCGTTCGGGAAGGTAAAATCCGTTTTGTGACCAAGGAATTTTTTCCAAACCATTGAAAACCGAACTTCCTTTGGAAGAATTGATCCGGATCGCAACGGGTTGTTCTTCATTCAAAGCCTGAAGCAGCGAATCTCCTAAAAACGGGTCCTTACTGACGCGTTCAACAAATGCTTTGGGAAGTTCAACTTTTTTCATGGTCTTGCAAAAGGTAATCGGGCGTTGGCACTCACTTCCTGGGTGGCAAATTGTTGTTTTTCAGCCAGGAATTTTCCTGCAATGGCTATCATTGCTGCATTATCGGTGCAGTATTCAAACTTGGGAATAAACACGTTCCAGCCGAGTTTTTGGCCTTCTTCAGCCAATTTGGCCCGCAACCCGGAATTGGCAGAAACACCGCCTGCTATAGCAATGTCTTTGATTCCCGTATCAGCTGATACTTTTCGCAACTGCCGGAACAGGATTTCCAAAATCGTGGACTGGATCGATGCACACAGATCCGCTTTATGTTCTTCAATGAAATTCGGGTTTTTGGCCACTTCTTTTTGGATAAAATAAAGCACGGAAGTTTTTAGCCCGCTGAAGCTGAAGTTGTAACCTTCCACCTGTGGTTTTGCAAACGAAAACGCATTCGGATTTCCTTCTTTGGCATATTTGTCGATCAAAGGCCCGCCCGGATAGGGGAAACCCAAAATCTTTGCAGTTTTGTCGAAAGCTTCTCCGGCTGCGTCATCGATTGTACTTCCCAAAACAACCATTTCAGTCGGGGAATCAATCCGCACCAGTTGCGTATGCCCGCCCGAAACGGTCATGCAAATAAACGGAAAACCCGGAACAGGAACTCCTTCATTGATGAAATGTGCAAGAATGTGCGCATGCATGTGATGGACCGCAACCATCGGTTTGTTCAGCGCCAGGCTCAGTGATTTGGCAAATGCAGTTCCCACCACCAATGAACCCATCAATCCCGGACCTTGTGTAAATGCGATTAAATCGATATCTTTAAGTGTCAGAGCCGCCTTTTTTAGGGCTGCGTCAACTACCGGGATGATATTCTGTTGATGCGCACGCGAGGCCAATTCAGGGACTACGCCACCATATTGTTCATGGATCGCCTGGGTTGCCGTCACGTTAGATAAAATGGTATCATCTTTGAGAATAGCAGCAGAAGTATCATCACAAGATGATTCAATTCCGAGAATTACTAATGATTGTTGGCTCAACTTTGTTAATTTTGTATATAATACATGGCAAAAGTACTCAAAATACTAGGTAGAATAGTAGGGATTTCTTTTGAATGGGTGCTTTTGGTGCTCATACTTTTCGCTTTTGCCATTCGTACGAGCCAATTTCAGACCTATTTGGGCTCCCTCGCAACCAATTTTTTATCCAAAGAATTAAATACCGAATTGCGTATCGGGAAGATCGATATCGTCTTTTTCGATAAAGTGTATTTGAAAGATGTATTTGTGCGGGATCTTCACGGCGATACGCTGGCTTCTCTGAACCAGATCATGGTGCGTGTCAAAAGTTTCGATCCGGGAGGTGATTACATCCACCTGAAAAGCGTCGGGTTGTCGAAGGGAAGAGTAGGTATCGAACGCGATACGATTACCGGGGATTACAATTACGAGTTTATTGCAGATTATTTCTCCGGGAAGAAATCGAATAAACCTAAATCGGATCCGCCTACGGTGACAGTTGATAACGTGGATATCGAATGGGTGACTATTTCCTACGATGATAACCGGAAAGGTAGAAATACCTATGGAATGGATTACGACCACCTGAAATTCAAGGACGTCATTCTCCATATTGAAGATTTTAAAGAAGAAAAAGGAGTTTTGGCTTTCCGGCTGGAGCACCTCCAAACGCAGGAAAAATGTGGTTTCTGGCTGAAGCATTTATTTGCCAATGCCGTTATCAACCCGCACAAGGGAATTTTATTGAACAAGGTAGAGATCAATACTTCCCGGTCGAATATTTATGCTTCTAAACTGAACATGTTGATGAGTTCCATGGAGGGACTTCGTGATTTTGTCGACAGTGTGGCATTTGATGCGGTTATTGATTCCTCCAGAGTCAGTTTTTGGGATATTTCCCAGTTCGGAACAGCCCTGGAAGGAATGAATGAAGTGGTTTCACTAAGTGCAGAAGTAACCAAAAAGGTCAAAGACCTCAAAATAGACAACCTGGACCTGCGTTTCGGAAAACGAAGCATTGTCCGCGGAAATTACTCCCTGCCGGATTTCAGGAATCTTTCGGCATCTAATTTTAACCAGCGCATCGATTATGCCCTCATTGATTTTTCGGATGTGGAAAAGATCCAATTGCCCAAAGATGCGGGGCAAAGCCGGTTGAAATTCAGTGAAATGGTCGACAGGCTGGAATATGCCCAGGTACGGAATACAACGGTGCGCGGTTCTACAGATAAATTCGCGCTGAAAAGTGATAAATTGCAATGTATGCTGGGCTCCGTTCAGCTGGATAATGAAATTACATTTACCAAACTGAAAGAAGGCGGTTATTCCTTCAACCGCACAAAAGGAGAACGCTATGACATTGTAGTCGATAGTTTTAACCTGGCGAAATTCCTAGATAATCCAACCTTCGGAAATGTGGAAGGCCAGGTTTACCTGAGCGGAGTTGTCGGTCAGAAAGACATGATCCGCCTGGAAACACTGGAAGGTGAAGTGACCAAATTCCAGTTCAACAATTACGCGTATTCAAACATTACGGTATCGAACGGTTCATTCATTAACAATATCCTGGATGCAGATCTGAAAGTGGATGATCCGAACCTCAAACTGGCATTCAACGGCTTGATAGATGTTTCGAAAGTGCAGCATTTTGATTTTAAAGTCGGTATTGAGGAAGCCAACCTCGGAAAGCTGAATTTTGTGAAGGACCCGGAATCATCTTTCGTTGGGAATTTAGACATGGACCTGAGAGGGAACTCGCTGGAAACTTACGAAGGATTGATCAATGCCAATGGTATTGAGTTTGTCGACCAGGGCAAAAAAATGGCCCTTCCGGAACTGAGCCTTTACATCGAACGAAATCCGGAAAATGACCGTTTTGAATTGAGAAGCGATATCATAGATGCCGATCTGAGCGGAAAGATTAATTTCAAAACCATTCCGATTGCCGTAAATAACGGACTTTCAGATGCATTTCCTTCTTATTTTTCTCCGAAAGAATACCCGAGAGGAGTTGAATCAACAGATCACTTTGAGTTAAATGCGACCATCAAGAATTCCCAGGATTTCCTCAATATTTTTGTTCCGAAACTGGAAATAGCTTATGGAACCGTCGTAAAGGTAGAGCTCGATTCCCGGGCCCATCACCAGATGCTGGATATCCAATCTTCTAAAATCAGCTACGAAAAGCTGATGAACGACAAGAGTGATGCGTATATGACAAATATGGTCCTGCACCAGGAGTTTACGCAAGGGACCGGAACTCTGACCATCAACGCGGGAAAAACCCAATTGAGAGATTCTCTGGATGTGGAGAACATTCAGCTTTCGATGGATGGGACTAAAAATGTGTATCAAACAGACCTGATCTGGAATAAAGATGTTCCGAATACTTCCGACTTTGATTTCGTGATCGATGTACGAGAAGAAGGAGAATTTGACATTCAGGTAAAACCATCTTACTTCTCGGTGAAGAATAATCGATGGGACATTATGAATACCGGTCAGATGGTTTACCAGAAAAAGCATTTCGAGATCAAGCACCTGATGCTGGAGCGTGACAATCAATACCTGGCTGTGAACGGTGTTCTATCCGAGAATCCGGAAGATTACCTGACCATTAAAGCACACGAATTACATGTGGAAGAATTCTCTTCCCTGCTTGGTACGGGAGTTAAAATGCAGGGAAGCCTGGACGGAACGGCACGTTTGGCAACACCGTTTACAGATATCAAAATTGATGGTGATTTTGTCCTGAACGATTTCATCCTGGAAGGACAGGAAGTAGGAGATGTGCATGTGAATGGAATCTGGATTGACCTGGAACAAAAGATTATCCTGAACGGGGATTTGAAATACAAAGACCTTCAGACTTTCGATTTCAACGGGTATGTACTTCCAATGAAAAAAGAGGACAATATCAACTTTGACCTTGAATTCAAGGACATGAATTTGTCGTTTGTCAATGCATTCATGGACCCGGAAGTGATTTCCGATATCAGCGGAACGTTGAAAGGAGTTATTCATGCAACGGGAAGTTTTGATGAACCGGAAATTGCCGGAGACCTGCAGCTGAAAAAAGGAGGCTTGCGTGTGGGAATCCTGGGTACACACTACAGTTTGGGCGGGCCGTTGAAATTTGACGGTAAAAACGACGGTATTTATGGTGCTTTCCCTGTTCTGGACGACGAAGGAAATACGGCCTATGCCATCACTACAATTTTCCACAACAATTTCAAGGACTTCTCCATGAGCTTTGATATTAAGTTCGATGAAACGGTTGGCGGCTTCCGCGATCCGATCAGTAAACGTCCATTGAGTGCTCCGAGAAGGTTCATGGTTCTGAATACCGGGTACAAGGAAGGGACGGTGTATTACGGAAAAGCGTACGCTACCGGAACAGCGAGTATTTTGATCGAGAAAGGAAATACCGAGATCACGGTGGATGCAAAAACCGAAAAAGATACGGAAGTAAACCTGCCGATGTACGGAGCAAAGGAGATCAGCGAATTTGATTTCATTGACTTCAATACCGATTCCATTGCCGGAGATAAAGAAATCGATCTGACGGGTGTCGACCTGAATTTGAATATAGAAGCAACACCGGATGCGAAAATTAAACTGATCCTGAACGATCAGACAGGGGAAGAGATTTCTGCAACCGGACGTGGAAATATCGAACTTTCGATAGACAACCAGAACCATGTTGCTATGTCGGGGCGCTATGTAATCAACAGTGGACAGTACTTATTTGTTTTGAATCCTTTGAAAAAGGAGTTCCAGATCGCACAGGGAAGTAGCATTACCTGGACAGGAAGCCCGGAAGAAGCCAACCTGGACATCAAGGCCTATTACAAAGTAAACGCCAGTCTGGACGAATTGAACCGCGACCAGATCGGGGGATCAGCCGAAACCAAATCGGAAGTACACTGTGTGTTGCTGATCGGGCAAACGCTTTCCAATCCATCCATTACACTGGATATCGAGGTTCCGAATGTCAGCGAATCCGGGAAAGCCGTTTTGAGCAAGATCCGCTCGGATAAAGACGAACTGCAAAAACAATTCTTCTCCTTGCTGGCATTCAACCGTTTCCAGGGAACAGGAAATAACTCAAACGGAAGTTATGGAGGTGTGGCCGAAATTATTACCCAGAAAATGAATGAGGCATTCGACCAGCTGTCCAAAGAAACGAAGATCAATGTCGGGTACAACGATAACACCGTGACCGGTGATAAGAACTTCCAGTTGGGATTACAGCGTGCTTACGGTGCGAAGCAGAACATTGTCCTGAAAACGTCTTTGGGGGTTTCCAACAACACAACTACGGGAACGGCGCAAAACTCCCTGATCGGTTCCTTCAACCTGGAATACCTGATCAATGATGACGGTACATTCCGCGTATCGATCTTCAACGAATCGAATGATAAAGGAATTTTGAGCAACAAGGACAAAGGTGAATTTACCCAGGGTGTCGGTTTGCATTACGAAGAAACGTTCAACAATATTTCCGAATCCCGGATCATTGAGTTTTTTGCCAATTTGTTCCGGAAAGAGAACAAGGTGAATAATTCCAAGCGTAAAAACCGTGTTCCGGTAGATTACATTCCGGGACAATCCCCGGCTATTCCGGTAGAACAGAAGGAAGAAGAAAACAACATTCCTGCCGGAGAAAAGGAACCGGAACCAATTCCAGGTAATTAATTTCTCCATTTTGTTAGTAAAGTCTGCGAATCTTTTGCAGCATTCATTGCACTTTGCTTATTTTTACCGCCATTGAAATGATCTATGAAAAAAGTTTTAATTGCAAATAGAGGAGAGATTGCGCGAAGAGTAATCCGCTCATTAAAGAAAATGAACATCGCTACCGTAGCGATCTATTCGGATGCAGATGCGAATGCACCGCACGTTCACGAGGCCGATGAAGCAGTTTATGTAGGAAAATCCCCGTCTTCGGAATCTTATTTGCAACAGGACCTGATTTTAAAATACTGCAAGGAATTAGGAGTGGAGGGAATTCACCCGGGATATGGTTTCTTGTCTGAAAATGCCGGTTTTGCCAGAAAGGTGAAAGAAGCAGGGATCAAATTCATCGGGCCTTCTCCGGAAGCCATGGAAATCATGGGAGATAAGCTTTCAGCGAAACAAGCTGTGAAGAATTACAACGTTCCCCTGGTTCCTGGAGTAGATGAAGCCATTACGGATGTGGAAGCAGCGAAGAAAATTGCTGCGGAAGTAGGTTTTCCTATCCTGATCAAAGCATCTGCCGGAGGTGGAGGAAAAGGAATGCGTTTGGTTGAAAATGTTGCAGAATTTGAGGAGCAGATGAAAATGGCTCAGAGTGAAGCGCGTTCTTCTTTCGGAGACGATGCGGTTTTCATCGAGAAATTCGTAACAAAACCACGCCACATCGAGATCCAGGTTTTTGCCGACCAACTGGGAAATACAGTTTACCTGTTCGAGCGTGAATGTTCGATCCAGCGCCGTCACCAGAAAGTGGTGGAAGAAGCTCCTTCAGCGGTTTTAACCCCGGAATTGCGCAAGCGCATGGGAGAGGCCGCAGTTGCCGTTTGTAAAGCTTGTAACTACGAAGGTGCGGGAACTGTTGAGTTCCTGTTGGATGCCGACCTGAATTTCTACTTCCTGGAAATGAATACCCGTTTGCAGGTAGAACATCCGGTTACGGAAGAAATTACAGGAACAGACCTCGTTGAATGGCAGGTTCGCGTAGCACGCGGAGAGCGTTTGCCCAAATTGCAGGACGAATTAAGCATTCACGGACATTCCATCGAAGTGCGTGTGTATGCAGAGGATACTTTGAACGGATTTATCCCGGATATCGGAACATTGAACCGTTACCGCAGGCCACGCAGAGACCTGGCTCGGGTAGACGATGCGTTCGAAGAAGGAATGGAAGTTCCGATCTACTACGACCCGATGATCGCCAAATTGGTAGTTTGGGGTGAAACCCGCGAGGAAGCCATGGATAAAATGATCGTTGCTATCAACAATTACGAGATCTCAGGATTAAAAACAACCCTAGATTTCGGAAAATTTGTGATGATGCACCCGGCATTCCGCTCCGGAGATTTCGATACAAATTTTGTGAAACATTTCTTCCACGATCCAACAGTGATGTGGGACATGTTCAAAGACGAAAAAGCAGCATTGGAAGCCGGAATCGGGCAGATCTGGAAAGACCTGACAGAAAAAGCGAATAAAAATGCCGCATCGCGCAACATTACTTCTACGTGGAAATTGCATGCGCATTAATGAATTGTGTGTGATTAATCGATATTTAGGTTGTGTAGGGGCGAAAAATTTTTCGCCCCTACACGCATTTAATAATTTTACAAATCCGTCGAATTTTTATGGAATTCCAATTACTTCGAACCAATTAAATGTTTACCTTTAGCGCACCAAAAATTTAAAAAGTTGTCATGAACTTACACGAATATCAAGGAAAATCAATTTTACAAAAATACGGCGTGGCAATCCAGCGCGGAGTTGTTGTAGAAAAAGTAGAAGATGCAGTTGCTGCAGCTAAAAAATTGACAGAAGAAACTGGAACAGGTTGGTATGTGGTAAAAGCACAGATCCACGCTGGAGGTCGCGGTAAAGGGATCGTTCAGGAAACCGGTTCTAACGGTGTAGTTTTGGCAAAAGGAATTGACCAGGTTGAGGAGAAAGTAAAAGGAATTCTTGGTGGTCACCTGGAAACAGCTCAAACAAACGGGAAAGGGAAATTGGTGAACAAAATTTTGTTGGCCGAAGACGTTTATTACCCGGGTGAAGCTGAAGTGGAAGAGTTCTACATGTCCGTATTATTGGACCGTGAAAAAGGACGTAACACGATCATGTACTCCACAGAAGGAGGAATGGATATTGAAACAGTTGCTCACGATACGCCACATTTGATCTTCAAGGAAGAAATCGATCCGCGTGTAGGAATTCAAGGGTTCCAAGCTCGTAAGATTGCCTTCAATTTGGGATTGTCAGGAGAAGCGTTCAAGCAAATGACGAAATTCGTTGTGAGCCTGTACAATGCTTACGAAGGATGTGATGCTGCGATGTTCGAAATCAACCCGGTATTGAAAACTTCAGACAACAAGATCATTGCAGTGGATGCGAAAGTAACTCTGGATGGAAACGGATTGTACCGTCACCCGGATTACGCAGCTATGCGCGATACTTCAGAAGAAGATCCGTTGGATGTAGAAGCAGATGCAGCAGGATTGAACTTCGTGAAACTGGACGGAAACGTTGCATGTATGGTAAACGGAGCTGGTTTGGCGATGGCAACCATGGATATCATCAAGTACTCAGGTGGTAACCCGGCTAACTTCTTAGATGTAGGTGGAACTGCTGATGCTGAGCGCGTTGAGAAAGCATTCCACATCATTTTGAAAGATCCAAACGTGAAAGCGATTTTGATCAACATTTTTGGTGGTATCGTTCGTTGTGACCGCGTTGCTCAGGGAGTTGTTGATGCTTACAAGAGCATCGGGAATATTCCTGTTCCGATCATCGTTCGTTTGCAGGGAACAAATGCTGAAGAAGCGAAGAAAATCATTGACGAGTCAGGATTGAACGTACATTCAGCGGTATTGTTGCAGGAAGCAGCAGATAAAGTGAAAGAAGTATTGGCGTAAGTCAATCCAACAATAACAGGAAAGCCCCGGTCATTATGGCCGGGGCTTTTTGTTTCGCAAAGAGGTACACAGATAAAAATATGATTTCGTATTTCAAAACCTTATTTGATGTTTTCCTCCAACATACAATAAACTTACCAAGTGAAAAATGCTTTGCGAAAGAACATTGAACCTTTACAAAACTTACTTGAACTAAATGTGAAATGGGTTGAATAAGATTTATTGGTGAATATTTACTTAAATAAATATTTGTAATAGCGCTATAAAATAGAATGTTAATTTAGAAGTGTCAATTTAAATCATAAATGGAAACAAATGAGATTATTAATAAATACATAGGCTTAAGGCCATTGTATAAAAAATTAGCGGCTAATGTCTCAATCATTATTGAAGAATTATTAGAATTACACAATGTCAACTTTCATGCAGTTAACTATAGAGCTAAGACCGTGGAAAGTTTTTCAGAAAAAATTAAAAAACCTAAATATACTGATCCATTGATTCAATTAACAGATTTCGCTGGAATAAGGATAATTGGATATGTAGAAGATGATGTTAATCAGATTGCCAAAATAATTGAAGCCAATTTTGAGATTGATAAAAATCACAGTCTTGACAAAAGTTTAGAACTTGGAGTTGATAGAGTGGGATATAAGTCGGTACATTATGTTTGTACTTTACCCAAAAACCGGACAATATTACCAGAATTTGATCGGTTTAAAGATTTAAAATTTGAGATACAAATAAGAACTATATTGCAACATTCGTGGGCAGAAATAGAACACGATAAGAATTATAAGTTTTCGGGGGAGCTCCCTCCAGAAATTCAAAGGAGATTCAAATTAGTTGCTGGAAGTTTAGAGCTTGCAGATAGAGAGTTTAATCAATTATCTCGAGAGATTGATAATTATTCAAAGACTGTTCAGGAAAGTGCTGAAAAAGGTGATTTAGACATTAAACTAAATTCAACAGCCTTAAAACAATTCTTAACTGTTAGATTTGAAAAATTAATTTTAACAGGTTTGAGGCCCGATTTTAATGGACGAGAATCATATATATTGGGCGAACTTAGAAGATTTGGGATTAAAACATTGTCTGATCTTGATAAAATAATAGATAAGAGAATTACTGGGCTCAATCTTAAAGGGTCTGTATATGGTAACTTTCTTGGACTTGTTCGTAATATCATGATGTTGAATGATTTAGAAAAGTATTTCACTAAGTCACATAGAAATGATTGGGGCGTTTTAGATGCATCAAGTAAGCGTGTGTTAGCAAAATTAGGCGTTGATACTTCTAAAGTTGAAGAATATTTATCCAATGCTGATAAATAAAGATTTTTTTATTACTACGTAATAAAGGACCCGCCTCCAAAATTTTTTTTCATTTTGTTGACAACCATGTCATTTTTTATGCGTTATCTTTGTGCCGTCGAAAAAATAGTGTCGGCAATAACAAGAAGTATAACAATTTTAAAAACCGAAGCAATGATCAATTTCAGTATGACATTAGGAGCTCCAACCGGCAAGGATGCTGGTGTGCTCGGGCTTTGGGTTTTTCAATAGCGATTTCAAAAATCATCTTTATATGAAAATCCGAAGCTGTTAGAGGTTTCGGATTTTTTTGTTTTAGGTACCACCAAAATTTCCCCGGAATCTCTTTTTAATCAAGGTCAGAAATGACTGCAATCAAAAACAGGATTAATCCTTTGTGGGATGCATCGACAAGTCGATGATTACTTTCCCGCAAATGCACAGATTTTTTTGCTCGCCTGATGCTTATGCTGAAGCTTCGGCATAGGCGCACCGGACTCGCTTTTGGAGTTCAAAGGACGACTGGTAAGCGCCATATTTTATCTGTGCATCGGCGGTGAAAAAGGATTTGATCCCAAAGAAAGAAAAATGGGAAATAAGATTAAGGGGAAAGACTTGCTTAAAATAGGCTTCCCCAACGACAACTCTGTAAACATCGCCTTAGGGCTGATCAGCAGGTATAAAAAAAGAGAAACAAAAGACCGCGTTCTGAAAGAACTTTCCGAATTGCTTTACGCTCCGGATGAATACATCGGAGACGGGATTTGGGGCAAAGTTGCAGAAGGACTGGTTGCACCGGTTGAGGTGAAATTCAACGAATTGAAGATCGAACGTTCACCGTTTTTGATTTACGGTGAGAATGAAATTGATGACAAAACAAAACATCAGTTTTACCAGGCTTTGAAACTTCCTGTTTCAGTACAGGGAGCACTGATGCCTGATGCACATTACGGTTACGGCTTACCGATCGGAGGCGTTTTGGCAACGGATAATGCGGTGATTCCCTATGGGGTCGGAGTAGATATCGGTTGCCGGATGTCGCTGAGCATTTTCGATGCACCGGCTTCGTTTTTCAACGGGAAAACACATCAACTGGAGAATTTGCTTTCGGACCACACGAAGTTCGGAATGTACGAAACACACAAGATCAAGCACGATCATTCGATTATGGAAAGCAAGCTGTTTCGGGAAATTCCGCTTCTGAGAAAGTTGAAAACCAAGGCATACCAGCAATTGGGAACTTCCGGCGGAGGAAACCATTTCGTGGAATTCGGAACGGTAACCATTACCGCTACGGATGCAGGAATTCCTCCGGGTTCGTACTTCGCATTGCTGAGTCATAGCGGTTCACGCGGTTTAGGTGCAGCGATTGCCAAACAGTACACACAATTGGCAGTGAAACAATGTCCTTTGCCGAGATCCGTGCAGCATTTGGCCTGGTTGAACCTGGATACGCACGACGGACAGGAATACTGGAATGCCATGAACCTCGCCGGTGAATATGCAAAAGCTTGCCACGATGATATTCACGCACGATTGACCAAAAAGTTGGGGCTCCGCATGTTGATGACGATAGAGAACCATCACAATTTTGCATGGAAGGAAACCGTAAACGGCAATGAATGCATTGTGCACCGGAAAGGAGCAACCCCGGCAGGCCTGGGAGAACTGGGAATCATTCCCGGAAGTATGACTGCTCCCGGATTTATTGTCCGCGGATTGGGAAATGCTTCCAGCCTGAATTCTGCTTCACACGGCGCCGGACGCGTATTTTCCCGTTCGGAGTGTAAGAGCAGGTTCACGAAAAGTGAGATGATGAAAACCCTGAGTAATGCTGAAGTCAGTTTGATCGGAGGTGCGGTGGACGAATGCCCGATGGCATATAAGAATATCCACCATGTGATGGGAAATCAGCAGGAACTGGTAGAAACGATCGGGACATTTACTCCGAAGATTGTACGAATGGATAAGTAACAAGACATGGAAACTAAATTATTACATATCACAACGGCAAAAGGCCCTTTGGAATGCCAGCTGGCAGCCGGAAAAATTTTGGGGGCTTTGCTGGCAGACCTGAGACAAAAAGGCTTGCAGGCCGAAACAATGGATCGGGTAGCAGGCCCGGAAAGCGGAACAATTTTATCCGCCACCATCCAGGTCAAAGGAATTGCGATTCAGACAGCAATTCAATCCTGGTTAGGGACGATACAATGGATTCAAAAGAGTCCGTATCGTCCCAATCATGGGCGAAAAAACTGGTTCGTAGGGATTTTTGAAATCAATCCGGCAGAAACCATTCGCTGGGACGAAAACGAGATCGTTTACCAGTCCGTTCGAAGCAGTGGTTCCGGCGGACAGCACGTGAATAAAGTCAGTTCAGCAGTTCGGGCAACACATACTCCAAGCGGAGTATCGGTCTTTGTACAGGAAAGCCGTTCACAGCTGCAAAACAAGAAAATTGCCCGCGAACGCATCCGTGAAAAACTGGAAAAGGCCCAAAGTGAAAAACTGGTCGAAGTGGTCAATCAAACCTGGTCACAGCATCATGAACTGGAACGCGGAAACCCGGTGAGAACGTTTACTGGAATGGACTTTAAGCCGAAAAAGGCAGAAAAGAACTTTAAGAAACAACGGAATCAGTTGAAAAAAGAATTATACAAAGAATTGAAGCAATGACAGCAAACATTTACTTAGTAAAAGCACTGGATTATTATCCGTATAACCTGGAAGAAGCCCTGGAATCGTTGAATTATGCCATGGCTTATGAAGAAAACAATCCGATTGCACTTTGCCTGATGGGGCGGGTGCAATTGGAAATTTTCAAGGATTATCCGCAGGCAAACAGTTATTTCAGGGAAGCATTGGCAGCCAGTGTGAATTACCTGGAAACCTACACCTATTTTTTGGATTGCCTGTTGATCCAGGAAGAATTTGAAGAGATGGCGAAATTACTGGCCTTTGCCCGAAAACGCAAAGGAATCGACCGGGCGCTGATGTTCTATTACGAAGCATTGCTTTTGGAGAAACAACTCAAATTTAAAAAAGCGCAGAAAGCCATTAAAGAAGCAATGATGCTGGCTCAAACCGGTTCGTTTATGTCGGACCTGGAAGAAATGAAAAAGCGGATTGAGAAAAAAGTGGCGCTGAAATAATAGAATAGATTCGTTCTTGCATAACCATCTTTATGAATTCTGCACAATTCAACAGAAAGCACTTTCGGGTGCTTTTCTGTATTAAAATTCGTTGTACTTTTGTTGCCTGAAAATAACTGATCTTGCGTTTAAAATCTTTCATTACAGCCACCTTACTTAGCAGTTTCTTTACCTGTTATTTGTTTGCCGGAGAACCAGATTCTTTATCGGTGAATGCGCGCTTATTGATCAAAAAGATCCAAAGCAAACATGTGAAACCCCGGACAGTTGATGCCGGATTCGGGAACCAGGTGCATGATTATTTCTATTCCTTCATGGATGTAAAAAAGGAAATTTTCAGAGCGGAAGATCTGATTTATTTGAAAGGATTGAGCGCAAAATTGGATGAAGATATCAAGGAAGGAAATTCCCGCTATTTCTCAGAATTTAACCGTATTTTTCTGGAACGGACCAAAGAAATCCAGGCAATTCGCAAAACGTATTTCAGTAAGCCGGTTCAGTTGAACAGTACGAAAAAGTACGATCCGGCGATGCAGAATAAGCTCACAACCGCTAATTATAAGTCATTTTGGGAGAATCATTTAAGCCTTATGGTGTTCTCCGAAATCGTTTCCATGCACCCGGAAGATTCGAAAATGCTGTTGAAGGATTCATTACCTTCCTTTGAAAAAAGAGCACGCGCGAAGATCGAAACAAATTATTCCAATTATTTTGAGCTTTTGACGGGCAAAAAAATGATGCAGGAAATGTATCTGAATGCCATTGCCATGAGCTTTGATCCGCACAGCTTGTATTTCAGCCCAAGCCAAAAAGAAGGATTTGTGGAAGAACTTTCCACTCAGAAGGAAAAATTTGGGATCAGTTATGGATTGGATGAACAAAACCGGGTGATCTTAACCGATATTTTACCCGGAAGTTCAGCCTGGTTGAGCAATGAACTCTTTTCCGGTGATCAGATCCTGCGAATCAGGTTCGGCTGGAAAAACACCAATTGGCTGGAACTAAAAAACGGAGTTGCCGGGCTCAAAGAGTTGTCGGAGGCTTTCAAGAATTTCCAGGGAAGGGAAATCACACTCCTGGTTCTGGATAAAGATGGAATGGAAGTGCAGGTAGATCTCGAAAAAACAGTTGTTTATAATGACAACGACAACATCAAAAATGCCCTGATGAGCGGCCCGAAAAATATCGGTTATATCAGTCTGCCGGATTTTTACACCTCTTATTCTACAGATGGAAATGAATTGGGCTGTGCCAATGACATGGCGAAATGCATTTTAAAATTAAAGAAAGACGGTATTGAGGGATTGATCCTTGATTTACGGGGAAATGGTGGAGGTTCTCTGTATGAAGCCGTTGCTCTTTCAGGAATTTTCATCGACTACGGGCCGATTTTGGCAACCACGGATAATACGGGAGCGGTACAGGTCCTGAAAGACATTAACCGTGGATTTATCTATGACGGGCCATTGATGGTATTGATTGATGCCGGAAGCGCTTCAGCTTCTGAAATAGTTGCCGCTGTTTTACAGGATTACAAAAAGGCACTTGTTGTAGGTGTTCCGAGTTTCGGAAAGGCGACCAGTCAAATAGTCTATCCCCTGGATCCGCTGGTGGGAGATTTTTCCAGGCTTCAGGAAAACCCGGATTACGGATATGCGAACATTACCGGTGGGTTCCTGTACCGTGTAACCGGGAAATCGAATCAGGGAGTTGGAGTAATGCCCGATATTGAGTTGGGAATGACTGCTTTTGATTCCATTGAAGAGCGTGAACGCAAGTATCCGAATGCCTTGATTCCGGGAGCAATTGATAAGAAAATGGTGTATACACCCGCTGCAACGGACTTACCGGTACAATCATTGAAAGCTTTTTCTGAAAAACAGCGTAAGGAAGGAATTTATGCGACCTACTACCAAATAATGGATTCGATCGGGAAGAGTTATGATGAAAACCAGGTGGTGACTTTAGATATTTTAAGTTATTGGAAGGAATCACAGAAGGAGGATGTTATCAAGGACCGGTTAAAAGCATTAAAGAGCGATGTGAACTGGACTTACGGGATAAAATCCAATTCTTTTGATCAAACGGTTTACGACAAAAATCCCATCCTGAAAAAATATTTTGAAGATTTTGCAACGCGCTTAAAGCTGGACATAGAACTGTTTGAAGCAATCGGAATAATGAATGAATGGCTACAATTAAACAAATAATAAAACAAAAATGAAAAATCGATTACTAAAAATCACCTGCATGATCGCCTTTTTCGGAGCGGCGAATAGCTACGCGCAAACGGCGGTAGAATATATGAATGTATTTACTGCCGAATACGGCAAAATCCAGCAGGACATGTGGGATTATACCAGTTCCGTTTCGCACGGAAAAAGTGCCCGAAAGGTAGAAAAAAGAAGAGGAGAATTAATCCAGACATCGAATGCTGCTTTGGGTAAAGCAAAATCAGCCAAAGGGTTCAATGGTTCCACCCAGTTCCGTGATTCTGTGATTGAGTATTTCAGAATTTCCAACCTGGTTTTGAAAGAAGATTATGCTAAAATTGTTGATATGGAGGCAGTTTCAGAAGAATCTTACGATGCAATGGAGGCATATATGCTGGCAAGAGAGCGTGCAAATGATAAACTGGTTGCCGCTTCTGAAATGATCAGCAGAGAGCAAAAAGCGTTTGCAGCGTCAAACAATATCAACCTGATTTCTTCAGAAGATGCTTTGGATAAAAAGATGGCCATTGCCGGAGAAGTTTACGATACTTACAACGAGATCTACCTGCTTTTCTTCAAAAGTTTCAAGCAGGAAGTATATCTGACAGATGCCATTACCCGTCAGGACATCAACGCCATTGAACAAAACAGAAATGCATTGATTGCTACCGCTGAAGAAGGATTGAAAAAACTGGAGGCTGTAAAACCATACAAGAACGATAAAAGTATGGTTGAAGCAACAAAGAAACTATTGAATTTCTATATCGAAGAAGGGAAAAACGACATTCCTAAAATGGCTGATTATTTCATGAAAACGGAAAACTTCAACAAAGTGAAAAAAGCGTTTGACGAAATTCCTGAAAAGAAAAGAACCCAGACGGATGTAAACGAATACAACAAAGCTGTAAACGATATGAATGCGGGTGTAAATACCTTTAATACAACCAATCAGAATTTAAATAAAAAACGTGCTGCATTGATTGATGGCTGGAATGCAGCAGCTGATAAATTCACAGATACACACGTTCCGAAAGGGAAATAAGCCCGGAGATTAAATAGAAACCGATTCAGCAATGAGTCGGTTTTTTTTATGAAAAAGAATTTGGGTTCACGGAGATTCCTTATCTTGGAACAAACTTGAAACCATCAATCCATGAACAAATTAACACTTGCGTTCTATTCCGGTTGCTTCCTTCTGATTGCTTCTTGTAATCTCAATCCGCCGAAAACCGTTGACGGGGTAAATGCTTCGGAACAATTGATCGACACTTCGGGTACGACCATAGCCACGCGCTTTTTGCCCCCTGAAGGTTACGGGCGAAAATCACAGGACAGCAGCAGTTTCGGGTTTTATTTGCGGAACCTGCCATTAAAAAAACATGGCTCGGAAGTGCATTTATACAACGGAAGCCTGAAGGGAAACCAAACGGCTCATGCGGCGGTTGTCAACATGTCTGTCGGGAATCGTGATTTGCAGCAATGTGCGGATGCGGTCATGCGTTTGCGCGGAGAATATTTGTTCCACAACAAGCGATTTTCAGACATTCATTTCCGGTTTGTAAGCGGGTTTAATTGCGAATATTCGAAATGGCGGGAAGGAAATCGGGTGGCTCTCAATGGAAATTCGGTCTTTTGGCAGAAATCGGCAGCAGCTGATAAAAGTTATGCATCTTTCCTGAAGTACATGGAAACAGTTTTCAATTATGCCAGTACACTTTCGCTGGAAAAGGAATTGCGTTCCATCGAACTGAAAGATGTGGAGATCGGTGATGTACTGATCCGTGGTGGAGCTCCCGGACATGCGGTCATTGTAGTGGACATGGCTGAAAATGCGGATGGAGAAAAGTTGGTGCTTTTGGCTCAAAGCTACATGCCGGCGCAGGAAATACAGGTGCTTCTAAACCCGATGAACAGGAATACCTCACCCTGGTACAACCTGGAAGAGCGCGCGAAGATTTACACACCGGAATGGACGTTTGAAGCGCACCAGTTAAGAAGATTTGAGAAGTAAAAATCTAAATCAAAAAAGAACATTGATGTATTTTTAGTTTTTTGTATATCAGATTGTTACCGTTAAAAGTGTTCGTATCTTTGGGAACACCCAAATTTGGAAATTCCTGAATACCATCATTTGGTAAATCAAGAGTAATCTTTCTTAATTCTAAGGAATAATAAGGGATCACTCAATTCGTCATTCATAATTCGGCATTCGCAATTCAATTTGAAGTATCTTTGCATCGATGAATTTCCTGAATAAGAGTATGATCAAATATAAAACAGCCGAAGAAATTGAAATTATGCGCCAGGCAGCTTTAGTAGTTAGCCGGACATTGGGGAAAGTAGCAGAAATGATGCGTCCCGGAGTAACTCCGCTGGAATTGGACAAAATGGCGGAAGCTTATATCCGTTCCCAGGATGCAATTCCCGGATTTTTGGGATTGTACGGATGTCCGAGTACCTTGCTGATTTCTGTCAACGAACAGGTCGTTCACGGATTACCTACTGAAAGACCGATCCAGGAAGGCGATATTGTTTCTGTGGATTGCGGAGCTGTTTACAAAGGATACTACGGAGATCATGCTTACACATTTGCTGTGGGGAAAATCTCGGAAGCAAAAAGAAAGTTGCTGGATGTGACTTTGGAATGCTTGTATTTGGGAATCGAACAGGCAAAAGTTGGAAACCGCATTGATGATATCGGCTGGGCTATTCAGACACATGCCGAAAATAACGGTTACGGTGTAGTTCGTGAATTGGTAGGACACGGATTGGGGAAAACCCTGCACGAAGACCCTCAAGTTCCGAATTACGGGAAAAGAGGTCGCGGCAAAAAAATCATGAATGGCCTTACGATCGCTATTGAACCGATGATCAATATGGGAACCGAAAAAGTGATCCAATTGGAAGATAACTGGACAATCGTAACTGCTGACGGCCAACCGAGTGCGCATTTTGAGCACGATATTGCGGTAGTTGACGGAAAACCGGTTATCCTTTCCACATTCGACTATATCGAAGAAGCTTTGGCGAAGAAAAATGATTAGTGAACGCATCGTTTTACTAGCCGTTCTGACCGCCTCCATGTACGGATTATCCACCTTTATGAAGGATGGAGCATTCATTTTTCCGTTTGGATTATATAAAGTGGGATTGTTCCTGGTGGCTGCAATTTTGCTGATCGCCAACCGGAAAAAAATCCGGTTGAAAGAAGTAACCCTGATCCTTTGGACCGTTTTTTTAGCAGTTTCCTCCAAATTTGTGATGCAACTGCTTTTCTCAGACCTGGATTTTGAAGAAGAACCCGATTCGATCATTGTCTTTTCATCCTGGTTTTTCCTGGGATTCGTGGTTTTCTTTTTTTTCTGGCAGATCTTGCTTGCATTCGAAGATAAAACCATGTATCGCTGGCTTCAGATTGCCAATGGAGCAGCTATGTCGGTGTGTTTGATGATAGGCCTGTTCGAATGGCTGATCGTTCCTACGTGGATGTGGCTACTGAGTGTTTTCCTGAGTAAATCCGAAAACCCGATGCACAAATCCGTAGTTGGTTTGGTTGGATTTGTGATTCTCAGTTCCTGGTGTTCGGCGTTGTATTTCGGAAAGGAAGCCATCCTGGGAAACCTGTAACATTTCGGGCCGGATGCATTATGGAATGAAGAACCAACTGAATATGCGATACCGTTTACTCCTTCTGATTTTAGTTCCCTGTTTTTTGAATGCTCAAAGTATTCCGGAACAAATCAATTTCATTTTAAAGAAAACTCCGCGAACGGTTGAGAAATATACCAAACCGTCAAAAAGCAATGTGATTTTCCTGGAAACTGCGTTTAATAATGCCGTTTTTAAAGACAAGGAATTGCTCAATTCGGTCAAGGATAAAGTAATCCTGAAAATTGAACTGATCTATACGACTTACCGCAAATCGGAAACATTTGATCAGCACGGTTTGAGCAGAAAACGCCTGGAGAATTTATTTTTAACTGCTCCGAACAGTCTGGAACAATCCGGAATCGAGTGGATCTTAATTGCCCAGTCGGGCTGTCAGTCTGCCGAAGAAGGGAAGGATTATTTTCACGGTTTTGCGATTACGTATCGCGATTTGCCGGATGTCATTACAACGAAAGTGGAATCAAACTTTATCCGCGATGTTACGGCCGGGAAGATCAAATCGTATGCCTACGATACCTATCTGAAAAGGGAAACCGAGAAAATGGAGAAAGATTCGGTAGACGATGCAGAGCCGGTTATTGTACTTCCGAAATTTCCGCACAGCGAACAGGCACGAATCAATTACTTTTCGAAATACCTCAATTTTCCTCCGGAAGCATCCGGACCGAAGAAAGTAGATGTACAGTTCATCATCAGCAAGGAAGGGAAGATTACACAAATCAATTTCCCGACGCTGCCCGGCCCTTCGCCGTATAAAGAAGAAATCCGGGAGTTTATTAAAACCATGCCGGATTGGACGCCGGGAACACTGAACGGAAAACCAACGGAATGCATGGTGCAGTTTTCGGTCGATTTTATGAACCGGGGAAGTGTCATTCCTTCTCCGCTGGAGATTTTCGCTACAGAAGTTCCTCCGAAATTAAAAGCAAAAATGCCGGCTTATGATTACAATGCGATTAAGCCGCAGCCATCGTCCAACCAGGTCAGTAAAGCGCTTGCGAAAGTAGATTGGTCAAAAGCTACGCTGGTGTGTGATGTAACGGGCAGTATGGCCCCGTACAATGCGCAGGTGATGGAATTTATTGCAGCCCAGTTAAAGAACAAACTCCAGGCGCCTAAGCAATTTGTATTTTTCAATGACGGAGACAACCGGAAAGATAAAACGAAGAAAGCCGGGCAAACCGGAGGCGTTTACAATTATACTTCCGGTAACCTGGATTCAATTTCCGAATTCATGATCTATGTAATGAATCAGGGTTCGGGAGGTGATTTACCGGAAAACAATGTGGAAGCACTGATCTATTCATTGAAAAGTTATCCGCGAACGGAGAAATTGATTCTGATTGCAGACAATTTTGCTTCACCGAGGGATATGTCGCTGATCGGGAGTATCGGTATTCCGGTGCATGTGGTGGTTTGCGGCGGAACAATCCTGAATGAGGATTACCTGGACATTGCCTACAAAACGAAAGGTTCTTTGAGCTTTAACGGAACTGATTACAAAGATTTCTACACCTTTGAAGACGGATCGACAATGCATATCGGGAAAACGACTTATGTGTTGAAGAAAGGGCATTTTGTGCAGAAGAGAGACTAAAACCATAAACCAATACTAGCAATCCCTTCCCAGCGAATATTGTTGGAATGTTCATTGTAGTAGAAAATCTTCTCGCTTGCTTTCGTTTTCAATACCCGCGATTCAATGCGGAAAAATGCATTCGGAATCGGTTTGTATTCGAATCCAAGCGTTCCGCCCAAAATGTCCAGCCCTGTAAGGTTGTGATTTTCATTTTCAATAGGACCTGTGAGGATTTCATCCGGATCACTGAAGATCTCAGCACGGGTATATGCGGCAATAAAATGCGTAAAACGGTATTTGAAAGCGGCAATTCCGGAGAAAATATAGGCCGTTTGATTGGGATTATTTAAACGGCTGTTTTGCTGGTACCCGAAATTTGCTTCCAGTCCGAGAACA
Organism: Fluviicola sp.; assembly: GCF_039596395.1. NCBI lineage: Bacteria > Pseudomonadati > Bacteroidota > Flavobacteriia > Flavobacteriales > Crocinitomicaceae > Fluviicola > Fluviicola sp. The sequence goes on from NZ_JBCNJT010000001.1 coordinate 494,308, forward strand.
ATGTGATTGGTTTTAAAAACCCCGATGTAATTGGTGTAATGGCGAAAATGGTTCTGGGAAACATAACTGGGATATTCGTCGCAGACAATGGAACTTAAAGTGTGTGTCCAATGATTCCCGGTGTATGCCACTGAAGCTCCGATCGCTTTGTTCTTGTTTGTTTCGATAAAGGTGCTGAATCCGTTGAAAACATTGATTTGGTAGGTCCATTTATCGGATTGTTGCCAGGTCAATTTGGCCCCACTTAAAAAGTAGGGTTCAAAATAAGTGGTCATGGCAATGCTGGTCGTGATGTTTTCGCGTGGCTGAATGGATTCCAAACCGATGTGAGTCCGGAAATAACCGGCATCGATCCATAATTTCTTATAGATCCGGAACCCGACATTTGCTTCCTGGATCAGGTTGAGGTTTTGCGACCAGGCACTTAAAGGAATATCGCCGTAAAAAAGTGTGGCAATTCCACGCATGCGGCGGCTCTCGTATTTGGCAGAAATCTGGATGATATTGATCCCGAATTGATTGTTTTTCGGGGATGAGGTAGGAAATTTGGAATATCCTCCTGCGCCTAATGTATCGGTGTAATAGCTGTAGTACGTATCAATGTACCCCGAAACTTTGACTTTTCCGGTCGTATCGTATTCCTGGTGGTAAGGATTTACCCGGGTTCCCGTAAAAGTAAGGTCCGTAGTATCTTTTTTAAAGATCTGGCTACGAACAAACGGTGAACATAAAACAACCAAACAAACGGTGACGAGCGCTTTCATCGAGTAATATTGAGTCGCGAATTTAATGATTCTAAGGTAACTTCGACTCCGCTCAGTCTCCTTAGAATAAATTAGATCAAATGAAAAAGTTGCCTGAGCCGAGTCGAAAGCATTTTTTTCATTTTGAATTTAGCCGTATCTTTGCACCATGGTAAAAATCCGGGATATTGAGTTGGGTGAATTTCCGCTCCTTCTGGCACCAATGGAAGACGTGAGTGATCCGCCGTTCAGGGCTTTGTGTAAGAAACACGGAGCTGATTTGATGTACACTGAATTCATTTCTTCCGAGGGATTGATCCGTGATGCAATCAAAAGCCGTCAGAAACTGGATATTTTCGATTACGAAAAGCCGATCGGGATTCAAATCTTTGGTGGTGATGAGGAAGCAATGGCCATGTCGGCAAAAATTGTGGATGCTACCAATCCGGATATCCTGGATATTAACTTCGGTTGTCCGGTAAAGAAAGTGGTTTCCAAAGGAGCAGGAGCAGGAGTATTGAAAGATGTGGATTTGATGGTCCGTCTCACAAAGGCGTGTATCAATTCCACGAAACTACCCGTTACCGTTAAGACGCGTTTGGGCTGGGACCATTCAATGATCAACATCATTGAAGTGGCCGAGCGCCTGCAGGATATCGGAGTGGAAGCTTTATCCATTCACGGACGTACACGCGCCCAGATGTACAAAGGTGAAGCTGATTGGACCCACATTGCAGAAGTCAAGAACAATCCGCGCATCAAGATCCCGATTTTCGGGAACGGGGATATCGATTCACCGGAAAAAGCATTGGAATATAAAAACCGTTACGGAGTAGACGGAATCATGATCGGTCGCGCAAGTATCGGTTATCCGTGGATTTTCAATGAAATCAAACACTTTATGGAAACCGGTGAACATTTGGCGGTTCCGGGAGTGAAAGACAGGGTAGAAGCTGCCCGTGATCACTTAATGATGAGTGTGAAATGGAAAGGTGAACGATTGGGAGTTGTTGAAATGAAACGCCATTATACGAATTACTTCAAAGGAATTGCCCATTTCAAGGAATACCGTACCAAGTTGGTGACTTCGTTTGATTTGCAGGAAATACTGGATACGCTTTCGTACCTGGAAGAAAACGCGGAAGAGTTTATTTTTTCGAACCCGGTTTGACTTCGATTCAGCCACGGCTGACTCAATCACTGATTCTATGAATTAAGATAAGACAGGAACAAATCGTTCCGCTCGGGAATCTGTTAAGGAGGCTGAGCGGAGTAGAATCCTACTGTACTTTATACGTATACTTCACGCGCACATGTTCGAATGCTGCGTAACGTGTTCCGGCTGTAAACTTCAGTTTTTTAGCAGCATTTTCAGCTTTCATGCGGGAAGGTGTAGATTTAATGGTCGATTGCTCACCAATGATCTTGGTTCCTGTTACCACTCCTTCGCGATTCACCGCTAATTCAACTACAACTACTCCTTCAGCGGCAGAAGAAAGCGTGAAATTTTCTGTTGTGGTCAGTAGTTTCCGACCTGAGTCAACCAATGTTCCGGTAAGTACCTGAGAGTCAGCCTGGGAATAGCTTAAGCATAAAATTGCGAGTAGAATCAGTTTTTTCATTGTTCAAGTTTACGAAATTTCTGCCCAATTTGGCTTGTCTTGGAGTCTTTTTATTGCCTCCAAACGCAAGAAAACATGTTCCTGTTTTTCCAAACGCGGGTCGTCTTGTAAAAGCTCTCTTGCTTTCTCCCGGGCCAGTGCAACAAGCGGGCCATCTTTCGCCAAATCGGCAATTTTCAAGTCCAGCTGGCCACTTTGCTGCGTTCCCATGATATCTCCGGGCCCACGCAATTCCAAATCGACTTCCGAAATTTCAAATCCGTCATTGGTACGAACCATGGTGTGAATGCGCTTTTTGGTATCGGCAGATAATTTATTCCCGGTCATCAGCAAACAGTATGACTGTTCGGCGCCACGGCCAACACGGCCACGCAGCTGGTGTAACTGCGACAATCCGAAACGTTCTGAGCTTTCGATCACCATCACGGAAGCATTCGGTACGTTCACCCCGACTTCAATTACGGTAGTAGCAATCATAATTTGTGTTTTCCCTTCCACAAACTGCTGCATTTCGTAGTCTTTGACTTCGGGTTTCATTTTCCCGTGAACAATACTCACACGGTAATCAGGAAGCGGGAAAGCCCGGCTAATGGCTTCGTAACCATCCATCAGGTTGTTGTAATCCAGCGTTTCGGATTCCTGGATGAGCGGATAGACGATGTAGATCTGCCTTCCAAGTGCAATTTCCCTGCGGATAAACCCGAAAACCAACGACCGGTCTTTTTCAAAATGGTGTTTGGTAGTGATGGGTTTTCTTCCCGGAGGAAGTTCGTCAATGACAGAAACATCCAAATCGCCATAATAAGTCATTGCCAGTGTTCTCGGGATCGGAGTTGCCGTCATGACCAGAATATGCGGTGGCGAAGTATTTTTCTTCCACAGACGTGAACGTTGTTCCACACCGAAGCGGTGCTGCTCATCAATTACGACCAATCCTAAATTCTTGAATTGCACGATGTCTTCCAGCAAAGCATGCGTTCCGACCAAAATATGGATCTCGCCATTCAGTAATTGCTCGTGAATGATTTTACGGGCAGATTTTTTGGTAGAACCGGTCAGCAAGGCAATTTTTACCGGCGTTCCTTCCAGTAATTCGCTCAGGCCGGTAAAATGCTGATTTGCCAGGATTTCTGTTGGCGCCATCAAAGCTCCCTGTAATCCCGAGCCGATTCCCATAAGGATCGTCAGCAAAGCAACGACGGTTTTCCCGCTTCCCACATCGCCCTGCAGCAACCGGTTCATCTGGAATCCGGATCCGATATCCCTGCGAATTTCGCGGAGCACTTTCTTCTGGGCATTCGTCAGTGGGAAAGGCAGGTTGTTTTCGTAGAAATCATGGAACAATTGCCCGACTTCCGAAACGACCTGTCCGCTATTTTTTTGCAGGTTGATCGATTTCCGCAGCAATAATTCGATCTGGAGGTTCAGCAGCTCTTCAAATTTGAAACGCATGCGTGCTTTTTGTGCCAGGGCAACGTCTGCAGGCATGTGAATAGCGCGAATAGCTGCTGCGAATGGTGGAAGTTTTAATTCCTGTACCAGTTTCGGTGGAATGGTTTCTTCAAAGTAGACTTTTGAAGCTAGTTTCAGTAGTCCTTCCGTTAATTTTTGAATGCCTTTTGAATGCAATCCGGAGGCCGTTAGTTTTTCCGTGGAAGAATAAACGGGCTGCCAACCCATGCCGGCCTCATTCCCGGTTGCAGGACTAAGTTCCGGATGGGAAATGTTCCAGGTGTTTACGTAAGGTTTCGCTTTCCCGAAAACAATGTAAGTTGTATTTAACTTCAGGTTCGGAAGGATGTATTTGTATCCTTGAAACCAAAGCAGGTCGATGATTCCCGTATTGTCCTGGAACTTGACCGTTAAGCGCTTTTGTCTTCCTGTTCCGGTTTCGGAAACAGAGATAATCTGTCCTTTCAATTGGACATATCCGTCAATTTGCGGAATGTCTTTGATCTTATGAAACTGGGAGCGGTCAATGTAACGAAACGGAAAGTGATAAAGCAGGTCGTGATAAGTTGCTATTCCCAATTCTTCCCTCAGTAATTTGGCTCTTTGCGGACCAACTCCTTTGAGGAATTCGATGTGAGTTTGCAACCATTGATTCATGATGCGAATTTAGATATTAAGACTGTAGGATTTTAGGATGTTAAGGATTTTAAGACTAAAATTCTTTTCAGGAAACAGGAAAACCTATAAATGATAAATGGAGTCCAGACAGGCGTCCGAACTCCATTCACTAATCAACCTAACCTAACCACCTAAATCATTACGAAGTTAATTCTATTTTGTGATTCGGTAAAATATTTTTAGTTAAAATTATCTTAATACAGCCTTTTTATGGATGAACGGTAATATTGAGCTATTTTTTGTGCGCTTTTAGTCCTTTTTCCAACCATTTTTGGAATACCGGCGCACTTCCGTGATCCTGGTAAGTAGCTCCTCCTACCGGAATATCTTTTCCATCCGGGGTTTGAAGTACATAATAAGGTTGTGAAGCGGTTTGATATTCTTCGATTTGTTTCGCCGTCCATTTATTACCGATCGTAGTGACCGAGAAATCCTGTCCGTTTACTTTGATCGTTTTCTGTTCGTTTTTCGGTAATTCCGTTCGTTCGTCTACGTACAGTGAAACGATCACCACATCATCCCGCAAGTGTTCGATTACTCCGGGCTGACCCCAGACGGAATTCTCCATTTTACGGCAATTCACACATCCCCAGCCTGTGAAATCGATGAAAAGCGGTTTGTTTACTTTTTTAGCATAAGCCAAAGCTTTGTCGTAATCCTTGAATGCCATCAATCCTTGCGGCCCTTTGTGCATGCCTTCTACAATCTCTATTTGCTCACCGGAACCGGATTGTGAAACAGAAATAGTATTTCCGCCGCCGCCGCTGATTCCGCCCGGAACTTCTGCATAGAAATCAGGAGGAAGGTAAGCGTTTACCAGGTTCAAAGGTGCTCCCCATAATCCCGGAATCAGGTACATGGTAAATGCAATACTCGCAGTTGCCATCATGCTTCGTCCAACGGATAGTTTCTCAACCGGGCTGTCGTGTGGCAGGCGCACTTTTCCGAGCAGGTATAAAGACAACATGGCGAAAATTCCGACCCAGATTGCGACAAATACCTCGCGGTGCAATAAATGCCATTGCATGGTGGTGTCTGCCGCTCCTAAGAACTTGAATGCAAAAGCAATTTCCAGGAAACCTAAGAATACTTTTACCACATTCAACCAACCACCTGAATTCGGCATGGAATTCAACCAGGAAGGGAAGATAGCGAAAAGCATGAAAGGCAATGCCAAAGCCAGTCCGAATGCAAACATCCCGATCAGCAATGCCAAATCACCACCGGAAGTGGAGATGCTTACCAATAAGTCTCCCAAAATGGGACCTGTACAGGAGAATGATGCCAGTGAAAGCACCAATGCCATGAAGAAGATTCCTACAACACCGCCTTTGTCTGCTTTCTCGTCGGCTTTATTTACCCATTTGGACGGTAACTGGATCTCGAAAGCGCCTAAGAAGGACAGACCGAATACGATCAGCATTCCAAAGAAGAACAGGTTGAAATAAACGTTTGTCGATAATTCATTTAAAAGACTGGATAAACGCGTAACGATCACAACTCCAGCCAATAATACGTGGATCAATATAATGGATCCGCCATAAATGAATGCGTTTCGAACTCCGAGTGCTCTTGTTTTACTTCTTTTCGTAAAGAAACTAACGGTCATCGGGATCATCGGGAATACGCAAGGCATGATCAATGCGATAAATCCGCTGAAAAACGCAGCAAAGAACACGCCCCACAAGGATTTCTTTGTTTTTTCCTTACCGGCAACAGGTGCTTTATTGTCAGCCGTTTGCTTTACAGTACTTCCGGACTCATCGTCTTTTTTCACATTATCAGTTGGTGCAACCGCCGGTGTTTGTGCCATGTCGTCACCTTCCTGTGTTTCTTCGATTTGTGCAGCATCCGCACAACCTTTTACTTTAACGGTAAATTTCGAATCATAAGGAGGCAAACAATGATCTGCGTCACATGGTTGAAACAGGTATGCGCCGTTCAGGGTAAAGTCTTTCGCAGAAAGAATTTTGATTTTTTGTTTCAGGATGATTTTGCCTTCGTGGTAGGTCAAATCTTCGTCTGCGATATCATCGTGTTTTTGAATGGGCGTGGGTTCTTTGACTGCTCCAACAACCTGATAATTCGGAGATTTGGCCAGCCGGAATTCAGTTGCGATCCCAAAAGTTCCTTTCGGAAGTACTAATGCATTGATGTGCCAGTGAGAAGCAATATTTACTTCTGCTACAATGGTTGCTTCACATGCTTTCCCATATTCAACGGAGAATTTCCATTTGGCCATGTCCTGAGCCAACTCTATTTGGGCATTTGCTTTATTGAAAAGGCTTAAACCAACTAAAAGGATTAAACTTTTAACTAGATATTTCATAAAGATCTTGAGATATTAAGGAATTGTTATGGAAAAATCGATATCAACAGGAGGAAGGCACATGACTTCGTTACAGACCATAAACGTCACATAACCTTTGATTACCTCTCCGGACTTTGCTTTGGCTACTTTGCGGGTGAAAGTAACTTCCGATTTGAAGAAATCAAGTGCAGCTTCAAAGTTTTCATCGTACTCGTGAATGGCTTTGGGTTCTTTGACTTCTCCTTCGAATTTGATATTCGGATTTTCTGTAAATGTAAAGCTGGTCGGCACCGGGCCGATGGTATTATTGATGTGCTGGCTGTATAGGTGCCAGCCTTCAGAAATAATCGCTTTCAGTTGGATTTCTTTCGTGCTCGTATTGTAGGAGAAGTCCCATTTCACCCTGTCCTGAGCAAAAAGGCTGGTTCCAATCCATAAAAAAGCGCATAAAAAAAGCAGTTTACGCATGGGCTTTAGTTTATTCATCCAAAGCTACGAAACGAAAACTGCCTGGCAATAATGAGTTTACTGACTTTCTTGAAAAGCTAAAACTTTAATTCTACGATGTGATCTATTGGAATCCACATACCGCCTTTGAGGCAGATGTATTTTTGTCCGGTGGCCCAAATGGTTGTGTTGACCCTTTTAAGTCCTTCATCGTCGTGAAAAATGATGCCAACCTTGTGGTGGTATCCGTTTCCCAACCTGGTTGCTTCTTCCAACTTTGCCCGAATATCTTCTTGTTGTTCGAATTCAACCTGATGTTTAAAAGACAGATCTTTCACGATCTCTTTTTCGACTGTAACTGGTTCCATTATGTGGGTATTTAAGAGTGTACAAACCGAAATTTAATAAAAAATTAATTGCAAAATCACATTTCGTGAAAAAAAAGTAATGACAATCGGGTTATGCCCTGGATAGCTTGATTATCAGTGGTGTATCGGTAGTGGCCAGGTGGTTTTTCGAAACGGAAATGCCCGGAACCCAGATGATTTCTTTACCGCTTTTGAAGACCGGGTAGGATTTTCTCCACTGTTCGGGAATGCCTTTGTCTTTCAAAAGTTTAAACACTTTGGATTGACCGTTTACACCCAGGCGGCGGATGGTGTCGGAAGGATCTGCGAAGCTTTGTGAAAGGGGCGTTTTAAGGGTTGCCGGATCCAGGTAGACTTCCCAGTGATTGAAAGTTCCGGGTAAGAATTCAACTTCTTCAATCTTGAATTCCCACTGGTTAATTTCGCTGAAATCGGAATTCCAGGAAAACCCGTCTTTGGTTCTAAATAATGGTGTTTGGTCGATTTTTGAACTTAGTTCGGCGTCTTTTAATCCTTGGATACGTGCCAGCACCCAAAAAGGCCATTCAAAGTAATTGCAGCAAACGAGTTGTTGTTCGATTGTCAATTCAACCCATTCCCGGAAGGTGATTTGTGCGGTTTTTTGCCACTGTTCCAGCCGGGGTTGCAGTTCTTCCCGGAGTTGCTGCTGCGTGTTGCGGAAAGCAGACTGGATCACGGAAACCGACGATTTCAGTTCCGGGTTGGATTCCAGTAATTGCGGGATCAGGATATTCCGGAATTGGTTGCGTTTGTAAGTGTTTTCGTCGTTGCTGGCATCTTCGCGCCAGTGAATCTTGTTTTGGATCGCGAAGTTTTTGAGTTCTTCTTTGGAAAGGCTTAAAAAAGGACGGATAATCCCGTTTCGTTCGGTATGCATTCCTCCCAATCCGAAAATACCGGAGCCGCGCATGAGTTGCAGGAAGAAGGTTTCTACCTGGTCGTCGGCGTGATGGGCAAGCAGTACCCGGTTGGCGGGAGATTGCTGAATAAAACTTTGGAACCATTCGTGCCGGAATTTACGTGCTGCTTCCTGGAGGTTGATCCCTTTTCCTTTTGTTGCTTCTTTCGGACAGCGGATTACTTCGATGCCGAGCCGGTGTTTTTTGGCCAGTTCACGAACGAATGCTTCGTCTTTTTCGCTTTCTTCTCCGCGCAGCTGGTAATTCACGTGCAGGATCGTGGGTTCGAGTCCCGTCCAGACCGCAACTTCGAGCAGAACGGTGGAGTCGAGTCCGCCGGAGCAGGCCACAAAGAGCTTCAATCCTTGAAGATTAAGCTTTGAAACCGCTTCTGTTACCACTGACATGTGCCGAAAAGTGAGAGGATTTTATCGACTTTGACCTTGCATTCCTCGTATTCTGCTTCTGCATCCGAAAGCATGGTGATGGCGCCACCAACCCCGCAGGAAAGTTTCCGGGTTTTCGGATCGTAGAACAAAGTACGGATGAGTACATTCAGATCGAAGTCTGAGTTTGGGTAAATGACACCGAATGAACCGGAATAGAATTCCCGGGAGAAGCCTTCGTATTTTTCGCTCAGTTCTACGGCCGACTTCTTAGGGGCGCCTGTCATGGATCCCATAGGGAATGTTGCCTTCAGGATTTCTGAAAACGTAGCGTTTTCTCTGAGTTCACAGGAAATAGTCGAAATCATTTGGTGAACGGTGGGGAAGGTGTAAATCCCGCACAATTCGTCTACGTGTACGCTTCCTTTTGCTGCAACCCGGGAAAGGTCGTTCCGTACCAAATCAACGATCATGATGTTCTCGGCGCGTTCTTTCCGGCTTGTTTGCAGGTTTTCCCGGTTTTCCCGGTCTTCGGAATCGGATAAACCCCTGGGAGCCGTTCCCTTAATGGGCTGTGAAATCAGCCGGTTTCCCTTCTTTTGAATAAAACGTTCGGGGCTTGCTGAAGCCAGCATCCAATCGGATGTTTCTACCAAACCTGCAAAAGGTGTCGGATTTACTTCCCACATGCGTTGAAAGAAAGGCTGAATGGTTTCTAGTTCCATTTCCTTAGATTCGATCAGCTGACAGAAGTTCAATTCGTAGATGTCTCCCAATTGAATATGCTCCTTCAGCTTAGCAATACGCTCTAAGTAGGTCGCCTGATCTATTTTTGCCGACCACTGAACGGAAGGTGGTTTTTGCTGATTTTTGAAGAGTTCTTCGGCTAGTTTCTGATATTTGTCGTTGTTTTTTCCTTCCAGCAAATAAGCTTGCGTGCTTTCGTATAAATAGGTGCTTTCGGGAACCCAAACGCGCAATAGCGGCAATTGATTCGGAGTATGGGGAACGGAAAGAATATCGAGGCCCAGTTGGTAATTCATCACGGTAAACAGGGTGCGGCCTTCGTGTTGATGAAGAAATGCATCCAGCGCAGTCCAATCCAGGTTGTTATCCAGTACAAATTCAGATTCACAGCCAATCCCCACGAGGAAAGAGTTTTGTTGGTACCTGAAAAGTGCACGTTCGATCATGTGGCAAAATTACAAATTACGAATTACGAATGCCGAATTATTGGATGTTTATGTAGCCATTTGCTGGTGTTACTTATTGATTCTGGAGAATTTATGATTTAGGTCTATTTTCACATCTTTTAATAGCGAATCATCCATTCGTAATTCGACATTCGGAATTCGTAATTATGAAATGATTAATTTCGTTCAAAACCCACTCATGTTATACCGAATTTTAAAGGCAATTATTTCATTTGGAATCAGGCATTACTACCGTGAAATCAAAGTGGTCAATAAAGCATTGCTGGATAAAGAGAACGGCCCTTTAATCATTATTGCCAATCACCCGAATACGCTGATGGACGCCTGGATGGTTGGATTTGCCAACAGGAGACGCGTTCATTTCATGGCTAAGGCTACTTTTTTCAATTCTCCTTTCAAGCGCAAGTTGCTGGGTGCATTGGGAATGATCCCGATTAACCGGAAGTCGGACGGGGCTGTTTCGGGGGTGAACAATAAGGATTCTTTTGAAGCTTGTTACCAATTGCTGGAGAAAGGGGAAATTTTGGTTGTTTTCCCGGAAGGAACCAGCTTTTTGGAACGTAAACTTCGTGAAATCAAAACAGGAACTGCACGCATTGCGCTGGAAGTGGAACGCAGGAACCAGGGGAAACTGGGATTGAAAGTGGTCCCGATCGGGTTGAATTACGTTTCTGCGGATTCTTACAGGGGAAAGGTATTGGTACAGGTCGGAAGGGCGATTGAGCTCGAAGATTTGTGGAGGGAATATGAAACGAACCAGGCGCATGCGGCCAAATTACTTACGGAACGTTTTCGGGTGGAATTGTCGCGCGTTTTTGTCAATATGGACGATTCTGCCCGTGAAGACCTGATTGAACAGCTGGCCGATTTATTTGTAACAAAATATACCAAACAGGCGGATGTAGCGGGAGAAATGAATTTCATGAAATCGGTGCAGGCGCGTTTGGAAGAATACAGTTTGACGAGTCCCTGGAAGCTGGATGAGATCCAGAGGGAAACGAGTAACGTGTTTGCTTCGCTGCAATTTTTGGGAATTAAACCGGATTTCCTGGACCGTCCTTACCGCCCGATGCTGTTCCTGCGGCAATTTATCCAGAGTTGGTTATTTGTGATAATTACGGTTCCTGTTTTCCTGGCCGGGTTTATTCATCATGTCATTCCGTATTGGTTTATCGGTTGGATGGTGCCGAAAATGAGTAAAGAAGTGGAATACCATGCGCCGCTGTCGATTTTACTCGCATTGGTCTTATATCCGCTGAATTACCTGGGATTCGGCTTGCTGGCGCATTTTTGTTTTGATTTCACGTGGCTGGAAACTTTGCTTTACCTGGCGGTACTTCCGTTGTTCGGAACCTTTGCGCATTATTACATGCGGTATATGTCGCACCTGAACTCCAAGCAGCGTTTCGGCCGGTTTGCGCGCAGGAGGAGTGCAATTCTTCAAAGTTTGCGAGAACAGCGCGAGCAGTTGAAAGACTTGATTTTTAGAGATTAAGGGATTGTTAAAGCCGTGTAAAAGGAATCAAAATGATTTTTTTTGGTTTTTTTTCGGGAAAATCCTTTGATAGAACGATGCATTTATTAATTTTGCGCCTGTCTTAGGGATGCCTGAGGCGCGTTCTTTGCAAGAATTTTGGAGGGATGGGTGAGTGGCTGAAACCACCAGTTTGCTAAACTGACGTACTGGCAACGGTACCGCGAGTTCGAATCTCGCTCTCTCCGCAAAATTTTCTCTGAAGGGCTTGCAGAAGTGAAATAAGTAACTATCTTTGCACCCTCAAAACGGAGAAATCACTACTTCAAGAACGATTGAAGTAATTTGAAATAAAAGCCTAGTTCGGGGCGTAGCGTAGTCCGGTCATCGCGCCTGGTTTGGGACCAGGAGGTCGCAGGTTCGAATCCTGCCGCCCCGACACAAGAAAAGGGGATGAGCAATCATCCCCTTTTTTGTTTTAGAACTTTAGGTATCGGCCCCGTACTCAGTCCCTACGTTACAGTCGGGAAGCAACTGCCAAAAGCGACTGAGATAAAAAAATATTAGGTCCCATAGCTCAGCTGGATAGAGCAACTGCCTTCTAAGCAGTAGGTCTTTGGTTCGAATCCAAATGGGATCACGAAAAAGTAGCACTAGTGCTACTTTTTTTGTTTATATTCGTTTTATGCCCTACTATTCATATGTACTCCGTTCGCTTAAGAACGGAATTATTTATAAAGGTTCAACAGAGAATATCGAACAACGTTTGCAATCACATAATTCAGGATTGGTGAATTTCACCTCTAAACATATGCCTTGGGAATTAATTTTGTTTGAGGAGTTCAATACGCGTTCCGAAGCAATGAAACGAGAGAAATGGTATAAAAGCGGTGTTGGACGAGAGTGGATTAAGGATCAATTGGTCCTGTAGCTCTGCTGGATGAAGCAATCCGCCGCGGCGGATAGGTCTTTGGTTCGAATCCAAATGGGGTCACAAAAAGAAAAAGCGAACTACTACCGTAATTCGCTTTTTCTTTTTGCCCTCAATACCCACTCTTACACTCGCTCTGTTTTTCAGGCTATCCTTCGGCTTTTCTGTCTTGTGAGACAGAGCCTCAGTCTTCACAAGCTATGCTTGCTCTTCTTTCAGGGAAGAGTGTGAGTTTTGAGTGTGGGATTCATGTTCGAAGTTTCGATTGAACTTCCTCCTTTGAAGGAGGACCAAGGAGGATGGCGAAGCAAAATCTTCCTAAACCTTTGATTTTAGTGTGCTTTCCTATCTAATCCAAAGTCGTTCGAATCTACTTGGGTTTTTCTCTGATATAATATCAGTTCATAATTTATTGCTAGTATTGAAAAGCATATAATAACATCGTTAAAAATGAAGCTAAATTCAATATACTCTTTCTGTGCATTAATTGTGCTACTTTATTCATGTGTAAACAACTATCAGGAAAAAACAAAAACTAAACCTATGATGAAAAATCATTTGTATGAAGAGAGTGGATCGCTTGATGAAACATTGAGCGTCAAACCTCATGCAATTAGTAAACTCAAGAAATTACTAGAAAAAGAAAAATTCGGACCGGAAGAAAAGACTGATCAACTGCCTTTAGGATATGTTGGCTTTTTGCCAGAAGAAGATAGGCCTTTGGCAAACAAAATTATGAACGAATCAATTGCTCGATTAATTTCCGTCCTGGAGAAAAATAAAAAGGTTACTGCCCGTATGGTTTTAAACGAATTTGAGAATGGTTTAAATTCTTTTGAAGATTTGGCTTTCGATACGGAAGACAGAGAAAGAGTATGTTGGTACTTTGAGGATATTATGGATATCATTGGTCTCGAAAGCACAAATGAGTTACTAAATAACTGGATGTATTAATATGCATAGAAAGAAAATGAGCAACAATGATATTATAGATTCCTCTCAATTTCCAAATCGTATTCCGAGAAATCTTACAATTAAGATGCTTCTGATTAGTCTTGTTTTAACGATTGCTTTTTTCTTTTTCGCCTTGTTTTGGTACAAGCTCGGTTTTGAGTATAATTCAATAATCACATACTTAGATTTATGCTTTATTCTTGCAATGGTAGCAAGTATTATAGGAACTGTAACTGGAGTGAAATTTTTAAAGCATGACAAGAAAAAAGCAATTGTTGGTTTGGTTGGGAATTTAATTATTCTTTCGATCCATGGTGCGTTTTTGTTTTATTCAACAACGACTGAATATTCCATTATATCTATGATGGCTCTTTATTAATTGATAAATTGAAAGCGGCACTAAAATCTTCTCAGATTCTCCACCAAATGGTTCGAGCTATCTCTTATTAGGATCACTCATTTGCGAAAGCCTTATTCCTTGCGGGATAAGGTTTTTTATTTATCAGAACCCAATGAGATGATTTCTTTATTTCCTCAAAAAAATTCCTGGTACTTACGGGCTAATTCGAAGGTTCGAACTTTTCCACTTACGGTCTATTGTGTTGCGATGTGCGAAATCTTATGAATTTACACGTTTAATCCGAAAAAGTTTAAACGCAGAATGTTGTGTATCGACGCAAAGTATCTTTCCATCTAATTCGCTGATTTGACCAATAACGATCTTTATTGCTTCACATGCTTGAAGGCTCCCGAGAATACCACAAGTCGTATTAACAATTCCTGCAATGGAACAATTCTCAGTTTCTTGCAATTGTTCCATTGAAAACAAATCTCCCAGTTCAATATTATTCCGATGGTGCAGGACTGTTAAATATCCTTGCCAATCACGAACTGCTGCATACACTAATGGTTTATTTTGAATCTTACAAAATCGATCTGTCAATAAACGGGTTTTAGCATTGTCAGAACAGTCGCAGATAATGGTGTACTGTTTGAAAAGCTCTTCAGCGTTAATATCATCAAGAAAAAAAGGGAATGTTGAAATTTCTGATTGCGGGTTTAATTCCGATAATCGTTGTTTCAAGACTTGAACCTTTAATTCACCGACTTCGTTTGAACGATACATGAATTGGCGATGCAGATTTGATTCCGATATCTTATCTCCATCCACAATTCCGATTTTTCCGACACCAGCAGTGGCAAGATATGTGGCAACGGGAGTTCCAAGTCCGCCTGCACCGATGACTAATACTTTTGCAGATTCAAGTGCTTCTTGTCCAGACTTTCCGATTTCAGGAACAATTTGTTGGGGAGTATATCTGGATCTCACTTCCTGTTAATTTGGGATGTAATTGTACTGTCGGTTATTTTGTTGTCTTCAGCCAATAAAAATGCCTTTGATAAAATAATGGAGAGTCCGTTATCACCTTCAAAAGGAAGAAATACACCTTCTGCATGATTTTTCTGACTCCTGTCCGGAACAATACAAAGGTATTGATCGTTGGGTTCCATCAAAATATTGGTACTTCCGATGTGTATTTTATAGGTTCTCATAGTTCCTTTCACAACAAGAAATTTATCCCGGATCTCAGCAACTTTAGAAATTTTTAGGCGTGGTAACAGTCCGGTGAGAATCTCTTTTCTGTTTTTGGCAATTTCCGAAAGTTCACCAAAAGCATATCCTTGCCAGTAATCCCGATAAGCGGGAACTCCTCCCGAATCCTGCCATGTAGGATCATTTCCAACACTTGCTACACCAACGAATAAGTCAACATCCCGGAAAACTTCAGAAAACACAAGAGGAGGGACATCGATCAGATCAACTGTTTCATTGGTTTCCAGGTTCACAAAACGAATTTGATCTGTTGTGATATAATTCCAAATTCCAGTGTCATTCCAGCCGTCATCAACATTTAGTTCATTGACCCAGTACTCTGCCCGAAGTTTGTATTCGGGTAAAATAACAGATGCCAAATCATTGTTGATCCCATTATCAAAAGCTCCCAGCAAGGAATACTTCCAGCCTCTGGTTTTTGCCAATACATTGAATTGATGTTGTTTCAAAACATGAGCTGCCATCCTATTGCTGTAGGATTTTGTATTCAATTCCGCATCGGTTAACAGATAGACTTCCCGGAATGCTTGTTTAATGGGTTGGCTGATTTTTTCTGCAATAAGGAATTCTCTCCATGCCTGGATTTCTGCAATTGTTTGTAAAGCAGGGTGCCAGAGAGAGACATGCGTGTAATCAGAAGGAGTTACTTCGATGCTTAGATTAGTCACCCATTTTCCGCTTAGAAAGATTGCTGATTGAATGGTATTGTCGGTACAAAAGTTCCAGATAATTCTTTTGGAGAGGAATGACATAAGCCCGTTATCCAGATAGTTACTTTGAAATTCATTCATGGTCATTAACCTTCCCGATTTCAACATACGATCTATTCTATCTCTTTGTGCCGACGTGGTTTGGTCTACCTGTTTTTGGGTATCCCGCATTTTCTTCAGCCTGGCTGCAAATCTGTCCTTAACAATAGCTGGAATTGATTTCTGGGGAGAACCATCCGGTTTAAACCAGCTTGCTTCAGATTTACCCGGAGCGGTAATTTTAATAATGCATTTGTAATCATCGAATTGGAATTCTCTTTGTCCATCCAGAAACCGGAATGATTCGACTGCCATATCTTCGATCATATGGGTAGAAACACCTTGTTCTATAGCCGCTTTTTCAATGTATTGTTCAATAACTTTTTGAGTACTAGTCTGTTTTATTCTGAGTTTTAACCTGGAAAGATGACCAATTCCATCTAACCCTTTTGATTGATACAATGTAAACAAACACGCGTTACCTATTGCGGCTGCAACAGGTCCGAATCCGGGAACTTTTCGATATGCCCGTTCAGCCATTGCTGCAACATTTCGAAGTGTTACCTGATCATGAAAATGTGAAGCCATCCAAACAAATCCTTTCATTGCTTCTGCATTTACAGAACTAACGTATA
The DNA here is from genome assembly GCF_039596395.1 of Fluviicola sp. NCBI lineage: Bacteria > Pseudomonadati > Bacteroidota > Flavobacteriia > Flavobacteriales > Crocinitomicaceae > Fluviicola > Fluviicola sp. The sequence continues at coordinate 510,807 of NZ_JBCNJT010000001.1, forward strand.
GAAAATCGTAAGGAGATCTGATCTCTTCCTTGAGGTCTACCAAGAAAATCAACCATTCATTAAATACCTTCTTAAACTTATCCGTTCCCAGTTCTTTCAGTAATTCATTGGTCTCTTTCAGGTATTTAGCTGTTGGTTTTCCTGCTGTTGCTTTTTGGGCTTTTGAGATTAATTTATACCATGTTTGTTTTTCCTGCTGAGGTAGCGCTTCAATCATCTCGTTTGCGAAATATTGAAACGGATCTTTCCCTAAGAACAAAACTGCTTTTTCTTCTTCTGCTCCGATATGTAGTAATGTATCTATCTTTTCCAGGACTTTAAGCCTCGCTTTGCTTTCATATTCGCTGGTGATCAATGCTAATGTTTCCCTGAAATCAGCCAATACACTTCTCATATCGTCATCAAGCGGTTTACTCTTATATATTTTTACTAATTGACCAATCGCCAGGCCCACCGGCCACTCCATTATATTGAAAGTACCCCAACGTTTATAGTTAATAAAATGTTGGAATAATTGTTCTGCATCGGTCGCGTCGAGGTTTATGTTCACTTTCAATAGTTGCTGTACAAAACCAAAGCAAACGTAGGTTAATGCATCCTTACGCTCCATTTCGTGCCGGTACGCATCGATTTTTTCAATACAGTACAACAGAAGTGCTACTCTCTCTTTATCATCCCAGGTTGCTACTTCATTTTTGTAGACTGAGTTTTCACTCAGCTTTACGTCATAATACCATGAGTTTGTTTTTGCGTCCTCAATTTGTGCCCGTGTAATGATATCATCGAACTTCGAAGGACTGGAAGCTGAACCCTTTGAAAAGCTTTGTTTGATTTTATTAAATAGTCCCATAATTATCCGCCGACTAGTGGAGTTAGTTTTATAAAACTGATCGTTGTTGAAGGTTGTAACTCGATCAACTGTTCCAATGATTCTGCCTGAAAATTATCAATAAGCATGAAGAAACCGTTCTTCTGAAACGCATCTAAGGCTGTGTATACTTGCTGCTCTGCATCAATACGTCGTTTGTTATGTTTCAGTTTATACCCATTTAAGGTTTTTTCGGCTTCCGTTGGTTCGATCAGTCCCCTGAAGTAATCCGGCATCTTTTGATTATACGCCTCAACCTCTGTTGTTACTCTCTTTTCAATGATCTCTTTTACTGTAACGGTTTGTGTTTGAAACTCCAACAGGACCTGATGTAAGACCTGCCCCGCAAATGTTTCATCTTTGATTGTGATGGTCATAAATTCCATAGTTTGTGAACGCTTAAAAATAACAACACCATTTGGATTTCTGAAATCACCTGATTTTAAATTTATCCGATTAACCTAAAAGTTCTTCTCAAATCCTCCACCAACCAGTTCGAACTATCTCTCATTAAAATCACGAAAAAAGGGAAGCGTCAATTGACAGCTCCCCTTTTTAATTTCCCTCTCTTTCCTATTAATTACGAGAATTTCTTCAATATAAAATTGAATCTGAAAGTTGTATCCGGGTTCTTCTATTTCTTATTGATTGCAGTAAACCCGATGATTCCAGTGATTACTACGAGAGCAATGAAAATAAAGAATATAACTTTTGCTATGGAAGCCGCTGCTTCTGCTACCCCTCCAAATCCGAATATCGCAGCTACCAGTGCGATAACGAGAAATACTGCTGTCCATTTTAACATGACTTCTAATTTTTAGTGAATAATTTTTTATCTATATCTTCTAAACAAGAAACAACATTCAGAATCATTAACCTAATATTTTAATGTTGTTTAACAGACTTGAAATCCTGACAATTTCAATGAAGTTCCGCGTGTAATTGTTAATATCTTGGTTATTACAGAGTAGTATAGCTAAATAGATTAAAAAGTCTTCGACAGAATTCATTTGATGCTACTATTCCTGCTCTTCTTATAGTTGCGTGTGAGGATTGAGTGTCGGGAAAGAAGTGCTAAATTTGAATAATCCTAATTCTAATATAAATTGGCGGTTTAATGTGCAATACACCTTGAGAATCCCAATCAGTTGTAGCTAAACTTGTCCAACAATTATTTTAATTGAAGAAAGAATGATAGTGAATAATCCTGAATACAATAACTTTTCTTAAACCTGCAACTTTTGCAAATTTCTATAAGTATGTCCAGAGCCGGAACTGTGAGTGGGAAAATGGTAAGAAATGACCGGTCATTGACCAGTGGGTAGCGAGAACAAAATAAAATTAGTATTCATAAGGAATTAGTTGTACCTTTAACCATTCAATAGAAGATTGTTATCTCAATCAGACTGTAAAGTCATTTTTACATTCCAATTAATTCAACATTTTTCCGAAAAAAGGCCTGTGCGAAGTACGTGCGGCTGAGAATCATTATATAGTTAAAGTTCCATAAATGAAGGAACACCAAAAGAACATGAATAAAGGAACAGTAAAATTCTTTAACGATGCAAAAGGCTTCGGATTTATTAAAGGAGAAAACGAACAGGACATTTTTGTACATGCTACAGGCTTAAACGAAGATATCAGAGAAAATGACCGTGTCACTTACGATACGGAAAATGGAAGAAACGGATTAAATGCCGTAAATGTTTCGGTATTAAACTAATAATACCTGAATCTACCGGAGGCTGTTTGTTTAAACAGCCTTTTTTTATGCTCATTTTTTTCTTATGAGGTTAAGAAAGAGTTACAATTTCCTAACCAATCTGAATGTAAGATTGATTCTCGGGAGTTTAACCGCTGCCGACTTGGCGATCCGGTGTTCCCACCCGGTTTGAAGATCGCCTTTCATTAACAGCAAAGAGCCATGGGCAAGCGGTAAGGAGTATTTTAGCTTGTGATCTGTAACGGAACGGAAATCGAAATTTCGTTGCTGACCGAGGCTCAAAGAAGCAATTACGGGCCTGTCGCCCAGTTCGCTTTCCTTGTCACGGTGCCAGGCTACCGAATCATTGCCATCTCGGTAGAGATTCAGCAAAACAGAATTAAAGGTATGCCCGCTCGCTTTCTCAATCCGTTCACGCAGGCTGGAAAGTTCAGCGGTCCATGGGAGCACTTCGATTGTTCGCCCGGCGAGCTGGTAATTGCTTTGGCTATCTCCGAACCACGCGATCAATCGTGGTGTTGGAACTACCTTGTCCAGGATCTTTAATTCGGTCTGTTTCCAGGCAACTGTTTCAATAAAGTGTTTGAGCAAAAAGTCAGCTTCCTGCCTATCCAGGAATGCAGGCGTATACTCCAGCAGTTCTTGCGGGAAACTATACCCTTCCAGGTTGCCGAAAAGATCGAGCTGATTCATACTAACACTAAATAATTTACAATGACCCAAAGAAATCACCAGGCAAAAAACAGGGCAATTTAGATTATGATGTGATCTTAAATAATCAAATCCCAGATACAAAGTATGCTCGCAAATAGTTTACGATTTCAATCTTTATTTACGTACATTATGACTATGGATTTCTGTGTCACACATTAATATAACTAAATTATACTGAAAAACATTCGTTTTAACACCTGATTATTTACGACTATTGAAAGTATTGCCTGCCCGATCACGAATCCAAAAGATAAATACCTGATTTAGGAAATCCCTGAAGCATATTTTTCCAGGAAATAAACCTACTCAAATCTTTCAGTAAATAGGTTGAAATATCTGACAAATTACGGGAGTAGCTCGCTTTTTCTTTTTGCCCTAAAACTTGCTAAAGAAAATCCATTATATTCGTCAATAAACAGTTAGTGACTCTTAAATGAGAAACCCGACAAATAATGACGTTTGAAGGATCTGTTATTTTTTGGCAATAACACCGCAATTCAGTTTAATAACCTCTTTAACAAGAACTTAAATTAAGAAACATGAGTATTTTAAAATTAAAAGACGGAACAGAAATTTTTTACAAGGATCAGGGAGAAGGTCCTGTATTAATGTTTCACCACGGGTGGCCATTATCCTCGGATGATTGGGATGCCCAGGTCATTTTCTTCTTGCAGAGGGGCTTTCGGGTAATCGCTCACGACCGAAGAGGACACGGACGCTCCAGTCAAAATATTTACAACCATACAATTGATCAATATGCCTCGGATGCGGCAGAACTAGTGGCGTTTTTAGACTTGAAAGACGTGGTTCACATCGGGCATTCGACAGGCGGCGGTGAAGTGATTCGTTATGTGAGCAAGTATGCCAACGGGAGAGCAAAAAAAGCAGTTTTAATCAGCGCTATACCGCCTGTAATGGTACAAAGTGAAAACAACCCGGATGGTGTGCCGATCTCTGTTTTTGATAATATCAGAGAGCAGACCATGAATAACAGAAATCAATTTTATTATGATCTGACTTACCCTTTTTATGGCTATAACAGGGAGGGAGCAATCGTGAAAGATGGTGTGCAGCGAAATTGGTGGCGCCAGGGAATGATGGGAGGAATTGTTGCTCATTACGATGGGATCAAAGCTTTTTCCGAAACAGACCTAAGCGAAGATTTAAAAGCGGCTGACATTCCGGTTCTGGTGCTTCACGGCGAAGATGATCAAATTGTGCCGATTGAAAATTCCGCAATAAAATCAGCAAAACTTCTGAAACATGCAAAACTGATTACTTATCCGGGATTTCCGCATGGAATGCCAACTACAGAGCATGAGACTATCAACAAGGATATACTGGAGTTTGTAAGATCCTAATTCTCTTAGTAGAATCAAAAAAGAGCATTTGACACAAGTTGAATGCTCTTTTCTTTTTCCCTCAATACTACTCACCCGCACGCTGAGCTTTCCTCCGGCTTTCTGTCTGTGAGACAGCCTAGTCTTCACAAACTGCGCTTGCTCTTCTTTCAGAGTGAGAGTGGGTCCCGATAGTTAACGGGAGAGCATGAGGAAATTATGGGGTCTATACAAGATAATGCGCTTTTTTGCGTTGTGGTGAAATAACCGGGTTATCTTAAGTATTAAACCTACTAATATTCATGTATGAAACTCAACCAAATTCACACGATCTCCTTATTCCTGTTTCTGTTATTGCCAGGCACTTTTTTTGCCCAAAGAGAAGCCTGTAACTGGCAATTCGGCAATCATGCGGGTATGAGATTCAATGACGGATCCAAACCTGCGAGTATTACGAGTGCTGTCAGCACGCTGGAAGGTACTTCCTGCATCTCTGATGAGAACGGAAACTTACTTTTCTATACAGATGGTGTAACTGTTTGGAACAGAAATAACCAACCCATGCCCAACGGTTTTGGGTTGATGGGACTAGCTTCTTCCACCCATTCGGCTCTTATTATCCGCAAACCGGGATCCCATAACTTATACTATATTTTCACAGCAGATGGCAATGCCAATGCCCTGAATCATCATATGGAAAACGGCTACCGCTATTCAATCGTGGATATGAACCTGGATAATGGTTTGGGAGATTTGACCGATGCAAAAAATGTGCTCCTGTATGCTCCCTCTACCGAAAAACTGGCAGCTGTGAAGCAGGCCGATGGTGTAAATGTCTGGTTAATGACACATGAGTGGAACAGTTCAAAATTCGTCGCATACAGTCTTACCTGCGATGGGCTTGACCCAAATCCCGTTATTTCGGATGTCGGTGAGTCACACGCGTATAGTACCGGCGGTTATTACAATGCAATCGGACAGATGAAATTTTCCACGGACGGGAATCGTCTGGCCCTCGCACTGTTAGGGAATCTGCGCGTTCAGGTTTTTGACTTTAATCCGTCAACGGGAATCGTTTCCAATCCCATCAACATTCTTGCTTATTGGCCGGATGGCTACCTGCAACCGAATGGAGGTGCTTTTGATTTCGAAAATATCTATGGAGTGGAATTTTCCCCGAACGGACGGGTGTTGTACCTGACAAAGATAGATGCGGGTTATTTGTTTCAATACGATCTTTCTGCAGGTGACTCACCAGGAATATCAGCAACGGGGCAGTATTATTCAATGGGGCCCTGGTGTGAAGCGGATCAAGTGGGCTGGTCTTGTCCGGGTTCTACCGGCGCTTTGCAACTTGGACCTGACGGTAAAATTTATGGTGCAATGAACCCTTTTAATGGCCTGAATGTAATTGCTGACCCGGATGTTTTCGGAATCGGTTGCAAGTATGAAAAATCACCAAAACTCACCAATTCATGCAATTATGGACTTCCTTCCTTTATGGCAAGTTATTTCCGTCATGACGTTATCCGGGAAAAAAAGGAAGAATGCCTGAAAATGAGTTTTACAAGTACTTATTCACAAACAGCAACGGCTATTTCCTGGGATTTCGGAGATCCGAATTCCGTTTCGAATACTTCAAACGATCCGGATCCGGAACATATCTATTCTGACTCGGGAACTTATACCGTTTCGTTAACGCTTACAAATGCATCAGGTTGTACAGATGTTGTTCGTAAAGTCATTCATGTAGCTGTTTGCGATCCTGTGATTCCGAATATTTTCACCCCTGATGGTGATGGGATCAACGATCTGTTTACAATCGGGGATATCAGCTTTTTTCCTAAAAATGAACTTGTGATTGTAAATCGTTGGGGTAATGAAGTTTTTTCTGCAAAAAACTATTCCAATGAAACAGCTTTTGACGGTGGGGATTGCGTCGACGGCGTTTATTTCTATAAGCTGATTTTGCCCAATGGAAGGTTATTCAGCGGTTTTGTGACTATTGTAAGGTGATCTGAAAAAAGCGAATTACGGGAGTAATTCGCTTTTTCAATAATCAGTTCTCTGTATTTGCCCATTCATTTACGAAGCAGGAGCCCACGGTCCGACTGTAAGTGTTACATTCTGGCCTGATCCTACTGAATAGTTGGTTTTGGATGGAACGTTATCACCGGCTGGCCAGCTTCCTACGTTCGGGTTTTCGTCCAGGCTGAAGCCATAGGCCATTCCGAGGGTTTGGGCAGAGTTGGGGCCCATGATGGTTGTGCTGTTGTTTTGTGCGCAATGGAAAAACTTGGCGTATGCGTCATACAAGCTGGATTTCTGGTTGTAGGCATTCGCATGATCGGTGTACCAGTTTTGGATGTTCGTCCATGCATCGGAGGTGTAATTATCGGTAATTGTTCCGCTTTTGGCTACAACTCCATCCAGTAAAACTCCGCGTGAAATGGCCTGGAAAATAGCCGCTTCTATCTGGTTGAAAGCGTCGTATTCAGCCTGGCTTTCACCGGTTTTCATGCCGCGTACGGCCTGCATGAATCCCTGGTTGCCTGCAAAATCAGTTGCAGGAATGGTTACTTTTAAAGCACCGGGACCTGTAAGGGTGAATTGTGTTCCGTCACTGGTACCTGAATAAGTACCTACGGTGGCTGCATTCAGGTACAGGCTGAGTTGGTTTCCGCTGGTGAAAAAGTCGTTGACGGTCTCGGTCCAGTAACCGTTCAGTCCTGTAGCGGTTGGATTAATCGCCAGCCAGTCTTTGGGTGATACAATGGCTGAAAATTGCCCCGTAATGGAATCAGGGTAGCCGGCACCTGTGGGACTTGTATACAGTAATTGGGTAAAGGAGCTTCCAAGCGGGTCTGAAGCGGTAAAGGTATTAAACGCTTCCCCGATCTCAAGCCGCGAATTGGCCGTAACTGCTCCGTAAACCAGTGAATCATTGGTTACCGTAAAGGAGAGATTCAGTCCGAAGGAATCCACGGCGGATACATCGTACTGCGCATTCGGACCGAATTCAAAAATATCGTAAGGGCCCGGAGGACAAACTCCCGGAGCAGCATTGAACGGATAGGCCGTGTAACCAACTGTTGATGAAAGCGCCGGCGGGGTAGTGGTGTTTTCTGTTACTAAGAACACCAGGCGATTGTTCCCCAGGTTGGTTACGTTTGGTACACTGACTGTCAGTCCATCGTTGATATTGACGTAATTTCCTGCGGTTGCTGTAAAGCCCCCATTTGTATCCAGGTACAGGTATTTCCCGGGTTGCTGGATGAAACCGGCCACCCAAACGGTATATTTGGAAGTATCGAGGCCGGTGCTGTTTTTAAGAGTAATTGTGTTAAGTGTAGTTCCTGACATGGTATCTCATTTTTATTCCTACTCGTATGGCTTTTCGGTATACGCCTCCTGTTGAACGGACTGAACAGGAACAGTTCTTTTAAGTGGTTTTCAGGATAAAAACCGGCCCTGATAAAAACGAGGACCGGTTCTGTAAGTTGTTTCCGGTCAATTAGTTATTAACGTTAATGAACGGATCCCAAAGATAGTAGCCAATGGCATTTCCTGTCTGTGTGTCCAACAGTGCAAAAGACATGTTGTATTGTGTGGTCCCTGTTCCGTTTACCTGGAACAGCCATTGTGCACAAATGAACGTGTTGGCGCTTCCTGCATTCGGATATCCCTGAGGAATCGTGTTGGCAAATTGCGGCTGGCTTCCAGAACCTCCTGATTGCAGGCAGTAGTTTGTCCAGATTGCCGTATTCGGTCCTAAACTTTTTACGTTTGCATTGTCCAGTTGGGTGTTATAAAGCACCGGATAGTAATTTTGACCTGCACCAGGCGCTGAAATCGTGAAGACGATCTCATCCCCGACATTTGCGGAAATCGTTAATTCCGATTCTCCCTGGTCGTTGACAACAGCACTTCCCTGTGCCATCATTTCTACATAAACATCGGAAGAACTGTAGCTTCCCAAGCTAATCGGAGAATTCCATGAACCTCCTGGTTTAGCTGCTAGTGAGATTGCGTCGACTGTAATTGCGACAAAAATTTGTGCCATAATGGGTAGTTTAAATGTCCCTACTCATAAGGCTTTTCGGGTTCCGCCTCCTGTTGAATTGACTGAACAGGAACAGTCCTTTTTTTGAGTGGTGCAGTTCCACTGTTTGAAGGTTGCAACGCTTTGTGAACAAGACAAAGTAACGGTAAGCTGAAGGGAATTCTTTACACAGAAATACCGGTTTTTAAAACCAGATATTTTTATCTGGTTTCGGTCAGGAGGTGTCAATATTTTGATAACTTAGTCACAAAAATACATGTTATGAACCCACTCCACGATTCTACTGAACACTTCCGTATTGGTATTCCTGAAGCAGATAAGCGCATTTACCGCTGGCAAAACGACAACTTTATCCTTGTTTCAAAAACATTTGAAGGCCCGGTTCCATCCGGTTACCAGGCATTGCCGCTTGATTCATTCAGCCTCTCGGTAGAAGACTTGCTTCACTTGACAGAACGGATAAAAACGTACAATCTGAACGAATCCGGAAAAGATAACTTCCCGATAACCGGATTTTCCTGTCGCCTGGGAATAAAGGACTATGCGAATAAACTGGGAGAACCTGAGCCCTTACCTTGTTTGATGATGGAACCGATTATCGGTTTTGAGCGCAATGAAGATCCCCACAACCCGATAGCGTCAAACCCCGGAGAACTGCTGGAATGCATTCCGGAGGATATTGGCGGTAAGATATTCGATTATTCCGCCATTTATGATTTCAGTTATCCTTGTCCTCCCACTTGTCCGAAAAAGACAAACAAGTAACCGCTTTCGGATGGAATGGAGCTAAAAGCGTTTCTGTTTAATTATGGTCCCTGGATTATTATTGCCCCGTTTTTGCTGTCAGTTGTCCGTTACAAGCGGTTAAGCAAGGCCCTGAAAATAATGACGTGGTATTTGGTGTTGTCTGTGGTCACACAGGCGGTATCTTTATTGCTGTGGAAAGAAAGCATCAATAACCTGCCGTTGCTGCACGTATTTACGGTTCTTGAATTTTGCCTGCTGTTTGCCTGGTATGCTGTTCAAAGCAAATCGTTCCTTCCCAGGATCTGGCTTTTCGGGATGCCGGTTTTATTCCTGTTATTTGCGCTTTTGGATGCTTTTGTACTGGAAAGCCTGCATAGCTTTAATATTTACACGCGTTCCCTGGAAGCTTTCATTTTCATCGGATGTTCCGTGCATTGGTTTATCCGTTCAATTACCCTTGAAAGCAAAGTGGTTACGGGAGAGCAACAGGCTTTGAACTATATGAATGCAGGGTTCTTTATTTATTTCTCCGGTTCCCTGATTTTGTTTGCTTTCAGTAATTATATCAACCATTTGGGACGCTCTTTGCTCATGAATATCTGGACGCTGCATAGCCTTTTATTGATTGTACTTTACCTTTTTATACTTACCGGATTTTGGAAAACCAACAGGAAATAGATTTTTATTACGGTATTATTATTACCATGGCTGCATTTTTCCTGATAGCCTGCGGAGCCATTTTGTTTTTTATCCGTTATCAGAAAAATCTTCTGAAGAAACAGGAAGAGTTGTTCCGGCTGGAAGCTGAACACCGGAAAGAATTATTGAGCAGTAATATCCAATCGGCAGAGGAAGAACGGTTGCGGATTGCCCGGGACGTGCATGATGAACTGGGCGGAATTTTCTCCACGCTTTCGCTCTCCATTCAACAGTTGAACCCGGAAACCGAAAAAAACAAAGACACTTTGCAACAAAGCAAACAGCTGATCCAAACAGGTATAAACAGTGTACGCCGTATTTCACATGCCATTATTCCTTTTGAACTGGAACTACTGGGGCTGAACCAAACCCTGACCAATTATACGGAATCGGTTTCAACGGCATCCGGAATGGACATCCGGTTTGAATTTGACCATGTACCGGAAGAAATAAGTCCGGTTGTTTCACTGGCTACTTACCGGATCATCCAGGAATTGCTGAATAACACGGTAAAGTATGCCCGGGCCGGTTCCGTTACGATAGGTTGCAACGGATCAGGAAATCACCTGCAGGTACATTATGCCGACAATGGAGCAGGAGTGGACCTAAGCGACAAACAACTAAAAAGAGGAATTGGCATCAAGAACATCGAAAGCCGTGTACTTGCCCTTGACGGAACGGTGGATTTCAGTTCTTCTCCCGGCCAGGGATTCCGGTGCACATTCCGTTTACCTTTCAATCCAACGCACGAATGATCAATATTGCCATAGCCGAAGACCAGGTACTTTTCCGCAAAGGAATCATATCCCTGCTGAACACCATTCCGGATTTGAAGGTTGTACTGGAATGCAGCAACGGAGAAGAATTACTTCAACAGCTGGATACTTGTCCTGAAAATATTCACGTGGCCCTGATCGACATCAATATGCCCGTTTTAAACGGATTGGAAACGATGAAAATCATGCGGGAAAAGCACCCGGCTACCCGGAATATTATTTTGACCATCCACGAAGAAGAAAAATACATCCAGGCCATGGTGGAAGCCGGGGCCAATGCTTACCTGGCCAAGAACGCCGATTTCGATGAGGTGGAAAAAGCAATCCGGGCGGTAGTGGCAAACGATTACTATTTCAACGAGCAAACCATCAAAGCCATGCACCGGTTTATGCACGGGAAGAAACAAAAGGTGGTGCTTGGAGAAATGGACATCACCCGACGGGAACGAGAAGTGCTCGAACTCATTTGCCAGGAAAATACAAGCCAGGAAATCGCGCAGAAATTATTTATCAGCGAAAGCACCGTGAATGGCCACCGGAATAATTTATTGCTTAAGATTGGTTGTAAAAACACTGCAGGGCTGGTATTGTTTGCGATCCGGCACCAGATTTACAAGCTTCATTGAATGCTATGGAGAAAACTGCTAATTTAGCAGTAGTAACTGCTTGACAGAACTATTTAAAATACTGCCTATGAAATTAGTGACATCCCTTTTATTCCTTTTTCTTTTCAGTTACTACCTGGGTGCCTGCAGTGTCTATAAGATTACGGTCAATAACAAGACGTTTGTTGGAAACAATGAAGATTATTGGGATCCGAATACCAGGATGTGGTTTGAAAAAGGACAACATGGAAGTTTCGGGAATATGTATGTGGGATTTGATAATTTTTATCCGCAGGGAGGTATGAACGAAAAAGGGTTGGTATTTGACGGATTTTCTGTTGATACAAGAACCATGAAACCAAATCCTTCAAAATTATCTCCCGACGACAACCTGTTAAAGCATATTATGCAAACTTGCCGGACTGTTGATGAAGTTTATATGGTAGTCGGGAAATACGATCTGACAACGATGCTTAGTTCGGGTATGTGGATTTTTATAGATCCTTCCGGGAATTACCTGGTAGTTGAGGGAGATGCATTGACCATGGGAAAAGAAAGCAATTATCTTTTATCCAATTTTTGTCCATCCAAAACGCCAAATCTGAACCTGGTGGATATTCCTTTTTACCAGAACGGCAGAAAAATGATGGAAGCCGGAGTAGATACCACTTTGTCTTATCTCTCCTCTTTAAGCGCTATTTTGCATCAGAGTTTCCCTTATGATTTAGGAGGAACACAATACACGACTATCTATGATCTGGACCAAAGAGTGATTCATCTCTATTATTATCACGATTATTCAAAAAGCGTTACGATCAACCTGGTGGAAGAATTGAATAAACCGGATGCAATGGTGATTATTCCGGACCTGTTTCCTGAAAATCTTTCCGGCCAAAAAAACTTCCGGCAAGTGGATCAGGCAAGGACCTTTCTCAAAGATCTGGCTAATCCGTCTTTTTCAAAGGACTATTCCCGGATTAAGGCAGAAATTGACTTCCAGGACCTTTCATTCCTGTTGCGTTTATTTGATCGGGATATCAATGATATAGGTTACAGATTGCTAAACGAAACCGATAAAACACCTGCCATCAATATCTTCAAATTGAATGTGGAATATTTTCCGGATTCCTGGAACGCTTATGATAGTTTGGGAGATGGTTATTTTGCAGCAGGTAATAAGGACCTGGCGATCATGAACTACAGAAAATCATTGGAGTTAAACCCCAATAACCAGAACGCGATCAACCAACTTGAGAAGTTGACGAAATAGATACCTGCCTTAACTATGACAGAAGATTTAATAAAAGCTTTTCGATCGCTGGCAGCACTCAGCCAAAGCGATGCAGATCTTATTACTCAGCTTTTCAAAGAAAAGACGATCAAAAAAGGAGCGTACTTTTTGACGGAAGGACAGATCTGTAAGCACGCAGGCTTTATTGTACAGGGTTTGATGCGGTATTACATCAACCACGAAGGAGAAGACAGAACGTATGCGTTTGCATCTGAAAATAATTTCGTTTGCAACTACGAAAGTTTCATACCGAAAACACCTTCCTTAAAAAACATCCAGGCACTGGAAGATTGCCGGATCCTGCAAATTTCCTACGATGATCTTCAATTGTTCTATAAACAGGTAGAGCAAGGCGAGTATCTTGGAAGAGTCATCATTGAACAGGTGTTTATTCAGACGCTGCAAGACCTGAGTTCGTTTTATACCGATTCGCCTGAATACCGGTACGAAAAATTTATCAGGAACCATCCGGATTTGCAGCAGCGGATCTCCCAATACCACATTGCATCATATGTAGGTGTGAAACCACAATCTCTTAGCCGTATCCGCAAAAGAATTTCCACGTCCCATGATTAATTAACCCAGGTGCATATTTTTTGGATGTGGAGTGTGGAATTTTGTTTCCTATCTAAAAACAAAAAATATGACACGAAAAATTGCAATCTCGTTCGCAGTCCTGGTAGGTTTGGGAATGATTTTCTTAGGAGCAAGATTTCTCCTTTCGCCGGAAGCAGCCGAGGCAGGCTTCGGTATCCGGTTTAATGACCGGGGCGACTATTCCTTCCATTACACCAAAGGTATCCGTGATATTTTCTCCGGTGTTGTTTTATGCCTGCTGATACTCACAAAACAAATCAAAGCATTAGGAATAACGCTGCTGGTTGGAACTATTATCCCGGTTATTGATGTGCTGATTGTGTGGAGCAAGGATTACACCGGGATTGCAGAGGCAATGCCACATATCTCTGCTATTATTATTTGCCTGGTAAGCGGCATTCTTTTACTGATTTCAAAACCTTCCAATCAATCATTATGAAAACAAAAGCATTTATCCGGTTGGTGAGTTCTGCAAAAAACGTTCGTGAAAGCGTCATGGAACTTAATGTATTTCCGGGAGAAAAAACACCCTGGCATTATCACACGGAGTTTTCCGAAACGTTTGAAGTGCTGGAAGGAACATTGGAAGCAGGAGTGGGAAAAGAAATATACCAATTGAAAGCAGGAGATGCGGCCACGGTATCTCCCCATGAACGTCACTATTACCACAATGTTTCAAAAGAAGTCTGTGTGATCAGGGTAATCATCAAGCCGGGCAACCAAAATTTTGAAAAAGCGCTTTTTATTTTGAAAGGGCTGTTCAACGATGGATTGGCAAGTAAGGCAGGAACTCCTAAAAAGTTTTCAGACCTGGCGGTATTCGTTTACCTGAGTAATTCAAGGATGCTGGGGTTTCAAAAAATAGCTGAGCCTGTATTCCGTTTTGTTGCACGAAGAGCTATCAAAAAAGGATATTTGGACGCTTTGATACGAACCTATTACCTGTAAGAATCCAAACGGTAATTCGATGAGGATTAGGGCAGACCGGTAGGAATACCTTGTTAAATTTTAAGATCTCTTTTCACAAAGCCCCTTTTTATTGGGGGTTTTGCGTTTAATATGCTTAATTTTGGGATGCTCTGATCAAAATACTACCTGTCATTAAATCACTTTAACATGAAAATCTCCCAATTAATCGGACTTTTGGCCTTGTGTCTTTTATCTTTTGCTGCAAAAGGGCATGAAATTGACGATTTGCTCCGGAAGGTATCGAAAGTTTCCGGTGAAAGGGAGAAAATAGAACTGTGGGAAAAGATCATTAACCTGAGTATCTGGCAAAAGTCCGAAACGGAAACCAAAAATTACATTTACCAGCTGCACCTTTACAGCAAGCAGCATAAAAACAACTACGGGGTGGCAATTGCTGATCTTTCCTATGCCAAGTATTATGAAAAGCAGCAGGATATGGATAAGGCCAAAGAACATGCCCGTTTGGCTTATGATTATTTTTATTCGAAAGGCGATCAGCTTGGAATGTGCAAGGCCAAACGTCAGCAAGGATTTAACGCGTTTAAAACCAGCAATAATGAATTGGCCACTAAACTGGCTTACGAAGCATTGGACCTGAGTATTCTGATCAAAGACCGGAAGCAGGAGGGGCTGTGTTTGTCGCAGTTGGGAATGCTTATTTTTGGTTCGCAGCCCAAGGAGGGAATCCGGATTGAGCAACAGGGATTTGACCTGCTGCAAAAAATAGGAGCAAAAAGAGAAGCTTCCATTACGGCAATCACCCTTACAACCCTTTATTTGAACAGCGGTGAAAACGCGACTGCGCAAAAGTACATCGATACGTTTTTTGTGCTCCAGCAGGGATTGAATGATCTGGGATTACTCGCCCAGGGAACGATTGATGCTGCTTTATGTGCCCAGTCACTTGGAAAAGCTGACCGGGCAGAGCAACTCCTGGAAGAAAGCGGCCGTTATTTCGCGCAAGTAAAAAGTGATGTGGTGCAGGCGCAATTCTACCGGATGAAAAGTGTTTTTTACCGGGAGAGCAACCGGTTCCCGGAAGCAATTGAAGCTGCAAAGAAAGGACTGGCGCTGATTGAAAGCAAGCAGGGACTGGACAATGAAAAAGGAATGCTGCAGTACACGCTTTTTGTTTCCTACAAAGCATTGAAACAATACGAGCAGGCTATTGCGGCTTACGAGCAGGCCGTTAATTCGGAATTTGTCTTGTATGATGAACAGACGCAGTACGGAATTGCCAACCTGAAGGAAAAATACGAAACGGAAAAAAAGGAACAGGAAAACCAGGAACTGAAACAGGTCAACGAGATCAATCAATTAAAGCTTACGACGAATCGGTATCTGATCTTTGGGATTGTACTGCTGGCAGTGTTGTTTGCGGTTGTATTTATCCTGATTATCCGGAACAACCGCATCAAAGCACGTGAAAAGAACATTCAGCTGCAGCAGAAACTGTTGGTTTCGCAAATGAATCCGCATTTCATCTTCAATTCCCTGAACTCGATCCAGAATTATATTTACAAACAGGATTCCATCAACGCTGCCACTTACCTGAGCCGGTTTTCTGAGTTGATGCGTATGATCCTGGCATTTTCGCGCAAAGATCAAGTGACGCTGGCAGAAGAAAAACAATTGCTGGAGCGTTATCTGGAAATCCAGAAAGTCCGTTTTGGTGACCAACTGGAATGGGAAATTACATCCGATGATGGACTGGATGATGAAAATGTGATGATTCCACCGATGCTGTCGCAGCCGTTTATTGAGAACTCCCTGGAACACGGGCTGTTCAAAAGCGGGGAAACCGGGAAGATCTCCATCCGGTTTGCAAAGGAAAAAGACTACCTGCTGTTTGAAATCGAAGATAACGGCGTTGGCTTGAATAATGCGGTGAAGGACAACGGAAACCATGAATCTTTGGCAACAACGATTACCCGCGAACGGATTGCAGGGATCCGTACACTCAGCGGAACGAACACGACTTTTGAAGTGATTAATTTAAGTGACCTGGACAAAGAGAAACACGGAGTAAAAGTGGTCTTCCGGATTCCTTACGAAACGCAATTCTAGCAAAATGAGAATCCAAAGCAGAGCAGCCGTGGCTGCGCTTCGGATTCAATGAGAATAAGCCCCGATAGCCATCGGAGAGAGTAATTACTTCGTTAAAGTTTCGCGGTGTCGTGCAGTTGCTGGGAATGTTAAATTGCCTGTGTAGAAACTTTTTGGTTATATTTAAGCATTAACACACAATTTTCTACTTTATGAAAATCCTATTATCTACGTTATTCCTGTTCGGGTTTTATGCCTGTGCGCAGGTTTGTAATCCAAACGGAAACATTATCATTTTTTCAAACTACGATGGTGGATCGCTGAACATCGATGTGGATGTGAACATTCCCAATCTGAAGATCGGGGTTGTTTCCTATGAAGCTGTTGAGGTGACTTTTACCGGGGCTTATGTAAACAACATTACCGGGATCGAATACGCCGGATTTAACAACGGGGGAAATACCACTTGCGGAGGAAATATCGCAACAACGACTTTTACCGGTATGCCGGGCGGAGTAACTCCCAACATCGAGTTTGTACCACCTGTTACCTACAGCGATCCCAATGGCTACATGTATATTGATTGCGGGTATTCCTGCGGAACAGGAAACCAGGGCGGTTGCAACACCGCGGCGCAGATCTATGCTTATTTCGAAAGTGTTTTTGCGGGGACTGTTTACTCCCACAAAACGCAATACGGCTGCTGGTCCGGAACACAAAGCCTTTCAGGCGGCGGGAATTGCTGTGCTGCACCACCGGCACCATCCACACCACCGGTAGCGGATTTTTCGATCTCGGATAACATGATCTGTGTGGGTGATTGCGTGAATTTTACCGATCTGACAACCAATTCACCGACTTCCTGGCAGTGGGATTTTACTCCGAATCAACCGGCGACTTCCACGGACCAGAACCCATCAGGGATTTGCTATACCGCTCCGGGAGTTTACCAGGTTACACTGATCGCGTCCAATACCGACGGAAGTGATACCATTACGCAGTCTATTACGGTAATTGGAGTGGATACTTCGATTTATGTCAACGGAACTACCCTTACATCGGGGGCAACCATCGCCACGTATCAATGGATCGACTGTGCGACTAATTTGCCGGTTGCTGGAGCTACATCTTCCTACTTTAATCCTACCGTAAACGGATCGTATGCGGTAATCGTTACGCAAAACGGGTGTACGGATACTTCCGCATGCGGAACTGTTAACTCACTGGGACTGGACCAGCTTTCGATAGCCGATTTCCTGACAATAGCTCCCAACCCGTCGAAAGGCATTTTCATAGTGGTTGATCAGCAAGGTAAGTTATCCGATCAATTGGTTACAGTGACGAACCTGTTGGGAGAAACCGTTTATTCAGCGCGCATTACTGACCAGAAGACTTCTATTGACCTGTCTTCCGCAAAAGACGGGATTTACCTGGTGAGTGTCGGAAGTGACCGCGGGCAACTGGTAACGAAGATTGTGAAAGAGTAATTGGCGTTATACAAACCACATTGTAAACAAACACCCGCGGAATTCCGCGGGGTGTTTTCACATTTAAATAGTTGACTTACAAAGTGGTGTTTGTTTTGGGTGAAATTCTTATTTAGGCGGCAATTCGTCTGAAATTTTGCTTGTGGAAATGCTACCAGCTGCGGTATCAATCGCATAAAGCAATGTAATTCCCTGCGTGGTTGCAGCCTGTGCAATGACGTTCATATTTTGTTGTGTTGTTACTGCGTTCTCAAAAAGAATCCCGGTGCTGTGAGCCATTGCTTGGTATATGCTGGATAAAGCCATAGCCGACGCATCTGTAATAACTTTCGAATTGGTTTGTGTAACCGAATCGGTAACCTGCGAATTTACTGCTGTATTATCTGCCATAATGAAAAGTGATTTGATGAATAAATGAAATTAAGATTATTTGCCGACCATTTTTAAAGCGTTTTCCACTTCAAGGGTTAATTGCTTGATTAAATCAATGTAGCCGGAAGAAGATTCTTTGATCGCTTTCAGTACAATGTCTATATTTTGAATGACTGCAGCGTCTTTGTCACTGTTTGGATTGATAATTTCAGCGACTGCTTTTGCGGTGGATGCCGTTAGAATCTGCTGCAATGCATGCTGATTGGCAACCATTTGCTGCATGAGTAAGTTTACATTGAGCGCAAATCCGGAAAGCAGGGTTTGGTGCAATACATCGGCGGTATTAGCGGGAAGTGAGTCGTGTGACTGTTCAGTGTTTGTTGTCATAGCGGTACGTAATTGGAGCGCAAATTAATCAATGTTCGGGAACTGGCAATTTTTTTAACCGTTAAATACAAACACGAATTCCCTAAAGCTTCGTAATATAAATGAATCTCTATCCGCATTTTTCACCCATCATTCCGCCTTTTGGTTCCATGTGCTAAAAACATCTTTCGGAACTTTGTTCCGGTTTTAAAAGAATAACATGAATTATACATTAATAACAGGGGCCAGTGGCGGAATAGGGGAAGCTGCGGCAAAAGCATTTGCAGCTAAAAAACACAACCTGGTCCTGGTATCTAGAAGTGAGCAGAAACTAAAAGACCTTTGCGAACAACTTTCCGGTAGTTACGGGATAAAAGCAGAATACATTGCGGCGGATCTGAGCCATGAAGAAGCGCCGGCAGCTATTTACAAAGCTTGTTTTGAACGGCATTTAACCGTCAATGTTTTGATCAACAACGCAGGAATCGGTTCGAGCGGAGATTTTACGGACAATGCACTTCAATCGGAATTGGATATCATCCGTATCAATTGCAGTTCGCTCACTGCTCTGACCCATTTGTTTTTAGCAGACATGAAAAAACGCCGGTCCGGAAGAATTGTCAACATCGGTTCCCTGATCTCATTTATTGCCAGTCCGTACATGAGCGTCTATGCGGCATCCAAACACTTCGTGAAGATTTTTACCTATTCGCTGGCGGAAGAAAGTAAACTGTACGGGGTCGACGTATTGTTCTTTAGCCCGGGACTCACAGCTTCCAACTTCATGAACACACAGGCCAACGACAATGCCTGGGGAAAAGCACTGACCGAGGGAGCGAATACGCAAACACCTGAACAGGTGGCCGGGGAATTGATACAGGCATTCGACCGGAAAAAAGCGTTCCATGTTTCCGGGAGCAGCAACCGGAGAGCCGCATTCCTTGCCGGTTTATTTCCCTTACGCACCATTGCACGCGTGTTCGCACGGCGAAAACAAAAAGAAATGGGCTTGCTTCGCAGTTAATTATCCGTTACATTTAATCGTTGGAATGAAATCGACAGTTCATCATATCGAAACGATCCGGGAACACCACCAGGTTTTGGGATATCCTGCCCTGAGGCATCCGCTAATGAGTATACACCGCTTTGAAGATCTGCCATTATACGAGGAGCGGGGAAGAGTGAGCTTCACGCTGGGATTTTATACCATTACGCTCAAACGGAATTACGACTGTAAAGCGATTTACGGGCAAACAAGTTATGATTTTGACGAAGGATTGATGGGATTTACTGCTCCAAGACAACTTTCCGTGCTCGATCCCGGGTTCACACTTCCGCAGGAAGGCTGGATCATTTACCTGCATCCGGATTTTCTCAGAAACAGTTCACTGGCAGCAAAAATCAAATCGTTTGACTATTTTCACTATGCTGTAAACGAAGCACTGATCCTGTCGCAGGAAGAAGAGGAAGAAATCGAGCAGCTTTTCCGCAGTATTCAAACCGAATATCAACGGCCCATCGATACATTCAGCAGGGATATTCTGTTGTCAAAAATCGAGTTGTTGCTGACCATGAGCAACCGGTTCTATCACCGGCAGTTTATCACCCGGAAAACACCCCACAGCGAACTGCTGACCCGGTTCGAAGCGATTCTTGACGAATATTTTAACAGTGAAAATCAACCGGATGGTTTGCCTTCGGTGGGTTATTTTGCAGAAAAACTGAACCTTTCGGGTAAATACCTTTCCGACCTGCTGGTCAGCCTTACCGGACAGACAACTTTGCAGCACATACACCACAGGCTGATCGAAAAAGCAAAAGAGAAACTGGCGGCAGGTACGCTTACAGTCAATGAAATTGCTTACGAACTCGGATTTAACCATGCACAATCGTTCAGTAAGCTTTTCCGGGCAAAGACCAATCTTTCGCCGGTGGAATTCCGGAAATCATTTCACGAAAGCTGAATCAGAATGAGAACCCAAGCAGATTGGCCGCGGCTGATCGCTTCGGATTAAATGAGATTCGATTTATTCAGACGGATAGAGAACAGCAGGACAAATTAGATACAAATCAGGTGAAATGTCCGGATATATAATAATTTTTAGTTGTAAAAGCTGTATTATTGAGGCATCAATGATCTTGTTTCATTCATGAGGAGCTATACACTAATCGTAGTTGATGACAACCCGCTGGTTATCGGGCTGGTAGGGCAATTTTGTAAAAATCACAAGGACATCGTCTACCTGAAAGGTTTTCACGAACCTTTGGAAGCATTGGATTATCTCTCGAAGCATGCGGTTGACATCGTGATCCTGGATATTGAAATGCCGAATCTAAACGGGTTGGAATTCGCCAAAATGATCCAACCGCCTACGAAGTTTATCTTTTCGACCTCTCATAAAAATTATGCCCTGGAAGGCTTTGAACTGTCGGCAACAGACTATTTATTGAAACCTTATTCTTTCGAGCGTTTCGAACTGGCGGTAAACAAAGCGATCAACCTGATCAACATGGAAGAGGCTTCTAAACCTGCTGCGGAAGCTGCAATCGTAGTGAAATCGAGTTACAGCAATGTGAAGTTGTTCCTGAAAGACATTCAGTACCTGGAAAGCGTGGAAGATTATGTGATCATTCATCTGGACAACGAAGAACCTGTAAAAGTGAGAAGTACTTTGAAAGGCATTTCGGAAGAACTCCCGAAAGAAGAGTTTGTCCGCATCCACAGATCTTACATCGTGCCGCTGTTTCGCGTAACGGAGTACCGGAAAACGAAAGTACTGGTCGGTGAAACCGAACTGCCGGTCAGTGTGTCATATAAAGACGATTTCCTGAACCTGATGAAAAATCGCTGAGCCAACCGCATTAAAAAGTTTTTTAGTGAATCAATTTTTGAAAACCACAACGTTTTAAACTGAGCATTTAGTTTATTTATTTTTCGCTGTGTCCCTTGATATATCAGTAATTGAGCTACCTTCACGGACTAAAAAAAACAATTTATTGTTAAAATGTGCCTTCCGGCGAAAATCAATAATCCGCGGGATCTTGGTTTCGTTTTCCTGAACCCGGCCAATGTTAAATGAGAAGGCCATTTTTGCTGGGTTTTCCTTAAGTTCTTGTCTTCAAAAATAAATTATATGAGACAAAGTTATTTTCAAATGAGGAGTTTACCTAAGTTGTTAGGTATAACCGTCTTCATGGGAACATTGCTATCCAATTATTCGTGGTCCCAGCAATCGAAACAACATACCGACCAGAAACGGTATGCTGCGATCAAAGCAAAACCGGCCATCGAACAAAAAAAGAGTGATGAGGTGAGAGCGACAGCTTTCAATGGAGTGGAAGACCTTGAAAAAAGGACGAAAAATGCCAAACACTTCCGGAATGCGAATGGTACATACACCGCTCAAATCGGTGGGAATTACCACTACAAGGACGCGAACGGCAAGTGGCAGGATATTGATTTGAATATCGGGCAAGGAGTAAGCGGAATGCCGGGATATGGATTCCAAAACGTAACAAATGATGTGAAAAGCTATTTCCCGCAGCATGCAGGAACAGAAGGTGTAATCATGCGGCTTGAGAATGGTTCTGAATTCACGTGGTGGAAAAATCCGCAATTCAGAATTGTGTCAAGCGGAAATGCAGTGAACCTAAAAAGACCTTCTGCCGTTCCGGGAACAGTATCCGGTGAAAAATTGTCCTATCCGGACTTATACCCAAATATTTCAGAAGAGTTTGTGGTATTGAACGGCGGGATAGAAAACAACTTGGTCCTGAATGCACTGACACCTGAATTGGCTGCTTTGTCTGCAGGCTCAACACTGGAGTTCAGCCAGTTTATTCCTTTGCAGAACGGCTGGCAGATTTTCAATGCCGAAGGGAAAGCAATGACGGGAGATTTCCGGACAACTGATTTCTCACTTCAATTAGGAAATGCCGACAGCAAAATCTATTTCGGCCGGGTAACGGTGTTTGACCGCGCTATTTCCAAACAGGAAGCAATGCTGATTCACGCGCCTGCAGATAAGTTGAGTGCGGAACAGAAAAAGCAGCTGGAGCAAAGTGTTTATACCATTACTTACCAGGTGCGTTTTGTGAACGGGGGAGTGGAAATCATTTCTGCGCTTCCGGCTTCCTGGCTACAGGCTTCCGGGCGTAGTTTCCCGGTTACAATCGACCCGACGGTTACGATTACCCCGGCAGGAGTTGAAAGTACGTTTTACGGGCCGATGTCGCACTGGTATGGTTACCAGCGTCACGCAACCCTTTACCTGCAATCGGAGATCGGGATTTACGGAACCATTACAGATATCGAGTATAACAGTACGACCACCGGAACTGCAGGAAGCAGACCTACGAAAGTGTACATGCAAAAGACCCCGAATACAACACTTTCTGCAGGAATCTGGAATTCCGCAACCTATACGGGTGGTTCGCAATTGTGCTTAGACCAGAATACCGACCAGGGGAATACAACAGGCTGGAAAATGCTTTCTCTGACCGCGCCTTTTATCTACGACCAGGATAATTTGATGATCATGGTACTGGACGCATGGGGAGGATCGGGATCTACCAAATACTACAACATTTCACCTACACCGGCAAACCGCCAGGCTTATAGCAGGGTAGACGGAACTGATCCGGGAGACGGGGCAAGTCTTTCCATCGAGAACAGATTGTCCGAAATTCGCATCACCTACGTTCCTTCTGCTACTTGTACCGGTTTACCGGCTTCCGTAACGGCTTCGGCAGATGCATCTGCTATTTGTCCGACTGTTCCGATCAATTTATCACTGACCGGTATGTCTATCCAATCAGGAATCAGCGTACAGTGGGAATCATCTACAGACGGAGGAACAACCTGGAACCCGTTGGGAGCGCCTCAAAGCGGTTTGACTTATACGGTTACCGGCGGACAAACAGTGGAAACACAGTACCGCGCGGTGGTAACCTGTGTGCCTACAAGTGATGAAGTGACTTCTTCGGTTGTGACTGTTACGATGTCGGCACCGGTTAGCTGCGGATGTACTCCGGCGGCTTCCAATTGCAGTCTGGACGATGAAATTCAAAATGTTACGTTTGCAGGAATCGATAATAACAGTACTTGTTCTACCGGAGGATACGGAGATTACCGCGCGTCTGTCAGCCCGGCTTCCGTGGTATCCGGATTGAGTTACCCGATAACCGTTACAACAGGGGAAGGAGGAAATGAAGCTGTTGCCGTATGGATCGATTACAACCAGAACGGTGTTTATGAGCTATCCGAATATGCGTATATCGGGAATACAGCAGGAGGAACGGTGAATACTACTCTGAATATTCCGGGAGCAGCATTGGCCGGAACAACGAGTATGAGAGTTCGTTCATTCTACATTGCTTCCGGTGATCCGTTGTTGGTTTACGAGGATACCCCGAATTCAGCATGTGCTACCATCAGTACCGGTTACGGAGAGACTGAAGATTACCTGGTAACGATCGCCGCAGGGGCCAACTGTTCCGGAGCACCGGATGCAGGTACAATCTCTGCCAGTGAAACGATTGTTTGTCTGAACGAACCAATTACATTGACGTCCGATGCATCGAATCCGGTTGTAGGAGTTGAATACCAGTGGCAGGCTTCTGTTGATGGCGGCGCAACCTGGACGGATTTAGGAACAGCTTCCGGAGTTTCAACTTATACGGTTCCTTCCCAATCCGAAGAAACCATGTACCATTTGATAGCAACCTGTACCCTGACAGGCGATGCGGATACATCTGCAAGTGTTACCGTTGATCAGCAGGTTCCAACACAGTGTTACTGTATCAATGCTATTCCGTTCAACTGTACGGACGGAGATTTGATCACGAATGTAACAATCGGAAGTATCAACAACAACTCCGCATGCGGAAGCACTTCAACCGGCTATTCCGACTATACGACATCCGTTGCTCCGGCAAATATCCAGGCTGGAACTACCGTTCCGGTTTCAGTTTCGGTTGGTCCTTCTGGTGGAGGCTGGATGTACGAATCCGTTGGCGTATGGATCGACTACAACCAAAACGGATTGCTGGATTCCATTGAAGGCGAATACACGAATGTAGGGACAGGATTGAACCAGGCACTAACAGCGAATATTGCCATTCCGGCAACGGCACTTCCGGGGCCAACGCGTATGAGAGTAGTTGTAACTGCGAGTATTACCGGGTTACACGCTTATGTATGCGGACCTATCGACGAAGATGAGAATTACGGTGAAATGGAAGATTACACGCTGAATATCCTGTCTACGGTTGTTGTTGACAGTGTAGTGGTAGAAACACAGGGCGGAGTTCCTGCACAAATTACCACGCCTGCCGGAACTTTACAGCTGGAAGCAACGGTTTATCCGTTGACAGTCAACCAGGATGTGACCTGGAGTGTGATCCCGGTTACCGGTGGAGCTACGATTTCCGCAACAGGTTTAGTAACCGCACAGGCCAACGGAACCGTTTGGGCAAAAGCGGTATCCGATGAAGATCCGACGAAAGCAGATTCTATTCTGGTAACGATCAGCAACCAGACGGTAATCGGTGTAGACAGCGTGGTGGTAACAACAGTGGGCGGAGTTCCTGCTCAGATTACCACACCAGCCGGAACATTGCAGCTTCAGGCAGCGGTTTACCCTTTAACGGTGAGCCAAAACGTAACCTGGAGTTTGATTCCTGTTACAGGCAGCGCAACTATTTCTACAGGAGGATTAGTGACTGCATCCGGTAACGGAACCGTTTGGGCGAAAGCAGTATCTGTGGCCGACGCAACCAAAGCAGATTCGATTTTGATCACCATCACGAACCAGGATTTGGGTGTTGCAACTTTAAACCTGTCAGACTTTGCACTTTATCCGAACCCGACAACTGATTTCGTAACCTTGAAATCGGCTGAAGAACACGGAGCGCTGAACTTGACAATCATGGATGTAGCCGGAAAAGTAGTATTCTCGGATCAATTGACCGGCAATGCGCTTCATGCAGGCTACCAGGTGGAACTTGGAAGTTATTCGAACGGGATCTACATCTTGCGATTAACCGGAAGCGACACAAACATACAACGCCAGATTATCAAGAAATAATCACGTTTTAGAAGGAAAGCCCCGATCCCGTATGTAAAGGGTCGGGGCTTTTTGGTTTTTTGAGATGAATGGAAACGGAACCAAAATCTAAGAGGTTTATGAAAGCTATTTATGCTTTCGTTGTCTCACCACTTTACCATCTACTTTCACGGTTTTGGTGAACATACCATTTTCTCTAACATCAATAATTTCTTTTCGTCCTTTTCGTTTTCGTTTAATTGTGTATGACTCATTGTGATTCAATTTTAACTCGTATGTACAAATGCCGAACTTATTATATTTCAACCCTACGTACTGAAAGTTAATATCGTCTGAAAGAGTATAGTGTTTTAGCTCACCGTTTGGAAAGAACGAGGAAGTATTGTAGTACTTGCTTCTCAACGAATCTTCACGGAACAGTTTGTATTCAATCCATTCAACTTTCCCATTATTATAGGTGATTCTCCTCGAACCATTAAAAATGGAATCGTTAAGTTTCGGATAACGTAACCCGGTGTAAATGATTTCATTTTTTCTGAAATAATAGACTTTTCCTTCCGTAAGACCACAGTTGTATTCACATAAAATCTGATAATACTGGTGCGACGAATCAGTAGGGTTCCATGATTTATCAAAATATTCACACCACAAACCATCCTTCTCGCGCACCATCCCAGTGGTATCAAACCCCGGATTCAGTAGGAGATCGTTTACGCCAATAGAAGGCTGTCCATTATCGCGGACATATCTCCATGAGTTTCTTGTGATGAGTTTTTCTTTTCTATAGAATCGTTCCTTATAATCAAAAGAAGTATCGATGTCTTTCAATTGCTGTTGACCGAACGCCCAGAAAATGAAGAGGTAAAAGATGAAGGTTGTAATGGATTTCATTATTTACAAATATCGAATAATTCAGGAAATCACCCAATGTTTTTTGAACTTAAAGGGAATCGAACCGCTGCCCGTCTCAATAAGTTCACCTGTCGGTTCTATTGTCGAGCGTATCGAAAACACTCGATCTGACAATGGGATATTGCGGCTTCGAACTGGAATTCCGCACTCTTCTCTCGCTCTGCAAAAAGAAAGCCCAGACATTTATCGTCCGGGCTTTCTTTTTGTGGAGAATATCGGACTCGAACCGATCACCTCAACACTGCCAGCGTTGCGCTCTAGCCAGATGAGCTAATCCCCCAATGTTTGGTGATGCTAAATTAGCTTTTTACTTTGAATTGAAGCATCGAACACAAATTTAGCTCTTGAAATTTAATTGATTTCCCTCTTTGCAGAGAAGTATGAGTACTGTTCTTGAAGAAGGTAGGATAAAATCCAATCATCCCAAGAACCGATTTTATAAAGCCAAAACTTATAACGGTGCGATTCCATTTTACTCTGAATGGATTACTTCGGAAACTAAAACAGGCAGTTCGGAAAGATTTTTAGGTCACTTAGTTTTATTGTTCGATGTTTGGAAAAAACACAAATTTATAACAATGAAAAAAGCATTATTTGTACTTTCAATAACGTCCCTTTTATTTATTTCTTGTTCTGAAACAGAAATAAAACAAGAGCCCAAAACGCCAACTCAAGAAGAATTGAAAACAATTGAGAATTCCTCATTGTACACCGAAATCCTTTTAATTGAACCTAAGATATTAGAACCAAGTAAAACCTCGTTTGTAGGTATTGAGGATTTGTATTCCTATTCTAAAACAATCAAAAAGGGTATGGGTTCAGATATTGATTCTATTAATAAAAAAGGAATGTCGTTAAAAGAACCTCTTAAAAAGCTAATCAACAATAACATGGCTTTCAATAGAAAACTGTGGGCAAAAGAACTAGGCGATGCACTTTGGGAAAACGATATTGATGTTTCTATTTCTGGAAAGCATAATGAGGTGGTTACATTTACGGGAGGATTGTTTGCTAGCAATCGAAATATTAAAGATTTTGAGTTAAAGCTAATTGACAAAATGCGTGAATTAAGATTTAAGAGATCACAGTACAAATGGTTTGATGGTGCAGATGAAATGACTTATTATGACATTTCATCTAAAAAAGACGATGAGTTATTCTAACTCGCTCCTAATCCGCTGTTAAAACCTCATAAAACCAAAGAAATAATAGTCTAACAAACCGTTGCACAAATTTTTAGTCTCGAAGCATTAACGAGACGAGAAACTATGAAACTTCATTTTCATCAATTGAAGTTCATTGTAAAAACTGATAATGCCCCTTAAAAATAACATATGACTCAAGAACAACAGCAACTATTGCTGGGACAGGTTTTCTCTCCTATTTCGCCAATTCAAGAAAAAGATTTCTTTTTTGGAAGAATTAATCAACTTGAAAAAATTGCAGATGCCATTAATGAAAATGGACAACATGCTATTTTATATGGTGAACGAGGTGTTGGAAAGACCTCCCTTGCTAATATAATGTCAAAATCTTACACAAATTTATATCCTGTTAAAATTACATGTGATAGACAAGATACATTTAAAAGTTTATGGGAAAGAGCATTTGAGAGCATTCAATTCTCTAAAACTACTACTGGTATTGGTTTCAACGCTGAACAAGTAACTTCAATTATTAACCTCAAAGGACAAATTTCAAGCATTCCAAACTTAAGAGCGAACCAATTAGTTAATATTATTAATTCATTTGGCAACTTTAAAACTTTATTCATTTTTGATGAGTTTGATAATATCAGTAATGAAAAAACTAGAGCTTCATTTGCTGATTTGATAAAATCACTTTCGGATAATAATGTAAATACAACTGTAGTTTTGGTTGGAATCGCTGATAGTATTGAAAATTTAATAGGAAATCATCAATCTTTAGAAAGATGTCTAAAACAAGTTAAAATGCCAAGAATGAAACCAGAGGAAGGTGAGCAAATTATTATCAATGGTCTTGAAAAGCTTGAAATTAAAATTGACAAAAAAATTACTGATAAAATTTTAGAGTTTTCCTCTGGATTTCCCCATTATATTCACCTATTATGTAAATATGGCGCAAAAGAATTAATAAAAAACAAAAAAGATAATTTTTCAGAGGCTTACTTGACAATTGCCATTAGAGAAGGTATTGAAAACACTTCGGAACAATTAAGAATTTCATTTAGAAAGGCGATACTGACATCCAATAGTAGCAATAAGTGGAGAGATTTAATTTATGCGTGTGCGAATTGCAATTTAGATGAATTTAATGCTTTTACCATAACTGATGTTGTGTGCCAATATAATCAAATGACAGGAAAATCTATAAGAAACAATGATTTAAATTATAATTTAAATAAGTTGACAACTGATGATAGAGGTGAAATTTTGACCAAACTTGGAAAAGGTATGAGTACAAGGTATTCCTTTAAAAATCCCATGATGAGGGCGTTTGTAAAACTAAAAATACATTCAATCTAAAAAGAATAATGAGCTAATGAAATGGAGTTATAGCAAAATCGGATTTTCAACAACACTTTAATTTTTTAAGACTATATTAAGTACTGAATTGATTTAAGAGACCGAAAGTATATCTGCAAACCAAATGTTTTACCAAAAACAAAGCAAAATTGGCGGAAGAAACTTTTTTGGCTTGATCAGCAATCATTTCCGGTTCCATTTCCGGTCACTCTTCTCCACAAAAAGAAACAGCCCTGATGTTTATCGTCAGGGTTTTCTTTTATATTCCATTGGTATGAGCCAACCTTTTTACAAACAGACCGTTAAGTCTTCTGGAGAATAGAACAGCAAAGAACGATTGCTGTTTTTAGAACTACACTACGATGAATCAAATAACCAAGCTTCTTTTTCCTGTCCTGCTGATTTTACTGTTTGATGGATCTTCTTTCGGACAAGCGGATTGTGATTCCGTTACAGCCGGAATTGATCAAACGGTTTGCGCCGGTGCTGCCATTCAGTTGCAGGGCAGTTCTCCGGGCGCCACTAACATTGTTTCAAATTATTGGACGGGAGGAAACGGCGTCTATGTGCCCGGTAACAATGTACCGAACCCGCTGTATTATCCTACAGCAGCTGAAATAGCGGCCGGCGAAGTCAATTTGCAGTATCATCTTACATACAATGCTGCAACTCCTTCTGCAGATGCTTCTTTACTGGCGTATGATCACCTCAACGAAGATTCCATTTTTTACATCAGTCCGATTGATGGAAGTGTGCAAGGTGTTCAAAGTAATTCAGGAAATGACCTGACTGCAATCGGCTATCAATCCAATACGAATTTACTGTATGGAATTTCCAATATCGTTGAGCCTCCCAACCTGTTTGAAATCGATGTCATAACCAATGCCGTAACATTATTGATCAGCAATTTAGGCTATTCTTTCTGGGCAGGCGATTTCGATAATTTAAATCAATTGTTTTACGTCATAGGTACTCCCTATGGAGCTGCACAGCAGCAAGGACTGTTTGTTTTTGATTTCAGTTCTGGAACGCCGGTCGGTACGTATATTGGCCCGTTAAACCTGACAGGCGATAATAATATCGTGTTTTATAACGGAGGAGACGGTATCAACGGGCTGGCTTACGATCCAAACACGAATAGGTTATACGGGGTTTCGTTTAGCGGACAATTGTACGACATTAATCCTGTAAGCGGGAATGCAACGCTCATTGGAGATTGTCAGCCGGGATTGCGGGGATTGGCTTACGATTATACGACTAACAAATTGTGGGGATGTGATGAGTTCGCCAACCTCTATGAACTGGATGAAAATACCGGTACATTATTGAATACGGTGGATTGCCAGGGAGATTTTGTCGTGGTCACCTCGTTGACTTTTGCTCCCGGGCTGATCGGCGAGACAGTAACTTGTACGGATAGTTTACATATCGATATCATCGACTGTAATATGAACTGCAGCAGTCAGATGAGTATTTTGGGTGATTCGTGCACTCAGGAAGTTTTTTCTTTTTCGATCTTATCAGATTCTTCCATTGTTAGTGCGCTTTGGAATTTTGGAGATCCCGGCAGCGGAACGGACAACACCTCAAACGCCATCAACCCCGATCACACATTTTCATCGGCTGGAAGTTACACCGTTACGGCTATTGTGAATCTGAGTTGCGGGACCGATACCCTCACTGAAACCATAACGGTAGTCCCTTGTGAGACTCCCGAAACCCTGACATGTGAATTAGAAGTTCCAAACATATTTACGCCCAACGCCGACGGCATAAACGATCATTTTGCCCCGAATTCGAATTGTTTGTTTGACCAGTACGATTTTTTCATTGTTAACCGGTGGGGCGAACTGGTTTTCACAGCTTCCGGCCAAACTGACAAATGGGATGGCAAATATAACGGAACCAACTGTTCCGAGGGTGTTTATTTTTACGTGATAAACTATCAATTTCCGGCACAGCAAACCCAAATGGTTCAGGGTATGGTGACACTTAGCAGATAGTACAACAATCTTCGATTCCCGAACCCGATTTTTTCTTAGTATTGAAGTTGTAATAAATCGAAATGATAAAAACAACCTTACAAATCGCGCTTTTGACCGCTGTGTTGTTCTCCTGCACCTCCGGAGATGAAACCCGGGAGAATCAGCATAAATTGGAGATCGGGGATTATACCTTTTCGTTTCCGAAGGAATATAAATTGGTTAAGGAACAGGGAATGGATTCGGATGTAGGGAGAATTACCAACGGAAAAATCAGTTTTCATTTTGATTTCGGGTATTACTCCAATTCGTTGGATCAATCGCTTGATGAGTTCTTGTCTGAAGAAGTCTGGAAATGGAATGCTTTGGGTACGAATCATTTATTGTCGACGGGAAATATTACGGAGGCGACTAAAGATATGCGCTTAATCCGTTATCAGACTACGGATAGCGTTCATTACCGCTTGTTCTTTCTCCATAAATCGGATACGATTCACTATGATTTGGAGATTCCGGCGGACATGCGAAAGGTAAAAATTACAACCGATACCATTGATCAGATTTACTACAAATTTGTTCGCTCTGAAACCTATGCCGGTTTATACGCCAAAGATCTGAAAAGTTACAGCAAGTCGATTAATTCATACAAATCGTTATCGATACTTGCAGACAAACTGAATTCCAGGGAAGTTGAGGAATGCTTTAAAATACTGCAAACCTGCAAGCCGAAAAAATGAATGGATTAGTGGTAAAAACATTAAATTTGAAAGAACAGCCAATCGGCTTCATCAAAATTGAAAAACATGAAAAACACCCTGATACTCTTATTCCTTGCTCTTGGCGCATTATCCTACGGTCAGAAAAACAAAGCAAAACAAGCTGAAACCAACACTGCAAAACCGTTTGTATTGGGAGTCATTGACGAAATTCAATCCAAAGAACTGGGGGAAAAGCGCATTGTGAATATTTACCTGCCGCAAGGCTATAACCCGGCGGATTCCGTAAAATACCCGGTAATCTATTTGCTGGATGGTTCTGCGGATGAAGACTTTATCCACGTTGCCGGGCTGGTTCAGTTCTATAATTTCGAATGGGTTAACCAGGTCCCGAAATCCATTGTGGTGGGAATTGCATCGGTTGACAGGCAGCGCGATTTTACGTTCCCAAGCACGCATGAGGATCAGAAGAAAGGACGTTTTGTGAATACCGGGCATTCGGATAAGTTCATTGCGTTTATCGAAAAGGAATTGCAGCCCTTTATGGCAGCTAAATACAAGGCGAACACCGACAAAACGTTGATCGGCCAATCTCTGGGCGGCTTGCTGGCAACGGATATCCTGTTGAAGAAACCGGGAATGTTCAATCGCTACATTATCATCAGCCCGAGTTTGTGGTGGGATTACGGTTCCCTGCTGGAGCTGAACTCTGCACTTTTGTCGGAAGGGTATAACAAACCGACAGACATTTACATCGGTGTGGGAAAAGAAGGATTGACACCAACTGACCCGGCACGTGTGATGGAAGTCGACGCGAACCTTTTGGCGGATAAACTGAAAGGAGCTAAAAATCCGAACGTGAAAGTACACTTCGATTACTTGCCGCTCGAAAATCACGCAACAATTATGCACCAGGCGGTAATGAACGCGTTCCATTTGTTGTATACCGTTCCGAAGGAATAAACATTTCAGCAGTTTTATTATTTCACCTGTTAGTGATCTTTTGATATTCAACTACCAAAACTTCTATAACTACTCTCTGTGAAAATGTAATGAGTTTTCATACATGATGTCTTAGTTTGGTACTGTCAGTTAATAAACTTTAGCTGACCTTACTAAATATGGATGTATGAGAAAAAAGCTATTCCTGAGTTTTGTCCTTTTCAGCGCGTTGTTGCTGACAGGATGCTACACCACCCGGAAATCGAGAGGTGGAGGCCAGATCAAAGTCATTCCTGCACGTACTATTGACACATCAGATATTTTATTGCTTCCCGGTTACAAGATCGAACCGGTTGCTGTGGATTTGACTTTTCCGGCGGCGGTTACTTTTGATGACGAAGGAAAGATGTACGTAACAGAAACGGGCTATTCCTACGGTGAAATCTGGAAAGAACCGAAACTGATCCGTTTGAATGCCGATGGCAGCAAAACAACCATTGCTTCAGGAGAAAAAAATGGCCCGTGGACAGGAGTTGTTTTTCACAAAGGATATTTCTACCTGGTAGAAGGCGGAGCATTGGGAGGCGGGAAAATACTCCGGATTTCTAAAGACGGGAAGATCAAAGTGCTCACGGAAAATCTGCCGAGTATGGGCGACCATCAAACCAACGGCCCGGCGATTAAAGACGGATACATCTATTTCGGCCAGGGAACTGCAACGAATTCAGGTGTCGTTGGCCCCGATAATGCCGATTTCGGCTGGTTGTGGCGTAAAAAGGATTTTCACGACATTCCCTGCAAGGATATTGTGCTGAATGGGATCAATTATCCGTCAGACAATGTACTCACGGACGATAAAGATGATACAACGCTTACCGGCCCTTATTCAGCCTTTGGCGAAGCAGTTGTTGCTGGGCAGGTAATCAAAGGCGCGGTTCCGTGTACCGGTTCCATTATGCGCATTCCGCTGGAAGGCGGGCAACCTGAACTGGTAGCCTGGGGATTGAGAAATCCGTACGGACTGGCCTTTTCGGAAGACGGTAAGTTGTTTATTACCGAAAACGGTTTTGACGATAGAGGAAGCCGCCCGGTTTGGGGCGCAGGTGATGTGCTTTGGGAAATAACCACCGGAATGTGGTATGGATGGCCGGATTTTTCAGAAGGAAAACCCATTCAGGACGATGAAGAGTTCAAACCACCGGGCAAAGGTAAAGTGAAGCCGGTACTTCAAAAATACCCGAACGATCCTCCCAAACCAACAGCGGTTTTGGGTGTGCATTCTTCCTCCAACGGATTTGATTTTTCGACCAGCAGCAAGTTTGGTTTTGTCGGTGAGGCTTTCATTGCGCAATTCGGTGATATGGCCCCGACAGTAGGTGATGTCCTGGCTCCGGTTGGATTCAAGATCGTGCGGGTGGATGTCAAAACAGGCGTGATCCGTGACTTTGCTGTGAACGAAGGCAGAAAGAACGGTCCGGCTTCCTGGTTGGGCGAAGGAGGATTGGAACGGCCGCTTTCGGTTCAGTTCGATCCGACAGGCGAAGTACTCTATGTAGTTGATTTCGGGATCATGAGAATGACCGAACAAGGACCGCAGCCACAAACAAACACAGGTGTAATCTGGAAAATCACGAAATTATGAAACGGTTCTTAGTACTATTGATCATCGGGGGAATGGGAATTTTCCTGATGGATTATTGCGGTATACGCAAATCTGAACCGGTTACCGGTAAAGTGTTTGTTCCTGCAAACGATCAAATCGCTCACGGCGAACAATTGTTCATGATGCATTGCCAAAAATGTCATCCGGGAGGTGAAGGCGGTGTCGGTATTGCGATCAACCCGGTACCGGTACCTCAATTCGTGAAGCGTTTCCAGGTGCGGCACGGGCTGGGAGTGATGCCTTCGTTTAAAAAGGATGAAATTTCCAAAAGCGATCTGAAAGATATTTCAAAGTACATGAAGGCATGGAACCATTATAAAAAAGCAAAATGAGCTTTTTCCGTTATTTCCTGCCGATTTGGATCGTATTCCTGATCTTTCCGGCCTTTTCCCAGGAATTTTCCGGCACAGTCAAAAATGAAACGGGTGATCCTGTCCAGGCAAGAATCCGGGTATTGAATACCGAAACGGAAACCCGTTCAAATGCGGATGGAATGTTTGTCATTAGCGGACTATTACCGGGCGAGTACTTGCTTCATATTTCGTCACCAACTACCGGCTCGCTGGAATACCCGATCCGGTTTCCGGATACGGTGCAGCACGAAATTATCCTGAAAGACAAATCGGTTACCCTGGAAACAGTGACGGTTTCGGCTGTGAAACAGGAAACTTTGCAGCGAGATTTTCCGGGAAGTGTGACCATCCTTTCTGCAAGAGATGTTACCCGGTTGCGGCTTTGGAATACGACAGATTTTACAGCACTTGCTCCGAACCTTTTTACCGGGAACCCGGGAGATAACCGGACCGTCACTTCCATCCGGGGAATTACTTCAACCTCTTACGATCCGGCGGTGGCAACATACATCGACGGAGTCAATCAATTCGGGCTGGATACTTACATTTCCGAATTGATAGATGTGGAACGAATCGAATTTTTGCGCGGCCCGCAGGGTACACTTTATGGGCGCGGTGCAATGGGCGGTGTAATCAGCATCATTACCAAAGAACCGTCGAATAAAACAAGAGGGTTTGCGGAAGCACACCTGGGGAATTACGGCTGGCAGCGTTACAGTGCGGGAATCAGCACGCCGGTGGTCAAAAATAAACTCTATGCGGGAGTTTCCGCTGTTTACCAGTCACACAATGGTTTTTTTACCAATGAGTACAATCATTCCTCTTTTGATGTGCAGCAAACGATTACAGCGAATTACAACCTGAAATACCAGCTTGGCAAACACTGGTCGTTACGGGCAAATTTCAAGCAAAACCATCACCGCAATAACGGAGCTTTTCCCCTTCATTCCAGCAAGGAAGAAGCTATGGAGCAGCCTTATCGGTTGAACCAGGACGCGGTTGCAAAAATGATCGATAATACGCTCAACGGTTCGCTTTCTTTCCACTATTCCGGGAAGCAATTCCATTTTGTGTCACAATCTACTTTCCAGACAAACCAGCGTTATTACGACGGAGCTATTGACGGCGATTTTTCTCCGTTGGATGCCGTGTCGATCTACAATGATTACGGCGGAAAATGGAATCGTACTACCGTTCCTGCACAGGAATTCCGGTTTAGTTCACCGGCCACAGCCAAGCGCTTGAAATGGGTTGCGGGAAGCTACTTGTTTTTCCAGGAAGGATTTGTGAAGCAAGCGGTGAAATATGGCGGGGATGCTTTGCTGATCGGTGCGCCCGATACCGATTTTTCGGTGATTAATACTTCTAAATTCCGGAGTGCGGGCGGGGCTTTATTCGGGCAGGTAACATGGGTTTTGATCGAAAAACTGGAGTTGACGGCCGGTTTGCGTTACGACCTGGAATACAAACGGCAATCAGTACTGAGCGAATACCAAAAAGACCCGGATCCGGAGCCGCTTTTCGCGCTGCGTTCCGATACAACCGGAAAAGCTGATTTTACCGCTTTCTCCCCGAAAGCAGGGCTGCTTTATCATATCAACGAGACTTCAAGCGGGTATGCGACCTATAGCCGGGGATTCCGTCCGGGTGGATTGACCCAGTTGTCAAACGATCCTTCCCAGCCGCCGTTATATGCGTTTGACCCGGAATATAGTGATAACCTGGAAGTGGGATTTCGCAGCAGCTTGCTCAAAAACCAGTTATCGTTCCATGTAGCACTTTTTTATACCATGGTACTGAACGCCCAGGTGCCAACATTGATTCTTCCCGAGGCTATCACAATCACCCGCAACGCCGGAAAATTGATCAGTAAAGGCGTAGAACTGGAATTGGCTGCATTGCCGTTCAAACAAGTGGAAATCCGTGGTAATTTCGGGTATACCGATGCGAGATATCCTTCTTTAACACTTTCTCAAAACGACCAGGCTGTTGAATTGGATAATCACCGCCAGCTTTTTACTCCGCGTGTTACTTCATTGCTGGTACTTCAGTACACGCAGCCTCTGAAACATGCTTTTGTGGCAACTTTGCGCGGTGAATGGAAATATGTGGGGGATCACTTTTTCGACCTTGCGAATCAGATTTCGCAGGAAGCGTACAATTTGCTGAATGTAAGAGCGGGAATCGGGTACAGACAATTCGAATCGGCGATTTGGGTAAGGAACCTGGCAGATACCCGTTTCATCGATTATGCCTATGATTTCGGAGCGGTTCATTTGGGTGCGCCGAGAACATACGGTTTGTCCCTGATTTTTCATTTTGACTAGTTCGGACAATTGATTTTCCGGGATTATTCGTACTATTGACCCGATATGGAAGTACAGGAACAAATCAGCGAATACATC
The DNA here is from genome assembly GCF_039596395.1 of Fluviicola sp. NCBI lineage: Bacteria > Pseudomonadati > Bacteroidota > Flavobacteriia > Flavobacteriales > Crocinitomicaceae > Fluviicola > Fluviicola sp. Next base: position 548,017 of record NZ_JBCNJT010000001.1, read on the forward strand.
GGAAGTCAGCCCGAACCCAAGCGCGGGGAAATGCAAACGCTGCACGAATTGATACTCGGTATTTCACCGGGCTGCAAGTTGTGGTTCACGGATGGCAGGAATGCGGAAGGTAAAGTGGTTTCCAATCCGAATATCGGTTACGGAGGTTACATCATTCACTATGCGGACGGAACAAGCCGTGAGTTTTACCGCGTTGGCTTAAGCGCAAACACAACCGGTATCTCTGTTTATATCCTGGGATTGGAAGACAAAACCTTTTTAGCCCGAACCTATGGTGAAACGCTGGGTAAGGCAAGTATTACCGGTTATTGTATCAAATTCAAAACGCTGAAAAACATCCATCCGGATGTCCTTGGAGCGGCCATCCGATACGGGTTGGAGCTTCCCACCGGAAACTAATTTTTTCTTTCCTGCCGGAATCCATTCAAATCGAATTTCTTGTACATTAGCAGCCGGATGAACTATCAAAAACAACTGCCCATTTCTTACCTGCTCTTTACCAAACGAGGGCGTATAAACAGACGAACTTACTGGCTGATATCGATTTTTATCTGGACCATTTTCTATGTGCTGTTTAACGCATTGGAAAGAGGAATTTCCGAAAGTGCAACCTGGATTTTGTATCCTTTGCTTTATTGGGCGTTGTTTTGTACGGCCAATAAACGGTTACACGATGTAGGGATGTCGGGCTATTGGCTTTGGCTGATACTCATCCCGGTTTTCGGGCCTTTGTTTTTATTCCTGGTCCTGGGATTCAGGCGCGGAGTGAAAAAGGAGAATAAGTTCGGGCCAAGTCCGAATCTGGCTGCTGATTACTATAAGAATCCCGACGCGGAACCGATCAAACACCTGAAAACAGGCGAGAAGATCGTAAACGATGTTTCCCGGTTAAACCCGGTTTTGGTTTCCAAAGTGCTTGTTCCCGGTTCTGTGGAAGAAGTGCAGAAAATCGTCAGGGAAACGGAAGGACATCTTTCGGTGGGCGGAGGGCGCTTCAGTATGGGCGGACACACTGCCAGTTCCTATGGCGTTCACATCGATATGCGCGAAATGAACCGCGTAATTTCCTTTCCCCCGGAAGAAAAACGGATCAAAGTGGAAGCCGGCATTCGCTGGTGTGATATCCAAAAACACATCGATTCCCACGATCTGAGTGTAAAAGTGATGCAGTCTTATGCAAATTTTACGGTCGGCGGTTCTGTAAGTGTGAATTGTCACGGCCGGTATATCGGTTACGGGTCGGTAGTGATGTCGGTTCGTTCATTGGACATCGTTACGGCAGACGGAGATCTGAAAACGGTTTCGCGGACGCAGCACCCGGAATTATTTGAGGCGGTTGTGGGCTGTTACAATGCCATTGCGGTTATTGTAGCTGTTGAACTCGAATTGGCGGAGAACGAACGGATGGAGCGCAAATGGAAACTGGTGAAAACGGATCAGTACCTCGATTTTTTCAAAAAGAAAGTGCGCGATAATAAGGATGTGATCCTGCATAACGGTGATTTATATCCGCCCGATTTTTCCAGAATTCGCGGGGTTTCCTGGGTGCGGACTACGAAAAAAACGACACAGAAAGCCCGTTTGATCCCGCTTCGTGCACAATACCCGGTAGAGCGGTTTTTCATCAGTTCCTTCAGTAAGAGCAATTTTTCCAAGTGGAGACGGCAATTTGTGATCGATCCGATTCTTTACAGCAGGAAAAAAGTGCATTGGCGCAATTACGAAGCAGGTTATGATGTGGCTGAACTGGAACCGGCTTCGCGGGAATATAGTTCGTATATCCTCCAGGAATATTTCGTTCCTGTGGAGCAATTTGAGGAGTTTTCTGCGAAAATGGCCGGAATTTTCCGCCGTTATAAAGTCAATGTGATCAATGTGTCGATCCGACATGCCGTACAAAACCGCGATTCGCTATTGAGCTGGAGTGAAGAAGAAGTCTTTGCATTCGTGATCTGGTACAAGCAAAGTACGAATGAAAAAGCAAAGAATACAGTAGGGATCTGGACCCGTGAACTGACGGATGCTGCGTTGAGTTGCGGAGGAACGTATTACCTGCCGTACCAGCTTCATGCTACCCCAGAACAATTCCACAAAGCTTACCCGCACGCAAAGAAATTGTTCCGCCTGAAACAACAGATCGATCCGGCTAACAAGTTCCGGAATTCCCTCTGGGAAAAATACTATAATCCACATGCCAATTATGAATAATCCGACATCCGAATTCAAAGCCGTTTTCTCCGATACGCGATCCAGCGACCGGTTCTACCAGTTTTTGCAGGGAATTTTTCACCTTTACCCGGAGGACAAATTCCATCATTTGATTGCAGAAAAATCGCAACAGTTGGCAACGGACAAAGAGATTTATGAAGCCGTTCAAAAAGAACTGAAAGGCATTACGCCCTTTCTTTCTGCGTTGACATATGCTTTGCCGGCGTTGAAGAAACAGAAAAGAGAAATGTCGAGCCAGGTACTTCAAATCCTGGAAGGTAAAACAGGAATAAACGGCTACCTGGAAATCGGTTCAACGGGCCGTTATATCAGTGAATTGAAAAAGCACATCCGGATCACGGGTCCGGTTTACCTGATGAATGACATTGCTCCGAATAACGGGATTGCAGATATTATGGAACGCGGGAAGATCGGGAAGATCGGAACCTTTTTCCACCTGGACTACAAACCCATTCCGGCCCAAATTGCTGATAATAGCCTGGATGTGGTGACTTGTCACATCGGTTTGCACCATTGCCCGGTAGAATTGCTGCCGGCTTTCGTGGAGTCGATCAAACGCGTGCTCAAACCCGGCGGATTGTTTATCATGCGCGATCACGATGTGAATACGGAAGAAATGCGTGTTTTTGCTTCGTTGGTACATACCGTTTTCAACCTGGGCCTGCATGAAACCTGGGCAAAGAACGAAGCAGAATACCGCTCGTTCGGTTCGGTGGAAGAGTGGGTAAAACTGCTGGAAAATTCCGGGTTCGCGGACCAGGGATTCCGCATTTTACAGGAGAATGATCCTTCACTGAATACCTTGCTGGCATTCGCTAAAAATTGATGGAATGAGACGGTTGCTATTATTTACATTCACTTCTTCTGCATTGGCTTTGCTGACTTTTTACCTGCAAAAACCGAATACATTTGTCGATGATGAAGGTGTATTGATCCCGGAAGAATGGACTGCAAAGAATGAAGATCCGCAAACACCGGCCAAATACCGGAGAAGGGTCGATCAGGCCATCTTAAGCATTCCGGAATGGTACCTGGTTTTCAGTCCGAAGGAACAAGCCGATTATTTTGAGCACACCACTGCTAGCACATTTCCGTACATGCGCCAGAATGCGCAGATCTGGGACATTCACAAGCTGGTGAAGACATACACGGATACGAATCATACGCAATACAAATACAACGGGGAATACCAGCTGATGATCTACATCATTAATTCGAGTTGTTCTGCGGAATATGTCACGAAAGCCTGGTATGAACGGGTTGTCGGAAGACTGACCGATACCAGAACGGTTGAAACGGATGAAGACCGCTTTACGGCTCAATACACGAAGGATTACGTGGCGTTTATCAACGATAATTTCTGGTATGAATTCGATTTTAAAGACCGCCTGAAAAAACTGTGGACGGAAACCTCTTTTTTCGACAAACACTTTTTCCGGAAACTGGAACGCAAATACTTCCTCACTTCCGAACTCGTGGTGAAATGGGGGTACGGAAAACTGATCAAAATGGGGGCGGAAACCATGCACGGACCGGATGATACCTACACGATGGTCCTGGTAGATAAACTTGCACCGAAACTGAAAAAGAAATACGATGTCGTGGAAAGTTACCCGGATAAAAGTGCGCTTCTTCGCTTAAACAGGTATGCACGGTTCAACCCGGAAGCCGTTCAGCTGGCAGAAGATAAACTGACTTTCCGGGAGATTTCCGGGAATGATGCTGCGATTTTTGTCTCACTGAAAGTACCGCGAAACAAATACTTCTCAACCAGTTACACCGAGAACATTTTCTATCAGCCGATTCCTTCCGAACCGAAGAAGAAACGCATTGTTCTGGCTGTTTTGGTGAAAGACCTGAACCGGATGCTGTTGAAAGTCAAAGAAGAACACTACGAAGTGGAACACATTTTTGATTATTAACGGTTGTTCCGGGTTTATTCTGCTTTCAGCTTCGTGTTTTCATCGAGGATCTTTAGATACTTATTCCAGCGTTTGTCTTTGTGCAGCGGTGAAAGTAAAGCGTTTTCCCTGAGTGAGCTGCTTCCGCGAAGTTGGTAATGGTTTGCAAGCAGATCGAGTTGTTTAAAGGCAGCCTCCGTGTTTCCACTTTGCGCAAAAGCTTCCAACGATTTGAGACGGGGAGCAAATGTCCCGCGAATAATGTTCATGTCAAAAGCACGGGAATATTCCTGTGCCGCCAGTTTGTAATCTTTCCGGTCCAGAGCAATTTGAGCGTTGTTACAAATATCCTGGAACCGGAGAAAAAGCTGTTTTTCTTTCAGCCATTGAATCATTCCCTCTTTTTCTTCTTTGGAAAATGCAGCGCCCGTTTCCACCATCGGGATCAGCAACCCACAGATATTCGAAGCCAGTTGGTACTCGTTTGACATTTCAGCCCGCCGTTGCATTCCTGAAACTTCACGAAATGAATAGGGCATTTCTGTCCGTTCGTTAGCGGCTGTTTTAGCTAATAGCTTCTTAACTGCTTCTTCCAATGCGGGACCTTGCAGGCCTTTCAATGTCGAAAAGTCATTTGAAATACTTTTCCAGTGTTGTACAAACAGCAAATAGCCGTCATTAAATGTTTTGGGGAAAGTTTCCATGTGGTTGGAGTGTTCGTATTTCCGGAAGTTCCAATCCAATGATCCGGAATTCCGGGCCTTGATGGAAGAATCGATCTGCATCGTTGTACGCAGAAAATCCAGTTCCATCTGATCGGTATCGCCACCTGTTACATAGAAAAAGGTATTCATTTCAGGATGTTTATCCAGGTATTCCGGGATCATTTTGGTCATTCCTTCCATGTTGGTATTCGGACTTGCTGCAATAATGGCCCCGAAAGGCGAATCCGGTTTGAAGGCTTCGTAAAGCAGGAAAGTTCCGCCCAGTGAATGACCGATTCCGAGTTTAAATCGGGTGGTGCGGTACGCTGAATCTATAAACTGGAACAATTCCTGTTCGAGGAAATCCGTCAGTTTGGTCGAATAAGTCGTTTTTTGATTTGCATCCGTTTTCGGTTCCGGAACAAATTCCCCGAAACGGTCCGTGGTATGAACTGCAACGATTACCAAACTGTTACACAGGTTTGTCTGGCTGTAATATTCCATCATTCCGGAAACCATTTTCAGGTAAGGTTCAAACTGTCCGTCGAATAAATAGGCAACGGGGAACTTTCCTTCCTGGTCGAGCAGGTATTCTGCCGGAAGATAAACAGTGACTTTTCGTTCCGTACCGAAGACTTTGGATTTGAGCAGGTGCTCGATTTGCTCTTGTGCAAAAATGGAGTTAACGAATAAAAGGAACAGGAGGGAAAGAAGATGTTTCATAGTACCTGGTTTTGGGTTAATAATTCAAAAAGTACTGTATGTGTCTATAATCCCGGTTGGTAAACACGTTACAATGCTTTTTTAGAAGATTACCCGGTCACAACCGGTTTGAATTCGGAAGGTGCTTTCCCGAACTTTTTTCTGAAGGCGTGCGAAAAATGGGAAAAAGTTTCGAATCCAAGTTCCGCATAAATTTCGGAGGGCTTCAATTGTTTTTTTTCGATGAGGTAGCGTGCTTCCGAAAGGCGTTTTTCCAGTAACCATTGTCTGGGCGGCATCCCGAATGTCTTTTGGAAATCGCGTTTAAAGGATGCCAGACTTCTTCCGCTTAATTGCGCAAACCGTTCAACCGGGATGTTAAAATGGAAGTTGCTCAGCATGAATTTTTCCAGGTCTATCTTATGCTGCTCTGAAAAATCGAACAGGAAAGCGCGCAATGAAGGCATGGTATGCAGCAGCAACTTCACCACTTCTTTTATTTTGAGCATCCCCATTTCGGTACTCATGCTCTGGGAAGAATCGGACACATAAGGAAGGATGGATTGGAAATATCCTTTCAGGAATTCGGTGGAAGGGATTCTGACAGACAGTTCCCCCTCATACTTTTCCTGGATTTCCAATTGCTCTTCCAGGGCGATTTGCCGGAGGAATTCTTCCTGCAGGGAAATGACGATCGTTTGATAATGTTCACCCGGCAAAGGAAATTTACTAATCTGCCCCAGTTGGTTTTTACGGATGAGGAGCATTTCACCTTTTTTTAACCCGATCTTTTGGGTGGAAGTTTCCAGGACAAACTTTCCGGAAACCAGCAGTACCAAAGTACTGTGTTCCCAAAAACCGGCTTTCTCTTTGAGATAGCCGGTCAGGTAATTGTAAAAGATCACACCGGGGATTATTTCGGATGGATTTGTCATGTCTGGAATTCGTTAAAGAATCAATTTCCGGTTATCGCTGCAGGTAAGTATCTCCCAGCAAATTGCCGTCCGCAAATTCGGTATTTAAAATACGCATTTCTTCCGGAGTAAAGGCCATATTCATGGCATCAATATTTTCCGACAGCCGGGAGCGTTTGTTCATACTGACCAAAGGCATGATGTGAGAACCCTGTGCATTCACCCAGGCAATGGCAAGTTGAGCAGGCGAAGCACCTTTTTCTTCTGCCATGTTCACCAGGACGTCTACTTTTTCCAGGTTTTGAACCAGGTTTTCTCCCTGGAACCGGGAAAAATGATTGCGGTAATCATCCGGGGCAAGCGGGGCTTTTAATGTTCCTGTCAAGAGGCCTTCAGCAGTATTTGCGAAAGCAACCACTCCGATTCCCAATTCCTTAGCAGTTGGAAGCAATTCTTTTTCAATTTGCCGGTCGGCCAGTGAATAGCCGATTTCCAATGCCGTTACCGGATGAACGCTATGTGCTTTTTTCAGTTGGTCGGCGGTAATTTCGGAAACTCCCAAATGGCGTACTTTTCCTTCTTTGATCAAATCAGCTACGGTTCCTATCACGTCTTCCACCGGAACACTGTTGTCTAACCTGCAGGGCTGATACAGGTCAATGGTTTCTACTCCCAAACGAACCAATGAATAATTGATGAAGTTTTTAATGGAGTTTGGACGGATATCCAGTCCGAGCATGTGGCCGTTGTAGAAAATGGCCCCGAATTTAACACTGATGAACGCATCGTCACGTCTGCCTTTGATGGCTTTGCCAACAAGCAGTTCATTGTGTCCGCTGGCATAAAAGTCCCCGGTATTGATGAAGTTGATTCCGCTGTCGAAGGCTTGCTGAATGGTCGCAATACTTTCAGCTTCGTCGTTGTTTTTGCCGCCCCACACCGATGACATGCGCATGCATCCCAATCCTAATTTGGAGACCAAAGGGCCGTTTTTTCCCAGGGTTATTTTTTCAATTGTCATATTGAGCTGTTTAAATGAGAAAACAAAGTTGCCGGTTTAACAGAGGATTCAGTTGCTCTGAAAGCTCAATTTTATGTCTTCAGCGGCTCATATTTGAATCGGTAAAAGAAAGAACCTGTTTTCTGACCGTTTCAACAAAGTAAACTTGACTGTTTCAACAAAGTAAACTGCGTGGAATTGCCGGAACTTTGTAAAAAAAACAGACAAATGAAAAGAATAGACCAAATGTATGTGAACGGACAATTCGTTACGCCACACGGAACAGAGACCTTCGATTTAATCAGCCCGGTAACAAACGAAAAAACAGGAGAAGTAGTGCTGGGAGACGAAACAGACACCCGACTGGCCATTGCAGCAGCAAAAGAAGCTTTTAAAACATTCCGGAAAACAACTGTTGAAGAACGGATGGCGTATTTGCAACAGTTGCACGACGCGGTAAGCAAACGTGAAGATGAATTGGTGAAAGTCATGGTGGAAGAATACGGTGGAACGCTTCAGTTTTGCAAAGCGAGTGTAAAAAATGCCATGGATTCATTTACCAATATGATTCAGGTATTACGGAATTTTGAATTTGAAAAACCGGTCGGGGAATCGCGTGTGCGCCTGGAGTCTCTGGGAGTTGTGGGAATCATTACACCCTGGAATGCCAGCAACAGCTTTATTTGCAACAAGTTTGCCACTGCCGTTGCCGCAGGTTGTACGGTCGTTGTGAAACCCAGTGAAATGAGCGCTGCACAGACTCAATTATTGCTGGAATGTTTCCACGAAGCAGGCCTTCCGAAAGGTGTTTTCAACCTGGTAAACGGGTTGGGAGCAGTAGTAGGAGCAGAGCTTACCAGCCATCCGGATATTGCAAAGATTTCTTTTACAGGTTCTACTATAACAGGGAAATCGATTGCCAAAGGAGCGGTGGAAACCATGAAACGCGTGACACTGGAGCTCGGCGGTAAATCACCGAATATTATCCTGGACGATGCCGATTTGGAAAAAGCCATCCCGATGGCAGTTTTCGGGGCTTATATGAACAGCGGCCAGGCGTGTATTGCCCCGACACGTTTGCTGGTTCCGGAAAATAAACTGGAAGCAGTGAATGCATTGGCAAAGTTGGCGGTTCAGCAAGTTCAGGTCGGCGACCCGATGGATGCAAACACGCATGTGGGACCACTTGTGAGTGTCAGACAATTTGAACGCGTGCAGGATTACATTCAACTGGGCCAGGAAGAAGGAGCAGAATTGCTGGCCGGTGGAACAGGGAAGCCCGAAGGTTTGGAAAGCGGGAATTTTGTGAAGGCAACGATCTTTACCAACGTCCGCAACCATATGCGCATTGCACAAGAGGAAATTTTCGGGCCGGTTTTGTCCATCATTCCTTATAAAACGGAAGAAGAAGCGATTGCGATTGCGAATGATACCAGCTATGGTTTGGCAGCTTATATCAGCTCTGCAGATAGCGAACATGCTAACCGGGTAGCCGCTCAAATTGATGCAGGAAGAGTAATGATCAATGCATTCAAACACGATCCGCTGGCTCCTTTCGGAGGATTCAAACAATCCGGTATCGGAAGAGAGTACGGCGTTTACGGTTTGGAAACCTACCTGGAGCCCAAGACGATTTTGGAATAACTGAATGTATAATGTAAAATGTAAAAAGGAAAAAGGAAAAAAGGAAAATGGAGGAATTGCTGATAGTTGTTTCATTTTTCCTTTTTTCCTTCTCCATTCTATCTTAAATTTGAATGAACGAATTATGGATAAGACCAGTCACAGCCTTCCGATCAATTACTCCTGTCACCTGGCTGAGTTCCGGGAAGGGGAACAATTTGTGCAAACCCATGCTGTGGGAATTGTGCTTGAAGGTTCCATGGAATTGAACGACGGCGAAACCAAAGAAACGATCCGTGAAGGAGAAATTTATGTGGTGCGAAAGAACCAATTACTCAAATTTGTCAAGTTTCCGCCTCCGAATGGAGAATTCCAGTCACTGAGCTTGCGTTTTGACGAGCAATTATTGCGGGATTTCAGCAATGAATACGGATATACCGCCGAAAAACAAGCATCCAGGCCGGTCTTTTATAAATTCCCGGAAAACAAATCGTTGAGCACGTTTATGCATGCTTTGATCGATTACAAAGATTTGGATACAGATCAACATATGCTGAAGCTGAAACAAAAAGAAGCCTTGCTGATCCTGCTGAAGCTCGAGCCGGATTTGAAAAACAGTTTGTTTGATTTTTCGGAACCGCATAAAATTGATTTGGAAGAGTTCATGCAGAAAAACTACCATTTCAATGTGCAGTTGGACCGGTTTGCTTACCTCACAGGAAGAAGTCTTTCCACCTTTCAGCGGGACTTTGCAAAGATCTTCCACGAAACACCCAGTCGGTGGTTGCTTCAAAAACGGTTGCAGGAAGCGTATTACCTGATCCGGGAGAAGGGGAAGAAATCATCCGAAATATATCTCGATCTGGGTTTCGAAGACCTGTCTCACTTTTCCTTTGTTTTCAAAAAACAATACGGGGTAACAGCAACGGAACTGGCCGGGCAGCGGGAATAACGCTTTACTTCTTCAAAATCCCTTTTTCCACGCTGTCATTGATCAACGCTTCCGCAAACGACCAAATGGTAGTGGAACCTTCTTTCATCACGCTCTTTTTAGCATATACTTTGTCATACGTAACGCCGAATTCGTTCCAGGTTCCGCCATTGTTGGAGGTATTTTGCAATAAGGGTTCCAGCCTGTCCATGGTCCGTGCAAATTTCGCTTCGTTGGTTTCCCCGGCTTCAAACTCTTCCCAGATGGCAATCAGTTCTTCGGCTTGTTGTTCTGGCAAGATCCCGAAAATGCGCTGAGCAGCCAACCGCTCTTCGTCTGTATTGGAATGGTTCTTTTGCGTGTCGTAAATGAAGGTATCCCCAGCATCAATCTCCACAATATCGTGAATGAGGACCATTTTCATCACTTTCAGCAAATCAACAGCTGCATTGGCATGTTCTGCCAGCACAATGGCCATCATGGCTAAATGCCAGCTGTGTTCAGCATCGTTCTCCTGGCGGTCGCTGTTAAACAATTTCGTTTTGCGCTGGATGTACTTGATCTTGTCGATTTCTTTGATGAACTGGATTTGCTTCAGTAAGTTTTCCGGTGACATTGCTTTGAGATTTGAATGCGGTGCAAAGATAGCTCAATGAAAGCAGTGGCGCTTCCGTTCAGGTCCTTTCTTTCCGAAGAAACGTTAAAAGAAACGGGATTATCCGCTTTTGACGAACAACCCCGTTTTAACTGTTTAAAGACTACTTTATCGTTTTACGCCGAAATCCCGCTTGCGGATCTTGCACATGCGGCCGTCTGAAATATGATGGAACACAATTCCTTCGATATTCATTTCCTTGTCGGATAACAGGGTTTTAAATGCTTCGAAGCTGAAATCTGTAATTTCAATGACTTCTTTACCGTGCGGAATCAATACATGGTGTTCCAGATTCTCCGGATTTCCCTGAACTTTCGGTCCGCACAATTCATACGTGCCGTCTGCAATTTCCGTCAATCGGTCAAACGCTTCAAAGAAATAACGGTCTTCTTTTTTAGCCCGGTCGCAAGGCAACCAATGCGGATGATGCCCAGACAATGCATCTGCTTCCTGGCAGGGAATGGCATTTTCCGGAACTGTTCGTCCCTTTTTTACATCGTACCGTTTGTGTAATACACCATTGATGATGGCAACCGAAGTTCCGTCGAATTTACGGGTGGCAATTCCTTCACCATTAAAAACCCATGCATTTTCAGGATTGATCTCGTTGATAATCCGGCCTAAGTCGTTAGGGTCTTTTTTGAATAAAGTGCTAATCTTTTTCATTTGTTTAAAATATTAGTTAGACAATTTTTCGAGTCCTGTCCACCGCACCAATATTTTAAATACGAAGCAAATATATTTAAAAATTCCAACCGGAAACAGTCTGTGGAATTTTTGTTGTTTCCGGGTCACAGTGATTTACATACAACTTTCGGGGATTTGCAAACAAATAAAGGAGTATTCCTGCGGAACTTTGTACCATCAAATTAAATCACTCAAAATGAAGAAAATAAATTTAGGAAGCGAAGGCTTGGTTGTACCCGTACTAGGTCTCGGATGTATGGGAATGACCGGTTTTGAAGAAGGAAATATGTATGGACCGGCAGATGAACAGGAAGCAATAGCCACCATTCACCGGTCATTGGAATTGGGCGGTAATTTTTTGGATACGGCCGATCTGTATGGGCCACTGAAAAATGAGCAGCTTATCGCAAAGGCGATGGGGAATAACCGGGATAAGTATATTCTGGCCACTAAGTTCGGCTGGGAAATCGATGATAACGACAAAGTGACCTGGGCCATCAACGGTAAAAAGGAATATGTGAAAAAGTCGGTGGAGCGTTCATTGAAGAATCTCAAGACCGATTACATTGATTTGTATTACATGCACCGCCTGGATAAAAACACACCGATCGAAGAAACCGTTGAAGCAATGAGTGAATTGGTGAAGGAGGGAAAAGTCGGTTACATCGGGCTTTCGGAAGTGTCTTCAGAAACAGTAAGAAGAGCGCACGCCGTTCACCCGGTTACTGCTGTACAAAGTGAATATTCCTTATTTGAGCGCACCGTTGAGGAACGTGGTGTGTTGGATACTTTGAAGGAATTGGGAATCGGTTTTGTTGCTTATTCTCCTTTGGGCCGTGGTTTCCTTTCCGGGCAGATCCGTACGATAGACGATTTGCCGGAGAACGATTTTCGCCGTGCAATTCCGCGTTTCCAGGAAGCACATTTCCACAAGAATATCGAACTGGTAAAAGCAATAGAAGCAATGGCAGCTGAGAAAAACATTACTTCTTCACAACTAGCAATTGCCTGGATTATAAGCAAAGGAATCTTGCCTATTCCGGGTACAAAGCGCAGAAAGTACGTGGAACAGAATATCGCAGCAGCTGAAATCCGGTTAAGTGAAGCAGATCTTTCCAAACTGGAAAGCATTGTTCCTTTGGGAACAGATACGGGAAAACCGTACGATGAATTCAGTATGGGATTGATCGACTAAAATTTCATGCGGCTGTGTGTTTAATATAGCCGCTTTTCTCCGTTAATATGTTTAAATTAGTACGATGAACTCCATTCGATCCGTTTCTGAATTTCACCGCTTGCTGTCGTTGCCGGAACCGAGGCATCCGCTGGTAAGTGTGATTAATCTCAACGAATGTATTTTCCTAGAAGATGAAGTTTGGAAAGGCTTTGTCAACCGCTTTTATTGTGTGGCGCTAAAGCGGGAAGCGAAAGGCAAGATCCGTTACGGACAACAGCATTATGATTACGACAAGGGTGTGCTGAGTTTTACGGCTCCTAACCAGGTACAATACCTTGATTTGAACAATATGGAGTGCGGATCCGGGTATTTGTTGATTTTCCACCCCGATTTTATCATGAGTCATCCGCTTGCCGCTTCGATAGGCAGTTATACTTTTTTCTCCTATGCCGTAAATGAAGCATTGCACCTTTCAGCGGAAGAAGAGAATGACCTGATTGAAATCCTGCATAAAATTGATAAGGAATGCCGGCACATCGATAAGCATACGCAGGAAATTATCCTGTCGCAGATTGAGTTGCTGCTGAATTACTCGAACCGGTTCTACGAGCGGCAGTTTATTACCCGGAAAAACCACAATCACCAGTTACTGGCAAAGTTCGAAAAATTGGTGGATGATTATTTCGAGAACCATTCGGATGAACTACTGACCGTGCATCGCATTGCCGGATTAATGAACCTGTCACCGAATTATCTGAGCGACCTTTTACGCCTGCATACCGGGCAAAATACCCAACAGCACATCCATGAGCGACTGATCGAAAAAGCAAAACAAAAACTTGCCACTACCAACCAATCGGTCAGTGAAATCGCCTATACGCTGGGATTTGAGCATGCTCAATCATTCAGTACGCTCTTTAAGAAGAAGACAAACGTTACTCCCCTGGAATACCGCCAGTCCTTTAACTGATCCCGGAAAAGCTTACTGTGTCAACCAGTTTTAAGTTCTTTTAAGAAACCCACACGGCTTTTTGTTCTACTTTAAGACATACAAAATCACACACTATGTCTGTTTTCTCCAACCTTAAGAATGCCTGGCGCTTGTTTAAGCAAGTAGATATGGAGCAGTTTTCCCGGTTGTCCCAAAAGATTGACCTGGCGGAAGTCATGAACCGGGTAGGGAAGCTCGATGATAAACAATTGGCCGGTTTGATGAAGCTGATTGGCGGAAACCATTCCAAAAAAGAACTTCCTCCCGTCGACGGGGATTTTTACAATATCGGCCACACACTTTCGCCGGATGAACGGGCTCTCCAGTTAAGGGTGCGGGCTTTCATGGAAGATGAAGTGAAACCGGTTGCCAACGATTTTTGGGTACGGGGAGAATTTCCGCATCATTTGATACCCAAAGTAGCTGAACTCGACATTTGCGGTGTGGCCTATGAAGGCTACAGCAATCCGCTGCGTTCCAATTTGATGGAAGGCGTTTTGGCGATGGAGATGGCACGGATTGATGCTTCTTTTGCGACATTTTTCGGAGTGCAAAGCGGGTTGGTCATGGGATCGATTTATTTGCTGGGTTCCGAAGAACAGAAACAGCAATGGATTCCCGAATTGAAAAGCCTGCGCAAGATCGGGGCATTTGGTTTGACAGAGCCGGAAGTGGGTTCTGCCGTTGCAGGAGGATTGACCATGAAAGCAAAACGGACCGGCGACACCTGGGTGCTGAACGGACAAAAGAAATGGATCGGTAACGCTACTTTCGCGGATGTGATCATTATTTGGGCACAAGACGAAGACGATCACCAGGTGAAAGGATTTTTAGTCAAAAAAGGAAATCCGGGACTACAGGTCGACAAAATGGAAGATAAAATGGCTTTGCGCATTGTCCAGAACGGCATTGTGACACTAACGGATTGCGAAGTGGAAGAAGCAGACCGGTTGCAAAAAGCTAATTCATTCAAAGACACGGCAAATGTGCTGCGTATGACGCGGGCAGGCGTTGCCTGGCTGGCAGTTGGTTGTGCACGTGGCGCCTACGAAGCTGCGCTGAAGTACACCCGCGAACGGAAACAATTCGGAAAACCGATTGCTTCTTTCCAGTTGATCCAGAATCACCTGGTGGAAATGCTGACCAATCTAACGGCCATGCAAACCATGGTAGCACGCTTGTCGGAATTGCAGGACCAGGGCGAATTGACGGACGAACATGCTTCCCTGGCGAAAGTCTTTTGCAGCCTGCGCACGCGTGACATTGTCAGCAAAGCACGTGAAGTCATGGGTGGGAACGGTATTTTACTCGAACACGATGTGGCTCGTTTTGTGGCGGACGCAGAAGCGATCTATTCCTACGAAGGAACGAAAGAGATCAATACACTCATCGTCGGAAGGGCAATTACCGGCTACAGCGCGTTTGTGTAACACAGGGTTTTAAATAGAATTTTTAAATAACAGTTATGATACAGAGAGAACAAATATTCAGCAGTTTTTCCGCCGAAAATACGGATGAAGCTTACTTCTTCTATAAAAACGTGCTTGGTTTGGAGGTTGAAAAAGGAGAAATGTCAATTTTGACCCTGCACATCAACAGCGGTATGAAAGTCATTATTTATCCGAAGCAGGATCATGAACCGGCGACTTTCACGGTGTTGAATATCCCGGTTACGGACATCGATGACGCGGTGGAAGAACTGAATAAAAAAGGAGTTTCCTTTTTGCAATACGACGAGGCCTATTTAAAAACCGATTCGAAAGGAATTTGCCGCAACGAACATGGTCCTGCCATGGCTTGGTTTACGGATCCGTCGAAGAATATATTGGGCCTGATACAGGTATAATGCCAATTCAAAAAAATGTGTAAATCCTTTGCGGTAAAGTGTAAGCCAAACAACGCTAAGCAGGAGTACATTTGAAATACCATTCAATAAGTTGTAAGAAGAACAATGTTTAGGTTTAAGTTTTTTAGTTTAGAAGGGACTTCGGTCCCTTTTTTTGTGCCCTAAATCTTTCACTTTCCCGTTTCTTTGCGGTAATTAATCAAACATATTTAGACGTAAAGGGTGAGAGAACGCAAAGGAAATACCAATTGAATTGTGGGGAAAACACACCTGTTTCGTAAAGTAAAGACAAAAAATAAGCCCCGATACTATCGGGGCTTTCTATGTATAAGGGTTTGTAAGTCCTACAACCCGAAAGCAAGTCCTAATTGCACTCCGAAGTTGGAATTGTATTGGCTGCCGTAAACCGGAAGGAAACTCGTGTAATAATTGAAATCGGTATTTAGCCACATATTGGTTGCCACCTTCCAGTTAAAACCGATCGAAGCGTTCACCCCGACATCGAATTTCTCATAATTGTCCGTTACATCCACTTTTTCCAGGTCCATTACATAGCTGGTTGCATGCAACAGGAATCCCATGGATGGACCTACGGTAATTTTCGGACGGAAATTGTCTTCAAACGCACCGAAATAATAGGCAAATTTCAAAGGAACACGGATGTATTGAAAGTTTACATCTGCTTGTAATCCCTGATCTTTCACGCGGGCACCTTCCTGTGACCAAAGTACATCTGCTGCAAAACCTACGTGTTTACGCGAACTGTAATTGAAGATCAGACCCGCTTTCCATGCCGGTTTGAAGATGTCTGTTCCGGCTGTGTTTCGGATACCTGTGTGACCAAAGCCTACTGCCGGTCCTAATGAAATTGTCTTGATTTTTTCCTGAGGAGCTTCCTGGGAAAATAGGGCTGAGGATGTCAAAACCGCTGCAGCCATTATTAAAATCTTTTTCATATTCTGTCTGTTTTTAAATCCTAACTAAAGGTGACAGTAATGAGTAGGATTTTTGTTGTATTTTAATTCCCGAACCTTACATAACTCACAGTTTTAGGGTTTTTTGTATTTTCTCCCGAATGTCCCAATCCTCCAATTTTATCCGGCTATTTAAACGCAATTTAGCAGCTCAAATAATGAATGATAACACGTAACTAGCTGATTGGAAGCGATTAAGCACTAAATAAATACCATGAGATTCTTTTATTTTCTTCTGATTCCGTTCAGAGAGCGGAAAAAATAATTACACCCTGACACCGATGATACACACATCGTCTACTTGCTCTATGCCGTTCTTCCAGTTTTCGAAAGTTGATTCCAGCAGCACTTCTTGAGAATCCATGGAACGGGCGGCATTTTTGAGCAATAATTCTTTCAAAGGTGTGTATTTGAATTTCTTTCCTTTTTCTCCACCGAACTGATCGGCATATCCATCCGTGAACAGGTACAATAAATTTCCTTTTTTTAACTGAAGCTGATGGCTTGTAAATGGTTGCGGCGCAAAAGAACTTCCGATCGGTTGTTTGTCGGCAGTGATGGTATTAAAAATATTGTCTGAGATATACCACAGCGGATTGTTTGCACCTGCCCAATGCATTTCCAGGGTTTGCGTATGAATCGATACCAGCGAAATATCCATTCCATCTTTGACATCTTTGGAACTCTTGGCAAATGTTTCCAGCACAATCTCGCGTGTTTTATCCAGGATCTTCCCCGGATCGGTAAGGCCGAATTCCAGAACAGCCCGGTTCAGAGCCGTACTGCAAACCACGCTCACCATTGCTCCGGGAACTCCATGGCCCGTGCAATCGGCAACTGCTATCAATACCGAATCGCCGGTTTTCTCCATCCAGTAAAAATCACCGGCTACAATGTCTTTCGGCTTATAAAGAATAAAACTTTCGGGGAATTGTTCTTTAAAACTGGAAACCGGGGGAAGAATGGCATCCTGCAGGCGTTTGGCGTAGGTAATGGAATCCAGGATTTCTTTTTGCTTTTCCTCGACCAGGTCTTTCTGGTGTTCAATAATCTCTTTTTGCCTGCGCGTAACGCGCAAACGATTAATCACCACTATTGCAAAGATCAATACCAGCAATGATCCGATCCCGATAGCGAGAATAATCACTTTTTGCTGTTGTTCTTTCTCAGCGGCGATGGCCAGTTTCTTTTCGTGTTCTTTTTTATCCAATGCCTGCTGCTTCTCAAATTCGTAGGAAAGTTCCTGTTTGATCAGTTCCTGCTGACTTTCTTCGTTGGTAACCCGGTTGCGCATAACGAGGTACAATTCATGCATTTCCAGCGCATCTTTGAATTTCCCCAACTTTTTATAATCTCCGTAGAGTGAAAAACTGGATTCGCGCATAGCAGCCGGGGCATCTACTTTTTTAGCCAGTTCCAGTGCTTTTTTATTGTAATAGATCGCTTGTTGGATATCTCCTTTCTTATCGTAAATCTTCCCCATAATATTGAATACTTCCGGAAGGCCGATCACGTTCTCCGACTTTTCATAATACGGAATGCTTTTTTCGTTGAATTCCAATGCTTTTTGAAGGTCGCCCATGTCAAAGTAAGCGGTGCCGATAAAATGGAATGACATTCCGAGGCTGTAATCGTCCTGGAGTGCCTGGTAAATATCGATCGATTTTTGATGGTATTGAATCGATTTGGAATAGTTTTTCAGGGACCGGTAAACGCTTCCCACATTCGAATAGGAAAGGGCCAGGGAAGAAGAATCGCCGAGTTGTTTGTTGATCACCAAAGCGCGTTCGTAATACTCAGCTGCCTTTTCATACTTTTCCTGTTCGTTGTAGATCACCCCGATGTTGTTCAGACAGGAAGCAATTCCCTTCCGGTCTTTCAGGCTTTCCATGATCTTCAGGCTCCGGGTGAAGTAAGCGATGGCACGGGTATTATCGCCGCGCAAAGAGAAAGATGCTCCCTGCACGTTCAAAGCGGCCGCCTGGTATTTCCGGGAATGCATGTTGCCCGCCATTTCGTAAAGCTGATCGGCATAATAAGATGCGCTGTCGGGATAAGTATACAAGTAACCGCGCATGCAGATTTGGCGCAAGGCTTCCAGCCGGTTCGTATCTGCTTCCTGCTTATCGTTGACCACTTTCCAGAGTTTCGCTGTTTCCGTTTGTGCCGACAAATAGCTGTTGGTGAAAGCGATCAAAAAAAGAATGCGTACGATTTTCTTCATAATGAATAGAGAAACAGATCATTCAAAACTAAGAAAAATATCCGGCAGGGTGTTTTTATTTCAGCGGCATCAATTCAGGTTGCGATATTCTTTCGGGGAATAGCCGGTTTTGTTTTTGAATAGTTTGGTAAAGTGGGAAGGATGCTCGAACCCTAAATCGTAAGCAATGGAACTGATCGGGGTTGTGGTACTCCATAACAACGCTTTCGCCTTGTCGATCAGTTTCAGATGAATATGCTCCTGGGTGGATTTTCCGGTGTATTTATTCAGCAGATCGGATAAGTAGTTGGGTGAAAGGTTCAATTGTTCGGCAAAGTACTTCACATCCGGAATTCCCCATTCGATGAGAGTATCCCCGGAGAAATAATCGTTGAGGATACGGTCGAACCTTTCTACCAGATCATTGCTGGCCTTTATCCGCGTTAGAAATTGTCTGTCATAAAAACGCGAACAATAGGATAACAGCAATTCCAGGTTTGTCAGGATCAGGTTGTGGGAATGACTGTCCATATTCAGCGAGATCTCCCTGCTGATGTGCTGAACACAATTTTCCAGGATATCCTTTTCTGCATCTGAAATGTGTAATCCTTCGTTGGTATCATACCCGAAAAAAGAATATTCGGTCAGCTTTTGGCCTTTGTTACTGGCGTGAAGGAAGTCCGGATGGATATAGATTGCCCAGCCTTCCACTTTGTTTTCTATTCCGGGTGAAAGTACCTGGTGAGGAGCAGTAAACATGAGAGCACCTTCCGAAAAGTCGTAATGCGTGCGCCCGTATTTGAACGAACCTTCGATTTTCTTGCAGGCAATAGAATATAGGTTCAACCGGTATTTTGCATCCGCGATCCGGTGTGAACGATCCACCTTCGCCAAGTCGATGACGCTGATCAGTGGATGCACCGGTTTTTCGTACCGAAAAAAATCGTGCAGTTCCGAAATCGATTGAATGTCTGTGTAATCCATGAGCAGGAATTGAAGTCAAACAAAGGTATGAAATCCGTTAAAAGGAATGACGGGACAAGTGAGCCTGCCCCGTGCTTGTTAAATATAAATCCCGCCTCCGACTTCGATGCGCTGTGCATTCACGTACCGGCTGTCATCCGAAAGCAGGGAAGCTACAAATGCGCCCACATCATCGGCTTCGCCCAGGCGTCCCAGGGCAGTCATGCTTGCAATTTGCTGCCGGTGACTTTCATCTCCTTTTCCTCCGCCGAATTCGGTGTCAATTGCTCCGGGAGCCACACTGTTTACGCGGATTTTCCGGTCGGCGTATTCCTTTGCGAAATAACGGGTCAATCCTTCAACTCCGGCTTTCAATGCGCCGTAAACGGCTGTTCCCGGGAATGCGAAACGGGCAAGTCCGGATGAAATATTGATGATCTGCCCGCCATCCGTAATAAAAGGAATGAGTTTTTGTGTGAGAAAAAATACTCCTTTGAAATTGACAGTGACCAATTGGTCGAATACTTCTTCTGTGGTGTCCTTGATCAGTGTTCGCTGCGCAATTCCTGCGTTGTTTACCAGGTAATCAAACTCATCGCGGTTCCATTCGCTTTTCAGTACGGCTCTTAATTGTTCTGTAAATGAATCGAATGAACTCAATAATGAAGCGTCTAATTTCAAAGCAACAGCTTTACCGCCTGATGCACGGATTTGTTCAGCTACTTCCCGGCCTTTTTCCGGATTGTTGTTATAAGTCAGAATAACTCCGAGTCCGCGTTCTGCAGCGTGCAGTGCAATGCTTTTACCGATACCACGACTTCCGCCGGTCACCAGGACAATTTTTTGTTGTTGAATGGTTGTGCTCATAATTTCAATGTTATGAGACAAAATTCGGTCAATCAACCGGCGCCCGCTTGAACATTTAACGAAAGGATTTATACATTTCTACGAATGTCCGATTTACTTGTAATATGGGGAAATCAGCAGGTATACAATCACACCGGTTAAACTCACATACAGCCAAATGGGCATCGTCCAGCGTGTAATTTTTTTATGCAGCTGAATTTCCATGTTCAGGCCTCTTCCGATTGATAAAAGGGCTAGAGGAACTGTAATAACAGCAAGAAAAATGTGCGTGATCAAAATGAAAAAGTAGGTGTATCTGATAATTCCTTCTCCTCCGAATTTGGTGGATGGAGTCGTGAAATGATAAAGCAGGTAGGACAAAAGAAAGATCGAGGTACAGGAAAACGCAGCAAAAATAAAGTTCCTGTGAAGTTTGATGTTCTTTTGCCTGATGGCGAATAGAGCGGCCAGCAGAAATACAAAAGTTGAACCGTTCAGAATGGCATTCAGCAAGGGTAAAAAAGAAAAATCAGTTGTTTTGAAGGTTTCCTTGCCGGGCAGGAAAAAAGCGAAAATAATGAGTCCGTTTATTCCTAAGGTTAAGATCCAGACGAGTGGTTTGTAATTGCGGGTTGTTCCTGTTTCCATATTGTTTATTTAATTATCGGATGCAAATATAATTCTAAAACATACTAATTGGTATGTTTAATTCACAAATAGCTATGCGTATTGGAATCCAAAGATTTTTGTCAACTTTAAGCTCAGAACCGGACGAATGAACAGCACAGATATTCCAAGAATAGCAAGGATCACAGCAATACTCATACAGCTGCAAACAAAAAGCGTTGTTACTTCGACGATGCTTGCGGAAAAATGCGGAGTGAGCGTACGGACGATTTACCGCGATCTGAAAACGCTGGAAATGGCCGGAATTCCGATCGTAACAGTTGATGGAAAAGGATATTCCCTGCTGGAAGGATTTAAGATTCCGCCCGTGATGTTCAACGAGGACGAGGCAAACGCATTGATCACGATGGAACAATTGGTGCGAACCAACAAAGACAGTTCGCTGGTGGAAGCATATTTGGGAGCTGTGTCAAAAGTGAAGGCCGTTTTGTCTTATGCTGCAAAAGATAGAGCAGATTTGCTTTCCAATCGCATTGCGGTAAGCCCGGTGATCCCCAAAACCAATTCCAGTGATTCGCTCACGGTTATCCAAAATGCATTGACGAATTTTAAGGTATTGAAGATTACCTACCGGTCTGAAAAGGATCCGGAACAAACCGAGCGGACTATAGAACCTTTTGCCATGTATTACACCCTGGATGAAAGCTGGGCCTTGATTGCATTTTGCAGGTTGCGAAAGGATTACCGGATGTTCCGCCTGGACCGGATACAGGAAATAACTCCGCAAAACGAATCGTTTTCACCACATCCGATCACGCTTCATCAATATTTGGCCGAACGGCGAAAAAAATTCCAACACCCCTGACAAGCTGCTGTCAATGAGCAGATCTAATTTTGTCTTTAATCAAACAAACAAACAGACAAGATTATGGATTTAGCGTCGGTACGAATTATTACAGCAGACATGAAACGATTGGTTTCGTTTTTTGAAGAGATTACCGCTTTACAGGCAGTTTGGTATACAGAAGATTTTGCCGAATTATCAATCGGTCAAACCAAGCTGGCAATCGGGAGCACACGCACGTTGAGTTTTTTCGGAGAAGGAATTGCGGTTCCGGCAAGTAATAAAAGTGTCATCATTGAATTTCGGGTCGATCAAGTGGATGAGGTATATGAACGCATTAAAGATTTGATCAGTGAGACACTTGTACAACAGCCAACAACGATGCCATGGGGAAACCGTTCGCTCCTGTTCCGCGATCCGGACGGTAACCTGATAAACTTTTTCACTCCGCAAAGCCAGCAGGCACAGGAAAGATTCCAATAAAACAAATCAATCATGCTACCCAATAGTATGAATTATGTAAATCCTTTGAAAAAAATTGTAAGAACTTACTTTCGGCTTGGTTCTAAATTAGCTTCATCATTACATAAGTTGTAGTTGGTAATGGCAAAACTGGTTAGGAGTTAGGTATGAAGGGGCAATAGCCCCTTCTTTAATCTATAGATAACCAGTTGCACCGGATTTGCCTCTTTTTTAGATAGTATATGGAGAAGTTTTTGCAGCATACTTTTTGGGGAAACACGGTTTATTCCTGGTTGTTTGCATTGGGAATCGTGATTGTTTCCGTTCTTGGAATCAGATTATTTCGCTACGTTGTACTCAAACGCCTGAAAACCTGGTCTGCGTCTACTTCCGCAACCTGGGATGACTTGCTGGTCATTGGAATTGAGCGATTAATCGTCCCGATTTTATACGTTGGCTTTTTATACTTTGCGATCAGTACGCTTCAATTGTCTCCCAAGGCAGACAAAGTGATTCATATTATTTATATGGCGGCACTGACTTTTTGTGTCCTTCGTCTGATAAGTGCCGTATTCCGCCGTTTGCTGATGACCGTTACCCGGCGAAGGTCCGGTGAAGAATCCGGAGAACAATCCGTTTCGGGATTAATGATCGTTCTGAATGTGGTCATATGGATCCTCGGAATTATTTTCCTGATCGATAACCTGGGATATAGTGTCACAACACTCATTACCGGTTTGGGAATCGGTGGAATTGCAGTGGCACTTGCCGCACAAACCATATTGGGAGATTTGTTCAGCTATTTTTCTATTTTCTTCGATAAACCGTTCGAGATCGGGGATTCGATTACAATCGGAGACCAGTCCGGAACGGTAGAGAAAATCGGGATTAAAACAACACGTATCCGTACATTGAGCGGAGATCAGCTGGTTTGTTCGAACAGCGATCTGACAAATTCACGGGTCAATAACTTCAAACGGCTGGAAACACGCCGGATTGTGTTCACACTACGGGTCGTTTACAATACGCCTTCGGAAGTATTGGAAGAAATTCCGGGACTGGTAAAAAACATTATCGATAAACAGCCGCAGGTAGAATATGGCCGTGGGCACCTGGCCGCTTTGGGCGACTGGAGCATCAATTTTGAATTTGTCTACAATGTGCTCAGCCCGGATTACGGCGTTTACATGGATGTGCAACACGCCATATACATGGAAATCATCAAAGTTTTCAAGGAACGCTCCATTAGCTTTGCATTCCCTACTCAACCATTTCTAACAGGTGATGCGGAAGCAGAAGGAGAAACAGAAACAGATTGATCGATTATTCCTCTTCCTTCAGTACAAATGAAATGTTCCCGGCACGTTCCAGGCGGGCAGTTTTTACTTTGTCCAGTGAATCTGCGTTAATATGCTTGCGTGCCTCCTCCAGAAGATCATTCTCACTGATGTTCATACGTTTCATATTTCGCGTGATTTGAACACCATCTCTATACAAGTCAACAGCTTCGTCCTTGATCAGGTATCCGAAGAAATTACTCCTGATGGAAAGCATCGCTACAATCCGGTGAAGGACCGAAATCAATGCCGCGGCAGCAACAGCCGGTAGAAAAGGCGTGGAAGGATCGAGGATAATACGCCCGAGAAGCGCCCCATGCAGAAAAACGATCACATTCTCAAAGGGCGACAATAAACTGTAAGCACGCCGGTCTGACAAACGGATAATCACAATAGTCAGAACAAAAACCATTGCTGTGCGCAGCAGGATTTGCCAGATGTCAAGAGTGTCATTCCCTTCGCCGATTAAATCCTGGAATTTTTGATAGATACTTTCCATGAGTTTGAATTTAAAAACGGTCAAGTTCTTCTTTTTCAATAGAATAATCCTTACAGGCATTTTGAAATTGTTACATGATTACTATAAAGAATGATGTATCAAGGAATAACGCAAATAAATCACGGGAATGTGTAATAAATCTCAGTGATATTGACCGGACCTTTATCATGCTATCCCCTGAAAAATCACAGCAAAGCAGTTGAAACTTAAAAATGAAACAATATGTTAGCAATGGATTACAGAGGCCCTTACCGGGTACGAGCAGTACAAAAACCCGAGCCCGAAATCGAACATCCGGATGATTGCATCGTCCGCGTTACAAGATCGTGTATTTGCGGATCGGATTTACACCTGTATCACGGTTTCGTACCGGATACGCGCGTCGGATCTACTTTCGGACATGAATTCATCGGAATTGTGGTGGAAGTAGGAACGAATGTACAGAAACTGAAAGTCGGGGATCACGTGATTGTTCCGTTTAACATCAGTTGCGGGAAATGTGCATTTTGCAAGCAGGAATTATACGGGAATTGCCACGAATCGAACCCGGAAGCAACGGCAGTTGGCGGGATTTTCGGGTATTCGCATACAGCAGGCGGTTTCCACGGCGGACAGGCAGAATACGTGCGTGTTCCTTATGCAGATGTGGGGCCAACGGTCATTCCGTCTGAAATGGACCCGGAAAATGCAGTTCTTTTGACCGATGTGGTTCCGACAGCTTACCAGGCCTGTGAAATGGGCGGAATTGTGAGCGGAGACACCGTTGTTATTTTCGGTGCCGGTCCCATTGGAATCATGGCGGCAAAATGTGCCTGGCTTTTCGGAGCGGGGCGTGTGATCGTGATCGACAACATAGATTACAGGCTTGAATTTGTAAGAAACTACGCTCCCTGCGAAGCCTATAATTTCGATGAAATGAAAGATGTGGTGGAGTTCGTGAAACGGACTACCGACTGGTTCGGGGCAGACGTTTGTATCGATGCGGTAGGTTGTGAGGCCAACGGGGATGGCTGGCAATCACTGACGGGAAAAGTGCTCTTGCTTCAATCCGGGTCGGCTACTGCGCTACATTGGGCGATCAATTCCGTCAAAAAAGGAGGCATTGTTTCGATAGTGGGTGTTTACGGACCAACCGGAAACCTCATTCCGATCGGGAATGTGGTGAATAAAGGAATCACGATCCGTGCCAACCAGGCTTCCGTAAAACGCAACCTCCCCAAATTGATCGATCATGTGATGGAAGGAAGGTTGAATCCGAAAGAGATTATTACGCACCGCATTCCCTTGGAAAATGTTTCGGATGCCTACCGGATTTTCTCCGATAAACTGGACAATTGTATTAAGACCGTTCTGATACCACCATCCTCAAACTTTTAAGCTATGGAACGACATATTATAGATCCGAGATTAATCCCGGGCTGGGGAATGGATGCTGATCCGGCAAACAATCCGACTTACCCGATGAAAAAATATACCGGGGATGACCGAAAAAGAAGCGGTTGGGAAAGACCGTATCTGCAATCCGCGAAAACGGAAATTTTGAAATCGACCGAAAGGCCTTATTTATCGGCTGTTTTCGGAACAAAAAATCCACCCAAGGGATTGAGTGGCGTGCTGCGCCGTAAAGCTTATAAATTCAGCGAAAACAAACTCCGGCGCTGGCTGTTGCTCATTTTTGCCGACCGTGTGGATTCGTTGGGAGGACAACTGGCAGATTTACTCCGTTTACGCATTCCTTTGTTTACCAACGATCGCGGTTGGCGTGTATTGGCTAAATACAAACCGGGAACTTTTGCCTGGAAGATCATCCAGCGCCTGATTGTGATCGGGATTATCGTGGCCATTGTAATTTATTTGAAGAAGTATGAATAAGTTTTAACTAAAGTAAAAGCAAAATGGGAAGAATTGTAACGATGGGTCAAATTGCGATAGTAGTGCACGGAGGTGCAGGGCCGGATTCAGAATTTATTCTCAAACACATTCCGGAATATGAAAAAGGATTGAGCGATGCTGTTGAGGCAGGCTACAGTATCCTGAAAAAAGGCGGCAGTGCTTTGGATGCCGTGGAAGCAGCTATTATTTCATTGGAAAACAATAAATACTTCAATGCCGGAAGAGGTTCTGCGATTACAGCTGCAGGAAATGTGGAAATGTGTGCGTCCATGATGGATGGAAAAGAAAAGAAAGCCGGTGCAACAGCTATTATCAACAATATCAAAAACCCGATTTCTTTTGCAAAAGAATTGCTCAAGGATGGTTCACTCATGTATATGGGAGGTGCAGAAGCCACCGAAACAGCGAAAGATATGGGAATCAAAATGGAACCGGATTCCTATTTCATTACCGAACACCAGTGGGATGCTTTCGAGAAAGAGCGGAAAAAGAAAGGAGGTCAGAAAAAAGCATACGATAAACACACCAAACGCCAGCACGGTACGGTCGGAGCGGTAGCTTTGGATATAGATGGAAACCTGGCTGCCGGAACTTCTACCGGTGGCACGGAATATTGTCAGCCGGGAAGGATCGGTGACAGTTCGATCATTGGTGTGGGCACTTATGCAGACAATAAAACAGCAGCAGTTTCCTGCACTGGAGACGGTGAATTCCTCATTACGGAAGTAATGGCCTACAACATTGCTGCAACTGTTGAACACACCGGATGCACCATCCAGGAAGCAATCGATCACGTGATTCTGGTAAAGAACGAAGACAAAACAGGAGATCTGGGCGCAATAGGTATTGATTCGGATGGAAATATTGGAGTATCGTTTAACAGCGAACGCATGCACCGGGCCTGGAGAACCCGGGAAGATTTCGGAGTGAAAATCTATAAATAATCATCGTTTATGCTGGTGAGAATTATGTAAACCACATCTGAAATTTTGTAATCTTTCTTTTTTCGGTCATTTCTATTTTACAGCAGAACTATAAAAGCAACAATCATGAATCGGCAGACTATTCCAAAAGGAAAATTATTAATCATCGGAGGTGCAGAAGATAAAGGAAAAGGAGAAGTCGACATGGCTTACCACAATCCGAAATTCGTGGAAATGGAAATTTTGAAAAAACTGATCAGCAGTAAATCCGAAAATCCGCGTATCGAAGTGATTACTACCGCATCGAATGAGCCTCAGAAACAGAAAAAAAGATACAAAGAGGCATTTCAAAAAATAGGGTGCGAAAATGTAGGGTTTATGAACATTCAGACCAAAACGGAAGCCAATGATGAAAAGTTTGTAGACCGTATAAACAAAGCAGAGACGGTATTATTCTCCGGCGGGGATCAATTTAAGATTGCGACAATATTGGGCGGAACCCCGGTTGCTAATGCGATCAAGGATAAGTATTTCCTGGATAAGAATTTTACAGTTGCAGGAACAAGTGCCGGAGCTGCAGTTGCTCCGGAGGTCATGATCCAGTCGGGTGGTACCTATGAGGCGCTTTTTGAATCGGATTTGAAAACCGGCGGAGGGCTTGGTTTGCTGGAAGGCTGTATCATAGATACCCATTTTTTAAAACGTGGCAGATTCGGAAGACTTGCCCAGGCTATCATCCGGAATCCCGGGCAGATGGGAATCGGATTAGGTGAAGACACAGCAATCCTGGTCAAAAAAGGACACGAAGTAAAATGTTTGGGATCCGGAATGGTGGTTATTATCGACGGTCGCGAGATCACACATACGAATATCAACGAGGTGAAAGATGACGGAGCTATTTATGTAGACAACCTCAGAGTTCACCTGTTGGTGAGAGACTGTAAATTCGATATTGAAACCTATGAGTTGGAATATCCGAAACCAAGAAGTTAATAGTTAATATCATCATTACAAAGTCCGGATCTACAAACCCGGACTTTTTTTTGCTTTAACATGTGCAAAAAAATAAGGACTATCTCCAAATGAAGATAGTCCTTACGAATAGTGTTAGAACAGGTCAAAACCTGTATCTGAACAAATTAAGCTGCATTATTGGCAGCATCGCGCAATTGCTTGATCTTATCGTGACCTGATTTGATCTTTGAATATTGTTGCTGAACAACTTGTAAGTATTCAGTTCCTTTCAAAGTTTCGCTATCCAGTTCTGTTTGATAAGTTTTCACTGCTGCATCTTCACCGAATTCGCAGGAATTCAGGATTGCTTTACGGTCTTTGCTGGTAAGAGCCGCCTTGATATCCATCCATACACGGTAAAGTTTCCCTGAAACAGTTGTACCTTCTATCGGAGTTCCGCCCAGTTTGGTAATTTCCTGTACCAATTCACGACGGCATTCCTGGCTGGTTGTCATCATTTCTGAAAAAACACTTTTCAGATCATCCTGGTCAGTTTCCTGCGAAGCAGTTAAATATCCCTGAATGCGGTCGTTATTAATCTGTACCAGGTTGTTTAAACAATCTACGATTTCTTGATTATTTGTTGCCATCTTGTTTTGTATTTATGTGTTATTACTTTTCTTTTTTAGTGAGTCAAAACTGATTTTTCAAATGGATTTCGACACAATTTTTGCCGTCAATGACGGCCCGCCAAATCAATCCGCCGCGGCGGATCTCTTACTTCATTTCTTTAGCCTTGTCCTTGCAGATATTTGAATTCTCAAGGTGTGCACGCAAAGAAGGAAGCATAGATGTAGCCCAGTTTCGGATGTCCGGATCTTCTGCATTGGAAGAAGCATTCTCGAACTTGCGGATAGCAGATTTATGTCCTCTTACCATCATGCTCGCATATTCTTCGTCGAATTTCATTCCTTTTTCCTCGTTAAGGTCATCGTAGGCATCTTGTCCGTCTTCAGTCAAAACTTCCGGAATAGTAATGGATTTACTGTCGGCTAGTTTTTTCAAATCCTTCAATGCTGCTGTATGTTCTTTCACCATCATTTTACCCAATGCTTTGGTGTCATCCATCATCCCTTTTTGCTGAGCAAGTTCCCCCAGTTTAATTTCCTCCAGGTTAATTGCAGCTGCTTCTACCAGGAAGTTGGCATCTTTTTCAGATTTTCTGTCATCGAAACGCTCTTCGTTTTGATCTTCTGCAATCTCTTTCGGATCATCCGGATTACCGCCACATGCGTTGATTACAAATAAACCAAGGCTTAATCCTCCTAAGTAAGCCAAACTTCTTCTTGCTGTCATTCTTACACTTTTCATGATACATTTTTTTGGTTATAGAATTATTCTTACACCCACATACCAATATATTAAGGTGCTATCTGTGAGAGAACTAAAATTCGGGAGCTTGGATAAAAATCCTGTTACACTTAATTTTTGAGAATTTGCAGGAATCACACTTTCGGCGATGACGAATGGCGAGTTGAAAATTGAGAAAGGCTTGGTTTTACTGGGTATTGCGGGATTTAGACAGGGAGATTATCATGTTTTCGAAACAGGCCTGTTCCGAAAAGCGTTTTAGCTTTTTTTAATAAAAAATGTGCAGCGTGATTACCCGTAAAATAGTTACAGGAATAAAAAATCCGGGCATCTAAACCCGGATTGACTAACTGATAGAATCGATTTGCCGTTATATAGCTAAAGCGTTGCGCACATGGCTTTTTTCCCGTGCTCTTAATTCTGAATCGTGCATAAGTTGATATTCCTTTTCCTTTTCGACCAACTTGTGCCACATAATTGCGGGAATAATTTTGTTGGAATGTAGTTCCAGGCGTATAATCACTTTCTCACTGGGAGAACGGTGATTATTAATAATCTGGCTCAATTCTGTTTGATTGATGTCTATATCGGCAGCAAACTCTTTGTTTTTTTTGTTCAGCATTTCTAAATAACCCTTTAGGAAAAAACCGAAAGTACGTGCGTTGTCATAATCGGAGTTGGCTAAGTAATCTTCCATTTGGTATTTTAATTGCAATAACCGGGACAGAAGCATTTCTTTTGCCGTAGTAGCTTGCCCGAGTTCCTGACGTTTTGCATTGAGCTCTTTTTTTGCCGCTTCTTTTTGAGCTGGAGTTAATTTGTTTCTGAATACGAAAGATTCCGCCAATTCCTTACCGGTATACTTATCGTTTAAATGATTCTTTTTCATAGCTCAAATTTTCTTAATATGTTTAATAATGCGGTGCCTTCCAAAAATAACTGCCTCCCGGCGTCGATCATTCCATATGAGTCAGAATAATGGCGTTTTAACGAGGTCTTGGGAACGAGTGAAACGCAGACACGAAATCCATGATGTTTTACAGCTTCTCTGCAGGCAAATCCAATTAAGTTGCCGGCGATGCGATCATATTTTTTATTCCTCCCACGGTTCTCTCTGGAAACCGCAAGCAGCGAAATTTCTATTCTTTCTTCTGACTTATGATGCAAGCATGAGATAACTCCAAGTATCTCATCTTCTAAAACGAGTTTGTAAAGCTCTTTTCCTTTCTAGGTTTTCCAGTTGAAATAAAATCGGCTTTTTTGTGAGTTGTTTGTAATCGTCATCCACCAAACGTTTCAAGTTCACCGGATGATTTGTACTACTTTCCTGTTCAACCACATACGTACCCGAAGATAATCATTTTTCTCAAGTAATTTACATTTTTTGTAAACTTTTCAGAATTTTCCGCTAAATCCTACATCTCTTAAAAAAAACAAATTATAGGATTTATGTAAATCGACCGCAGAATTGTGTAATTGAGCAGTTTCACAACAGTTCTATTTTTACCTACAAGGCTGATGACCATTGAAATGCAGGATTTTTAAATGTGTTTTTAGCCCTGAAAAATAGAACACACTATAATAAATAAACCATGGAAATAAAGAACATACAGGTAATGCGCGGCCCTAATTATTGGTCGAATTACAGGCAGAAACTAATCGTAATGAAATTGGACCTGGAGAAGTATGAAGAACTTCCTACCAATAAGATTCCGAAATTCTACGAACGAATCATGAAAGCATTACCGTCCCTTTACGAACACCGTTGTTCGGAGGGGAAAGCAGGTGGACTTTGCGAACGCATGCAGGAAGGTACCTGGCTGGGACACGTCATTGAACACGTGGCACTGGAATTCCAGGTGCTCGCCGGGATGGATTGCGGGTATGGAAGAACCCGTTCAACCGGAGAATACGGAGTATATAAGGTTGTTTTCTCCTATTTATCTGAAGAAGCCGGAATTTACGCCGGGAAAGCAGCGGTAGAATTTGTAAGAGCAATTGCAGAGCAAAAGGCTTTCGATGTCAAAAATGTGATTGAAACCCTGAAGGATATTTGGGCGGATGAAGTGCCGGGACCAAGTACTCAGAGTATTTTGGATGAAGCAATACGCCGAAATATTCCGGTGACACGGATGGATGATCACTCGTTGTATATGTTGGGTTACGGACGTAATCAGCAGTTGTTCCGTGCCACAGTTATGGGTACGACCACAAACCTGGCAGTGGAATCTGTTGCCTGCAAATGGTTTACCAAAGAAGTACTTGGAAAAGCCGGTATTTCTGTTCCGAAAGGAGTAACCATTTACACGAAAAAGGAATTGGAAGAAGTCATCGATGAATTGCCTTTTCCCTGGGTAATTAAACCCATAGACGGAAATCACGGAAGAGGAATCACAGCCAACATCCGGAATAAAGAAGTGGCATTGAAGGCTGCAAACCAGGCATGGAAAATATCCGATAAGATTATCGTGGAAGAATATGTCGAGGGAGCAGATTACCGCTTTTTGGTGATCAATTACAAACTCATCGCGGTTGCGAAAAGAACTCCGGCCTGCGTGAGAGGTGACGGACAATTAACGATCCGTGAACTGATCGCTAAAGAGAACGAAAATCCGAAACGCGGAGTGGGGCATGAAAAAGTGCTGACAAAAATCAAGATCGATAACCACACCAAGGCACTTCTGAAAGAAGCTGGGTTGGGACTGGATGATATCCTTCCTTTGGGAAAAGAAATTATGCTTAAGAAAACGGCAAACCTTTCTACAGGCGGAACTTCAACCGATGTAACAGACAGCGTTCATCCCTTCAACGTATTCCTGGCAGAGCGTATTGCACGCCTTTTCCAGCTGGATGTTTGCGGGATTGATATCATGGCGAAAGACGTGACACAACCGATCCGAAAAGGAAACGGTGCGGTAATCGAAGTAAATGCGGGGCCTGGTTTCCGAATGCACACACATCCGTCTATCGGAACTCCGCGGGAAGTTGCCAAACCGGTTATCGATATGCTTTTCCCTGACAATTCCAACGGACGTATTCCGATTGTGGCAATTACCGGTACAAACGGGAAAACAACCACTACGCGACTCATTGCGCACATGGCACAGCAAGCAGGTAAAAGTGTAGGTTATACGACAACGGAAGGTGTTTACATCAACGGACATACGATTTTGGAAGGAGATTGCAGCGGTCCGCAAAGTGCCCGTACCATTCTCGCTGATCCGATGGTGGATTTCGCGGTACTGGAATGTGCCCGCGGTGGAATTCTTCGTTCCGGATTGGCTTTTGATGAGTGTGATGTAAGTATTGTGACAAATGTAACGGAAGACCATTTGGGATTGGGCGATATTCATACGCTGGAAGATTATGCGCAGGTAAAAGAAGTAGTTCCGAGAAGTACGTCAGAAGAGGGATATTCCATTTTAAATGCAGACGACGACCTGGTTTACAACATGCGTCATGCAGTTTCTTCCATGGTTGTATTGTTCAGCATGAAGCAGGATAACGAGCGTATTATGGAACACTGTGAAAAAGGAGGAATGGCTGTTTTCGTACAGGACGACTATTTTGTAGTTCAAACAGGTGAAACGGTGATCCGTATCCTGGCTGTAAACCGCACTCCGATTACCTTAGGCGGAAAAGCAGAATTTATGGTGGCCAATGTATTGCCTTCGATCGCTGCAGCCATTGTTTCCGGATTCACCATAGAAGATATCCGTATAGCGCTTTCTTCATTTATTCCTTCACCGGAATTGACACCGGGAAGAATGAACCTGTTCGAATTTGCTCATTGCCAGCTGATGCTTGATTATGCACACAATGCTTCAGGATTTGAAGGTATTCAGAAGTACATGGATAAAGTAGATGCGACTTCCAAGATCTGTATTATCGGTGCAACAGGAGATCGCAGGGACGAAGACATCCGGAACCTGGGGAAATATGCAGCATCAACTTTTGATGAGATCATTATCCGGCACGATAAAGACGGACGCGGTAGAACCAATGAAGAACTGACCGCTTTGGTCATGGAAGGGATTCATTCGGTGAACACTCATCCGCGGGTTGAAGTCATTTCCGATGAAGCTTCTGCAATTGAATTTGCAGTAACCCATGCACCGCAGGACGCCTTCATTTTCGTTTGTGCGGATCATGTAAAGCATTCCATTGAATTGGTAAGAAAGCTCCAGGAAAAACTGCTTTACTCGATGTCTAAAGTTTCTTAATTAAATAAACACTCCACATGGTACCTAAAGGCAGACTTTTACTCATTGGCGGAGCCGAAGATAAAGGTGAGAACAAGGTTCCGATAGCTGCACATAACAAACAGTTTGTGCACCTTGAAATATTGAAAGAACTGGTCTCGGAAAAATCACTGGACGACCGCATTGAAGTCATCACAACGGCTACCGGATTTCCTATGGAGATCCGTGCCATTTATGAAAAGGCTTTCAGTAAGGTCGGTTATACGAATGTCGGATTTTTGGATATTCACACGATTGCAGATACAAAAAACACAGAGTACCTGGATCGGGTGAATAAAGCCGATACGATCATGTTTTGCGGAGGAGATCAATTCAAGATCGCAACCATTATCGGCGGCTCACCGATATCCGATGCTATTTACAGGCGCTACAAAAACGATCCGAAATTTACCGTAGCCGGAACAAGTGCCGGTGCAATGGTAATGTCGAAACTGATGATTCAAAGCGGCGGGACCAATGAAGCACTGATCGACTATGATTTGCGCATCAGTTCGGGATTAGGCCTGATAGAAGAATGTATCATCGACACCCATTTTATCCGCAGAGGACGGTTCGGACGGTTAGCCCACGCGGTCATTTCGAATTCGAATCAATTGGGTATCGGCCTGGGGGAAGACACCGCTTTATTAATCCGGAAAGGACGAAAAGCGCAATGTCTTGGCTCCGGAATGGTAGTCATTATTGATGCGCGGCACATTGAACAAACCAATGTGAGCGATGTTGAAAAAGGCGATCCGATCTATGTAGATAACCTGCGGGTGCATCTGCTGGTAAGGAATTGCGAGTTCAACATCCATACCTGTAAATTAAGTTATTCACATTTAAAGCCGATAGAAGATGAATAAAATTGCAATTGCAATCCATGGCGGTGCCGGGCAAAACAGCGAATTCATTGAAGCGAATTACGATGCGTACCTCGAAGGATTGAAAACTGCCGTAGAGCAGGGACATGAATTATTGACAAAAGGAGCGTCAGCGCTGGATGTTGTGGAAGCTACAGTCAGGATACTGGAAGACAATCCGCTGTTTAACGCCGGAAAAGGCTCGGCTCTGAATTCAGAAGGAAAGGTTGAAATGGATGCGGCTATTATGGACGGGAAAACCCTCGCAGCAGGCGCTGTTTCGATGGTAACTCAAGTAAAAAACCCGATTTCCCTGGCAAGAAAAGTCATGAGTAATACCAAACACGTGCATATTGCGGGTTATGGAGCATTGAAACTCGCCGAATTGAACGCTTTGGAACTGATGCCGGAAGATTATTTCATTGTTGAAAGACAGATCAATGATTTGAAGGAAGAGAAAAGCTACGGACATGGAACAGTTGGTTGTGTGGCTTTGGATGCTTCCGGGAACCTGGCTTCGGCAACTTCTACTGGTGGTATTTCAAACAGTTTACCGGGAAGAGTAGGAGACAGCTGCATGATCGGTGCCGGCTGCTATGCAAATTCGCTGGTTGCTTCATCCTGTACAGGCGACGGAGAATTGATCATTATCAACGTGATTGCGCACCGGGTAGCTTTGTTGATGGAATTGAAAGGAATGTCGCTTCAGGCGGCTTGCGATCACGTCATCCGGAATATCGATAACCCGATCAACGGAGATGTGGGAATGATCAGTGTGGATGCCGAAGGAAATGTCGGGTTCTCCTTCAATTGTGACCGCATGCACCGCGCCGGAATCGATTACACGGGAAAAATGGTACTGGACATTTATCACGAAGACAGCTCATTAAGATTGTTATAAAAGTTTCTGCTAGTTAGTTAGCATATATTGACCAGGGAAGAACTCCCTATCCACACTTGATCCGGGTAGAACAAAACTGACAGTAACAAAAGAAGTAATGTCAAAAAAAGATCAATATGGAAACAAAACAAACAGTACTGATAACCGGTGCAACGAGTGGAATCGGGAAGGAGCTGGCTCTTTTATTCGCGAAAGAGCAGTACAAACTGGTCATTGTTGCCCGCAACCAGGAAAAACTGGAAAGCACGGCAGATGAGCTCAAACAAATCGGTTCTCCGCAGGTTACACCCATTTCGTGCGATCTTTCTGTTGCAGGAAATGCACAGCAGTTGTATGACCAGGTGAAACAGAAAGGGATTCAGATCGGTATCCTGGTCAACGATGCCGGGGCCGGTGAACACGGTTTTTTCAAGGAAACACGCCTGGAAGAAGAATTGGCAATCATTCAGCTGAATGTGGCATCGCTGGTCCATCTCACCAAATTATACCTGCAGGAAATGGTGGAAAGAAATGAAGGGAAAATCCTGCAACTGGCATCTATCGCTGCTTATCAGCCAACACCCTTGTTAGCGGTTTATGCGGCAACGAAAGCGTTTGTGCTTTCTTTTACGGATGCCCTGATCAATGAGTTGAAAGATACAAACGTGACTATGACTGCATTGATTCCCGGCCCAACCGATACGGAATTCTTTGTGCGTGCACATGCCGAAAACGTGAAAGCGACGGACAACGTGGATGATCCGGCAGTTGTAGCAAAAGTAGGATTTGAAGCATTGATGAGCGGGAAACCGCATGCAGTTGCTCCCGGAATGACTTCCCAGATTGTAATGAGTTCACTGATGAGTAATCAGCAGGTAGCAGCAATGGCACGGAAACAAATGGAAGAAAAACCGGTTGTTTCGGAAGACGATAAAAAGAATTGAAAATGGAAGATGGTGAAATTGAAAAGTCACCGAACATTCATCAGCTTTCCATTTTACTGAACTTGTAAGAATAAAGAGGGTTAAACCTTTTCAATTCTTCCTTTTAAATTTTCAATTATGAAAGCAATCTGGAAGGGTGCGATTAGTTTCGGATTAGTCAATATTCCCGTAAAATTATACAGTGCAACGCAGCAAAGTTCGTTGGATCTGGACATGGTCGATCCGCGTGATATGAGCCATATTAAGTTCAAACGGGTGAATGAAGACACTGGAAAAGAAGTAGCCTGGGAACATATTGCCAAAGCCTATAGGCTGAAAGAACAATTCATTCTCCTGGAACCGGAAGATTTTGAGGCTGCTGCACCGGAGAAAAGCAAGATCATCCAGGTAGATCACTTCGTGGATGAAAGCGATATCGACACCATTTTTTTTGAGAATTCGTATTACGTGGAACCTGAAAAATCGGGAGTGAAAGCTTATGCCCTGATGCGGGAGGCACTGGCGAAATCCAAAAAGGTCGGAATAGCCCAATTTGTTTTGCGTACTTCGGAAACGCTCACCGTTTTGAAACCGCGGGGAAATGTACTGGTATTGAGTAAAATCCGGTTTGCCCAGGAAATACGTAATACAGACGAACTCAAATTGCCGGCAGCTTCCGAGGTGAAACCCGCCGAATTGAAAATGGCGATGGCGCTCATCAAACAGTATACGAGTCCGTTTAACATCGATAAATTCAAGGACGAATATGCCGCTTCCTTACTGAAAATCATCAAGGCGAAAGCGAAGGGTAAAAAGTCAAAAATACCGACATTGAAAGTGGTTCACAGCAAGTCGAAAGATTTGATGGAGCAGCTTAAAGCCAGTTTAGAGAAAGGTAAATCATCCAAAGCATCCTGATTATGGCACTCAATCTCTACCGGAAAAAACGGAATTTCGGGGAAACTCCCGAACCTTCCGGCAAAAAAGAAAAAGCTTCGGAAAAGCTGACCTTCGTGATTCAGCGCCACCATGCTTCCCATTTGCATTACGATTTCAGGCTGGAAATGGATGGCGTGCTGAAAAGCTGGGCGGTTCCGAAAGGTCCGTCGATGAAAGCCGGAGAACGCAGACTGGCTGTTCACGTGGAAGATCATCCGCTGGCTTATGGTAAATTCTACGGGGAAATCCCGGAAGGAAATTACGGTGCCGGAATCGTAGAGATTTGGGATAACGGAACGTATGTTCCATTGGAGCCCGATGCTTCGAAATCTGCAGAGAAATTGCTGCTTCAGCAATACCATAAAGGCGATTTGAAATTCGTGCTGAAAGGAAAACACCTCAACGGTGCGTTTGCATTGGTGCGTATGAACGACGGAACGGACAAGAACTGGCTGCTGATCAAAAAGTCCGATGAGCATGCGGTAAAAAGTTACGACATTGCTTCGATTGACCCGGTAAAGCCATTCGCGAAAAAGAAAACCCAAGCAGATTCCAAACCGGAAGCTTTGAAAGAGCCGAAAGCATCTGATGAACAGGAAACGGAGGAGGAACCGGAATTACCGAAAACCGATATCGAAAAAGCGTGGGAGAAATTGAGAAAGCCCATGCTGGCAACCCTCGCGTCATCACACGAAGACAACCCCGATTGGATGTACGAACCGAAATACGACGGCTACCGCGCGGTGACAAAGATCAACAAGGGAAAAGTGGAAATTGTTTCCCGGAACGGAAATCCCTTCAATAAGCAGTATCAGCCATTGATTCCCGAGCTTGAAAAGTTTGAAGATGATCTGATCCTGGACGGTGAAATCGTTATTGAGGATGAGAAAGGAATCAGTAATTTCCAGTTGTTGCAAAACTATACGACGACCAAAAAAGGAGTTTTACGGTATTATTTATTCGACATTCTCTACCTGAATGGCTACCCGGTTACACATCTGCCCTTTATCCAGCGCAGGGAATTACTGGAAGCCGTTTTCGGAAAGGTGAAACTGGTCAATGTTCAGCCTTCCCCGGTAGTAGCCGGAAAGGGAACAGAATTGATGAAGCGGCTCACCAAACTGGGCTATGAAGGAATCATTGCCAAAGAAAGCAGCAGCGGTTATTTTCCGGGTTTGCGGGCCGATTCCTGGCTCAAACTCAAAAACCACCAGTCGCTGGAAGCCATTATTTGCGGGTATACCGCTCCGCAAAACAGCCGTAAATTTTTCGGGTCGTTGGTTTTGGGAATCCATGACAAAGGAAAATTGGTTTACATCGGGAATTGCGGTACGGGTTTTACGGAAGCAACCCTGGAGGAATTGCATCAAAAGTTTGAAAAATTGAAAATTCCGAAAAGTCCTTTTGATTCACCTCCGAAAATGACCGGTCAGAAGGGAAAACCTACCTGGATCAAACCCGAATTGGTTTGTAACGTGGAGTTTGCCAACTGGACAGCAGATAAACATTTGCGCGTTCCGGTTTTTATGGGCTTGCGCGAAGACAAAAACGAATCAGAAGTGATGAAGAATAACGATGTAAAAGCAGATGTGAAATCGGCAAAGGAAAAGAAATCCCGGAAATCAGCTTCCGCCAAATACGAAGAAAACGATGTGGAATGGAGCATCGGCGGGAACAAGCTGAAGATAACGAACCGCAACAAGGTTTACTTTCCGGAGGAAGGAATTACCAAAGGCGAGATCATCGATTATTACCGCCGGATCAGCAAATTCATCCTTCCGTACCTGAAAAACAGGCCGGAGTCGTTGAACCGTCATCCGAACGGGATTACGAAACAGGGTTTTTACCAGAAAGACATGGATACCAGCCAGATCCCGGATTGGTTGCGTACCGAAAAGCAATATTCCAAATCGAATGATGAATACCTGGATTACCTGATCTGTGACAACGAAGCAACGTTGGTTTACATGGCAAACCTGGGCTGTATTGAGATCAATCCGTGGCACAGTACCTTCGACAAACCGGATGATCCGGATTACATGATTATGGACCTGGACCCCGGGAATATCGGTTTCAAAGAAGTGGTCCGGACCGCTTTGAAAATCCGTGATATTTGTGCGGAAATCGGGATAACAACCTTTTGCAAAACCAGCGGAGCAACCGGACTTCACGTATACATCCCGCTGAAAAAGCGCTACAATTACGACGAGATCAAGCTCTTCGGTGAATTGCTGGCAACAGCCGTGCAGCAGCAACTTCCGGACACCACAAGTACTGAACGCACTGTTTCCAAACGTAGCGATAAGATTTACATCGATTTTTTGCAGAACCGCAAAGGCCAGACAATTGCAGCTGCATACAGTGTGCGTCCAAAACCGGGTGCCACCGTTTCCACTCCACTCGAATGGACAGAAGTGAACGAACACCTGAACCCGAAAGATTATACCATTTACACCATCTTCGACCGCTTAAAGGAGAAAGGCGATCTCTGGAAAGGAGTACTCGGTAAAGGAGCGGATATCGGGAAAGCACTGGGTAAACTGGAAAAAGTGATTGAAGGAAGCTAAAAGTATGGCAAAACTCAAAAGAACACTGGGCTTAACCGAAGCGGTTTTCTTTGGTACCGGATCAATTTTAGGTGCGGGAATTTATGCCATCGCCGGCAAAGTAGCCGGGTTTAGTGGGAATATGATCTGGCTTTCCTTTGCGATAGCTTCTTTAACAGCCTTGATGAGTGCATTTTCATATGCAGAACTCAGTAGTATGTTTCCGAGTGCGGGCGGAGAATACGTGTATGCAAAGCATGCATTTAATCGAAAGATGGCTGTTGCCCTCGGATTAATTATCTCGATAAACGGAATGATTAGCGGCTCTACAGTCGCTATTGGTTTTGCAGGCTATTTCTCCCAGCTACTGGAAATTAATTTATTCATTGCTGCTTTGGGGATTATTTGTCTGGTTTGGCTGGTTAACGTCAGTGGTATCCGGCAGTCTTCCATAGTCAATATCATCTTTACTATCATTGAATTTTGCGGACTCGTACTGGTGATTTATGCTGCTTACCCGTATCTTGGAAAGGTCGACTACCTGGAAGCTCCGCCTGGCGGATTCAATCACATTTTACTGGGAGCTGCCCTCAGTTACTTTGCTTATATCGGTTTTGAAGAAATCGTGAAGCTCAGTGAAGAAACAAAGTCGCCGGAAAAGAATATCCCCAAAGCACTCTTCCTGGCAAGCAGTATTGTCATGGTGGTTTACTTAGTGGTAGCAGTTTGTGCTGTGAGTGCAATACCCTGGAAAGAGTTAGGAGAAAGCAAGCATCCCCTGGCGGATGTGGTTAACAAAGAATTGGGAAAAACCGGGGTAGTCATTATATCTGTTATCGCCTTGTTTTCAACTACCAATACGATTTTGTCCAATATGATGGGAAGTTCACGCGTACTCCTTTATTTGGGGAAAGAAAATAAAAAACTGAACATACTTTCAGTCATTTCCGGTAAACGTAAAACACCTGTTTTTGCACTGATACTTGCAGCCGGAACCATGATAGCATTTGCAGCAATCGGAAAACTGGAAACAGTAGCGTTGATCGCTAACTTTTTCATATTTATTACCTTCCTGTTCGTAAATATTGCCGTATTGGTATTGAGAAAGAAAAAGCCCGGGATAGAAAGACCTTATAAAGTCCCGGTGAATATCCGCGATCTACCCATTCCTTCAATCCTGGGAATACTGCTGACCTTGCTTTTGCTGGGTTATTCCATTTACGGATTGACGATTTCGGCATTTTAATCCTTAGTGTCGCGCCACGCCCAAATGTCTTCCTTCAATGATGTGTTCGATGTGATCGATTTCTGCATCCGTTCCGTCGTAGAAGAGTAAGAAACGGCCTTCTTTCAAATGTTGTTCGTATTCCACGTGGTCGTCTTTGACGCCGAGGTCTACCAGAATAGAGGCGAATCCACCGGTCAGAACTCCAACCTGGAAACCTGCCAACGCCCCTACAACTGCTCCGGCACCGAATAAAATACCTAATCCCGGAATCGCAAACAGCCCGACTCCCGTTAACACACCCAGTGTTGTTCCCAAAACCGTTCCGGCAGCAACCGGGGTGGCTACTAACGCAGTATTGGATTTCACGTGCAGGTGATCGTCCACTACTTCGGCGTGACCAACCAGTGAAACTTTGGACATATCGATACCGCTTTCGCGCAATGTTTCAAGTGCTTTGACCGCCTGGTCGTGTGACTCGAAAATAGAAATACTCTTTTTCATGACTTCCCGAATTATGTGGGTTAACCTTCATAATTTACGTCAATTCAGGAAGCAAAAGGAATAAACTTTGTTAAGATCCGATTGCTTTGTTTCCCGCGGATGAACAGAGAATAGTTTAAGTCTCTTAAGTTCATGTCCCTGTTCTTCCGCGGGGTAAAGCTAGTTTATTCAGTGAATGATTAATTTCCCGGTACCGGATGCCTGATTCCCGTAAACCTGGTAAAAGTAAACTCCCGGCATAGCTGACAGGTCGATTGTAACTGTTTTGTCAGAAGCATTTAATTCCAGTACTTTAGCTCCCAGTTGGTTGTAAACGATTACTTTTTCAATTATTTCAGAGGCAGAGATCTGAACGGTCCCGTTGGAAGGGTTCGGCCAGGCAGTTAAACCAGCCAGTTCGGAGTGTTCGTTTAACCCCAGTGTTTCGGGTGCGATCTTTACCAGGTAGGCATCACCGAAGGCAGCATTCCACCCGTTACTTTCCGCATTGTAATTCCCTTTCCCGGTTACGAGTACTTTGTTGTCGGAAGTAGCGATGCAGGAAAGTCCCCAGCAATGTGAACCGGTATAGATAGATCCGTTATAGTAAGGCCCGATCTGGTTCATGGCATATGCATTCAGGATTTGTCCGTTGTCGCTGATACAGAATAAAGCCATTTGTCCGCAGTTTTGAGGAGTATTGGTAGCATCATTGAAGTTTTGGTCGATTTCTCCGGCTGCAACAAATCCGTTTGCAAAAGGTACGAGGTTGTCGCAAAAACCTAAGTTTAGCGGATTTCCGTTGTGAGTAGTCAACATCGAAATAGATAAACTATCGCCATTATTGGAGGCTACTTTCAATACGGAAGGATAGAGTTTATTATTCTGTTGGGAACTCGCCGCAACCAGGTAATCTCCGGCACTGTTTTTTACCAAACCTACTTTTTGATCTTTCCAAAGCGCATATCTTCTGTATTTTTTGGTCCAGTGCACAGTCCCGTCGGAAGCAGCCAGTTTGGTAACTGCCAGGTCGTATTCCCAGTTTGGTGCGCCCACATAACCAGCCATTACCAAATCTGATCCGTCCTGTATCATGGAAGTTACGGCAATGACTTCACCGGCATAGTCGTGAGTCCATACAGCATTCAGGTTTCCGGGGGTAAAGCGTTTTACAATGGAGGCTGTACTTTGGGTATAGGAAAGCACATAATCTCCGTTGGCAAGCTGCGTATGTGCCAGGTAGATGTAGTTGGACGCAGGTCCCATTGGTCCGTAGAATTTAGAGATCGTATCGCCGTTGGTTTCGTTTAGTTTCACAAAGGCAAGTCTTCCGTATAAACTTTCGAAAACCCCGAAAAGCTCATTGTTGTTATCGCGGTATAATTTCGAAAGCCCGCTGAAACCTCCGTAATTAGCGTCGTAGTAACGGACCCATAGTGAGTCTCCGTTTGCAGCAACTTTTGCCATATAGGCTACGCGCGGTGATTTTTCGGCTATTCCACCGATGAGGTATCCGCCGTCACTTGTTTCGATGGTGGTTTTGGCAGTTTCCGCTGTATTGTTGACGGCATAATTGGAATAAATATATTCTTTCTGCCATTGTACCTGGGCAACAGAAATGCTTGTTGCCAGTGCAGCGATCGAACTTAAAAGGAAGTGTTTTCCGGACTTTTTCATAATTGCAGTATGATGATTAACTGGAGCAAAATTGATACGGAATTCAAAATCACGCAATACGGTATATGACGTATACTGAAATTTTTAAAAAATTTTTAATTCGACACAATACAGGAAGCGCCCTGTTTATGGTGGTTTCGAGGAGTTGGCTCGCATTGGATTGTTAAAAATATTTATTTTAAAGCTATTTATTATGAAATATTTAACATTTCCAAAATATATGTAAGCGGGATGGTTAATAATGTAAACTATCCGTTTTTTACACCTCTATCTTTGATTCAGAAGACATGAAAATTAGATTTTGAAAGTAGGTAAAACCCTATGTGGTAAATC
This sequence comes from Fluviicola sp., assembly GCF_039596395.1. Taxonomy (NCBI): domain Bacteria; kingdom Pseudomonadati; phylum Bacteroidota; class Flavobacteriia; order Flavobacteriales; family Crocinitomicaceae; genus Fluviicola; species Fluviicola sp. The sequence goes on from NZ_JBCNJT010000001.1 coordinate 591,383, forward strand.
GAGTGGTTAGGTGAAAGGGGCGCAAGCCCCTTTTAAAAATCACATTACCCGGGGCAGCAAGAATGAATTAGTAGAAATGGGTTAATTATTTTCCTTTTCCATAGTATAAATTTTTAAGTGAAACCTGGATCCTGAAAAGCTTGGAATCCTCATTAAAAAGAAGATTATGAGAGTAGCAATAAGTACGTTATCCATTTTGGTTGCCATGGGATGGGCAATCGGATACTTTAAGTTTGAGGCAGGGGCTTCCATTCATTTAACACTCGTTGTTGCAGTGCTTGCGCTAATTATGCAGTGGCTTCCGAGTAGTAAACCCTAGTAGAAAAAGGTTGACAAACACGACGGAATTCTTAAAAATGAATTGTTTATAACTGATTCGCTATCAATTGTTAAATAGTTTGCAGAGGCGTTGGGAATAGTTTACCTTTGAAATTATACACAACTTCGCTTTGAGAATTTACGTAAAATTCATGGTTGGCAGTCGCTGCTATGAAAAGATAGGAAAAGAACTGGCTAGGATGGGAATGATTCCGGAAGTGAGTCAGGGTGTAATAGATTTCCATGAAGAACCGGACGGAATGCAGCTTCTCCAGTTGAAAGAAGTTCTTTGGGACATGGGCTATGAGTTTGTTGATGATCTGAACAGTAAAAAGCTGGATGAAGTTTCCGGGTTGATTAAAAAGTTAATTTACAGGCATCCGGAAATACCGGTAAGCGGTTACCCGGAATACCTCGAAGAGCTGGAACTTCTGGATCAGGAAATGATCCTGCTGTTTTCACAGGTCCACGGAATGGATTTGGTTCAGTACGGAGCCATACAACAGATGGAACGCATCAAGGAAATGCTGCTGTATGAGGATTGGAAATTAAAGGAGATTGCTGAATTATTTCAATTCAAAAATAAAGGACAGTTGAAAAGAACCTTTGAAAGAATTACCGGATTAACACCGAAATTCTATAAAGACATTCGGAAAAAACGTTTAAAGATCCGTGAAGAAAACGGGTTTGGCGAAAATATAAGTGCGATTAAGGAGAAAAATTGAAAGGAACAATGCACACCTTGTAAAACAAAAAGAACTATAATACATTGAACATTGGGTAAAGACGATTCGGTAACTCTGAATTTTGGTGAGCCTTACACAAAAAAGCATGTGAAAGAAAACAATTAGGGAGACTTGACTTATTTCCGGCTAACACATTTATCAATTAAAACTCCTTTTGATTTGAGACTATATATAAAATACATGGTCAGCGCCCGTTGCAAAATGGTGGTGCAGACCGAATTGGAAAAATTAGGGTTCCAATGCGCTACAGTGGAACTCGGAATTATTGAAACCCTTACTGATCTTACAACAGAAGATTTGGCACAATTGAGGGAAAACCTGTCCAGGGTTGGACTAGAACTCCTGGAAGACAAAAAAAGATTGCTGGTTGTCCAGATGAAAGATGCGATCATTGAATTGATCTATCATTCGGAAGAAATTCCAAACATCAATTACTCCGAATACCTCAGTGAAAAACTGGGACATGATTATACCTATTTGTCGGGTATCTTTTCGGAGGCAAAGGGAATTACCGTGCAGCAATTCATTATTATGAAAAAAACAGAACGTCTGAAGGAGCTACTGGCAAACACTGATATGAGCCTTGCAGACATTGCTTATAAGCTGAATTACAGCAGCGTGGCGCATCTTTCCAATCAATTCAAGAAGAATACGGGACTCAGTCCTTCTACATACAGGGAAATGATGATGGAAAGCAGAGTTAGCTAACAAATGATTTTTTAGAACACCTATTACCCGAAAGTCGGTATGAATTCTTGTATCGACTTTCTTACTTACCAAAAGTATAGATCAGCAAAAAGATAAAACCCGCAACTGCCAGCAATCCATGAACAATCGCCAGGCCTTTCGGTAAAGATTTGCCGGTCATATCACGCGCGAAAAGCACGATCCCACCCAAAGCAGTAATGGCGAAAAGCACCACGATTTGAACCGTATCAGCACCGTTTTTGATCATGTCCACAATCAACAGTACAAGTGCCGTGGCAGCCAGTAAACCATGAATAATTGCCAGGCCTTTCGGTACCGGTTTCTTTTGTAAAACACACATTAACAGATAAAGTCCGATCATTGCTGCCGAAGCAAACAACGCGATCGCTGTGTAAATCAATTCCATATTCTTTTATTTGTCAGAGATTTTCTTACCCGGAAGTGCTTTCGTTGCAGGACCTTCAATGACTTTCCCGTCGATGTCGAAACGGCTTCCATGACAAGGGCAATCCCACGATTTTTCAGACTGGTTCCAGTTAACGATACATTTCATATGCGTGCAGACCGCCGAAACAATGTGCACCTGGTGATTCTCGTCTTTGTACACAGCCAGTTTTTCATTGTCCGGTGAAATGACTTTTCCTTCACCGGGTTGTATCTCACTCAGTAATTCGTCATCGACATTCCAGGGCAGGTCTTTCAGGTATTGAATCATGACGTCGGTATTTTCTGCGATGAAGTTTTTTGCAGAACGAACAGGGGTAAAGCGCCCGGCCTTGTAAATGTCTTCCCAGGGATTTGTTTTCCCCAGAATTTGGTCCGATATAATCATCGCTGCCAGTGTTCCGTATACCAATCCGTCGGAAGCGAAACCGGTCATAAAATAAACAAAATCGCCGTGTTTCCCGATATAAGGCAGGTGATCCGCCGGACGGTATTGTTGTCCGCCCCACACATAGCTGATTTTATTGATGCGAACACGCCCCGTTAAATACTTCTCAAGTTCGGAAACATATTGTTGTGAGTCCTGGTGCTGGCCGGTCTTAAACTTATCACCGATAACCATTACATAGTTTTGTCCGTTACCGCTAAAAGATCTTACGGAATGTTTCGGATCATCGAGTCCCCAGAAAATTCCGCCAGGGAAAGAAGCGTCATCGACCAAAGCTGCAACGCCGAATTCCCGGTACGGGGCCAGCAATGTCTGTATCATAAAGGTGCCGATCGGCGTGTGCGTAGCCAACAGGATGTGGTTGGCTTTTAACTGTCCGTTTTCAGTTTTCAGCATTCCGTTCTTTTCATCCAGTTCAATAACCCGGCTATTCTCGAAGATGTGGCATGTTTCGGTAACCACCCTGGCCAGTTGCTGAACGTATTTCAAGGGATGGAATTGCGCCTGGTTTTCGATTTGCAATGCTTTTACCGTTTTATAAGGCAAACCTGCATCTTCCAGGATTTGAGGCCTTAATCCGGCTTCCTGCATGGCATCGAACTCTTCTTTTATAAAGGATTCGATTTCTTTTGTGAGGGTTTCGGCGAAAAGCGTAAAAGGTTGCCGTTGAAAATCACAATGGATGTTGTACTTCCGGATGTTCTCTTCAATCAGGTTAATGGCTGCATTTCGGGAATTCACGACTTCTTTCATGACATGTGAATTCCATTTTTTCCGGAGTACGGATAAATGATCATCTACTGTTGCATACAGGTTCCCCGTTGAATTCCCGGTCGTTCCCAACCCGATTTCCCGCGCTTCCAGCAGAACGACCTTTCTTCCGGCCCGGCTAAGAAGTAAAGCAGCTGTTAATCCGGTAATTCCGCCCCCGACAATTGCGATGTCGGTTTCTTGTTCTCCTTCAAAAACAGGAAATTTCGCAGTTTCTTCTGCGGTATCTTCCCAAAGTGATTTTGTCTGTAAATCCATCGCTCCAAATTTTCTTCAACACACTCTAATTTAAGGAATACAAAACCGGGAATTTTTTGATTTTTCATTTTTTTAACTCATTCAGGGTGAATTTTTTTCATCTCTGTTTCCCCGCTTATTCAATCTTCACAATAGTATGAATTATACAAATAGACAGTAAGATTTTGTAATAGCTTTTGCCTGGCAGGGCCGTAATTTTCGGTAAGAATTAACATATCAAATAAATAAATTATGGCAACAAAAGCATCAAACCAAAACGGATCAAGAGAGTCCGGATTAAAGGAATTATTCATTGATGAATTGAAGGATATTTACTGGGCTGAGAAAGCGTTGGTAAAAGCACTTCCAAAAATGGCGAAAAAAGCAACCAGCAGCGAGTTGGTGGCAGCTATTGAAGATCATCTTGCAGTTACAGAAACACATGTAGAGCGATTGGAACAGGTTTTTGAAGTGATCGGTGAAAAAGCGGCTACCAAAAAATGTGAGGCTATGGACGGATTGATTACGGAAGCCGAAGAACTCATGAAGGAAATTGAAGACGGTGTTGTACGCGATGCTGCTATTATTTCTGCAGCACAGAAAGTAGAACATTATGAAATAGCGAGTTACGGAACGCTGGTTTCTTTCGCAAATACATTGGGTGAGTCTGATGCAGCAGAATTGCTGGAGCAAACTCTGAATGAAGAGAAAGAAGCGGATCAGACCCTGACAGAAATTGCGGAGTCTTCCATCAATATTGATGCAGCAGAAGGAGAAGAATAATTTTTACGTGTGGTGGTGGGTGAGAAATGCCGGAGGCAAAGCAAAACTTCCTCCGGCATACTCCGGAGTTACCCAGGGCAAGAATCGCTATTCACTAAACGATGATGAAAATAACTATATGTTTCCTGGCGCTTCTCGTAATCGGAGAATGGGGCGTTGTATTTTTTAAGTACAATCAGGGTGGCTATTTTCACCTGGCACTTGCACTGGCATTATTTGCGTTAATCAATCAATTGCTTGCCAACCGTAAAATGTGAGATTATGAATGAGTTAGTTAGTGGATTAGTACACGAATTGGTAAAAGTTATGAAAGCAGAAAAAGAGAAATTAAAAGAAGGCACCGATACAGGTGGTTTTTCTAAACTGGCGACCGCATTTGTAACAGGAGCGGCGGCAGGTTTGGCAGTTGGAGTATTGATTTCCTCGGATAAAAAAGGAGGATTGAAAGAGAAGGTGAAAGGCCTGATCAATGATTTCAGCTCGGACGACGAGAACGAGGACTCTGAAGAAAACGAAGGTTCTAACGAAAGATCCGGTAATTCAGGATCAGGCGGAAACAGCAATTCAGGCTCTTCAGGAGGCAAGGGGACCAACGATTCCAGCCAGTCTTCGAAAGAAAGCAGCAGCTCTGGTTCAGGGTCGGCCAGCGGAAGTTCCAATTCGGGTTCAGGCGGTAGCGGAAGCTCTAATTCGGGTTCGGGCAGCGGTAGTTCCAATTCAGGCAGCGGCGGTTCCGGTTCCGGATTGAAAAACAGCGGAGATTCGACTACCGGTAAAAAATAAGATTTAACGAAAAAAGGCAGCTGACAACTGCCTTTTTTTATAGGAATGGTTTTTTAACAATCGGATTACCGGGGTGTTGCCCCGACTTCCGTAACTTTGTAGTATGCCCAAACTTTATTTCGATTCCAGGCGTTATGCCGATCTTCCGTTGCATTACGGAAAAGTTCCGCCCTGGTTGGCGGAGCGCATGCGTTTATTGGGCGGAGCGATTGTGGAAGCAATTGCCCAGGAGTACGGGAAATCGGCCATTCTGAGCCGTTTGAGCGATCCGTTCTGGTTCCAGGCTTTCGGGGCTGTTCTCGGGATGGACTGGCATTCTTCGGGGATTACCACTTCTGTGATGGGGGCATTGAAAGGTGCGGTGAATTACCGCTCCAACGAGTTGGGTATTTACATCGCAGGCGGAAAAGGAAAACACTCACGGGAAACACCGGCAGAATTGCTTCGCTTTTCAAACAGAACAGGTCTTGACGGCAATGAACTGGTACGCTCCAGCAGGCTTACGGCAAAGGTAGACAACAACGCGATCCAGGATGGTTTCCAGATCTACATGCACAATTTTGTGGTAACCAGCGAAGGCGAATGGACGGTTATACAGCAGGGAATGGACGATGCGACCGGAATGGCGCGCCGCTATCACTGGCACTCGGAAACGGTTCAGTCATTCATCGAAACACCACACAGCTTCATTTACGGGAAGAACCAAGGAGAAATCCTCAATCTGACAGATAAGGAAGCTGCTTCGGCAAAAACCGGTATCCTGGAATTGGTTGCAGAGAAACCTTCGGTTATTATCCCGGAAGTACAGCGGTTGATACTGCCGGCACACCACGAACTAAAAGCAGAAGACGTAAACCTCAAAAGATTGGGAAGTGTATTGGCGGTGGCGCATGATAAAGGATTGCGTGATTTCGAATCGCTGCTTTTACTGGAAGGTGTTGGCCCGCGGACCGTTCAATCATTGGCTCTGGTGAGTGAGATCATTTACGGAACTCCTTCCAGGTTTACAGATCCGGGCCGTTTTTCTTTTGCACATGGTGGTAAGGACGGACATCCGTTCCCGGTTCCGACGAAGGTCTACGACGATACGATCCAACAGCTTCAAACGGCGGTTGAAAAAGCAAAAATCGGTCAAACAGATAAAAACCAGGCTATTAAGAACCTGCATGTGGTTGCACAGATCGTTGAGCAGCAATTTATTCCGGATGAAGACTTGTTTGATAAGGCTATTGCTAAAGAACGTGCAGAATCCTATCGCTATGGCGGCAGAACCGTGATGGGAAAAGCTCAGCCGCCCAAAGATGACGGACAGCTGAGTTTGTTCTAATGTTATGATTTGGAGCTTTCGCGCCCCGGACTATTAATCGGAAGGCCTTTTTTAGGTTCGCGACGGTCTGTTTTTTTAGCCGTTTCCTTCATTCCTTCCGGGTTGGGTTGCTGGACGTTTTCGTCCCGGTTTTTTTTCGTTTCCTGTGCCATAATACTTGTGTTTGATGAATATTCGGCCCAAATGGAAGTGTATCCTAAAGATACGTTATTCGATCGGCGATAAAAAATGGTTCGTGTTGTAATTTGTTAATGGGTTAGTCCACAGAGGGGCACGGAAGAACACGGAAGTTATTAAATAATATAATGAATTAAACTTGAAATGCAACTGGTTCATTTATATGGTTTTAACTTTCTTGCATAGAGCTTTAAGTATGAAAGAAAATGAAACATATGAAATCCGTTCCGCCATTCATCTCTTATCTAAAATTAACCGGATTGCAAGTTGGAATATTAGTGAATTTTAATACAGATTACCTCAAAGGAAACATATTCCGCAAGATAAACACCCATTGAAAGCATCTGTGTTCCTTGCCCGTCCGTGGTAAATTAAATTTGAATTAAAATGAATAAAGAGTTATACATCGGTTGTTCGGGATATTACTACCCGGCATGGAAGAACAAATTCTATCCGGAAGGTTTGAAACCCAAAGATTGGCTGGAATATTTCAGCAGTGTATTCAATACGGTTGAACTAAACGGTACGTTCTACCGCACACCTAAATTGGCAGACCTTCAAAAATATTATGATAAAACTCCGGCTGATTTCAAGTTCTCGGTAAAAATGAGTAAACAGGTTACGCACATTCTGAAACTGAAGGAATCCAGCGCCTTGATAAACGAATTCCAGGATCTTGTGCGCGAAGGCTTAAAAGAAAAGTGTATGCATTTCCTCTTCCAGCTTCCGCCGTCTTTTCATTATTCGGAGGAAAACCTGGACCGGGTATTGACTATGATTCCCCACCGTCCTGAAAATGTAATTGAATTCCGCCATATTTCCTGGTGGAACGACATTGTGAGGGAAAAACTCACCGAAACGGGAATTACTTTCTGCAATGTGGATTTCCCGGGACTGGAAACATTTTTCATGCACACCAACGAACACTTTTACCTGAGATTGCATGGAAATCCTGTTCTGTTTAAATCAGCCTATTCAACGGAAGACCTGGAAGAGTTCTACCGGGCAATTCCCGAAACGGCCTTGCACAAATGCATTTATTTCAACAATACCTATTATGAAGCAGGGTATGAAAACGGCATGCAATTGCAGCAAATAGCGGCCCGGCGTTAGAAATATTTTCTCGTAACGGAGAATGCCCGCCAAACTTAACAATCCTAAAATTTATGTAAATCCTTCTGAAAGATTTGTAATCAAATGCCTTTCAACCGGGCTTATTTTTGATAAAAGACTTAAGGTGTTTTGAAATTCTGGCACGATGAGAATTTTATTTAAGTGGTCCATATGTGGTAGTGTGGTTTAAGTGTTAAGAGGGGGAGCTTGAAGTGAAGGTTAAGCTCTCCCTTTTTTCTTTGGTGGAAAAAAAATCAAAATCGAAAGTGATGAGTGAAGAAAAAGGAATGAACCGGCGCAAAGCGCTGGGAAGTATGGGGGCGGTTTTGGCAGTTGCAGCTATTTCACCGGCTTTTGCAGCAGAAAATAAACAAGATGAATTTGATTCCAAACCATTGGAAGATCCGACGAAAAAATATCCGAAACCTCCTTTCAAGAAGCAGTCACAGCCCTGGCCGGGACTTGCGGGCAAGATGGAACCCCGTCCGGATCACGGTGAAACCAGCTACAAAGGTTCAGGCCGGTTAAAGGGACGTAAAGCCTTAATTACGGGTGGAGATTCCGGGATGGGAAGAGCTGCGGCTATTGCCTATGCGAGAGAAGGTGCTGACGTGGCGATTAATTACCTGCCGGATGAGGAAGCAGATGCGATCGAAGTCATCAAGCTCATTAAAGCAGAGGGAAGAGTTGCCGTAGCACTTCCGGGTGACTTACGGAATGAAGACTTTTGCCGGAAATTGGTTGCAGATGCGGTGTCGGCACTCGGTGGATTGGATATTTTGGTGAATAATGCAGCCCGGCAGCAAACAAGAGCATCGATCCTGGATATTTCTTCAGAAGACTTCGATGCGACCATGAAGACGAATATTTATGCTCCTTTTTGGCTGATAAAAGCAGCATTGCCCCATTTGAAGCCGGGTTCTGCAATTATAGGCACTTCTTCCGTCCAGGCTTACGATCCTTCGGAGGACCTGGTTGATTACGCACAAACAAAAGCGGCAACAACCAGCTATATCAAATCCCTGGCAAAACAATTGGGACCAAAAGGAATCCGTGTGAACGGAGTAGCTCCGGGACCTATCTGGACACCTTTGCAGGTCAGTGGAGGTGCTACACAGGAAAAGTTGCAGCAATTCGGTGGCAAAACACCCCTGGGAAGGCCCGGACAACCGGCAGAACTTGCTTCGATCTACGTGCAGCTGGCAGCAGACGATTCCAGCTACGCTACGGGTCAAGTGTATGGCTCGAGCGGGGGAGAAGGAAATCCTTAAATGAGGTAGAAGTTCATTTTCGGTAGAGATTTAATGGATACATATAGGTATTGAGATGAAAAAGAAAATCGGTTTTTGGAAACGGAACGCACTTTCCATTGTTTTCCTGGTGTTGATGGTCTTTTCATTGACAGGACAAATCTATACCGGCTGGAATGACCACAATGATTTTCTGAAGTCTTATGGTAAGCCCGAGCTTGATATGAGCGCATACCTGGCCAGCGGGCATTTCTTACAGGCAACTTTTGAGAATTGGGAAAGTGAATTCTTCCAGATGGCTTTATTTGTCATCCTGACCATTTACCTGAAACAGGAGGGTTCATCCGAATCGCGGCCCATGGAAGATCCACCGCGGGACAAAGACGGGGAATGCATTCCGTTGGAAGATTCTCCCGGCCCGGTAAAGAAAGGAGGTTTTGCTTTGAAGCTTTATAAACATTCTCTTTCTATCGTTTTAACCCTTTTATTCCTGCTTTCCTTCGGGTTGCACTGGTACGGAAGTTTCCTGGATTACAACGAGCAGCAACTATTGGATGGTTTGCCTCCGACGACGGCGATTGCGTATCTGGGGCACTCCAAATTCTGGTTCGAGTCGTTCCAGAACTGGCAAAGCGAATTCCTCTCCATTTTTGCGATCATTTTCCTGTCTATTTACCTGCGGGAGGCCGGATCTTCCCAGTCGAAAAAGGTAAATGCCCCGCATGCAGAAACAGGGGAATAGTGGAATTTGTGTAAGAAATGACGCCATTTCTGTAACGATTTTTTGGTTTTAAAAACGCATCTTTAAGTGAATAGAACACAGTATTTATTTTAAAAAATGACCTGGGAGTGCGACATTGAAATTAGCAGGGCATCTTTTAAAATTCATCATCAATAAATCGATCGACATGAAATCAGTAGCAAGTAAAGTGAAAACAGATGGAGGTGCATCTGTTTCGAGAGTAGTAGGAACATTGGCTGCAGGAGCAGCGGTAGGGTTTGCAGCGGGAATTTTAGTAGCCCCGTTAAAAGGAAAGAAGATCCGTGAAAAATTGGCCGGGGAGGTAAAAGATTTGACCGACAGGCTGAAAAATAAAGCAAAAGATGTGGTATCAACGGCATCAACGGACATCACAGAATAAAACACAGGGGCTTAAATTTTAAGCCCCTATTTTTTGATTAATTTTAAAATCAACCCGTAAAGTTCGATGACCGCTTTTTTCTTGATCTCCAAAGGAGTTCCGTGAAATACTTTTCGAAAATCGTACGTTCTTCCCTGGTAGCGGATTGCATAAAATACGGTGCCGACAGGTTTTTCCTTGGTTTCGCTTCCGTCTGATGAAGCAAGCCCGGTTATTGCTGCATAAACATCTCCTGCTATCCGTTCGGACAGGTTTTCGGCCATTTGCCGGGTCACTTCCGCTGATTCACAGGTAAAGCTTCGAATGGTTGCCTGTTTCACTTGTAATAGCTGTATCTTAGCCTTAGGTGTATAACATACAATAGAAGCAAGCAACACATCCGAAACACCGATGCAGGAAGAAAGTTTCGCTGCTGCAAGACCGCAGGTCATACTTTCTGCCAAAGCAAGCGTTAATCCTTCTTTTTGCATTTGCTGAATAAGTGCATTTGCTTTCTTCCGGATCATGACTGACTTATTTCCTGAGATACGATATAAAGTTTTCCAGCTTTTGCATTTCTGGCTTTATGCTGCTTTTCAACCGTCAACCTGGCAAGGAGGTAACTGATGGTTGACTCTGCGCCCTGGTTCAAATTGATGTGATCGCGTTCAAGTCCGTCGTAACAACCACCGGTTCCCGGATTGTAAATGATGCGTGACAAATGATTATTCCCCAGGAACCAGCTGAATGCCTGTTCTGATTTTTCCAGGTAATCGTCCAGTCCAAAGACCTCGTAAAAATAGTCAAGCGCCAATATCGTGTAAGCAACATCGATGGGTTGTTCCCCGAACTCTTCCGGTTTCTGACCTTTGTGCAGCCAGCCTTTATTGGAAATCACTTTGATTCCCGTTTTACTGAAAGTAACGGATAACAGGAAGTCAAAGGATTGTTTGGCAATCATTTTATAGAATTGATCACCTGTTTCCTTCCAGGCATACAACAAAGATTCCGGCAAAACGCTGTTTGCGTAAGTCAGGTAACTTTCAAACCACGGCCAGTTCTCTTCCGATTCGTGGCGGTAAATTTGAATCAACCGGTCGGCTAATAAACGAATATGTGACGTAATCAACGGATTCTTTTCCTGCTGGTTGCTGAGGTGCAAACCTTTAATGGTAAAGGCAATTGCACGCGGAGAATGCATGTGTTCGATATTACTGAGCGCTTTTTCAAAAATAGATTTGGCCAACACTCCGAAAGGTTCCGGAAGCATGTGCTGCTTTGAAATTAAGTATCCCAATGCCCACATCGCACGTCCATTTGAATCTGCCAGGTTGGTTTCGTAATTGGAGTCTGAGAACAATTGATCCTGGTCCACGTAGTTCAGGAAACTACCGTCGGGCTGCTGACAGTAAGCAATAAACTTCAGGTAAGTCTGCATAGCTACCAAGCTGGCTCCGTCGAGTGTGGATTCGTAATACATGCATCTGGCAATCATAGCCCGTGCGTTATCGTCCAGCGTATAGCCCGATTCGCGGTCAGGCTGATTGATCTTCGAGAACTGGATCATCCCGAAACGGTCGGTTAACCTGCTGAAATGCGCCAGGTTAATTTCCGGCAGGGCATAATGAAGTTCCATTTTCTCGGATGTCAGCTTTTGGAACAGCCTTGCATGCGCAATGGAAGAGTTTTCCCATGCTGTCGGGGCCATGCGTTCCAATCCGTTGGAAGTAAATGTTGCTCGCAATGTTTCATCTTCCAGTAAGCGCTCAACGGCACCTGCCAGTTGTTCTGGGTTGTTGAAATCAACAATGATCCCGCTGTCGTTATTGAGAAATTCTTTTGCGTGCGGAATAGGAGTTGAGATGATCGGACATCCGCAACTCATGGCATAAGAGAATGTTCCGCTGACACTTTGGTTCGGATCGCGGGAAGTAAACAGGTAAATATCTGTCAATTGCAGGTATTCCAATAGTTCTTTCAGTGAAAGGTATTTATTTACAAAAATCACGTGTTCTTCGAGCTGGAGATTTTTAATCTTTGCTTTTAAAGATTCCCGGTAGGCTTCTCCTTCCGAAGCGATTACCCCGGGATGTGTTTTCCCGATAATTAAGAAAACTACGTCCGGATCCTGATCGATAATCCGTGGAAGTGCTTCCAGGGTGGTTTCAATTCCCTTCCCGGAACTCAATAACCCGAAAGTTGAAAGTATTTTTTTTCCTTTTAAACCGAATTTCTGTTTCAATTGGTGTTTGTCCAGGTGAGGCACCAGGTGCGTTCCGTGCGGAATGACCGTGATTTTACCGGATGGAATCGCGTAATCATTTTTCAAGATATCCGCTGCATGGTTCGTCATCACGATGATTGAACCGGATAACAACCCGATATTGCGGACATGTGCTTTTCGTTTACTGTCCGGATCCGGAAGTACGGTATGGAATACAGTCGCAACCGGTTTTTCCAGTGCCTGGATAAATTTCAGAAAAGTATGTTCGTCATCCATGCGGAAAAGCCCGAATTCATGCTGGATCAAAACTAAGCTGATGCGGTTGTCCGCATTTATTTTAGCAGCTAATAAAGCATATTCGGCCGGGATATCTGTGTGAAGTGTATGCGTTACTTCTTTCGGGTATTGATGATCGTTAAACCCGGATTCAAGCGCGCAAACCTGCAACTCGAACGATCCGTCAAATTGTTGGTTCAACGCCGTCAGCAAATCCTGGGAATAGGTGGCGATGCCGCATTCTCTCGGAGGATAAGAGGAAATCAGCAGAACAACCGGTACTTCCAGCTTTGAAAGTTTGATGTCCGTTTCCGGGAAATGGTTCAGGAATAGCGGTTGAGCGAATCGACTGTTGTTAACTGGATACTTCATTTTTAATTGTGTTTAGTTTGAGTTCTGAAATGAGCTCTGTCAGGCTCAGGGATGCATAAGCAATCTGTCTGTCAGCAGCGCCATAATAGATGTATAATGTATCGCCGAATAATGCTGTTCCGCAGGGGAAACAAACATTGTCGACTTCCCCGTGTAATTCCCAGTCGTGTTCCGGTTCAAACAAGGGGTATGGTAAGCGTGCAAGTTCTTTTCGCGGTTCGTGAAAATCCAGCAAGGCTGCACAGGCCGAATAGATATTTCCTTCTGCGGTGCATTTCACTCCGTGATAAATGAGGAGCCAGCCTGCCTCCGTTTCGATCGGGGGAGCGCCGGAACCGATATAACTGATTTCGTGATCGTATTTGGGGAAAAGAACGGTGTGTTCATTCAAACGTGAAACATAGTCTTCCCAAAATTCAGGAGTGAGATCACTGAGTTCGTCAATAGCGACTAACTGAATGTCGGGTTTTATCCGGTGAAGGAAATAAAGCTTCCCGTTGATACGCTGTGGAAAGAAGAGTACATCTTTGTCCCAGACCAGGTTATTCCGGTTCGTTTCCGGAATAAAAGGGTTCGAATGGCAATATCCCAGGTAGCGGTCTTCGATGTCCCAGCCTCCTTTGATCAATGTTTCGAACTCGGTGTAAGAGAATCGGGGAACGATCACTCCCTGTTTCTCAAAAGTTTTCAGGTCACGGGAAGTTGCCAGTGCTCCCAGGGCATTTACTCCGTCGAAAGCAGTATAGGTCAAATAATAAACCTCATCGATGCGGCAAATCCGCGGATCTTCTACTCCCAGTGATTCATAGTCAAATTCAGGACGTATAACCGGTTCATTATCCCGTTGTACAATTTGATGCGGGCCATCCAGTTTGCAGTAACCGATCGTGGAACGGTTTCCCGGTTTTACCGCACGGTAAAAAAGATGCACGGTACTTCCTTCGCGCAATACACCCGGATTGAAAACTCCATGACTTTCAAAATCATAAGCAGTCCGCTCCAATAGTACACCTTCTTTAGTAACTTGAATCATAGTTGTGCGTCTCTGTAATTAACATGGAAACAGGAGATTGCAAAGTTCAGTGAGGAATGCCGCACATCTGTTATAAAAAATCCCGCCGGATTTACATAATCATCACATTTCACATATATTGGGAAATGCGATATTCCAGTGCAAAAAAGGAAGGTTTTAAGGTTTCCTGTTATATTTGAGCCATTGGAGAAATAATCATGAAAGAAATTCCGGTCAGGCAGATTACGGAGCGTATTCCGCAGGCAGACAGAAGGTTTAGTATCAGAACTCTTGAAACGATACTGGGAGGAAAACCTACGAACGATGATCTTCACCGTCATAATTATTTCTTTATGCTGATTATTAAAACCGGTTTGGGGGAACATGCCATTGATTTTGTGGATTATCCGGTAAGAGATCGATCGGTGTTTATTCTCCGGCCCGGGCAGCTTCATCAGCTCCGGCTGGACAAAGATTGCACCGGATTTCTAATGCAATTCGATGCAAATTTTTACAGTCCTGAAAACGTAACAAGCAGGCAGCGATTCAGGAGAGTAACCGCTAAAACTTTTTGTTCGCCTGAGCAAGTCCGCTTTGAACGGCTTTACACCATCTTGGAAAACATCTACCGGGAGTTTGCGAACAAGGAAGCTGGTTTTTTTGATGCTATTCAAGCAAACCTGGATATTTTTTTCATTGAATCGATGCGGCAAAGTGAAAATCCAGATCAAAAGCCGAATACGGAAATGTCTTATGACCAGGAACGTCTTGAAGAGTTTATGGAACTGCTTGAAAAACATGTAGCAAGTCACAAGTCGGTTACCGAATATGCGGAAATGCTTGGGGTTTCGGTATTTCAATTAAACAAGATCACCAAAAACAGCGTCGGGAAAACAGTTTCCGAATTGATCGGTGAACAATTGATACTGGAATCCAAGCGGATTCTTTTGGGAACCTCCAACCAGGTAAAAGACATTGCTTATTCCCTCGGATTTGAAGATGTTTCCTACTTTATCCGCTTTTTTAAAAAGGGGACAGGGTCTTCACCCGAGGTATTCCGAACGAATTTTAAATAAGTCCGGCTGAATTAAATAATTGTCCTACATACGGGGCTTGAGCGGGTTATACTTTTGTCATCAATCAAATACATGAGATATGAAGACAAAAGCACGATTACTCGCAGCATTAAAAATATGGATAGTCATTTATCCATCCATTACTCTTTTTCTTTTCCTGTTCGGGAAACCACTTTCGGATTTTCCCCTGTATCAGCGAACCTTCCTGTTGACCATTATACTTGTTCCATGGGTTGTATTTGCAGGGGTTCCTGCAGTGGATATGCTGATGCGTAAAGTTTCATCGAAAAAGGACCAGTAAGTATTTATTAAAAAATCGATATGAAACTAGTAATGGTAGGTGCATCAGGCACCATGGGAACTTTTTTAAGTCAGGCATTTGAGCAGGAACATGAACTTATCCGGGTAGGTTCCAAAAGCGGGGATATCCTGGTAGATATTACATCCACGGAATCGATTGAGCATATGTTTAAGCAGGTCGGATCGTTCGATGCACTTATTTCCACGGCAGGGCCAACACATGTAGGGCCCTGGAATACGCTGAATGACCGAACCTTCAGGAAAGGTGTGGAAGGCAAAATGATGGGCCAGATCAACCTGGTTTTAATCGGCCAGCATTACATCAATCCGAAAGGTTCGTTTACCCTGATCACGGGAGCCTTGTCGCACGATCCGCAGCTGAATTTCGCCAATGCTTCTGCAGCCAACGGGGCAGTAGAAGGTTTTGTGAGAGCCGCAGCCATTGAATTGGGTAACGGAATACGGATCAATGCCGTGAGTCCTACGGTCATTGAGGATTCACCGCAATACTTTCCTTATTTTCCGGGAGATATTCCGGTAACGATGAAACAATTGGAATATGGTTTCCGGAAGAGTGTTTTTGGTGCGGGTACCGGACAGATTATCAAGCCTTATTAATCCTGAATGAAATAGCCACCCGAATTACTGTCGTGGCTATTTCCGTGTTTCCGATCACAGATTGAATGGATCGCAATTAGCTTTTTTTTTCGCTTACCAACTGAAAGTGATTTTCAGACGTTTTGCATGAAGTCGGCAGAATTCCGTATGTTTGAAAAAACACCAGAATCTGCTGTTTTAATCATTATTCCATTGAAAGCTATGAAGAAACTTTTACCAGTAATCAGCATCATTTGCAGTTTTACCTTTCCATCCTTTGCACAGAGTGTGATCTGGAATACGCCTGTTCCGGTTGCATCGGGAACAACTTACAGCAATATTTATCCGCGTATTGCACTGACTACCGGAGATAATCCGCAGGTAACCTGGGGAAATGGCGGGCCGGATAAAATCTATTCTTCCCGTTGGAACGGATCGGGATTTACATCTCCGATTGCAATTAATCCTGCGGGGACCATTCCGTACCTTGCAACCTGGACCGGGGCTGAAGTAGCAGCATCGGGAGACACCGTTTTTGTGGTTTTCAGTACAGATCCAACCGCAGGGGAGGCTCATGTGTATACCGTGCGCTCGCTGGATGGCGGTGTGACTTTCCAGGATACGGTAAGAGCCGACCAGATTGGAACCGATGTTCCGCGTTTTCCTTCAGTTGCTGTTGGCATGAACGGAAATCCGGTGGTTAATTTCATGCGTTTCAATGCTTCCATGACTGATCCGGAATATGCGATTGCGCGTTCTGTAACCGGCGGGGCATCTTATCTGACACCGATTAATCCAACGGCATCTGTTACCGGTTTTGTATGTGATTGCTGTCCGGCTTCTGTGGTAACTTCAGGAAACCGGCATGTATTGCTGTTTCGCAATGACGATAACAATATCCGGGAAATGTGGGGATGTTATTCCACAGACGGAAGCGCCAGTTTTACGGCTGCTTCAGAAGTAGACCAAACAAACTGGCTGGTAAACTCCTGTCCGTCGAGCGGGCCTTCCGGGGTTATTTCCGGTGATTCGCTGATCACCACATGGATGAGTGCGGGTGATGTGTATATCAGTTCCGCGAGTCTTTCAAACCAACAAATCGGTGTGCACCGGCAATTATTCCCGATTGGTGTGGGAGTTCAGAATTTCCCGGTTATAGCCGGAAAAGGAGATACGCTTGCAGTTGTGTGGCAGGGAATGAACGGATCTTACACAGACGTTTTCTTTACTTATTCTGTGACAGGAACAGCTGGGTTGGGTGTGAATATCGATACGTTGACACAAAGCACATCCGGGGCTCAAAGCCGCCCGGACATCCAGTTTTCGAACGGAAAATTCCACATCGTTTACAGCGATAACATGGGAAATAATGTGATGTACCTGCAAGGAGCTATTGATCCCGCTTCTTTAGCTGTCAAACAATCCGAATTAACTGAACCTGTCCAGATCTTTGCTGCACAGGCAGACGGAAAAACAACGCTGAAAGTTAAGTCTGAATGGGATACGGAAGCTTCAATTCAATTGATCAATGCTGCCGGCCAGCAAGTTTCATCAGGTAATCAGCAGATCGTTAAAGGAATTTCTGTGATTTCCGTTCCTGAAGGAATTCAAAAGGGAATTTATTACGTGGTACTGGAAACGAAAGAAGGGAGGATTTATAAGCAGAAAGTGATATTGTAAAAAAAAACGCCCCGATGATAGACTCGGGGCGTTCCTTTTGGTTATTGGTGTTAATTGTGATCGTACTCGTGCCCTAGTGCGACCACATCAACTTCTTTCAACAGGGCCTTCGCCTTCTTGTTTGAAATTTCGCGTTTGAAAATATCGAAGATTAAATACACGCATGGTACCACGATCAGCGTCAGCAACATGGAACTGATCAAACCACCGATCAGTACCCAGGCCAATCCTGCTTTCCATTCGGCTCCTGCACCGTGTGCAAAGGCAATCGGCATCATACCGAATACCATGGCTAGTGTTGTCATCAGGATCGGACGTAAACGCGCCTGGCCGGCAATGATCAATGCTTCTATCGTATTGTGACCGTCTGCTTTTTTCTGGTTGGCAAAGTCTACGATCAAAATCGCGTTCTTCGCCACCAACCCGATCAGCATGATCATTCCCAGCATGGAGAAGATACTGATAGGTTCGGATGCCAATGCCAGTGCCAGTAGCGCCCCGATGATCGCCAACGGAATAGAGAACAAGACAACGAACGGATACACATACGAGTCGTAAAGCGCAACCATGATCAGGTACACGAAGATGATGGAGGCAAGGATCGCCAGCAATAGGTTTCCGAATGCTTCGGCCATGTTTTTCGCATCTCCTTCAAAGCTGTAAACCGTGTTTTTAGGAAGCGGATCTTTTTCGATGCGTTTCGCAAATTCGTCTGTTACCTGCTGACTGGATGTCCCCAATACCTGTGAAGTAACGGTGATTGAAGGAATACGGCTCATGCGTTCCAGTTTGGAAGGCCCGCTGGCTTTACCGATTTTTGCAAATTGGCTTAGTTTGATCTGCTGCCCTTTATCGTTGATGAAATAAACATCTTTCACGTCTTCGGTGTTTTTACGGTCAAAATCATCGTAATTCACCAAAATGTCGTAGTCTTTTCCATTTTCAGAATACTTGGAATTATCGTCTCCGTTGAAGGACATTTGCAGGGTAGAACCAACGGTGTTCATATTCAAGCCCAATTCAGCCATTTTGTCGCGGTCAATGTTTACCGTAATTTCCGGGTTCCCGGTTTCAACGGAAACTTTTACTTCGGCTGTACCCTTGATGGATTTCAGGGTTTCCAATACTTTGTTGGCAGCCACATAGTTCGAGTCCATGTTGTTTCCGGTCACTGCGATCTGGATCGGAGCGTCGTCCGCGCCTCCCATGATACCAACAGCTGCGGAGTTTACTTTCACATCCGGCAACATGGCTTCCAAATCCTTTTTCATCAATTGGGCAATGATCGCAGCGGATTGATCGCGCTTCTCCTTGTCGATGATTTTAACCGTCAGCTGCGCCTTGTTATTCGCATTGCTGGAAGAACCCATGTTCCCGCTGGCTGTTCCCACGCTGGTGAAGACATTCACTACGCGTTTGTCATTGAACAGGTAATCTTCCACACGCTGAACGGTTGCATTCGTTTGCTGGATCGTTGCATCCTGCGGAAGTTCCAAAGAAATCACGAACTCCCCGCGGTCACCCTGGCTCACGAATTCACCACCGATGTACGGGCCGAGCATCATCGGGATTAGAATGATTCCGAAGAAAGCTCCTAAGGTAATGTAACGTTTTCTGCGTAGTGCAACCGTCAAAGCACGGCCATAGGAAGTAGTAATGTTTTTCAGGATGCGCTCAAAAGTCATGACGATGCGTCCGCCCAACGTTTTGTTCGTCAAAACAGTTTCTTTCGCAAAGCGCGAAGCCAAAAGCGGTGTCAGGGTGAACGATACGAACAGCGACATCAAGGTGGAAATCACGATCACCAGTGAGAATTGGGAAAGTAAGTTGGAAATCAATCCACCGACCATGGTCAGCGGAAGGAA
This sequence comes from Fluviicola sp., assembly GCF_039596395.1. Classification (NCBI taxonomy): domain Bacteria; kingdom Pseudomonadati; phylum Bacteroidota; class Flavobacteriia; order Flavobacteriales; family Crocinitomicaceae; genus Fluviicola; species Fluviicola sp. The sequence goes on from NZ_JBCNJT010000001.1 coordinate 611,011, forward strand.
TACCACGACATCCACCAGGGTAATCCCCATTGCGGTGAAACCGATTTCGTTACGGCCTTCCAAAGCTGCTTTCCGGCGTTCTTTCCCCATTTCCAGGTGACGGTAAATATTCTCAAGGACAACGATCGAGTCATCGACCAAAATACCTACTACCAGCGAGATCGCAAGTAAAGTCATCAGGTTCAGAGTGAATCCGAGCAGGTACATTGCAATGAAAACAGAGATCAGCGATGCCGGGATGGAAATCATGATGATAAATGCATTTCGCACACTGTGAAGGAATAACAACATCACCAGTGCAACGATGAAAATTGCCAGTCCAAGGTCGGTAACTACCGCGTCTGCTGCTGCAAGTGTAAAGTCGGAAGAGTCGGAAGCAATGTCGAATTTCAATCCGTCTGCTTTGTATTGTTCTTCCAGTCTTTTGAACTCTTCTTTTACCATTTTACTGATCTTCACCGCGTTTGCATCGGTTTGTTTCATGATCTGAAGTCCAAGCGAGTTGATCCCGTTGATCCGGTTATATGTTTTGATCTCTTTGGAAGCGTCTGTAATACTAGCCACTTCGTTCAGTCTTACCGGTGAATTCGTTTTCGGGTCGTTCAAAATCACCAGGTTGTTCAATTCATTCAGATCCTTATATTTTCCGCGCAAACGCACCAAAGCCTGTGTTCCGTCTCCTTTTACCTTACCGGTCGGCAATTCCAGGTTGGCGTTGCGGATGGCGTTGGTAACCTGCAGAATGGAAATTCCATAATTCTCACAAGCTTCGCGGTTCACCTGTACTTTAATCTCGCGTTCTTCACCACCAACCATGGTGATTTGCGCCATTCCTTCCATTTTAGCAAGGGTAGGAGAGATGTCGTCTTTTACCAGGGAATACAATTCTGTGGGAGGCATGTCGGCAGTTACACCCACACTCATGATCGGAGCTTCGTCGAAAGAGAATTTTCCAAGCGACGGAGAAAGCACTTCTTCGGGCAATGTAGAAAGCATTGCGTTGATCTTGCGCTGTGCTTCCTGCAAAGCTTTATCCGGGTCCATGTCATTTTTCAGCATCAGTACCACCATGGAAATTCCTTCCATGGATGTCGACTGCGTATAATCGAGGCCTTCCACGCCGGAGAGTGCATCTTCAATTTTTTTGGTTACCGAATTCTCTACTTCCGAAGGAGATGCTCCCGGGTACTGCGTTGTAACAGTTACTACAGGAATGGAGAATTTCGGCATCAGTTCGTAATTCAATTTGGAATAGCTGAGGATTCCAAGGAAACCCAGGACCGAGAAGATCACAACGATCAACGAGGGTCTCTTTATGGCTAATTCTGTAATAGACATATTTCTTAATTTTAGTTCTTTAAAAAACTGCGTATTAATTATCAATGAAGGAATTATGAATTATCAAGATTGAGCTATTCGGCTTGATAATTCTAACTATTCATAATTGATAATTATCACTTGATGATCTTCACTTTAGACCCGTTGTCGATGTTCAGCTGACCTGTTTTCACCACCTTCATTCCCGGTGTCAAACCGGAAACGATTTCGATCTTGTCATCGTCTACCGCACCGATTTCGATTTTAGTCAATTGTGCTTTACCATCTTTGATCACGAATACTTTCGGGTCTTTGATACTTCCTGCCAGACATTTCAGCGGAATGGTCAAAGCTTCTTTCGTACCACCGAAGGTAAACTTCACTTTCCCGGTCATTCCTGACTTCAAAGGTGTTTTTGCCGGGTTGATGAAGCGGATTTCCGTATCAAATTTCTTGGAACCATCAGCCTGTGGTGAAACAGATGCTACTTTTCCCGGAATGGAAATCGTGTTGTACAGATCCGGAACAATGTTTACCGATTGCCCTGCTTTTACGCGTACTACCTGTGCATCCAGCAATTTCACGCTCATTTTCAACGATTTGATATCCACGATGTCGGCGATAGCTGTTCCTGGTGCCAGGTAACTTCCTTTTTCTATCGCAACGTTGGAAACAACTCCTGAGATCGGAGAAACAATGGTTGTCAGTTTTAAGCTGTGCTGCAGGGTTTTCACTTTTGCGTCAGCCGTGTTTACTTCCATACGCTTATCTTCTACCTGCTGTTTGTTCACAGCTCCGCTTGTAACCATGCGTTCGTATTTCTCCAGGTCCAGTTTTGCTTTGTCCAGAGTTGTTTTCGCTAAAGCAAGGTCGATACGGATCTGCTCGTTGTCCAGTGTTGCGATCACTTTTCCGGCTGTTACATTGTCACCGTTCTCAATATTGAGTGTTCTCACGCGTCCGGAAGTTTCCGAAACGAAGCTCAATTGATGGTCGGGGATAAAATTTCCGTTCAGTTCGAAATCCTGGGAAACGGTTTCCATTTTCGGTTCGGCAACTGTTACCGGGAAAATGGTCATTTTTTTCTCGGTAATAGCAGCATTGGCGTCCATTTTCTTTTTGTTGCTTCCCAATTTGGCTACAATCACCACCAGGATCACAATCCCGATCAGGATAGGTAAAATGATGCGTCTGAATACTCCTTTCTTTTTTGGCTGTTGGCCGTTCGTTTTATGTTCTTGATTTTCCATGTCTTTCATTATTTATGATTTCAAATGTTTCAATATTCCCCATGTTCAAATTGAACTTTTTAAACCCTTTTGAACCTTCGAAGCTCGCAGAGCGAAGAAGATTTGAACTCTGATTAATTTAATGTTCTGATATTTCCTGTTGATTTGATCAGGTCAAGTTCGCCCAATTTCACCTGTACCAATGCTTTCAAATAGTTTGTCTGGGCCTCTCTCAGGGATGTTTCTGCATTCACCAGTTCGGTGATCGTTACAATTCCTCCGACAAACTGCGCCATCGTGATGTTATATACTTTTTGCGCCAGTTCAATGTTTTGCTGCTGGCTGATCAATGCTGCCTGATTGGCTTTTAAAGTATTGTTGGCGTTTTCGCGCTGCATTTTCAGTTTCTCTGTCAGGTATTCTTCTTCCAGTACCGATTCTTCCAGCTGGATTTTGGTTTGCTTCACGCGGGAGTTTTTAGCAAGCCCGTCGAAGATTGGAATGGACAGGTTCAAACCTACGTAAGAAGTCGGGAACCATTCTGCATTCTTACTGAACATGCGCAGGTCGTTTTGCATATTTTGCACCGAAGACTGGAAGCTCAGGGAAAGCGACGGCAAATAACCTGCCCGGATCTGCTGCAGTGTTACCGAATAAATTTCACGTTGTGCCTGGATCAGTTCCAAATCGGTCGTATACAAAGATTTGGTGTCAATGATTGCAGCCGGCTGTTCGTTCATATCAATGGAAGTCACCTCAATGGATGCGTCAAGCGGCATTCCCATATAATACTTCAGCAATAATAATTGTTGTTCATAATTGGTGGTGCTTGTGACCAATTCGGTTTGAAGATTGGTTTTATTAACCGTCAGTTTATCCAGGTCTAATTGCTTTGCTGCGTCGTTCTCAAATTGGATTTGAGTGATCTTGAATAAGGAATCGATCTGCGCCAGGTTTGATTCCACCAATTTACGTTGTGTAAATGAAATCTGGGTAGAATAATAAGCAGTTGCGATGTCATAAATCAACTGTTCTTCTGTCTTTTTAGCATTGATTTCTGAAACTTTGATGTTTTCTTTCGTCAATTTCATTCCATAGATCAGCGACTGATTGTAGATCACCTGTTTTGCGTCCACTCCGAGACTTGTATTGTACTTGGTACCGAATTGTACCGGTACTTGCGTTCCGGGCTGACCGATCAGTTCACCGGGTAAGATCGAAGTTTGCAGTTTCAGGTTGTCCTGGAACGAAATGGTACCATTCACCTGCGGCAAATATTCGGAACGTGTTTCCGCTCTCTTTTCATCTGCGCGCTCGATCTCTAATTTCGATTTCAGCACCCCTTTGTTCTTCGTCAGGCCATACTGAACGCATTGCTGCAGCGTCATCGGGCCCGATTGTGCCCTGGCAAAGCTCATGCTACCGGCCAAAAGGACAAGCAGCATCAGTAAGCTCAGGCGACGGTTGTGTGTGTTCTCCTTCATACTAGTTGTTGTTATTGTTATTATTGGATGTTTTACGATTGCACCATTCCATGTAAAGTCTTGGAAATTCGACACTCATATATTCTATAAATTCAATGAATTCAGCCATTTGTTGATTGAATTCGGGTGTTTCGGGCGTACGCTGCGCCAATGCTTCCTTCATGATCTTGATTACTTCGAAGAACTTTTGGAAGTTTTCCGTAAATCCTTCCTGCCAGCGGATAATGTTGCTGGAGAAATACCGTTTACGATCGCCCGGCTTTGTTCTGTAAACTACACGTTGAGTAGTCTGGAGCATATTCAAAGCAGAGCTGGTAGTGCTTTTACTGATTCCGAGCAGTTCGCGAATCTGATCGAAAGTGAGTTCCGGCTCATCGCAAACAACTAAAAGTGACATGATACGACCTTCCATCGGCGGAATTCCATGGTGTTCATAAAACACACCCATTCTTTCGATGAGTTCCCGTTGTTCCGGAGTTAATTGAACGTTTGCCATATTCTTTATTCGTTTAATCCGGAGAAAACAGACCCCGGAAAAGTGTTCCGCAAAGTTAGATGGTTTTTTTAGTTCTGAAAATACCGAACTAAAAAAACTGTGACTTTTAACATTTGTTTGCGAACCAAAATTAGTGCGTCACTTTCGGACAGGGAACAGGAAATCGGTGAGTGGTAGAGGAGAATCGGTATGCGGATAAAAAGCGGGTGCTTTCGACGGTATTTGAAAAAAATAAGCTGGCAATGAAAAATTTAATGAGCTGTTAAAATCTGAATCCGTTTTTTGTTCGTATGTAGTCCATCTCTGATTCCATTTAGGAGATAATAGACTATTTACTAATTAATTATGAAAAGGATGAAAAAAATCTTATTCTCGTTTTTCTTAGCAGGAAGTATGGCTTCGCTAAGTTACGGTTCGAGTCACAGAGAAGCACCTTTGATTGCGAATGACCCATTGGCGGACAATACCGATGTGTATGCATTCAAAAGCCCGGATGATCCGAATTCAATTACTATTATTGCCAACTACATTCCGACCGAATTCCGAAATGGCGGCCCGAACTACTACAGTTTCGGTGAGAACATTCGTTATGAGATCCATGTAGACAATGATGCGTCGACACCAGGAGATGATATTACGTATCGTTTTACCTTCTCCAAAGTGAACCAGGATCCGACGACATTCTTTGACATTCGTTTGGGTCAGGAAAATGCAAAAACCACCTACATGATCGAAAAGAGTACGGATGGCGGAGCAACATTCACCACTTTTATGACCGGTTTGACCGTACCGCCTCCAAATATTGGTGAGCGTTCCATCGGAAATGCACCTGTGGGATTGGGTGCAGCGAACTACGACGCACTTATCGCCAGTTCCATTTACGCAACTCCTGAGGGTGGGCAAGTATTTTGCGGGCCTTCCGACGATCCGTTCTTTGTAGACCTGGGCGGTATTTTTGATTTGGGAGATGCTCCTCGTCAGAACAACGGTGGTGTTGTCCGCGATGGTCTTGCAAAATTCAACACGCATTCCATTGTCATGAAGATCCCGGTATCTGTGCTACAGAAAGACGGTTTGGGAGTTTCATCGGCTTCCAATATTTTGGACCCGAATTTTGTGATCGGTGTTTGGGCTTCTGCAAGCCGCCAAACTACCCGCACATTGACAGCAGGTAACCAGGGATACACAGGAAGCTGGGTTCAGGTTTCCCGTTTGGGAATGCCTTTGACAAATGAGGCTGTGATTCCGGTAGGGAAAAAAGATTACTGGAATTCATTGACTCCATACCAGGAATTGGCGGAGACCACTTTGGATGAGTATTTCTACAACCCGGAGTTGGCCTTGTACATGGATGACAGTTTATTTGGTGGTGCAGTTCCTGCATTTGCCGGGTTACGCATCCAGCGCAATTCCTTGCAGTCGTTTGACTTCGGTAACGGACAGGACGGTTTATGGCCTTTGAAAGGTTCGGCTGCAGTTGCCGGAACGGCATTGGATGATGCAGTGTTCGGAACGTTGTTGTTACCTGCAGCAGGAAAACCACGATCTGTGGATTTATGGCCGATCTTCCACACCGGAGTTCCGAACATGGCTCCTTATCAATTGGCAACAGGAAAAAATGGAAACCCTTTAGCTGCCGGAAAACCGTTCATCAGTAACTTCTTGCCAAATGGAGGTGATATGTTGCGTTTGAATATGGCTGTACCTGCAACTCCGAGAAACAGTGCTTCATTCAGTTCATTGGGATTGGTTCAGGCAGCAGTGCTTGGATTAACAGATCCGACTTACAATGCTACAACTGCTATTCAATTCATCCCGAATATGGATGGATTCCCGAATGGACGTCGTTTGGAGGATGATGTTACACGCATTGAATTGCAAGCGGTAAGTGGAGTGGTACTGGCTGCAATCGGATTGTGGTATGACGATTACAATGCTTCGTCATCAGCGCAGTCTCCGGTTACGAATTTATTGGTGAATGTCCTGAACTATTCCACCGGAGTAGAGCAAAATGATGTGGCATTTAAAACTTCATTCCCTTATGTAGCTTCTCCATGGGCCGGGAAAGACTAAACCGAAGTTTCACATAAAATTTTAAAAGATGAAAAATTTAATTAAATATTTATTTGTGGTGCTTCCGTTTGGAACGGTATTCGCTTCGAGTCACAGAGAAGCACCGCTTATCGCAAATGATCCTTTGGCGGATAATACCGATTTGTATGCTTTTAAAAGCCCGAACGATCCGAATTCCATCACGATCATTGCCAATTATGTTCCTTTGCAGGTTCCGCATGGCGGACCCAACTACTACAGTTTCGGTGAAAATATCCGTTACGAGATCCACATTGAAAATGATGGAACAGCGGGTGACGATATTACTTACCGGTTTACTTTTTCCCAGACAAACGAAGATCCCACAACTTTCTTCGACATCCGTCTTGGGAATGAAAATCACAAAACAACATACACGATGGAACGCAGTATCAATGGCGGACCATTTGTTGCGGTAATCACCGGAGGAGTAGTTCCGCCGCCGAATATCGGGCCACGTTCTATTGAGAACAACGTCGTTGGTTTGGGTGATACGTATCAAAACATCATGTCGGGTGCCATTGAAACTACCGGAATGAACGAAAAAGTGTTCTGCGGGCCTTCAGATGATCCGTTCTTTGTGGATTTGGGTGGAATCTTTGACCTGGGAGACGCTCCGCGTCAAAATGGCGGAACTCCTGAAGATGGTTTAAAGTGTTTGAACGTTAGCACAATTGCTATCCAGGTTCCGGTTTCTGTATTGCAGAAGAACGGACAGCCGGTTAGTGCTGCAGCTAATATCCTGGACAGCGATTATGTGATCGGTGTTTGGGCATCTGCAAGCCGCCAGGAAACACGTACGTTGAATCCTTCTACAGGAGAATTTACAGAATCAGGAAACTGGATTCAGGTTTCCCGTCTCGGAATGCCTTTGACCAATGAAGCTGTGATTCCTGTAGGACAAAAAGACGAGTGGAATTCAAGAACTCCTTACAATGAAAATCCGGTAATGGAAGATAATTTCTGTAACCCGGAACTGGCTTTGTACATGGATGATGATTTATTCGGAGGAGCAGTTCCTGCATTTGCACCGTTGAGAATTCAGCGAAACTCGCTGCAATCTTTCGATTTCGGGAACACCCACGATGGTTTATACCCGTTGCGTGCTACGAACGCCGGAGCTGGAACAGCTTTGGATACCCTGTTGTTCGGAAACTACCTGCTTCGCCAGGGAAAACCACGTTCTGTAGATATCTTACCGATTTTCCACACAGGAGTTCCGAATTTGGCTCCTTATCAGTTGGCAACAGGTAAAAACGGGAACCCGCTTGCTGTTGGAAAGCCATTCATCAATAACTTCCTGCCGACATTCGGTGACATGTTGCGTTTGAATATGGCCGTTCCGGCAACTCCGCGTAATTCACCGGATTTCAGTTCGCTGGGATTAGTTCAGGCTGCAGTTTTGGGATTAACACAAGCTCCTTACAACACAACAGCGAACTTAGAGTTCATCCCGAATATGGACGGTTTCCCGAACGGACGCCGATTGGAAGATGATGTAACGCGCATTGAATTGCAGGCAGTTGGCGGAGTGGTATTGGCCGCTATCGGATTGTGGTACGATGATTACACGGCAGGCGGGCCAAATCCGGTTACCCCGGACTTGTTGAGTGTCTTAACCTATTCAACAGGAGTGAACGCGAACGATGTTCCGTTTACAACAGGATTCCCGTATGTTGCTGCACCTCATCGCGGAACGGATAATTGTTTGGGTAAACCGTATAATTACACGCAACCGGCAATTCTTCCGGCTTCGACTACCGCAGGATTAGCAGAGAATTCGCTGAGTGCGGAAAAGTATGCCATCAAAGCATATCCGAATCCGTTTACCAGTTCCGTGAGTTTTGAATACAATCTGGATGCGGATTCCCAGGTTGAGATTCGTTTGTTTACCTTATCGGGTCAGCAGGTTGGAACAGTCATGTCGAATACCAAGCAATCGTCCGGTAAGCATACTGAAACGTTCAATACTTCAGGCTTGGCGACAGGCGTTTACTATGCACGTGTCAACATTAAAGGTCCGAAAGGAAAAGCAAGTAAACTGGTGAAGGTTGTTAAATCATAAACCATTAAATAGTTGGAAGAAGGGGGATTAGAAATAGTCCTCCTTTTTTTATGAATGAAATTCAAAATTCAATCCCGATAGCTATTAGCACAAAATTCAAAATAGATTCACTTAAACACCTTTGAACCCTTTGAATCAGCCGCGGCTGAAACCCTTTGAACTTTTTGAATTTTTCAGCATTTCAAAAATCCAAAACTTGTTTACTGCCGTATCTGTTTCAGTTCTACTGATGATTGTTAAAAACGCTAATACTACAGTTATGAAAAAAAATAAGTACTCCTTTTATTCAATAGCTATTTCAACCTTAATGCTGACATCTTTATTTGTAGCTTCATGCAGTTCTCCCCAGGAGGAAAATGAGGAAACAGTAGTGATGAAACAAGGTTTCCAGATCCCGCAATTACTGGAGCGGCAAAAAGACCTGTCGTACGATGAGTTTTTGAAGATCAAGGAAAAATTCAACAAACTTTCCTTTGAAGCCGAAAATGAAAAAACGAAGATCGAGAGTTTGATCAAGCTTTCTGAAATTTATATCTATGAAGCACGTGTAACCGGTGAACATCCCTATTATTACAATGCGGCACTGGTAACGTTAAATGAAACATTAAAAGACACAGCAAAAATGACTGCTGATCAGCATTTCACAGCGCTGTTCTACAAATCAACCGTGCAACTGTCGCAGCATAAGTTTAATGAAGCTTTGGTTACCGGAGAAAAAGCACTGGCGCTTAACAATACAAATTCAGGAATTTACGGAGTGTTGGTTGATGCCAATGTGGAAATCGGGAATTACGAAGATGCTGTGAAGAATTGCGATAAGATGATTTCGATTCGACCTGATTTACGTTCCTACAGCCGCATTTCATACCTGCGTGAAATTTACGGGGATATGAAGGGAAGTATCAAATCGATGGAACAGGCCATTGAAGCAGGCGCTCCTTATTCGGAATACAAATGCTGGACAATCGTAACGATGGGAAAAATGCTCGAAAATCACAATCAATTGGATTCTGCCATGGCTTACTACCAATTTTCTGCAAAAGAACGTGCAAATTATCCTTTTGGAATTGCAGGAATGGCAAGTATAGAAGGGAAACGCGGAAATTACAAAAAAGCAGATTCCTTGTATACCGTAGCATTGAATGCAGTTCCTGAGATCAGCTTCATTATGGATCAGGCGAAATTGTACCAAAAACAAGGTAAAACAGCCGAAATGAAACGATTGATCCCAAGAATAGAATCCATGTTCCAGGAAGACATCGAATCGGGGCACAATGTAAATATGGAATTTGCTTTCTTCCTGCTCGATTTCAAGAAAGATTTTAAAAGAGCCCTTGATTTAGGGTTGAAAGAATACAAACTGCGTCCGAATAACATCGATGTAAACCGTTTACTGGCTTTTGCATATTATGCAAACGGCGATAATACAAATGCTGCAAAACATGCCAAAATTGCAATGAAGACCAACAAACAAGAGGGAGATTTGTATTGCATCAGCGGGTTGATCAATCAGGATAAAAAGCAAATCAAAAAAGGATTTTCGATTGATCCATACCAGGATCATTTGTTTGCAGACCGTGCAAAAAAGATGATTTAATCAGGGAAACATTTCTCTTAAATCAATGGCTATGAAAAATCACTATTTGTTCCTTTCGGAAAGGAAATGGCTCGTCTTGCTTGTGAGTATTTTGTTTTCTTTTTCAGGCTTCTCTCATGGAATCAATGGAATCGTTATTGACCAGGAGTCGCAGGGGATTCAACATGCAAAAGTAACGCTGATCGGTTCTGCGAAATACAGTATGACCAATGGATTGGGAGAATTTGTATTGACAGATGTGCATTTGGGAGATTCCATTCTGATCGAAAGCCAGGGATATCAAAAGCGTACTTTTTTGATCGATAACGAAAGTTATTTTGAGAAAAATGTTTTGTTCCAGCTGTTTGAAAATTCAACGGAATTGAGTGAAGTGAAAGTTACCGGGAACAGAACAACATTGACACAAAGCGCCAATATTAACCTGACTTTGCAACCGGTTCGTTCGTCACAGGAATTGCTGACTTTGGTACCTGGTTTATTTGTTGCACAACATGCCGGAGGGGGAAAGGCCGAACAATTGTTTCTGCGCGGTTTTGATATTGATCACGGAACAGATGTTGCGTTTTCTTTGGACGGAATGCCGGTAAATATGGTTTCGCATGCACACGGCCAGGGATATGCGGATTTTCATTTCGTGATGCCGGAAGTGATTGATAAAATTAATTTTGAAAAAGGGCCTTATGATGTGACAAAAGGTGATCTGGCAACAGCCGGTTCTGTGGATTTTCAAACCAAAGAACAGCTGACCAAAAGCTTTGTTTCAGGAGAATACGGAATGTTCAATCATAAAAAGATCACTGCAGGAGTGAAGGTGCTGGAGAATCAACGGAACAATGCCTATCTCGCAGCCGATTATTTCCAGACAGACAATTATTTCGAATCGCCGCAGGATTTCAAACGGATTAATTTCTACGGAAAATATACCGGTGTTATTTCTCCCAACTTCAAGATCACGGTTTCCGCATCCACTTTTCAAAGCAGCTGGAATGCGTCCGGGCAAATTCCCGAAAGAGCAGTCGCTAATGGTATGATTTCAAGGTTCGGAGCAATTGATAATACAGAAGGTGGAAATACGTCACGAACCAATATCCAGTTGGGAGTCATTCAAAAGATCAACGCTTCATCCTCTCTGAAAAGCGACTTTTTTGTTTCCATGTACGATTTTTCGCTCTTCTCTAATTTCACCTTCTTCCTGGAAGATTCTATCAATGGAGATCAAATTCACCAATACGAAAGCCGGAAAATCTACGGTGGAAAAACGGAATACAAAAAGACCATTTCATGGAAAGAGAACACCACTTTCAGTTTTACAGGTGGAGGTGGTTTCCGGTATGACGACATCAACAATATTGGATTGGCGCAAACAACCGGTCGAACACAACTACGCAATCAGATCCAGTTGGGAGATATCAACGAAACAAATTTGTTCGGATATGTTTCGGGGAAACTGGAAGTCAACCGGATAGTTCTGAGTGCAGCGCTTCGGGCAGATAATGTTACCTTCTATTACAACGATTTAAAAGACACCGTTTATCAGCCAAAAAGCCTGTCGCAGGCCGTTCTGTTACCTAAGTTATCCCTTCTTTATAACGCAACAGATAACGTACAGCTTTATTTGAAATCAGGAATCGGTTATCATTCCAATGATGCGCGCGTCTTACTTTCCTCAGATAATTTGAAGAAGAAAGCTTTGCCGTTGGCATTGGGTACGGATTTGGGAACTACCTGGAAAATCACCAAAAACCTGTTGTTCAACGGTGCCTTGTGGTATTTGCTTTCCGAGCAGGAGTTTGTGTATGTAGGAGATGCCGGAGTGGTAGAACCAAGTGGTCGCTCACAACGTTTAGGTTTTGACGCCGGATTGACTTTCCAGCCTACGAAATGGTTGTTCCTGTATTCCAATTTGAATTATTCACACGCGCGTTCGGTCGCTGAACCCAAAGGACAAAATTACATCCCTTTAGCTCCTGTTTTCACTTCCGACGGAAAGATGCAGTTGAATTTCAAAAAAGGAATTTTTGCTACGCTATCTTACCGGTATATGGGCGACAGAGCCGCCAATGAAGACCGGAGCGTTTTGGCAAAAGGCTATTTTGTGAACGATTTTACACTGGGATACCAGCATAAATCATTTGTGATAACCGGAATTGTCAACAACCTGTTTAATGTAGACTGGAATGAGACACAGTTTTTGACCGAATCGCGTCTCAAAGACGAATCTCAGCCGGTATCTGAAATTCACTTTACCCCGGGAACACCATTTTCGTGCAGGTTGCAGGTAAAATTTATGTTTTGATGGTACGTCTTTGTTCGTTTCGTTGTTTATCTTAGAAGCACTAAACGAACAGTTGATGATAAGGATTCCTGTTATACTGCTTACTTCATGGATGTACATCTGTCTTACAGCCGGCTGTGGAGAAAGACATTACAAGGTTGATAAGGATAAATTGTTAAAACAAAGCCTGCTTGTCAAAATAAAGGACATCAAACCGGAGGTTAAAATCACACTGAATAGAGAAAAGATAACCGAACTGGGAATTTCACCGGGGTTTATCGGGGATCAACTTCAGATGGCCGGTGCCAATCATCTATTGGGAAGCGTAAAAGCTGCGCAAAAACTGGTGATAGAAGATCAAAACGGTAAGAAATACCGGCTTTTGGAGTTTGCAAAAATAGGCATTGGAATCACTGTGACCTACGAAGAACCCTGGGGTTCCAATCCTTTTAATTTCTGATGATGCGATTTCTTTTCCCGTTATTGTTGCTTTTACTAAGTGTTCAGACCAATCCTGAAGGCGTATTAGGGTCGTATGAACTGGTGCTTGAAAATCATTCGAAGCAGTTAATTGACATCAGAAAGGTGAATAGCTACGAAGAAACGGAACACCGCTGGCGAGATGGAAAATGGGTTTTAAAATGCCGGTATATCGGTAAATGGTGGGTAGATGGAGATACACTCTTTTTAAAGCCAATCAGAGTTGTGTGGGCAGACAAGCATGTCACCGAATGCAGAGACGCAGACGATTCCAAACAACCGGGCTGCTGCTTTACCACCAACTACTTTTACGACGATAAAAGCATTTGGAACTTCGGGCCCATATCCAAAACGAAGTACCTGTTCGACAAGGTGAAGACGAAGGAAAATTGAGCGCAGCTTTGCATCTGCCAAACCGATAATCGAAGCATTGACAATCTAATTCCGTTTCATTACATTTGGGAGCCAACTATTTACAAGGTATCAGGATGTACTCGAAAGCTGAACGAAAAAAAAACACGACTACAAACAATGCTCCCTCCCGGAAACAAACGGGAAAGAAAGGAACACTTCAATTTAATGATAACCGGGAAGTATCCAGGCAGGTTGCTCAATTGACGGGTTTGCAGGACAGCTCAGGGAATAGGAGTCATTTGAAACAAGAAGATCAGAACAGTCTTCCGGGGCTGAAATCATTCCAATCACAGGAGAATACCGCGGGAGTGTTGCAACGGAAACCGGTAGATTTTGTAAATCACCCGATCCATGATATTGAAGCCAAAACCGGTCTTTTTAGAACTTCTCATTGGAAAGCGCTGCAGGTCCTGGTAGAAGAATATGCCCAATTGGATGAAAAGTCCATCAAGGAACGAAGAGCGAAATTGCGTGAGATCGGTGTGATGGCAGAAAGATGGATGGTTGCAAGAAAATTAAGGGATGGAGGACAGGTAGGTGATCTGGATGAAGAGGAAACTGAAAAGTACCACGCACTGATGGCTTTGCTGGATGAAGTGAAAAATGAGTATACAAATGATCAGGACCCGGATATGCTTTCTTCCCCGGGAACGCTCAACGTGCCTGTTCCTCAACCGAATGAAGTGTATGCCGATCCTGAACCGACATCTGTCAGAAAAGAAAAGGACGGACGTAGACGCGGGTATCTGAAAGGTGATGCGCAGCTTATCGATGTGAACGGCGCCCCGATAGGCGAAGTCATTCCCTGTGAAACAGTGTGCAGGGTAGAAAAGCAGGAAGAGTTACCGAAGAATGTAGAGTCCCCTTCAAAATATTGCTGGATCCGACCTGCCCCTGTGCAGGATAATGAATGGGGAGAACAGCTTGATTTTACTCCGGGATATGTTCTGATCAAGAATGTTGTTACTACAGCCCTGGAAAAGAAGAATCCGGATTTGGTTTACGAGAACAGGACAGATCCTGAAATTTTCCCGCTTTTCCAGGGACCGCCAAGTGTAGAAGACGTGGAACAGGTTAGCCTGGGTGATTGTTACCTGTTGGCAGCAGTGTTGTCTATTGTACGGAAAGATCCGGCTTTCTTTCCATCTATTATGATGGATCACGGAAACGGAATCGTGACGGTTCGGCTGTATGATGTGACGGAAAACCCCGATAAATCCCTGGTATTTAATGAAAAATATATCCATGTGAATAAATCGGTGGTAGTGAACAAAAAACAAAAGACCCGGGTGGATGAAGGATACAACAAAGGAGCTTTGTGGGTACAAATGCTGGAAAAAGCATACGCTGCCGGAGGATTTATTGGAACAACCTCAGAGAAAATACCTTCAAAGAAGAATTCCTGGTCACAAATAGCCAGCGGATTCGCCAAGCATGCCCTGGAGATTATAACAGGGGAAGAAGCAACTGAATATCCGATTAGTGACAATAACCTGGGAACGATGGAAGAGGGGAAAACATGGGTTAGTATGTCTCAGAAATTCAAGAAGATGACGCAGAAAAAGGGGCTGCTGGACAACGAAAATTATTTTCAGCGGATCTATATGGACGGGGAACTGAGTGATTTTGAAGAAGCATTGATACAGTTGCACGAAACCCGCGATCAGGTTAGAAAAGAGGAAGTTATGAACCTGCTTCCGGTACATATTCCGGATACAAAGCTCCGGAAACGGGTGGCTGAGTTCCTAGATGATAAAAAGTTCTATCCGGGTAAACGCGGTACCGGTACCTATTCCGACTACCAGCTTACATTGTTCGATGAAATTGCAGAAGCAATAAATGACGGCAAAAAAGTGGTTTTGGGATCAAAAGACTCCATGAAACGAAGAGGTGGAAACAATTCCGGGTCGAGTGGCGGTGAGCATGTGTATAGAGGATTGGCTGGTCCTCATGGCTATGAGGTGGTTGATTGCGAACCTCGTATTTTTGATAAGGATAATGTGGACAATACGAAACTGTTATGGGTGAAATTGCGAAATCCGTGGGGGAAAACAGGCCGAAAGTACAAGGATGGATCGTTTGGAGTTGAACAGCCCGGAGGAATGGAGCGTGTTCCGTTAGGAGGACTGAAAACGAGTGAAGAACCAACTGAAGATGCGGAATTTTGGTTACTGATAGAAGATCTCACCAAGCGTTTTAACCGTTTGACTACGCAGTAACACCTTGCACCGTTCAATCCTTAATAAAACGTTAAATCGTTCTCCGCTCCGCAAATAAGCACTATTTTTAGGTCGAAATATTCAAATTAGAATCTATGAAAATGACGATTACAAACAAGGCGGTATTATTCCTGGCATTCGGAATGCTTTCTTTGGGAGTTGCTGCACAAAAGATTACCGTACCGGCACCAAGTCCATTACAAACACTTACACAAAAATTCGGTTTGGGAGAGGTAACCATTGAGTATTCCCGCCCGGCAGTAAAAGGCCGTACAATCTTCGGAGATGTGGTTCCTTACGGAAAGATCTGGAGAACAGGTGCGAACGCAACAACCAAAATTACATTCACCGATGAGGTGAAACTGGAAGGAAATACAGTGAAACCGGGAACTTACGGTTTATACACCATTCCAAACAAAGACAGCTGGGAAGTGATGTTGTACAAAGATCTGACCCTGAACGGAAACGTGGGAGATTATAAAACAGAGAACGAAATATTGCGTTTCAAAGTGAAATCGATGAAAATCCCGATGAAAATGGAATCCTTGATGATCAATATCGGGGATATTTCCGCAACAGAGGCGAAATTGACTTTGCTTTGGGAAAACACGGTAGTTGCCATTAAAATGACAACAGATATCGATGCACGCGTTATGGAGAGTATTGACGCATCCATGAAGTCTGAAAAACCGGAATACTTCCGCGCAGCAAGCTATTACTTCGATAACGGAAAGGATTTGAAACAAGCGCTGACATGGGCTACAAAAGCAACAGAAGAGAATCCAACAGCATTTTACATGTTCAACCTGAAAGCTCGTATCGAATATAAATTGGGTGACAAAGCAGCAGGAAAAGCAGATGCTGAGAAATCAATCGCTTTGGCAAAAGAAGCTAAGAACGATGATTATGTAGCTTTGGGCGAGAAATTGTTGGCGGAAAACAAGTAATTCCAATATAAAAATTGAAAAGCCTTTCTGCTCCGGTGGAAGGGCTTTTTTGATTTTTTACCACATAGGGACATAGAACACAGAGGTTGTGTTTGATTAGTGCTATTCAAGCTGGCAATTTGTCGTTTCGCTCCGCTCTCATTTTCTTTTAACCACATAGGACACTGTAGAACACATAGCTTTTTGGTTATTACCCGGAGATTAATCAAGGTTAGCCGGTTTCAAGTTATAATTGTAGTTTCGCTTTGCCCTCATTTTGTTTTAATAATGTTAAGAACATCCACATAGAAAATACTTTGTTATACGAATTTTATGTGGTTTAAATGAATACATAAAAGCTATGTGACCTATGTTTCTATGTGGTTCATATACCTCTGTTGAAATCAGAATTCCTTGGTTTCTTTTTTCTTCACGAACAACTGTATGAATGCGGCAATCAGTAAAACCAGCACGCAGCCTATCACGTTCAGCCACAGGAAGGAAATTACATCGATCGCATAGATCCCGATAACAATGATTTCGGTGATGATTGCTCCCCAGAAAACAGCTTTCCCGCCAATCCGCTTCAGGTAGAAAGCTACCAGGAACATTCCCAGGATCGTTCCGTAGAACAGCGATCCCAATACATTTACAGCTTCGATCAGGCTTCCCAGTTTACTGGCAAACATGGCTGTTGCAATGGCAAAAATTCCCCAGCCGAATGTAAACCATTTAGAGGCTTTGTAATAATGCAATTCTGTTTGGTTTTTGACCCACATGCGTTTGTAAAGATCAATAACAGTGGTCGAAGCGAGTGAATTCAATGCGGCGGCAATACTTCCCCAGGCGGCCAGGAAAATCATCGCGATCAATAAACCGATCAATCCTTTTGGAAGGTTTTCTACCACGAAGTAGAGGAAGATGTAATTGGTATCGTTGGTGTCAGCCGTACTGTTTGCTTTTTTCATCACAGCCAGCGCATCTTCTCTTACAACCTTTGTCTCCGATTCGATCTGTAATAAATTGCTTTGCAGCTTATCCGCTCCGACTTGGTTTCCCGCATTCAAAGCATTTGCGAGTTGGGTGGTTTGCACCTGACGGATCTTATTCAGAGAATCGTGCTTCGCCTGAAGGGCCTGGAATTCGGTTTTGTACCCGGAAGCAAGGACTTTGTCAACCTCTTTTTGATTGAAGAAGATCG
The DNA here is from genome assembly GCF_039596395.1 of Fluviicola sp. Lineage (NCBI taxonomy): Bacteria > Pseudomonadati > Bacteroidota > Flavobacteriia > Flavobacteriales > Crocinitomicaceae > Fluviicola > Fluviicola sp. The sequence goes on from NZ_JBCNJT010000001.1 coordinate 628,805, forward strand.
GTGACTGGAAGAACATGTAAAACACAAAGACCAAACTTCCTACCAGTAAGATCAGGAACTGCATGGGAACTTTCACCAAACCGTTCATGAGTAACCCGGTACGGCTTTCCCTCGTGTTTTTCGCCGTTAAGTAGCGCCCCACCTGCGACTGGTCAGTTCCGAAGTAGGAGAGAGCCAGGAAGAATCCACCTATCAGACCGCTCCAGATATTGTACTTGTCTTTCCACCATTCGGAGTCGGTTACATCGATCTTTGTTTCGATCACGTTCAGTTTTCCCATTTTCCCGGCAACGTGCAAAGCATCCGAAAAGCTTACGTTTTTGGGAAGCATCTGAACAACGAGGTATCCGGCCAGGAACATCCCGATAAATACCACGATCAATTGCTGCATTTGCGTATAGGTCACAGCTTTGGTTCCGCCGGTTACGGTATATATGATCAGGAAACCGCCCATGACGAGATTCGTGTAATAAATGTTCCAGCCCAATAAAGAAGCCAGAATAATGGAAGGTGCGTAAATGCTGATCCCGGTAGAAAGTGCGCGCTGGACCAGGAATAAGATGGAAGCCAGCGAACGGGTTTTCAAATCGAACCGCTGTTCGAGGTATTCGTAGGCCGTAAAGACTTTGAGCTTGTGGTAGATCGGGATAAATGTGATACACAGAACGACCATCGCCAAAGGCAAACCGAAGTAGTACTGCACAAAGCGCATTCCGTCGGTATACGCCTGGCCCGGTGCTGAAAGAAAAGTAATGGCACTGGCCTGTGTTCCCATGATGGAAAGCAAAATCAGGATCCAGCTCATGGAATTGCTGCTTTTGAAATAACCGTCCAAGGTTTTTTCGCTCTTGCTTTTGTAAAGGCCGTAACCGATAACTGCCAGCAAAGTAATAATCAGGACAATCCAATCTATTGCGCTCATGAGAAATGTCGTGTGAAAAAGTAAAAGAATACGATCAGCGCCACCAGTGCACCGATCACTCCGGCATACGCCCAATTCCAGTTTTTATGATCCTGATCTTCCTGCATTAAATTCTCATTCTTTCAGTGTGAGTTTGGGTGTGAGAGTGAAGAGGATTTAATCATTATTCTTGCTCTCATTCTGTTATCTGTTTTGCGGTAAGCTCAATAAATTCACAAATAAGCGGTAAGCCCCCGGGATTCCTGCCGGTAATTCTCTGAAGAATACCAACCCGGTATACACAAAGTTTCCTTTTCCGTGTTTTGCAATAATTAAACTTCCTTTGCTTGGTTTTTCATTCGGGTCCTGCATGGAAAAGACTGTTTCATAATGCGGATCCATTTCCGTTGCAAAGTAAATTCCACGCTCCTGCACCCAGCCTTCAAAGTCTTTTTGGGTAATCACATTCGGCGTATTTAAAACAGGATGTTTCGGATCGGTGAATTCCACTTTGGCATTATCGTCTGTTACACGATCTCTTGAAATGGTGAACGGATAAGGCCCGATTTTCGTTTCCATCGGCGCAATGCGGTTATTCGTATTATACTGAACGATCAGGTTTCCTCCCTGCTGTACATAATTCATCAGCTTATCGTAGTAAATCGGCATGCGGTCGTTGGTGTTGTAAGCACGAACTCCGGTCACAATACTGGAATAAACGCTCAAATCTTCTTTCGCCAGGAGTTCATCCGTCAGGATAGTCACATCATAGCCGATCTGTGTCAGACAAGCCACCACATTATCTCCGGCTCCGGGAATGTAAGCGATCTTATTCTTTGTTTTTTTCAAATCCAGGAAAACGATTTTTGCTTCTGCATTAGTCAGGAAGAACTGGTAAGGAATGTGATCGTATTCGATGCGTGTAATGCTTTTGGTGTATTCACTTCCATCGACTAAAACAGAAGCGTGCAGTTGTCCGTCTTTCCCGTTCTTTTCCGGAGTAAGCACTGCTTTCACGATTTGTTCGTCGCCTTTTTTCTCCAGGTTTACTTCCGGGTTTTTAATCTCGATTTTCCATCCCGCAGGAACGGCAACTTTTACAGTACCTTTTACTTTCGGTTGGTTTGCCTTCACGGTAAATGAAATCTCTTTCGGAGTCATGGCGCTGAAAACAAAGACCTGGTCGGTAATATTGATGGTAACGGGAGGAAGGATCTCAAACGGGTGATAAACTTCTCCTTTGACAGGATCTGTAGATTTAAAGACCAATCCGCGTTCTACATCGAAATCCATTCCGTCAATGCTGATGTGGTAAATAACGCTTTTTGCGGCCTGGTTCTCCGGTGTTCCGATCAATGCCGGATTATTCACGGTATACATCCCGATCGTATGCGGTTCTGCCAGCCAGTATGGAGTGGAATAAGCGTTTGTTTTTGGCAGTGTTTGCTTTCGATCCAGCGTTTCCAGTTTGTTTTTACTCAATTGTAAATCGGTCGAATAGGTGAGTCCGATCAAAGAAAGCGTTTTCAATTTTACATTTCCGGTATTGCGTGCCAAAATCTGGTTTGAGATGCTGATTTCGCTTCCCGGAACCGCGCTGTAATCGGTAACGGTTGACTCCATCCACAATCCGGCGCATTGAAGAATTAAATCCTGGCAAGCCGCCAGTTTCAGTTTTTTCCAATAGCGCACATCCGGGTCTTTTTCATCCAGTTGTTTCAGTTTCGCATAAATGCTTTCCAGCGCAGGAAGTGAAAATTCCGGGTGTTGCGGATTAAAATTCGAAATACAGGTATTCAGTAAAGGTTCGATTTCGGCAGCAGCCGGAAGACGTTTCCAGGAAGTATTTACACCTTCAAAAACGTCTTTTTCCGCAGGCTCACCTTTCAGGAATTTAAAGTATTCGATGCTTTCTCCGCGCTGTTTGGCAGAACCGAATCCCTGGCTTTTGTGCATGGAACGGCTGTTGGAAGCAACTTCCCCGTAGCTCAAGCCCAGTAACGGATTGTAAGTTCCTACATCCAGTTTCAGCTGATCTTCCGATGTCGTATTCGTTCCTCCGAAATTGAAGGTATTCCAGAAAATACGCTTGGTTTTCCAAACTTCCACTTCTTTGAGTTGTTCCGGGAATTTAGTCGGATCAGCAGCAAGATCAAATGCCTCCATGGCTAAGATAGCTGAAGCGGTGTGGTGTCCGTGCCCGCCCTCACCGGTTGTGGGGAAGCGGCAGATAATTACGTCGGGTTTGAACCTGCGAATGGCCAGAACCACATCTTTTAAAATGCTGTCCTTGTTCCAGATCGTAAAGGTTTCTTCCGGATTTTTTGAAAACCCGAAGTCATTGGCGCGAGTAAAAAATTGTTCTGCTCCGTCTGTTCTTCGCGCAGCAAGGAGCTCCTGTGTACGGATTAATCCCAGGGCTTCTCCCTGTTCTTTCCCGATGAGGTTTTGTCCGCCGTCACCGCGGGTTAAAGACAAATATCCGGTACGGAAGTTTTTTTCTTTGGCCAGGTAGCCCAGCAAGCGGGTATTTTCGTCGTCCGGATGGGCAGCAATATAAAGCACGGAACCAACGGTATTGAGTTTTTTCATACCCAAAAGGATTTCCGCTGAATTGAGCTCCGGAGATGTTTGAGCGATTAAATGGTGTCCGAGAAAAAGTGCAAGAACGAAAGTGAATTGTTTAATCATGATGCGTTTGTAAAGTGTCATATCGTGCGCAATAATACAGGAAAATCCCCGATTGAAAGCCTATTGTGATTGGTCTTTAACAAATCTTTAAAGAAGTTGGGAGGAACATCCGTATCCTTTTTCGTAACTTGAACCAGCGCTTTTGCAATTCTGTAAAAGCAAAAAACGGGAGTTATGGGACTAAGAATCTTGCTTTTTTTGCTGATCAACTTTGCAGCTTTGGGTATCGGGTCGTTATTCACCAACTCGGGTGTTACTTCAGACTGGTACCAGTCACTGAATAAGGCACCGTGGACTCCACCGGGCTGGGTTTTCGGTGCTGCGTGGACAACCATCATGATCTGTTTTGCGGTTTATATGGCTTTCATTTACGACATTACCCACGATAAGAAAACGCTCATTACTCTTTTTATCATTCAATGGGTGTTGAATGTAATCTGGAACCCGGTGTTCTTTTATTTCCATCAAACGCTGGCCGGATTGGTCATTATTACCGCGCTGACGATCGTCGTGGGGGCCTTTTTATTCCGTTATGGCGCAGCTATGAAATGGAAATCACTCCTGGTTCTGCCGTATTTCCTGTGGCTGATTATAGCGACATCATTAAACGCTTATATTCTCTTTCGGAACTAGCAGAAAATTCGATTTTGACCTTGATCATTAAGTCATTAATAATTGATAATTATTATTCAAGATCGTCGTTGATGCGCGAAGTTTTTTTGGTATCCTTCATAAAAAGGTACACGATGAGTGAAATGGCAATACATCCGGTAACGTACCAATAAAAATAGGGTTCGTGCCCGGCATCTTTGAACCAAAGGGCAATATATTCTGCGGTTCCTCCGAAAATGGCAACGGTTAACGCATAAGGTAATCCGACTCCCAGTGCGCGTATTTCTGCGGGAAATAATTCCGCTTTTACAATTGCGTTGATGCTGGTATAACCGCTTACGATAACCAATCCTGCCATGAGCAGGAAAAAAGAGATCCAGGCGGAATGCGTGTGACTTAAAGCTGTCAGTAACGGAACGGTAAAAATCGTTCCCAATATTCCGAATCCGATTAGTAAAGGTTTTCTCCCGATCCGGTCGGACAAAGCTCCGAAAAACGGTTGTAAGATGACAAAAATCAGCAGGCTGACAAAGGAAATCAGTGTGGAAACATCTTTGCTTAGGCCAACGGTATTCACCAGGAATTTCTGCATATAGTTGGTGTAAGTGTAGAAAGCAAGCGTTCCTCCCATGGTTAGTCCTACAACCAGTAAAATGGCTTTCGGGTGTTGCAGTAAAACACGGATTGTTCCTTTGGGTTTATTTTGTTGAGCTTCGAAAGCTTCTGTTTCATGCAGGTTACTGCGCAGGTATAAAGCAACAAGCGCTAGAATAGCTCCGATTACAAAAGGAATGCGCCAGCCCCAGGTTTGCAGCTGGTTTTCGGTTAAGATCAGTTTTTGCAGTAATAACTGGATTCCCAAAGCAATGAGCAAACCGCCTACGAGTGTAACGTATTGAAAGCTGGAATAGAATCCGCGCCGGTTTTCGGTAGCCATTTCGCTCAAATAAGTGGCTGAAACACCGTATTCACCGCCAACACTGAGTCCTTGAAGCAAACGCGCTATTAAAAGCAGAACGGGAGCCAGCACTCCAATCGTAGAATAGGAAGGAGTGAACGCGATCAACAAAGACCCGAATGACATCAGCAGAACGGAAAGCGTCATTGCTTTTTTACGCCCGATCCGGTCCGCAATTCCTCCAAACATCCATCCGCCGATTGGCCGCATGAGAAAACCGACAGCAAAAATACCGGCAGTATTCAGCAATTGAGCGGTGGCATTCGATTCCGGGAAAAAAGCGCCGGAGAAATACAGTGAAAATGCCGAATAGGCATACCAGTCGTACCATTCCACGAGGTTTCCTATTGATCCGCCGATAATGGATTTTAAACGCGTTCCGGATATTTTTTCTTCCTGCTTCACTTTTCTAAAGGTAATTGTTTTTCCAGATTAGCTTTCACGGATTTTGTCGCGGTGGCCTTTTCCCCATAAAATCATTTCTTCCACCAATGGAGCAAGGCTCTTGCAATAGGGGGAAACAGAATAGTCCACAATGACAGGACTGGAATCGTATACGGTGCGAATCACCAGTTTATTTTCTTCGAGGTCTTTTAGTTCTTTGGATAGAACCCGTGTAGTAATAGGAGTTACGCTTCGTTGAATTTCCCGGAAACGGTTGTTTCCCTTGTGGCTGATAGCAATTAAAATGGGAAGTTTCCATTTTCCGCTGATTACATATAAGGTGTCCTGCACGTACTTGATTTTCTGTTCAGGAGTCAATTCTTCCAATAATTTTTCCCGCGCCGTTTTAGCCATTTTTGATATCCTTTAGGTTACTGGCATCAAAAGTATATCAATGGAGTCTAATTTTGTCAAAAAAACAAATGAAAGATAAAATCGTACTCATTACAGGAGCAACAGGCGGTATTGGAAAAGCAGCGGCAATGGAATTAGCCAAGAAGCAATTTACAGTCATTATACACGGTCGGAACAAAGCGAAAACCCAACAGGTTTGCGAAGAAATCCGGATGATCACCGGAAATAGTAAAGTGGATTACCTGGTTGCAGATTTGTTCCTGATTGCGGAAACAAAGCAACTGATCCGGGAATTCAAAGAGAAATACGAACGTTTGGATGTCCTGATTAACAATGCAGGCGGCCTGATGAGCAATGAACGGGAAAATACGGCAGAAGGAATTGAAAAAACGATAGCTGTAAACCTGTTTGCACCGTTCCTGCTGATGAACGGATTATCGAATCTGTTAAAAGCGAGCCCGGAAGCGCGAATTATCAATGTTTCATCCAATTCGCACAAACTGAATGCGAAACCCGATTTTACGGATCTGCAATTGGTGAATGGCTATAATCCGCTCAGAAGCTACGGAAACTCTAAATTGTTCCTCATCTGGATCAGTCAGTACCTGGCGAAAGAGTTAAAAGAACAGGGAATCGGGCATGTTACCGTAAATACCTTACATCCAGGAGCAGTCGCAACCGGTTTTGGAACCAACAGCAATTTAGGCCCTTTTATGAATACGCTGGCAAAATGGATGCGGCCGTTTTTTCGCACACCTGAGAAAGGAGCGGATACGATTGTTTATCTGGCAACATCGGAAGAAGCCCAAAAAGTAAGCGGTAAATACTTTGTCAATAGAAAACAAGCCAGAGTGACGGAGAAATATTATACCACTGCTAACGAAAAATTGGTCTGGGATTATTGTGAGAAGGAAGTAAGTAAGGTTGAATGAGTTCAAAAGTTCAAAGTGTTCAAAGTGTTCAAATTTGAATTCTTTGAATAAAGCATGTTGCTATCGGCAGGATGCTTTTTTCCAACCTTTTGGCTTTTTCCATCGTTAAGGTTTATTGAAACTCAATAAAACATGCTATGACAAAATTGCTACTTATCGGAACATCCCTATTTATAATCAGTTTCACAACACTTTTTGCGCAGTGGACAACCGTTTGCGGAACCGGAAATGGTTTTGTAGACAACTTCGAAGTCTTTAACAGTGAACTCTATGCAACCGGTTTCTTCACCAATCTTTGCGGAACGACGAATAATCACATTGTAAAATGGGATGGAAGCGCCTGGCAGCCGGTCGGAACAGGATATCCGAATGCCGGACACCAATTGAAATATTTGGGAAACCACTTGTATTTTGTCGGGTATGAACCTACAACTACTGATTCCAATTGGGTGTATCAATATGGCGGAACGGACTTTTTCCCGGTTGGAGAAGGTGTTTACCTGACGAATGCCGTTTCGGGAGGTTCTCAAACAGCCAATTTATATGCTTTAGAAGAATACAACGGGAATATCATTGCCTGCGGGGAATTCAACCGGGTTGGAAATAAAGCCATTTCAGGAATCATGCAGTGGAACGGTTCTGCCTGGGATTCCCTTGGAAGTGGTTTGAGCGGGAATATTGCAGGAACTGCTCCGGTGATGTACCCGCATGACCTGTGTCACCTGGGAACAGACTTGATTGTAGCCGGTAATTTTCAGAAAGCAGGAGGAATTACCGTAAATGGAATTGCCCGCTGGGACGGAACACAATGGCACAATCTCGGGGCAGGATTCAACGGAACGGTATACGGAATTTGCGTTTTTAATGGCGAATTGTATGCAGGGGGAGATTTTACACTGAGTGGTTCTACCCCTTTGAAATGCATCGCAAAGTGGAACGGAACGAGTTGGGTAGATCCCGGTTTCAGAGTGTATTACAACAATTCCGGGTATTATTCCTTTGTGCATACCTTGAAAGTCTTCAATTCCAAATTGTACATTGCCGGTGGATTTGACCGGGTAGTGGAAGGAACGACCGTTCATTTGGGACAAGCCATTTGCGCGTTTAACGGAACAACAGTCGATACATTAAGCGGTGGAATTCCGAATAAAGAAGTAGAAGCAATTGCCTGGTTCGACGGAGATTTGTATGCCGGTGGCGGAATGAATAATTCAAACAGTTACATTGCCAAATACGATGGAACAGCTTCCGTTACCGAATGGAATGACCCAATTTCATGGACAATCTCCCCGAATCCGGTGGAAAATTTCATCACCATTTCCGGGAATTTAACAAATGGACCGGTCTCCATCCTGACCCTGGACGGGAAATTCGTGAAATCGTTTCCGGCAGAAAAAGCCACAACGGAAATAGACCTTTCTACGCTCCCTTCCGGAATTTATCTGGTACAAATCGGGAACCAGCAAAGGAAGATCATAAAGAAGTGATTTACGGGTGAATTGTTGTCCGGAAAATTCATGCTTTTTTTGTAGATTTATTTCTCCTGAATGTGTTGATTTTACTGGGTTTTTAAACTTTTTTAAATACTCGTAACAGGTCGTAAATACCCTACGTTCTGCCACCGTATCTTTGACTTATAAAATGATAGACAATGAGACAATTTCCAGGGACAATCGATAACCATCCCATTCACTAATCACCACAACCTAAATCACCGGCCGGCCTAACCACGATCACAAACCACCAGCCACTATTTAGATAAAACCTAACCACTATTCATTCCGCTTCTGCGGAATTAACCAACCACCACACCCACATAAATGCAGTGAAAACAGTTACATGGATTCACTGCATTTTTAGTATCTTCAACTTTTACATTTTGCATTCATCCTTTTGAATTAATGAACCATGATTTATCTGCAATACTTTCAAACTCCTTACGGGGAATTGGTTCTCGGGGAATCCGGCGGGGAATTGTGTTTGTGCGACTGGAAATACCGCAAGATGCGCGATCAGATTGACACCCGCATTCAGAATGGTTTGCAGGCAGAATTCAAACTGGAAGAAACCGATTTGCTGAATGAAACGAAATCGCAGCTGAATGAATACTTTTCCAAAGAAAGATTCACGTTCGACCTCCCTCTTTTACTGGTGGGAAGTGATTTCCAGAAATCCGTTTGGGAAAAATTACAGACAATCCCTTACGGAAAGACAACCAGCTACCTGGAATTGTCGCGCATATTGGGCGATGAGAAAGCCATCCGGGCAGTAGCAACTGCAAACGGGGCCAATGCCATTTCGATCATTGTCCCCTGTCACCGTGTCATAGGAAGCGATGGAAGCCTGACAGGCTATGCCGGTGGCCTGAATGCCAAGCAAAAACTCCTGCAGCTGGAAGGAATGAATTTCGGGGAGCAATTGGAGTTGTTTTAAGCGATCACAAATGAATGCAGGTCGTAAATAGCTTACGACCGGACATGTTATCTTTGTACCTAATCATTTAAATCAATTTCATGAAACACTTTTACCTGGTCGGGTTACTGGCCTTCATTTCGTGGCATGCTATGTCACAAACTTTTCAAAAATCTTTACTACCGACCGGTGTTGTTCCCATTACAACACTGAGTGATTACAATCCTGGTTTTTCAGTGTATAACAATTATGAAAACAGGCTTCATAATTACGAAGCTCCATTCATGAACAGTCTTTTGGACATGTATGAGACAACCAAAGATCCGGTTTTTTTGGACCGTTTTATGTTCCATGCTTACAATGTGCTTGAACGGAGGGATGATATCCTGCTTCTGGACCCCAGTATTCCGGTAAGCGGATTGGATGCCGGAGTTTCCGTTCCTGGTGGAGGTCAGATGGTCTGGTCGCACAGAATGTCTACCGGGCCTGCTACATGGACTCCCGAAATCGTGAATCAGGGAACCATAGCGTTTCCAATGGCGAAATTTGCATACATGATCAAGGTAAAATATCCGGCACTTCAGTCCAGGCTTGCTCCGGCTTCCATAACAGGCTGGGATGCCACTGGATGGTATTATCTTACGAATTTTGCTGATTGTGCTGAATTCCTGAAAATAAAAGTAGACCAGACCGCACGCATCTTTTTGGAAACGAAATGGAATTCCACGTCTAATGTTTATCTGGCAAAAGACAATGCCGGTAATGATATCTTTGCCAGTCCGAATTATATTTCTTCCATTGGGCGTGTGCATGTTTATATGCATAAAATCTACCAATACGAAGGAAATACAACGCTTAGCAATTATTACCTAGCTAAAATTCGTGCTATCGGCCAGAGATTAGTAAATTATACATCAACAGGGTTTTCAAGAGATGTGACCAATCATATTATTTCCTGGAAATATGGGAGTATATATGATCTAACCAGGTATGAGGACATCTCACATGCGATTTTGTTTATGGAATTTGCGGACTTATGTAACCTGTTTGGAATTACCGGTAGTACCGGATCGCTGCTTTTTGATGACTCATTGATGTATGACCTGGCAAATACATTCAAGACTAAAATGATTACCGGACCGTTAAAATATTCTATGTCTATAACCGGGAATGACAGTGAAGCAACACAAATAGGTACTCCTGCTGAAGGAACGGCTGGTCGATACGATCAATACATGAATGCAGGAAGATACTCGTTCCTTGCCCGGCATATTCCGGATATCTACAACATGATTGCAGATTACTTTTACGAGTTCGGATTATACGGTCCGGGAACCTATCCGATGTACATCGATAATAAAGCCGCGCAGTGTTCGGGAATCGATGCGGTATCTAAACTGGCTTTGGGCAGAGCAGGATATTCACCTGTTTTCCAAAATTACCTCGATATTATATCTGTAAAACGGACGCCGACTTACCACACCGAAAGTGATTTGGCTGCAGGATTAAACTGGAAAGCAGTTGCTGCCGGAAAATTTGATGCTGCTAAAACAGCCGATTTGTTTGTAACTGCAAAGTCAACAGGAGCCATTGAATTGCACCAGTTTGATCCTGCAACTAAAGCAATCAGTAATGTGATAACGACTTACTCTCCTGGCTTTACTGCTGATTGGGGTGGGATTACCGCAGGAGACTTTATTCCCGGAAACAATCAGTTGGAATTCGTAGCATTTAATAAATCGGATAAGAATCTGTATTTATTCCGTTATAACGGAACTGCAATTGTTTTGATGTCGTCTTTTGCTTCTAACATTAATTGGGCAGGTATTGCTTGCGGAAACCTGGATGTATCAACCGCAACGGATGAAATTGCCTTGCTCTCGAAAGATAACGGGCAGGTGTATGTTTATAAAATAAGCTCTATGCCATTTCTTGGAGGTGTAATTTATTATTTCAGCGCATTAACAGTAACCAATGCGTCTACATCTGCTTACGTGGTTTCAGAGGCATCAAAAATTGCAATCGGCAACCTGGATAAAAATCTCACCAATGGATTAGAAATAGTAACTTTAAATAATAACAATGGTTCCGATTATAATATCAAGGTATTGAACTACACATTCTCAGGATCCAACATGACTTTCTCATCCGCTGTTTCCTATACAGGCACTACCGGGAATTACAGTCAATGGGACGGACTGATAGCCGGAGATTTCAATGCGGACGGATATGATGAAATTATGTTGCACCGCGACTATGACGGAGATTTCCATATTCAGTATTTAGATGGCGGGATTATTAAATCCTTGTGTAAAGAAAACTTCCCGACCAATTGGGATTTAGGAGTTATGTGCCCGGTTTCTTTCCCCGGAAGTTCCACGAAACACGTGATTAGTTTACGAAATAATGACGGGCATATGTTTGTTTTCCTTCCTTATACACTTCCGGCTATTCTAAACAGGCCGGTTGATCCTCAGGGTCCGAATGGAATGATTACGCATCCTTTTGATAATAAATGGTCCCGTACCGGTGATCTGAAAATTTCCCCGAATCCTACGAATGGAGTTGTTCAGATTTTGTTACCGGAAGAAAATAGCGGTAAAATGACGGTAATTTCCTCACTAGGACAAGTTATCCTGGAAGTTGAAGTTACAGATTCAAACAGGAATCAGAAAATTGATCTGTCCGATTATCCTTCAGGAATATACTTATTGAAAGTAGAAACGAAAGAAGGAATAATTACCGGGAAGATCTGGAAAGAATAAGCAATCAATAAGATTGGAAAGGCTGAAGTTTATCTTCAGCCTTTTTCGTTTACAGAATAATTGTTAAATATTCATTAAAAAAACTATCCGTTTTTGCCTCAACTTCCCTAGATTCAAGTGGTTTCAAAAAGTATACTAGTATCCGGAAGAAATTAATTTGGTTACAATGGAAATATTTACCTAGGTTTGTATCTCTAAAAAACGACATGAATTTAAAGAAAGGAATATTGCTGGGAGTAACCAGCGGAATAGTAGCAGGAGGTGTAGGAACCTTATACAATGCAATTTACAGTGATGCATTTTATGTGGATTTCAGTTCGGTTTTGAATCCGGCAGGGATTTTCATTGCAAGTATGATCGGATGTTTATTGATGGGATTGGGGTATGCAATTGCAGCGCGATTGAAAAGACCGCTTTTGATCCCGATCATTAATGTGTTATATTGCATGCTGAGTTTTGCAAGTATCATTGGGGTATTGAATTACAAATTCCCGTTATCTATGGATCCTGATATGCTTGTAGCATTCCCCGGATTGGCAATCCCGATGCATTTCTTCCCTGCTTTGAGCTTTTTAGCGCTTGTTCCTTTTTTCTGGAAATACGAAACACGTAAGTAATAGTAACCAAGAGTCCGCTCCGGCGGATAATACATAATCTGCCACAGCAGATCACAATAATTAAAAATAAAAACAAACAAAAAAAACAAACATGAAAAAACGTTCAGTTACAATTATCGCAGCTGCTTTCGCTGGTTTAGCATTATCTTTCACAGTTGCAACATCCTCTATCTGGTCTTTGGACGGAGTTCACTCTCGCCTTGGATTTACAGTAAAACACATGGGAATCTCTGATTTCAACGGAAGCTTCGGGAATTACGAAGTAAAAATGACTGCTACGAAAGAAGATTTTTCGGATGCAAAAGTTGAATTGACAGGTGATATCGCTAGTATCAATACAGCAAACGAAATGCGTGATAACCACCTGAAAGGTGCTGATTTCTTCGACGCTGAGAAATACCCGAAATTTACATTCGTAAGCAAATCTTTCACAAAAGTTGCGAAGTCTAAAAACGAATACAAAGTAGTTGGTGATTTGACATTACACGGTGTAACGAAAGAAATCACAATGACTGCAGTTCACAACGGAACAGTTACTAACCCAATGAACAAAAAAGAAGTAAGCGGTTTCAAAATGACAGGAACAATCAACAGATTGGACTTCAAAGTTGGTGCTGAGAACCCTGGATTGAGCAACGACGTACACGTTACTGCTGATTTGGAATTGGTTAAAGAATAATCATGAAAAGAAGTATCTTTTTAATGGCAATACTCCTCCTGATCGGGGGAGTATTTGCGTTCACACAGGTAAAAACCTGGAAGATCGGGAAAGATTACAGTGTTGATTTCTCTGCAAAGGGAGTGAACGGGATCTTTAAAACATTGAGCGGAACTGTCACTTTTGACGAAGCTAAATTGTCCGAATCCAAATTCGTTTTTACCATTGACGTGAATTCGATCAACACCGGAAACGGTTTGCAAAACAAGCATGCGCTTGGAGCTGAGTGGTTCAATGCGGATAAATATCCGAACATCAAATTCACTTCGTCTTCCATCGAGAAGAAAGAAAACGGTTACGCCGCAAAAGGTAAATTGACCGTAAAAGATGTAACGAAAGAGATCACGATTCCATTTACTTTCATAAAATCAGGAAGCAAAGGAAAAATCGCTTCTTCTTTCTCCATCGACCGTTCGACTTACAATGTTGGAAAACCTGGCGGAGACGTGGGAAGTTCCATTAAGATCAACGTATCGATACCGGTAACGAAATAACTTAAAGAGAGAGTGGTGAAAGCCACTCTTTTTTATTAACTGCTAAGAGTTAAGGAGCACAAAGCATTGCAACCTTGGTTTCTTCAGCCAGGGGAATTTTTCTTTTATGGGAACCAACGATTTTAAACCTTTTGCTCCCTTTAACTTTTTGAACTTTCTATAACCACTTCTTTCGCTTAAAATAAAGCAGCGTCAATCCCATCGAAGCGATCATCAGCACAATAGCGATCGGATAGCCGAAAGACAAGCTCAATTCAGGCATCACCTTGAAATTCATCCCATAAATTCCGGCAATCAGAGTAGGAGGAAGGAATACCACGGAGAAGACCGTAAAAATCTTAATGATTTTATTCTGTTCGATATTCACCAAACCCATCAAGGTGTCCTGCAGGTATTCCAGCCGCTCAAAACTAAACTGCGTATGCTGGAGCAGGGAAGTGATATCCTTCATAATAACGCGCAAACGTTCATCCGTTTCATGATCAATAAACGGAGAGCGCATAAGTGCAGAAATCAATCGCTGTTTATCGGTAACACTTTCCCGGATCAGGATCGTGTTCTCCTGCAATTCGGCAATCTTACGCAAAGTCTTTTCCTCCGGATCGGATAAGCTCTGTACTTTCCGGCTGATGATATTGGTAATACGTGTCAGGCTTTCAATGTAGTCCGCATCCAGATCGATACGTGTTTCCAGCAGTAAGACCCAAATCTGCGACCCGGAACGTATGAAATCCTGTCGTGAAACCTTGATTTTTTTCACAACTTCAGCAAAGGATTGTAATTCCACGTTGCGAACGGTAAACAGAATGTTTTCTTTCAGTAAAAAGGAAACCTGGTGAATTTTGGGCGTATCTCCGTCTTTTAAAAACCCGCTGTTGGCCTTAATGGACATGTGGTCTTCCGAGTAGCGGGAACTGCTTTCAATTTCCACCGCTTCTTTGTAAGTAGGTAGTTTTACCTGGAAAAATTCACAAACCTGGTCCTTTTCTTCCTGACTGGCATGGAGCAGATCGATCCATATATAGTTTTTTTTGGGGTCGAGAACTGCTTTTTCAGGATATTTTTCCCAAACCAGCTCATTTTCGTGTGTATAAAATACGCGAATCATACCAACAGATTTTGAGTGAATGACTAAAATACTTGCATCGGTGCAGCGGGTACAAAGATGGCCTTTTTTAATCAGAACAGCGTAAAAATCTGTCATTGATGGAATAAAAAAGAGAGTGGCGAACTAGAACCACTCTCAACCTAAATAATGTCTAGAAAATCACTGCGACGCTACTTTTTCTAGACATTTACCAACCAAATCGGTTTTTCTTTATCTAAAGCCACCAATCCCCGGAAATTTGTTTTCTGCAATTTCTCCGGAAAGTCGGTGTTCATCAATGTATTAAATTCCATTTCGCGCCATCTGAAATAACCGCTGTCAATTCCGTTATACGAGCGCATGTCTGCCGTTTGGTCTTCATTCAATCCTTGCTGGACGCGGTATTCCGCATCTGCCAAATGGAACATGAATTCAGCGCTGAACGTGGCATCATTGAATGATTCGAACAGTTGTACCAGGTTTGGTTTGAACGGCTGGCCGTAAAATTCGTCAACCAGGCAGGTAGGATGGAAGATGTTCAGGTTTTGAGCGATCTTAATCCTGCTTTTCGAATCCAGTGCATTGCGCAATTGGTCCAGCATTTTCAGTTTGATCCCTTCCCGAATCGTTGCGTTGAACATCTTACGGTCCCAATTACTCACTTTTAATCCAGCTTTTCTCCAGGTTAAAGGAGCACGGACAGGAATGTGGAATTCAGCTGCTACGCGTGAATAAGGCCGGAATAAATTGGTGTTGATATATACCAATCCATGGTGATTGGAAATCGAATCGATAGGTTCATCACCCAGCAGGTCCTGCAATATTTTGATTTGGGAACGCAATTCCTTTTCAATGTGCGCTTCTTCGACCTGTTTAAAATGATAATTCACTGCCGATTTGAACTCATGCCGCTTTTTCTCAGCGTTGTATTGCGTCAGGGAATTTCCATACAGCATGGTGTCGACATCGTTTGAAAAACCGGATGTGATACAGAAATGCAGACCGATGGAAAATTCATAGCCTTCTTTTTTCAGATCCAGCAATTTTTGGATGCGTTCGGGTAACTCGGCCTCGTTCTCGCGGTCAAATCGTGTAGTGAAACAAGCGACGGAATTGATTTTACCTGCTTTGATTGCTTTGATGATTCCCTGATCAATGTAATCGATAGCCCCGTAATCATCGGCTGTAAGAATATACTTACTGGTTCTCATGTGAATAGTTTCGAATAGGGTTCGTCTACAAAAGAAATCATTTTATCTGAATTCTAATGCATTACAACGAAAAATAATTAGTTGGTACGCGATTAATCGCGTGCCTGCTAATTATTTTATTTTGCTATTATTCTTCCGGCGCGTATCTGTAATAATCAAAATCTTCCAGGAGCCGTCTGTTTTTACCAGCTGAAAAGCATTTACACCTTCGTGCGAATAGACATTGTCGACATAAAAAGCATATTTCGTCCAAACCGTCGCAAGATTGTCATCGATTTTAATTTCGCAGGAAAGCAATCGTTCATCCCAAACTTCTTCATGCGGCTTGCCAATTGCATTCAGGAAAGAATGAATGGAATCGCAGTGAAATTTTGCTTCACCTTTCTTATTGACAAAACTCGTGTTTAAAGTTGCATTCGGAAAGAAAGTCTTTCTTACCATCGAACTGTCGCCTTTTCGCATGCCTTCAAATAATTGGTCAATAACCCGGCGGACTTCTTTTTTTTCGGCTTTTTGTGCATATCCAAAAACAGGAACGACCAATAAAAGAAACAGAATCGTTTTCATAAGCTTTAACAGAATGAGAATGAGATCGATTGATCTAAAGTACAAAGATTAGAGGCAGAAAACATCATTTAATCCTCATTCTGTTTCTGTATCCCCATTCTGTCTTTTAATCACGGTTCTCGGTTCATCGAAACTCTTCTTCTTGTATGGGAAAACATCGGCCAGTTCTCCGCTGTAAAAGAATTCATAAGCAACAGATCCGAAGGTGTAATCGGTGTCTTTGATCTTATACACAGAACCACCCACCGCAGGATTCGGTTTGGGTTTGGAGCGCTGGAACCCGAGATTAAACAGGGAAGCCAGGATTTCCGGACGATCATCGATCGGGTAGCCGGCTTTTTCCCACTGGGTTTTAATTTCTCTCAAGAATAAGGCTGTATACAAATAGGAATAGTAGTGGTTTTCCCATTGCACCAGACGCTGCAAGCGCAAATCCAGTGTATCATTCGCTTTGGTTGCATAGTTGACGGTCGAATCGAAGTCCAGCAACGCTTCGTATTTTTCTCCGGGATAGAATTCGCTGTTCTTTTCGGCCAAATACCGTTCGATGGTCAATGCAGTTCCGTTCTTAATGCCGGTAACACCGTACGAAAGATGATTTTCCAGCGCCAATACTTTCAACGGACCGATGTAGCGTTTATAGGATTCCCTGCCGGAATTGAACAAACGGATCTGTTCACCTACCAGGCAGGCAACAATCAATCTTGGCTCAACACCGGTTACGTGGTACACCGAATCAATGTATTTTTTATCCTTGGTTACTGCCTGTTTGAAATCCTGCCATTCAGCAATGTTCATCCATTCAAAAACACTCAGCCCGGTAGTTTTCTGAGAACTTTTTTCGTTTTTGTGTTTCCATTTCGCGAAAGCCTTCATATAGGCTTTGTTCTTTCTCAATTGAAGATCCACAGCATCCAGCATGCGTAGTGCGAGTTTTTCGTCCTTGTTCTTGTTGTAAATCTCCAGGATCTGGTTGGCATTCTTCGGGTAGAACTCATTCACCAGCATGATGCGGTTCAAAACTTCAAACCGGTGTTTGATCATGGAAACGGAATCAACCTTGAAGGATTGATCGTATTTGTCGTGCATTTCCGCGAAATACCGGTTGTTCTCATCAATGGAACCGCTTTCGTTTGTCCAGCTGAATTTAACCGCAAAATAAGTTGCCGTTAGGAGGAATCCGTAAGCCGCAAAACCGTATAGAAGGATAGTGTAAGGTATTTTGAACCATTTTTTCCTGAAGAAGGAGAATTTCATTCGTGTTTATTTAAAAACCGGTACAAAACTAAAAATAGAATCGAAGCGCGAAAGGCTTTTAACACATCGGCAATTGAAAATGTACGGTTCCTTTCCTGAGAACTTCAAACGAACTTTAACTACCAGTTCTCTCTTTTCAATTATTCTATTTTCCATCTTCCATTATTTTTTTAGTCCTTTAAACGAAGCGATCCGGATTTCCTGCATCAGGTTCGAATGTGCATCCGACAGCTTTTGGATCGGGACAAAACGCCCGTTCCCGAAATGTGCTGCTTCTTCCATCAATTGCGCGTCTCTTTCACGCGTTTGGATTCCCACTACCGAAAATATCACACCGTCTTTGGCGTATTTCTGAACGGTTTTCTGGTAATCTTCCGAGTCTTTGTTGAAAGCACCGTCCGTAATAATGATGACCATATTTGCTTTATCCGGGTCGTAATTCTTCATCACTTCCTTATAACCCATTTTAATTCCTTTTCCTCCGGCAGTCATACCGATCGGTTTCAGGTCCGAAATGGATTTCTGTAATTCTTGCTTGTGGTCACCGGAAGTTGGTTCCCGGAAAACTTCGGCTGTACTGGCATAAGTAACCAATCCCATTTTATCCTGCGGGCGCAGTTTGCTCACCAACTGGTTCAGGGAATATTTCATCAGGTTCATTTTTTCTCCCATCTTCATCGAACTGGAAATATCAAGCACAAAAATCACGTTGACGTCCCTGAAGTTGGAAGCATCGAAATTCTCGGATGGAATGTCAACCAGTTCCGGCATGACTTTTTGCGTGGTGGTATCAATGATTTCACTGGCCATTTGTTCGTTCAATTTCTCCTGTGCTTTTTCGGGAGGCAATTGTTGCGCAACTTCTTCCGGCTCTGGCTCCGGCTCTTTCGTTGGTACCGGTGGAGTGTAAGCAGGATTTTTCGAAAGCGGGATGGTGATCTCGGAAATTTCAGGACCGACATAAATTCCGGCTTCTTTGGTTAAATAACCTTCCCGGCTAACCAGGAAATAAAAGAAACCCGGAGGTAGTTTTTCGGTGAATTTTCCCAATCTTCCGGTAATCCATGTTCCGCTGGGCCGTCCATTGTGAATGATGCTGACCGTAGATTTTGAAAGCAATTCCTGGGTCGCTTTATCGATGGTAATGATCGTCAACTCGCTGGGTGCATTCACGCCTGCCGGAACGGCATTGAAATCGGGGCATTTGGTCAGGTAATTATCGTCCGGGAGGTCTTCCGTAACAGTTCCCACCAGGCGATAAACAACTGGATTTGCCTGGTCGCTCATGAATAATTTCAGCACGTAATTGAAATTTCCTTTTTGGGAAGGGTTGACCTGAATCCGAAGCTGCGTAGTGGAAAGCGGCTCAATGAGATCTGCGGTTAGTCGGTAAGTGACTTCCGGGCTGTGTTCCACGCGCAGAATGTATACTTTTTGCTCGGTAGGATTCCCGATATTCAGATCGATGTATCGCTTGGACTGCCTGTTAATGGTACCATATTCCAGGAAATCTTCCGAATTGGATTGTTGTCCGTGAACCGAACCACAGATGAACAACATACAAATGACCGCTAAAATTCTCATATTCGATTGAATAGTCTAAAATACAATTATTTTGGCCTGCAAGAAGAATGCCTGTTTTAGAATAGAAGTGATTTCGGGGCAAAAAGTTACGAGCGGTGTCTGTGGTTGAGTGCTCCTGTGCACTTGTTGATTGATTGTTTCGGCATAAAAAAAGCGGATCCGCACATGCAGATCCGCCTTCATATCCTTCAGTTCGATTTATTTACTCCATTCCTTGATGGAGTCATTGAACATTTTGGTGTAGTTGTCGTATTTCGTTTTTTCAGACAAAGCCAATCCTTTTTTCGCAGATTCGATAGCGCCTTTTTTGTCGCCCAATTCTGCCTGGATCAATGATTTTGTGCGCAGGATCCAGAATGCTTCCGGATTCATGTCAGATGCTTTGGTAGCCCATTCCAACGCTTTTTTCAAATCTTTCTTATTCTCCAGGTAATAATTTGCCGCTCCGAAATAATCGTTTGCAGAAGGCCCGGCCATCGTTTTGTTGATGTTTGCCATCACTTTTGCATCCGTAGGAACTGCAAACGGGAAAGCAACAGCCGTTTGGTCCCACTTCAGGGTCAAAGTACCTCCGTTTACAGATTGTAATCCGTCGATAGAAATGGTGAAAGTCTCTACAGTTTCTTTCGCTGCAGTTGGTTTTGCCGAAGTTTTCAAAGCTACCTTCTTGTCGTCCCAGCTTTCAGGAGTTCCCCAGTTGGAAGCGTCTGTGTAGAAGATCAAATCCCACGATTCTTTTCCCGGTTTGGTATAAAGCGCGTAAGTTCCCGGCTTCAAGGTGTCTTTCCCGAAAATTACCGGATCTGAGTTGGTAAACTTCGTGTTTTCGTTGGCACCTGTTCTCCAAACTTCCCCGAAAGGAACCACATCTCCGAAAATCACGCGGTTTTTCTTACTTGGACGGGAATATTCGATCGTCAGGTTTGTAAGTCCGACAGTTTGCTCCGTTTTGCTAAACGGGCTTGGCTGCGGCGCTAATTGTGCCTGGGACAAGGTACCGAAGCCAATGGCTAAAATTGCGGTTGTAATGACTTGTTTCATAAATTTCAATTTAAAGAGTTCAACAAAAAGCCGGTTGTTATCCCAACAATTTCTCTAATGCGGAAGCCAGTTCATCCGTGGCATTTCCGAATTTGTTGTTATAGTCGTTATGAGATCTTTTGATGACTTCGAAAGCCTCGTCTTTCCCGTAAACGTGCGTAATTTCTACGTTTTTAGCACCTCCGTCCAAATCTTTGTAAGTCAGGAAGAAGTGGCGAACGCGGTCAATCACCATTTTAGGCATTTCAGAAATATCTTCGATTGCTCCGTAAGCCTGGTCTCCTTTTAGAACAGCGATGATCTTATCGTCAGCTTCACCGCCATCAAGCATTCTGAAACCACCGATCACTTTTGCATCGCACAAAATATTCCCGTGGTTGAATGAACGCTCCGAAAGCACACAAATATCCAATGGATCACCGTCACCGACGATATCCGTTCTTCCCGTTTTTTCATTCGAGAAAGCAGCTACTTCTTTATCGCAATACGTTTGCGGAACGAATCCGTACAAACAAGGCATGTGATTGGACAATTTCTGAGGTCTGTCTACCATGATATAACCGGATGGTTTGTGGATCTCGTACTTGATAGCGTCAGACGGAATGATTTCGATAAAGGCATTGACGATTGCCGGCTGCTTTTCACCGATCTCAATCCCATGCCACGGATGCGAAGTAAAACGCTTACTCATCGCATCAATAACTGCTTTAATTTCTGCTTTCATATTGGACGCGAATATACAAACAAGAAAGACAAAAAGACTACAGATGCGGACTAAAT
This sequence comes from Fluviicola sp., assembly GCF_039596395.1. Taxonomy (NCBI): domain Bacteria; kingdom Pseudomonadati; phylum Bacteroidota; class Flavobacteriia; order Flavobacteriales; family Crocinitomicaceae; genus Fluviicola; species Fluviicola sp. Next base: position 650,230 of record NZ_JBCNJT010000001.1, read on the forward strand.
TTGTCTTTGACGCTTTGCTACTGGCGCGCTTCTTTTGTCTCTCCGGTTTCCTGGATAATCCGCATATCCCGCTGCGGATAAGGAATCCGGATTTTGTAATGACGGAATAAGCGATCGATTTCGAAACGGATTTCGGATTTGTACACGTTGATGTCCCAGCTTTGATCGGCCCAGAACATGACTTCCATGTGAAGCCCGTTTTCTCCGAAGTTATTCAAACGGACGTCAACACCTTTCGTTTTATGCACTTTCGGATGGCTCAGAACGGCTTGCTTTAAGATTTCGCTCACCAAATGTGTATCACTTCCGTAAGCAACCGTTACGGGAAGCCGGAAACGGGAAAGGGTGCTTCCGTGGCTCCAGTTCTCAATGTATTCCTGGGTTAGTTTCGTATTGGGAACAATGAGCACGTTGCCGTCGCGGGTTTCGATTTGGGTAGTGCGCACATTGATCCGGATGATCTTTGCAACGATGGCATCCGACGATTTTCCGTCACTGAATTCCACCACGTCGCCAACCCGGATACTTCCTTCAAAAAGCAGGACGAAACCGGAGAACATGTCTTTGAAAACATCCTGCAATCCAAGTCCCAAACCAACCAGTAAAGCGGCAGAACCTCCGAGGAATAATTTCGCATCGACATCCAGTGCCACCAAAATGCAGAAGAAAGCCAATACATTAATCACATATTTAGCAACTTGTGTGTACACATATTCGGTACCGATTTCGTTGTTTTTATTTCGTTTGAACCTGCGCTGAATGAACAAGCGCACTACGTTGATCGTAACGCGTGCCCCGAAAATGATCAGCACCACATAGATTACGTTTTCAAAGCTGACTTTGATTTTGGGTGTATCGATGAAATGATAATCCAGGAATTCCTTGAAAGTCACTCCTTCGTTGTTGATGTTGAAACACTTGATCGAAATGTAAGCTGCGAGCGCAAAACCACTTTGACTCAATAATTTCAGCCACGTAGTTTTTCTTCCTTCCAGATGGATGTTTGCGGAAGTCAGGTAGCGCTTTAATGAACGGTAGATCAGTTTCCGTGCAACATAAGCCAGAAAAAAGGAAACGGCAATAATCAGGATGTTCAGATAACAAACCTTGATCAAACCAAGCGTGAATTTGGTTTCCAGCATCGCTTAATGAATAATGGTTTGGTTCAACTTTCCTGCAATGGACATTTTAACACGTTCCAAAACAATTTGCTCGGATAGCAAATCCTGGAATTGTTCCTGGGTAATATTTTCGGCCAGATCGTTCAGTTCTTTTTGTATTTGTGCGATGCGTTGCATGACACGTAATTTCTTGAAACCGTAAATAGCGTTCATAACCGTGTTTTTCAATTTGTCGATTTCACGATTCGTATCCACGCTGTATTTCATAAGCCACTGTGGACTTAATTCGTGTTGCTCGGTTTCAATTTCGGTGATTAACTGTACGATTTCCGGGTTTTCGTGCCGCAGCCAGTAGGAAACTTTATACAGTGTTTTATCAGCCAATCCGTCTACAATTTGCTGGTAAATGTCCTGGAAGACCGGGAATTGAAAGGTCAGTTCGTCTTTTGCCAATTCGTGATTGATGAGTTCCGCAACACTGACTTCCACGGTATGGGCCAGGCCATGTTCGTCGATGTGGTCGGTTGTAATGGCAAAAACACCGTATTTCACCAGTACGCGGATCAATTCATGTTCCTCACGCGCATACGGAGCTTTCACTTCCGTAGCTGTTACGGCTTGCGGAGTCGGCTCGGTAAAAGTATCTGTCAGCGAAGGATTCGAAGCGATCATCGGTTCATCCAGTTCTTTCGCAACCTGGTTTTTACGCAGTTTGTTCAATTCGTTGATGACGATACTTTCATCAAATCCGAAAACACGGGCAATCTCGGTTGTAAAAACAGAACGGGTGATCTGATCCGGGATCAATGAAATGGATTGAACCACATCGCGGATGATCTGTGCTTTTTGCAGCGGATCGTTATTTCCTTCGGCAAGCAGGAGGGAGGTTTTGAAGCTCACAAAATCCTGCGTATTGGCTTTGATGAAATCCATCAATTCCGTGGTACTGACTTTTTTGGAGTAAGAATCCGGGTCGTCACCATCCGGGAAAAGCACCACTTTTACGTTCATTCCTTCTTCCAGGATGAGGTCAATTCCGCGGAAAGAGGCTTTAATTCCAGCTGCGTCACCATCGTAAAGGATCGTAATGTTTTGCGTGTAGCGCTTGATCAAACGGATTTGTTCCTTCGTCAAAGAAGTTCCCGAAGAAGCTACCGAATTGGCCACTCCGGCCTGGTGCATGGAAATAACGTCTGTGTATCCTTCGCACAGGAAACAGTTGTCGTATTTGACGATATCACCTTTCGCGAAGTACAATCCGTACAAGATTTCACTCTTATTGTAGATGATACTTTCGGGAGAGTTGAAGTACTTGGCTACTTTTTTATTGTCTGTAATCAGCGTTCGTCCTCCGAATCCCAAAACACGGCCGGAAATGGAATGAATGGGGAACATCACACGGCCACGGAAGAAATCGAAACTGCGGTCATCTTTCGTGCGGGTTAACCCCACAGATTCCAGGTATTCTTTTTTATATCCTTTTTTCAGGGCCGCTTTGGTGAAATCATCCCCTGAGTTCAGGCAGTATCCCAATTGAAATTTCCTGATGATATCCGCTCTGAATCCGCGTTCTTCGAAATAGGAGAGACCGATGTTCTGGCCTTCCGGGTTCTCATGCATGTTGTGCATGAAATGTTCCTTGGCGAATTCGTTGATGATGTATAAACTTTCGCGCTCGGTAACGGCGGCCATTTCTTCCGCTGTCTGCGGTTTGTCTTCCGGGACCTGGATCCCGTATTTATCAGCCAGCCACTTTAAAGCTTCCGGGTATGAAAAATGCTCCTTTTCCATGAGGAAGCTAACCACCGTTCCTCCTTTTCCGGAAGAAAAGCACTTAAAGATCTGTTTTGCAGGAGAAACCATGAAGGAAGGCGATTTCTCATCCACGAACGGACTCAGCCCTTTCAGGTTCGATCCGGACTTTTTTAAGTTCACAAATTCCCCGATCACCTCTTCAATACGAGCTGTTTGCATGATTTCATCAATGATATGCGGGGGAATGCGAGACATATTTTTACTGAATAATTTCTTTGTTTCCGTAATCTTTTTCGGACAGGAGTGATCCGTCTTCCTTGTAGAATTTCCACAGTCCGGATTCAACATCCATGTTGAACTCGCCGGTATAACGCATGGCTCCACTTGGATAACGGACGAAGATAAATCCGTGTTTTTTTCCGTTCACGTATTCTGTCATGGAAAGTTCGTTCCCTCTTTCGTCGTAGAAGAACCAACGGCCGTTTCTTTGTTTGTCGTCGTCTTGCGGGCCTTTAAATTTAATGGCTTTTCTACCCGGATAGTATTCCGTGTAAATTCCGTTTTTGATTTCAACCAGGTCATCCGTTTCTTTTTTCGGAGCTTTTTTCTCTTCTCCGCAGCTGCCGATTGTTAGCGAAATGGACGCAATTAAAATAAGACCGAAGATTTGTTTCATGTTGTTTAATATTACTTCAAAGGTACTGAAAGTTGTCTAAATATAATTGCTGATCACAACGTTGAATGGAACAGAATGGTTGAAAATATGTTTCTTTTGGTTGAAATCCTTAGTTTTACGTATAAATCAATTTAAATGCTGACAATCATACCCATTTATTTGTTCTGGAAATCTTATTACGACCTGTCAAAAACCCACAACCGCACTCATTGGGCATACGGCCTTTTAGGAGGTTCTATCTTCCTGATTTCACAATTTATTTTTGTCTTTCTGATCGGGTTGCTCATTGTGGCGGCAGATCTCCATGTAAATGTACCTGATTTCGTTCTTTCACTGACTGCAATTGCTTTTGCGGCGGCAGTGGCATATGGTGTGGAGCATTTGTTGAAAAAGAACTGGGAGCGAAATCCAAGAGATGTGAGGGAAACGGATTTGCTGGACCAATAGGATGTTAAAAGGTAAGAAGTCACCTTACTTATCACGTGTAACCGTGTATTCCACCAGGCCGATCAACGCTCTTTTGGATTCGGAATCCGGGATGTCGGCCAGCAGGTCCAAAGCTTCGGTTTTCAATTCGATCATGCGTTTGTGTGCGTATTCGATTCCGCCCGCAGCAATCACCAATTGGATGGCACGCTGAACGTATTTCTTTTCCTCGTTGTGGTTTTTGACAATGTTCATCAATTCCTTGCGGACTGCTTTATCACTGTGTTGCAGCGCATAAATCAGCGGCAAAGTCATTTTCCGTTCGCGGATGTCGTTTCCGGTAGGCTTACCGATATTTCCCGGAGTTCCGTAATCGAAAATATCGTCTTTCACCTGGAATGCGAGCCCTACTAATTCCCCGAATTTGCGCATGCGGTCGGCCATGTCTTCCCGGTCAACGGATGCAGCTGCAGATTCACAAACGGTCGCGATCAAACTGGCGGTTTTCTGACGAATCACATCAAAATAAACTTCTTCCGTGATATCCAGTTTGCGGGCTTTTTCGATCTGGAGTAATTCTCCTTCACTCATTTCACGAACGGCGCGCGCCACAATCTGAAGTGCCCGGACATTGTCGTTTTCCAATGAATGGAGCAACACGCGTGAAAGCATGTAATCACCGACCAGTACTGCAATTTTATTCTTCCAGAGTGCGTTTACGGAAAAGAAACCGCGGCGTTCATTGGCATCGTCCACTACGTCGTCGTGAACCAAAGTTGCTGTATGCAATAACTCCACCAAAGAGGCGCTCTGATACGTTTTTTCGTTGATCTCTCCCAGCATTTTTGCCGTCAGGAAGAGGAACATCGGGCGCATCTGCTTTCCTTTTCTTCGAATGATGTAATGTGTGATTTTATCCAGTAAAGGAACCTTTGATTTCATACTCTCGTGGAAACGAATTTCGAACAATTTCATTTCCGCTTCGATGGGCGATAGAATCTCCTGGACTGTCATGAATACAAATTTAACTGAATTCAAAATGCAAAAGTCAAAATGCAAAAAAAGTAAAGTTTAAAAGTAGCGAATCCGGTTCTGATTCCTGATTCTGTTAGTCCTGACTCTATTTTGCTATTTTTGATTTTTCCCGCAGTTTGAATTATGAATAATGATATTTCAGAAATCCTTTTGAGGATTGAACATATAGAAAGAAGGCCATTGATGTATGGTTTAACCGATTCTTATGAATCGATAGCTTCCTTTATCAGCGGTTATTTTTTAGGATTGGACACCACATACAAAATGGATCTGAACAAAAGGTTCGCGGATTGGATTCTTGAAAAAGCCAAACGACCGGTTTCGTCCTGGCATGAGTGTATTTTGCGTTTCATGGCTGAAAATGATGAAACCCGTGCACGGGAAATCCTGTTTTCTGAATTGAAAGCATTTTTGAAAAACATGTAGGGGCGTCCCTCACGCGCGGGATTCGTCCCTACGGAATTATTTAAACAGTTTTCAAAACGCGTTTATCGATCATCTTATTCTTGTTCGCCAATTGCCCGCAAGCTGCATCAATATCTTTTCCACGGCTGCGGCGCACGTTAACGATCAGGTTGCATTTTTCTTCCAGGAAGCGTGCGAAATCGTCTACTTTCTGTCGGTCTGCCTGGCGGTATTCCCCGTCATCGATCGGGTTGTATTCAATGATGTTGATCTTGCACGGAACTACTTTTGCGAAGTCTGCCAATTCGCGGGCATCTTCCAATCCGTCGTTGAAATCCTTGAAAATGATGTATTCAAACGTAACGCGCGACCCGGTTTTTTCATGGAAATACACCAAGGCCTCCGAAAGTGCTTCCAGGTTATTCGTATCGTTGATATCCATGATTTTCGAACGCTTGGTATCATTCGCTGCGTGCAGTGAAAGCGCCAGGTTGAATTTGACCTGGTCATCGCCCAGTTTTTTGATCATTTTGGCAATTCCGGCAGTGGAAACCGTAATGCGTTTTGGCGACATGCCCAACCCGTTTTCATCGGTAAGAATTTCCGTACTGCGAACCACATTTTTGTAATTCAGTAACGGTTCTCCCATTCCCATGTACACAATGTTGGAAAGATTGGTGTTGTATTTGTCGGTTGCCAGGTTTTTCAAATAGACCACCTGGTCCACAATTTCTCCGGCACTCAGGTTGCGCATCATTTTCAAACGGCCCGTAGCACAAAACGCACAGGATAAGCTGCATCCGACCTGGGAAGAAATACATGCGGTCATGCGGGAAGTTGTCGGGATAAGAACTCCTTCAACTACCTGGGCCTGTCCTTCGATTCCGAAAGCACATTTAATGGTTTTATCACTTGAAACCTGCTGATCTTCGACCGTAATGCCATCAAAGTAGAAATTCTCCTGTAGTTTTTCCTGCAAGCTTTTCCCGATGTTGGCCATTGCCGTGAAATCGTGCACGTTTTTCTTCCAAATCCAATCGTAAACCTGTTTTGCACGGAATGCAGGTTCCCCGAATGCAACGATCGCTGCTTTCAGTTCTTCCGGGTTTAAATTTCGAATATTGATCAATTTGGATGACATATCTGCTTCAATGAGGATGCAAAGATACGGTACTTTTGGCGTATAATTCCGTAAAATCCGGGAACTTACAATTTTTTATAATCTTCGTAAAGCGTATTTAGGAAGTAAGAGCAGTTTTTCTCCGCTTGTTTGAAGTCTTTCCGATCCTTGAACGTATCGTCTCCCACAATTTTCTGCTCCATGTAATACGTGAAATTTCCCTTGTCTGTTCCCCATCCATAACCGCGGATAATTGCATGGAAAGCGAATTGCGGCACTTTCGGGTTCATCAGGTCCTTACTGTAGGGATAACGGTTCGGCTGTCCTTTCATCTGGTAGATCAATGTTGCAGCAATATCTGCTTGTGAACCTACAACATCCATGCGTTTTCCGCGATATGCTTTCTTGATAGGTTCTCCGTAGAACAATAATGGAACGTGGTAGAATTTTCCTCTTCCCGGATCCACCATGCCCGGAGAAGCATGCCCGTGGTCCGCAACGAATACGAACAAGGTGTTTTTATACCATGGTTGTTTCTTGCAGTTCCGGATGAATTCGCCCAGGCATTCGTCTGAATAAACCAATGAGTTCATGAAATCCGCTTCTTCGCCGGTAAAATGTTTCCCTTTTCCTTTCGGCTGATCGTATGGAGCATGCGTACTTCCTGTGAAAGCACACTGAAGGAACGGTTTCTTATTCTTGTTGATCTCCTGAATCAGGAATTTATACAAATCACGGTCGAAGAAATTCAATTTCCCGCGAGGCAGATCGGAAGGAAAATCAGATTCGTCTTTCACGACGTCAAATCCGTGGTCCATAAAATATCCGCCGATGTTCCCGTACTTCAAATCACCACTGAAAATGTATGAACTGTGGTAACCCCAGGCTTCCATGTCTTCATTCAGACAATGCAGTCTGCGGTGTTTTTCCGGCTGCATGGAAATGGAAACTTCCGGCAAGGTATAATGTCCGCTGAAAATGCTGGAATTCCCGATTTCGGAGGTTGTTCCGGTAGCGTAAATATTGGTGAAGAGTACGCCGCTTTTGGTCAGTTTATCGAAATGAGGAGTAGCGCCTTTATTCGGGCCCAGACTTCCGATGGCTTCTGCCGACCAGCCTTCCAGTACAATGAAAACCACATTCGGGCGGTTGTTTTCCAGGAAATAATTGTCGTGCTCTCTCGGGTAGCTGTACCATTTTTTTACTTCCTGCCGCGCAACTACTTTATCCACTTTCGGAATGAATGCATCGATTTCGGAACGGTTGTAAAGCAGATAGCTTTTCCCGAAAAAGTAAAGCGAATTGATCGAAATATCGTTTACTACAGCTTTGTTCGAGTAACTCGCAGCATTGATATTCAACGGAACGGGCTGAAAACCTCCGCGCAGCGACAGGAAAAACAGGAAAACAACAATCACGTAAGTTACCGGTAATGCCAGCCATTCGAACCAATGACGGATATTTGCCCGCTCGATCGGTCTTTTTTTGAAGAATTTCCGGGAAAGGAAAATATAGACCGTCAATTGGATCAATGCATACAAAATGTACCAGAAGATCATGGAATAATTGGCCGTTCTGGCTACTTCATCCGGGTGCGACAAGTGCATGAAAACACGGGAAGTCAGTTTGTGGTTCCATTCGCCATAAGCAACAATTTCACCTGCCTGGACCAAAACCAGGAAAAGGATCGAAGTAATTAAAGTGATGCGGAATAAACGTTCCCAGCCTTTCCAGTTGGAATAATATTGGAATAAACGGAATAAGAACGGAATTGCTGAAAGCCCGGCTGCAGTTGCAAGGTCCAAACGGAACGAATAGACAAAAGTCAGCAGCCATTCTCCCAAGCCGGCTTCTTTTAATTTTCCGAAGTGATGGATCGAAAACAGGATTCGGTGAATGTCAAAACAGACAATCCAGAAAAGAATCAATTTAAGAGCATCACGAAAAGGACGAAGCATGCGATTTGAAAATAAGGTACAAATTTAGGGGATATTTTGAATTATCAATGATGAATTATCACGACGAGAAGACTTGATAATTCACAATTAAATAATTGATCATTCGGACGATTACCGGATTCCAGATTTTTTTCAGAATTTTAAAAGAACTTTGGTCCCATGAAGATATTGGTTGTAGAAGACGAACCGGAAATGCTCGAATCCATCGAACGTGTTTTGAAACAGGAAAATGCGGTGGTGGAAACGGCCATGAACTTAAACGATGCCCTCGATAAAGCATTGATCTACGAGTACGACTGTATCTTGCTGGATATCAATTTGCCCGACGGAAGCGGTTTGGAATTGTTGCAGGAATTGAAAAAACAGAATAAATCGGATGGTGTTTTGATCCTTTCAGCACGGAATTCACTGGATGATAAACTGGAAGGGTTGAATCTCGGAGCCGATGATTATTTGACAAAACCCTTTCATTTTTCGGAATTGATTGCCCGAGTGCGTTCCATTGTCCGCAGGAAGAAGTTCGACGGGAATGCCATGCTTGAAATAGGAAATATCCGGGTGGATGTTACCAACCAGGCGATAACAATCCGGAATGAAGCGGTGACCTTGAACCGGAAAGAATTTGCTATCTTAATGTATTTGATCTCCAATAAAGGAAGATTGGTTTCCAAAACGGCTTTGGCCGAACATGTTTGGGGAGACAACATTGATGAGTCGGATAATTTTGAATTTATTTATTCGCAAATCAAGAATCTGCGAAAAAAAATGAACGACCTGGATTCCGGGATTGAAATTCAATCGATATACGGAGTGGGGTATAAACTGGTAGAATCGTGAAGTTAATTCAACGCACCATCGTTTTTATGTCCATTGCATTGCTCGTAACGCTTTCGGTATGGGCTTTCATTTTTTATGTGAATATGATCGATGAGGTGCACGACAGCATTGACGACGGATTGGATAACTCCAAGTTGCTGATCATTCACGAAGCAAGCATGGATTCTACTGTCTTGTACAAAAGCAATTTCGATGAAGGAAATTATGCCATCCGGAAAATTCCTGAGCAGCACGCCCTGAAGCATTTGGATGAGTACAAAGACACACTGATGTACATGGAAAACGAAGACGACCTGGAGCCGGTTCGTTTATTGACAACCGTTTTCGAAGCCAAAGAAAATGAATTCTATCAGTTGAAAGTTATTTCTTCAATGGTAGAGGAAGATGATCTGATCGAAGACTTGTTCTATTCGCTGTTGTGGCTTTACCTCATTTTGATCGTGACGATTTTAGTCATCAATACGCTCGTGCTGCGCAGCATGTGGAAACCGTTTTTCAACTATCTGAATCGCTTGAGCCAGTTTAAACTGGGTAAAAATGAGCACGTTCAGCCCATTAAGTCCAAAACAACCGAATTCCAGTTACTGAACAAAGTAGTCACCGAAGTACTGGAAAGCAATATTCGCTCGTTCCATAACCAGAAACAACTCATTGAAAACGCTTCACACGAATTGCAGACACCGTTGGCCATAGCATTGAATAAACTGCAATTATTGGCAGAAAAGGAAGAGTTGTCGGAAGAAGTGGTGAAAGAGATTTTTCAAACCATTGAGACGCTTGAACGATTGACACGCCTGAATAAATCCCTGTTGTTGCTCTCCAAGATTGAGAATCAGCAATTTCTCCACGAAGAACAGGTCGACATGAATGCATTAGTGCGGCAGGTTTTGGAAGATTTCCAGGATCAGATCGAATTCAAAGAACTGGAAGTCAATCTCATTACTGATACGGAATTGGTCGTTACGATGAATCCCGAATTAGCACGTATCCTGGTCACCAACCTGGTGAAGAATGCGATCCGGCACAATTTCAAAAAGGGAAAAATAGAAGTTTTGCTCACGGCTTCCGGCTTGCAGATTTCGAATTCAGGATCAGAAAAAAGCCTCGATACCACTCATTTGTTTCAGCGCTTCCACAAAGAATCGAATGATCAATCATCCACCGGTTTAGGGCTTGCCATCGTGAAGTCGATTACAGATCTTTCTGGCTTTCAAATCAGCTATAACTATGCGCTTGGAATTCATCAGTTTACGGTAAAGTTTAAATAGTTCAAAGGGTTCAAAGGGTTCAAAAGGTTCAGGTTTTAAACTCATTTGATCTTCTTTGAACCTGGGTATTCCCAATTCTTTCCTGATTTGCCCCGTAGCTTTGTTTTATAAATAAAAAAACACAAGTTATGAAAGGTTTAAAATTAATCGTATTGGCTTTTTTACCGATCGCTTTCGGGTCTTGCGCAGGAACGATCGATCAGCAGGAAATTCCTTCCGTAGTAATCAATGCAGTGATGACCAAATACCCGGACGCAAAGGATCTGGACTGGGAAGTGAAAAACGGGATTTACGAAGCAGAATTTGATTTAGGTAAGGATGATTACGAAGTGTGGGTCAATGCAGAAGGAACTATTTTGAAAGTGGAACAGGAGATCAACCATTCACAGGTGCCGGCTGCCATTCTTGCCAAATTAAAGTCGGATTACAAAGATTTCAGATTGGATGATGCAAAACGTATCGAAATCGGGAAAGCCGTATACTATGAACTGGAACTGGACGGAACTTTAGGGGATCAAACGGTAGTGTATTCGGCCTCCGGAGAAAAACAGGATCCTATTATATTGACCAGAATCGGTAAATAGTCCAATTCTTTTTTCTGCTATGACAAGCCTGTTAATCATTCTGTTTATCCTGAGTTTCCTGGCATTTTCAATAAGTGCTATTTGCGGAGGCGGAGCAGGATTGATGCTGATCCCGGTATTGGGACAGTTGCTTTCGGTTAGCCAGGTCCCGGCCGCATTGTCGATCGGGACTTTTTCCAGTTCTGCTTCCAGGCTCTTGGTGTTCCGGAAAAACATACGCTGGAGCATAGTCACTTACTTTGTCCCAGCAGCATTACCTGCTGTTTGGTTGGGAGCCTTGTTGCTGAAATACGTCAACCCGGCTTACCTGGAAATAGTTTTGGGAGTTTTTTTAGTAAGCAACCTGTTTTTTCTGGTCAGGAAACAGCAGACTTCAGGAAAGGAGCAAAAACCGACGGTTTTTAAACTCTTTTCAATCGGTTTTTTAGCCGGATTTTTATCCGGCTTAACCGGTGCGGTCGGGTTGCTATTCAACCGGTTTTATTTGCGCTACGGACTCACCAAAGAAGAAATTGTTGCTACGCGCGCTGCGAATGAAATTGTACTGCATTTGTTCAAAATCGTCTTGTACGGTTTATTCGGGTTAATAAGCACCAAAGTGATTTTGATCGGTTTGGTTGTAGCGGTTTCGGCCATTCTTTCAAGTATTGCCATGAAATGGGTATTGCCGCGTTTAAGTGAGGTTTCATTCCGGAAGATCGGATACAGCGCCATGGTTTTATCGGGAGTGGTGATGCTATTGCAATCGGGGCAGGACCTGTTCTCTGAAAAGCAACCCGTGGCAGACAAAAGTTTCATGGCTTATGATCAAAAATTAAGGATGCAGCAGTCAAACCTGGAGCTCGAATTTACCTACGATGAAGGATTTGAATTGGAAAAAGTCATTCCGTTTGACGAGTTATCCCCGCAACAACAGCAAATGGTAAAAAACCGTTTTCCCCATGCAGATAAAATAACGATCGAAGCGGTTTATGGCATTCACCGGAAGAAATCCTTCGAAGCCTATTGTTTCCAAAACAACCGGTTGGTCGATAAGATTGATTTTACCTAGTAAGTTCAAATAGTTCAAATAGTTCAAAGGTTCGAAGGATTCAATTAACTGTTTAAACTTTTTAAACCCGTTTGATCTTCTTGAACCTGGTGTAATTCCAGTTTTCTTCCTGATTTGACTGGTAGCTTTGTTTCAAAGAATTCAATAAATATGATGAAACGATTGATTTTCCTGGTTTTTCTTTTAAATGGGTTGTTCTCATCCGGGCAGTTGACTCCTCCCGGATTGGGAAGTAATTCCAGGCTGAATTTATGGTTTGCCATTGGTTTGGACCAAAAGCTGGATTCGGCAGGAAGGTTCTCATCGATGACCTATTTTGGCCTTGCAGGACAGAGTTCGGTTGCCAATAGCAATGTTTTTGAGCGTTTGGGAATCTTTGTGCTGAATGAAGAAGTGAAATTCAGGTTCAAACCGACCTGGAGCGTTTCATTAGCGGCAAGTTACCGTCATCAGAATGAATTCGAAAAGACCTACCCGTATTTAGCTGCCGAAGATCAATTCAAACAGGAGTTCCGGATCTATTCACGGATTACCAAAAGCTGGAAGAAAAAATGGATTCCCTCCATCGCATTCAGGCAGGAATACCGCAAATTTGTGGACCCCGAATTCCGCGACTGGAAAATATCTGCTGCTTTCCGTTCCCGGTTAAAATTCCAGAGCGAGATTCCTTTAACAGCTTCCAAACGCCTGCAGGCAATTATCGGTTGTGAATTTCTATTCTCAACAGATTTCCAGGAAGCGACCCAAAAATGGCAGCATTTCCAGTACGGGGAAACACGTTTATCGGCAGTCCTTGCTTATCAAACAAAAAACCGGAAAATCAGTTACGGGTTGGGTTACATGAATGACCTGTTGCATGTTCCGGCAGGGGACAAGTCGGTGCATTATATTTCTGTCAGTGTAATCTTCAAAAACATTTTTTGAGGTCATTTCGTAAGTGGGCACGCGATTAATCGCGTGCCCACTTATTTGTGTCAGTTTTCCTGTCACCTTGTCGGTTTCTGTGCTGTGGCAAGGTAGTTGACAAACAAGAATCAAAAAATTGACAATAATGGCAGAAGAAGCAGTTCAAAACGAAGAGTTTAACCAAAATGCTGATGAGCAGAATACCGAAAATCAGGATGAAACGGTGAACGAGCAGGTTGAAAACGCTGACAATTCGTCAGTAAATGCAGGTGCATCTTCGTCTGAAGACCAGATTGCGGCATTGAATGACAAATATTTGCGGTTGTATTCGGAGTTTGATAATTACCGCAAACGCACCAATAAAGAGAAAATCGAATTGATTTCTACGGCGAGCGCAGGAGTGTTGAAAGACATGTTGTCTGTCATGGACGATTTTGAGCGCGCAATCGCAAACAATGAAAATTCGGAAGATATCACAGCAGTGAAAGACGGTTTCAAACTGATCCACCACAAATTGAAAAACTTACTGGAAGGAAAAGGATTGAAGCAAATGGAGGCGAAGCATCAGCCTTTTGATTCTGATTTGCACGAAGCAATTGCCAATGTTCCTGCACCATCGGAAGATTTGAAGGGAAAGATCATTGATGACGTCGAAAAAGGGTATTACCTGAATGATAAAGTCATTCGTTTCGCGAAAGTAGTTGTAGGACAATAAGAATTGATTCACGAGAAGTGATTAACTATGGATAAAAGAGATTATTACGAAGTTCTTGGCATTTCAAAAGGTGCGTCGGAAGCTGAAATCAAGAAAGCTTACCGCAAAATGGCATTGAAATATCACCCGGATAAAAACCCGGGGGATTCCGAGGCGGAGGATAAATTTAAAGAAGCTGCAGAAGCGTACGAAGTGCTTTCGGACGCGAATAAAAAAGCGCGCTACGATCAGTATGGCCACGCAGGTTTGGGTGGAAATGGCGGATTCGGTGGCGGAATGAACATGGACGATATTTTCTCCCAATTCGGGGATATTTTCGGAGGTGCTTTTGGCGGCGGAAGTTTCGGAGGTGCAAGAGGAGGTGGACAGCGTGTAGTGCGTGGTACCAACCTGCGTGTTAAAATGAAACTCACACTGGAAGAAATTGCGGAAGGTGTTACCAAGAAAATCAAAGTCAATAAGCTGGTAAATGCGGAAGGCGTCACGTACAAAACGTGTGCTACCTGTAACGGAACCGGACGCATCACGCGTGTTGCCCAAACTTTTTTGGGAGCGATGCAAACGCAATCGACCTGTAATACCTGTCAGGGTGCAGGGAAAATGATCGATCAAAAACCGGCTGATGCTGATAACCAGGGATTGAAACGCCAGGAAGAAGTCATCGAGATTGAAATTCCTGCTGGTGTTGAAGAAGGTATGCAATTGAGTGTTTCCGGAAAAGGAAATGCAGGGCCATTCAACGGAATCCCGGGAGATTTGATCGTAGTGATCGAAGAGCAGGCACACGAAGAATTGCGCAGAGACGGAGAACATTTGCACTATGAAGCATTTGTGAATTTTGTAGATGCGGTTCTGGGTGAAACCATTGAAGTTCCTACTGTAACAGGTAAAGCGAAAATCAAGGTGGAACCGGGAACACAAAGCGGCAAAATGCTTCGACTGAAAGGAAAAGGATTGCCGGTGCTTCAAGGCTACGGACACGGAGATTTGTTTGTGCATATCAATGTGTGGACACCGAAAAAGGTTAGCAAGGAAGAAAAAGAAATCCTGGAAAAACTGAAAGCAAGTGAAAACTTCAAACCGAATCCCGGACAAAATGAAAAAGGATTCTTTCAACGTATGAAAGACATGTTCCAGTAAAGGAAATAACATCATTCACAGCAGGGGCGTCCCGGATATCCGGGACGCCCCTGCTTTTTAATACAATCCCCTGCATCCAGGACTGGAAATTTGACAGTAAAAAGAATTTATCGACAATCGGTTTGAAACAGTTCAGGAAGCATTCTTTTCATTAGCTTTATCGTATGAGAAGATTTACGAGTCCACTCGAGCCCACTATTGGCATCAGGCACTATTTACTGGGTCTTTTGGCGATTTTGATCGGTGTTTACTTTATCGGAGGTTCTTTGATGAGCATTTTCATCTCTGCCAAATTACCGGCCGGTGAATCGTTGACCGCATTTTCAAGTCCCCAGGATTTATTCTCTAAAAACGAATTTTTTGCCCTGAACATGATTCCCTTTGTGTTCGGGTTCTTGGCAATTGTATTTTGTTCGAGATTGATCTTCAAGCGCTCATTCCGGACTTTTTTAACGGCGCGTCCCCGTTTTGATTTTACCCGTTTTTTCTTTGCATTTGGTTTGTGGTCTACTTTAATGATGGTTTCTTTCTTTATGACCTTCATAGATTACAACCACTTGATCCATTGGAATTTTCAGCCGGAAAACTTTTTCTATCTGCTGATCCTGGCGCTGGTCCTTGTTCCGGTCCAAACGGGGTTTGAGGAAATCCTTTTCAGGGGATTCCTGCTGCAATTCTTTGGAAAAATCACCCAAAAGGGAATTTACCTCATTCTGATCAACGGAGTCCTGTTCGGGGCTTTACACCTGATGAACCCGGAGATTGATAAACTGGGAGCTTTTGCTGTCGGATATTACATGATGTCGGGTATATTTACATCTTTCATCGCCATTATGGATGACGGACTGGAGCTTTCCTGGGGATTCCACCTGGCGAATAACCTGTTCGGAATTATCATTGTGACCAACAATTGGCAGGTCATCCAAACGGATGCGCTGTTTATGGATGTGTCCGAACCGGTATTGGGTTGGGACATGTATGTAACCATGTTCCTGTTTTATCCGTTAATGATTCTTGTTTTTTGGTTGGTCTACCGATGGAAAAACTGGAATAAAGTACTTTTACAGCGTAAATAAATCATTTTTTGATTACATGTTAGAGATTCACGAGCTTACAAAACGCTATCAGCGAAAAGCAGCTATCGACCAGGTGTCATTCAGTCTTCGGAAAGGAGAAATCTTCGGATTACTGGGACCTAACGGGGCAGGGAAAACGACACTTATCCGGATAATCAACAAAATTATTGAGCCGGATTCCGGCACGATCCGTTTTAACGGTGATCTGCTTCAGCAAAAGCATTTGGCACATATTGGCTATTTACCCGAGGAAAGAGGGCTGTACAAGCAGATGACAGTGGAAGCACATGCGCATTTCCTGGGAGCATTGCGCGGAATGAGCAAGAGTGAGATCAATACTTCCCTCGATTACTGGCTGAAGAAATTCAACTGTGCTGATTGGCGGAAAAGACGCATCCAGGAGCTTTCCAAAGGAATGGCTCAAAAGGTACAATTTATCTATGCGATCCTGCATGAACCGGACTTATTGATTCTGGACGAACCGTTTTCAGGATTCGACCCTGTAAATGTAGAACTGATCAAAGCAGAAATGCAGGAAATGAAACTGAAGGGAAAGACCATCCTGATTTCGACCCACAACATGCGCAGCGTAGAAGAAATTTGTGACCGCGTGGTGTTGATCCATCAGTCCAAAAAAGTACTGGAAGGACGCGTAAGTGAAATCCAGGACCAGCAGAAAACAGGAGAATATGCCGTGAAGTTCCGGGGAAATATGATTGCTTTCGTGAATGCCTTATGGATCGGTTTTGAACTGATCGATAAAGAAATATTGGGAGATGATCGGTTCATTGCCCGCGTAAAAATGCGAGGCGATAACTCTTTCGAGGATTTGCTGAAAACACTGATGGGCCAGGTGAAAATTGAGGCTGCATGGGAAGTTTTACCAAGTATGAATGAAGTATTTATTTCAACTGTAACAACCGATAACGATGAGAAATAGTTGGATTATTGCCATGCGCGAACTGAGAGAACGATTGGGTAGCCGTTCCTTTATACTGATGGCCATTCTGGGCCCGCTGGTAGTACTTACATTTACCTACCTGATTTTTCAATTCGGGGGAAAAGAACAGCAAAAATGGCATGTACTGATCGTTGATCCTGCCAATATCATGGAACACAAAATCATGGCTGCCGAAGATCCGAATATTCAGTATTCCTTTGCGACGAATTATATCGAGATCGAACATTTTGCCAAAGAAAAGCGTTTCGAGGATTTCGATGCGATGGTGGAAGTAAACGAAAAAGTCTTGTCGAATAAGTCATGCTTTTTGTTTTACCGGGAAAAACCGTCTTTTACGATGTCGGTGAATATCCGCTACCAGGTGGAAAGAAGATTGGAGGAAGTGCTGGCAAAACAGTTCACCAAGTTGTCGGTAGCCGATTTCCGGAAGATCAAACAACCCTTGAATTTTGCATTCCGGAATGTATATGATCCGAATGATGTGAAAAGCGATATGGCCGGATGGGTCGGATTGTTCTTCGGAGCGGTCATTTTTGTGTTTATTTTCCTGTTCGGGATGACGATTTTGCGTTCTGTTTCCCGGGAGAAAACGAACCGGGTGGTAGAGATCTTACTTGCCACTGTGAAACCAAGATCTCTCATGCTGGGAAAGATCCTGGGAATAGGAATCAGTGCTTTTTTACAGGTGTTTTTGTGGTGTTTGATCATCGGATTGGGCTTGTATTTTATGCGGGAAACCATATTTGTAGACATGTATGATGCATCGAACCAGGTAGCCGGGCAAGTCAGCGATTACAATCAGTTTGTAGAATTGGTGTTCGACCGCGTTCAATTCGGCGTGATGTTATTCTATTTTTCCCTGTTCTTTGCCTGCGGATATTTGTTCTATGGAGCTTTCTTCGCGGCATTGGGAGCAGTTTCAGGTTCGGAATCAGACGGACAGCAGTTCCTGATCCCTTTGATCCTGATTTTGTGTTTCGCTTTGTATGCCGGATATTTTGCGCTGGAAAACCCGGATAGCCCGTGGACTACTTTTTTGATGTACTTCCCGTTCACCTCACCGGTGGTAGCCATGGTGAAATTAGCCATGGGATTTGCAGAAGGGGATGCGTACCAATTATTTGTTTCATTATTTTTACTCCTGGTAAGCTCCATTGGTGTCATAGCAATTGCAGCACGATTATTCAAGAATGGCTTGCTTCAATTTGGACATACGCTACGATTTAAAAATATTATTCTTTGGTTGAAAGTCAAATAACATGCGTGTAGCGGTCATTGATCTGGGTACGAATACATTTAATTTACTGATTGCGGATGTGCATTCCGCAGGATTTGATATTGTCCATAGCTCCAAAGAAGGAGTTGCGCTCGGAATGGGAGGGATCAATGAAGGATTGATTTCACCCGAAGCAATGGAGAGGGCTGCCCGTGCATTTGAAAAATTCAAGGGAATTTGTGACCAGTTCCAGGTGGAAACAGTTACCGGAATCGGTACTTCGGCGGTCCGTGATGCCAGCAATAAAGATGAGTTCATTCGCGAAATCACAAAAGGCTTTGATGTGAACATTGAAATTGTGGACGGACTGGAAGAAGCAAAACTGATTTATCAGGGAGTGAGTTGGTCCTATCAATTTGATAAAAGTTCGTTGATCATGGATATCGGTGGCGGAAGTACGGAGTTTATCCGCATTGAAAAAGAGAAAGAATTGGAATTTATCAGTGCCAATATCGGGGTTTCAAGAGCTGTTCAGCTTTTCCCGTTGGAAGATCCGTTGAGCCGGGAAAACCGCCAGGAATTGATCAGCTGGTTTGAAGCCAATTCCAAAGAACTCAAAAGTTTTGATCCGTGTGAAGTGCTGGTCGGTGCTTCCGGAAGCTTCGAGACCTTTTATGAAATGGTTTATGAGCAGGAATTCCCGAAATCGCTGGTAAACATTCGTATTTCCAGGGGAGAATTGATGGACACACTGGATTGGATCATTAGCTCAACATCCGAGGAACGGGAAAACCATCCTTTTATCATCCCGATCCGCAGAAGAATGGCTCCTGTTGCGGCATTAAAAACGAAATGGATCATTGAGAAGTTCGGAATCAAAGAAGTGGTGATCTCACCATATTCGCTGAAAGAAGGAGTTCTCCGCAGATATTTTTGATGATTACGAATTCATATCGCATCCGCGTAATTCGCAATTGAACATTCATAATTATTAATTAATTGGTTATTTTCGTTCACCAATAAAAACAGATGGCAAAAATACTGATCATTGATGACGAGCGCGCTATTCGCCGGGCATTGCGTGAAATTCTGGAGTTTGAAGACTTTCAGGTAGATGAAGCTGAGAATGGGGCAGAAGGGCTTGAGAAAGCAAAGAATACCTTGTACGATATTATTTTCTGCGACATCAAAATGCCGCAAATGGACGGGATGGAAGTCCTGGATGCATTGAATGCCCAGAAAATCGATTCTCCGGTCATTATGATTTCCGGTCATGGAAATATTGAAACAGCTGTTGACGCGATTAAAAAAGGTGCCTTCGATTTCATTGAAAAGCCGCTTGATCTGAACCGTATCCTGGTCACTATCCGCAATGCAAAAGACCGTGTGGTGCTGGTAGAAGAGACCAAGCAATTGAAAACGACGGTCCGTAAGTTCAAAGGATCTTCCATTATCGGTGAAACAGAAGGAATTAACAAGATCAAGGAAATGATCGAAAAAGTGGCTCCTTCCGATGCACGCGTATTGATCACCGGAGCGAATGGTTCCGGGAAGGAATTGGTAGCCCGTTCGTTGCACGATCTGTCCAACCGCAAAAAAATGCCTTTTGTAGAAGTAAACTGTGCTGCTATTCCGGGAGAATTGATCGAAAGTGAATTATTCGGCCATGAAAAAGGAGCATTTACTTCGGCGGTAAAAGATAAGAAAGGGAAATTTGAACTGGCTTCCGGCGGAACGTTATTCCTGGATGAAATCGGGGATATGAGTGCTTCCGCGCAGGCGAAAGTATTGCGTGCTTTGCAGGAAAATGTCATCCAGCGTGTTGGTAGCGAGCGCGATATTAAAATCGATGCGCGTGTGATTGCTGCAACCAATAAGGACTTGCGAAAAGAAATCGAAGAAGGGCGTTTCAGAGAGGATTTGTACCACCGTTTGGCGGTTATTTTAATTCACGTTCCTTCGTTGAATGAGCGCCGGGAAGACATCCCGATGCTTGCAGAACATTTTATTGCGCTGGTTTGCAACGAGCACGGGATTCCGAAAAAAGAATTTACGGATGATGCGTTACTGGAATTGCAACAAACCGACTGGACTGGAAATATCCGGGAATTGCGAAATATCGTGGAACGTTTGGTGATTCTTTGCGGCGCGAAGATTACGGGTGACGATGTGCGCATGTTCGCGAATCCTAAGAAATAAATACCATAAAAACATGTAGGGACGCGATGCATCGCGTCCCTACATGTTTTTATTCCCAACGGGAATGAATTATTTCTTCATTTCTTTCGCACCCATTTTCATGATTGCGTAAGTAAATTCACATCCTTTTTTTGCTTTCAAAGCATTCAAGATCTTTTCGATCACTTCATCTTCCGATTCAGAAGTGTAAACTTGGTCGTATTTTTTCTCCAGGTCTTTTGAACAGCTTTGCATTTCTGTCCCCAGTTCCTGCATTGCCTGCGCATCTGCCATCCCTTTTTCAAGATCTTTCATCATAACAGCTGTCATGGCTTTTTCCATGTCTGTTCCGTCTTTTTCAGACTGAATGATCGCATTTTTCATTTCATCGGAAATACCGTCCGAAGACTTGTTTACACAATCGCACATGTCTGATGCCATTGCATCGTAATCCGCATCGCTTGCCATGTTACAGGAAGTCACCAGGACCGCACTTGAAACAGCAAGTAATAGTAATAACTTTTTCATCCTTCTATTTGTTTTTTCTTAAAACTAAGCAAATTAATCAGAACGGGAAATTGAAAATTGAGAACCGGGAGCGGGAAATTCATAAGCGGAAACAGAAAATTGATAAGTGATCGGGCATTTCCGGACTTATTGAGGTATTATTTTTCAATTCGTGGGATTTGCCAGTTCAATTCCGCCCCATTCCAGTACATCAAAATCGTCGCGGTTCATTTTTTCCAGTTTTTGAGGCTTGATGAACACGTTCCGGTGATTATCGACAGGAGTCCAGACCATATAAACCCGGTTTAAGTGATCCGGTTTGGGTTCAATGTTCAACCGGGCAAAGAGATCACATCCTTCATTCAAAATGAATTGTACATAAACTCTTTCGTGTTTCTGCAGTTGTGGTCCCCAAAAGGTGATGAAATCGGTCTTTTCCTTGTCATTGAAACCCAGTTCATACAATTGCTTTTCCAACAAGGAGACAACTGTTTCCCGGCTTAGCACAAAACCACCCCGTTCGAAATCAAAGGTATTGAACCGCTGTTCTGCCTCCCAAAACAAATAAGGATAGGTTTTCCCCGCAATAGAAACCGACCCGTCGGGATGTGCGATCCCTTTCCAGTTTTTGGAATAATCCGGGTACGTGAATGTCAGTTCTCCTGTTGTTTCCAGGTCAACAGAAATTTCCAGATCTGATTCCGGATACAGGTAAATGACCGGCTTTTTCACCGGGCGTTGATCGTTTTTTGCTTTGAAATGCAGGGAAATGATGGTTATTTGACCGGTCTTAATATCGATCGAATCGGTTTCGATTTCCTGGAAATGGCTGTCGTAATAGAATTGAAAAACGGCTTTTTGAGGCTTACGAATGACCTCCGCTATGTTTTTATCAGATAGTTTGATGCGTTCATTGCTGCCATTCATCCCGAAACGCAATTCCCGGAAGGGGTCGTAATCCGCATCGAATTCACAAATAACCCGGATTCGTGCTCCCAGCTTATCGGGATTTTTATCCTGCTCATAACTCACGAAATAATCCGGGATCCATTCCGGCTTGTTGGCTAATAGATCAGAGTTGATTAAAAGGAAAAACAATAGTATTCGCATAACTTACAGATTGGTTTCCAATTCCATTCCTCCCCATTCCACGAGGTAATTTCCGGTGCGGTCCATGCGTTTCAAGGCAGGAACTTTCACTTCGAGTGTTTGTTCCTGAAACTCATTGGTTTCCCGGAAAAGAATGTAAATACGGTTCTGTTTATAGGTCGGGGTGATTTCCAGAGAAGCAAGCGGATCGATGCCTTCATTCTGAACCCATATAATTTGTACCACCTTCATGTGCTGCATGCGAGGTCCCCAATACGTAATGAAATCCGTTTTTTCGTTCTCATTAAAGCCTAATCCGGTCAATTGGTTCTCCAGATAAGTTACAGCATCTGAACCTTTAAACTGGTCGGCCCGGTTCCAATTGGGAATTAACTTCTCCGACGGAAGTATTGCATCCCAAAAAAGGTAGGGATAGCTTGAGCCGTTTAGCCGGATGGTTCCATTGGCAGAAGAAGTACCTTCCCATTCATCAGTATAAACGGGATAAGTGAATTTCAGCGCTGCATCTGTTTTGATTTTCAATTGAAAAGATTCTTCTTTTTCACTGTACAGGTAAATGACCGGTTTTTCAACCTTAATCTGGCTTCCGGAACTGGCAGATCCCTTGAAGTTTAACCCGATCTCATAGTAATGCTTTCCAGTAAATTCCCTTTCCAGATGAATCTCATCAAAATTTGCATTCACGAAGAAAGACACGCGGTGTTTTCCTTTTGACAAGGAAAGTTTAAATACCGGCTTTTTCTGAGTAACGGTGAATTTCTTCGTTTTTCCGTCAATTTTCACCTGGACGATTACCGGATGCTGATCCAACATCAGTTGTCCGTAAGAATCCTCTACCCGGAAAACGCACCGAACGCTATCCGGATGGATTTTAGATGAAACGCTGTCTTTGATAATCCAATAAGAGGGAAGTGATTCTTTTCCCCGGGAAAGCCCGAAAAAAGGAATGATCAAAAGGCAAAGAATAAACAGTTTTTGGTTCATAATGCTGTTGGTTTTAGTTCAAATCCACCCCATTCCAGCACATTGAAACCTTCCCGTTTAAAAGCAGGAAGTTCAACCGGAAGGACGTATTTTTCAAATTGGTTGTTCCATTCTGAAAAAGCCATGTACAAGCGGTTAATAGCTGTTGGTTGAGGATCACATTGAATACCTGCAAACTGATTGCAGTCTTCCTGCAGGTAGAATTGGATAAAGACTTCTTCGTGTTGGACCAACCGTGGTCCCCAATAGGTAATAAAATCGGCTTTTTCAGTGGCTGTTAATCCTGCATTTGCCAGCTGTTTTTCGAGGAACGGAACAATTTCTTTTCTGGTAAGGTGATAGCCATTTGTATGTTTTGAGCAGGAGAATTCCTGTTTCGAATCCCAAAAGAGGTAAGGATAAGTTTGCCCGTTGATCTCCAGTTGTCCGGTAGGATGAAGTGTTCCTTTCCAGGCTTCCTGATACGCAGGATAGGTAAACGAAAAGTCATTGGTAGGTGTCACGCGGATCGAAAAATCAAGTTTGACAGGACTTTGCAGGTAAATTACCGGTTTATCCACTTCGATCAGCATATTTACTGGGTTGAAATTGACCATTGCTTCGTTATCCGTTTGATTCTCTATCAGAATAGTGTCGCTGATCACTTCATCATAACCCGGGCCGGGCCAAAACTTAAAAACGGTTTTTCCTGCCGGAAGCTGAATGTATGCAGAGAATAAAGAATCCAGAACCAGTGTATCGGCAAAATCATTGACAGCGTAATAAACAATGGTCTCATATCCCAAAGGAATATCGCTGAAATTCGGGCTGCTGAAATGCAGTGACAATTTTGCCTCTCCATCTGTGATCGCTTCATTTTTAGTGGTTTTATAGATGCAAAACCCGGGAACAGATTTCAGCTGGGATGAAGCCTTCACCGCAAAAGAGAAACCCATCAGAAGCACTAACAAGCAGCTTGTTTTCATAAATTGATATTAGAACATGGACTCATACACTCCAAATTCGGATTGGTTCAAATAATCCTGAAAATTAGAAAACGCGATAATTTCTGACAAAACACCCTTTGGAAGATTAAAGTTCTTATTTTTGGTCGGACAATTTTAACTTATGGATATAAAAGGCTTTTTTCAGAAAAATTGGATGTATTTCGCAATCATCGGGATAATGTTTATCGTGATAGCGATGTTCTTTAAGCCACAATTTGAAGGATACGGTGTTAAACAGCACGATATTAAAGAGGCAAAAGGAATGAACAGTGAGCCGGAAATGTATCGGGCAAGTTCAGGAAAAGAGCCCATGTGGGTTAGTTCTGCGTTTGGCGGAATGCCAGCCGAGCAGGTATCCATGAATTATCCCGGAAACTGGTTTAAGGTGATTTCCAATCAATATTTTAAATTATTCCCCAATCCGATAGGATCCATCTTTTTACATTTCCTTTGCTTTTTATTGTTTGCAAGGCTTTTGAAACTCAATCCGTGGGTGGGATTACTGGGCGCTATAGCCTTTAGTTTTGCGAGTTATGAGTTGATTGTCATCCAGGCAGGACACATTTTTAAAACCAATGCAGTTGCATTTTTACCGGCTATTTTAGGGACTGTCATATATGCTTACCGGTCAAACAGATTATGGGGAATTATTCTTTCCGGAATCTTCATGGCTTTCGAACTGGCGATGAACCACGTGCAAATCACTTATTATTTCTTATTTATACTGTTTTTCGTAGGGGTTTATTTCTTCATAGATGCAATTCGTAAAAAGCAGCTTGCAGGATTCGGTATTACTTCTGCCGGGCTTATTGGAGTTTTTCTGCTGGCATTTGTGATTAACAGCGGGAATATCCTCCTGACGAATGACTATGCAAAATACAGTATTCGTGGTAAAAATGATGTTTCGATTTCTCCGAACGGATTATCGGCATCGAATCAATCCGCTGGTTTGGACCGGGACTACATCACTCAATGGTCTTATGGGATCGGTGAAACATTTACCTTTATTTCCCCTTATGTGAAAGGTGGGGCATCGGAGCAAATAGGAAACTCTCCCTTTGCTGAAAAAATCCAAAACAGTGAGTTGTCTCAGGACCAGATAAATGCAGCTTTGAGTGGATATTCCTATTGGGGAACTCAACCAAGTACTTCAGGACCTGTTTATATCGGAATAGTAGTATGTATGCTTGCTTTCCTGGGATTGTTCTTTCTGAAGGACAAAATCAAGTGGGCGCTTTTTGCAGTGACGATTCTGGCAGTGATGCTTTCCTGGGGTAAAAATTTCATGGGGCTGACCAATTTCTTTATAGATCATGTTCCGGCATACGATAAATTCAGAGCTATAACCATGATATTGATCATTGTGGAGCTTACTATTCCGGTAATGGGGGTATTGTTCCTGAATGAATTGATAAAGCAGCGTGAAGCAATTCTTGTTCAGAAGAAAAAGTTTATGATTGTGACGGGAGCTTTTGTTGTTTTCCTCATTGCAGTAAAAATCGCCGGATTGGGAGATGGTTACACCAACCCGATGGAAGCGAAACAATATGCCGGATTGAATGAAATGTATACCAAGCAGGTCATGCAGATGGATCCGCAAACGGCTGCACAATATCAATTGGATCTTTCCAATCCACAGCAGTTACAGCAGTTTGTTACCGCTCAGGTAGACCGTCAGATGGATTCATATGCAGCTGTTAAAATGGCCCGAAAAGAAATCTTTAACTCCAGTATGAACCGGTCTATCCTGTTTGCGATACTGGCGGGAGGTTTACTGGTGATTTTCCTGAATATTAAAACAGAAAAAACGGCAAACACGGTATTGATTGCCGGATTGGTGATTTTAACATTTGCCGACATGCTTCCTGTTGCCTACAATTACCTGGGGGCTTCTGATGATGCTTCGGGAACCGGATACAAATACTGGGAAGAAAAAGGGATCAATAATTACCCGATTTCGGCAACAAAAGGAGATAACGAAATACTGGCCGCTGAAATAGCTGCAAGGCCTTCACTTGCTTCGGTTGTAAAAAATGCACAGGCAGCAGGAGAGCAAAAAGCAGATGAATTGGGGTATGACGGTGCAGCCCGGGCCAATGTAATTAATACCTATCGTTTCCATGCTTTAAGAATGGCAACGAATTACCGGGTACTTGATTTCTCCGGTGGATTTAACAGCAGCAGAGCTTCTTATTTCCATAAATCGCTTGGAGGCTATCACGGAGCGAAGTTGAGAAATATCAATAACCTGATAGAATTCCATTTGTCCCGAACGAATAACAAAGTTTTGGATATGATGAATGTGAAATACTTCCTGCAGCCGCTTGAAAATGGAATGGACACAGCTATCCTGAATCCGACTGCTTTGGGAAATGCCTGGTTGGTAAAAAGTGTTCGCGAAGAAGCAACTGTTAATGATGAAATCAGAGCCCTTGGGAACAAATTTAAAGCAGAAAACAGGGGAGGAGGTGTCTTTCTGGTAAATAAAATGCCTGTAAAAGATGCGGTAGTTTACGGTGGTGAAGCTCTTCAATACCTGGTTCCGGGCCGCCGTGATACGCTGAATGTACAATTGGCTTCCGGCTTAGCTAAAGGCCAGGAGGCAATGTTTGTAATGGATGTAAACGGAGCAACGAACCTGGTTCCGTTGATCACTTTGACGATGGATACCACCAAGTCCTTCACTCCGCTTGTTTACCTGAAGGTTGAGGATTCATTTGACCCTGCCAATGAAGCTTTGATGGTTCGGGAATTTGCGGGTAAATTGAGTTCCCGTAAATTCTCCGGAGAAGGTTCTATTAAGCTGAAAAGTTCGGTTCCGAATAAATTGACTTACGAAGCAGATGTAAAAGGAAACCAACTGGCTGTTTTCTCTGAGATTTACTATCCTTTGGGCTGGAAAGCCTTTGTGAACGGGAAGGAAGTTCCGATCCTGAAAACAGATTACCTGTTGCGCGGAATCCAGCTGAAAGATGGACACAGCAAAATTGAGTTTATTTATGATTTGCCAAAATATGCAACCTTGACAATGGTGGCCAGAATCGGTTCTATTCTGTTGATAGCATTATTTGGATTCGCACTTTACTTGTCCTGGAAGAAGAAAAAAGGAGCTAAAGTATCAATGGATTAATTGCCACTAAAAGATAAAAAAAGAGGACTTTATTCAAAGTCCTCTTTTTTTATGCGGTCACCTATGGTAAAGTCTTTTAACGAGCGTTTTCCGATCAGTTCGGAATAATATTTCGGATGGAGCGAATAGCCTGGGCGGACAGATCGAATGTGTTTCTCGGTAACAATTTCACCGGCTTTTAAATCTTGCGAGATGTACAACGAGCGACTGAATACTTTACCTGCATGCTGTTTCGGAGTAAGCTTGTAATCTACTACACCCAATGCTTTTTCCGCCATTCTTACCTGGTTGACCATTTCTTTAAACTCCTGTTCATTCATGGAAAAACTGGCATCCGGCCCTCCGATAGACCTGTCGAGGATAAAATGCTTTTCAATGATTTTTGCACCTAAACTTACCGCAACGATCGGAACAATACTTCCCATGGTATGATCCGATAATCCGGTCAACACATTAAAGTCTTTGGCAATCTGCTCTACCATGCGCATATTTGCTTCTTCAATGGGAGCCGGATAACTGGAAGTGCATTTCAGTAAAACAATTTGATCGTTTCCTGCTTCCTGACAAGTTTTAACCGCTAAAGCGATGTCATCGTATTCCGCGATACCGGTTGAGATAATAACGGGTTTTCCTTTGGAAGCTGTGTATCTGATTAAAGGAATATCAGTAATCTCAAAAGAGGCAATTTTATAAGCCGGAGCATCCAGGTCTTCCAGGAAATCAACTGCTGTATAATCAAAAGGAGAAGAAAAACAGATCAGCCCTTCTTCCCGGGCTACCTCGAATAGTTTTGCATGCCATTCCCACGGAGTATAAGCCTCCTGGTACAACTCATGCAATCTTCTGCCATCCCAGATCGTTCCTTTGATTAAGAAATCGTCCTTATCAGAATCCAGGGTAATGGTATCTGCGGTGTAGGTTTGTAATTTGATACAGTCGGCACCGGCTCTTTTGGCTGCTTTAATCGTTTCAATGGCGGTTTCAATACTTCCGTTATGATTGGCAGACAATTCTGCAATAATAAAGACAGGAGAAGTTTCATTCACTTCAAAATTCCCTATTCTCATGGATTCGATTTTTTTACAAAGGTAAGAATATCGGTCTGATCTGTGGGTATGGTTTCAAATCCCAGGTTTTCGAATACTTTGAGAGATGCTGTATTTTCTTTTTTTACAATCGCTTTAAACGAATAGTCGTTGAATTTCTCTACGAGCAGGTGAACGATTGCTGCACCTAGTTTTTTGCCCCGGTGTTTTTTGTCAATGCTATAGCCGATTTCCCAGAGTAAGTCTTTCTTTTGAATGCGGATCTGTCCGAGCGGCTCAACACCATCTGTCAGGATGAAAAGCTTGCTATCCGGATTGGTAAGTTGTGATTGAAACCACTTCTGATGCGTTTCAAAGGGAATCGGTTCGGAATTCAATGAATTAGCACGTACCGAAGGTTCATTCGCCCAATCAAAAAGCAATTGCAGGTCTTCCTCACTTGCTTCACGAAGGTAAATATGTGGTTGTTCCGAATTCCAAAGGCTGTGTATCAGCACATCTTTATAGGCACCGTTAAACAAACAATGATCCTTCAAACGGGCTTCCTGCATAAATCCGGAGTTTTCCAGAACAGGAAATAAATGGGGGCGAAGGTCGTAGGCGTAGGTAAACAGTTTGTGGAGCCCCAGATCAGTAAATGCAATTTCCGGGAGTAATTCCAGGTAAGCTGTCCAGATTTCAGCGAAACGTTCTGCTTCCAGTTCCGTGTTCATGATAAATGAAACTTCGGCATGTTTATCTATCCAATTGATATGAACCAAACCTCCATAGCCGATACATGTATCGTTTTCCAGGAAAGAGAATAATAATTGCTTCGGATGAGTTTGAGTGAATAGTTCAGAAACAACTGTTTCGAAATAATGCTTCTGATCTTCTTTTGTTAGCGGTTTTACCTGACGGAGATGATAAATTTGTTCATTCCGCCATTTCATAATGAGCAGCTGGTCTTCATCCCGGATCGGAACCAATTGGAAGTGCCCGCTTTCATAAGAGCTATTGGGAAGGCATTTATAGCTCCTCATGATGCATCAGTTTAAATTTCATTTCCGCCATTGACCAGTCTTCCGGTGTGTCAATATCCTGAACTTTATTCTCATCAACAATAAATGGAACAATTTGTTCTTGCCACAGGGTCTTTGTCTCCATAAAATTCAGAACATCAAAAAAATAAAAACTCCCGGTATCATGATATACTTTTTCCAAATCCTGTGACCGGCTATTGATGTATTGAGGAAATTGAAGACAGACTTTGTGATCTTTTATCGTAAAACTTCGCTGAATTGGATGCGAATAAGCAACACACGCGAGCAACACTGATGCCTGTTTTTCCAGAAAATAGTCGTAAGCGGTTTTCAGGTCTTGCCCCTCGATCAAAACAGATGTTGGATACATACAGCATGCCTTATCGTAATTTCTACCCGTGGCAGCTAAATAATCCAGTACCTCGATCAATACATCAGAAGTTGTGGCATAATCATCCGAGTTTTTACCACTACGTAAAACCGGGACCTCAGCTCCGCATTGTTGGGCTATCCGGGCAATTTCTTCGTCATCCGTAGATACAAACACCGTAGAAAACACCCCTGACTTCAGTACATTTTCAATAACCCGGGCAATAATCGGTTTTCCAAAAAAGGGTTTGATGTTCTTTCCTGGAATTCGTTTGCTTCCACCTCTTGCCGGGATAATTGCAATCATATTTTAATTCATTTAATCGTCAACGGAAGTTACTCGGCGACTCCTAACATCCTTATTTTTTCTCCAAATCACGCTTAAACAGACGATCTGAATGCCCGCGATAATTAATAGTCACCGGAGTTGGATTGTCATACTCTGCTACGAGAATGTATTCTCTTGTTCCTTTCAATGTACTCCGTTCCGAAATTACCTGCCCAGAAATCCTCCTGTTCGGTAGACATATACTATCGTTGTTTAAATTCTTTTTGCTAAGATAGTAAAAACTCCTTCTTCATTGACTTTAATCCAGCCTGTCCGGAATGTGGTTTTCAGACATGGCTCTTATTCAGATTCGGAAAACAATTGGTAAGTTCGTTTGTTTTTAAGGATCGTTCCTTTAGAATCCTCAGAAATTTCCGAAAGTTTTACCTTTTCAAAAGGAGCACCGAATAAGGAGTTTGAAAATTGAATCTGGAATAATAAACGAACATCTTCCGTGAGTGGTTTTCCCTTGTGAAGTCCGCGGGTATCTACTGCCAATATGGTTCCTTTTTTTCCTGTAAATTCTTTAAAACGATCCTTCGAATAGATTTTTGCCAATTCCTCATCTGTCATACGGCCATCCTTCCGGATTGCTTTTGGTAATCCTTTATGTGAGTTTTGGATATAACAGTGCGGACCATTGTTGGTATGTACATCCGTGATGTAAAAAAAGAACTTAATGAATTTGAAACGGTCCATATCAAAATGGAACATTTGAGCTGCCTGGGAAGCTCCTTTATTGCCAAAAGGTACGCTCCACCACATGGCCAATGTGTCCAGGATCGGGTTGCATTTCAGATAAGAAGTTGCAACGGATCTCAATGTCGGGTCAAACACAAGCGACTGAATGGCCTGGTTTTGCATAATATCTGAAGTCTCAAATTGATAGCGCGGAGATATAGGATTGTAGCGGTCAAAAATTACTTTTTCCGTAGAATAACTGATGTTTTTTTTGTCAACATCAACATAGCGAGTGCCAGTTTCAGAGGCAAATGCGGTGATTTCTTCGATGAGGTTGTTGTCAAGTGTTACATCAAATTCGTAAAATCCATCTTCGACAATCTTAGCCGAAATGTGCTCGATTTCCTTTTTTGACAAATTGCCCAAAACCCCGTTGGCAGCTTCTGTTTTTCCTTTTTTGGTGATCCTGATAATCGCTGAAAGGTGATCATTGACACGGCCATTGGTTAAAACAAACAAGTACCTGAATGCTGCATATCCCAGTTTTGTTGTTTTTTTGGTGAGCAAAAATACAAATAACCCGAATGAAAACAGGAAAGGAAAAGTGATAAGCTTAACAATGTTCTTCATAGGAGTTACTTATTTTTTGATGGAAAAAACAGCAATAACCGATCCTTTGAGGTCTTTTCTGTCTTCATCAATGCTATGACTAAAATACACATGATCTACTGCTTCTCCAAAGAAGTCTGTCAATTGCGATGCTTGTGTTGTCAATCTGCCGGCTCCGGGAATATAATCCAGGTTTTTGATTTGCTCCTGAGCGACTAATCCTCCATATTCCACACCAACTGCGATAATGGCACCGTTTTTTGCAACTCTGACCACTTCCTGAGCGGCTTTTACGGGATCTTCGCTATAGGATATCACCCAGCCCATAATCACCACATCAAAAGAATTGTCAGGATAAGACATGGCATGCATATCTCCCAAGTCAATCCAGGAAGAATAGCTGATCAGGTCAAGCCCGCGAATATTCTTTTTAAGAAATCCGTAACCAATCAAACTTAAAAGTTCTCCTTCCGTGCGGGGGCCAATAGTTAGCACTTTCGAATGAATACCCACTTTATCGATAGCGGTTACGGGCTTGATAAGCGCCAGGGACCTCACAACAGCAAGATCTTTCAACCCTTTTAGATTGTGAAATACTGTATTGGATGCAATTGCTTTTTGAGTGGATAGATCGAACGTCTTCAATTTCCGGCAGATTCTCACGAAATAAAAGAAACGCAGCCTGGCAATACAATAACGCACGAAGTCAATGGTTAACAATTGATGGAAAAATCCTCTGACTATGCCTTTGTATTTATGTTGGTTATGATCTTTCATAGAATAGTTTTGTTGTGCTTATAACGTGATTTATTTCTTCTTCGGTCATGGACGGGAACATCGGAATGCTCATACATCTTGAATAATAGCGTTCTGCCATCGGGAAATCGCCCTCTTTCCAACCTTGTCTACGGTAATAAGGCATCAAATGAACGGGGATGTAATGAATTTGCGCAAAAATCCCGTTGGATCTGAGGAAATCATAGAGCCCTTTCCGGTTTTCGACCTCCAGTACGAACAGGTGATAAGCATGCCCCTCAATCAATCCCGAAGAATGAATGATTCCGGGAATGTTTGAGAATGCGTTCGTATATGCTTTCGCAATGGACCTTCTTTTGGCTAAATTCCGTTCGGCACGTTTTAACTGGGAAATGCCCAGTGCTGCCTGGAAGTCCGTTAAGCGGTAATTGTATCCCAATTCCTGCATTTCCATATACCAAAGCGGGTATTCACCGGTTGAAGGACTGTTGCCAACCGCAAACCCGGCACTGTTTTCGAAAAGTCTGGCATCGCGTGTTATTCCATGTGAGCGCAAGGTCAATAACTGTTTATACAGATCCGGATCGTTGGTAGTAATCATTCCTCCTTCACCCGTTGCAATGTGCTTTACCGGGTGAAAAGAGAACACACTTAAGTCCGCAAATTTTCCGTTCCCGGCAAACTGATCTGTTCCGTCTTTGTCTTTAAAAAATCCACCGGGAGCATGACAAGCATCCTCTATGATCCATAATCCATGGTCATCAGCCAATTCCCGGAATGCGTCCAGTTGAGGAACACGTCCTGCAAAATCAACAGGAATAATTCCCTTAATTTTTTTATCCGGATTATTCTTAATGACCGATTTGACTGATTCCAAATCCATTAGATAGGTTTCCGGATCGATATCGGCAAACAGGATCTGACCGCCACAATATTTTACGCAGTTGATCGAAGCAGCAAAAGTAATCGGGGTGCAGATGACAAATTCGTCTTCGCGTATTCCCAGAGCCATTACAGCTAAATGCAAAGCAGCAGTCCCGTTACTTAACGCAACCGCATAGTTTGATTCTGTATACTTCGCAAATGCTTCTTCAAATTCGGCAATTTTTGGGCCTTGTGTCAAAAAATCGGATTGCAGGGTTTCAATAACCGTTTGAATATCTTCGTTGGTTATTTCCTGTCTTCCGTAGGGAATGATCGGGTTGCTCATGGCTCAAAAGTAGGATCAACGTGTTCTTTGATAAGTTTTCTCAAGCTGTCCACCGTTTCCCAATCCGAATTTTTGTCGGAAGAGTACGAAAAGCCTTCGGCTACTTTTGTGGCATTGAAATGTGTGATGAACTGATCCAGTTTCCAATTAGGGGTTTGAGGCAGGATCGTATAGTATTTTCCTAAATCATAAGTAAAGAAGGAATCGGATGAAGTAATCATTTCCTCGTGGATCTTTTCTCCGGGGCGAATCCCGACAACCGGTTTTTCACATTCCGGGCCAATTGCTTCGGCAACATCCAAAATACGGTAAGAAGGAATTTTTGGAACAAAAATTTCTCCTCCCCAGGCCGTTTCCAATGCATGCATGACCATGTCAACACCTCCTTGCAGCGAAATATTGAAGCGGGTCATGGATTCTACCGTAATAGGCAATACACCTTCGCTTCTTTTTTTCTTCAGGAAAAAGGGAATCACGGAACCGTTGGAACCCATCACGTTCCCGTAACGGACAACTGAGAATTTTACATTTCTTTTTCCTTTGATATTATTGGCAGCAACAAATAATTTATCGGAGGTTAATTTGGTAGCACCATATAAATTGATGGGTGCACATGCTTTATCCGTTGAAAGAGCTACTACATGTTCCACATTGCTCTTCAGAGCAGCTTTTATCACATTGTCAGCACCTCCTACATTGGTTTTCACACATTCATCCGGGTTGTATTCCGCAATGTGCACGTGTTTCATAGCTGCCGCATGGATCACATAATCAATTCCCGAGAATGCTCTTTCAAGCCTGTCAAGGTCGCGGACATCACCGATGAAATAACGTATCTGGGGATAAACACTATGTGGAAATTCCTGCTCCATTTCGAACTGCTTCTGCTCATCACGTGAAAAAATAACCAGTCGGGCTATTTCAGGATGATGATTTAAAATATGTTTGGTAAGTGCTTTCCCAAGCGAGCCCGTTCCTCCAGTAATTAGTATTGATTTGTTTTTCACCAATTTTTTATTTATCTCCTACAAAGATATCAATTCAGGCAGAATAACCCACATGTACCGTTTTGTTTATAATTCGGCCCAGATTTCTCCTGAATGGATCCTCTCCGGAAGGTTATTTCTTTCGTAAAATTCATCCAAATCCTTATAGACAGACTTTTTTAATGCTTTTACTTTGGAGAGTCTATAATTCTCAAAAATCCACACTGTTTTTTTGAATTTTGGAAGACGTTTGAACAACCAGGGAATATAAAACAGTTTTCCGATGTGAAGTAAAAGGTAATACCTTAAGAATTTCGGTTTCAACTTCGGATTTTTTTTGATTTCCGGATTTGATATTAAATAGGGATTGAAGTACAGGGCACAGCGTAAATGATTCAAACCGTCGTCAAATCCGAAAGCATCTTCGATAATCCGTTTCCGTTCGGCAACTACGTGCTCGGGATTTACTGCCGCTGTGTTTTTCAGTATCAGAACCTGCTCAATTGCCGCCAGCAATTCTTCCTGGGTTTTCACCAAAAATGCTCCTTTATAGATCGAGGATCTGATGAAATCGGGGTCCGGATTAATCATTAATGTCGGAATGTTTAAAAGCCAGGCTTCCATAATGGAAGTGCTCTCGAAAGCCATCCACAAATCAGATATCTGGATCAAATCCTGGATGTTCTCTTCGTCCTTTAAATAAAGCACATTATCATACGCTGTCAGGCGATTCATTTCATTGAGAGAATCCCTGTTGTCCGATTCAAAATTTTCCCGCGGATGTTTTTTAAGAATAAACAGTGTATCCGGATATTTCTCGATGGCTGACTTTAAACATTTCTCCACTAAATTTCGCTGACTTTCAATCCATCGAATTCCTTCTTCCCGTTTATCACCTACGTAGTTAAGATTGTGGAGAAGATCATCGATTTCTTTATTTTGCAGTTTACCAAAAGCCCAACCTGCATAGCCTGTGACGGTTTTGTAATGTGCTTTTCCATATTTGGCAAGGATTCCTGAATGCTCATTCATGCTTGAATAACGATACTTATCGATTCCGGGAGCGCCGGTCACGCAGACCTCCTCTTCCGGGAGATGATATTTAGATACCAGGTAATTTTTGACACGTTGATTCCAGGTGAACATTTTGGGGCAAAACGTTTTTTTATCCAGATTGAATGACCAGAAATCATACTTTATTTCGGTATTGAAATTCCCCTCTGAATCATGAATGAAAAGTGGAACTTCATTGTCATAACAGTACTTTGCAATTTCATAGTAGAAATGGTTTCCTCTGGAATTTGGGAGCAGTACCAGGTCCGGATTACCGGTTTTTATTTTTTGCGCATCCCATACAAATTCCAGGCTGACCTCGTAATTTTGGAACCGTTCCAGGTAATAAATAAATCCGATAAGGAGATAGAAATCCCTTCCTTCATTACTAACCAGGTAACATTGCGCTTGTTTTTTATGCTGTAATTTCATGAAGAAAGTGAGCTATTTGTTTGGTAAGTTCACTGTTACTGAACTCAATAACGGAAGTTTGAGGTTCAAAATCATCCAATTTGTTTTCGACCATCAACTGATGCAAAAATTGACGGATTTCTTTTTTTTCGCTGTATTCAAAGGACTTCCCCAGTTTTTTTGTTTCTACTATTTTTTTGACATCCCCGTTTGACGGTCCGAATACCATGATCGGTTTTTGACTCCGGAGCATTTCGAATAATTTTCCGGGAATACGTCCACCTGCATTGGCTGCCTGATTGATTGGCAATAGCAGGAGTGAAGCATGTTCATATTCTTTAAAGACCTGTTTGCGGGGAATCATGCCCATCAACTCCGTCAATTCGATTAAATGAGTTGATTTTAAAGATTCGATCACCGAATAATCGACTTCGCCCGCCAATTTGATTTTTACCCGGGATTTTAACTGGGGATTTTCCTCCAGAATTTCTTCCAGAGCCTCAAAAAACGAAACCGGATTTCGGTCATTTCCAAGAAGTCCGCCGTGAAAAAAGGTGAAGTTTGAAGTTGTTTTCGGCTCGTACCCGGAAAAATCCGATTCATCATACCCGTAATAAAAAACCGAGACATCCCGGGCCCCGATCTGTTCCAGGTCTTTTTTCCACGTCGGGCTGGCAATGGTTATTTTTGCGGCGGTTTGAAATACTTCCTGCTCCAATTGATGATGGATCCTGTTGGCTCTTTTTCCGATGAGCATTTTGGAATAATAATCGACCTGCGTCCACGGGTCCTGAAAATCCGCCAGCCAGGGAATACCAAACTTTTGAGACAAGCGCATCCCGATTACTGTATTTGTATGTGGAGGCCCATCCGTAAAAATCGCATCTACCGGGTTGTTCTTTAAATATTCTTCCAGGTATTTCAGAGAAGGTTTAATCCAGGATGCACGTGCGTCCGGAATAAAGAAATTTCCTCTTACCCAAATGGAAAGCGTATCAATAAGCCCTCTTTTTTTTTCAGAGCTTTGAGTGATATTCTGAAGCGGTTTATGAACAGGCCTGCGGGAGATTTTTTTAAACAATTGGGTAGGTTCAAATAAAGGAACCCGGTGAATCTCCAGGTTAGCCGGAACGTCTTTTAAATTTGATTCGTCCAGAATTTGATAAGAAGCATTTTTAGCTGTAAAAACGATAGGTTCCCAGCCAAATTCACGAAGGTATTTCACCAGTTTTAAACATCTTAGCACAGTAATTCCTCCGGAAGGTGGCCAATGATATGTGATGATAAGTACCTTTTTCATTTCATTCTTAATGTTTGCGAATTTAGTAATAACTTTTTTCTGAATGAAACAGTATCTTTGCCTCCAATGGGATTAGTACAAAAAGATGCTCTGCGGACCATGATTATCTCCTATGCAGGGATTGTTCTGGGGTATCTCAATAAAGGATTTTTATTCATTCTTATTTTAACGACGGAGCAGATCGGATTGGTTAAT
This sequence comes from Fluviicola sp., assembly GCF_039596395.1. NCBI lineage: Bacteria > Pseudomonadati > Bacteroidota > Flavobacteriia > Flavobacteriales > Crocinitomicaceae > Fluviicola > Fluviicola sp. Next base: position 687,341 of record NZ_JBCNJT010000001.1, read on the forward strand.
TTAATCTATTCGGTGGGAATTCTTTTTGCCCAGTTTGCCAACATGGGAACCATTTATACGACCTGGCGTTTTTTTCCTGTTTTCCGCAATGAATCCAGGAGACATCACGGGTTTTTGCCATTGATGATTCTGTTTGTTTTAACCGGGATTGTTCTTTGTACCCTGGCTACCTTCTTTTTCAGGCATGAAATTGAGCAGTCATATCTTGAAAAATCCCCGGATTTCGTAACGTATTATGTCTGGTTTATCCCGATCGGGATATCTACGGTGTTTTTCCTGTTTTTTGAAGTGTATCTGCGGAGTTTGTATAAAAATATCATTTCGGTATTCGCCAATGAAATTGTCTTACGTTTGGCCCTGACAGTCATATTGGGTATCTATTGGTTGAAATGGATCAGTTTTAGCAACTTTGTCATGCTCCACAGTTTGATCTATTTCATCCCGGTATGCATGTTGTTGGTTTACATGGTCCGGATCGGGGAATTCAATATCAGGCTTTCCAGTATCCGTATTTCGAAACGGTTCCGTAAAATCTTGCTCAAATCGTCTTCCTATTTTTACATCAATACACTCGGACTGGTTATTGTGGCGTCTTTAGATGTGGTAATGCTGGCTCAAATGGACGGATTGGAATCAACCGGGATTTATTCAACTGTTTTATTTTTAGCAAGTGCGCTTCAGGTCCCTTATAAATCCATAATCCGGGTTACAGCCCCATTGGTTTCGGATCATTGGAAAAACCGCCAATTCGGAGAGATTCAATCTTTATATGTGAAGGTAAGTTCGGTTGCCCTGACTATCGGTTTGGGGTTGTTCCTGTTTACCTGGCTGAATATTGAGTTTCTTTTTTCCTTTCTGAAACCTGAGTTTGCGTCGGGTATTTGGGTGTTTTTTTTCATTATGATCGGCCGTATCTTTGATATGTATTGCGGGATTAACTCTTCCATATTCACTTCTTCCAAGAAGTACAAATACGATGTCTATTTTACTGTTTCACTAATCCTGATCGTTTACTTTTTGAACCTACTCTTTATCCCGATTTGGGGGATGAACGGCGCAGCGATCTCCACTTCAATTGCCTTGGTGCTGGTTAACCTGGGAAGACTCATTTTTGTTTGGAACATCCTGAAAATGCATCCGTTTACCTGGAAACAGGTCACGGTGATTTTCACGGGATTGCTAACACTCACTTTCGGAACATTTATACAGGGGTATATACAACAAGGATGGATCCTGTTTTTCTGTGAATCCATCCTTGTATTGACAATGTTTATGTTACCGGTATATTACCTGAAATTAGATACTGAGATTGTCAATTACACCAATAAAATACTGGCTGTAATCTTCAAAAGATCAAGAAAGTAAGCTCTCTTTCAATTGGTTGATTGCCGGTTCCAATCCAGCCGGATTTTTCCCGCCTGCAGTAGCGAAGAAACCCTGTCCGCCACCACCGCCCTGGATCAGTGATGCAACAGATTTTACTAAATTCCCGGCATTCCATCCTTTGGCTGAAACCAGGTTTTCATCTACCAAAACGCTTACTGCGCACTTGTCTTCTTCTTTCGAGCCGATTACCGCAACTAAATTCGGAACTTCTCCTTTCAGCTGGAACAAAATATCTTTTACCGAACCTGCATCCAAATCGATAATGGATTCCAGGAAAGAAAAGTCTCCTTTGGAAACAATTTTCGTTTTCAGATCCGCTTTCACCAATTTAGCCTGCTCTTTTTTGAAGTTTTCCACCTGTTTTTGAAGCTGGTTATTTTTGGAAATCAGGTCTTCGATTGCTTTTGAAACGTCTTTCGGGTTTTTCAATAACTCGTTCACAGATTTCAATTTCGATTCCTGGTCCGTGTAATAGGTTTCTACCGCCACATTTGTGATTGCTTCGATACGGCGCACACCTGCTGCTACTGCAGATTCCGATTGAATTTTGAATAAACCGATCTGCCCGGTATTTTTCACGTGCGTTCCTCCGCATAATTCCACGGAATCACCGAATTTAATCACGCGCACCGTATCTCCGTATTTCTCGCCGAACAAAGCCATAGCACCCATTTCTGTTGCCACTTCGATCGGAACATTGCGTCTTTCATCCAGATCAATGCTTGCACGAATGGCTTCGCTCACCAAGGATTCGATTTTTGCCAACTCTTCATCCGTTACCTTGGAGAAATGCGAGAAGTCGAAACGCAGGTAGTTCGGATTTACCAAGGATCCTTTCTGTTCGACGTGAGTTCCCAAAACGGTTCTCAAAGCATGATGCAGGAGGTGAGTGGCCGAGTGATTGTATGCGGATAACTTGCGTTTTTGCTCGTTCACTTCTGCTGTAAACGGTTTTCCCGGGTTTGCAGGAAGTGTTTCGGATAAATGAACGATCAGGTTGTTTTCCTTTTTCGTGTCAAAGATCACCACGGATTCCGAATCGTTGTAGATTCTTCCCGTATCACCGACTTGTCCACCACCTTCCGGGTAGAAAGGTGTTTTGGAGAAAACCAATTGGTAAAACGTCTTCTGTTTTTGGGAAACCTTGCGGTATTTCACAATCTCAACAGCTGTTTCCAGGTAATCGTAACCCACGAATTCTTCTACCGAATCATCGATCAGTTGTACCCAGTCATCTGTTTCAATAGCCGTTGCAGCACGTGAACGGTCTTTTTGTTTCGTCAGTTCCGCGTTGAATCCTTCTTCGTCTACGGAAAGATTGTTCTCGCGGGCAATCAGGCTTGTTAAATCGAATGGGAAACCGTAAGTATCGTATAATTCAAAAACGGAAACTCCGTCAAGAATGGTTTTGTTGTCATTTTTTGCAGCAGCAATCAATCCTTCGATGCGTTTGATTCCTTGCTCCAGTGTGCGGAAGAAAGACAATTCTTCTTCGCGGATCACTTTTTCAATCAGTTCACGCTGCTTGATCAATTCGGAGAACGGATCTCCCATGACTTCTGAAAGAATAACCGACAATCCGGAAAGGAACGGCTCTTTCAATCCCAGCGTCTGGTATCCGTAACGGACAGCACGTCTCAAAATACGACGAATCACATAACCGGCTCCCGTATTAGAGGGCAATTGTCCGTCTGCAATGGAGAATGCAATGGCACGCACGTGATCTGCAATCACACGCAATGCAATGTCCGTAGGTTCATCTGTTCCGTATTTTTTTCCGGAAACACCTTCCATGTGACGGGTGAGTGTCTGGAACAAATCGATATCGTAGTTGGATGTTTTGTCCTGAAGGGTCATTGCCAGACGTTCCAATCCCATTCCCGTATCTACGTGAGTTGCGGGAAGCAATTCCAAACTTCCGTCTGCCTTGCGGTTGAACTGCATGAATACGTTGTTCCAGATCTCGATCACCTGCGGATGGTCTTCGTTTACGTATTGTTTTCCGTCACCTTTCGCGCGTTCTGCTTCCGGACGGTTATCCACGTGGATTTCGGTACATGGCCCGCATGGTCCCGTATCGCCCATTTCCCAGAAATTATCCTTTTTGGAAGCTAGAATAATGCGGTCTTCCGCAATGAATTTTTTCCAGATATCGTAAGATTCCTGGTCTTTGGGAACCCCGTCTTTTTCATCACCTTCAAAAACGGTTACGTATAAACGGTCTTTCGGGATCTTGTAAACTTCCGTCAGCAATTCCCACGCCCATGCAATGGCATCTTCTTTGAAATAATCACCGAACGACCAGTTACCCAGCATTTCGAACATTGTGTGGTGGTATGTATCCACACCAACTTCCTCCAGGTCATTGTGCTTTCCTGAAACACGTAAACATTTTTGAGAATTGGCGACACGACGATTTTTCGGAACCGCATTTCCAAGGAAAAAGTCCTTGAATTGGTTCATTCCGGCGTTCGTAAACATCAAGGTCGGGTCATTTTTCACAACCATTGGTGCTGAAGGAACAATCTGGTGTCCTTTCGACGCAAAAAAATCAAAAAACTGCTTGCGAATTTCGTGTACTGTCATTGGTATTCAACTTGCGAACTAGCGTTCAATAAAATTTAATGAGCGCAAATTTAGTCGAATAAGTCAATTTTACGGACGAAAAACAGTGAAATGTTCAGATTATTTAGCCCTGAACATCAAACGTAAAACAACGAAAACAGATATGATGACTGTCGTAACGAAGAAGACATCCGGGAAATTTCCGAATGCAGACTGCATGAACGGTTCTCCCTTGGAATTGTAAATCACTGTTTTTACGTTGTAAACCTTCAAAAGAGTCGCACAGATCAATAACATCCCCAATAAAACGATCGCACCGAAACGGTAAATATGTCTCCTGATTTCGGTGTTTCCGATCGTATTTCCTTCTTCACCCAATTTGATATTGTGGCGAAGCCCTTCGTGTTTGAAACTGGTGATGATTGCTTTGATGTCCTTCGGAAGCGTTTCTACCAGGTACAAATAATCTTCCGCAGAGGAAATGATCTTGGATTTGATGTTTTTCCACCCGAAACGCTCTTTGATTTTTTCGGTAGCGTACGGTTTCACCATGTTGATCAGGTCGAGTTTTACCTGCAACGATTCCGCTACTTTCTGAATGGTTACGAGCGTTTTCAAGAGCATGTACAAACTGCTCGGAATAGTGATCCCGTATTTCATCAGTAATTTGAACGTATCTGTAAATAACCCGGAAATATCTACTTCGTTATAGGAGTAGAACGTGTATTTCATGGTTAATTCATTGATCTCAAATTCGAGGCTTTCGATATCCCGGAAGTTTTCCACCTCGGTTAACTTCAAAAGTGCTTTGGCAATTTTATGCGGACTGTTGTCTGCAAAGCCGATCAGGAAGTCAATCAGTCCGTCAATCTGCTTCGGTTTCAGGCTGGCACACATCCCGAAATCGATCAGGACAATCTGGTTATTCCCGCGGATAAACATATTTCCGGAATGCGGGTCAGCATGGAAGAAACCATGTTTAAGGATCATCGTCAGGATCACGTTCATTCCATTTTCTGCAATGACTTTCGGATTGTATCCTTTGTCAATGAGGTTCATGAGATTGTCGGGCGGTTCGCCTTCCACATACTCCATGATCAATAATTTCGACGTAGAATACTTGCTGTAAACTTTAGGCACATACACACGGTCGTCTCCTTTGAACATGTGTTTGAAGCGCATCATGTTTGAAAGCTCATTCATGAAATCGAGCTCTTTGAGCATGATATCCCCAAAATCCTCGATAAAACGGATCAGGTTAAAATTGCTGATCTCCGGGTATTGATTCTGGATTTTTTGGGCAAAGATCTGGAGGAGTTTGATATCCAATCGGATTTTGTTGCGGATATTCGGGCGCTGTACTTTCAGGACCACTTTCTCCCCGGTATGTAGTCTAGCAGTGTAAACCTGTGCAATAGATGCAGATGCAATATGTCTTTCATCGAATTCTGCAAAAACAGTATCAATAGAAGCTCCGATCTCGTTTTCAATGATCTGGATGGCAATATCATCGGGCATTGGCCTTGCGGAAGATTGTAATTTTTTCAGCTCCATCCGCAAACCTTCCGAAGCAATATCGGGTCTGTCTGCAACGATTTGACCGAACTTGATAAATGTCGGCCCAAGGTCTTCAATGATTAAACGCAGTCTTTCGGAACGTGTCTTGCGATTTTTTCCTCTCGGGTCGAAGATTACACGCAACGGACCGGTTGTCAGCCAATTGGCAACGTAATGACCTGCAATGATCCGAATGATCGATAATAGCCTGAAGAAATTTTTGAGGTTTGAACTAAAGCGAAAAATCCACATAAAAGGTCATTATTTATATCAAATGTAATCGAAAGTTTAGTTTAGAGAATAAGGTAAGTTAAATCTCGGGACAAATTTTTAGATTTTAGCATTCATTCACATTTTTTCTATCTTTAGCGACTTGAAAACTAAAAAATCTTAATATGGCAAGTAGTGTATGGCGTAAAAAGCCAATGAGCGCTTTTGAAGCGGACATGAAGAAAAGTCAATTGAAGCGTGTTCTTGGAAAATGGAGCTTAACTGCAATTGGTGTCGGTGCAATTATCGGAGGAGGGATCTTCGTTCTTACGGGAACGGGAGCTTATTATCATGCCGGCCCTGCATTGGCTCTTTCATTTGTAATTGCAGGTATTGCATGTGTTTTTGCTGCTTTATGTTATTCGGAATTTGCTGCAATTTTGCCGGTTGAAGGATCCGCTTATGCATATGCTTACGGAACTATCGGGGAACTTTTGGCGTGGATTATCGGTTGGGGACTCGTCCTGGAGTATGCCATGGGATCGATGACGGTCGCTGTTTCTTGGTCGGGGTACTTTAACAAATTGCTGAAAATGTTCCACATCGTTCTGCCTGAGTGGCTGACGTCCGATCCTGCAAGTTATACGGGAACAGGTTTTTCCATGAATTTACCGGCGTTTCTGATTGTTTTATTGGTAGTAAGTCTTTTGGTAAGAGGAACGAAAGGTGCGGCCAAAGCGAACAATTTCATTGTAGTTCTGAAAGTATCAGCAGTACTTTTCGTAATTATTGCCGGTTTATTCTTTATCAATACAGCCAACTGGTCTCCGTTTATTCCGGAAGTAAAACAAGTGGCGCATGAAGGTGTGAAACACAGTGCTTATGGAATTACCGGGATTATTTCCGGTGCAGCGGCAATCTTCTTTGCTTACGTGGGGTTTGATGCCGTTTCGACCCAGGCAGGGGAAGCTATTAATCCGAAGAAAGACGTACCGTTTGCAATTGTTGCTTCGCTATTGATCTGTACCATTTTATACATCCTTGTTTCTTTGGTATTGACCGGAATGATGAACTACCAGGATTTCGACCCGAAAGGTGCTTACCCGGATGCAATTAAAGCTCCTGTTGCTTACGCCTTTGATATTGCCGGTCAAAAATGGGCAGGCTATATCATTACGATTGCTGCAACGGTTGGTTTGATTTCCGTATTGATGGTAATGATTATGGGGCAATCACGTATTTTCCTTGGAATGGCAAAAGACGGATTGATCCCGAAGGTATTCGCAGAAATCAACCCGGTTTCCGGAACTCCGAAACGCAATTTGTACATTCTTGGAGTTGTTATTGCAACTGTGGCGGCATTTACACCGATCAACAAATTGGCGGATATGACCAGCTTCGGGACGTTATTTGCCTTCTTAATGGTTTGTATCGCGGTTTGGGTACTTCGTGTGAAACAACCGGATTTGCCTCGTACGTTCAAAGTGCCTGCTCTTCCTGTAATCGCGGTTTTAGGTATTCTGATCAATATCTATTTGATGTGGAACCTGAGTATCGACGCTCAGTTGCTGTCTCTTAGCTGGCTTGCGTTAGGGATTATCATTTACTTCCTTTACAGCCGCAGAAAAAGTAATCTGAACCATTACAACCTGGATGCTTCGATTACTCATCACGATGAAGAATTGAACGAAGAATAATTGAACAAACACTTTTAAAGTCCTGCTTCAAAAAGGCAGGACTTTTTTATGACTGCTTATGGAAGAAAACACGACCAAAAAATCGCTGGGATTATTAGATGCTACGTTCCTCGTTGCGGGAAGTATGATCGGTTCCGGGATATTCATCGTTTCATCGGAAATGTCGCGCGATCTGGGAAGTTCAGGCTGGTTGCTTGTGACCTGGCTGCTTACCGGGATCATTACTTTGTTCGGGGCATTGAGTTACGGAGAATTGGCCGCGATGTTCCCGAAAGCCGGCGGACAATTTGTTTACATCCGTGAGGCCTGGGGAAAATTACCTTCGTTTTTATACGGATGGACCACTTTTGCGGTGATTCAAACCGGGGTTATTGCCGCTGTTGGCGTGGCATTCGGGAAATTTGCCGGCGTGTTTTTTCCGGTGCTGGTCGATAAAACATTGCTTGAGTATGGATCCGTTAAGATCAACGGGGCAAACTTTGTCGGAGTAGGAACGATTCTAATATTGACGCTCATCAACGTACGCGGAATCAATTACGGGAAAATCATCCAGGCAATTTTCACCAGTTCCAAGTTGATCGCACTCGCAGTTTTGATTGTAGCGGGAATTATCGTCGGGTTTTATTCCGGATTTTTTGATGAGAACTTCCACGACATGTGGGAAGCAACTTCCACAAAAAAGGAAGATGGCGGTTGGATAACCACCGATCTAACAGCGGTCGGGTTAATGATCGTACTTTCTACCACGATCATCAATTCCCTGTTTTCTTCGGATGCCTGGAATAACGTGACGTTCATTGCCGGAGATATCCGGAACCCCGAACGGAATTTGCCCCGCGCCCTGTTTCTTGGAACGTTTATCGTTACGATCCTCTATATTCTGGCAAACGTGGCTTATCTGGGCTTGCTGCCGCTTCACGGAACTCCTTTTGAGGGTGATTTTGTGTATACGAAAGAAGCAGTTGAATCCACCGGAATCCAGTTTGCCAGTTCGGATAGGGTAGGAACGTCGGCCGCGTTTATGCTGTTCGGGAATATTGCGAACATCCTGATGGCAATCCTGATCATGATCTCAACCTTCGGGTGTAACAACGGACTGATCATGGCCGGTTCGCGCTTGTTCTATGCCATGTCGAAAGACGGATTATTTTTCAATAAAGCCGGTAAATTAAATCGTTTCGGAGTGCCGGCGTGGGCCATGTGGATACAAAACTTATGGGCAATTGCCCTGTGTTTCTCCGGATCCTATGGAATCCTGATCAAGTTCGCCACTTTCGGTTCGATGGTTTTTTACATTGTAACGATTTTAGGATTGTTCAAACTGAGAAGAACAATGCCGGATGCAGACCGTCCTTACAAAGCGGTCGGTTATCCGGTGATTCCCTTTTTGTATCTGGTTTTCGCGGTGATAATCTGTGTTTCACTGACTGTATTTACTTTCTGGGATACATTCGGAAGTATTGTATTGATCCTGGCTGGGATCCCAATTTATTACCTGGCATTTAAGCGAAAAGAACCGATCAGCTAGTCGGTTTAGGGTTCGTTAGTTGACAAACAAGCAAATTCGGAATTTGGCAAAATTGCCGGAAAAGTGACAAAATGACACGGGTTGATGTGTCGATTTACCAGGTTCGTCAGTTGTTTTTCTTATTTCCTCTTCAAAACTGACAAATTTGTCAGTAATTGGTTGCCGATTCCCAATGGCACAACCTTTGACTAAGAGAAGGAAATTTTGATTAAAAACAAAAAACAATAAAATGGGAAAAATAATTGGAATCGATTTAGGAACAACGAACTCATGTGTTTCCGTAATGGAAGGAAATGAGCCGGTTGTAATCGCAAATTCTGAAGGTAAACGTACAACACCCTCTGTGGTAGCATTCGTGGATGGTGGCGAACTGAAAGTTGGTGACCCTGCGAAGCGTCAGGCGATTACCAACCCAACAAAGACAATTTACTCCATCAAGCGTTTCATGGGATCATCTTTTGACGATGTGAAAAATGAGGCTGGACGTGTACCTTATAAAGTTGTAAAAGGCGATAACAACACTCCGCGTGTGGATATTGACGGTCGTTTGTATACACCGCAGGAAATCTCTGCAATGATTCTTCAGAAAATGAAGAAAACTGCTGAAGATTATTTAGGTCAGGAAGTAACTGAAGCAGTTGTAACTGTTCCGGCTTACTTTAATGACTCACAGCGCCAAGCTACAAAAGAAGCCGGTGAAATTGCAGGTTTGACAATCAAACGTATTATCAACGAACCTACAGCTGCAGCGTTGGCTTACGGTTTGGATAAAAAAGGAGTGGATCAAAAAATTGTTGTATTCGACTTCGGTGGTGGTACACATGACGTTTCCGTATTGGAATTGGGAGACGGAGTATTTGAAGTATTGGCAACAGACGGAGATACACACTTAGGTGGTGACGATGTGGATGAGGCAATCATCAACTGGTTGGCTGATGAGTTCAAGGCTGAAGAAGGTTTGGATTTACGTCAGGACCCGATGGCTTTGCAACGTTTGAAAGAAGCTGCTGAAAAAGCGAAGATCGAATTGTCTTCAACAACTTCAACAGAAATCAACTTGCCATACATCATGCCGGTGAACGGAATTCCGAAACACTTGGTAAGAACATTGCAACGTTCAAAATTCGAGCAATTGATCGCTTCTATCGTTGAAAGAACAATCGCTCCTTGTCGTTCTGCCCTTCAAAATGCAGGATTATCTACAAGCGATATCGATGAAGTAATTTTGGTTGGTGGATCAACACGTATTCCTGTAATCCAGGATGCAGTTCAGCGTTTCTTCGGAAAAGCTCCGTCAAAAGGAGTAAACCCGGATGAAGTAGTAGCAGTTGGTGCGGCAATTCAAGGTGGTGTATTGACAGGTGAAGTGAAAGATGTATTGCTTTTGGACGTTATTCCATTGTCTTTGGGAATCGAAACAATGGGAGGTGTATTCACGAAATTGATCGAAGCAAATACAACTATTCCGACTAAAAAATCGGAGACTTTCTCAACAGCGGCAGACAACCAGCCGGCAGTGGATATTCACGTATTGCAGGGTGAGCGTCCGATGGCAGGCGACAACAAAACATTGGGTCGTTTCTCATTGACAGACATTCCACCGGCTCGTCGCGGAGAACCACAAATTGAAGTAACTTTCGATGTGGATGCTAACGGAATCATGCACATTTCTGCAAAAGACAAAGGAACCGGAAAAGAGCAGTCTATCAAGATTGAAGCATCTTCAGGTTTGTCTGATGAAGAAATCAAGCGTATGAAAGCAGAAGCGGAAGCAAATGCAGATGCTGATAAAAAACGCATGCAGGAAGCTGAAACGCTAAATAAAGCGGATTCATTGATCTTCCAGACTGAGCGTCAGTTGAAAGAGTACGGAGATAAAATTCCTGCAGATAAAAAACAACCGATCGAAGATGCTTTAGCAGCATTGAAAACTGAGTTTGAAGCGAAAAACATGGCAAACCTGGATGCGGCAATGGAACGTTTGAATACAGCTTTCCAGGCAGCTTCACAGGAAATGTATAACGCTGCAAATGCAGGTGGTGCAGATCAGGGAGCTCAGGGTGGAAACACCGGAGGAAATCCTGGTGATGAAGTAACAGATGTTGATTTCGAAGAAGTTAACGATAAAAAGTAACGAAGTTACTGAATTATAAATACGAAAGGGTTCTTGCTTGCAAGAGCCCTTTTTTGTTGTGACCTTTTGTAGGCACGCGACGCATCGCGTGCCTACAAAAGGTCACCGCGTGCTTGCAAGATATTTATTTAAATTATCGGGTATAAATCAGGTTTCCCTGTTCAATCTTCAATGGAGCCTCAAAATTCGTTTCATACAATCCGCCCGTTCCCAAACCCTGTGGCAAAACAGGATCGTAACCGGCCGTAAATTGTGCAATCGCATTCAATCCGATATTGCTTTCCAGTGCTGAAGTAATCCACCAGGGAATTTGGCGTTCTTCCGCCAGGTTAATCCATTCGACAGAACCGCTGAATCCGCCGTGTAAGCTTGGTTTCAGGATAATGTATTGTGGTTTGATGGTTTCCAGCAATTCGACCTTTCTATTGGTGTCATTAATGCCGATCAGTTCTTCGTCCAATGCAATAGGCAATGGTGTTTGTTCGCAAAGCGCTTTCATGTCGTTCCACGATCCTGCTTTGATAGGTTGTTCGATGCTGTGTAAGTCCAGTTGGGCCAATTCATCCAGCTTCCAAAGAGCATCCTGCATATTAAATGCGCCGTTCGCGTCTACGCGCAGAACGATTTTCGAAGCGTCAAACCTGGAACGGATTCCTTCCAGTAACCTCAATTCCTGTTTGAAATCAATAGCTCCGACTTTTAATTTAATACAGCTGAAACCGGCAGCGAGTTTTTCTTCGATCTGATCCTGCATGTAAAACGGATCGCCCATCCAGATCAGGCCGTTAATAGGAATACTGAATCCGCCGGGTCTTTTTGCTGCTTCAAAATAGATTTGCTTTCCGCCGTTTAACAGGTCGAAATAAGCGCTTTCCAAACCAAACAGGATGGAAGGATAATCCATTAAAAGCGCTTTGTTCTGAGTGAATAGAAATGGGTTTTCACAAACTTCTCTTAGCTTTTGCTCATAAACATCATCCGAACTGTAATCCGGTGACAAGCCGGGAATGACCGAGCATTCGCCCAATCCGGTAATTCCTTCCCGATTTGTCAATATAAGCTTCCAGCCCTTCTTTTGGGTTAAAACACCGCGACTTGTACCGCTTGGACGTTTAAAATCCAGTGTAAATGCCTCAAAAGAAGCTTTGAGGTGTTTTAAAGAATCCATGCGTTGATTGAAACACTGATAACGTACAACAAACTGATGAAAAACGTACCGAGAGCAACGATCTTTAATTGAGAATCCAATTCCCTTGGAACGGTGTTTTTGGAAACAAATACGAGGTGTTTAATAAACAGGATTGCCGGAAGAAAGGAGATGAATCCAAGCCAGTTTTTAGTCAATACCTGGAAAATTCCCCAGCTTACGAAAGCAGTGATAATTAAAAAGAAGTGATACTTTTTGGCATTTGCAGCTCCCAGTTTGACCACCAAAGTGCGTTTTCCGACCTTTTCATCATTCTCGCGATCACGCATATTGTTCAGGTTCAATACAGCCGTGCTTAAAAAACCGATGGTGATTGCAGGAAAAATAAGGATCCAGGATAAGGTATCCGAAAATAACGGATAAACACCAATTACGCTGACCAATCCGAAAAAGATAAAAACGAATAAATCACCCAAACCATTGTAGCCGTAAGCTTTTTTCCCGATCGTGTAGGTAATTGCCGCGAAAACAGACGCAATTGCCAAAACAATGTAGATGTAAACGCTTGTTGCCGAAAGGTTCTTCGTTCCGAAGTAAATCAATAACCCGGCGCTGATGAAAGACAGGAGTGAAGTGAAAATCACTGCATTTTTCATGGCGTTTTTGGAAATCGATCCGGACTGAACGGCGCGCATCGGTCCGACTCTTCCCGCATTGTCGGCACCCTTGAGAGAATCTCCCAGGTCATTTGCCAGGTTCGACAGGATTTGAAAAAGAAGCGTGGTAGATAAGGCCAAAGTGAAAATAACCGGGTTCCAGTAGCCTTGAAAAACAGCAATGAATGAACCTACGAGTATTCCTGAAATAGATAGTGGAAGTGTTCTTAATCTAAGCGCACTGATCCAGTCTGATGAATTTGCCATGTCCAAATTTCGGTATTTTATCTGTTCATTGTTCCGTCAGGCATTTAAACTTTCGGAATCATTGAAAAAAAATCCCTAATTTGGTGTATCTAAATTAAGTATATGAAAAAACTTCTTGGAATTATTATCCTTACAGCAGTTTCATTCGGAGCCTATTCACAGGAAGAAGAGACAGATCGATCAGAAGGTAAAAACTTCGTACTTAAATTCTGCCCGACCCAATTGGTTGCGGGTGAGTTTAATTTCAGCTATGAGCAGCGTATTGCACGGAAATTCAGTTTGGAACTGGAGGTTGGACCTACCATCTCCCAATTCGGTTTGAATTTCGGGAACCAGCGTTTGTGGCGATCGGATTTCTGGGATTTTGACCCGATCAGTACGGATGCTGAAGCAGCTATTGGTTTTCACGTATCTCTTGCACCAAGATTCTATCCGATGTCTGACGATAACCAATTGAAAGGTCTTTACCTGTCTCCGGTACTTAAATACAGGCAATACAATTACACCACTGAAGACATCAATGGGGTGCTGGATGATGCACGTTCCAGTTTGAGCCAGGCGATTTTCCGTTTCAATATGGGATTGCAGTTTTGGCCCGGTGATGGAAATTTCAGTATTGACATGTACTTCGGAGTAGGTTTGGGAACCTTTACCATCAAAGAGCAATACCTGGATAATTACGTCGATGATCAGGGATATGTTCAAAGCAAATGGTCTTCATCAACAGATACAGGGATCCGTTTAAACGCCGCAACGGGAATCAAATTCGGTTTCGGGATGTAATAAAAAAGCATTAGAAAACACTGAGAGCCTTTCGGAGAAATCCGGGAGGCTTTTTTAATTATCAATTATCAAGGATTCAATTATCAAGGATTCAATTATCAAGGACTCCATTATCAAGAAATTCTTTGACTTGATAATTCCCCGAATTCATAATTGATAATTAACATAGTATGCGTGCATAATTATTTGTATATTTGAATGTAATCTGTTGAAAATGGAAAAATTGGCTTTGAGCAACTTATTGAATATCGAACATCCGATCATTATGGCTCCCATGTTTTTGGTTTCGAATGAGGAAATGATCCTTGCAGGAACTGAAAATGGAATTGCTGCTGCCATTCCCGCATTGAATTACCGGTCTACAGAGCTTTTGCGGGAAGGTTTGAAGCGCATGAAAGCAAAGGCAAAAGGTCCGATAGGGATTAACCTGATTGTGAATGCTTCCAATATTTACATGGAAGAGCAATTGAAAATTTGCGTGGAAGAAGGGGTCGATTTTTTTATCACTTCTTTAGGTTCTCCGAAAAAAGTCATTGATGCCGCTCATGGAAAAGGAATCAAAGTTTTTTGCGATGTTACGGATGTAGCTTATGCACAGAAAGTGGAATCCCTGGGAGCAGATGCGGTGATTGCAGTTAACAACCGGGCAGGAGGACACGCCGGACGAATAGATGCACCGACCTTAATCAAAAGTATCAAAGAAGCAATTTCCATTCCGGTGATCTCTGCAGGAGGTGTCGGTACAAAAAAAGAAATGGACGAATTAATCGCTGCCGGAGCGGATGGATTTTCCATCGGTTCTGTTTTCATTGCTTCGAATGAAGCAGGTGTTTCCCAGGAATACAAGCAGGCATGTGTCGATTACGGAGCAAAAGATATCGTGATGACTTCAAAACTTTCAGGCACTCCCTGCACAGTCATTAATACGCCCTATGTAAAAGAAATCGGAACGGAACAATCCTGGCTGGAGCGCATTTTAAATAAAAACAAGCGTTTGAAAAAATGGGTGAAAGCGCTCACTTTTTACCGGGGAATGAAATCCCTGGAGAAAGCCGCTTTCAGTGCTACTTACAAAACCGTTTGGTGTGCCGGGCCAAGTATTGAACATGTAAAATCAATCCGTCCGGTAAAAGAAATCATCGAATCCCTTACGAAGCCATGAGTCCGAATTTGAAGAAATATTCGATGATGCTCCGTCTGATGGGCATTTTCAAAATCCCGATGATTGGCTACGTGCGTCCCCGCTTAGTGGAAATAAACGATAACGACGTGGTTGTAAGGATCAAGCTGAGAAGACGTACAAAGAACCATTTGAAAAGCATGTATTTCGGAGTATTGGCTGTAGGTGCGGATGTAACCGCCGGATTGCATGCCTTTTATTTTTGCGATGAACTCAATGTCCGTCCGTCCTTTGCGTTTAAGGGAATGAAGGCGGAGTTTTTGAAACGTGCAGAAACGGATGTGCTGTTTACCTGCAATGAAGGAGCGGTTGTGCGTGAACAGGTTTTGAAAGCAATCCAAACCAATGAACGGCAAAATCACTGGGTAAAAGTAACTGCCAAAGACCTGAACGGAGATATCGTAGCGTTTTTCGAGATGGAGATTTCAGTGAAGATCAAGTGAAATAAATTATAAATGGCTGGAATTATCAATCATCAGGTTATTTCACTACTTGATAATTATAGAATTGATAATTTATACTTTCCATTATCTTTGCCCAAAAAAAGCATGAATCGTATTACCTCCGAAGTTTGTAAACAGCTGATCCAGAATAATGAGGCAGAACTGATTGATATCCGCGAACCCTGGGAAGTGGAAATCTGTTCTATCGGGGGAACCAAAATACCCATGCATAAAATTCCTGAAGTAGCAGAATCGATGGATAAGTCCCGCTATTACATCATTGTTTGTAAAACCGGTAGAAGAGCGGAATCTGTGGCAAACTTACTGGAGTGCGCTCATGGATTTAAGCACATTGCTATTTTAGAGGGGGGAATTACGAATTGGTTTGAAACATTCGAACCGAATTATGAAATGTACTAAAGCATGATAGAGTTATTCAAACACTTATTTCACCTGGATTTCAACTGGGTGTTCGATCATTATCGCGACTCCATTTACGTGGTTCTTTTTGTGGTGATCTTCATTGAAACAGGATTGATTATCATGCCTTTTCTTCCGGGAGATTCCCTGTTGTTTATGGCCGGGATGTTTGCCGCTAACGGAAAACTGGATTTGGCATTTATTCTTGGATCGCTTGCTTTTGCAGCTGTTTTGGGTGATAATGTTAATTATTGGATTGGTCGTAAACTCGGATTGGGGGTTTTCGAATGGAAAATCAGAGGCCGTCAGTTCGTTAAGCAATCTTATTTGACCAAAACAGAACAATTCTTTGAAAAAAGAGGAGTAGCGGCGATTATTATGGCACGTTTCGTACCGATTGTCAGAACATTTACCCCATTTGCAGCGGGAATCGGTAAAATGAAATACCGCACGTTCCTGATCTACGATATTATTGGTGGAGTGCTCTGGATTACTTCCATGACCCTTGCCGGATATTTCCTGGGTGAAATCGAATGGGTGAGAGAGAACAACGAAAAAGTAGTTTTATTGATCATCCTGGTTTCTATTCTTCCGATGCTGATCAGCTTCCTGAAATCAAAATTCAGTAAAAAAGATGCCTGAATTCGGACTGGTTGGTAAAACCCTGGGGCATTCTTTTTCAAAAAACTATTTTGAAGAAAAATTCCGGAGAGAAGGATTGAATTATACATTTGAGAATTTTGAATTGCCCGCGATTGAAGAGATTCAACGTGTTTTTAGTATTCCTGACCTAAAAGGTTTTTCGGTTACAATTCCCTACAAAGAACAAATTATTCCCTTCCTGGATTCCTTGAGTGAAGAAGCGAAAGCCATCGGAGCGGTGAACTGTGTGCACTTGTCTGCAGATGGTCAGAAAACCGGATTCAATACTGACGCTTTTGGTTTTCACCAGATGATCAAGCCTTTTCTGACGAACGAACATGAACGCGCACTCATCCTCGGAACAGGCGGTGCTTCGAAAGCTGTTGCTTATGTTTTGAAGAATATCGGGCTGGACGTTCTTTGGATTTCGCGTCATCCGGAAAATGCAAAAGAATTTTCCTACGAAGCAGTCAATGAACACATGCTTCGTGCTTGTAAAGTGATTGTGAATTGCACACCGGTAGGGACTTTCCCGAATGTGGACGAATCGGTTCCATTTCCCTTTGAATTCCTGACACACTCACATTTGTGCATCGATTTAATCTATAATCCGGAAGAAACGAAGTTTTTGAGAGAAGCGCGTTTGAAAGGAGCTGCTACGCTGAACGGTTTTTCGATGCTGAAAGAGCAGGCAAACAAAGCCTGGGAGATCTGGAATAGCTGAATCGCCCGGAAAAGCTTCGGTTTGCCATTTGGCAAACAGGCAAATTAGCAAATTTACCAAATTTCATTTGCGGTTTCTTAGTATTTTTGTGAGATGCAGTCGGTAAAACAGTTGATCAGAGAAGGCGAACACCAGCAACAGGATTTCAAATTCCGTATTGATGATTCCAAAAAGATTGCGAGAACCCTGGTTGCCTTTGCAAACACTGACGGCGGAAGACTTTTGATCGGTGTTAAAGACAACGGAAAAATTGCCGGAGTTGATCCGACGGAAGAAATTCACATGATCGAAGCAGCAGTGGACATGTACTCCAAGCCCAAACTGGAATATCAGTCGCGCGTGTGGCAGGAAGACATGAAGCTGGTTCTGGAAATTTCCATTGAAAAAAGTGCGCAGCGACCTATAATGGCTTTAGACGAAGAAGGAAAATGGAAAGCCTACGTCAGAAGAAAAGATCACACACTTTTAGCGAATAAAATCCTGTTGAATGTCTGGAAACACGAACGTTTTGATCAGAAAAGACCGGAGAAAATAGGAGAGGAGGAAACACAATTGCTGGCAATTATATCCGGGAATCCCGGAATCACATTGAGCAAAATTTACCGCTTGTCGAATTTGGACAAGTCACGTGTTGACCGCTTAATGGTCTTATTCGTCTCCTGGAATTTGATTACTATGGAAATGAATGAGAACGGTACTTTTTACCGGGTAAGTGAGCAATAACCTCCGGCTATTTTTTTGATAATCAGCCTATTTTTTAGGAATCTCAAAATAAAGTCATATATTCGCGGCAAATTTGGAGATTGAATAAAGCGTTTTACATTTCAAGTTTGGTTCTCAGCATACTATTCAGTTTCATTGTACTCTACTACATTGATTTGGTCAGTTATGCAAGATCCTACGATTATTTGGCTTATAGCAACGGCTACTACGATTACAGTTCCGGTTCCGGAAAAACGGAGGAAGGCGCCCTGATAAGCATATTCTTTTTCTTGTTTTTTATCACGACATTCTTACTCGGGTTAATTAAAATTAAACGGGTTACAAATAAAGTTTTGTCAATTATCGGCTTGTCTTTATCGGCATTATTTTTGCTGTGGGATTTAGTCATGCTGAGCTCGCCGTCGAGTATCAGTTTTGATGAAGTTGGGATAGGTTTTTTCTTTTTTACGCCCATGATCGTGGCTTTTTCCATTGTTGGAATTATCCAGTCGAACAGGTTTAAAAGACAAGGAGTCCTATACAAACAAAAAGTGGAATCAGATTTATTGGATTCCTAAAAAAATATAATTTTAAACGAAGCGTTTAATGTATTGCTATATTAGACGAAGAAAAACACAAACAAATGGGTAGACCTCCAACAAAACCAGCAAGATTGCGAGATGGTTTTTACATTGAAGTGAGAAATTCAGGATCACAAGGTATACGAATTAGAAGAGATACTAGAGAGCAAATGCTTCTTGCAGCTGAGGATTATTCACGCACAAAAGACGTTGTAATTCTTGGTGAAATGAAAGATGATAAATGGATTGATCAATAAAAATCATTCATCGCATAAATGTGAAAAAAAGGCCTTCCGGGATGGAAAGCCTTTTTTTATTGTGTATTGTTTGATCGAGCCGCGAATCACTTCATGTTATGATTATTTCAGATTCTGCTCTCATGCTCGTTTTCATTTCGCTACCGCTATAGCTTTAGCAAACGATCTCATTCTGTTCAATGAATGACTACCAATTTCACGGGAGATTTTTGTGCTGCTGATCCCGAGTAACGCACGTAGTAAACACCTACTGACAGTTTATCCGTACGGATTTCAACTTTCGGTCCGTCTACAGAATAAGTGGAAACCGTTTCTCCGTTTGTATTGACAATTTCGATTTTTCCGTTTTGAACCGACTGATCAAACACAATATTTGCATATGAACTCGCCGGATTCGGAACCAAATGGAATAAGTCTTTTTCATTCTCTGCAAGACCGGTATAGTCAATATTGTAAAGCACTTCAAAATCATCGAAGTAGAAACCGTCTGCACGCGTTCCACCGTCCGATTTCAGGATAAAACGCACCTTGATACTGTCGCCGATATAATCACTCAGGTTGATTTCTTCCAATACCCAATTCGCTTCCGTTCCTTCATAAACAGGCTGATTGTTCGGTTGAACCGATCCGTTTGCGCTGGTTCCCGGAACGGTATAATTTCCGCACTGACCGATCCAGGTTGTTCCGCCGTCATTGGAAACCTGGAATTGACAGTAATCGTAATCGGTTTCAATTTCCCATTTTGCGTAGAATTTGATCATTGCTTCCGTCACATGCGTCAGATCAATCGTATTGTTGAACTGGTAAGTTCTTGTGACGTTATTCGCGTAATCTGCTCCCGGTGAATCGGTAAACGAAGTGCTTGGAGAAACATATGTTGCATTGGTTGTAGCCCAACTTCCCGTCCAGTTTACAGCACTGTTTGCCTCGTCAATGAACTGGGAAGTGATACTTCCGAACGTCTTCACGATCGTGTCGTGTTTTGTCCAGCCTGCATATTCGGTATTCAGGGCGTATTTGATCTCATCTCCGAATTGGATAGTTGGATTCAGTACATAGGAAATGCCGCTGTTTTGAGTTCCCATAATAGCCAGGTCGTGAACACTTGGAGAGCCCACGGACTGAATACCGGTAATCGGGGTAATACTGACAGTTACAGGTCCGTTTTCAAGCCCCAGGCGATAAGCGCTGTGATTGAAATTTCCCGTTGTTGCAGCGATCATTCCCGGATCGGTATCTTCCACCACCAAATAACGATGGGTCAGGTGCGACAGGATGAGGTTCGGAAATACCATATCCTGGCAAATTCCGGTAATCTGATTGGCGGCAGGCCAGAATCCGCCGGTGGTATTACTTACTTCCGGAGTCATTGCGAAGATTTTTGGCTTCACGATCGTATCGACTTTGTACATATAATCGTCGGAATCCCCGGATGCAGGATAAAGTGCTGAAGATTTGATATTCGCGTACCCGTTATATTGAACCATGTGATGTGTAAATGCCTGGAAGTAGTTGTGATCTACTGCAAATTCCGCGGTCGTGGTCCCAATCGGGTGAAGGATATCGTTTGCATAGGTATGCGCGTTGAAAGCATATTGAAAATCGCGGTTTTCGCAAAACCATTTCATAGCCTGTGTTTCAGGTTCTGAAAACGCAGCAGTTCCGCAATAAGTCTCGTTTGTTTGAGTGGTTGTTGTGCCGGTTGTTCCCCAACCATAGGAATAATTGCGGTTCAAATCCACACCATAACTTCCGCCGCTATTGTGCCGGCGGTTTTTTCGCCACATACCGCCACCCGCAGGATCTGTTGTTTCGTTGTAAATATATCCGTCCGGGTTGACCATCGGAACGAAATACATTTCCGTATTGTCGACCAAATACTTGATCTCTGCGCTGGTATTGTAATTTTCAAGCAGGTACCACATGTAGAAAATGACTTCAGACAAGGAGTTTGGTTCCCGTGCGTGATGAACAGCTGTGTAAAGCACTTCCGGCTCCGCTTCATCGGAATTCGGGTTGTCACTTAAACGGATCCAGTAAATTGGCCTGCTCTCAATAGTTGTAAACGTGCTGATAGGTGCCCGTGCAGAAATCAGGTTCGGATATTGGGCTGCCATTGCGTCGATCTCATCCAGGAATTCCTGGTAAGTGTAAAATCCGCCCATGGTTCCCAGGTTGAAATTGGATGGAACTGCCGGAGTGAAGGTACCTGGTCCGGAAGTTTGCGGACAAGTAGCATTTTTTTCTGTCGCAGGGGCATTCGGATCATGTCCCGCATTTTGGTTCACGTAATAAGCTTTTACATCCGGAATAAGGATTTCTACCGTAAAGCCGGCATCACGAATGCGCTTTATTTCATCTTTGGAGAAGTCAGAAATAAAGAAAGTTCCACGCTTTACAACGCCGTGATCAATACCGATCCCAAGTTCAGCTAATGTTTGGAGTCCGTCGGAATCTGCGAGAATTTTTGCCCGGGAGTATTCCTGGGAGAATCCCCAGCACGAAACCAGGAATGAAAATAGTAGGAGAGTTCTTTTCATAAAGAGTATAGTTTTCCATAAAAATAAGGATTCTTATAGATTCTACACCAATTAATTAGGCAGTAGGGCTGAAAAATTTTTCGTCCCTACTGCCTGTCATTTCTTCCACTCCAGTGTGTTGATCAAATGCAATAAATCTACTTTCAGATAATTCAGTGACGGACGCAGGGAATCGTAATTCGGCCTGCAATTCATCAAAACTTCCCCGCGGATAAAGTGCGAAGTCGAATCTGTGAGGTAGAACTGGTAATTCGTTGCAACATTTCCTTCAAATTCAAAAAGTGTCCCGTAGACTTTTTTGTCCGGGAAAACAAAGTTCTGATCTTTGATTCCGGTCGCTTTAATCTGGTGTTCGTCGACTTTGTCGTTTGATAAATTGATGTAACGCACCAGGGTATCGCGGTTCGGGATCGGGTAATAATTCAGGTATAAAATCCCGTTCAAAGGTCCCAGGTTAATTTCTTTGTGATTGGTCACTTCTCCTTTGTAAGTAACTGTTTTCGCGAAATAAGACTTTGACAATTCAAAAGAGTAGGTGGAAGCGTCATCCACCTTCACATATTCATGCTTGGGGAAATCGGTTCTTAAATAAGTCGGTGGTTTCGGGATCAACAGATCGTCGTCTCCGCAACTGCTCACTGCAACTGCGAGAATTAAACATACTGAACCAATTATCTTATTCATCTTCCTGGATTGTTTTAATCATTTTTATTCTTCGCTTGTCGGAACTTTCAACTACCAGCTTCACGTTTCCGCAGCGAATGTATTCGTTATTTCGCAGAATTCTGCCTGCCTGCTCGATAATAAATCCACCGATTGTGTCGGATTCACCCTTTATCTGGTCGAAATCTTTTCCGTCGATTTCCAGTACTTTGTAGAAATCAACCAACGATGTTCTTCCTTCGAACAGATAAGTGGAATCGTCGATCTTCGTGTAAATGAGGTCGTCATCGTCAAATTCGTCCGTAATGTCGCCCACAATCTCTTCCAGTACATCTTCCAGCGTTACCAGTCCATTTGCACCACCGTATTCGTCCACAACGATGGCCATA
The DNA here is from genome assembly GCF_039596395.1 of Fluviicola sp. Lineage (NCBI taxonomy): Bacteria > Pseudomonadati > Bacteroidota > Flavobacteriia > Flavobacteriales > Crocinitomicaceae > Fluviicola > Fluviicola sp. The sequence goes on from NZ_JBCNJT010000001.1 coordinate 709,812, forward strand.
TGCATTTTCATATCCTGGAATTCTTTCAGCAAATCATCAATCTTCTTGTTCTCAGGAATGAAATAAGGTTTTCTCAGGAGTGTTTTCCAGTCAAACGATTCGTTGTTGATGAAAGGAAGCAAATCCTTGATATACAATATTCCGGTTACATTGTCGAAGGTACTTTCATGGATCGGAATCCGCGAATATCCGGCATCCAGCACAACATCCAATACTTCCTGAAAACTTGCTTCATTGGAAATGGTTACAATATCCAACCGGGATTTCATGATTTGTTTTACTTCCGTATTCCCGAATTTGATGATTCCTTCCAGGATCCGGTGTTCATCTTCGTTGTCTAAATCTTCTTTTGTCAGGGCCAAAGCATGTTCCAGGTCATCGGTCGATAAATTGATGCCTCTTTTTTTAGCCCGGCGATTGATCAGATTTGTTCCGTTGACCAACAGCCAGCGCAACCAGGAGAAAGGAGGCAAAATGTTGATGAACGTAATGGGATTTGCCATGAAACGGGCTGTGGATAAGGTATTCCGTGAAGCGTAAAGTTTCGGTGCAACTTCTCCTAGTAATAAAAGAAATGTCGTAATTCCAACTACTTCAATCAGGAAACGAAGGGTATTCGGTTCGTCTGAATTGGGGAAAAACTGATCGATCACTTCCGTTGAAAGGATGATGATGCAAACGTTTATAAAGTTGTTTGTAATCAGGATGGTAGCCAGTAAATCCTTCGGTTTTGAAAGCAGTTTTAAAATGGCCTGCGAACTCCTGGACTGATCTTCTTCCAGATCCTTTTTTTCTGCAGGCCCCAAAGCAAAAAAAGCAACTTCTGATGCCGAAATCAATGCAGAACAGGCAATTAAAATGAAAATGATGATCAGTGAGGCAATGTGATCAGAGAAATTAAATCCCGCGTGAATACTGACGGGAATACTATCTGAAGATAATCCGGATATGCTGTCCATGTTTAGAACGGTAAATCATCATTAGGACTGATATCCAAATTCATCGGACTTGGATTTTGAGGCTCTTCCGTAGGATACGGCGGAGTGTTCGATCCCATTGAACGGTTATCCTGCTCATTTCTTGGAGTCAGAATGGTCAATTCGTCAGCCACGACTTCCGTGGTATAACGTGTTGCACCCGTTTGATCTGTCCAGGAACGTGTTTTCAGTTTTCCTTCGATATATACTTTGATGCCTTTGCGCACGTATTTCTCAACGACTTCCGCCAGGCCTCTCCAGACAACAATGTTATGCCAATCGGTATTATCCCTGCGCTCACCGGTTGTTCTGTCAACGTAAGTTTCAGACGTTGCAATGGGGAAACTTGCCACCACCGCTCCGTTTTCCAAACGTCTCACTTCCGGGTCTTTTCCCAGGTTTCCAATTAAAATTACTTTGTTTACGCTGCCTGACATACTTCAAATCTTTGATAAATATAAAAATACGAATTCTTAAATGAATTGAAAATGTAAAATTGAGAATTTAAAAAGATGGATTCAGTTTACTTTTCAATTTTCCATTGTCCATTTTCAATTAGTCGTTAGACTCCAAATATTTCTCCATCAACCGGTGAATCGGATAATCCTCCAGCTGGCTTTTTTCAACGAAATGGAACTCCAATCCATTGATTTCGGATAGTTCTGTTTTATAGAAGAACGCATAAATATGCTGATGGCTCAAAATGTGTTTGGTTTGGTAGCAAAGGTTTGCCGAGTCTTTGAATTCCGTTGGAATGTTTTCGTTGTCGCTTTCAATAAGCGGGAATTCGTATAATTTCTCCCAAACGTCTTTTCCGGTTCGCTGGTCCAGTGCAATTTCACCTTCCTTTTCAATATGCAGGTAATGGAAATAACGTTTTCTCACTTTTGTTTTTCCCTTCTTTACCGGGAGTTTTTTGATGAGTTCCGTATCAAAGGCACTTGCACAGCTTTGGTTCAGTACACAGGAATTACAATCCGGGTTATTGGGCGTACATTGAATAGCCCCGAATTCCATGATTGCCTGGTTGAAAAGAGCCGGATCGGATTCCGGGATCAGCGAATCGGCCAGTTTCTGGAAGGTTTTCTTCCCTTGAGTCGAATCAATCGGCTCATCAATACCGAAATAACGGCTAAGTACCCGGTAAACATTCCCGTCTACAACAGCATGGGGCAAATCGAAAGCAAAAGAAGAAATAGCCGCCGCAGTATACGGACCGATTCCTTTTAATTGAATAATCTCTGCATACGTTTTCGGGAATTCGCCGCCGTATTCATCCCGGACCTGCTGAGCCGTTTTATGTAAATTCCGTGCTCTTGAATAGTACCCCAATCCTTGCCAAAGTTTTAGAACGGATGCTTCATCTGCGTCTGCAAGTTGGTTCAAAACGGGGTAATTTTCGATAAATTTCAGGTAATAATTCATTCCCTGATCAACCCTTGTTTGTTGTAAAATGACCTCCGATAACCAGATAAAATACGGGTTTTTCGTGCTTCTCCATGGGAGTTCGCGAGCATTTAGTCTGTACCAATCGCTTATTAGTAGAACAAAATCAGCCATTTAGGGAAAAAATTGAAGTTTTTTAAAAATAAAGCAAAAATAAACGTTTAAGCTGACTACTTTTGCACCTGAAAATCACATTGTTGAAAAACTTTAATTTATAATAAGATGACAAAGGCAGATATCGTTGCTGAGATTGCAGAGGAAACAGGATTGGAAAGAAATGAAGCACAGAAAGCTGTTGAAGCTTTTATGACTTCTATTAAAACTTCTTTGACTAAAGGTCAGAACGTTTATTTAAGAGGTTTTGGTAGCTTCATTGTGAAAGAGAGAGCAGAGAAGACAGGGCGCAATATTTCAAAAAACACAACGATTATTATCCCGGCTCATAATATCCCTTCATTCAAACCGGCTAAAACGTTTGTTGAAGAGGTGAAGAATAAGGTGATTGTGAAATAATTCCATCTTTTTTGCTGCAACTAGTTGTAGGAAAACTTATTTTAATATCTTTGCACTCCTGTTTGACGCAGGAGTGCTTTTTTTAAAAGCTATTGAAATTGAAATTGAAATAATTGAATTAATAACCATAAAATAATATTGCTATGCCAAGCGGTAAAAAAAGAAAAAGACATAAAATGGCGACGCACAAGCGTAAGAAAAGACTAAGAAAAAATCGTCATAAAAAGAAGAAATAAGAATCTTCTTAAGATAGTTGGAAGAGCTTAGTAAGTGGTTTTGCTTACTAAGTTTTTCTATTTTAGTTACTTTCTAATTATACGTTCGTGAGTTTAGAACTAGTTGTAGACACCCGTGATGGTGGAGTATGGCTTGCTCTCTTGCGCGATGGGAAATTGATTGAACTGCATCAGGAGCAGGGAAGTACCGATTTTGCCGTAGGTGATATTTACCTGGGGAAAGTCAGAAAGGTGGTTCCCAGTCTGAATGCGGCTTTTGTGGATGTCGGATACGAGAAAGATGCGTTTTTGCATTACCTCGATCTGGGGCCACAATTCCAATCTTTGAATAAATTTACCAAAGATACCCTGCAAGGGAAGCAGAATGTTGCTGATTTGCTTTATTTTAAAGCGGAAAAAGACATTCCAAAAGACGGAAAGATTACCGAGATTGTATCCACTTCATCACCCATATTGGTTCAGGTTGCAAAAGAGCCTATATCCAGCAAAGGACCTCGTTTAAGTGCAGAATTGACACTTGCAGGGCGCTATTTGGTGTTAGTGCCGTTTTCGGAAAAAGTTTCCATCTCCCAAAAAATTAAGAGTCAGGAAGAGCGTGACCGTTTGCGTCATTTGATGGACGATATCAAACCGAAGAACTTTGGTGTGATCATCCGTACGGTTGCTGAAAACAAGAAAGTGGAAGCAATCGACCAGGACCTTAGAAACCTGATGGAGAAGTGGAAGAACATGCATGCAAACTTAAAGCAGGCAACTCCACCTCGTCGCGTTTTAGGTGAAATTGACAAAACTTCATCCATTCTTCGTGACTTACTGAATGCTGATTTCTCCAATATCCACGTGAGCGACGAAAAGCTCATGTCGGAATTGAAAGGATACATCAGCGGAATTGCCCCTGGTCGTGAGAAAATCCTGAAATTGTATGACGGAAAACTCAATATTTTTGAGCGTTTCGGTATCAATAAGCAAATTAAGACCATGTTCGGTAAAAAAGTGCCGCTTCCTTCCGGAGGTTACCTGATTATCGAGCACACGGAAGCCATGCACGTGATCGACGTGAACAGCGGAAACCGTAAAGGTGCCGACGGACAGGAATCCAATGCGCTGGCTACAAACATTGAAGCAGCAGAAGAAATTGCCCGTTTACTTCAATTGCGCGATATGGGTGGAATCGTTTGTATCGATTTCATTGATATGCACGATAAGGAAAACAACAAGGATTTGTTCGAGAAACTGAAGGAATTTATGCGTTCCGATAGAGCAAAGCATAACATTCTTCCTCCGTCCAAATTTGGTGTTGTGGAAATTACCCGCCAGCGTGTAAGGCCTGAGACAGATATCAATACGTCTGAAACATGCCCTACCTGCAACGGAACAGGTGAAGTACAGGCATCGATCTTGTTTGCCGAAGAAATTGAAATGAATCTGAATTTCCTGTTGGGAGATAAAAAGGAAAAGAAAGTGACTTTGATGGTTCACCCGTACTTAGAAGCTTATTTCAAGAAAGGATTCATCTCGAAACAATGGAAATGGTTCCTGAAATACAAAAAATGGGTAGATGTGCGCGGAGTAACCGCCTATCACTTACTGGAATACAATTTCCTGGATAAAGATAATAACGAAATTGCTCTCTGATGGGGAGCAATTTTTCGTTTCTGGAAGCTAAGCACAAGATCGAATCCTATTGTGCTTACCAGGACAGGTCTCATTTCGAGGTCAGAAACAAACTCTTTTCCTGGGGACAAAGTGCTGAACAGGTCGATCAGTTAACAGCTTATCTGATTGAAAACAAATACCTGGACGAAGGCCGTTTTGCGGAATCCTACGTTTCCGGGAAGCTTCGTATCAAGCATTGGGGACGGATCAAAATCAAACAGGGATTAAAGCTGAAGCAAATCCCGGAAAAGATTATTCAACTGGCGTTTAAAACCATTGACCCGGACGAATATTTCGAAATCCTGAAACACGAAATCGCCAAAAAACAAAAGGATCTCTCAAATGAGAAAGATCCCTGGAAAAAGAAGGCAAAACTCCTTCGGTATGTGCAATCAAAAGGCTTTGAGAACGATTTGATTTATGAAGCATTAGAAGATTTGAATGAGGATTAACCTGTTTCTCCCCTTGAGGGGAGATCAAGAGGGGTGGTGGATTTGGTTTCATCGAACAATATCTCTTCCCACTTCCTCTGACGGAGTCTGATACTCGTCAGAGTCTTCAGAACTTAGTCCCTCCTCCCCCAAAGAGGGAAAAATCGATACCGTTACTTAAACGTTGACTTCTTAAATAAACCCAGCATTTTTTGCTTGTCTGCTTCGTTGTTATACGAAATCGTAACAGTCATAAACTTTCCTTTCACCAAGGCATTCATTAAAAGCTGTGTAGCGAAAACTTTTGCTTCGCGGTTGTTCAAAGAAACTTCATACGTGTCGAATGTTACGCCGCTAACCGTTAGTTTCCCGGGTATGGTATCCGTATACATGTTGCGTTCCAGGTAGTTGGTGTAAATCCTGACGTGATTCGCAGCAATAATGCGTTTGTATGCAGCTTCATCTCCTGAAAACGCTTCCCAGCTGGATTGGAAATTGTTGTCGAAATTCTTTTGGAAAGCCAGTGTTCGTTTAATTCCCGACATGTTTGAAGTGGTGTCGTTCACCGACTCTTTACTTCGCTCGTCCAGGGATTCCAAACTGGATTTAGTGGTAATGATCCAATTATCCGGGAATTCCATCGTCCAGCCCAATGCCTGGCTCGTGTATTTATTTCCGTCGAAAGTACCTTCGTCTACTTCTTTCGAATAATCTTTTTTTGCCGGGCTTCCGCAAGCGCCTACTACAAAAAGTGCTATGGACAAAGCGGGAATAATTGCGTGTTTTAGATTCATTTTATCGGATTTTGGTTCATACTAAATAACTACTATTTTTCGAATAATCTCTTGCGACCTTCCGGCATCATCATACAGGTGAATTCTCATTTGGTAAGTTCCTGCAGAAAAATTCACCGGAACTTCCGCGTAATTGAAATGTTCGCTGGTGCCGCCTGAGACTTGTTTGCCGTTCAAATCGTATATGCTCCATTCGGTTTTTACGGTTTCAATGGGAATGGTCATGAAAATGGATTCGGAACTGGAAACCGGGTTGGGAAACAAGTCCGTTTCATTGTTCAGAGGAAAGGATTTGAGCATTTTCTCCCGGTCGAAGTGCAACAGGAACAAACCGTATTGCCTGTCGGAAACCAACAATCTTTCGGAGGGAAGATCGGCAAAAATTCCCCAGTTCCCGTTCATTTTGTAGGGATTGTCATCCGGATAGGTGTCGTAATGGGCTACTTCCAGCGGAACAGTATAGCGCAGGTCAAAAACTCGGATTCCTTCGTTGTAATAAGCCACAAAAGCGAACTCATTGGTCGCCTTGATATTGTGCGGAACAGATCCGTTCTCGTAATTCGTCCCGAAATAATTGTTGATCGTCACTAAAGAACCGTTGAAACTGCAGTTTTTCACGCGCTTTCCATTTGTTTCATCCGCGAAAAGATAACGTGTTCCGTCGGGAGTGAGCCAGCCTTGATGATTGTATCCCTGGTCGGTGTAAATGTTTTTCGAATCCAGGTATAAAGGAGCATTGGTGTTCGTGAAATTGTAAACTCTCAGCCCGTCGTACCCGCAATTCATCAGTGCGACTCCGTTTCTGACGTAAATATCATGCACTTCAAGCACATCTCCCGGACCACTCCAAAGTTCCTGTAAGTTCAACGGATCGGTCAATGAAAAGATTTTCAGTGGAGCGTCGATCGCCTGAGTGTTGACGGTGCTTCGGTGAATGCAGGAATAGAATTTTTCCTGGACCGTATCGATGAAAATATTGTGGACGCGCCCGAATTGTACGGTGTCTTCCTTGGCCAGATGAATGGAATCGGGAAGGTATTGGAGATCGATGATTTGCAGACTGCTCACACCTTCGTCGCAAACGGCATAGAGGTAGTTTTTGAATACGGCATATTCCCGGTGCTGGACAAAGGTACTGGAATAGCGTCCTTTGATAAATCCTTTAGGAATAAGCTGGTCCTGGTCGTTTACAAGGAAAACATGGGTTCCTTCCGTAGAGCCGATTACGGCATATTCACCGCCGTTTTGGGTAAAACCGAAGCAATCGGAATAACGGACTTTGGAAGAATTGGAGATCAGGCTGTCCTGGTGCCAGTGATCCAAAAGTGTCATGTTGTGAAATGATTGGGCAAATAATGCGTTAGTGTGACTGAGAAAAATCACGGAAAATGCTATTTGAAGGGTCCATTTCATCTATTCCAAAGATAGTGAATAATCAAAGTCGGCTTTCCCATTTCTCTTAAATGTATCGAATAGGTTGTGAAATGTAAAAGTTATTTAGTCAGCTTCTGATTCGGAATTCGCAATTCGGCATCCGCAATTCTAAATTATGTTAGAAACTGCATAAATGCATTGAAGGAAGCGGAATTTGACTATTTTTATCACCTGAAATTAAACCCACGTGACGCGAGCAGTTGTAATTATCCCAACATATAATGAAAAAGAGAATGTTGAGCGCATGGCTCAGGCGGTAATGAGTTTGCCTGTTGCTATCGATATTCTATTTGTAGATGATAATTCACCCGATGGAACAGCTGCTATTATCCGCGACTTGATGGGGCAATTCCCGAACCGTATTTTCCTGGAAGAAAGACAAGGGAAACTGGGGCTTGGAACGGCTTATATTCACGGGTTTAAATGGTCATTGAACCAGAATTACGAGTACATTTTTGAAATGGACTGCGACTTTTCACACAATCCGCTGGATTTACCGAGATTACTGGAAGCCTGCACCCAAAAAGGAGCGGATGTAAGTATCGGTTCACGTTATACGAAAGGTGGAAAAGTCCAGAACTGGCCTATGGGCCGCATCCTGATGTCGTATTTTGCTTCAGTGTATGTTCGAATGATCCTGTTTATAGGGATTTCAGATACCACTGCCGGTTTCATGTGCTATTCGAGTAAAGTGCTCAGAGCAATTGACCTGGACAACATCCATTTCAAGGGATATGCCTTCCAGATCGAAATGAAATACGCGGCAAAGCGAAAAGGATTTAAAATTATCGAAGTTCCGATCACATTCATAGATCGACAGTTCGGAGAATCCAAAATGTCTTCAAGTATCTTCAAGGAGGCTTTCTTTGGAGTTTGGAAAATGAGAAATTTAAAGGTGTAATGGCAAAGATTTTACTGAAAGGCGCAACGCTTGTAAACGAAGGAAAAGAATTTGTTGCAGATGTTTTAATTGATGGAAAGCGTATTTCTAAAATCGCATCTTCAATTGCTGCTGACGGATCTGTGCAGGAAATCAATTGTGAAGGATTACACCTGCTTCCGGGTTGTATCGATGACCAGGTTCATTTCAGAGAACCGGGATTGACACACAAAGCCAATATCCAATCGGAATCCAGGGCTGCAGTAGCAGGAGGGATCACTTCTTTCATGGAAATGCCGAACACGGTTCCGAATACACTTACACAGGAATTACTGGAAGCAAAATACCAGCGTGCAGGGGAAGTTTCTCCCGCAAATTATTCCTTCTTCATGGGAGCTTCGAATGACAACTACGAAGAAGTAATGAAAACGAACATCCGGAATGTTTGCGGTGTCAAAATCTTCATGGGGTCTTCTACCGGAAATATGCTGGTAGATAACACCAGTACGTTGGAACACTTATTCGCAAATGTGCCGATGTTGATTGCCACACACTGCGAAGACGAGGCGACAATCAGAAAGAACCTGGAAGCATACAAAGAGAAATACGGAGAGGATATCCCGATGTCTGCCCATCCGTTGATCAGGAGTGCAGAGGCTTGTTATTTGTCGTCTTCCAAAGCGATAGAACTGGCTAAAAAGAACAATACGAGATTACACATTCTTCATATTTCTACCGGAATTGAAACGGAATTGTTCCGGAACGATATTCCACTGGAGCAGAAACGCATTACAGCCGAAGCTTGTGTGCATCATTTGTGGTTCTCAGATGCTGATTACGATCAGAAAGGTGCATGGATCAAATGGAATCCGGCGGTGAAAACAGCTGCAGACAGGGATCAGATCTGGCAGGCACTTTTGGATAACCGCATTGATGTGATCGCTACAGATCACGCACCTCATACGATAGAAGAAAAAGAGCAGAAATACCTGCAGGCACCTTCAGGCGGGCCATTGGTCCAACATGCGTTGCTGGCAATGCTGGATGCTTCTGCTAACGGGAAAATTCCGTTGGTTCGCGTGGCTGAAAAAATGGCGCATGCTGTTGCCGTTTGTTTCCGGATCGAAGACCGCGGTTTCCTCCGTGAAGGTTATTTTGCGGATTTGGTACTGGTAGACCTGAATAAAAAATCCACGGTAACCAAAGAATCCATTTTGTACCAATGCGGGTGGTCCCCGTTTGAAGGGACTACTTTCTCTTCGACTATTGAAAAGACTTTTGTGAACGGGGAAATCGTTTATGAAAATGGCCGCTTAACTGAGAATAAGCCGGGAGAACGTCTGTTATTCAACCGATGAAAAAAGTCATTGCCATCCTGCTTTTGGTTGTCCTGCAATCCTGTAACAGCGAGTTGCACGGGTTGAAAAAACCGGATAATTTGATCCCAAAAGATCAAATGGTTGAACTCATGACCAACATGCTGATCCTTGAAGGGCATATTCAAACAACCTATTCAACGGTGAACCGCTATTACAAAGTAATGACAGCTTCGGGGCGACATTATTTAAAGAGTAAGCACGTTACTGAAAAGCAATACGAAGATTCGTTTGTTTACTATAGCAGTACGCACGAAGATTTCAAGCAAATGCTGGATAAAGTGATGGAGAACCTGCAAAAGGAATCAATCGAACTGCAAAAGAAATAAGCCTTAGCGGCATTCGATTTGGATGGATGTCATCAGTTTTCTGAATTCCTTGTTGTACTGATCTTCATTGAACCAGTTTTTCTGGTTTTCCAGGACACAGTTCCACCAACCGTATCTCAATACTTCAATTCTTGCCCAAAATTCTTTGTTCGGAGCATTCCAGTGCTGTTCGAATGCTTTATTTATTGGGTTGGGATCAAGTGCTCCTTCGACCTCCTTTTCATGAATTTCTTTCCAGGCATTCAATAAGGTATTGCCACCTTTTTCCAAAGCAGTGATGTAGTGGGAACATTCTTTACAGTAAGGTGTCCCTTTCAATGCTTTGGGTTGGTTTAATGCGATAACCGCTTTTTCGCGCAGCAGGCATTGTTCCCTGATATTGTCCAGCCTCATTTTTTTGAGATTGGTCCAGTATTCGCCTTTCGGGTATTCCATTTGCTCAAGTTCGGTAACGAATCCGGAACATTCCGACCGGATGTTTTTGACATTAAAATAAGCAGTGTCTTTCGGTTGGTAAGCCAAAAAAGGCTGACTCAATTCGGATGCCTGAATCAACGTGAAATGCACGTTTTGCACTTGTTCGTAATTCGCTTTTGCAGGATCAATTTGCGCTTTGGATATGCAATAACCTTCCTGCCATTCGAAAACTTCCTGAGCACATAGCAAAGAGGAAAATGAAAGCAGAAGGCCAACGGATAGTATGAAGTTTTTCATCTGATTTTACGTTCCGGGTTTTTACTGAGAAAACTGCTCCAGCCTCCGCCTTTGCTTTTGTTGTTCTCACCGATTCCTTTGGAGAAATGATGACAAACTGCCGCTGCAAGCCCATCCGTTGCATCCAGGTATTTGGGAAGTTCTTCAAAACGAAGCAATGTTTGCAGCATGGCGGCAACTTGTTCTTTGGAAGCGTTTCCGTTTCCTGTAATTGCTTGTTTGATGCGTTTCGGAGTGTATTCTTCGTAGGGAATATTTCTTCGCAGGGAAGCTGCAATGGCAACACCCTGTGCTCTTCCCAGTTTCAGCATGGATTGGACATTCTTTCCAAAGAAAGGGGCTTCAATAGCCATTTCATCCGGTTTGTACTCTTCCATAAGCCCGTCAATGCGATCAAAAATGCGTTTTAGCTTATCCGGTTGATTGTCGAGTTTGTTCAACTGGATAATTCCGAAGTTGAGCATTTCAATTTTCGTGCCTTTAATATGGATTAATCCATATCCTAATACAGTTGTTCCGGGGTCAATCCCTAAAATTATTTTATCTTCGGCCATGCAAATGAAACAGGAGGTTAAAGCTACTAAAAAACGGGCTGGTTTAATGACATTGTTCAAATTATTGGTGTTTGTGGCCGTAATTTGGACTCTATATTTCCAGTTGAAAAATGTGGATTGGGAGCATGCCAAAGGATTGGATATCAAAAACTGGTGGGCGCTTGTACTGGCTTTTGTATTGCTGGTTCCCAATTTGTGGATGGAATTCCTGAAATGGAAAGTGATTACCAACTCCTTACAGGTAGAAGAAAAATTGGTCCGAAATGCCTTTTGGGCAGGAGTTGCTTCCGGTTTTATGTCGCCCAACGGATGGGGAAATTTCCTCGGAAGACTGATTTACTTCCAAAAACGCCAAACGATTTACATCATCTTTTCCACGGCACTTGCCAATTTGAGCCAGCTCATTCCCACTTTGCTTTTCGGTTTGTTCGCGGTATTGCTGAAATACGGAAATTCCAATTCACTTTGGATTACCACCGCATTGGGAGCTGTGTTTATCCTGCTGGTTTATTTCTTCGGGGATTATTTGCTTCCGAAAAAGAGAAGCCGGATTTCACTGATCAGAAGGCTGCAAAGTATCCGTGGGCGTTACCAAAACCTGAAATGGCCTTTCCTGGCTTTTTCAGCCATCCGTTTTTTGGTGTTCAGCCTGCAATATGCCCTTTTATTTGTGACTTTCGGTTACGAGGATTTTTGGTTTTTGATAACCCAGATTTGGTTGATTTACCTGTTCACTTCTTTTATTCCGTCTTTGTGGTCGGGAAAAGTATTGATCCGTGAAACAGCGGCTTTATTTGTATTTGCGGGAACGGCTGTTTCCGTCCCGGATGTCATTGTTTCCAGCATTATTATTTACCTGATAAATATCGCTTTGCCGGCATTTATGAGTAGTTTTATCTGGTTACCGAAAAGAAAAAAATAAGTTATGTGGTTGATTGGCTCCTGGGTACTTCTTTACATCCTTTCGATATTAACGCTCCTGTTCGGAGTGAATCGCCTGCGGATGAGCCGGAACTCCAAAAAAATGATGGCGATCGACGAAATTTCGGTGGTTATTCCATTCAGGAATGAAGCTGCGAACCTGGAAACTTTTCTGGAATGCATTTATGCGCAACGTTACCAGCCGGCGCAATGGATTTTTGTCAATGACCATTCTTCGGATTCCTATATCGACCTGTTTAAGGAAATGGATTCCTTCCCGATTCGCTTGCTGCATTTACCGGAAGAACAAAGAGGGAAGAAGCGCGCTATCCGCTTTGGTATGGACCACGTGCGAACGGAATATTGTTTAACAATGGATGCAGATGTTTCCTTCGGAAAAGAGTACATGAAGTCGATGCTATTGCTCCCGGAAGCCGAATTGATCATTCTGCCGGTGGAAATGACCGGAAAGAAGTGGTGGCAGTCTTTTTTTACGCTGGAATACCTGTTTACGACACTTTTGAATAAGGGAATTGCAGGATGGGCAAGGCCTGTTAATTGCAGTGGTGCAAACCTGCTGATCCATGTTTCGAGCTTCGATCAGGTGGATGATATTGACGAGCACGATCATATTTTGAGCGGCGACGATATTTACACGCTGAGGGCTTTTCGTTCATCGGGGAAACGCATAGAGATTGTGGAAAATGAAGCATTGAAAGTAGAAACGGAAACTCCCGGAACGGTTTCTGAAGTGATGGAACAACGTGTTCGCTGGTTGGGAAAGACGAGCCATGTGGCGGATTCACTGAACAACTTTTTGGGAATTTGGGCAGTTGGGCTACATTTATACTATTTCCTCCTGCTGATCATCACTTTCTTTGCCGGAGTTTACTGGCTGACGTTCCTGATCATCGCCTTTAAATACGGAATGGATTTTATGCTGGTTAAAATGGACAAAAAGAAACCCGATTCCTTTGATTTGCTGGGCTTAGGCTTATTCGAACTATTCTATCCGGTTTATCTCTTTGCTTTATTGGCCTACCTGATGGTTTCCCAACCGGAATGGAAAGGAAGGTAAATGCTGCCTTTTTAGGTCTTTTTAATAATTACCGGTTTTAATTCTACCTATTTTTAGGGCAAGTTTAATGTTCAAAGAGTTCAAGCGTTCAATGTCTCAATAGCGACCGGTATCAATTTTGAACTTTTTAAACCATTGACCTTTTGAACGAAAACAAGAAATTTGGAACATCCGAAAAGATTTACGCAAACTACGCGCGGAAAGCTGATCCTGGCTTTCGGATTGGTGCTGTGTATTTCCCTGCTTACCTGGATCGTTAACCGGAGTGCCTTTGACCGGATCAACACGGTGGTAGAAGATCTGACCAAACCGAATCACCGGCTGGAAGCCCTGAACGACCTGCAAATGGAACTGAGCCGTCTGAATGATTTTTACCGGGCTGAAGCTTTACAGAACAAATACAATCCTTCGGAAGAATACGGGATAAGAGTGGGTCAGATTTCAGAACGATTAAAGCAATTGAAAGATTCTTTTGCGGATAACCCGGACCAGGTGCAGCGATTGGTTGAGGTCGATTCAATTTTTACCAAACGGAATAAATTGTTTGAGAAGTATTTGAAGATCCGTTACAATTATATCAACAGCGGATTGGTAGACAGGCAATTTGAGGAACTTGCAGACCAGGTCGACAAGGAAAACCTGAAAGTGGATACCAATGTGGTCACTACTGAAAAACAAACAAAAACGTATACTTATTTCGATCCGGTGGTGAAAGAAGAAGTCCCGGTAAAAAAGCGGCGTTTCCGGCGAAGAAAGGAAGAGGTGGTGATGGAAGCGAAACCATACGTTGTTGTGGAAGAAAAAACGAATGTCCACATTGATACCCTGGCCGTTTCACAGAAAAAAGACAGTATCATCGAAAATATCCGGCTTTCCCTGGATCATGTGGAATCGGAACGGAACACCGGGAGAAAATTCCTTCAGAAACAGGAATTGATCCTCATTAAGAGTAACGAGATTTTGTTTAATCGCCTTGTGGAAGTAATCGGTGAAGTGAAAAACGAAGAAAGTTTGTACACCGAATTGAGTTCGTCCAGGTCCATACAGATTGCCCGTGATACGATTTCCCTGACAAAAATGCTGACACTGGTCTTTGTACTGGTTGCTTTCGTATTGATAGGTTTCATCATCGGGGATGTATCCAAGTTTAATCGTTACCGCAAGCAGTTGGAGGCATCACGGGAAGAGGCGGAGTTCCACAGTCAGGCGAAACAGCGCTTTCTTTCCAATATGAGTCACGAGATCCGTTCTCCGCTGCAAACAATTGTCGGGTACTCGGAATTGATGATGAATGAACCGCAAACCGATAAATCCAAAATCGAAGTGGTTTCGAAAGCATCGGAACATTTGCTGCAGGTTGTCAATGAGATCCTGGACTATTCCCGCATCATTTCTTCGAACTTTAAAATAGATGAGAAACCTTTCCAGTTAACGGAAATGATCGATGAGGTGGCCGGTTTTACGGCTTTTCAGTGTCAGCAGAAGGGAATCCGGTGGAATTTTGACAGGAATGAATTTGAAGCGGAAAAGTCCTGGGTTATTTCAGATGCATTCCGTTTGAAGCAGATCCTGATCAACATCCTGAGCAACGCGGTGAAATTTACCGAAAAAGGTTCCGTTTCCCTGGAAGTTCAATTGAAAGAAACCGAAAAGAACCTGGATGTGAACTTCAAAATCCTGGATACCGGGATCGGAATGAGCGCAAAGGACCTGAAAGTGGTTTTCCAGCAATTCGAACAGGCGCGGAATGCACCTATCCAATCCGGAACGGGTCTGGGATTGAGTATTGTGAAAGAACTGGTGGAAGCGCTTAAAGGCGAAATGAATGTTGGTAGTAGCCTGGGAAAAGGCACGGTCTTTAGTCTGAACTTTTCCTTTGAAAAGGCAGAAAAAGCAGTGCTTCCGGTTGCCGCAGATGAGCAGGAACACATCGAACTGGATGGAGTATTGTGGGTGGTGGATGACGACGCCGCTATTTTGAAACTGTGCGAACAATTATTGAAGCAGAAAAAGCTCCGGTACCGGTGTTTTAATGATCCGAAAGAATTACTGGATGCAACCTGGGATGAAGATGTTAAATTTGTTTACGCCGATGTGCGCATGCCCGGAATGAGTGGGATAGAATTGTGCTCCAGGTTGAAAAAACGCGGACATACGGATGTGAAGATTGTTGCGCTCACCGCCCAGGTTCTCCCGGAAGAAAAAGAGATGTTCCTGCAAAGCGGATTTGACGGAATTGTGTTGAAACCATTCAAAAGCCGCGAGTTCTATGCACCGATCCGTGAAATGGAAAAAAAGGATTCCGAGTTTGATTTTTCATCTTTGCGCCAAATGATCGCGGACGAAAACGACTTCCGTGAGATCAAACTTCAATTCGTGTCTGATTCGAATGCGGATCTGGTAGCTATGAACAAAGCCCTGGAGGAGGAAAATACACGCGATTTATTGTTACTGGTACACCGTTTAGCCGGAAGGTTCGGACAAATGGGGTCGAAAAAGTTAGCACCAAAACTGAGAGAGCTGGAAGTACAATTGAAAAATACCGCAAAAGGGATTGTATTTTACGAGGTCAAAGAAATTATCCCGCAGCTGGAAAAAGCTTTAAACAATCTTTAGTTCGTGGATATTTTTGATGACTTTTTTCTTATATTTATTTAGTAGCGATCTTGAAATTTTTATCCCGAAAATAGCGTTAAATGAATTTAGATAATCCACAAAGCTTTATATTTTATACTACTAGTGAAGGTAAAGATAATGTTCAAGTTTATGTTGATGAAAGCGGACAAACTGTTTGGATGACCCAAAGAGGTATGTCTGAGGTTTTTGGATGTTCCACAGATAATATATCCCTTCACTTAAAGAATATTTTTAATGTAGGAGAATTGAATATTGATGAAGTTACCGAGGAATCCTCGGTAACTGGTGCTGACGGTAAAAATTATAAAACCAAACTGTATAATCTTGATGCTATTATTTCAGTTGGTTATCGGGTAAATTCTCAGAATGCGACAAGATTTCGAATATGGGCTACAGGTATTTTAAAGGAATACCTGGTGAAAGGATTCGCAATGGATGATGAGCGATTAAAGCAAGGTAAATCGTTATTTGACAAAGATTATTTTGATGAGTTATTAGAGCGGATAAAGGAAATTCGCGCTTCTGAAAGAAGGTTCTATCAAAAAATTACAGATATCTATGCCCAATGTAGTGTAGATTACAATCCAAATTCACCTGTTACGCAGCAGTTTTATGCTACAGTACAGAATAAATTAGAATTTGCGATCACTAAGCAAACGGCAGCAGAAAACATTTCAACAACCAGTTTAATGAATATGAACTTTTAATGATGCCGGGGCTGTCAGTAAATTGGTTGCTAAGAAAATTGCAGAAGAAGAATATGAAAAATTCAGAATAGTTCAGGATTCAAATTTCACTTCCGATTTTGACAAATTGATCGAAGGAATCAATTCAGGAAAGAAAAACCAATAAACGATTTAAATTCACTCTAACTCGTACTTCTCCATCTTGCTGTAAAGCGTTTTCCGGTCGATATTTAAAAGCTGAGCGGCCTTGGTTTTATTATACCGGGTTTGAATAAGCGCATTCAAAATCAGTTCCCGTTCGTTGGTTTCCTGTACCAGTTTCAAATCGTTCGGATTGCTGGTCTGAGCACGGGAGATCATTTCTTCCGGCAGTAGTTCGGTACCGATGACATCGTCCTTGGACAACAAAACGGAGCGTTTGATGACATTGCGCAACTCGCGCAGGTTTCCCGGCCAATCGTATTTTTTGAATACCTGGATAATCTCCGGAGTAAGCCTTTTCACCGAGCGATCCAGTTCCTGGTTTGCCTGGTCTACAAAATACTGAATGAATAATTCCAGGTCAACACCTCTTTCGCGCAGTGCTGGCATCTGGATCTTGAATTCATTGATCCGGTGATAAATATCTTCCCGGAAATTTCCCGATCCGATTTCCTGAAGAAGGTTTTCATTCGTTGCACTGATCAACCGGATGTTGATAGGAATACTTCTCCCGCTTCCAACCGGTTCAATGGTCCGTTCCTGGAGTGTGCGCAGTAATTTGATCTGTACGTCGTAACCCAGGTTCCCGATTTCATCCAGGAACAACGTACCTCCGTTTGCTTTTTCCATCAATCCTACCTTGTCCTGCAAAGCACCTGTAAATGCACCTTTGGCATGACCGAATAATTCACTTGCAGCCAGTTCTTTGGAGAGAACCCCGCAATCAACGGCTATAAAAGGACCGCCGGATCGTTTACTTTGGTTGTGGATGGAACGCGCAATGTGTTCTTTCCCTGTTCCGCTTTCCCCGATAATCATCACCGACATTTCTGTAGGAGCAACCAGGTCTACGTATTCATACAATCTCCTGGCAACTTCACTTTCTCCCTTGATGAATGATTGCGCGTTTTTCGGTTTTGATTCCTGTTTTTTAGAAGGTTCTTTTTTGTCAAGTGCCGATTCGATCACCAGGAGTAATTCGTCCGGGTTAATGGGTTTGATAATGTACTCAAACGCACCCGATTGAATGGATTTTACAGCTGTGCGTACATCATCGAAACTGGTAATAATCACAACCGGTAATACGGGAAATTGAGTTCCCATTTTGGCAATGAGTTCCAATCCGATTCCATCCGGTAAGCGGTAATCCAATAGTAACAAATCGAATTTTTCCGAACTCAGTAATTGCTGTCCGGACTGCAGGTTTGATGCAGAACTTACCTGGTATCCTTTCTTTGTGAGAAAAGTAGTTACGATTTTTGCAAACGTCGGATCGTCTTCGATTAACAGGATTTTAGTATCCAAAGCCACATTTTTGAGATTACTAATTAAAAATAAGAAAGGTCACGCAGAAGCATGACCTTTCTTATGATTATTTAAGGAAAAAAGCTTACTTGATCACTGTTCCGTCCTCTTTGAATTTCACAACGTTTAATTCCGCTTTGGTGTTTGATAATTCTACTTCATAATATGGCTTTTCAGCTTTTACGATGTATGCTTGTTTAGCAGTCCATCCCTGAAAAGAGTCTTCTGTTAGTGCTTTGCGAACTGCAGCAGGCAATTCTTCCAATTTGATTTTCACACGGTCAGGATTGTTTGCTTCTGTTGCCGCAACTTCGGTTGCCTGAGTTGTTTTGTTTTCTGTTTGAGCCGGAGCCTGAGCGTTAGCAAATGCCGTTGTTGTAATTGCGATTGCTGCGATGATCAACTTTTTCATGGTATTTATTTTTAAATGATTTCTGCAGAGACACTAAGAAATATGATACCACTTTTTGGATTCAAAATTCAAAAAGTAAAAATTCAAAAGCTGAAGCCCTTTAAAAATAGGCGATTGGGAAAGTTTAGATTGAATTTTCTAACCAATTACGCACCTGTGCCAGAACTGAAAAAGTGTGGAATGTTTCCACAAAACGAGGGGTTGTTCTACAATTGGCCAAAGGTATCGGGTTAGTATGCGATTGGAGCATCCAGTTTTAATTGCTGAATGACTTTGTTTTTGAGCGGAAAAAGGGAAGCAAAATAAAGAACGCCGATTCCTGTGAGCAGGATGAAAAAGGTATTGGTGGTCAATACGTAGCAAACAATGGCAAAGATGAGCGATGCATCTACCAGCCCCATTTGGATAATACGGGTACTCGTATAAGCTTTGATCAGTTTCAGCGGATCGGTTTCGTTGTGCACTTTTGCCAGCATTGCTTTACGCATGAAAATACTGGTTGAAACTGAAATGACCATAAAAATGGGAGCGATCAGTTGGAACAGTTCATTGATTTCTGTTTGCTGACTTCCGGGTTCAACGATAATACTCATAGCTGTCAGAAAGCTAAGAATGCCAAACAGGAATGCTCCGAAGATGATGCGGATCAGGGTGATGCTTCCGGTAAGTCTGCGCAGAATTTCTGGGTTCATAGGTTTTGAATAAAAAAAAGCCCCGGCGAAAAACCGGGGCCGGATTATTTAGAATGGTAAATCGTCATCATCGCTAGGTGCAGTGGAAGCACTTGGAGTAGCAATCGGATCAAGGTTCATTGCTGTTGGTCCTCCTGCCGGAATTCCACCTCCCATGGAGCCGGATCCCACTTTCTCAATTCTCCATGCTTCCAGGGTGTTGAAGTATTTCACTTCTCCCTGCGGGCTTGTCCATTCGCGTCCTCTCAGGTTGAAGGACACTTCAATTTGGTCTTGTGTGTTGAATCCATCAATCAAGCTGCACTTATCCTGTGTCAACTGGAACAAGATGTCCTGAGGATACATACTTGCGTTATCAGTTAAAACAAATTCTCTCTTTGAGAATTTTTCTGATACTTGAACTGTATCATTCTTCACCTTTAAGATTCCGGATATTTTAAACATATTTCTACGGGTATTTACTATTTTAATCGTTAAAAGAGAGCAGGGTCATCCATGCTCCTTCAATATCATTTTTATTAATTAATTCTTTTGCACGTTCGTGTAAAGCGAGTTCCAGTTTTGCCGGTTCGTCTTCTAAAGTTAGGAATAAATCGCTTAATTCCAATAATTTATATTCGTTGACATCCGTTTCATTCGGCAATTCCGTAATGCCTGCCAACTGTGCCAGGTCGTTCCCGGACAGGATGATACTGACGCGAATATCTTCCGGGATTTGGTCAAAACCGACTCCGATGGTTGTAATAGGTTTGGTAACTTCAAACATGGAAGCTTCATTGGCATGACAATACCAGTTTCCGCCCATTCGTGCAACGAGGTTGATCTTCTTTTGATCAATTGTGCCGTCTTCCGCCAGGATTTCCTCGTGGATATGAATTTTGGTTACTTCACAGATTACCAGGTTTCCTGCGCCGCCCTGGTCTCCCAGTTCTTTTACTTCAAGCACTTTGCATTCGAACTGAACAGGAGCTTCCAAAACGCGCATCGGTTTTACCGTATCGGATTTTACCGGCGTAAGGCCTGACTTTACGAATTCATCCACTTCCGGTCCGTAAGGGGAACTGCTCAGGCTCATCTGGTGCAGGATATCCATATTCACAATGTTAATAACCACTTCCGGGATATTTTTGACATTGTTGTAGGTGTCCTTTGTTGTATTCGTTCTTCCGTTTCTTGCCGGAGAGAATATCAGGATTGGCGGAGCAGCCGAAAAAACATTGAAAAAACTAAACGGCGATAAATTATTGACTCCGTTTTCATCGATTGTTGAAGCAAATGCGATGGGACGCGGGCCAATGGCTCCAAGTAAATATCCATGGAGTTTGGGTACGGGAAGTTCTTTCGGGTCGAGCGTTAACATGCTTGCAATTTTCTACAAAAGTACCAAAATCAAAGCGGTCTTTTGAAGTCAGAAGCGAGATTTAATTAACAAAATGACTCGCTAACGATGAAAACAGAAAACGATCAGCGAATCACTTTTTTGCTTACCTGGCCATTACTTCCTTCCACACGGATCAAATACATTCCTGAAGCATAATCGCTTAAATCGATATTGGTTGTTTCGGTGATTTTGGATTGTTGCATGACTTTCCCGGATAAATCTACTACGGTATAGGTCAGGTTTTCGGGGTATTCCGTGATTTGAATAGTTGCCTGCTGGTTGGAGGGATTATAAGCGATACTTACAAAATTCTCCAGTGTGTTTTCGTTAATACCGGCAGTGATACCACCTTCTTCCAGAAAAACTCCTGAATCGAATACCCCGTCTCCGGCATCTGCAATAGCAATAATAACCTGGTACATTTGTCCTGGTGTTACTGCTGATTTGGCAGTTAACGGAACCGTTAAACCATCAAATTGCACGTAAGTATTATTAGAATTATACGGGGCCTGTACTCCGTTTCCATTGTTTACAAAGTACTGTGAGTTGGTAGCCTGACAAGCGCCTATTCCGGAGCCGGTATTACCCGGGTTTCCACCGTTGACAGTATTAATGGTGATTGGAGCACCGTTTGGTAGACGTGCTATGTTTTGACTTCCTCCAGGTATTCCCGGACCGGAAATATAAATGGCAAAACCATCACCACTACCAAAAGATTGAGAACAAACATATTCGGGGTATTCTTCCGAACCAAAAACATACCTGATTTTTAAAGTATCTCCATTGGGAATTACATCAAAAGAAACTATAGCTGCATTAAAGGATGCTGCGGCAAGCATACTTGTTAATGGAGAGTAGCCGGGAAAACCATTATCAACACCTGAATTGTTCTCGT
Organism: Fluviicola sp.; assembly: GCF_039596395.1. Lineage (NCBI taxonomy): Bacteria > Pseudomonadati > Bacteroidota > Flavobacteriia > Flavobacteriales > Crocinitomicaceae > Fluviicola > Fluviicola sp. The sequence continues at coordinate 731,360 of NZ_JBCNJT010000001.1, forward strand.
CGTTTGGTCCTACGGTAAAATTAGCTATGCCGGTGGTCATCAATACCCCTGAACTAAAAGGCATATTCTGAACATTTGCAGAGAAATAACAAATGGCTGATAAAGATCCGGAATAACTGACATTTGAGATGGAAACGTTATCGCTTGAAAGTGCGGTTGCAATAAAATCAGCTGGATTGTTCCCGCCGGTAATTAATTGAGATGATGCTAAAAATGACTGACTGAAAAGAATCAGACTAAACAGGTATTTCATAATGAGTTATTAAAGATTTAGCGAACCACTTTTTTGCTGACCTGGCCATTGCTTCCCTCCACGAGGATCAAATACATTCCCGAAGCATAATCACTTAAATCAAGGTTCATTGTTTCGGTGATTTTGGACTGCTCCATGGTCTTTCCGGATAGATCTACAACCGAATAAACCAGTTTTTCCTGGTATTCCGTTACCTGAATGGTCGCTTGCTGATTGGATGAATTATAAGCGATGCTTACAAAGTTATCCAGTGTGTTTTCTGCCGCACCAGCTGTAACTCCGCCTTCTTCCAGAAAAACCCCTGAGTCAAGAAGGGCATCACCACCATCTGCAATAACCAGTATCACGTGGTATGAGGATCCAGGAGACAGATTGGAAATGAAAGCAGTTAATGGTTTGCTTAATCCGTTATATTGCAAATACTGGTCATCGCTGTTATATGGAGGCAGATTTCCGGTTCCATTGTTAACAAAGTACTGGCTATTTGTTGATTGATTCAGGGTTCTTATTGAAATAGGGTTGGTATTCGGTAAACGGGCAATGTTTTGTGTTCCGTTTATTCCCGGACCCGATACGAAAATTCCGAAGCCATCGTTGTATTGATAACTGGATGAGTTGTTTGAGGAGTATTCTTCGGAACCAAATACATAATTTATTTTCAAGGTGCTTCCACTCGGAATAACGTCGAAAGTAATGACAGAAGCGTCGTAGGACTCAACAGCGAATGCACCGTTAAAAAGAGTAAGCCCAGGAGCATTATTTTTAATACCTGCGCCGATTGAGTCATTAGGTCCCTGCGCAAAGTATTTGGAACCGGTGGTCATCAAAAAACCGGAATGGTAAGGTAACCCCACAGTACTGCCGGATGAGAAATAAGCAATGGCATCCAGAACGCCATTATGTTGCACATTGGAGATACTTACTCCCGAACCACTTAGAACGTTGGCAACAAGTTGCTGCGGATCGCTTCCGCCCAAAAGGAGTTGTCCGAAGGAAAATGCCGGTGTTAGGCAAATGATGAGGTGGTAGAGATGTTTCATAAAATAATTTGCGCAAAATTACCGATTTCCGGTAAAAATCCTACTTATATTTTAATCCCTTTTCCTGGACGATCACATACAGGTTCGGATTCAGCTCGAATGAATAATCATGCCCGATTGCATACGATCCCCACTTGGAAGTACATGCCAGTTTCTGCTTTCCATTCATAATCGGCATGTTGAAGCCATCCACACAATTTACCCAGCGGAATTTGACTTTCTTTTTGGAGTATTTCAATTGCAAAGTCGGTGGGTTTTTGGTTCGCAAATATTGGTCGAATACTTTGGACAAATCCATGTTCAGTTCTTTCGAGATGAATTGTTCGATTTGCTGCGTAGTAACCGTTTGATGGTAAAAATCGGCATTCATTTTACGAAGCATCATCCGGAATAAGGAATCGTTTCCGTAAATCGCGCGGATGGTATGCAACATATTCGCTCCTTTGTAGTACATATCGCCGCTTCCTTCTGTATTTACTCCATATGGCCCGATAATCGGCTGGTCGTTCATGATATTTTTCCGGAGTCCCTGGCAATATTTGTCAGCATCTTCTTTCCCGAACCAATAATCGGTAAACAAGGTTTCGCTGTAGCAGGTAAATCCTTCGTGAATCCACATGTCGGCGATGTCTTTGGAAGTGATGTTGTTTCCGTACCATTCGTGACCACTTTCGTGCACGATGATGAAATCCCATTTCAATCCGACACCGGTATTGCTCAGATCAGAACCTAAATACCCGTTCTTAAAACCATTCCCGTAAGCTACTGCGCTTTGGTGCTCCATTCCCAAATAAGGGGCTTCCACGAGTTTGTATCCGTCCTGGTAGAAGGGGTAAGGACCGAACCAATATTCCAAAGCCTTTAAAGTCCGGGGAGCGTCCTGGAATTGTTTTTTCGCTTTCTCTTCGTTTCCTCTCAATACCCAGTAATCGATTTCCAGGTTTCCGTTTTCTCCTGCAAAGTGTTCGTGGATGTTTACATAGTCGCCAATGTAAGGGATCATGCAGTAGTTATTGATCGGATTGGTTACTTTCCAAGAGTAGGTTGATTGACCTAAGTTGTTGATTTCTTTACCGATAAAGCTTCCGTTACTCACACAAACCAACTCGCCCGGACAGGTATAATGCATGGTAACACCTGCGTCCGGTTCGTCGTATTGGGAATCTTTACACGGGAACCAAACGCTTGCTCCCTGTCCCTGGCAGGCGATGGAAACCCACGGTTTGCCATTGTGATCTTTCGTCCAGACAATACCGCCATCCCAGGGTGCACGTTTTGCAATTTTGGGTTTTCCGTGGAAATAAACGGTCAGTTTTGAATCGGTTCCTTCATAATTAGCGTCTTCATAACGGATGAAATAAGCATTGCCGTCTTGTTTGATACTTGCTGCCGGGATGCGATCTCCACGTCCTAAAATGACACTGTCAATGATCATCGGTTGCTGCAGGTCAATCTGTAAAGTACGCTTTTCGTATACTCCTTCAACCGGTTTTGTGGAAAAGGTGATGACATTCTTCCCATGAATTTCCTTGTTGTTGATGTCAAACGTAACGCTCAGGTCATAGTGCTTCAAATCCCACCAATTGCGGGACGAACCGTAGTTACCACGCAGCGAATCTGCATGTGAGAATTGACCGGAGGAAGTGGCTGCAAGCAGCAAGGAGTAAAAGAAGAACAGGTATTTCATAATGACTTGGTCTTTACCGGTTACACGGGTATTTATTGATCAGTCGCGGCTGATCTCTTTTGTGAAATTAATGATTCTTTACAGAAACGACTTGTCTATTTTCCTTTTCCATGTTTAGCCTGGTTCTCAGCCAGGCGAAATAAAACGATTTCTGTAATCAGTTTTGCGGGAAGCGGCTCATTCAACGGGAATTGCACGGAACCTTTTCCCTGTTTGTATTTCGACAATTCTTTCTCAAAAGCTTTGTGGCCGGTTGGTGTGGCATAGAAGCCAATGTGAGATTTGTACCCGGCGAAATAAACCAAAGGTTTTCCGTTCACTTTGTAAGCCGGCATTCCATAGGAAATGGATTCCACAGCTTCCGGGGCCGTGTCGGTAATTAGTTTTCTCAGGGTAACCAAGCGGTCATGAGTTTCTCCATCAAACTCACGGATGTATTCGTCGACGTTGGTGAATGTTTTCATTTTTCCGGGATTTCAGTACTTTAAGATTTAGGATCTTAAGACTTTAATTCGTCTTAGTATTTTGATGTCCTAATATCCCAATGTCCAATTTTCAGATAAATATAATTCAATTGTGTCTTACATGAAAGTTGTCGCGACTTTTGAATAAATGTCTGTTAGCGGTTGTTTCTTTTTTTAGAAACATCTCTCAGGCGGATCCGTTTTGGAACGATGTATTTTGTCAGCCTGCTATTGGTAGGATAGGACCTGTTTTTCGTGAGATTGTTAGCGATAATTGCCACCAGAAGCAGGATTAAAACACCGGAAAGAACGGGCGATAAAACATACATGAATCCCAGTGCTTTGACTTTCGGAGTTCCGATAACAGCAATCAGTGCCGTTGCTCCGCCGGGCGGATGCAATGTTTTGGTCATTTGCATGGCAACGATGGATAGACTTACTGCAAGCGGGGCAGAAATCCAAAGCGGATCAGGAACTAATTTAAACACGCAGACGCCGATGAAAGCAGAAATGACGTGTCCACCCACCAGGTTTCTCGGTTGTGCGAGCGGACTTTGGATTGCTCCGTAAATCAACACGCTGCTTGCCCCGAATGATCCGATCAGGAAAATGTTTTCCAGTTTGTCCAATGATTGCGACTGGGTCCATGCAATTAGCCCGATCCCGAAGAAGGAACCGATAAACGTCCAGAAATGTTCCCTAACATCCACCAGTGTTTCTTTGTAGAGGACATACCGGACTTTTCTTATGGATTTTTTCATGATTCTTTTACGCTGCAGACCGGTTCGTGAGTAACCGGGAAATTACAGGAGTTTGCAATGAAGCATTGTTTGTTGGCCTCGTGATGCAGGCTGTTTGCCAATTCAATTTTGGAAGCATCCGTAATAAGTACTTTCGGACGCAGTATGACAGATGTGAAACGGCCGCCATCCGGATCCTGGATCATGGTTCCGACCGGTTCATCCGTGTATTCGATGACCTGAATTCCTGCATCGGCGCATAAGTGGAAGTACCACAACATGTGACAGCTGGAAAGGGAAGCTAAAAAGAAATCTTCCGGGTTGTGTTTGGTTTTGTCGCCACGGAAAGGCACGTCTGCCGAACAGAGTAAATCGGGTTTATCGGGAATCTGAAGGGTGAATTCTCTTCCATAAGCGGCGTAATCGGATGTTCCGGTTCCTTTGTTGCCTGTCCAGGTGACAGTTGCGTGGTATGTGTGTTCTTTCATAGAAAAAGTTCAAAAGTTCAAAAGTTCAAAAGTTTCAGCCGCGGCTGATTCAAAGTTCAAAAGGTTCGACTTATTTTTCGTTCTCCAATACAAAAGTAGAAAATTGTCTTTCTACCGGATCTCCGGCTTTGGTGTGCACGGTTTCGGTTTGCCGGTCTTCCAGTTTCAGGATGAAGGAGCTTTTTTCCACCAATTTCATTACTTCATCGGGATTATACAGGGTAAAGCCAAAAGGAGTAAAGGGAAGTGTTTCCATAAAACTCCGGTGTGCGAAGGTTAGTGAAAACAGGGCTTTGGGTTTTAATATGCGGGATAGTTCCGTTAGTGTTTCCAGAGGATTTTCCCAGAAATAGAGGGTGTTTACAGTAAACAACTTGTCGAACCGATCGTTTGCAAACGGAGTCTTGTTACCATCGTAGAGCACAAAATCGGCTTGTTTGGCAGCTACAAATGATTGATTGATTTGTTTTGCCTGGCTGTTCATAAGCGTTGAGATTTCTAAACCCGTATAGTGAATGTGGTCGCTTTGGGCGAAGAGGTATTCCAGGTGACCGGCGTTCCCATGACCTAATTCCAACACAACATCTCCGGGAGACAAATTTAAATTCAAAATGGCATTTTTGGTCATCCCGATATTGGTTTCATGCATCATTTGTGCAATCTCGCTGCCTTTCTCTCCTGAAGGATGACTCAATTGGGAAGCCAATTCTATTAATTGTTCTTTCTCCATTTTTGTGTTTTTACGAAAATAAGCATTTGAATCAATTTTCCCTCTTTGAAGGGGGATTAAGGGGATGGTCACCCCTCTCTGTCTCTCCCGCCGACTTCCTGTCGGGACAGGCTCCTCAAAAGGAGAAGTTTAGAAATTCGCCTCTCCATTGTAATCGTAACCAACAATTAATATTCACCTAACGTCAAAACTCCGGAATATGGGGAATTTTGCGGCAAAAAATGGAACTTTTTATCAGTGTTTTCGCCGCTTTATTCTCTGTTTTGAACCCTTTGGGAACGGTTCCCGTTTTTGTTGGACTGACCAGGGACGACACCAAGCACCACCGGGATAAAACCTCTCTCTGGACTTCCGTCAATGTGTGTATAATTTTATTGATCTCTTTTTTTGCGGGGAAGTATGTGTTGAATTTTTTCGGGATCAGTATTAACTCCCTGCGTGTTGCCGGCGGATTGATCATTGCTACTTCGGGTTTTGCCTTGCTTACCGGATCTTTTACCAAGCACAAAGGAATGAAGAAAGCGAGTGTGCAGGAAGATCTGCAAACACGCTCGGAAGTTTCTTTAACGCCGCTGGCAATTCCAATGCTGGCCGGTCCGGGATCTATTTCGTTGCTGATTACTTACAACCAAACGTTTGATAACAAAGAGCAGCACCTGCTTTCGGTTTGTGCGATTATTGCTGTTTGCCTGGTGATTTACCTGATCTTAAGAACGTCACACTTTATTGTGAAGGCACTTGGTGCTTCAGGGATTAATGCCATTTCTCGGATCATCGGGTTTATTGTGATTGCGATAGGTGTGGAGTATGTTTCTTCGGCGGTGCAGGAGATTTTGAAAATTAAATAATTGCGAATTGCGAATAATATTTAATTAGGTATTCGGAATTAGCAATTATTACTGATCTTCTTGCGGGCTGAAGGTAATGTCGAAAATGGTTTCTGGGTAGGTTTTTAATTCCATGGTTCCTTCCAGCTGGTCTGTCAATGATTCGATGAGGTCCAGACCGAAGGAGCCCTGGCGGGAAGGCGCTTTCCAGGTACCGCTGTCTTTGTAGATCAGTTTGCATTTTTTGCCCTGGTAATGCATAAATGAGATCGAGATCAGGCAGTTTTCGTAATCGTCGAAGGCGTATTTCAGGGAATTGGAGATCAATTCATTCAGGATCAACGCAAGCGGAACGATGGAACGTAAGCCAATGGAATCGATGTCGCATTCGATCTTCAGGTTTACCGGGTAGCCGGATTGATAGGAAGAAACGAGGTCGGAGGAAAGATCGTGCAGGTATTCGCGTAAATGCAGCGTGGACAAATGATCACTCTGATACATTTTCTCATGGATCATCGACATGGCGATAACCCGGTGGGTCGCATCCTTGAATTTGGCAATGGCTTCCGGGTTTTCCAATTCACGCGATTGAAGCCTCAGCAAACTGGTAATGATCTGAAGGTTGTTCTTTACACGGTGATGGATTTCCTTCAGCATCACGGTTTTCTCTTCGTTCTGTTTCGAAATGATGTTGTATTGTACCTGCAGAACGTCCTGGGCTTCGTTTAGTTTTTTCCGTCCTACTTCGTTCGTACGAATGTTTTCCCAGCCGAGATACCCGATTATGACGAAACAAATGATGCAATTGATAACTGTTGCGATCAGTTGCTCGTTGGTCAGGTTCCGCATGATTTCCATCTGTTGGTCGAGGAAGTAATAAAAGTATATGGACTGACTGGCTGCGTGGAATATGGCAAATGCGATTCCCCAGCTTGCTCCCAGGACAATAAATGCAAAGAGAATGTTGATGGTCATCCAGAAACCGTTGAGGAAATGCGGCTGATTGTGGATAAAGAACAGAGGAATGGCGCAGCAAACGGCACCGATAATATTGAAAACAATGGTCGGAAGCCTGAATTTTCCGCTGCGGTAGATATAAATCGTGGCAACCATTACCGAAAAGAAGGCAATGAGCGTAATGGACGCAATGGTAAAGCTGAAATAAATAAACAGAACGATACTTAAAACCCCGATTACCAATGTTAAAAACAATGACAAGCGGTAGGCCAGCATGAACTTGGTCTGGTCTTCGAAATTGTTTTCATTGGTGAACTTCGGAACGAACACGCTTTTCAGCAGATTAAGCATAGTCTAGTTTTAGTAGAGTGAATATACAGATTCTTTGACTTAGTTGGGTGTTTATTTGATGAATTGTTCGTAATTCAGTGATATTGTTAGTTGATAATTAAACCACAAAGGAACATAGGACACATAGAATTCTAAAAATGCGACCCAGCAGGCGATTGAAGTTAAAGGTGTTTCAAGCGGATAATTGTTGTTTCGCTCCGCTCACGTTCTTTTATCACCTAAAAAAACAAAGCGCATAGCTTTTTAAGGATTTACATATTTGTGTAGTTGAGAGACGGTTTCTGAGTTTAGAAATCAGACTTTAAAGGGAAGGTTGAGTCAAGTCAAAGCCGTCTTTTCACTTTTTCTCATCTGAAAGGCAGGACCTTCGCTATACCGTAATCCCAGTCCTGGCAGGGTTTTCCGGTGGGCAATTTGAATTGTTAAGAATACGGTGAATTGTTACAGGAATAACGTTTTGATACTATACCCATACTTGACCTATGCTTTACCTATACTTGACCCATACTTGATGGTGAAGAAGTGTTTTTGAGGAATTTCTTTATTGCGACCGAATGTAGCAGTTGTGTGTAATTTGATCCCATTTTATGGGGGCATGACGTTGGGCAATATACACAAAAAAGCCCCGATCAATCCGAACGGGGCTTTGAATTTATATTCGAAAAAATCACTTCTTTCTGTCTACTTCAACTGTTGCCAATTCATCCGCTTTGTAAGCTCCTGAATCCAGCTTCTCTTTCAATTTCTTGAATGTTTCGATCGTGTAATTCACGTCTTCCAACGTATGTGCGGCAGTTGGGATGATACGCAACATGATCACATCTTTCGGTACAACCGGGTAAATGACGATGGAACAGAAAATGTTGTAGTTTTCACGCAGGTCGAAAGTCAAATTCGTTGCTTCTGCCAGGTTTCCTTTCATGAAAACAGGAGTAACCGGAGAGTTTGAAGCACCGATATCGAAACCTGCATTGATGAATCCTGATTGAAGTGCGTTTGCGATTTCCCACAATTTGTCTTTCAATTCCGGGCGTGTACGCAACAATTCCAAACGTTTGCGGGCACCGATCGTGATGGTGATAGGCAATGCTTTTGCAAACATCTGAGAACGCATGTTGTAACGGAAGAATTCGATGATGGATTCTTTTGCACAAATAAATCCTCCGATGGAAGACATGGATTTTGCAAATGTTCCGAACAATACATCGATTTCGTCTTGAACTCCCTGAGCTTCACCGGCACCTTGTCCTGTTTTACCCAATGTTCCGAATCCGTGTGCGTCATCAACGAACAAACGGAAGTTGTATTTACCGGATTTACGGAATTCAACGATTTCTTTCAATTTCCCCTGGTCACCGGCCATTCCGAAAACTCCTTCTGTGATAACCAAAATACCACCACCTGTTTGTTCAGCCAAACGGGTTGCGTTTTTCATTTGCTTATCAAAGCTTTCCATATCGTTGTGCTGGAATACGAAACGCTTACCTGTGTGTAAACGCATTCCGTCCAGGATACAAGCATGTGCTTCCGAGTCATAAACAATGATATCACTGCGGTCAACCAAACAGTCGATTGCAGAAACCATTCCCTGATATCCAAAGTTCAAAAGGATACAATCTTCCATCCCCATGAATTCAGCCAACTCATTTTCCAGCTTTTCGTGCTCACTTGTCTGACCGGTCATCATACGTGCTCCCATCGGGTAAGCCAATCCGTATTGTTCAGCCGCTTTTGCATCAGCTTCGCGAACTTCCGGGTGATTTGCCAATCCCAGGTAGTTGTTCAAAGACCAAACCAAACACTCTTTTCCGCGGAAAATCATTTTGTTACCTAATTCACCTTCTAACTTTGGAAAGGTAAAATAACCGTGAACTCCTTTGGAATACTGCCCGATAGGCCCGCGGTTACGTTCAATTTTATCAAAAATATCTGCCATACTTGTTCATTTTCCATTAATCAATTGCATCTCTGATTAACAGTTGAGTGTGCAAATTTAGAAGTATTCCAGCTATATTACCAATTTGTGATGAAAATTAATTAACCAAGAAATCAACAGCGGAATTATCAATTATGAATTACAGAATTATCAAGAGGGATCATTCTTGATCATTCATAATTGAAAAATTGATAATTCAGAACGCTTCGTCTGTGTCGACCAGGTAGCGTTCTTTGATGATATTACAATGATGGATAACGTGTCCGACCATGATCCAGCCGAGATTCCGCGGGGTGTTCGGGGTGTTGTTTGCCGTTCCTGCAAAATCCAGCATGGAAGCATTCATCCCTTTGAACAGGGAAATGCCTGCTTTTCTTACATCGATGAATTCCTGTCTCAGGTCTTCCAGCGAGCGTTGATCTATGTTGTTGTTTTGGGCATACAAGCCTTCATCGAATCCGTCTACCGGTGTTTTGTCCTTGCGTGAAAAGCGAAGTGCCCGGTATTGGAAAATGCGTTCCGTTTCAATAAAATGCAGGATCACACCTTTGAGTGTCCATTTTTCATCGGCATACTGGAAATCGGCTTTTGCTTCGGGAAGACCGGCTATAAAGTCTGCAGTTTCGGTTAAATTGTTTTCCAGTGCAAGCAACAGATCATCCTGGCCAATGGTGCGGTCAAAATAGTATTTGGCATACGCCGGTGCAACTTCCGGATCGGGCCTTCCGATGAAACTCATATTCGAACATTTTAGGAACTCTAAAGTTAGGAAATGTTTGAAACATAGTTCCTGAAAAGCACTTAAAGTTATTGGATAGACTTTCTTTTTGCCGCTTTCCCGATTTTAAGTACAAACCCGGTATTGATGTAGCCGGTTGTAAAGTACCCGGTCTCCACAAATGCCCCGAAATGTCTCAGGAACATGAAGTTTGACCCGATGCAGACATTGGCAACCGGGATCACATCGCTGCCGATAAAGTCTCCGCTGTAACTATAATTGTTGTAGTGATTTCTCATGGCTGCTCCGGCCATAAACGAGAAATAGGGTTGTATTACTTTCACAGGAATAGGTGCAATGTATTTCACGTTGACCGTATAGGCAAACACTTCTGAGTATACTCCCGAATCGTAAGCAGCATTATCTGTTCCTGCAATACTTACTCTTGCTCCAACGCTGATACCGCGGACAAACACATTTTTGCGCGGGAAGCGTACATCAAATCCGATAACCGGTTTGGAGATCCCGTTACCGCCCAGCCATGCATTGCCCACATAGAATGAAAAACCGGGATCAATACTTTGTATCTGGCGGACTTTCTCAATGTATGATTTCTTTTCACCGGTATTCAGCGGCTTTTCGTCCGTTTCTTTTTTGGGTGCTTCGCTTGTTTTTGGTTCCGTTGATTGCGGCGCGTTGATGACTTCTTTTGTTCCGTTCTCGTATTTAATCATAAAAACATCGGCTTTGGAAACGGAATAAGTGGGTCCTTCCAGGTTTGAAGTTTTTTTATACTTGATTTCACTTGTCCCGATTTCCAGCACTTTTGCAGGGATTTCTTCACCGGTCTTTAAAATGATGTTATCCTGGGAAAACGAGATTCCACCGACAAATAATGTACATACAATCAATAAATATTTCATAGCAGCAATTTGCGGCAAAAGTAGAGAAATAAGTTCCGGAGACAGCCGGTTTAATAACATGTGAGGCAAAAATACTCCAAAAGTAGTAGTGCCGATTTACGGTGATTTCATTCCATTTTTAAGCAATTTTCAGAAACCCTTCACCTGCTTTTTGGAGAATGCGATTAATTTTGCCCCAAAAAAACCGCATGAATCGAATAACCCTCTTTATCTTTCTGGCTGCAGCCCATTTTTCCTCCGGACAAACACTTCAGGCACGGATTGCAGAAGCACAGACGCTGGATGAGTCGCTGAACCACGCATTGCTTGGCAGGTTGAATAACCAGCTTTACAGTATTTCCGAAGATAAGGATGCCATGAACATGGACATTTACGATACGGAGTCTCTGCGTTTACTGTACCACGAACAAATCCAGCTTTTCGAGAAGGATAAATTCGAACTGGGAATAGAAGGTGTTTACCGCGTGCAAAACCAGTTTAAACTGGTAGCCAGCGGATTTTCAACCGGAACGAATCAATTTGCCGTTTTTATCTATACGATCGGGGAAAACGGGAAACTCAGCGAACAATTCCAGCGCATACTTTTTACGGAGAAGTCCAAAACCAGTCATCATGTGTTAACAGATATACAAACGAGTCCTGACCATTCGTCATTGATGGTACATGTGGCTTTTGTAAACCAGTTTGCGGATTATGTGGACCATCATGTGCGTGTTTACAATGAGAAGCTGGTAAACCTGTTCAAAACGGATTATGCCTCTTTTCCGAAATCAGGGTCGAAACAAAGGTACGACCTGGTTTATCACCTGGGAAAAGAACATGTGTATGAATGTCAGCAGGAAGTTATTTACAATAAATCGCTGAAGAAATACCAAGCGGTTTTGAAGTTCCGGAAATTTGATTTCAAAGGCGAAGAAACAATTTATATCCAAAACGTAACACTCAGCGATGGCTATCTGCTTTCTCCCGATATCCGGATGAAGGAAAAGGGTTCTGATCTGCAGGTTTTAGGTTCTTATCTGAGTACATCCAAAAAGGCAGTTATCGGCATCCGGGGTGTATATATTTTGAACCTGAACGGAGATCTGTCAGTTCGCTATGCGAAAACCAAAGCTTTTTCGGCAGCCACCAAATCGAAAAGTTTGAAAGGATATGAAAGCCCGGAGTTGTTGGATGTTCCGTTGCTTTACGGCTTGAATGAGTGTATTACGGACAGTAAGGGAAATACGTATATGCTTTACGAACGTGCATCACAGACATCTTCTACCGGGTTGACGGAGTATTATTACGGATCTGTTATTGCGGTAAAAATTGATCCGGAAGGAAATGCGGAATGGGATACTTTTATTGCAAAATCCCAATTTTTCAAAGAACGGGGAATTCCGCTCCTAGTGGTTGTTCCCGGATTTGTATTGGCAACACCTTTTGCTATCCGTATCTCAAAAGACAGCAGGCAATATTTGTCTTTTAAGTCTATCCTGAAAGACGATGAGCTTTACCTGATTTACAATGACAATCCGGCAAACGAAGGAAGACAGGCCGACCAGGGAAGGGAAAACATGATGAATTCCAAACAGGGAGTTCCTTTTTACATTCATCTTTCACCGTCCGGAAAAGTGGATTACCAGGTCTTGAAAAACCTGAAGATCGGTACGGAGATGCAGCGAATCATTTATTCGGTATCGCAGGGAACAACCTTGTTTACGCTTCGTGATTCGGGGAAAACTGAAACATTGCAGCGTATCGAGTTCGAATAAGCGTTAGAGGTTTTTGTCCAGTAAATAAACGAAAGCGGCCATACTTGCGCAACCCAGTTCCAGTTCGCGCTTGTTGACACTTTCAAACACATCGCTTGCTGCGTGGTGGAAATCGAAATAGCGCTGCGAATCCGGAACAAAACCGAATAAAGGGATTCCTTCGTAATGTAATTTTAAAGGGCTGATGTCCACACCTCCGTAACCCGCTTCGAAATGATGCAAATCATAAGGTTTCAGTAAGGATGCAAATCCTTTGATCAGTTGCACGTAGGATTCTTTTCCGTCGCATTCGAAACCATCCGGGCTAAATCCGCCGCGGTCACTTTCCACGGCTGCAATCTGCTTCTGGTTTTGCTCTTTTGCCCATTTTGCATACGCATGTCCGCCCTTGTTCCCGTTTTCTTCGTTCATGAAGAAAACCACGCGGATCGTATGTTTGGGTTTGATCCCCGAAGCTTTCAGAATGCGTAATGCTTCCAGGCAGTGAACGATTCCCGCTCCGTCATCGTGTGCACCTTCACCTGCATCCCAGGAATCCAAATGTCCGCCGATTGTAATCACTTCATTGGGTTTTTCGCTTCCGGTCAGTTCTCCCATTACGTTAAAGGAAGGCTCATCCGGGAAATCGCGGCAATCCATCTCCATGATCAGGGTTACTTTTCCTTTTTGCAGTGCTTTTGAAAGTTCGTTGGAGGAACTGGTGGAAAGTGCCCCGGCCGGGATTTTGGTGACTCCGTCTTCGTAATACATGGAACCTGTGTGCGGGAAATGATCATCCGGCATTGCCAGTGAACGGATAACGACACCAACAGCTCCCAGTTTTGCCCCTTCCGCAGCACCTTGTCCGCGAATACCATAGCATCCGCCGTAAGCTGTGAAAGTACCGATATCAGCAGGATTCATGGGCTGGTTCAGGAAAACGATTTTTCCCTGTACACTTGCTTTCGATGCTTTTTTCAAATCTTCCAGGGATTTGAACTCGATCACTTCTGCTTTCAGCATTCCGTTTGTACCGATTGAACCTCCCAATGCCAGGATATCTACCGGAACGGCATCACCCGCCCCGCTTTGTATCCAGGCAACTTCCTTGTTTCCTCTTTCCCAGTGCGGAACCATGACAGGCTGCAGGTAAATTTTGTCAAACCCGTAAGTTTCCATTTTCCGTTTTCCCCATTCAACGGCCATTTGGGCTTGTGATGAACCGGAAAGACGAGCTCCTACACCTTTACATAAGGAACGCAAGTCCTCATAAGACTTTCCGCGAACCAGCGCTTCATCGAAGAACTTCCGGATTATGATCGAATCGTTTTGGGAATAAGTGTTGCTTAAACCGAATAGCGCTGAAATAAGGAAGAGTTTTCGAAATAACATACTTTTTTGTTTGGTGCTTCGCGAAAATAGGAAAAGAATTGAGTCTTATTACTTCTGTCTATGATACTTTATCCGGAAATTATGTTTGGCCTTCTATAAGCCAGTTGAAATAATATAATGGCGGGAAGTTCTTATTGAAAGTCCCGCCATTTGAAAGCTTTATGAAATTGGTCTGTTACATGATCACCACTTTTTTGGTATAAGATTTAACTGGAGTCACTACTTTTAAATAGTAGACCCCACTGGTCACTTGACCAAGACTTATTTTCATATCCCGATGAGATTCACGATTATTAAAGTTGCGATTAAACATTTGTTTGCCCTGAACATCTGCAATCGTTATGTTTATAATGTCCTGATCAAAATTTTCAGAAAAAGAAATAGTGAATTCTCCGTTGTTTGGGTTTGGATATAAGGTGATTGCCTCTTCCAATTCCAGATCATGAAGCATTTCAGAATTATTATTGGCCATAATGAGAGTAGTACATGGCCAGGAACTTGCAGGATTGGGTCTGAATGCATACAACCCACTTGTAAAGTTAAAAGCAGAGTTATTTTTAATTGCTAAAAGCTCTTGCTGACTTGCGTTAGGTGTGGTTTTTAAGAATAGGTATTTAGATGTTGCTGAAGTAATGCTCCAATCCGAAATAACCGGATAATTGACGCCATCCCATGAGCTTGAAGCATTAGAACTGGTCCAATTGACAAAATCAAAAATCGCGCAAGCAGATGAATTAATTCCTAGAATTTCATCGCTTTTATCGGAATCAAAATTACCAATCACCAGATTATTTCGATACGCATATAAACCGGAGTAATTGGTTGCATCAATCCAATAGGGAGAAGCACTGGAGTTCACCCATTTCCATGTATTAGTTGCGCTATTCCAGGTCGGTTTGAATAAAGCCATAGCACCATTAGGTAACACACTTCCTAAAACCTCTTTTTTTCCGGTACCATCAAAATCACCTGCGATCAATTGGCTTCTATATGGCGTAAGGTAACTTAATTCATACCCTGCACCCGGATTATTTGTTTGTCCCGAATTGGATTGTACCCAGGTCCAAACATTATTTACCAACTCAAATGTGGTGATCCAACTCCCGGATACTCCCATTATCGCAGCTTTTCCCTGGTTGTAGAAATCTCCTGAAATGACGTTCTGATAATAAGGGGCCATAGCAGCCATCGGATTACCGGTTGTTCCATAATTTGAATCCATCCACACCCATGTTGCATTGACCGGATTTGTATTCGGAGAAAACTTAAACCAGGTTGTCCAACCGGCTGAGGTTGCATTGATACTTATAACATCGTCTTTTTTGTCACCATCAAAATCACCAACTACCAGGTTGTTCCTGTAGGGGTAAATGCCTCCGCCATTCGCCGAATTACTCTGATTATCCCAGATCAATGTCCAGTTTGAAGAGAGATTATGATAATTACCACCGATTGAACTGAATGTTTCTTTGTAGGTGTAGATTGCCATTCTATCATTGTTATTGCTTGTATATCTTACGCAAAGTAAATCTTCTTGCCCGTCACCATTAAAATCTCCTTTATAGAATTTATCATTGGGAGAAGAAATCCAATCATTGTTGAGTACGCTAGTCGTAGAATTGTTCGACCACTCTTTTGCCCAGGAGTTATGATTTACTTTAGTTAATGTATGGTTTAAAATGGAAGCTGATGGATTATTGATTGAAATGTTTGAGTAACCCGGATAGGAAACACTAAGATTAATTAAACCTGATCCGCTTGTGCCAATTCTATAGTATCCGGTTGCATCGGTGAAAGTCATGAAATTTCCATAAGCCCCATCTTTACCTATAACAACTGCATTTTCTATTGGATTACCATTGTTGTCTTTTACATATCCCTGACCCTTAAAGACAGATCCGTTGAAGACCGTATAATAGTTGCTTGGTTTTGAACAATTACCGGTGTTTTGAGATAAGGTGTTATACGCAATAAATGGAGAAGGATTAGGATTTGTAGCCGGGTAAGCCACTTGTTTTGGAGCGCCTTCAGTATTTCCTGAATAGGGATAAAATAATCCAAAATGATCTTGGAGTGGATCTCCCCAGTGAACCTCCTGGTATTGCCACCAGGAATATCCTTTGCAATTACAATCAACTGATTTTTGCAATGTATGTTGAGTATATGCTAATTGATCTGCTTCTGTTCCGACATTAGGGGCTGTTGGATTGGCCATTCCACTATAACCGGTTTCTCCAATAATCCAAGGCATATGAATGGTTTTTCCGAGCCAATAGAGGAAAATATCCATATTATTCTTAGCTGTAGTGAGATTTGTGTTTGTGGTATAGAGATGATAGGAAACAAAATCAACCTTCATTAAAAAAGGATCGTATGCATACAGGTCCCAAGGTGCTTGTAATCCAATGGTCGTTAAATGGTTCGGATCATTTTTTTTAATGCAATCATGCCATTCATTGATCATTTTGGAAAGATTGTATTTGTTATTAGGTCCGCTTGCGATCAACCCATTGTGAGGTTCATTCATTAAGTCATAGGCCATAACAGCAGGGTTTGAAGAAAAATTAGCAGCCACTGAACTTATGAAGTTTTTGTAAGTCGTGTTGTTATTATCCATGTACTCGGCACCCCCTCCGAGCATATAGATAACCCGCAAATTAGCTGTGCTTATTTGAGTGAAAAATGTATTTAACAGATTAAAATAAGTAGCCTGATTTCCTGTAGGATACTGATAAACAGGAGCATCGTTTGTTCCGGTATTAAGTAATCCAACACCAACCAACCTGATTTCAGTGAAACCTAAACTCCTGATGCGATTTAGGTCGGAAATCAACTTGTTTTTGGCAATAACAACCGTGTTGGCAGCATTGTTAGGGTCGAATTCCCAGCTCAAAGTACCCGGATTGGAAGAGTATTGCCTGGTTGGAGATATATACCAATTACCGGACGGATCCTGTACGAATTCAATAGTATAATTACAAACCAGCGGTTTGTAAGCCGAACCATTGACCCTAAACTCATAAGTGCTGGAGGTATTTTGACAATTAGTAATTTGCACGTTCGTTTGGGCAATACTGAAAAAAGTAAAATGCAACAAAACGACCATGATTGACCTGGTGATTGTTTTCATCGGTTGATTCTTTAAGATTTAGACTTCTAATATAAGTTTTTTCTGTAAACGATCCAATTTTACTTTTTAAATTATAAGTATCTTTGCAAAAATTTTTTTTATGGCATTGAAATGCGGAATTGTTGGTTTGCCGAATGTAGGTAAGTCGACTTTGTTTAATTGTTTATCCAACGCTAAAGCGCAATCTGCGAATTTTCCTTTCTGTACGATCGAACCGAATGTGGGAACTATTTCCGTTCCGGACCCGCGTCTGGAGAAATTGGAATCGATGGTAAACCCGGAGCGAGTGGTTCCGACGACTATGGAAATCGTAGATATCGCAGGTTTGGTGAAAGGAGCTTCGAAAGGAGAAGGGTTGGGTAATCAATTTTTGGCAAATATCCGTGAAACCGATGCTATTTTGCACGTGTTGCGTTGTTTTGAGGACGGGAATATTATCCACGTCGACGGGCGTGTTGACCCGGTAAGCGACAAAGAGATCATCGACATCGAATTGCAGTTGAAGGATTTGGAGTCTATTGAAAAAAGAATCCAGTCTTTGGCACGTGTCATTAAATCCGGAGATAAAGAAGCGGTCAAGGAAAATGACCTGGCGTTGGCGATCAAAGAAACTCTTGAAAAAGGAAAATCTGTTCGCTCGATGGATTTTGATGAGAACGAGCGCGAGATCGTGAAAAAGTTCCAATTGATTACTTCCAAGCCGGTGATGTATGTTTGTAACGTGGAAGAGTCTGCTGTTAAGACAGGAAATGCACACGTGGAAGCAGTTCGTGAAGCGGTGAAAGACGAAAATGCACAGATTTTGATCGTCGGAGCAAAGATCGAAGCAGATATTTCCGAATTGGAAACTTACGAAGAGCGCCAGATGTTCCTGGAAGAATTAGGATTGGAAGAACCGGGGGTGAACCGTTTGATCCGTTCGGCTTATGCGTTGCTGAACCTGCAAACGTATTTCACGGCAGGAGTGAAGGAAGTACGCGCATGGACAGTTCCTGTAGGTGCAACTGCTCCGCAGGCGGCCGGTGTTATCCACACGGATTTCGAGAAAGGATTTATCCGTGCAGAAGTGATGAAGTACGACGATTATACCACTTTGGGTTCCGAAGCAGCAGTAAAAGAAGCGGGGAAATTCAAAGTAGAAGGAAAAGAATACATTGTGCAGGACGGAGATATCATGCATTTCAGATTTAATGTGTAAGCTCTTAATGAAGTATACTGATTTTGAAACCCCGGCATTTATCGCCGGGGTTTTTTGCATATAATAAGCAGTGTTCGATATTGTTTTACAGATATGAATTCACGAAAAAATTAAAAATCTGGTTATCAGCAAGTTCAAAATCCGGCCTTTTGCAGTCGTGAATTCATCCTGTTTTATACTTCTAAATTCCCCGTAAACCCTTACTGAATGGCTAATTTTGTGCCTGGTTTAATAAGAATTTGTATGAAATTAACAGCATTAACACTCATTTGCACCCTCTTTCTGATGGGAGCAAGGGCACAATCATTAAGTCCCGTATCATTGGAACAACTGGTGAATACAGACATCCCCACGACACAATACAATAGTCAGGTCGCCGCCGACCCAACGGGCGGCTACGTGATTATCTGGACTACCCAGGAATCCGGGGGAGCGGTTATGGGTCGCCGATATGATAACACACACACCGCAATTTCAGGCGAATTAACCATCAATGCGGAAACTTCGAATAACATCAGTATCGAGCATTGGAAAGCCGGGAAATACATTGTTTCATACCTCGAAGGCTTTAACCTGAAATTTGCTGTTTTGGACGCAGCGAACGTCATGGGCGCAGAGGTATCAGTGATCTCGTCCACTTCCAGATACGATCTTTCCCCGAAAGGAGATTCATTGGCTTTTATCTACAATAGGACCAGCAACGATCAATTGTATTTGAGAGGATACAACCTGGCTTCCAATTCCTGGCTGAATGCAGAAATGCTGGTAACAGAGGTCGGATCGGCAGATTACGATGAACCGAACATCGTGTATCACACCAATGGACGCATGACGGCAATTTACCACATGTATATCAATACTTCCGGCTGTTGTACATATGACAAAAGAGTAATGCGTAAAACTTTCAGTAGTTCCTACGTTGCAGAGATTCCTGAATATGCCTTGTGGTCCATCGATTACCAATTTAACGTGGGGTATGACCTGGATGCAAGCGGAAATAACAATAATGAGGTGATCGTTACAACCACACATGGTACAACCTCTTCGCAGCGATACATGCGCATGTGGATTTTAGGAAATACGGGTACACCCATTGTCAACAATGCGGTAATGCTTCCTGTGGTAACCACCAACGATTGGTACGATTATATTAAAGGGTATTTGTATGATAACGGGGATTTTGTAATCGCTAAAACGATTCGAACTGGAGGTTATACGAATCCGAATGGAAGTGAAGCATACGTTATTTACGGAACAAATTACAATGCAAGCAACAGTGGACTTTTACGCATGAACAGTACATTGTCGGGTGACCAGGTACATACCAATGTGGCAAAATTACCCAACGGAGGATTTGTAGGATGTTGGTCCGGAAACGGTTTCCAGGGCGATACACAAGGAATTTATTCCAGGGCTTACAATGCAGTGGCATTTCCAGGTGTTGTATTCAGCAATGCAGGAGCATACACGGTTAGTGAAGCGGGAACCACTGCGACTATTGGTGTTACTCTTGCTACTCAGCCAACAGCGAATGTAACGGTAAACCTGAGTTCATCAGACTTAACAGAAGGAACAGTGAGCCCGGCTCAGTTAACGTTTACAACCTCAAACTGGAACCAGGCACAGAATATTACCGTTACAGGAGTTGACGATACAGCCGACGACGGAAACATTTCTTTCAACCTGGTGGCTTCAACTACCGGAAGCACGGATGCAACTTATTCCGGTTTGGCGAATAAAACCCAGGCGATAATCACTTTGGATAATGATGCAACGATTACCATGCCTGCTGCTCAAAGTTTTTGTAAATCCACAGGAATGAGCGGCGTAAACGCGATCTTTACGAATGTTGGTTCTGCTATTACATCCGTAACCGGTGCAAGCAGCGACCAATCTGTTGTTGATAACAGCGATATTACCGTAAACAACTTAGGAAGCGGAACGTATGGGATCACGATCAATAACCTGAATAACAATGTAACCGGAACGGCACAAATCACATTAACGGCAACTGACGGACAATTTAATTACACGGGAAGTTTCAGCATTACTACTACGGGAGTTAACCTGGTAGTGAATGCATCTTCCAATGCTATTTGTGCGGGAGAATCGGTGACACTTTCAGCTACCGGCGGACAAAACATTTCCTGGAGCAACGGTGTTGTAAACAATGTGGCTTTTACGCCTGCTGCAACAACAACTTATACCGTAACGGCAGACAATGGTTCAGGATGTAACGCAACTGCGACTCAGACGATTACTGTGACACCTGTTCCTGCCGTTCCTTCGATCAGTGCAAGCGGATCACTCGCTATCTGTGGAAATGGTGCTGTAACACTGACTTCTTCCAACGCAACAGGAAACATGTGGTCAACAGGAGCAAATACCCAAAGTATTACGGTTTCAAGTACCGGAACTTATACCGTTTCGGTTTCGAACGGGGCATGCTCCGCAACTTCTGCACCGGTGGCAGTAACTGTGAACCCGGCTCCGGCAGCACCTGTTATTACCCCGAACGGACCAACTACTTTTTGTGACGGAGGTTCTGTAACGCTGACTTCCTCGCAAGCGAACGGGAATACCTGGTCAACCGGTGCCGCTTCTCAAAGTATCACCGCAACAACTGCTAATACTTATGTATTGACTTACACAGATGCAAACGGCTGTACTTCTCCGGCAGCAAGTATATTGATTACGGTAAACCCTGTTCCGGCAGCACCTGTTGTTTCTACAAGTGGGCCAACGGCCTTTTGTGCAGGCGGATCGGTAACACTGACTTCGTCTTATGCTTCCGGAAATACCTGGTCGAACGGCTCAACGGCGTCCAGTATTACTGTTTCCAACGGAGGAACTTATTCGGTGACTTATTCGAATGGCGGAGCTTGTTCGGCAACTTCAATTCCTGTTGTTGTAACTGCAAACCCGGTTCCGGCAGCACCGGTAATCACTCCAAACGGACCAACTACTTTCTGCGACGGAGGTTCGGTAACGCTGACTTCATCACAGGCAAGCGGAAATACCTGGTCTACAGGAGTTAGTTCCCAGAGCATCACTGCTGTAACAACCAATACTTATGCATTGACCTATACAGATGCAAACGGTTGTGTTTCACCATCAACAAGTGTGTTGGTTACCGTACAAAGCGCACCGAATGTTTCAGCAGGATCGGACCAAACGGTTTGTGAAGGCGAAATGGTAACATTACTTGGATCGGGAGCTACATCTTATTCCTGGACAGGTGGAATCACCAACGGGATTAGTTTCCCGATCACGAATCAAACGACTTTCCAGGTAACAGGAACAGGAAGCAACGGATGTACTGCAACAGACCTGGTAACTGTATTCGTAAACAGTGCTCCGAATGTGAGTGCGGGACCGAACCTGGTTGTTTGTAACGGGGAATCAATTACACTGAACGGAAGCGGCGCGGCAACTTACGATTGGGATAACGGAGCTGTAAACGGAGTTTCTTTTGTTCCGACTTTGGGAACGACAACTTATACGGTGACCGGTACCAATGCTGCAGGTTGTGAAGCCGAGGATGAAATGACCGTAACGGTGAATCAATTGCCGAATGTGAGCATTTCAACTATTCCGGTTTTCTGTTTATCAGATGGTCCGGCAGCTTTAACCCAGGGAACACCTTCAGGTGGAACGTATACAGGAACCGGAATTACAGGAGTTATTTTCACTCCTTCAACAGCAGGCCTGGGAATTTTTCCGGTAAGTTATACTTACACAGATATCAATGGTTGTGAAAATACTGCTCCGGGAACGATCACGGTAGATCAGTGTTTGGGAATCGATGAGCAAGCATTGGCAGAGTTATCGGTTTACCCGAATCCTACAACCGGATTGGCAGTAATCGAATTTCCGGGAGTGTTCAGCTACACGGTAACAGATGCGCAGGGTCGAAAAGTGCTGGAAGGAAATGCTTCTGACAAAGCACCGGTGGATCTATCCGCTTTCAGTGATGGCGTATACCAGGTAGTGATTCAAACTGAAAATGCTTCTACCAGCCTAAGAATGGTGAAGAACCAATAAAAAACGTTTATTTGATCGAAAAGGCATTCGTTACTCAGCGGATGCCTTATTTGTGATGTTCCGCTTCAACAACCTGATCAGGTAGAGAGAAATATAAAAGATACTGACAGAAACAAGGTGATAAGTTAATCCTGAGTCAATGAATGGGAGATTGTTAAACATGTTGACTCTGTGTTAGATAACCAAAGAAAAAAGCATCACGCAAGTGATGCTTTTTTAATATTAAATTCGACTTCAAATATTAAACACAAAATAAAGAGCTATCGGTTGAGAAAACGATGTGTAAACACTCTTTGTGTTCGGAGCTATTTCATCCGGTAAATCCGGGAATCCTGAAAGTGGGGTGTAAATGTTACGTGTCTTGTATTTAGAAAAATTTACGCTGAAGTTTGCTTCAGTCAATAGGCTAATCCGATTATTTATTCTGAATCTAAACCCTAAAACCGGTGCGAAACCATAAGTTACTGAATGGTTTTCAAAACCTACAGCGTAACCACCATTGAAAAATGCTGCTTCATTCCGTTCACTTCCAATAGACAGTCTAAAATCCAAGCCGTAAAAAACCTGCCAGCGTTTAGACAACTCTGATTTAAATTCCCATCCCAATCTTGAATCTACCGAATTGGATTTACGTTTGTAAATACTCGAATCACCCACCATTCCAGGAATTTCTTCATCAGAAACTTGTCCTCCGATTCCAAAACGGATATTCCCGGGTTCAAAATACCGGCGGTAAGTGAGGTAATAAGTAGGCGAATAGCTATAATCCGAAGTGTTCTGGAATTTCGTGAAAAAACGAATAGTTCCCGTAACATCAATACCAAACTCATTCTTGTACTTATGAACTGAATCATTTTGAGACAAGCCATTCTGTGCCAGAAGTAAGCATCCGGAGAGTATGATAAGCAATTTGTTTTTTTTCATTTTGAATTAGTGTTTTAGTAGTCTATCGGATTACCACTCTTTTACTTAGCTTATTGGTTCCATCCCCAATATTAACAATATAAATTCCATTAGAAAGATTTCCAAGGGTAATAAATTCTGTTAGTTGACCATTTGAAACGGTTGATGATTTGGAATAAATCCGCTGACCAATAACGTTGATTACTTCTATATTGATTTTTCCCTCTAATTTAAGGTTTGATCCTACGATTGAAAAATTACCTGTCGATGGATTCGGATAAACTGTAAGATTTCCATTCGTTTCATCATTATCCAAATCATGAAGACCCAAAACGACATCGGTTAAATCGAACTGAGCAAGAAAACCATCCGTCCAGGCAAGCGGTAGGTCCATAGCACTTCCGGAGTTGTCATATTGGATATATGCGTTGGGTGATGCTGTTAAGTCGACAGTAATTGGAAAGTCCTGATTTGAATTGGTACTTCCACCAATGTACAATATTTGGTCATTATAGACAGTAATACCATTTCCATAGTCGTTGGATGCGGCATTTACATTAGAACCGTTATAATACCATTCTCCTCCAAAATAAGTTCCCCATCCGTAAGCAAGCCATGGATTCAGTCCTAGAATAAAGCTATCGTAATGAACTCCGGTCGGATCATTTTCAAGTACCGGTTGATTGTAATTTCCATTTAAATTTTGAAGCGGAAAATTGGTGCTTTTAGACATCCCGATCACGTAAACATTACCAGCGTCAGAAATTTCTACATTTCCGCATTGATCATCGCTTGAACCACCAAAATAAGAGGAGTAATACAGAATGTGCCCACCTGTGGTTTCAGTAATAAATTTCAACACAGAGATAAATCCATCCGATGCACCACTTAATGTGTTATTAAAATGGATTTGCGGATTTGAAAGCGATTGCAAAGGGAAAGTAGTTGAATTACTTTTGGTTTGGCCTGTAATGAAAAGGCTCGTGGTAGATGGATTGTAATCAATTCCCAAACCTAGATCTTCTCCGGCTCCTCCAAAGAAACTTGACCAGCGAAGTACGTCTGAAGAATTGAATTTTGCAAAGAATGCATCCGAAGCACCTCCCTGATAGCTCGCTTGGTAGTCGTTTAGTAATTCAGCAGTCATAGGGAATGAATTTGTATTGGTTCCTCCGGTTGTACCTACAATGAAAAGTTCATTCTGACTAGTTTGAGGATTAAAAATAGTATTCATTTCATTAACTACTAAGTCATTGTTTCCAAACATAGTTGACCAGGTTAACGCATTAGCCGCGTTGAATTTAGCAATGAACCCTACTTTTGTTCCTGTTGTACTTTGCGAGTATTGTGAACCGGTTGCTACTATCGGAGAACTGGAAACTCTTTTTCCTTCCCCGGCAATGTAGACATTCCCGGAATTGTCCGTAGCAATACATTTACCTCTGAAATCAGCATTGGTTGTATGTTCACCGAATAGAGTAGCCCAGGTACGTGCGCCGTTACTCTGATTGAATCTATATAAAGTCGCATAGGTTGCATTTACGGTAGAAGTTGAAGGAGCAAGATTGTAAGCTCCAACCTTTGTGAAAGCGAGAAATTTATTGGGTTCTGAATATACTCCGGTTAATCCGGTTACATAGACATTTCCTAATTGATCTGTTGCAATTCCACTTGCAAGTTCTGTTTGCGCCCCGTAAATAGTACTCCAATTTCTTTCTCCAAGAGGCTTGTGACTCCCAACTATAATTCTTGTATAGTAAGTCGTTGATGGTGAATAAACTGTTTGTGTTGTGTGTGGAAAAGTTAACCCTGTTGTGTAACCTGTGAAATAGACATTTCCTGAGCCGTCGTGATCAATATCCTCGATGTAATCGTCTTCTGTGTTGCCATAATAAGTACTCCAAAGAAGATTGTCTATTGACTTCGGTGCTGCTGCTGAATGCCCTTGGTCCATCACAATGATAAGAGGTTCAGTACCTGAGTAACCTACAATTTGAAAACCAATTGTAGAATCATCCACTAATTCATATTCAGCATTGCAAAGAATTGCCTGAGGAAAGCCCGTAGAGTCAATCGTATAAACATGGGGTTTTTCAAATTCCATAGTACCCAATGTAGATTGGACATAAAGGTGATTTAGACTGTCTATTATCAAAGAGTCTAACCCATCGAATTGTAAACGGATATTTTCGGTTTTTGCACCAGGATAAATAATAAAATAGTTTTTCAATCCATTTTTATTGCTGTATTGGTGATAATCAATTTTGTCGTATATGCCATTAAGCACAACTCTGCTGTATGCTTTATTCTTTGTTATTCCATCCGGAATGTGGGGAAGGTAATAATTAGTAAATCCTGCTACTTCTTCTGTTTTAAAAATTCCATAATCCGCATTTGCATTTAGAAAGGTCATATCCACTTTCTGATATGCTTTTTGGGATGATTGTTCACCTACAAACACGTAAGATATGCGGTCTTCACAAATAAAAACACCCGGATTGGAATGATCATTATATATTTTCACTTCTTCTGCGACATCACCGTTTGTATCTAAAAGTTGACCGCGATTAACTTCCATACCCCAGCCCGATGTAGGAGGCTCAATCAACATATCCGGTGGGATCACCAAGAATATTCTTTTGATGGAAATTGAAAATGTAGATGGGTCGGTAGAGTTATTAGCTGTACAACCGGCTCTTGAACAGGTCTGATTTGGAACCTTTCTGTCAACCCGGATGAAATATGTTTGTCCAATTGAAAGGTTGGAAGCGTTGAGATCAATGTTTAATAACTTGGCTTCTGAGTAATGAGGCAATTCATCCTCTGCAATCATATTAAGACCGGTACAACTCCCTGAAAACAGTTGTATAGAATGAATATGTGGTACGTTAAGTCCATATTTCGCGGTTTCCAAGGAAATATTGACATAGGGACTTGTAGCGGTAAACTCAAACCAAAAAACAGTATCGGCAGTTGTATGGTTGGAGTAGTCAGTAGAATCGGTTGGAATAAGCGTAATAGCATCACTACAAGTGGCACCTGTTTGTGAGAAGCTATTGTGGGACGCAAAAAGTGCAAACAGCGCAGTAATAGCGAAAAGTTTAGTCTGTTTCATAAGTAAATAGTTGGGTCCAAAAATGTAGATAGGGATTTTGAACGGTAGTTAATAATTGTTGTGAATTAGTTTTCTGTTGCTAGGCGAAATACCCAGGATGGAATAGTGATTTTTTCTGTGTTGTGAATTAACGGTTTAATTTTTACTAAAGTAGAAATTTTTGAATTCGGAAAATTTTTCAATTGAAATTTAACATTGTAAAATTTGCTTCAAATCATCCATTAAATAAAAAAGCACCGATCCACTGACCGATGCCTTTTTACTTATCCATTTAAATTTGACTTACGGTGATTATTTCCATCCGCCACCAAGGGCCTGGTAAACACTTACCATGTTATAAAGTTGTTCCTGTTTGATCTCTACCAGGTCAAACTTGGCTTCGATAGCGTCGCGCTGTGTCATTAAAACTTCCATGTAATCTGCTTTCGCGGATTTAAACAAGTTTGTGGAAATGGTAATCGACTGATTCATCGCATCCACTTGCTTTAATTTCAGGTCATAACTGTTTTTCAAATTCTGAACTTTTGTGACCCGGTTGGCTACTTCGATGTATGCATTCAGGATCGTTTGTTCGTATTTGTAAACCGCCTGGAATTGTTTGGCGTTTGCAGAAGCATACTTCGCCTTCAGCGCATTTCTGTTGATCAACGGAGCTACCAGATCACCGGCAATGTTATACAACAAGGACTGCGGCGATGTTATCAGGTACTTGACATTGAAAGCCTGGTAACCAACTCCGGCAGTAATGCGCAGGGAAGGGTAGAATTGAGCCCTTGCAACTTTCACATCCAGGTTCGATGCTGTCAGGTTCAATTCAGCCTGCCGGATATCCGGTCGGTTTTGAAGCAATTGGGAAGGAATCCCGTTGTAAATCGTATCCGGAACCATTTGCTGGAAAGCTGTTGAGTTGCGCTGAACCGGTTGCGGGAAGCGTCCTACCAGGAAGTTGATGCGGTTTTCTGCCTCGACGATCTGCTGCTGGATGTAAAATAAGTGGCTTTGGTTCTTGTAAACCTCCGCCTCAAACTTCTTCACGGCCAATTCGGTTACTTCACCGGCAACTTTTTGCAACTTCACGATTTCCAGCGCATTTTTCTGGATCTCCAGGTTTTGCTGCAGGATCATCAGTTTGTTATCGTATGCCATCAATTCGTAGTACGACTCCGAGATTTCAGCCACCAGGTTGGTAACCATGAAGTTTTTACCCTCCACACTTGCCAGGTAACGGGATGCAGCTGCATCTCTTCCGTTTCGCAATTTGCGCCAGATATCGATTTCCCAGGAAGCATTTACGCCTACCATTAAATCTCCAAGCGGTTCGGGGAAAGCTTTCCCGTCGTGGATCGGCAGGTTTTTCTCCACTGCTCCGTCACGGGTGTATTCACCGACTTTTTCCACACCGGCCCCAACGCGAACACCGGCTGAAGGCAGGTATTCTCCCTTTTTGGCTCTTACTTCTGCTTTTGCCACATTGATCTCCTGCATGGTGATGTTCAACTCCTGGTTATTTTTCAGGGCAGTATCAATCAATGCAATCAGGTACTGGTCCTTGAAGAAATCTTTCCATTTGATGTCGGCCGTATTGGTGCTGTCTTTGGAATCAGAACCCGGATACGTTGCAGGAGTCGATTTATTTTCCGTCTTTAAAGCTATTTTCAGGTCTTTACATGCGGTGACACTGACTGCCAGTGCTGCAATGATGAACCAGCTTCCTATTTTATTTTTAGTGCGCATTGTCTTCAGTTTCATCGGTTGTTGGAAAATTGTCTATTGCATGAACGAAGTCCTCTGTCAAAGAGCTGTCATCTTCGTTCTTGATCAGTTTGCGGCCATCAGCCAGCGTACCGAAGATGTAGTACAGACCCGGGATAATGATTACTCCGAAGATCGTTCCGAAGAGCATTCCTCCCAGTGCACAAGCCCCGATCGTTCTGTTACCGATAGCTCCCGGACCGGTTGCAATAACCAATGGGATCAACCCGGCGATGAACGCAAAGGAAGTCATCAAAATCGGACGGAAACGCACTTTTGCACCTTCAATGGCCGCTTCCAGAACGGTTGCTCCTTCGTGGTGCTTCTGCATGGCGAATTCCACGATCAACACGGCGTTCTTACCTAAGAGCCCGACGAGCATGACTAATCCTACCTGTGCATAGATGTTGTTCTCCAATCCCATTAATTTGATCAGTAAGAACGACCCGAAGATCCCGGCAGGAAGTGAAAGAATTACAGCCAATGGAATGATGAAGCTTTCATACTGTGCCGCCAATACGAAGTATACGAAGATCAATACGACGATGAAAATGTACAAAGCTTCGTTTCCACGCATGGTTTCGTCTTTTGAAAGTCCTCCCCAGTCGATGTCGTAACCTCTCGGCAATGTTGATTTGGCAACTTCCTGTGCTGCTTTGATCGCTTCACCGGAACTGAATCCTTTTGCAGCAGAACCACGAATGGATGCGGTTGTGTACATGTTGTAACGGTTGATCTCGTTGGCTCCCTGTGATTTCACGATTTTCATAAAGGAAGAGAAAGGAACCATTTCGCCGCGGTCATTTTTCACATATAGTTTCATGATATCTTCCGGCAATCTTCTGTATTCCGGAGAAGCCTGAACGAATACCTTGAAGAAACGCTGGTACTTGATGAAACCAAGTTCGTAAGTACTACCGATCAAAATGGAAAGCGTGTTCATCGCGTTTCCGATGGAAACTCCTTTCTGCATCGCCAAATCGTTGTTGATCTGAAGTTCGTATTGCGGATAATTCGCACTATAGAACGTGAACAGACCTGTGATTTCCTTGCGTTTGCGCAATGCATTCATGAATTCCGTATTCACACGTTCCAATTCCAGGTAATCACCCGTGTTGGTCTTATCCAGCAACTGAAGAGAGAAACCTCCCGCTGCACCATACCCCGGAACCGCCGGCGGATCAAAGAACTCGATGGTTGCACCCGGAATTACTTTCGCTTTTTCTTCCAGTTCATAGATGATTTCCTGCACGTTATGCTTTCTTTCCGACCATGGATCCAGGTTGATCAGACAGGTTCCGGCATTGGAACCACGACCTTCCGTCAATACCTCGTATCCCGCAAGGGCAGAAACGGATTTGATACCATCTACTTTTTCGGCAATTGCCTGCAGTTTTCGTGCAATATCATTGGTTCTTTCCAAAGTTGATCCCGGAGGTGTCTGGATAATCGCATAGATCATTCCCTGGTCTTCACTCGGGATGAACCCGGAAGGCAGTTTCTCACTGAGCCCGAAAATACCCAACCCGAATGCAATCAGGATAATGGCGGTCACCAGTCGCCGGTTTACGATCTTATTCAATAACCCGACGTATCTTCCGGTCATTTTCTCGAATCCTCTGTTAAACCAGTCCAGGAAACGGTTGATCGGTGTCTTCTTGCGTGGTTTCCCGTGGTTGTTTTTCAACAGCATCGCACAAAGTACCGGTGTCAGTGTCAATGCAACCAACCCGGAAAGAACGATGGAAGTTGCCATGGTAATCGCAAACTGGCGGTAGAAAATACCTACCGGACCCGACATGAACGCTACCGGAACGAACACGGCCGTCATCAATAAGGTAATGGCGATTACGGCACCACTGATCTCTTTCAATACTTTCTTCACTGCCTGGTAAGGCGAAAGGTGTTCTTCTTCCATCTTGGCGTGAACGGCCTCGACGACGACGATGGCATCATCGACCACAATACCGATCGCCAGTACCAATGCGAACAGGGTGATCAGGTTGATCGTTAACCCGAACATTTGCATGAAAATGAACGCACCGATCAATGAAACCGGAACGGCAATGGTTGGAATAAGGGTAGAACGGAAGTCTCCTAAGAATAAGAATACTACCAATGCCACGAGGATAAATGCTTCCCCAAGGGTGTGAAGTACTTTTTCAATGGATGCATCCAGGAAGTTCGAAACGTCATAACTGATCTCGTACTCCATTCCCGGAGGGAAGGAAGTCTTTTTCAATTCTTCCAGTTTCTCTTTCACGCGTTCGATGACCTCTGTTGCGTTACTTCCGTAAGTTTGTTTCAATACGATCGCTGCAGAAGGATATTCATCCTTGTTGGAGTAAATATCGTAGTACTCACTACCTAGTTCTACCTCCGCTACGTCTTTCAGTCGCAGGATTTCCCCGTCCGGATTGGAGCGGATAATCACATTCTTGTATTCGTCTGCTTCGTTGAAACGGCCTTTGTAGGTCAATACATATTCCAGTGCTTCCGCACGTTTACCGTCACTTCGCCCGATACGTCCCGGAGACCCGATGACACTCTGGGAGTTCAGGGCTTCCATGATTTCGTCGGTGGAAATGTTGTAAGCCCGCATACGGTCCGGCTTCAGCCAGATACGCATTGCATACTGGCGGCTACCCAAGATACTTGCCTGACCAATCCCGTTAATACGCTGCAATTCAGGAATCATGTTTACCCCGGCAACGTTGAAAATGAATTTCATGTCGGCTTTCGGGTCCTTACTGTACAGGTTGACGTACATCAACATACTCGGCATGATCCGGTTCACGATAACCCCTTCACGCTGTACGAGGACAGGAAGACGGTTCAATACCTGTGCAATACGCGTATTCACCTGTACCAATGCCTGATCGGGATCTGTTCCAAGGTTGAATACGATCTGGATATTTGCTTCCCCGGCACTGGTTGCATCGGAAGTCATGTATTTCATTCCCGGAACCCCGTTTACGGCTTGTTCCAGTGGAATCAGTACGGATTCTGTCAGTACTTTCGCACTCGCTCCCGGGTAGGAAGCTCTTACGATAACTGTAGGCGGTGCAATCTCGGGGAACTGTGAAGTTGATAACCCACTGATCGCAAGTACACCCATGAAGATGATGACCAATGATAGCACGATTGCTAAAACAGGTCTGTGTATGAATTTATTAAACATAATCTGATCGGATTAAAGTGGGTGTTACTCCGTATAAACTTTCAGGTGATTGATTACCGATTTCGGGTCCTGATACTGGTAAGTGATCTTATCTCCATCTCTTACTTTACGAATTCCTTCCAAAAGAATGCGCTCGTCCGTTTTCAACCCGCTTTTAAGAATATACAAATCCGGGATTTCGGAACGGATTACGATTTCTCTGGAATGTACCACATTGTCCTTATCAACTACATAAACGTATTTCTTTTCAAGAACTTCGTATGTTGCTTTTTGAGGAATGATCATTGCACGCTTCAAAGGAACCACCATTTGGATACTTCCTGTTTCCCCGTGTCTGAGCAATTTTTTCGGATTCGGGAAGGTAGCACGGAAAGCGATGTTACCGGTTTCATTGTTGAAATCCGCTTCAATGGTTTCTACTACTCCCGGGTATTCATAGATCTCGTTATTGGCCATCAGCAACTGGACATTTTTCATGTTATCGCCCTGGTTAACCGTTTTGAAATTCAGGTACTGAGCTTCAGGAACGTTGAAATAAACCCACAATTTGCTGTTATCGGAAAGGGTTGTCAGCAAGTCGCCTTCATCCACCAAACTTCCCAAACGAACCTGGAAACGGTCCATAATCCCGTCAAACGGAGCTTTGATCTCTGTGAAGCCCAAACGAACCTGTGATAAAGACAATTCAGCTTTTGCCTTGTCGTATTTTGCTTTCACCAATGCCAATTGGTTTTTGGAAATCACGTTGCTGTCTGCAAGCATTTTCGCGTTCTGGTATTCTGTTTTCGCAAAGTTTGCTTCAGCTTGTGCTTTTTGCATCTCCGCTTCGTACATCATTGGCATGATCTGGAACATCAACTGGCCTTTTTTCACCATTTGACCTTCGTCTACATAGATCTTTTGCAAATAACCTTTTTCAAGGGCTCTGATCTCAATATGTTGGATTGCACGGATCTGACAAACATAATCCTGTACAATGGTAGTATCTTTTAATAAAGGACTTGTCACCAATAATTTACCGGTTTCTTCCTTTTCTTCTTCTTTCGGACCGCAGCTTGTAGCGCACACTGCAACGATCAAGCTCATGAAAATGAGAACTCTCTTCATAATAATCGTGTTTTTAAAACGAGTTGTTTTTGTTGTTAAATTGTGTTTGGATTTTTAGATCCAGCGATAGTTTTCCGAACTAATATAGGATTGTTTTAACAAACATCAAATCAATCAGTAAGGAAAAAATAATTAGTTGAGACAATGAGCATTGTCTGCTGGATTCTATATTCTGAATACCTGAAAAACGACATGTCTTTTATTGGCTGTAATAAAAGACAACTGTTCACAGAACACAGAACTGTTTTTGGTATTGCCGTAGAGGTAATCGAGCGATTGATCTACCGGGATACCCGCAAAGAACAGATTATTATAAAGGTGTTTACCGGAAGAGAAGTCTTCCGTTTCTTCTTCCAGGTTTTCAAAGATCAATTCGGTATCTTCAGCAGGAATGGAAGAGTTTGAATCGATAGAGGAACTTGATTTGTGGTGTTTAACTACAAATTTAGAATGTTCCGGATAATGATGATGAAAATTGAAAGGAGTGTTTGCCCGCTCTGCCGGATGGGCGTTCAGCTGGTTCGAACCAAGGATCTGGAGAACACACAAGAGCTGAAAAAATCCAATAAGCAAACTTTTCATGGTGTAAAACTAACAGAGAGTTGAAACATAGCCAAATTTTCCGGTGTTAAATATTGGTTAATGGTTACAGGTACGTGATCCGTCGTTACCTACCATACAGAAAATCACACTTTTCGCCCGAATGCTGATGTACAAAAAAAGGTTCTCATTTCTGAGAACCTTTCAAAAGTGTTTTATGAATTAATATTCATCTTCATTAAATAGGAAGTCATCCTTAGACGGATAATCCGGCCAGATTTCTTCAATGCTTTCATATACATCACCCTCATCTTCTAAATCCTGGAGATTTTCTACTACTTCTAAGGGTGCACCTGCTCTGATCGCATAATCAATCAGCTCGTCTTTTGTTGCAGGCCAAGGAGCGTCTTCTAAGTAGGATGCTAGTTCTAATGTCCAATACATGTCTTAGTATATTGTTGTTTATTTGCGCAAAAATAACCTTATTCTAAAAAAATCCAAGTGTTTTCTGCCTGATTAAAAAAAAACTTTTTAGTTTGTTTCTAATAGTTTGAAAATCAGTTTGTTCTTGGTTTCCACGGGGTTTCCACCGCATTTAGTTCGTGAGCCAGTTTCCGGGAAAGGACGAATAAATAATCACTTAGCCGGTTCATATAGGCACTGATTAGCGGTTCTACAGGTTCCGATTCGCTCAAATGAGCAACCAGCCTTTCTGCTCTTCTGCAGATGCAACGTGCTATGTGACACTGAGAAACCACGACATTGCCGCCAGGCAGCACGAAGAATTTCATCGGAGGTAATGCATTGTCCATTTCGTCGATCTGGTTTTCCAGATAGGTGACGTCACTTTCGAATAATTCCGGAAGTGTCATTTTGGATTTGACCGGGTCGGCAGCCAGGTGCGAACCGATCGTAAACAAACGGTCCTGGATCTCGATCAAAACCGCTGATTTGGATTCTTCACCGATCAGGTCGCGCAATAAACCGATGTAACTATTCAGTTCATCCACGGTACCGTAGCTTTCAATCCGGATATGATGTTTGGGGAGCCGGGTTCCGCCAATGAGTCCCGTGGTTCCTTTATCGCCTTTTTTGGTATAAACTTTCATACTCTAAAGTTAACGATATTTCACTTATTTGTTCCTCCGTAATCTATTTACCATGGAAGATTTTTGTTTATATTTGGTTGAACGAAAACAAAAACTATGAAAATAATCACGGCACTGACCATGTTCCCGGTGATCCGATCATCGGTTTCCTGGTGCCATGCTTTATCATATAACCCCATTAATCAAAAGTTGTAAGAGTATGAAGAAGAAAAGCCTATTAGCAGTTGCCGGTATCGCCATTTTAGTTGCGTGCAGTACCGCAAAGAATTCCTCTGAGTCGTCGGCTCCGAAAGTAGAAGCGATGCCCACCCAGGGAGATGTTGACCGCATGCAGTCTAAATTCCCGGGAATGACCCTGGATGAACTGTACCAGGGAAAACAATTGTTCGAATCGAACTGTAATTTGTGCCACAAGCTGAAAAAACCATCTTCCGAGCCGGAATCGGAGTGGAGAGAAATTGTGCCGCGAATGGTCAAAAAAGTGAATAACAAAGAAGGCCATCACATTGATGAGGCAGGGCAGGAGAAAATCCTCCGCTATGTAATCACGATGGGATCGGTAGAGAAATCATAACAGACAACAGGCCGGCGATTATCGCCGGCCTGTTTGTTTTTATAAATCAAACCGGTCGGCATTCATGACCTTGGTCCATGCTGCCACGAAATCGGTTACAAATTTCTCAGAAGCATCCGAACTTCCATACACTTCGGCGATGGCTCTTAATTCGGAATGAGAACCGAAAATCAGATCGGCACGTGTGGCCGTCCATTTTACGGCTCCTGTTTTGCGATCGCGGCCTTCAAACAATTCCTGGTGATCGTCTGTTGCTTTCCAAACGGTATTCATATCCAGTAGATTCAGGAAGAAATCATTAGTCAGTGATCCGGGTTTTTGAGTAAGGACACCGTGTCTGGAATTGTCGAAATTCGTATCGAGAACGCGCATTCCTGCAAGAAGCACTGTCATTTCAGGAGCGCTTAAATTCAGTAGCTGAGCTTTATCGACCAGCAATTCTTCCGTTGAAATGAGCGATTTGGCTTTCAGGTAATTGCGGAATCCATCTGCAAAGGGTTCCATTGCGGTAAAGGAATCCACATCGGTTTGCTCCTGTGAAGCATCCATACGCCCGGGAGTGAAGGGAACGTTAATGGAATGTCCGGCGTTTTTTGCTGCCTGTTCAATTCCGGCACAACCTGCCAGCACGATTAAATCGGCCAGTGAGATCTTTTTGCCGTCTGTTTGTGCGTCGTTGAATGTTTTTTGAATGGCTTCCAGTTTTTCCAGTACCGTCCCAAGCTGAGCGGGATTGTTCACTTTCCAGAATTTCTGCGGGGCCAACCGAATACGTGCGCCGTTTGCACCACCGCGTTTATCTGATCCTCGGAAAGTAGAAGCAGAGGCCCAGGCAGTTGAAATGTAATGGGATAAAGGAATTCCCGAATTCACTAGTTGCTCTTTCAGGTGCTCCACGTCTTTTTCATCAACCAGTTTGTGATCCACTTTCGGAATGGGATCCTGCCAAATCAATTCTTCTTTCGGGACTTCCGGCCCTAAATAACGCGCAACCGGTCCCATATCCCGGTGTGTGAGCTTGAACCATGCACGTGCAAACGCGTCTGCAAATTCATCCGGATTCTCGTAAAAACGGCGTGATATTTTTTCATAAACAGGATCAAACCGTAAGGAAAGATCGGTGGTGAGCATGGTCGGAAGGTGTTTTTTGGACGAATCGTGTGCGTCCGGGATGGTTTTCTCAGCGTTCTTAGCAACCCACTGATTTGCACCGGCCGGACTTTTGGTCAATTCCCATTCGTTGCCGAAGAGGTTATCAAAGAAATGGTTGCTCCATTTGGTAGGAGTTTGTGTCCAGGTTACTTCCGGTCCGCCGGTTGTGGTATCGGCACCTATTCCGGTATTGAACGTATTGGCCCAGCCTAAACCTTGCGCTTCGATTCCGGCTCCTTCAGGTTCAGCTCCCACCAAATCCGGGCTTCCTGCTCCGTGGGCTTTTCCGAAAGTATGCCCGCCTGCAATCAATGCAACAGTTTCTTCGTCGTTCATGGCCATGCGTGCGAACGTTTCGCGGATATCTTTTGCTGCTGCAATCGGGTCGGGATTTCCTCCGGGACCTTCCGGATTTACGTAAATCAATCCCATTTGAACGGCCGCTAGCGGATTTTCCAGGTTCCGGTCACCGGAATAACGCCCGTCATCGCTGAGCCAGGTCTTTTCAGAACCCCAGTAAACATCCTGATCCGGTTCCCAAACATCTGCCCGCCCGCCGGCAAACCCGAAAGTTTTGAAGCCCATGGATTCCAATGCGACGTTCCCGGTTAGGATCAATAAATCCGCCCAGGATATTTTCTGCCCGTATTTTTGTTTGATCGGCCATAAAAGACGCCGTGCTTTATCGAGATTCGCATTATCCGGCCAGCTGTTCAAAGGTGCAAAACGCTGTTGCCCGGATCCGGCACCGCCACGGCCGTCGCCAATGCGGTAAGTTCCGGCACTGTGCCACGCCATGCGAATGAAAAACGGCCCGTAATGTCCGAAATCTGCGGGCCACCATTCCTGGGAATCGGTCATTAAATGGTGCAGGTCTGCTTTGACTGCCTGTAAATCCAGGCTATTGAATGCTTTTACATAGTTAAAAGAGCTACCCAGGGGATTGGACTTTGAATCATGCTGCCTCAGCACATTCAGTCGTAATTGGTTTGGCCACCAGTTGTTATTTCTGATTATTTTTTCGGTTGAAGAATTACCGTTTGTTGCGCCTGTAAAAGGACATTTTGAAGCGTCTCCGTTTGAATGATTTTCCATAACTGTTTCATTTGGTAGTGTCTTTAAATGTATTAATTGTTTGGATGAATGGAAAAGGTTTTTATAAAAAAACAGGCACGCGATTAATTGCGTGCCTGCTTAAAATAATTTCGTCTTAAAGATCTTCGGGCGGATGGTGAACTGTTCTTTGGTTTGTTCTTCCCTGCGCCAGAGAATTCCCATGCGTCCCAGATCAACGGAAACATGGAAACGCGGATCGGAGGAGAGGTATTTCCAGCAATCCCACATGTCTTCGCTCCAGCGGATATCATCCAGGATGAATGCGGTGTTGCTGTGTGTCTGATCGAATAGTTTGTCGATGTATTCCATGGTGGCTTTCCCGGAGTGATTTCCGTCCAGGAAGACCAGGTCGTATTTCCCGATTGCGGGAAGTTCCAGGAAATCGTCGAAAGAACTGCAAATGGTTGTAATACCGGAAAGGTTCCAGCTGTCAAACTGCCTGGATGCACGCGATAGAATGGCATCGCAGCCTTCAACGGTAATCAGATGCCCGGAAGGATTACCGGACTTTAAATGAATGGAGCCTGTTCCGATGGATGTTCCCAGTTCCAGCATCAATGCGGGTTTGTAGTGGTTTGCCAGTTTCCATAGAATGTCGCCGTAAATGCCTTTGCTGCTGGCGTTTTTTGCAAGTTCTGAAACGGAACGGCTTGTCCCGGCCATGCGGGAAGTCTTTCCCATTTGTTTGGATCCTGCACCTAAATCGATTATTTTAAATTGTTCCGTATCCTTTTTGACTTTTTGTAGCCATTTTTTTCGTGCAGAGAGAAAATTTTTATCCACTTTTGTCGTTAGACAGTTGTCGACAAAGTCGAATACAAAGGGAGAATGAATGCCATGTCTGCCTTTAGATTTGAGTAAAAATCCGAAAATTGATTTGGAATTTTGCATGACACAAAGAAACGAAAAAACGCTACAGGAAGCATGCTTATGCTAAAAACTACAATAGAAATACAATCGGAACGCCTGCGGGCTCCGCAACCGGCATTAAACCTGGTTTCTGCCTGTAAAATACAGGAAGGGATCATTGCTTTGAGCGACGAGAAAATTGCGGATCTGGCGCAAACATTTTATCAATCGACCAAAAAGATTTCGGTCTTTATTCCGGCATCCGGTTCGGGATCACGTATGTTCCATTTCCTGTTTGAATTTCTGGATAACCCGAATGAAAGCAATAGCGGATATGTAGAGCGTTTCCTGACACATATTGAAGATTTTGCGTTTTTCTACCAGTTCCCCGGCTCTATTCAAAAAGCTTTGCGAAACAGGAGCATGGACCTGGATGCTTTCGTGTCATTTATCCTGAACAATAAAGGCTACGGGTTGGCGCATCTTCCGAAAGGGTTGATCCCGTTCCATAAAAACGGGCCTTTCTTATTGTGCCCGATCCAGGAACATGTGGTTCAGGGGCAATTGCTGAACCAAAATGCGTGTTCGTTCCATTTTACGATCCAGCCCAAATTCCAGGAGTACATTCAACGGCAGCTGGAGTTTCTCGAAGGAATGACATCCCGGAAATTCGATGTGGATTTCTCGGTACAGAATATTGAAACCAACGCGGTTGCTTTTGACGATAATTACCAGCCGATCCTGAATCCGGAAGGCGATTTGCTGACCAGGCCGGCCGGACATGGTGCTTTACTGGAAAATTTCGGCCAATTGGATGCAGATCTGATTTTCATCAAGAACATCGATAATATTCAGCATTACAACCACTCGGAAACGGCAATCGAAACACAGCGCATGCTGGGCGGTTTATTCCTGGAAGTGCAGGAAGAAGTGCAGAAACTGATCGCTGATTTTTCGGAAGAGGCATGGAATGATTTCAACAGCGAATATCAATTATTCCATGAATCGGTGAATGGTTTGTCGCACCGGGAGAAACTGGAGTTGCTGAAAAGACCGCTTCGCATTTGCGGAATGGTGCGCAATGAAGGCCAGCCGGGAGGAGGTCCGTTCTGGGTTGAGAATAACGGCGAAATCACGAAGCAAATTGTGGAAAAAGCGCAAATCAATCCTAAAAGCGACCAGGTGCGGGTGATGATCCAGTCTTCGCATTTTAACCCGGTAATCATGGTTTGCCAGGGAAAAAACAACGATGGTTCGAAAATCGACCTGGATGCATTTAAAGACGAGAATGCGTATTTCAAAGTGAGTAAATCACATAATGGGCAATCCATTCATTTTGTGGAGCTTCCGGGGCTTTGGAACGGTTCGATGGCGAAATGGAATACGGTTTTCGTAGAAGTGCCTAGCAAAACGTTCAGCCCGGTGAAATCCATTCTGGATTTATTGGATAAGGCGCATCAACCCTGATTTGATGTAAAATGTTGAAATGTCAAAAGTCAAAAGTTAAAAAGGTCTCCTTTTTCTTGTTTACATTTCCCTTTTTACATTTGACTTAATATAGTTTTTGTCGTTTCAATAAATACTTCACCAATACATCCTGGATCGGGTCTTTGATGTCGATTGCATAAAAATCTACGTGGTATTGCGTGCATTTTAAACTCACCTCGTTGAAGTAGCGATTGATTTCCGTGGTGTATTTTTCCTTGATCTCAGCCGGTTGCAGTTTCATTTTTTCACCCGTTTCCATGTCGATGAGGTTGATCGGGTTGTGGCCCAGTTCAAAATCGATTTCCGTAGATTTGTCCATCACGTGGAAAAGGACCACTTCGTGTTTATTATGCTTCATGTGCTGAATGCTTTGCATGAATTCATCCAGGCGTGAAGGATCGTCCAGCAAATCCGTGAAAATAACAATCAGGCTTCTTTTGTGACACAATTCCGCAACATCGTGCAGGCTGGAAATGGTTTCCGTTAATTTCGGGTCAACAGGCTGGTATTCGTGCAGCTGTTTTTCCATTTCGTGCAGCAGGAAACGGTGATGAGCACCCGATGATTTTGCCGGAGTATGCAGGAACAGTTTGTTGTGGAACAGGGAAAGTCCCACGGCATCGCGTTGTCTTTTCAGTAATTCGGATAAAGATGCTGCGGCAAGTACCGAAAATTCCAGTTTCGAAAGCGTATTTTTCCCGCTGTAGTACATGGAAGAAGAAGTGTCGACCACCATTTGGCAGCGCAGGTTGGTTTCTTCCTCGTATTTTTTGGTGAACATTTTTTCCGACCGGCCATACAATTTCCAGTCGATGTGGCGCGTAGATTCTCCGGGATTGTACAAACGGTGCTCTGCGAATTCCACGGAAAAACCATGGAACGGACTTTTGTGCATTCCGGTAATGAAACCTTCTACGACCTGTTTTGCAAGTAATTCAAGATTGCCGAATTGGGCCAGCTGGTCCTTTTGGATGGTAGTCAACATGCTTCGAAAATACGTATAAATGTGATTGATTGCGGGAAGTTTGACGAATTTTAAGAAAGAACTTCCGTTTCGGTATCGATTACCAGTTCTGCTTCTTTTTTACTCTTTCTGCCGGCCCGGAAAACAGTGCCTGCAATGACTCCGGAAATCACCAGGCAAACACCGATTAATGAAGCTAATTCCAGCTTTTCATCAAAAATAAACCAGCCGGAAAGCAAAGCGTAGATCGCGCCGATGTATTGGAAAGGTGCAACGACTGCTGTATTTGCCGACAGGAATGCGCGGGTCATACAAACTTGTGCTATTTGGGTAAACACCCCGATAGTCAATAGAATCAGCCATTCGATTCCCTGTGGAAAGGTGAAATCAAACAAACACCAGATTCCTGTCAACGGAAGTGCCAGCATGGGAAAGTAAACCACGATATTGATAGTTTCTTCGGTTTCTTTCAGTTTTGAAATGGCATTGTAGGCAATTCCGGAGAGAACAGCAGAAAGGATTCCCATTCCCATCCAGAAAAGATCCGCATTTTGCCCGCTGAATCCGCCTGAAAGCCCGTTGAGCCCGATGAAAACAACCCCGAGGAAAGCAATCAGGCTGCTGAAGTACTGCATTTTGCTGACTTTTTCACTGAACAGGCGAGAAGCAATCAAAACGGTGAAAATAGGAGAAAGGTATTGCAAGGTAGAGGCGATTGCCAGAGGAAGTTTGTGCAGCGTGAAAAAGAAAATCGTCAGTGCGAGCATTCCGGCAGTTCCTCTTAAAAGAAGCCATCTGCGGTTGTTTCCAAGCAAGGGAAGTCCGCGGTATCTGATAATTGCCGCGCTGATCAGGAATGAAACCAGGCTTCTGAAAAATACCAATTCGTGTGCAGGATATTTTTGAAGGTGAGGAATGAGATCGTTATCCGGATTGCCGAGCAATTTCACGAAAAAGTTGATGACGAAAAAAGCCATTCCGGAAAGAATGATGTAGACAATTCCTTTGATCATATCACAAAAGTACACGGTATGTTCAATTTCCGTTCCTATTTGTTCAATTTCATGAACCTGTCTGGAAATACTTTCGTAGTTTTAGAAGTATAAATGAAGGTGTTTATGAAAAAGCTTCTGATACTGTTATTCGTTTTGAATTTGTTTTCATATTCCAATGCACAAATTGAAAATGACAAATGGAGTATAACCGGTGAGTTGATGCTGCCTGCCGGATTGGGAAATAAAATGTTCAAGAATTATCTGAACGGATTGGTATACGCCCATCCGAAAATTCAGTACAAACCGTTTAAACACTGGTATGTGGCTTTCGGACCGAAATACATGTATTACAAAGTGAACCAGTTCCGTATCCCGTTTGAACCGGGAGTCAGTGACGATTCTGTTTCCAATCACCAGAAAGTATATTCCATGACCGGCGGAATGCACGTACTTGGAGGCGATATTGAACTGGGATGGACGAGTTGGGTCGGGCCGCGTTTAGGCCTGGAATTCGGTGTGCGCGGTGGAATTGCGCAGCATTGGTTCAATACTTCCGGCACGCGTGCTTACGGAAAACAGGAAGTAGTAGCAGCTTATGTTGAACCGCTGATCTCTATCGTACTGGCATCCGATGAAGCGGTTGCTTACCGCTGGATAGTGGGATACAATTTTACCGGATACAAATTTACCGGCAGCCGCATCGGTTCCACGACTTCGGGCGGATATTCCGAGAAGGATCTGAGGGGCCCGACACAATCCGTGTTTGTCGGCTTTGCCATTTCCCTATATTTCAATAATCAACGTTCAGACGTGTTCCTGGATGAGCCGGCAGAGTAGCAAAGTTTAATGGTTCAAAAGTTTAAAAAGGTCAAAAAACTGTGAATTCCTTTTGAACGATTAAACAAATTTATCTTTTGAACAAAAACGAGCTATGCTCGTTTTTTGCTTTTTATTTAACTGTTTCCACCATTCACGGTGTTGTAGTTACCATTCGCCGATTTTTGATGGTATGGTAAACGTTCCGTGCCGAAATTTGCTCCGATTAATAGTTGATTTAACTCAAAGTGCTTAGTTTTACTGAGATTTTGGATTACTCAATGAATAAATCGAAAAGAATTTAAACGCTTGTTTAAAATTGTTGTTTAAATTTGTCGCGATTTTAAAAATATGAGCAAAGAACTATCTACAGAAGAAAAGATCCGCGAAGCTGCAAAGAGTGTCTTTATTGCTAAGGGATTTGACGGCTGTACCTCCCGGGAAATAGCCAAAGCTGCGGGAATGAACGTGGCGCTTGTAAACTACTACTTCTGTTCCAAGAAACAATTGTTTAAGCTCATTTTTGAAACCGCCATGGAAGATTTTATGCTTTCA
The DNA here is from genome assembly GCF_039596395.1 of Fluviicola sp. Lineage (NCBI taxonomy): Bacteria > Pseudomonadati > Bacteroidota > Flavobacteriia > Flavobacteriales > Crocinitomicaceae > Fluviicola > Fluviicola sp. The sequence goes on from NZ_JBCNJT010000001.1 coordinate 774,190, forward strand.
ACGGTGGAAGTCTTCCGGAAGGATCTTAGCCTGGAGTCGAAAATGCGCATTTTTATCGAGCGGGAATATGAATTCCTGACTTCTCATCCGGATATTCCGCGTTTTATTTTATCCGAGCTTTCAAGAGGTGATAAGTGTGAATTCGATCATGCGGGAATCCTGGATAAAATCTCCAGTACAGGCGTTTTTGAAGAATTGCTGGAAGCCCAGGAAAAAGGAGTGATCCGCAAAATCGATCTTACCAATATCATGCTGATGATCATGTCGAACTGTCATTATCCCTTCATGGCAAAACCCTTGTTGAAATACCTGAACAGTTTGTCGGAAGAAGAATACCAGGAGCGTTTGATGCTCCAGAAACAATACGTTACGGAAATGCTGATCGGGTATCTGTTTAACCCGAAAACAAATATATAAACACTTCATTTAAACAAAGATTTAATATGAGAAATGGTTTTTTAGGTGTACTCATGGTTTTAGGAGTCGGAAGCGGTGCTTCGGCTCAGGTACTGGACCTTGAAACATGTTTGAAGATGGCGGATACGGCCAATTTATCCATTGTTAATTCCCGTTTGGACGTAACAATGAATAAAAGCCAGGTTTCTTCCTACTTAACTGCGCGTTACCCGAAGATTGTGGCAAATGCCGATTATCGGTACAACGCGATTATTCCCGGCCAGTTATTGCCGGCAGAGATCTTCGGAGGTACTCCGGGACAATATGCAACGGTAAAATTTGGTGTTCCTTACGTATTCAGCAACTCCATCCAGTTGCAGCAGATTTTGTTCAATCCGCAGGTAAATTACGGGATCGCTACCCTGAAAATTCAGCAGGAAGTAGTGGAAATCCAGCAAAAGATTACCGAGCGCGACAGCAAAACGCAGGTTGCCAATACCTTCTTCAATTTGCAGGCAGTGAACAAACAAATTGCTTTCGTGGATTCGAACCTGGTAAATATCGAGCGCCTGATCGGGAATATGGAAGCCATGGAGAAACAGAAAATGGTAGTGAAAACAGAAGTGGACAAATTGCGTATCAACCGCTTGAATTCGGTGAATGCCAAGCAAACACTTTTGGCCAATAAAGACCAGTTGGAAATGCTGTTGAAGATCCTGATCGGTTTACCGGAAGATCAGAAAATCACCCTGGCATCGGATGATTTGGTGGAGAAATCCATTTTGGTGGACGGAAGCACGATCAATTACCCGGAACTGGAATTGGTAAGTGCACAGAAACGGATGAATGAAGAAGAGAAAAAAGGAAATAATATGGCGTATTTACCTTCGCTTTCTTTCATTGCGGGATACAATTATACTTATAACATGAAGCCGGAAGATAAAGTGCGCCAGGGAATTCCATCCGCGTTTTTGGGAATCCGCCTCGACTGGACCTTGTTTGACGGAATGGAGAAATACTACAAGCAAAAAGTTACCAAGGTGGCCCACATGAAACTGGAGAACCAGGAAGAATTGTTGAGCCAGCAATTGCACATGCAAACTGAAAATGCAAAACGCCAGATCGAAATCCAGGTGAATTCATTGGGGATTGCACAGGAACAATTGAAGCTTTCCCAAAGTGTTTACAAGCAAACGGAACTTCAGTATAATGAAGGAACAGTTGATTCCAACGATCTTGTAAAGGCGAGCACGGATTTGCAGCAATCACAAACGAATGTGGTTTTGGCGTATGTTCAGTTGCGCCAGGCGGAATTAGAGTATTTGAAAAACATAGGAAACGTTAAATAAGAGAAAGCTCTGTATCAACAGATCTGATAATATAAAAAAACAAGCAATGAGAAGAGTTATTACTATAGTCGTCGTAGCAGTAGTTTTGGTAGGACTAATTGTATTTAAGTTAATGTCGAACAAGAAAGAAGTTCAGGCAAAAATTTTCATCAACGATGTAAACGCAGCGGTTTTGGTTAAGACCGGATATCCGACTACCCATTCATTTGAAAGTTCATTGGCTTTTCTCGGAACATTCGAGCCTTCCCGCCAAAATACGATCGGATCTGATGCAAACGGGAAATTGGTAAGCATCCGTTTTGAAGAAGGAGACCAAGTGCGTCAGGGCCAGTTATTGGCAAAAGTAGATGATGAAATGCTACAGTTACAGCTTCAGAATGCCGACGTAGGTTTGGAAGGCCAGAAGAATGACGACAGACGTTACTCCAACCTGGAAAAAGAAAATGCCGTTTCAGGTGTTCAGGTAGAGAAAACGCGTTTGGGAGTTCGTTCCGGTGAATTGCAGAAGAAGCAAATTCAGAAACAAATCAAGAGTACTTCCATCGTTGCTCCTTATTCCGGGGTGATTACCAGAAAAATGATCGATTTGGGATCATTCGTGGGGCAGGGAACGCCTTTGTTTGAATTGACAGATATTTCAAGCCTGAAACTGACGGTAAACGTTCCGGAAAGAGACGTGTTGAAATTCCGTTTGGGACAGGCAGTTTCTGTAAGAGCAGATATTTACGGAGACCAGGAATTTCCCGGAAAGATTACGAATATTTCGGTAGTTGCGGACAGAGCACACAACTTCAAAGTGCAGATCACGGTTCCAAACCCGAAAAGAGATTTGATGGCGGGAATGTACGGTTCGGTTCGTTTGAAAAACAATGCAAGCGTAACCCGCCTTGCTGTGCCGCGTGTTGCTTTGGTAGGTTCATCCAAGAATCCGCAGGTATATGTTGTTCGTAACAACGTAGCGCATCTGACCACATTCAACGCAGGAACTTCAGACGGAGATTACATCGAAGTAGTGAGCGGAATCAACAAAGGAGACGTCATCGTTGTAAAAGGACAGGTGAACCTTCAGGACAAAACAAAGATCAAAACCAATTAATAATCTAAGAGGTCATGACATTAACGGAATTATCCATTAAGAGACCGTCCTTCATTATTGTAATCTTTACAATTCTGATCGGTGGAGGTCTGATAAGTTACAATCAATTAAGCTATGAGCTATTGCCGGATTTCTCTCCGCCAATTCTTACAGTGACTACTTTATACCCGGGAGCTTCTCCTGCAACTGTTGAAACACAAGTCGCCAAACCTTTGGAAGATGCTTTGAGCGGTTTGGAGAACATTTCCGAGGTAACTACTTTTTCCATGGACAATGCGTCCATCGTCATGCTGGAGTTCAAAGCTTCCGCAGATATTGATGCCGCCCTGGAAGATGCACAGCGAAAGGTCAATACGATCCTGAATGATTTACCGGAAGGAGCGAAATCTCCGACCATTGCCAAGATCGAACCGAATGCAGCGCCGGTACTCCAGGTGAGTGCAATTGCGAAGAATATGGACGACCGGGAATTCATGGAGTTGATGGATAAACAACTTCTTCCCCAGATCAAACAAACCAAAGGTGTTGCTGAAGTTCAGGTAATCGGAGGTGAGAAAAGAGCATTTCGTGTGGATGTGGACAAAGACCGCCTGAAAATGTACGGCTTGTCTTTAGGACAAGTGAACCAGATTGTTGCTGCTGCAAACGTGGAGTTTCCTACCGGGAAGCTGAAAAATGAATCGGAGCAGATGACTGTTCGTTTGGCCGGAAAATTCCAAACGGTTGACGACCTGAAAAACCTGATTATCTATACGGACGGAACTTCTTCTGTGCGTTTAGGTGATGTGGCCGATGTAACCGACGGATCGGAAGATGTGGTAACCGTGAGCCGTTTTAACGGATTGAACGGGATAGGTCTTCGAATCAAGAAGCAAAGTGATGCGAACGCCGTGGATATGGCCAACCTGACGAAGAAGAAATTCAAGGAAATCGAAGAGAAATACAAGGAAGAAGGAATTAAATTCACCGTTGCAACGGATACTTCGCTTCCTACGATTGAATCGGTAGACGCCGTATTGCACGATTTGGAATTGGCCGTACTATTGGTAGCGGCGGTAATGATGTTGTTCCTGCACAGTTTCAGAAATGCCCTGATCGTATTGATTGCCATTCCGGCATCTTTGATCTCTACATTTATTGCGATGTACTTGCTGGGTTACACCCTGAACCTGATGACTTTGCTTGCGATGTCTTTGGTAATCGGTATTCTCGTGGATGACTCCATTGTGGTACTGGAAAACATTTACCGCCACTTACAGATGGGGAAAGGCCGCAGAAAAGCAGCTTTGGACGGGCGTAACGAGATTGGATTTACGGCATTGGCCATTACCCTGGTGGACGTCGTGGTATTCTCGCCGGTTGTCTTCATTGAAGGAACGATTTCTGATATCCTGCGCCAATTCTCGGTAGTAGTGGTTGTTTCCACATTGATGTCGCTATTGGTATGTTTTACCCTGACACCTTGGCTGGCTTCCCGTTTGGCAAAAGAAGTGAAATTGAATCCGAAGAATCCGTTCCAATTATTCCTGATCTGGTTTGAGAATATGATCAAATCCTTCACGGAAGGTTATGTGAAACTGGTTGCGTGGTCTTTGAAACACAAGATCATCATGGGGCTTGGTGTACTTGTTATTTTCTTTGCAAGTATGGCATCCATGGGACTTGGTATTGTGGGACAGGAATTCGTTGCCCAGGGAGACCAGGGGAAATTCATGATCAAACTGAAATACGATAAGAGTACCACTTTCGAAGAAAACAATGCTACGACGCTGGAAATCGAGCAGATGATTCTTGCTCAGAAAGACGTGATCGATATTGTTTTTGCCAATGTGGGTGGGCCTTCTTCCGGGATGGGTGCTGCTTCTTTCGGTCAGGAAAACCGTTCTGAGATTACAGTGAAAATGAAGAAGGATATGCAGAAGAAATATCCGACGCTGAAATACATGAACGAAATCCGTAAGAAAATCCAGGACAAATACCCGGGAGTAGAGGTGAAAGCTTTGAACATGGGAATGGTTGACTCGGAAGAAGCGCCGATCGAGATTTTCCTTTCTTCGGATGATTCTGATCTATTGATGAAAGAAGCGAAACGCTTGAAACAGCACATTCTGACCATTCCTGGAGCGAAAGATCCGAGTATTTCCACGGATGAGTTTTCCCCGGAAGTACGCATCGATTTGGACCGCGAGAAAATGGGACAATTGGGCTTGCCGATCGCAAGTGTCGGAATGCAGTTGCAAAACGGGTTGACCGGTAATGACGATGCGCGTTTTGATGTAAAAGGAGAAGAGTACGATATCCGAATTATGCTGGACAAATACGACAGAAGCAACGTGGATAACATCAATGAGATGACTTTCGTTACCAATGATGGAAAACAGGTTCGTTTGAGCGAATTTGCGGATGTTTCCGTTGAAAACGGGTACGGTCAGCTGGAGCGTAAAAACCGTATTTCGAATACCACTCTGAGATCTTACGTATTGGGGACAGCTTCCGGTACGGTAGCGGATTCCATTACAGCTTACCTGAAAAAAGCGCCGCTGGATAAAAACGTGCGCATGCTTTGGGGAGGTGAAGTAAAACGTCAGAAGGAATCCATGGGAGCATTGGGTACGGCAATGGGAATCGGTTTGATCCTTGTTTACCTGATCATGGTGGCACTTTATGACAACTTCGTTTACCCGTTCGTCGTATTGTTCTCCATCCTCGTTTCGTTGATCGGGGCAATCCTGGCGCTGAACTTAACACAGTCGAATATGGGAATCTTTACTATGCTCGGGATGTTGATGCTCCTCGGACTCGTGGCCAAGAACGCCATCCTGATCGTGGATTTCACCAACCACTTGAAGGCGGAGGGAAGATCTACGTACAGTGCGCTTCTGGAGGCGGTTCGCGAACGGATGCGACCGATTTTGATGACCACTATCGCCATGGTAATCGGTATGATTCCGATTGCAACTGCAACGGGTTCCGGAGCGGAATGGAAGAACGGATTAGCGTGGATTTTGATCGGTGGTTTGACAAGTTCAATGTTCTTGACTATTATTGTAGTACCGATCATGTACTACGTAGTAGATCGATTACAAGTGAAATTGACAAGAAAGAAAATAAACCTCGAAGGTGAAGACGATGCTACCGTTCACGGAGTGATCTAATATTAACTAACACCAAAGAATGGGAAATCCGGCATACTATCAATGCCGGATTTTTTTGTTCCTATTTTCCGGATCACGAAGGATTTATATTAATTTCGATTCGAACCTTGTTTTAATGAGAAGTTTACCAGTTTTTTTGTGTCTGTTTCCTGTTTTTAGCAGTTTGATCGGTTTTTCCCAGGAAGAAAGTGTATTTCAGCCGGTTGATATTTCATTCGATCTGGATAAACTGAAAATGCTGGATTTCGGAAGCGATTCTTTGGATAGGAATAAGCTCTTGTTTCAGTTATTTCCCGCCCCGATGAATGAAGACGATCCCGAATTGTCCGAATGGCGGGTTTCTGCTTTCTGGAAATGCTCTTCCTGTGTCAAGCAGGATTTCGTTGCTTACCAGGATGAAGAAATGATAGAAAAAGAAACACTTCCCTACGATGCAAATTATACGATCTGTACGAATATCCTCTACTATCAGTCGGAAAAGGGAAGTCTGAGAGCAATAGCCAGCTTTTCCACTTCTTTGATGAATGACGGTACGGGAAGATTCACCCGCGGTTTGCTGAGCCTGGCACATTTGGAGAAGCAGAACGGAAAATGGGAGTTGCTGAATTTTGAGCCTTTCGTGAATTTGCAGGGGACATTTACGGTTGCTTCACCTGTTGACGAGGTAATGATCGGTGAAAACGGAAAAACCTATCTGCTGATTCATGGCGGCGAGGCAAATGGTGTTTCAGCAGAAGAATACATGCCGTGGTACCAGGGCTTATATGTCCTGGATGGTGAAACCTTGAGGGGGCTTTTTACCCAGCAGTCAGCCAGTTGCACTGAAAATGGCCCACCTGTCGGCAGTAACTGGACCACAACAATCAAAGATATAAAAAATGTTGCCGACGGAGTTCAGTTCACGCTGGAAACAAAAGGATTACTGGTAAAGGAATTTGATTGGTACAGGCCGACCGTTCTTCAATATGTGAACCAGGAAGATTTTGACCATTTACCTGCCCGTTTCGAATTTGAAGCAACCATGCAGGTCATCAAGTTGGAGAAAAGACTTCAGATAGAAAAACCGGTTGTTTCGATCCGTTACAAAGACGAAAAAGGAATCATCCGTACACAAGCGATAGCCACTCACAACACAGACAAGAAATGAAAGGAATTTTAAGCACATGGCTTTTACTGGCTGCTTTATCCCTGAATGCTCAGGATAAAAAAGTCTATATCGATGAATTCAGGGTAACAGACCAGGTTATTCACGGGAGTATTGATGAGAAATACGAGATTACGATGTACCTCAAACTTGACGATTATTTCGAGGATGGAACTAGCCACACGGTTTCCGGATGGTATTATTACGACAACGTGAAAAAGAAGATTCCACTGATCGGTGTTTGCTCGGACCGTTTTGTTTTGTACCAATTCGCAGATCAGAAACGTGCCGACAGTATCCGGGAATTCAATGCTCCGGTTAACAGTATGTGGGAAGTGATGGAGAATCTGAGCAATCGTTCCGGGTATCTGGAAAGGTTTGAGTTTGCCTACGAAGATTATACTTACAAAGGAACCTGGAAAAATGACAAGAAGGAATTAAAGGTCGTTTTTAATACCAGCGACATTAACCTCACCGGAAGAAATGAATTTTTGGTCCTTCAGTTCGGTGCTCAAAACAAAAAGCACTTCGATATGAAGCAATTCGGTCCGTTCTATTATGGATATTCCGTTTTTGCGAGTAAAATGGATGCAACAGGGTGCAAAGTATTGCTGCAATACGAATTGAGCTCACGGCTGAATCCTAACGGAATGTGTGGTGCAGGACAAGAAATCGGGTATTTGCTCCTGACATTCGATGCGAAAGGTGATCTGTTGGATTACCGGGACGAACAAGTAGAAAGCTGCCTGGGAAATATCTGGTCGGAAGTGACCGAAATTCCGAATACAGGCGGGAAGAAATTGACTTATAAGGTGATCTATCCAGATGAAAAGGAGCGAACCGTCACGGTTGATGGCATAAATTTCACGCTTCTTTCCAAATAATTCATGAAACGAAGAGCAAAGCGGTTTTATACGATTCTGGTTGGGATATTTATCCTGACAATAACCGCTTTTGCATCCATGTCATCAGAATATGAACCCGTTTCTACGGAAATTCAGATCGATACATTCGAGGTGCTCGATAGTGTACGGAATCGCTTGATCCCTTATGCTTTGTATTCCCCGGTAACGAAAAAAACTCCGGATTCCATTCGCGTGGTGATTTTCAGTCATGGATACGGGTCGAATTATTCGCGGAACTACCTGAATTATTCTTACCTCACTAAAAACCTCGCGCGCGCCGGATTCTGGACTTTGAGTATTCAGCACGAATTGCTCGGAGACCCTTTGATCCCGAAGGAAGGGAACATGCAGGTTGTTCGTATGCCTTTCTGGGTCAGAGGTGAAGGAAATATCCTGTTCGTATTGAATGATTTTAAGCGGAAACACCCGGGACTGAAAATTAGTTCGGTTGACCTGATCGGTCATTCAAACGGGGGAGATATGAGCGTCTTGACGGCAAAAGATCATCCGGAACTGATCCGGAAAGTCATTACACTGGATCATTTGAGAATGCCCGTTCCGATTACATTGAAGCCCCAGTTTTCGAGTTTACGGTCGACCGATAAAGTTGCAGATTCGCTGGTGATTCCTTCAGCAGAAGATTGTCTGAAGTATGGGATACACATCGTTCAATTGAAGCATGTCACACATAACGAGATGAATGACGAAGGGTCGAGGAAGCAGAAAAAGCAGATCAATCAGTACATTCAAAAAATCCTCGAAGACCGGTTCTGATTTCCTCTGAAAAGCCCGTTACCACTGACTGAATAGACACATGTCTATCCGTATTTTTTAGATGAGTGGGCGTTCGTTGGCTTGTGCTATTAATCCCGCAGCAAATAATTGTAACGCTGAACCGTATTCTCCAATCCCAGGTAAAGCGCATCCGAAATCAAAGCATGCCCGATAGATACTTCTGCCAATTGAGGAATGTTTTCCTTAAAGTAACGAAGGTTTTCCTGGTTCAGATCGTGTCCAGCATTCAACTCCAGGCCTAATTCCAATGCACGGTTTGCGGCGGTGACAAACGGTTTGATAGCGTCTTCCCTGTTTTCAGCATAATGGTCTGCATAAGGACCGGTATACAATTCAATGCGGTCTGTTCCTGTTTTCACAGCGTATTCAATGTTCTGTAAATCGGTGTCGACAAAAATAGAAGTGCGCACGCCCCAGGATTTGATACGACGAATAATATCCTGCAGTACTTCCAGGTGTTCTTTTGTGTTCCAGCCTGCATTGCTTGTCAGAACATGCGGCGGATCCGGCACTAAAGTTGCCTGTGCCGGGCGAATAGCTTCAATCATTTGCATAAAGCGCTCGTCCGGGTATCCTTCGATATTGAACTCGGTAGTAACTACTTTCGATAAGTCCACGACATCCTTTCCGGTGATGTGTCTTTCGTCGGGTCTTGGATGGACCGTAATTCCGGCAGCACCGAAGCGCTCACAGTCAATAGCTACCTGTACCACATTGGGAGTGTTTCCCCCGCGGGCATTTCGGATAGTAGCAATTTTGTTGATGTTCACGCTTAATTTTGTCATGGCTTTTTTCTTTGGATTGCGAAGATAACGAGTATTTATTGCTTTCAGATGTTAAAGTTCTTGAAAGTTTCCGGAGTCGATTTTAACGTTTTCTAAGATGAAAATTTGACATAAAATTGTATCATTGAAGCATGAAACTCCTTTCGATAATCACTTTTTTGTCTTTGCCCGTATTCCTTGGCGGGTGTTTTCTATTTGCACCTTCAGCACAGAAAACCAATCGTAAATACCTGCAAAAAGCTCCATATGATGCGATCATTGTTCCGGGTGTTCCGTATGACGGGAAACACTGGAGCGAAGCTATGCGGAATCGCGTGCAGTGGTCAAACTACCTGTATAAAAAGGGGATTGCCAAAAATATCATTTACTCAGGTTCGGCGGTGTATACCGAATACGAAGAAGCTCATATTATGGCGCTTTACGGCGAGGCACTGGGCATTCCGAAAGAACACATATTCATGGACCCGAGATCGGAACACAGTACCGAGAATGTTTATTATTCCTACCGCCTGGCGAAAAAACAGGGATTTCAAAAAATCGCTTTGGCCACAGATCCTTTTCAACTGAACGGTATGCGCCAGTTCATCAAGAAATTCGAGCTGCCGGTAGATTTGCTGCCAATCGTTAAGGATACACTGCTAAAGCAGGACCTTAGGGAACCAACGATCAATCCGGATGCCGCAAAACGCCCGAATTTTGTTTCCATTGTGAACCGGCAATCCAAATGGCAGCGACTCAGGGGTACTTTCGGGCAATACATTTGCTGGAAGGAAGAAGACCTGAAGAAAAAACATTTACGTAAGAAATACGGGGACAGAATTGAAAATTAATGCATTACTTTCAGAACAGGGGGTTGAAATGCTAGATGGTGAAATGTTTAAATGTAAAATGTAAAATGTAAAATGTGAAGTGTGAAGTGTGAAATGTTCGAAGGATTTGCAGGAAATGATTTTAAGTTTCTTTTTTGAACTTTTGAACTTTTGAACTTTTGAACTTTTGAACTTTTGAACTTTTTTAACCTTAAACTCCAAACAGAATCAGTGCCTTAAAACTTCCAATTATCCTTATTTTTAATTACAAAGGAAAAAGATATGAATGCATTAGAATGGGGAGCTTTGTTCGGGCTAGAATCAATCACTGTTCCGGCGAGAACGCAGTTGGTGCAGGAAGGTTCCATTGCGAGAAAGATCTACATCATTGAAAAAGGAGCGCTCCGGATCTGGCTGAATAAGAACGGAAATGAAATTACCAGCCAGTTTTTCTTCGAGGGTAAGCTAGTTGCTTCCCTGGAAAGTTTTCTAAGTCTCGAGCCCAGTGAGTTTTGCCTGGAAACCCTGGAAGAATCAAAATTGTATGTGCTGGATAAAATGACCTTCGATGAATTGATGAAAAACGATACCGATTTCAAAGAATGGTTCCAGGAATACATTTTAGACCGCTTTTTGTATTACTCGAAACACGTGCTCTCTTTCCTGAGAGACAAACCGGAAGAACGTTATCTGCACTTGTTAAAGACCAATCCTGAATTATTGAAACGTGTTCCGCAGCAGGATTTGGCAACCTATATCGGCATTACGCCGGTTTCATTGAGCCGCATCCGGAATAAAATCGCGAAGAGTAAGTGAGAAGGTGAAATGTAAAATGTGAAATGTAAAAAGTGAGACGCTTCTCTCGCATTCTGTTTCTTAATTAATTTACAATTGTTAAGAGAGAAGATCCCGGTTTGACAGACCTTTGCAGCTAAAAGAAAGTATATGAAAGCTGCAATTATCAAAGAACTGGGACAAACTCCCGTTTATTCCGATCATCCGGATCCTGTACCTGCCAATGAAACCGAATTGCTCATGAATGTGAAAGCCGCCTCGGTAAAGAACCTGGATAAGCTTCGGGCGAGTGGAAAGCACTATGCCAGTTATACCGAACTTCCTGCTGTTGCGGGAATCGACGGAGTTGGTACACTGGAAGACGGCACACTGGTTTATGCGCAGGGAATTTCAGGAACACTGGCCGAACAGGCACTTATTCGAAAAGGTCAGTACGTCGTTGTTCCGCAAGGGTTGGATATAATTCAGGCGGCGGCATTGCCCAATGCGGTAATTGGCGCTGCAATGGCTTTGCGTTTCCGGGCAAAGATGAAAAAAGAAGATGTCGTGTTAATCAACGGAGCAACAGGAGTTACAGGTAAACTGGCGGTTCAGCTTGCAAAGCACGACGGAGCTTCCAAAATTATTGTAACGGGAAGAAATAAATCCGTTTTAGAAGAGTTACGTGGTTTGGGAGCAGATGAGGTGATTTCGCTGCTGGATTCCGATGAAGCGATTATCGAACGGCTTAAATCCATTCATCGGGAAACACCCATTTCCTGCGTGATTGATTATTTGTGGGGAAAACCGGTGGAACTGATCATTTCTGCACTGAAAGGCGGGGGTGTCAATTCCTTTACTCCTCAGGTAAAAATCGTGACAGTAGGAAGTATGGCCGGAGAAAACATCTCACTTGGTTCCGGAACGTTGAGAAGTTCGGCTATTGAAATCCTGGGATCCGGTTTGGGAAGTCTTTCCAGAGAAGACCTGCATCGGTTCTATAAGGAAGTTTTACCCGAAATATTTGAATTGGCGAAGGATGGAAAATTAAAACTGGATACTTATACAGCACCACTTTCCGAAGTTGAAAAGGCCTGGGAGTTGGCTTTGGAGGGAGGAGTGAGATTGGTCATTTCGGTAGATTAAATTTCTACAAATTCTTCGCTCGTAGCGACCTTTTTAGTACTTTGGCAGACAACATGACAGCAAAAGAAGTAATAACAGACGAGATTCCCCCGTTAATTCATACAGATTCAGGGGAGAAGGCATTGATATGGATGGAGGAGTTTAAAGTTTCCCATCTTCCGGTATTAAAAAACGGCAATTTTGTAGGCTTAATTTCCGAAAGCGACATTTTAGATAAGAAAGACCTGGAATTGTCATTGGATGTACTATTTGACCATCTTCCGAGACCGTATGTTTTGGAAACAGCTCACATATATGAAGTTTTGGCTAAAATGGCCGAGCACCGCATTTCGGTTTTACCTGTATTGGACGTTGCAGAGCAATACCTGGGATGTACGAGCGTTCATCAGCTAATGACGTTGATCGCCAATACAGCAAGTATCAAAGAATCTGGAGGAATAGTGGTGCTGGAAATGAACCGGGTAGATTATTCCCTGGCCCAGATTTCCCAGATCGTTGAAAGCGAAAATGCAAAAATCCTTTCTTCGTTTATCATGTCCTCCGGAGACAGTACTAAAATCGAAGTGACCCTCAAAATATCCGAAGTAGATTTATCGCGGATCATCCGTTCATTCGAGCGACACGATATGTTGGTAAAGGCAAGTTTCCAGCGTTCAACGGACCAGGACGATATGCAGTTCCGATATGACGCATTGATGAATTATTTAAACATTTAAAATGCTTGTAGCGGTATATAGTAAGAAAGTAAATAAAGCTACGATCCCGATCTTCAGGCATTTCGTGACATTGGCTGACCGTTTTGGCTGGAAATTGATCCTCGAAAAAGAACTGAAAGACCAATTGGTGAAGAAAGCCGGGATTTGCAGCGAAGCACAAGTATTCACAAGCTATGCGGATTTTCATCATGGAATAGACCTGGCATTCAGTATCGGTGGCGACGGAACGTTCTTAAGAACGGTTGCTTACATCCGTGATTCCGGGGTTCCTATCCTGGGAATAAACACCGGAAGATTGGGCTTTTTGGCAACGTTGGGCGATGAATCGTTTGACAATGCGCTGGAAATGGTCAATCAAAAACGCTATGATTTCCAGAAAAGATCCTTGCTTCGGGTAGAAACCGAACGCAGTATTTATGGTGCGGATAACTTTGCGATGAATGAAGTGACACTTTTAAAGAAAGATACTTCATCCATGATTACCGTAGACGCTTTCCTGGATGATAAATACCTGAATTCGTATTGGGCGGATGGGCTGATTGTAGCTACTCCGACCGGTTCTACGGCTTATAATCTCAGTTGTGGCGGACCGATTGTTACTCCGGGTTGCCAGGTTCACATCATCACACCGATTGCACCGCATAATCTGAATGTCCGGCCGGTTGTTGTTCCCGATAACATGCCGATTAAACTGAGAATTGAAGGAAGGGAACGAAACTACCTGATCTCTGTCGACGGAAACGCCAAAAGTATCAAACAGAACGAAGAAGTTTTGATCAGAAAGGCCGAATATATGATTAATGTCATTAAATTAGAGGACACTAATTTCCTGGATACGATCCGTAACAAAATGTCATGGGGAAAAGACCAGAGAAACTAACGTTTTAGGAATGAAATCAAAAAGGACATCACTTGCGGATATTGCCGAAAGTTTAAATGTTTCAAAATCTACTGTCTCATTTGTGTTGAATGGTAAAGGAAAACAGTTCAACATCAGTGAAACGACGCAGAAATTAATTTTGGATAAAGCAAAAGAGTTGAACTATGTTCCGAACTACTTTGCAAAGGGCTTGAGAGAAGGAAAGACACAGACAATCGGTTTGGTGCTTGCGGATATTTCGAACCCGTTCTACTCGGAATTGAGTAAGGCTATCCAGGAATCACTTTACGAGAAAGGATATAGCTTGTTCATTGTTTCAACGAATGACGACAGTACCATGGAGTTGAAATTGATCCGCGACCTGATCCTGCGTTCCGTAGATGCATTGATTATTGCTCCTTGTAACGGAATTCCGGCTTTGAAACCGGTATTGGACGAAACACCCATTCCGGTGGTTTGGGTAGATCGTATCGGGGATGAATTTGCAGATTTTGTGGGAGTGGATAATTACATGGAAGCTGCCATGCTTGTAAAGAAATTCTCGGTGAAACCTAAAAAAGTAGGAATTCTTCATCCGAAAAGATCCGATGTAATGACCATTCAGCTGCGTATTGACGGAACAAAATCGGCATGCGAGAAGCAGCATATTCCTTTTGAATTGGCCGAGTTGAGCGAAAATCACGACGACAGTTTCCATAAAATAAAGCAAATGCTCGACGCAGGCGTGGATTCATTTGTGGCTTTGAACAATAAAGTAGCCCTTCACGCAATCAACGCACTGAACCTGTTGAAAGTAGAAATCCCGAAAAAAGTACGCATCATTTCGTTTGATGATTCGGAAGCATTCTCTTATTTTGCGCCGCCTGTTACAGCTTTAAGACAACCGGTAAACGGAATCGGGAAAGAGACCGTGGAAAGATTGATGGACCGCTTGAAAGAATCTACTGAAAACCGCAAGCATTTGATGATGGAATGCTCTTTCATAGAAAGAGGGTCACATTAAACAAGTTTAAATAGTTTAAAAGTGTAAAATTGTTCAATGAAAAACGTTTGAACATTTGAACATTTGAATCTGACACGGCAGAAACATTTGAACCTTGTTAAGGGCTCAATAAAAAACCGCAGACAAACTCCGCGGTTCCATATCGGTAATAGACGTGTTAGAATTTCTTCCTGAACAAATATATTTAAGCACTTAACTACTTCCAAATTAATTTACTAGTTCATTTAAATTATTCGGCAGGTGTTAAAAAAAATGGGTTGAATACCTGAAAATAACAGCATGAATGTTTTTTATCGATCCATGAAAAAACGCTGATTTTCAAAAACAGTTTCCTCTTTATTCCATGATCTCAGCATATAAATACCTTCTGACAGAGAAGTAATCAGTTGATTTTCAGATTTCTCATCGTTATTCAATACTTCGGTAATAGCTTTTCCGTTCAGATCAAATAGCTGATAATAAACTGATTTGTCTGCAAAATGGATCGAAACAATCCCGTCTTCAGAAGAAAGCCCGGTAATAAGTTTTTTGGAATCTGCCGAGCAATTGAAAGCTGAAATCAGGTCGCTGTATTCCAGTTCACCGTCAAAATCAACAGATGTCAGACGGTAGTAAACCTGCTTGTCGGTTTTTTGCGGATCGAGGTAGGAATATTCCAAAGGAACTTCCGAGTTTCCGCTTGCCTCGATGGTTGCAAGCGGGTAAAAAAGTTGCCCGTCATACGTGTAATCGATGACGTAGTGATCCAGGCGGCTTTCGGTTTCAACTCTCCAGAATATGCGGTTGGATTCGCCCTCGCAATGTGTTTTAAAGATGCTCAGTTCCACCGGAAGTACAACCGTTGCAGGACAGAAATACTGCTGGTTGTTCAATCCGCCTGTCGCTGCAGTAGCCCCCCAATACACGGTATTATTTCCTCCGAATACGGAGGTCACAAAATTTCCGTTGCAGGTCAGGCGCAAACTTCCGTCCACGTATACTTTCAGGTTTAGTGTCACAGGGTCCCAGGAAATCATAATGGTGTGAACAGCGCCGTCATCCAGGTTTGCCAGCGAAGCAAAAGCAGCTACAGGGCCGCAATAAGGAGCACCGGGACCTTGCAGGTTTCCGTCAATTTCCACAGCAATGTGATCTGCGAGCATGTCGTAAACGTGGGTCGGATTGTCATTGTCGTAAGTGTCGAATTCAATTACCAGGGAATTGGGAATATTTCCCGCTCCAAGTTGTCCTCCTGAAGTTCCACAAGCTGTTGGGTTCGGCTGGAATGTAAAGGTCGTTCCATCGGCACCGTTGATGTTATTCCCGAAGTAATAGTTCAGGGAAAGATTAAACGGCTGGTTGAAATTGATTGCGGTATTGTTCCAGGCACATCCGGTTTGATTGGAAGTTTCCGGAGTAAGTTCAATACAGCTTTGACCACCGATTGTCTGGTAACTTGCATTTCCGTTCAAACAGTAGCTCCCGGTATTTGCGACCATTTTATAAGCCATGGTCACGTTGGAAGTTAAATCATGCACGCAATTGTATTTGGAAATCAGGATCCGGATGGTTCCCGTAAAAGTAGCGGTCCAGTTAATGGAAGCATTGCTGCCGCATATGTCATCGGCATAAACAATCTGCGTAGCGCCGGTTGCATCCAGCAAAGTCAATTGACTGTCTATCGAGGAAGAACTTCCACCGGCACAAAATGTAAATTCGTATTGGTTGCATTTGACCACATTGACCGTATAATACCTTCCGTTTTGGGTAGCAACTGTCTGGTATGCTGCAGTTGGTGTCAGTGATCCGGATGCTGTTCCGCCGGTGCAGGCGAATACAGGAATGAGCGATAGACTACTAAAAAATAGTAGTAGGATAGTTTGCTTCATAATCGTAGTTTTAGCAAACATACTAAAACGATCTAGTCATTTCCTAATTTTTTAACGAATAATTTACTAAAGATTTAGCTTTTCTTCATGAATAGAATAAATACAAAAAAAACTCCCCACCGGAGTGAGGAGTTTTTACATAATCAAATGTGTTTATTTCGGTTAAAAACTTGGGCAACTGATTGTTCGGAAAGTTTTCGTGCTGATCTTGGCATTTTTCGGATATTTCACCGAATACCCGATTTCAAGGTTGGCCGTTTCACCCGGTTGCAAGGTAATCATGTAGGAAACTTCTCCGGTCAGATCGTTTTTCTTACCGATTCCGATGGTTTCTACCGTAACCGTAATTTCGCTGGAACTGGAAAGCGGAATCTGGTCGAATACATTGATCTTCACAGGGACTGTGCGGTTATTTCGAACCTGGATATCATAGAAGTACGTGTCTTTCTTCGTGCTTCCGGATACTTTCTTCGTACTCATTTCAGATTTCAGCTTGCGCAATACCTGGATTTTTGAATCGCGACCGAATGACAGGCTTAGCGTGTCGTCAACATTATTGGTGTTGATCTCGCTCACACCGACATAATTTCCTGCAAAGTAAACATTGGTCGGACCGGGAATCAGATCCAGGTCCTGCCATCCTACAATGTTTGCCAGTAAGAAAGATCCCTGATCCAGTTTCGGTACCGAAACATGGGTGAAAGTTGCCGGCATGTTCATTTCCTTGATCTCAACGATGTATGGTTTGGCATCGGTAGGGCAGGAGAACGGATGCGCGATCAGGAATTCAGCATTCAGGTCGGATATCTCGATTTGTTTCATGGCAACCGTGCTGACTTTTTTTCCTTCATTTTTACCCATTTTGTCAGAGCCGAAAAAGCCTGCAGAATTTTCCGTTACTTTCTGGTCCAGCACGTAGTTGTCATAAGCACGCTGATTAGCCATATTGATTTCATTCATGACCTCATTGCGGTAATCTGCTTTTTGCTGAATCGGCTGAACATACGATTTTTTGGTGTATTCTACCTGCTCTCCGTAACGGATGTAGAACGGGTTCAATACCGGAGAAGCAGCACTTAAAAGCGGATCTGAAGTACTCAAAGTCAGCGCAACATTTTTCCACTCATTTCCGGTATTGTTATAAACCTGTGCTTTGTATTTCAGGTTGATGGGCTGGTTCAGGTCTGTGGCGGAAAGATCGTAAGTTGCTGCCCAGCCGCAGTCGGAAACCAAATACTTCAAAGTCCCGGAAATGTCGGTGTTATTGTCCACATCAATCAACACGATAACCTGGTTACTGCGCTGATTTTCGGTGTAGTTCAACTCCGTTAACTGAAAACGGGTATCATTGATCTTTGCAGAAAGCACGTCCTGTTCTTTTTTGATTTTGGTAATGGTTTTATTGATCTCGAACGTGCGTGTACGGTAGTATTCACCGGCTGCCTTGATCTGATCAATCGTTAAGGTATTCTGGCCCTTCAGATCTTTATTGGTGTTTAAAATTCCCAACTCAGCCTGGTACGAGCTCAATAAATCCACATTCAGCTGATGCCGGTCTTTTAATTGTTCCAGTGAATCGGCCAGGATTTTAATTCTGGGGTTCCATTGTTCGGCAGCTAAAAAATCCATTTCAGTGGAAATAGAAACCAGCCGGAAAGAACCGGAACTGGTAAATTGGATGGTTCTCGGATCTGCAAATGCAGAAATCCCTGAAAAAATGACCTTGTTTCTCCCTTTTGTCAATTTTATGGGTGTTTCGTGGGTCATTTCTCCCGCTGTCAGGAATAGCTTCACCTTCTTGATCTCTGTTTTAAGGACCTGTTCGTGCATGTTCTGTCCAAGAAGTGCAAGTGGAAAAAGAACCAGCAAAAGGTGTAAAAAGTGTTTTTTCATAGAATTGGTTTTAGCGTAATACATATGAATGGTAGTTGCGTTCAAAAAATGAATTGTTTTATTTAAAACAAAATGTGTTAAAACAAAAACTTTGTGAAATAAATAAATTGTTTCTAATTTTGAACCCTGAAAAGTAGTAATAAAATGAACTCGACATTATTGGAAGCTGTTGCGGGAGAATATGGTACTCCTGTGTATGTATATGATGAAGCAAAAATTATTTCACAGTATAACCGCCTGAAGAACGCTTTCGGGAAGCAGGAAGTGAAATTGCATTATGCGATGAAAGCATTGAGCAATATCAATGTGTTGAGAACACTTAAGGATCAGGGAGCAGGTTTGGATGCTGTTTCTATCGAAGAAGTTCATTTAGGCCTGAGAGCAGGTTTTGAACCCGAAGAAATCATGTACACACCCAACGGAGTGGCTTTTTCCGAAATAGAAGAAGCGGTTGCTTTGGGAGTGATGATCAATATTGATAACCTGAGTGTACTGGAACATTTCGGGATGGTATTCGGATCTCTGGTACCGGTTTGTATTCGCATAAATCCGCACATTCTGGCAGGCGGGCACGCAAATATTTCTGTCGGGCACATTGATTCCAAATTCGGGATTTCGATTCACCAGTTGAGACACATTCAGCGGATCGTTGAACATTATAAACTGCACATTGTAGGTTTGCACATGCATACGGGCAGCGATATCGTGGATGCGGATGTATTCCTGCAGGGAGCAGATTTGCTCTACCAGGCGGCAAGCTATTTCCCGGAATTGCAGTTCATGGATTTCGGTTCCGGCTTCAAAGTGGCCTATAAAGAAGGAGATTTTGTAACACCGATCGAAGAAATCGGGGCGAAAATCGGGGAATCCTTCCAACATTTTTGCAAAGAATACGGCCGTGATCTGGAATTGTGGTTCGAACCGGGAAAATTCCTGGTGAGTGAAAGCGGGGTGCTCCTGGTTTCTGTCAATGTGGTGAAACAAACTACTTCAACAGTTTTCCTGGGCGTGAACAGTGGGCAAAATCACCTGATTCGGCCGATGTTCTACAACGCTTATCACCGCATTGAGAATGTTTCCAATCCGGAAGGCTATAAAAAATTGTATTCGGTGGTGGGATACATTTGTGAAACGGACACGTTCGGTTATGACCGCCCGATTGCAGAAGCGAAAGCCGGAGATGTGCTGGCAATTTACAATGCCGGGGCCTACGGCTTCAGTATGAGCAACCAGTACAATTCGCGATTGAGGCCTGCAGAAGTTTACATCCGGAATGGGATGCCGCAGCTGATTCGTAAAAGAGAAACCCTGGATGACGTTATCCGGAATGAAATCGATTTGTCAGTAAGTTCTACCTACGCTACAAATGAATAATTAAAGTTCCGATATCTACCGTCGGGACTTTTTCATTGACCTTCGTCGGGCCGACATTCCTTGCCGGCTCAATAATTTTTGGGAGTAGCCTGCTTTTGAGCGATCAGGATCAAATCGGTATCCGTTTCTGTTTCGGAAACCGGGAATGGCTGCTCATGGGTTGAAATCACGCGAAATCCGATCTGTTGCAGCAAACGGGTTAAAAAACCGGTTTCGTAATAATACATCATCACTTCCTCGCCGGTGCTGGAAGCTTTCATACGCGAATTTTCGTACAAATCCGTCATCGTACTTAAATAGAGAATCCCGTTTTCGTTCAGTTTTTCATACACCTTAAAAAGAAACAACTCAACTTGTTCGATAGCCAAATAGGGAAATAGAAATCCTACTACGATGGCGTCGAAAGAAGTGTCGAGGTAATCGATTTGGAGAGCATCGTATACCAGGAAGCGCGCGTTCGGATTGTTTTTCCGGGCCAGTTCGATCATATTCGGAGCGAGGTCTATTCCAAGCAATTCGAGTTGAGGCAAACGTTCCAGCAAATAATGGCTGATATTGCCCGGACCGCAGGCTACATCCAGTACTTTCGAACGTTCTTCCAGGTGATTCAACAGGATGTTCAATGATTCGCCGTAATGATCTACCGAAAAGAAACGCTGCTGGTAGGAGTCTGCCAGTTTATTGAATAAATCAACTGCTTTTTGATTATTCATTGTGTTCACAATTTTTTCGGGTAAATTAGCAAAAATGTTGCTTTTATGATGCGCACCTTAGGATTTGTGATCGCCTTACTGATAGCGATACCGCTTTTCTTTTCTTGCTCTGATAATAGTGAAACAAACGGGAGTGAAAAGTCGCGGAGAGCTCAAAAGGAAGGGCTGAAAGGAAAGAAAAAGAACTCCGGTAAAGAAAAAGTGGTGGAGGCTTTGCCTAAAAATTATGAGTTTGTCTATAATGACTCATTAAGCGATTATATCAATGCGTATAATAAAACGCTGGCTCTGTTTGAACTGCCTATCGTTGAAAAGGATATTCAGACCAAATACGGGAATGCACACGTGCTCGTTTGCGGAAATTCCAATAATCCGCCGCTTGTATTGCTTCATGGAATGAATGCGAGCTCAACCATGTGGTATCCGAATATGAAAACCTTCGCCAAAAATTATTGTGTCTATGCAATTGATTTTCTATTGGAACCCGGAAAATCGACCTGTAATCTGAAGCGTTTGGATAAAGACCAGATTGCGGAATGGTACGATGAAATTTTTACAAAACTGGGATTGAATTCCGTTTACCTGATCGGTTGTTCACGCGGAGGATGGCTTGCAACGGCGGTTGCCCTGAACAAACCCGAGAAAGTGAAAAAACTCGTGCTGTTGAGTCCCGCCCAGACATTTACATGGATTCCTCCAAGTTCGGCATTGTTGAGTAATATTACCTATTGCATTTCCCCGGACAAGGAAAAACTGGGAAATATCCTGGCCGGATTATCGGTTAGAAGTGTCAAGATCAGTCAAACGTATTTCGATCAGTACTACCTGGGGACGGAAAAGGACAATCTTTCTTCCTGCATTTTTGAAATGACCCCTTATTCCAGGAGATCCATGGAAAAGTTGAACATGCCGATCCTGCTCCTGATCGGAGATAAAGATATTGTCAACAACCAGCGCTGTCTGGACAAAGCGAAGAAGTGGATCCCGGACATACAAACCGGAACAATCCAGGATGCGGGGCATTTTTTAAGCTTCGATCAGCCGGATACGGTCAATAAACTCGTACTGAATTTCCTGAGGAATTAAGTGTGTTCAATAATTAACAGTTGGTTATAACTTAGTTAATCCTCTCTGCTTCATAAGAATCAGGCAACTACTTTGTCGTAATTTCGTTCTTGAATTAGAATTTGTAAATAATTCGACACACTATGAGATTACTACTACTAGCAGCAATAGCTTCGTCTATTGGTGCAACTACTACGCACGCACACGAAAACGGTGTGCCCTTAAACTCTGTTTGCCAGGTTTCCGGTGATACCCTTTCATCAGATTCCCTGCAAAAACTCTATCAGCACATTGATCTGCTTTCCGTATTCGATTTGAAGAAATGGCGTGAATCCTACATTTATAAGAACAGGACACAGCCTTCCGATCAGAATAAGCAGATACTGATTTACATCGAAGAACGCCTAAAAGTTATCAAATGAAAAAGCTGATCTACTTTCTAGTCTTCGTTCTGACCGGTATGTCAGGCTATGGACAACCTCCCTGCGGATCAAATCCTGCAGCGGGGAATACCTGTGCAACAGCAACTCCTATCTGTGAATTAAACGGTTATTGCGGAAACACATCTTCCAGTTACACAGCTGATGCGTGGGGTTCTGCCGGCGCTCCTTTCGGATGCGGCTTCCTGGGATTAAGTTCTTGTCCGGGTACGGGAGTTCTGGGTTCGTTTTGCGGATCGGTGGAAAATGATTCCTATTTATCGTTTGTGGCTTCATCTTCGTCCATTTCGTTCAACTGCTGGGTGTATAATTCAACCTACGGCGACGGAATCCAGATCATGATTTTCTCCGGTACCTGCGGAGGGAATATCACGTCTTATTATTGCGACCAGATCGTTCCATCTTCGTCTTCACAAACCGTTTCTGCAACGGGATTAACTCCCGGAAACACCTACTACATCATGATAGATGGTTTCGCTGGAGATATTTGTGATTATACATTCGCAGCAAATACAGGTATTTCTGTTCCAGTGGACGTAACACCGGCTACTTCTACTATTTGTGCCGGACAATCCGTCACACTTACAGCTACTGGCGGTAACGGAACATATACCTGGAACGCTTCGCCGAATTTAAGCGGAACTACCGGAGCTACCGTAACGGCAACACCGCCATCGACTCCCGGAACTTATACTTACACGGTGAATTCGGCAACAGGAAATGCCTTGTGTCCGTCTTCCACCGTCGCCACAGCAACCATTACGGTTAATTCCTGCGGAGGTTGTACGGTCACCGCCGGAAACAGCGGCGATGTTTGCCAGGGAACAGCAACTTTTAACCTCACGGCATCCAATGTGGCCGGTGCTTCCTGGAATTGGGTAGGGCCAAACGGATTTACGTCCAATGTCCAAAACCCGACCAATGTACCTGTTCCTGCTGCTGCAGGTTCTTACACTTATACCGTAACTGCAACTGTGGCGGGTACTCCGTGTACGTCCACCACAACAATTGTTGTAAATCCTACACCGACGATCAATGCTC
The DNA here is from genome assembly GCF_039596395.1 of Fluviicola sp. NCBI lineage: Bacteria > Pseudomonadati > Bacteroidota > Flavobacteriia > Flavobacteriales > Crocinitomicaceae > Fluviicola > Fluviicola sp. Next base: position 797,537 of record NZ_JBCNJT010000001.1, read on the forward strand.
CGCTGACAACGATCTGTGTTGGCGGTACAACCAATTTGACGGGGTCGGGAACTGCTCATGCATCCACTCCGTGGGCTTCTTCGAATCCTGCAGTTGCAACGGTTTCTGCATCCGGAGTGGTAACGGCTGTTTCCGCGGGATCAACAACGATTACTTTTATGAACTCCGGAGGCTGTACGGTCACACAGGCAATTACTGTCGTTTCTTTGCCAACGGCTACCATTGCCGGAAGTACGACCATTTGCAGCGGTCAGAATGCAACCATCACATTTACCGGAACACCCAATGCAACAGTTACTTACCAGGTTGGCGGACCCAATCAAACCATTGTGCTGGACGCTGCCGGAAACGGAACATTGCCGGTTTCCCCGGCTGCAACAACCACGTATACGCTCGTAAGTGTGCAGGTGAATCCACCTGGCGGCTGCAGTTCCACGCTGAGCGGATCGGCTACTGTGACCGTGAATGCGCTGCCAACAGTAACGGCCATTACCCCGATTACCGTTTGTTCCAATGCAACGGTGAACGTACCTGCATTCACATCGACTCCTGCAGGAGCGACTTTTGACTGGACAAACAGCAATACAACTATTGGCCTGGCCGGAAGTGGTTCCGGGAATATCGCTTCATTTACCGGCCTGAATCCGGGATCGGGTTCCAATGCCGGAACAATTACCATTACACCGACTTTAAGCGGATGTGTCGGTAGTGCAGCAACTTTTACAATTACCGTAGATTCACCACCGGTTGCAAACGCCGGAAACGATGTAACGATGTGTGCCAATGCACCGGGATCGTACCAAATCGGGCAAACTCCTGTTGCAGGTGTAAACTACTCGTGGTCACCGGCAACCGGTTTGAGCAATGCGGCAATCGCCAATCCGACTTTTGACGGAAGTGTTGCAGGTGTTACAAATTATACGCTTACAGCCAGTGTGGGCGCTTGTTCTACCACTGATAATGTCACCGTTACTATTTTTGCTTTGCCGGTCGTTACTTTCAACAGCGACATTACTTCCGGATGTAATCCGCAGCAAATTATGTTCTACAATACAACCGCGAATTCCGCCAATTGCAGCTGGTATTTCGAAGGGATCGGAACGGATAATATCTGCGGGCCACCGGTTATTCAGAATTATACCAGTGACGGGGTTTTTGATGTGAGCCTGACGATTACCGACCTGAACGGATGTGTGAACATAGCCCTGGTTAACGATATGATTACAATATTCCCGCAGCCAGATGCGAGTTTTAACGCTACTCCGACCGAAGTATTCATTTACAATCCGCTGGTGAATACGGATAACAATTCGAGCAATGCGACCGGTTATTCCTGGGATTTCGGTGACGGATTTACTTCCGGAGCATTCAATCCGAGCCATACTTACCCCGACAGGGCGGCAAGTTACACCATCACTTTGTATGCAATGAATGGAATTTGTATCGATTCGGCAACAACGACGGTTGAAGTGAAAGAGGAATTGACCTGGTTTGTACCGAATTCCTTTACGCCGGACGGAGATGAAATGAACAATGTTTTCCTGCCGGTTTTCAACGATGCCTTCGATAAACAGTCTTACACGATGCTGATCTTTGACCGCTGGGGAGAAATTATCTTCGAAACGCATGACACCAATTTTGGCTGGGACGGAACCTACAACGGCCAGCTTTGTAAAGAAGGAGCCTATACCTGGAAGATTGTCATCAAGCAAAAGGTAAAAGATTACAGGATCGACCTCAATGGTCATGTGAATATCCTGAAATGATGCGAAAATCCCCGGCCTGCTATTGCGAACCGGGGATTTTCTATCAGACACCAACCACTACTTAGCTACTTAAATATCGATTGTTTTTAATTTGAGTTTTTTCCGTCACAGACGGCAATCAAATCAATCAGCCACGGCTGATTGATTATTTCATTTTCTTCTTTTCCCGTAAATGCAATGCTTTGTGATAAATGATAGGGAATACAAGTAGTGTAAATACCGTAGCTGTGACCAACCCGCCGATAATGACAATCGCTAAAGGTTTCTGGCTTTCCGATCCGATTCCGGTACTGATCGCAGCAGGAAGCAAACCGATTGCAGCCATCATGGCAGTCATGACAACCGGCCTTGTTCTGACTTTCACGGCATTCACAATAGCCTGGTTCAGATCATCCATGGTTTTGGATTGCTTGTGGAATTCCGAGATCAGGATCACACCGTTCTGTACACAAATCCCGAAGAGCGCTATGAAACCGACTCCGGCAGAAATCCCGAAATTCATTCCGGTAATGTGCAGCGCCAGGATTCCCCCGATCAGTGCAAAAGGAACATTGATCAATACGTAGGCGGCATCACGGGCGTTGTTGAACATGATGAATAGCAAGATAAAGATCATGATCAAACTGATTGGAACTACTTGTGATAAACGATGACTGGCACGCACCTGGTTCTCAAATTCCCCGTTCCAACTCATCCGGTATCCGTCCGGAAGTTTTACGTGGGCTTTTACTTTGTGCTGCGCTTCGGCGATCGTACTTCCAAGGTCTCGTTCCCGCACAGAGAATTTCACCCCGATAAAACGTTTGGTATTGTCGCGATAAATAAACGCCGGGCCGGTTACCTGTTTCACTTTCGCTACCTCTTTCAGCGGGATCCGGTCACCGGTGATTGTCGGGATCATCAGCATCAGGATGTCGTCCTCATTCTTTCTGAAATCCTTGTCGTAGCGAATCCGGATATCGAATTTCTTTTCTCCTTCGTATTTCTGGGTCGCCGTTTTTCCACCGATCGCCATTTCGATCACAGCCTGGGTTTCCGCTTTCGTAACCCCGTAGATGGCCATTTTTTCTTCGTCGAGGACAACGCTCATTTCCGGCTGACCGATATTCCGCAAAATACCGACGTCTTTGATTCCGGGAACGTCCTTGATCTGGTTCAGTACCTGGTTGGCATATTCGTCGAGTTTGTCGAGGTCGTCGCCGTAAATTTTGATCGCATTGGAAGCGTTCATTCCGGCTACCGCTTCTGCTACGTTATCGATAATGGGCTGCGAATAGTTGTAATTGATTCCCTGGTACTTTTTCAGTTTTTTGTCCATTTGTTCAACGAGGTCGTCGAGTGTAATCTTACGCTTCCATTCTTCTTTCGGCTTCAGGTTAACCTGCATCTGAACATAGTAAAATCCGCTAGGGTCCGTTCCGTCATTACTTCTTCCGGTTTGGGAAAGGACTCCGTTTACTTCCGGGAATTTGGTTAATTCACTTCGCAATGTATGCACCATTTCAACGGTTTTCGGCAGGGAATAACTCATCGGCATTTTAGCTTCTACCCAAAGAGCTCCTTCGTTCAATTGCGGCAGGAATTCCGTTCCCAGCCAGCGGGTAGAGAAGATGGTCAATCCGAATACGATCAAGGAGATCAGGATGGCCAGTTTTTTCCGTGCGAAAGTCCAGTTGAATCCTTTTGCAACCGTTTTACTGACGAACCGCGTGAAGAAATTCTCTTTTTCCACCACGTTTTTGCGCAACAGGATCGAACTCAAAACCGGAACCAGCGTTAGTGTGAAAATCAAGGCTCCCAGCAAAGCAAAACCTAAAGTCCAGGCCAACGGTGAGAACATTTTTCCTTCTACTTTCTCAAAAGAGAAGATGGGAAGCAGGGCGGAAATAATGATCAGTTTGGAGAAGAAGATGGCTTTCCCCATTTGAACTCCTGTTGAACGGATCAATCCCATTTTGGCAAGCCGGTTGAATTTTTCCGTTCCTACCTGTTTTGCTTTGTGATCGAGGGCGACAAATATCCCCTCGACCATGACGACGGCTCCGTCAATGATGATTCCGAAGTCGATAGCACCGAGTGATAACAAATTGGCGCTCATTCCTTTCAGGTAGAGCATGAAAAAAGCAAACAATAATGCCAGCGGAATGACGATCGCCACGATAACCGTGGTTCGCCAGTCGGCCATGAAAATAAATACGATCACTGTTACCAGCACAATTCCTTCTACCAGGTTGTGCATCACCGTATCGGTGCAATATTTCATCAGGTTGTCGCGGTCATAGAATGTTTCCATTTTGACATCCGACGGAAGGGTGGTGGAATTCAATTCATCGATCTTTTCTTTCACACGCGAAAGAACTTCACTCGGATTTTCCCCTTTCCGCATCACGACGATTCCTTCCACCACGTCATCCTGTTTGTCCATTCCAACCTGCCCCACGCGCGGAGCACTGGATTCGTTCACGCTCGCTACGTTTTTAACCAAGAGCGGATTCCCGTTGAAAATGTCCACGATCGTATTTTCAATATCTGTTTTGCCGTCCAGCAAACCGATTCCCCGGACCACATACGCCTGCCCGTTCTTTTCGATCACGTCACCACCGACGTTGAGATTGGATTTGCTCACGGCATCGTACAATTCAAGCGGAGTGAGGTTGTATTGCTGCAATTTTACCGGATCTACGGAAATCTCGTAGATTTTTTCCTGTCCGCCGAATGCCACTACGTCTGCAACGCCGGCAACACTTCTCAATTCCCGGTCAATAGTCCAGTTTTGAATGGTCAGCAACTCACGCGAATCCCGGTCTTTGCTTTTCAGCACGTAGCGGAAAATCTCGCCCGTTGGCCCGTATGGAGGCTGCACGTCTGCATCCACTCCGTCGGGAAGCTGCACGTTTTTCAGCTGATTGTTGACCTGTTGCCGGGCAAAGAAGTCGTCTACATCGTCTTCAAAAATGACTTTGATCACTGAAAGCCCGAACATGGTGATGCTTCGTACATTGGTTTTGCGCTGCACACTGTTCATGGAGATTTCGATCGGTGTCGTTACAAAACGTTCGACTTCTTCGGCACTTCGCCCGTTCCATTCGGTTACGATAATGATCTGTGTATTGGTCACATCCGGAAATGCTTCGATCGGAATGCGGATGTAACTGATCACACCTGCAATAACGATTAATCCGACCCAGAAAAACGTGAAGAATTTGTTCTTCAGGGAGAATGATAGAATGCCTTTGATGAAATTGTTCATATTCCCTGTTTTAATCGTTTAACGCATCGTAAATCAGCAAACCGTTTTGTGAAATGATCTTTTCACCGGTTTTCAATCCGTGATTGATGTAGGAAATATCCCCGAGTTGCCTGTAAACTTCCACTTCGCGGGTTTCAATATCGTGACGGTTTTTGAAAACCATGACCCAGTACTTGTTCTTATCAAAAATGATGGAAGAAGAAGGGACCGTGATCATCTGCTGGTTTTCTGAATAATGCACATCGACCGTACAATTCATTTCAGGCTTCAGTTTGAAATCCTCATTCGGAATGGAAATCCGGATTTTCATGGATTTTGTTTGAGCGTCGATCACGTTGTAGATCTTCTGGATCTTGGATTTGTAGGGATGATCCGGAAAAGCAAGTGTCTGAACCGTCACATCGTAACCTTCTTTGATCTTGCTGATATCGATTTCATTAACGTTCGCTACCGCCCAGATTTCCTTCGTTTCAGCAATGGTAAATAGTGCTTCGGAATCGGTGGAACGCAGCTGCTCGTTCTGGAACAGGGTTTTGGTGATCACAAATCCGCTCATCGGGGCAACAATGTTGTAAATAGAACCCGATTTCAGGTTGTAGATCTTGTAAATCTCGTTGATGCGTTTCAACTCCGCTTTGGCCATTTCGAGTTCTTTGGATGCCATCGCCACATCTTTTTCCGAATTCAATTTCCCGGAAAACAAGTCTTTTGCTACCTGCAGGTTCTTTTCCGCTGTGGCAACATCGTTGATCGCATCGAGCCGTTCTTTTTGGAAACCGGCTATTTCCACACTCTGGATGCTGGCAAGGATTTGTCCCTGTTTCACATAATCCCCCAAACCAACATTGATCGATGTAACGACTCCGCTCAGGATCGGGTAGATCTGTGCCATTTTGTTGTTATCAGCTTCGATTTTCCCGAATAAGCGAATGCTGTTCTTTACATCCTGGTTGCTTGTGGTGTAGAATTCACATTTCTTCAGCATGGTGTCGCTCATGGTGAATGTCTCGATCGTTTCTTCCTGCTTGTTTCCGCATGCACTCAGGATTACCAGTAATAGAAACAGGCAAATCGCAATTCCTGTATATGTTCTTCTTCTTTCCATGTTAATAAATATCTTTTCCGGTTAATAGATTGATTTGTTCTGCTGAAATCACTAATTGGGTTTTGATGCGCATCAATTCGGCAAGCACGTCGTTGTAGGATTCAAAAAAGTCAATGAATTCAATGATGGAAACATTTCTTTTCTGAAAATTGATGCTCATTCCTTCGACCGTTTTTTCGAAATCATCGTTATACAATTCGTTCGATTTCCTGTATTCCGAAACGGTCTGGATGTAATACGCATAGCTGTTGTTGATCCTGCTGACGATCTCATTCTCTTTTGCTTTTAGATTGTACTCGGCTTCCTGCAAACGGTATTGGGAAGTCTTGATATTTCCCTGGTTCCGGTTCCAAAGCGGCAACGGAATGGCAATACCGGCATTGACCTGGTTGTTGAAAGCGCCGCCCCGCTGATCATAGGAAGCAAACAAATTGATATCTGGAACAGCTGAGCGTTTCTGGTACTTTAAATATTGTTCGGCAAGCACCTTGTTTTCTTTGATAACGAGTAATTCCGGCAGGTTTTCCATGGCCATCGCCCGGATATCCGCCACAGAAGCGGGGATGAGGTAATGGTCGAGGTTAGCGTCTGTCGGATCGGGTAAAACAACGGAATTGGTCTGCAATAAAATCTGCAGATCGGTTTGGGTCTGAATGTATGCCTGGAACAATTCTGCGCGGTCATTATTCAGCTGAATGTAAGCACCGCGTAAACGAACCACTTCTTTCAGGGCAATGTTTCCCTTATTGGCCTGGATCTCGTAGGATTTCAGCAGGGTATCCAGCAAGCTTAGCTGGTTGGCATATTTCCGGAGCAGGAAATCCTGCTGGCCGATTGTATACAAATCACTGTGCAGCCTGAATTTCAATTCCCGGACCAGTTGCTGGAATTCCAGTTCAGCGATTCCTGCGTTGGTTTTCGCCAGTTCAATTTCAGACCGGCGTTTTCCTCCCAAGACAATCAGCTGCTCCAGTTGAAACGATTTCTGCCCGGTTTTTCCTACATGGAAAGCCTGGTTGTTTGCCGGATCGTAGGCATTCACGTCGGCGGTGAAAATCGGATTCGGGTAGATCTTTGCCTGGATAATCTGGGCTCTTTGCGCTTCGATATCCATGGATGCTGCCAGGAGGTAATAATTTTTGGCCAGGAAAATGCTGTCTGCTCTTCGGATGCTGAGATGTAAAGTGTCTTGCGCATGCAGTCCGATTGAAGTCAGAAGAATCAGGAATAGTGACGCTGCTAATTGTTGCATGTACTTCTGTTTTAAAGTACAAAACTCCAATTATAGAGCTTAAAATTGCCTTAAAGTCATTAAAATTTACCTTAAGGAAGGGTGATTTTGAAGCGGTTGGTGTTTTTGGACGGAGATTCGTAAGTAATTGATCCTTCATGCATTGTAATGATCTTGTTGACGAATACCAATCCAAGTCCGAATCCTTTTTTTCCTTTGCTGTTCCCTCCGCGGAAGAAATGCTTAAACAGGTAATTCACTTCCTGCTCATTGATCGTTTTCCCTTTGTTCTCGAAGAAAATCTCCAGTTGTTCCTGCGTTTGGATGTGAATAGTTGCATGACCGTCCGAACTGTAATTGATGCAGTTTTCCATCAGGTTGGAAAGAATGGCTTTCATCAACCGTGCATTTCCGGTGATCACCAATTTGTTTTCATCAAGTGGTTCGGCATACTCCACGGAAAAAACAAAGTCGGGATAGACATTCCTTAAATTATCCGAAACATCGAAGATCAGTTCGTCAATCCGGAATTGTTCATTGAATTTGGCGCCTGCCGTTTCAATTTTTGCCATTTCCAGCAGGGAATTGATGATCTCACTCAAACTTCGTGTATCTTCCATTTGATTCCGGATTATTTTTTTCAATGCTTCGGGATCGGTTTCTTTTTCCATCCGTTCAAAATTGGAAACCAGGATGGCAATCGGGGTTTTCAGTTCGTGGGAAATGTGATGGATAGCGTGTTTCTGAAAGGCAAAAGCCTCGTTCATGCGGGTCATTAATTCATTGAAAACGGAAGCCAAAACGGCTAATTCGTCGCGGGTGTCGGTATAAGTGATCGGTTGGAAATTGGAACTGAAATCGTAGGAACTGATCTTGGAGGTAATGTCTTCCAAAGGAGTGGTGATTTTTCGCGAAATGTAAAACGAAACCAAAATGATCACCGCCGTGATGCTGATAAATGTCACGATCAGGATGTATCTCAGGTAGCGCAGTTTGGAATACCCGAAATCGTCGTAAGCCTTACTGATCCCGTAATAAATTTTTCCTTTCCGGGAAATGTAGGTCCCAACCACGTCATACAAACCGTCTTTGGTTTCGATCCATTTGTTTTTGGGATTCAGGTGCTCGAGGATGTTTTTTGAAACCGGAACCGGGATATCCACGATGTTCGAATAGATCAGCTCTTTGTCTTTGTTGAACAGGAGCAATTTCTCATTGTACAATTCGTTGATCGTTATCTGGTCCAGGGTTTCAATAATATCGGCATCCGATTCTTTGATGTCCGAGAGAAATTCCAGCGTAGTGGCAATTTTCTCTTTTTGCCGCATCTGGAAACTTTCTTCCCGGTTCTCGGAAAACAAAATATAGATCACGCCAAAGGTAACGGCCGTAATTGCCGGGATAATCAGCGAGAAATAGAACAATATTTTATTCCGGATCTTCATTCCGGATCGAAAAAGTAGCCGTAGCCGATCTTGGTTTTAATGTTTTGCTTTCCGAAGGGCTTATCGATCTTACCGCGCAGGAAATTGATATACACTTCGATGGTGTTGGTATTCGCATCCACGATATTTCCCCAGATCTCGCGTACTAAATCCTGTTTGGAAACCAATTCGCCTTTGCCCGAAACCAATTTAACCAGGATTTGGAATTCGCGCGGGGTCAGTGAAATTTCCTGTCCCTGACGGGTTACTTTCTTGGTGGTTTGATTAATCACCACGTCATCTGCAACCAGCACGGCATTTTCCGATTGTTCCCTGTTCGTATTCGTTTCGCTGCGTTTTATTAAGGATTGGATACGCAGCAACAGTTCGCGCATGTAAAAAGGCTTGGTGAGGTAATCATCCGCTCCGCAATCGTATCCCTGGATTTTGTCTTCCAACTCGTCAAAAGCTGTCAGCATGATTACCGGTGTTTGCGTATTGTACGAACGGAAATTCCTGCAAATCTCGTAACCGTTTTTCCCGGGAAGGTTTACATCCAGGATCACACAGTCGAAAGTCATTTTCTTCAGCAATTTTTCTGCGATATTCCCGTCATAGGCGAATTCAACCTGCAACTGTTCTTCCAGGAGGGCATCGCTGATGTTGCGGCTTAAAATAGCATCGTCTTCAACCAATAAAATGGATTTCACCGGAACAATTTAAATTATGTTTTGCAAAATAGGCATTTAATATGAATTCAAAATTCAAAATGTAAAATTCAAAAGGTAGGAACGCGATGCATCGCGTTCCTACGGTATTTTCATTTTAATCAGGAATCAAATCCGTGGTAATTTTCGCTGAAAGCAGACAAAGCGGAATTCCTCCGCCCGGATGCACGCTTCCCCCGGAGAAATAAAGCCCGTTTATTCTGGAAAAATTCGGGTGACGGAAAAATGCGGCCATGCGGTCGTTGGAACTTGCTCCGTAAAGTGCTCCGGCGAAACTATTCGTGCGTTCTGAAATACGTAACGGGTCCAGGTAATCTTCTTCTTCAATCAGGGATTCTATATCAGTTTGAAGGATGCGGCTGATCTTTTGAATCACCTGTTTCCGCACGTTCGAACGGAGTTTTTCCCAATCCTGTCCCTGATCGCCTGGGACATTGACCATCACAAACCAGTTCTCAGTTCCTTGCGGCGCATCTGCAGCAACCACTTTGGAGGAAATGTGAATGTAAACCGTCGGGTCATCGCAGACCGTTTTTTCTTCGAAAATGGCCTTGAATTCGTTTTGATAATCTTCGCTGAAGAATATGTTGTGGACATCCAATTCCGGGAAAGATTGCTTCATTCCCCAGTAAAAAATAAGTGCGGAACTGCTTGGTTCCTGTTCCAGGGTCTTTTTCGGTGCTTTCTGCTGCGGAATTAATTGCCGGTAACTTTGTTTCACATCGCAATTGCTGATCACCAGCTCTGCCGGATAAAAGCCTTTAGCAGTTTCTATTCCGGTAACCTTTTTGCCGCTAATCCGAATGTTTTGAACGCGTTCACCGAAATGGAATTTCACTCCCGACTCTTCGGCCAATTGCTTGCAGGCCATCGTTATCTGATGCATTCCTTCCATCGGGAAATAAGAGCCGATGCCGAATTCCAAATGCGGAATACTGTTCAGTACTCCCGGAGCTTTGTAGGGATTGGAACCGTTGTAGGTGGCAAACCGGTCGAAAAGCTGTACCAGTTTCGGGTGGTTCAGGCTTTTTTGATTGACCTCGTGCATACTCTCGAATAAATGCAGTTTGCGCATCGATGAAACCGTTTTCAGGATGTCCGAAGAAATGTAAGTACTGAACTTATGCAGCGATTTTTCGAGGAAAGAATGACGTGTCCGCTCGAAAATATAGGTGCTGTGTTCAAGGTATTCTTTCAGTGGCAAAGGATCAATGCGGAGCTTATTTTCGACTTCCTGCAGGAATTTCTCCCGGTCTGCGTACGCATGCAGCACCGTTCCGTCTTCGTAGAAATAATGACAAAGCATTTCCAGTTGCCGGTAGGAAAAATAATCCCGCGGATTTTTCCCCGCCAGTTCAAATAATTCATCCACCAGGTAAGGAAGCGTGAACAGGGAAGGCCCGGCATCAAAACGGTAGTTTCCCAATTGGATGGTGGTGAGTTTTCCGCCCGGGTATTCATTGGCTTCAAATACAGAAACCGCATATCCTTTAAGTGCTAAACGGATTGCAGCGGCTATTCCTGCAATTCCCGATCCGATAACAATCGCCTCCTTCGCCATGGCCTAAAAGTAACTTAATTTCAAAATACTGCTTTGGAATTTGCCGGTTAATTGTTCATATTTAGGAAAAAATGAATCTATGGGCAGAGCAATTGGAATAGGAGGAATTTTCTTCAAGTTTAAGGACGAGAAAGCGATGATAAACTGGTATAAAGAAGCATTGGGACTCAACCCGAACGATTACGGCGTTTTGTTTGCTTTCAATGGAAATTCCGGCCCGCGGGCATATTTGCAACTGGGCGTTTTCCCCGAAACCAGTGATTATTTCGGAACGGAAAGCCAGCGTGCCATGATCAATTTCCGGGTGGAAGGAATCGAAAGCCTGCTGGTGCATTTGCAAACAATGGGTACGGTAATCTGCGACAATATTGAGACGTACGAGTACGGCAAGTTTGTTCACATTCTGGACCCGGAAGGAAACCGGATTGAGTTGTGGGAACCGGTGGATTCGGGGTTTGACAAAGAAAATATCCAGGAAATGCGCTAAAATTCAATTCAAAGTGTTTCTTAACCCAAGTCAATGAAATTGGGAAATGACCGGAATACTTTTGTGTTGTATTCAAAAAATAGAACAACATGAAAGCAGTTCATTGCACGTCGTACGGAAATCCGGAAGTACTGAAAATCGTTGAAATTCCGAAACCGAAACCTCAGTCGGATGAGTTAGTAATCCGTATCCATGCTACAGCGGTAAATTCCGGGGATGCACGCATTCGCCGGGCTGACCCGTGGGCAGTGAGATTGATCTTCGGACTTGCGAAACCCCGGAAACCCATTTTGGGAGGTGTTTTTTCAGGAGAAATCGTGGAAACGGGAAATGCGGTCAGTAAATTCCGGGTTGGTGAGCTGGTTTTCGGCTCTGTGGGAATGAAATTCGGTGCTTATGCGGAATTTATAGCCGTCCCGGAAACAGCGGCTATTACTGCGAAACCGGAATCGCTGAGCCATCTGGAAGCTGCTGTCATTCCTTTCGGTGCTATGACAGCTTTGCATTTCATCCGTAAAGCAAACATCCAACCCGGACAAAAAGTGTTGATCTACGGGGCTTCCGGAGCAGTTGGTTCGGCGGCAGTCCAATTGGCAAAATTTTATGGAGCGGAAGTCACGGCGGTTTGCAGCGGCGCAAATGCGGAATTAGTGAAAAAGATCGGCGCGGATAAGGTTATAAATTACCGCAAGGAAGAGTTATCGGTAAATAAGGAACAGTACAATGTGATTTACGAAACAGTCAACAAACTCTCCTTTTCGGAAAGTATCAAACACCTGAAAAAAGACGGGACTTTGATCCTGGGAGCAGCGGATTTTTCTAAAATGCTTCGTGCAGGTTTCGCAAGAATGTCGGGCAAAAAAGTGATAACGGGCGTCATCAAAGAATCAGCTGAAGGAATGGATGCTGTAAAGAAACTGATCGACGAAAGAAAATACCAGCCGGTTTTAGATCGCGTATTCACCCTGGACCAGATTGCACAGGCGCATGAATATGTGGATTTGGGACATAAGAAGGGAAATGTGGGGATTCTGGTTATACCGTAGCAGAGGGATTATTTCAATACCAATCTTTTCCGGATCCTGCTCAGCGATTCGGGTTTTACTCCTACATAACTTGCAATGAGGTATTGAGGAATGCGCTGGATGAGTTCGGGACGTGTGCGCATCAGGTTTAGGTAGCGTTCTTCCGGTGTGTCGGTGAAATACGAACCGGAAAGTTCCTGCTGTTCGGCAAATACTTTTTCCATGACCTTGCGCGAAACGGTTTCCAGTTTCGGGAATTGTTTATAAAGCTGCTCTTCTTTTTCCCGGTTTCCAACAACTAAAGTGCATGCATCCACGCATTCCAGGTAGTGTTTGGAAGGAGAACTGTTAGTCATGCTCTGCATGGAAATCACCCATTGTTCTTCAGTAAAGAAATTATTGGTTTTTTCTTCTCCGTTTACCAGGAAATACTGGCGTACACAGCCTTCCAGCACAAAATAGGCTTCCGAAGAGATTTCACCTTCTCTCAATAGAATGGTTCCTTTAGGAAATTTCCGGATCGTCAATGTTGCCACAATGCCGTCAATTTCCTCCTGCGAAAGCGGAAGTATCCTGGAGAAATAGGAGAGAAGCTTTTGTTCCATGAACCAACCCGTTAATACGCTTCCAGTCGCAGGTAGCGATCGGATGCAATGGTCGTGTAATAAATGGCAGCCAGTGTTCCCAAGGGATTGTGTTTTGCAAAACTGGTCAGCCGGAAAGCTTTTTTTCCGTTCTCTTCCAGGTTAACCTCGATGATATTGCTTCTTCCCCAATCGATCTTTGCCTGGATGGTGTGATTCCCTTCCGGAACTTCAAATACGGCTGTTTTCCCGTTTGCCAGAGATCCGACGTGTTGATCATCGATGAAAATCTTGATATCTCTCAAACGATTGGCATATTCGCTGGAACGGGTAATTTCTATCTGTGGCATACTAAATAAGTTACCGGACAAAAATATTCTTCCTTTCCAATAAATACAACCCTTATTTATATTTAAGGCGTACACCGATCCCAACCCCGATATTCCACCTTCCGTTTGCCGTAGCTGTTTTTGCATTGTAATAAAGCGGTACCTGGAAAGCGATCATGTTGTAGCAATAAGTGAAACCTACGCCCAGGTTGGGAGTGATCGGGAAGTTCTTGAATAGGCCTTTGTCTTCTTTATACCGAAGGGAAGGAAGCATTCCCAGGAGGAATTTTGATTTTTTGATAGTGAGACTTACGCCCGGTCCCGTAAAATTGATAAAAGCTCCGTTATCCACATATCCGCCGACAATTACTCCATCAAACGGATTGAATTTAACAACCGGTTTTGCAGGGTCTGTATTGGTTTCCTGGGTAAAAGCAACGGATTGAAAGAGGGAAAAAACGACGAATGCTACGGAAGTGAGAGTAATCGAAGTAAACTTAAGTTTCATCTTTTTTTAGGCAAAAGGAGTTCTTTTTTTGGAAAAATCGGAAGTTGCCGAAAGATGAATGTACTGAGGGAAGCGAAATATGTAATGAAATAGAAAAAATAAAGGCCATGAAAAAATTTTTTTTCATGGCCTCTGAAAAATGATCTTAATTAGAAACGACGCATCGCTCTGATATTAAAGGTTGCAGCTTTGTTAATGGATAGAACGGATGTTCCTCCGGGAGTGATCACTACTGCATTTGCATCCGTATTGCTGGCTTCTTTTGAACTCCAGTATGGAGATGTCAATAAGTTTGTTCCACCGTTTGCTGTAGCGGTTGCATCTACGATCGTATAATTAAGCCCGAGCAGTTCCAATTCTGCAGGTGTTGGAAGGTACCAATCCGAATAGGTCGTTGCTCCTTCTGTGATTTGCAGCTCATTACAAGTTGCTGCTGCGTATGGATCGCCGTCATCACCGATAGATACCTGTGCCCCGATAACAATTACCGTATTTGCTGCACCTGCGAAAATCCCGTTTCCATCTCCGCGCGTTTTACCGTAAGTACCGGCGAACCATCTTACTGTCGGCAAATCATTTTTAGCAACAACCAAACCATGCTGTCCGGTTTCATCTACGTAAAATACTACCCCGCCTTGTGCAAAATCACCTACTTCGTATTTTACCAGTCCGGCAACGTATCCCATAGCGGCAATGTCTGTAGAATCTGTGTGATGGTTCCAGTTTGCAGTATCAGCAGCAGTAATCCCTGCCGCGACCGATGCATCAAAAACAGGGTCGTTTTCGTTCGCACTTCCTGCGTGTAAAGCGTAAGGAACGCTCAATAACTGGCTGGTTCCGGTGATCGTGTAGTTCGTTCCGCCTGCAGGATCTGTTTCCGTTTTTACGAAATAGGGTCCGGCCGCCCAGTCAATAGCTGAAAAAGTACCTGAAACAACGGTTCCTGCTCCGATTTCAATACTCACCAGACCATTGATATTGGATGACGGTGTTTGTGTTTCCTGGTAAACCGTACTTCCGCCCGGATTTCCCTGTATAATGCTGATTCGCATGCCCACGTTTTGATTGGTGACTAAAGTATTGGATGCATTACGGATAACAGCCTGGTAGCTCATTTTTTGAGGTGCTTGCGAAAACAAGTTGAAAGCAAGTAGAAGCAAGATGGCGGTATTTAAAATTTTGGTGTTCATGATTTAGTTTTTAATAATGTTGAATTCTTTTACTAACTGACCGTTATCAGTTATTCTTAATAAATAGGAGGCAGGAGCTAACTGATTCATCGAAACTCCTGTTTCAGACTGGCTGATCTCTTTTTCTTCGATGAGTTTTCCCCTGGTGTCAAAAAGCTGGTAAGCAAGCTTTCCGGTTGTGTGCTCATTGACTGAAATGGTCATGGACCCGTTGGTTGGATTTGGGAAAGCAGTTAATTCCAAATTGATGTTCTGCTCATCCAGTCCAAGGGTGGTGAAAATTTCGTAAGGCTGCTGAACTCCCTGGTTCACTTTTCCGTTTGTTCCGGAGAGTGCTGTGTAAGCAACTTGTCCGATGGTGTAGCTACTCGTTCCGCCTGTTCCGCTGGCTTCATTGCCGGCAGCCGAAACAGCCTGCTGCGCATAAAGCCCTCCCGAGCTTGCCATAACGAGCGTTACAGCAACGATTAATTTTTTTTTCTTCATAGTTTTTATAATTATGTGATTGAGACTGAAGGGGGAGTTTCGGAGTTGCATGCATTTTTTTTACTAACGTTTTAGAAGTATATCGTTGAATTCTGAAGCATTATTTAATTAGTTGAATCACTACTTTAATGAAATAAACCGAATTTAAATCAAGATTGCTTGAAGATTAAATAATTGATTAATAATTAGTTGAATATTTTTTTTATGCTTAATACCTAATTTTCTTAGGTAAAAATTTGAATACCTAAATTTCTTATGTATATTTGTCCTATGTATTCATCAGAACTTTTAAAAGGTACGCTTAAAACAATCGTTCTCAACCTGCTTAAGGACAAGGGCAGGATGTACGGTTATGAAATTACCCAACGCGTGAAGGAACTCACCGGTGAGAAGATCCAAATTACCGAAGGAGCACTTTATCCGACTTTGCATGCGCTTGAGTCACAGGGCGAATTGCAGACGGAAGAGGTCTTTATTGGTAAACGGGTACGAAAGTATTATTCACTCACCGAAAAAGGGCAGTCGACAGCCAAAGAGAAAGTAAACGAGTTGGTGGATTTCATGAATACCATGAAGTTTTTGTTGGATTTAGAGCCAAGAACTGGAAATGGTTAAAGTTTCGGACGAGCAAGTTGATTTTATTCTTCATGAAATTGAAGCGCGTGGGGTTACCATGGAAGATCTGCAATGGAACCTGCTGGATCACATGTGCTGTATCATAGAGAATGAAATGTCTGAGACTGACAACTTTGACCAGTTCTTTCAACGGCTCTTGCCTCGATTTTTCAACGACAACTTGCGTGAAATTCAGGAGGAAACAGAATTGTTATTAACCTTCAAACATTTTTACGCCATGAAAAAAACAGTAAATATTTCAGGAATTTTAGCCGCTATTCTTACCCTTTTAGCGTCAGTTGCTAAAGTCATGCATTGGCCCGGAGCGGGAGTCGCATACGTACTGGGAATAGCCATTTTCAGCTTAATTTTTCTACCTCTGATGATCGCTTTGAAATTCAGGGACGAAGGAAGTAAAACGGATAAACTGGTGCTCAGTTTTGGATTTTTAGTCGGAATAATTGCATCGCTGGGTTTTTTGTTCAAACTGATGCATTGGCCGGGGGCAAACATCCTCATGCTTTCAGGCCTGGCATCATTTACCTTCGTGTATGTCCCCATTTATTTTACCACGAGAGTGAGAAGACCTGAGTTGCGCTTCAATTCCACCGTGAATTCCGTTCTGATGATGGCTTGCGGTTGCTTATTGTTCGCGATGTATAATTTGAGCTATTCGGTCAAAGTGGAAGAATCTTCCCAACAGGCTTACCGTTTGTTGAACGAGGAAGTGCAAAAAATGGAGCAGTCGAAGGTTGCCTCTGTGAATCAAAACGATGTGAGAGCATTGAAAAAACAAGTAGCCGAACTGAATCAGCAGATCCTGGAATTAAAATCCCTGATCATTAAAAGTTCCGGTCATCTGACCGATCAGGAATACAACGCCATGACAGAAGATGAAGCTTACGGCAGTTTACCCAAAGATGAAGTCATGTCACGGGTATTGAACGGATCGATGATCAGTAAATGGGACCAGATTTGCAAGCTGACAGAAGAAGTGAACGGAAGACTGAAAGCGGCCTATCCCGAACACAAAGAGTTGGTATTTGAGATCAGTTCCATTGATCTGCCAACGAATACTACCAAAATTGCCCTGCAAAACCTGACATTGATACAGATGCACCTGCGCCTGTTGAAATTAATCGCCGGCTAAATCATCATTTTTTGAGTGAACAAAGCGGGGAGAGGGAATCTGCGGATTTCCTCTCTTTTTGATAGATAGATCATTTATTTCAAAAGCGGACCGTACTGAGCTACTTTTTCCTTGTTTCCGGCCTGCTCATAGGAAATGATGGTTAACCGAAGGGCATTTACATTCGAAGGATTTTTGGTGTAAATGCTTTCGAAGGTCT
Organism: Fluviicola sp.; assembly: GCF_039596395.1. Taxonomy (NCBI): domain Bacteria; kingdom Pseudomonadati; phylum Bacteroidota; class Flavobacteriia; order Flavobacteriales; family Crocinitomicaceae; genus Fluviicola; species Fluviicola sp. The sequence goes on from NZ_JBCNJT010000001.1 coordinate 815,175, forward strand.
GAGCGGCGTTTATATAATCTGCTGCGGCGCCATAGGCGCTCCCCAGGTTTGAAGCCATTTCAACATCGTCCGGGAATTTTTCCAGTCCTTTTTTGAAACCGGCAATTGCTTCCTTGTAGCGCTTCAGGTTGAATTGTGAAACACCGTACCGCTTAAAATGTCCGATTGTTGCGTCTTTCGATTGAATGACTGTTTTCAAGGCTTTTCCGGCGTTGTCGTAATCTTTTAATGCAAAGTAGGCGTCTCCCAGGTTCCCGTATGGCAAGGTGTCGTGCGGGTTAATGGAAATCGCTTTCTGACTGTAGAAAACGGATTGTTCGAATTGATTCAACCGGTAGCAGGCGACACCTAAATTCGTGTAGGAATTGGCATCCAGCGAATCAATAGCAATGGCTTTTTTGAAACTGGATGCGGCAAGCTGCAATTGTTGTTTGTTTGCTGTTGAATCTTCTCCGGCAGCATTCATGACAACTACTCCGTAATTGAATTGAACACGTGCACTGTTCGGGCTGTTTTCAAGATCCGCAGTGAAAAGCGTGGTGTTGGATTCCCATGCTTTGTTACGCTGGATCGTTTTTACGCCAAAGATCATTCCCATCAACAAAAAGATCGCAACAGGGACCGTTAGCCATTTTTCCGTTTGCTGAGCCTTGAATAGACTGAAAATGATTAAAACCAGAGAAATAATGATGCCCAGAGAAGGTGCATAAATCAACCGGTTGGCATATGTTGTTCCTATCAGGGAGAAAATATTGGTTACCAAGGCAATTGAAATGAGAAAAAACAAGATGCCGAATGCAATTTCGGGTTTTGATTTACGCGTTTTCACCACGGTCAGTGCCAATAGAATTACTACCAGTAATGTGCTGATTACCGGCAATGAAGTAAAATTCAGGCACGGAACCTGGTTGTACGAATAATCGTAGCTCAGGCTAAACGGAGCAACAGTTTCCAATAAATAGCGGCCTAAAATACCCACCCCGGTGGCAACCCGTGATCCGCTTTCGCATGCAACCAGCGAATTATCGTGATACGTGTATTGAATAGGAGGAGTAGGATCTGCGTGAATAACGGCCTGATGTAAAATCAACCAGGCACCTGCAACAAGGATTAGCGGAAGTAATTTTTTCAGAACAGGAACAATGGATTCTTTTTTCACCATCCAGAAGTAAAGCCCTAAAACAGGCAGATACATAACCCCGGCTTCTTTCGATAACAAACAGGCGAAGAATAAGAGGGCGGTTTTGACCAGGTCCATTGGTTTTCCGCTGCTTTTCAAAAGGCTCAAAAAAGTAAGCAGGAAGAAGAAAAAGCAAAGGATCTCATCCCGGCTTTTGATATTGGCAACCACTTCCGTATGGCTCGGATGAAGCATGAAAACAAAGGTAATTGCGAACGAAACCCAAACGGAATAGTCAGGCAGGATTTTAAGCAGGAGCTTGAAGAGCAAGCCGATCGTAAGCGCATATAAAAGCACATTCACGAAATGATGTATAGCTGGATTGTTTGGTGAAATCGCCCATTCGATGGCAAACATAACCATCGATAAAGGACGGTACAACCCGGCGTTGGCATCCCAGAAACCTTTCCAGTAGAAGGTCGAAAACAGGTCGGAAATGCCTCCGAATCCTTCCTGTACAAAGCGGTTGTTTTCAATTACGGCTACATCGTCCAATACAAATCCGTATTGAATAGTCGGCACAAAAAGCAAAAATGCCCCGATGGACAACAGCCAGAATAGCCTGCGACGGATCAGTTGTGAATGGTCAACGGGAGTAGCAGGTACAGCTGTTTTTTGTACAGGCTGTTTGGGAGTGAAGGAAGTGTTTTTCTTGGACATACAGCTGCTAAATTAGGGAATTTATCGGTTGTTCAGGCCAGCAGATAAAAACATAGAATCTGAAATGATCCGGGACACTATCCGGAGCGTATTCGCTTAATTTTTTACGACGCGTTTCAGAACTTTTCCGGTTTCCGTTTCAATAGCAAAGAAATAAACCCCGTTCTCAAAAGAATCCAGTGAAATTTGCTGATCAGCAGTGATCTGACCCGCAAATAAAACCTTGCCTTGCGTGTCTGTGATGGATAATGAAGCGCTGTTCACGGGCAGGGAAATCGTGACCTTGTTTTGTGCAGGATTCGGGAATACTGTGAAAGCTTCGTCGGACCAGTCTGGGATGCCAAGATTTGTCATTTCCAAACAGTCGGAAGTAATGGAACAGCCGTTGTTTGTAATCAAAACGGAGTAAAATCCATTGGAAGAAGGAGCGAAAAACTGGCCGGTTGCTCCCGGGATGTAGGCATTTGTAAAGCAATCGATCCATTGATAACTGGTGCCGAAAGAAGCAATGAAATTGCCGTCGCCATTGTTGAAAACAAAGTCTGAAGGAATTACTCCCACGGTTAAATTCAAAACCAATAGCGAATCACATCCGGAAGGGGTGGAAACTGTTCCCAAATAAATCCCTGTGCCCGGATAATTCAGGCCGGTTACAGCCCAGGTATAGGAACCACAGGCAAATTCATAAGAAGTAGCAGTAGGATGCGGAACAATTTGCTGCCAGCTGAAGACCGGGTAGTCAAACGAGCATCCGCCCATTTTCCAGATGTCGTTGGATCCGTTGGAGGTTTCCAATTCAAAATCCCATCCTGCACCAATAAAAGTTTGAATGTCTTTCATGGCGGAAGTTGGCAAACCGGCGCCGCCGAAACTGTGAGTAACTCCTGAAGCCTGCATGTCCCAAAAGGAATGAAGAATAGTCCCTTCATTTCCTCCGCACAAACCGCCGATCGTATCATTACCGGTACTGCTTGTCACATTTCCCACTGCATGGCAATTTTTGAGATCGCCGGAATTATAACCGATCAATCCACCGAGAAATTGTATGCCGGTCACAGAACCCGTTGCATAGCAATTGATAACAGTTCCGGTTGAAGCAGTAAATCCTATCAAACCTCCTCCGGAATAATTCCCGCTTACAGATCCTGAAGCAAAACAATTGGAAATAGTGCCGTCTGAATTTCCGATAAGTCCTCCCACAGCATAATTTCCGCTCACATTTCCGCTTGCAAAGCAATCCTTTACGATAGCATCCACGGATGTAGGGCCAAAACCGATTAGACCAATCAAACCACCTACATAACTGCCGTTATTCCCAAATACATTTCCGGTAGCATAACAATCGTTTACAGTACTGTTTTCAATAAGTCCAATCAGGCCTCCAACGATATTTCCGTCTACATCTGCCGTAGAATGGCAGCGCGCAATGATGCCATTCGTATGATATCCGGTTAATCCTCCTGTAAAGTTTAGATCGCTTCCGGTGAAAATGATATTTCCATAAACAGTGCCGGTTGTGTAACAATCAACAATATCTCCGTCATCAAAACGTCCGACCAGTCCGCCGTTATAACTTTGGCCTTTCACAAAAATGTGCGTAAGACCTAATCCTCTGATCGATCCCCAAACCTTGCGTCCGAAAAAGCCCTGGTAATCTACAGTTGGCCTGTTGATATACAAACTGTCAATCAAGTGCCCGTTTGCATCGTAAGATCCTAAGAATGCAGTGAATTCATTACCAAGTGTTTTGAAACCTTCTCCGTTGTTGTAGAAATTGCCCCCGGTTTGAAAGTCGGAAGAGTTGAAGTAAATGTCTGCAGTTTGCAAAAAGTATTTGTCCCAATGATTCTCGTGTTCGCTCAAATACTGCAAATCCGATTTGGTCGCTATTTGATACGGATCTAAAATTGTTCCCGCACCTCCGGAGTAAGTTTGGGCATGGGAGATGCCTGTGAAAAGTAACAGGAATAAAACAAAAAGAGATGGGTGGTATGACTTCTTCAAAAGTATAAGTTGTTTTGGTTGGGCTCAAAGATAAAGAAAAGGGGACAGGTTGGAACAAAAAAAGGGAGACTCATTTCTGAATCTCCCTTTAACCAGTAGTAACCGGTTTTAATTTTTAACGATACGTTTTAAGACTTTTCCGCTTTCCGTTTCAATGGATAAGAAGTAAACTCCGTCTTCATAAGAACCAAGATCTACTTGCTGGCCATTGTTAATCGGTCCGGTAAACTGAGTTTTTCCTTGCGCATCAGTGATGGTTAATTTCGCACTGTTTACAGACATGGAAATCGTTACTTTGCTTTCCGTCGGATTCGGGAATACCTCTACAGAGGACAGATCCAGGTCGGATAATCCCAAATAGTCTATTTCCACACAATCGGATGTATCTGAACAATTGCTTGCATTGGTAATAACTACCGAATAGTTGCCATTTACGGAAGGAGCAAATGTTTGAGCAGTTGCACCCGCAACCGGCATGTTCGTTGAACAATTGATCCATTGGTATGTTGTACCTGCAGAAGCTGTAATGGTTCCGTTTCCATTATCTGCAGCGGTTGCCGTAACAGATGGATTGATGATCAGATCAAGGATCAGGATAGAATCACATCCGTTGATGTCCACCAGGGTATCAAAATACATTCCGGTAGCTGTATACGTTACACCATTTGCCGCCCAGGTATAGCTTTCACAGGCTGATGCCGGTTGCAAACTGGAGAACCCTCCGATTGTCAGGTTTAAAGTAACAATGGAGTCACAACCTGCTGCGTTCGGGATTGTATCCGTATAAACTCCGGAAGCAGTGTATGTCACTCCGTTTTGAGCCCACGTGTATGTTCCGCAAGCAAACTCAGAAGAACTGGAAGAGCTTGGAGTATTGATTGTCAGATCCAGTGTCACAATCGAGTCACATCCTCCGGCAGCAGGGATCGTATCCACATACAAACCTGAAGCCGTATAAGTCATTCCGTTTTGAGCCCATGTGTAAGAGATACAGCTGCTTTCTGTAACGGTATTCGTAATCTCGGAAACAATCGAAAGTGTCAGTGTCACAATTGAGTCACACCCGTTTACAGTAGTGAATGTTTGTGTATAAACACCACTTGAAGTATGTGTTTGTGTTCCCCAGGTGTAAGAATTACAAGCGTCATGTGAGAAACTGCTTGTTACTACAGCCGGTTCTGTAATGGTAAACGTTTTAGTGTCCTGGCAGTTATTATCATCTGTAACGGTAACCGTGTAAGTTCCCGCTTCCAAACCTGTAGCCGTAGCAGCCGTTCCACCGGAAGGAGACCAGGAATAAGTGTAAGATCCTGTACCACCGCTTGGAGTAACCGATGCTGATCCGGTAGCGCCTCCGTTACAAATAACATCCGACTGTGAACTTACAGAAAGATCGATTGCCGTTGGTTCGTTCAGAACAAAAGTTTGAATGGCAGTACATCCGTTTGCATCCGTAACTGTTGCTGTATAAGATCCTGCTTGTAGTCCTGTAGCCGTAGCAGCCGTTCCACCTGAAGGAGACCAGGAATAAGTGTATCCCGGTTGCCCACCTGTTACAGTTACTGTTGCCGTACCATTTGATCCTCCGTTGCAGGAAACTTCTGTTTGGGAAGCACCTGTAATTGCTAATACAGGAGGTTGAGTGATTACAAAGGAAATAGTAGCGGAACATCCGTTTGCATCCGTTGCAGTTACAGAGTATGAACCGGCTGCAAGTCCTGTGATGGAAGTTGTTCCGTCACCGGTTGGCGTTCCAGGATTCCAGTCGTAAGTAAAGGCGCCTGTTCCTCCCGTTGCGGGGTTAACAACAAGTGCACCTGTGCTTCCACCGAAACATGCCACATTCGTTTGAGCAGCTGCCGTAAATGAGATAGCTGCAGGTTCTGTAATCGTAAATGATTGTGAAGTTGTACACCCGTTAGCATCTGTAACGGTAACGGTGTACGTACCTGCTGTCAGACCGGAAGCTGTAGCAGCCGTTCCACCGGAAGGAGACCAGGAATAGGTATACCCCGGATTTCCTCCGCTTGCCAAAACAGTTGCAGAACCGTTCATTCCGCTGTTACAGGTAATATTTGTTTGCGCTGCAGCAGAAGCTACTAATGCTGTAGGTTGTGTTATTGTTGCATTCACGGTTCCTGTACATCCGTTAGCGTCTGTAATGGTTACGGAATAAGATCCGGCAACAAGCAGTACTCTGTCTTCGGTCGTTGCACCACCAACCCAGTTAAAGGTATACGGACCAACACCACCGGTAGGAGTAAGGTTAATGGCTCCGGTATTTCCGCCGAAACAAGAAACATTGGTTACAACGGTAGTACCTGAAACTACAGCTGCAGGTTGTGTTAACGTTGCGTTGATCGTAGCTGTACATCCGTTTGCATCTGTAATGGTTACCGAATAAGATCCTGCAGTTAAACCTGTTCTGTCTTCAGAAGTAACACCACCACCCCAGTTAAAGGTATATGGTCCTGTACCACCCGTAGGAGTAAGGTTAATAGCACCTGTATTTCCGCCGAAACAAGCAATATTGGTTACCACCGTAGTTCCTGAAAGAGCCGACGCCGGTTGAGTCACCGTTGGAGAAACTGTTCCTGTACATCCGTTTGCATCTGTGATGGTTACTGAGTATGTTCCTGCTGTAAGATTTGTTCTGTCTTCGGAAGTAATACCACCGCCCCAGTTAAAAGTGTATGGAGCTACACCGCCTGTCGGAGTAAGGTTGATTGAACCCGTGTTGTTCCCGAAACAAGCAATATTGGTTACCACCGTTGTTCCTGAAACCGCTGATGCAGGTTGAGTAACTACGATAGGTGAAACCGTTCCTGTACAGCCGTTCGCATCCGTGATCGTCACGGAATAGGATCCTGCTGTAAGTGAAGTTCTGTCTTCGGTAGTAACACCACCAACCCAGTTGAATGTATATGGTCCTACACCGCCTGTTGGAGTGAGGTTGATTGCTCCTGTATTGTTACCAAAACAAGCGACATTCGTTACCACGGTTGTTCCTGAAACGGCTGCTGCAGGTTGAGTTAACGTTATCGGTGAAATCGTTCCCGTACATCCGTTAGCATCTGTAATCGTTACGGAATAGCTTCCGGCTGTAAGGTTTGTTCTGTCTTCGGAAGTAACACCACCGACCCAGTTAAAGGTATACGGACCTACACCACCTGTTGGTGTGAGGTTAATTGCACCTGTATTTCCACCGAAACAAGCCACATTGGTTACTACTGTTGTTCCTGAAACGGCTGCTGCAGGTTGTGTAACGGTTGGAGAAACGGTTCCTGTACACCCATTCGCGTCTGTGATTGTTACGGAATAGGTTCCGGCTGTAAGGTTTGTTCTGTCCTCGGAAGTAATACCACCTCCCCAGTTAAACGTATACGGACCAACACCACCGGTAGGAGTAAGGTTAATTGCACCTGTGTTTCCACCGAAACAAGCCACATTGGTAACCACTGTTGTTCCTGAAACGGCTGCTGCAGGTTGTGTAACAGTTGGAGAAACGGTGCCTGTACATCCGTTCGCGTCTGTAATGGTTACGGAGTAAGTTCCGGCTGTAAGGTTTGTTCTGTCCTCGGAAGTAACACCACCACCCCAGTTAAAGGTATATGGACCAACACCACCGGTAGGAGTAAGGTTAATAGCACCTGTATTTCCTCCGAAACAAGCAATATTGGTTACCACAGTTGTTCCTGAAACAGCAGTTGCAGGTTGAGTCACAGTTGCATTGACTGTTCCTGTACATCCGTTGGCATCCGTAATAGTTACAGAGTATGTTCCGGCTGTAAGGTTTGTTCTGTCTTCAGTAGTTGGACCGGAAGCCCAGTTGAAAGTATATGGACCAACACCGCCTGTTGGAGTGAGGTTGATCGCTCCTGTGTTTCCACCGAAACAAGCCACGTTCGTTACCACTGTAGTTCCTGAAACAATTGCAGAAGGTTGAGTCAATGTTGCGTTGACTGTGCCTGTACATCCGTTTGCGTCTGTAATGGTTACAGAGTATGTTCCAGCTGTAAGGTTTGTTCTGTCTTCCGTTGTAGGACCGGAAGCCCAGTTAAAAGTATATGGGCCAACACCACCTGTCGGAGTGAGATTGATTGCTCCTGTATTTCCGCCGAAACATGCCACATTTGTTACAACAGTTGTTCCTGAAACAGCCGCCGTAGGTTGTGTCACGGTCATATTCACGGTACCTGTACACGCGTTTGCGTCCGTAATGGTTACCGAATAGGTTCCTGCAGTAAGGTTCGTTCTGTCTTCAGAAGTTACACCGCCTCCCCAGTTAAAAGTATAAGGTCCTGTTCCTCCGGTTGGTGTGAGATTGATAGCACCTGTGTTTCCTCCGAAACACGCTATGTTTGTTACAACACTCGTTCCGGATACCGCTGCCGGTTGAGTAACAGTTGCATTGACTGTTCCTGTACATCCGTTTGCATCTGTAATCGTTACAGAATAAGTACCTGCAGTAAGGTTGGTTCTGTCTTCGGTTGTTGGACCTGAAGCCCAGTTAAAGGTATAAGGGCCTGTTCCTCCTGTTGGAGTGAGGTTAATAGCTCCTGAGTTTCCTCCGAAACAAGCCACGTTTGTTACAACGGTTGTTCCAGAAATGGCAGAAGGAGGCTGAGTAATGGTTGCATTCACAACTTTGGTACAATTGTTTGCATCCGTAATAGTTACAGAGTATGTTCCTGCAACAAGGTTTGTTCTGTCCTCTGTTGTAGGACCGGAAGCCCAGTTAAAAGTATATCCCGGGCTTCCTCCTGACGGAGTAAGGTTAATTGCACCTGTATTTCCACCAAAACAAGCCACGTTGGTTACTACTGTTGTCCCATTCAAAACCGGTGGCTGCGTAATGGTAAAGTTCTGTACCTTCTGACAACCTGCCGCGTCTGTTATTGTTACGTTGTATGTTCCTGCTGTAAGTCCGGCTCTAATAGCACTGGTACCACCTACAGACCATAAATACGTGTAGCTGCCGATACCACCGGCTGGTGAAACACCTGCTGCTCCGGTACTGTTCCCGTTACAGTCGACATTTGTCTGGCTTGGATTGGCCGAAATATTGGAAACGTTCAATGTTCCGCTATTGGAGTTCGTAGTACAGGTTGCTCCACCATTGATAGCAACAGCCCGGTATAACCATCCGTTCATAGAAGCCAGCGGAGAAGTAATCGTCAGGGTGTTGGTAGTAACACCTGAGTGATAGGTATCATTGGTTAGATCCGTGAATCCTGAACCGCTGTTATATTGCCACTTGTAAGCGGTAGTGTTGCTTGCCGCAACAGGCCCGAAAGTGGTTGTACCCGTACCTGCACACATATTGTGTGATGTTTGCGGATGTGCAGAGAAAACAGGTGCGGTACAGGCAGGAGTATGGTATAGTCGGAAATTGTCAATTGCCCATTCTTCCCCGATACCATTTGCAGAAACACGTATACGAAGTATCATGGTTGTTCCTGTAGCGGTAATCGTTTTAGTGCGTTCTGAAAAGGTATATGTGAGTGGAGTTCCGTCACCGATCCCATCTCCATTTGTATCCAGGCATAACTGTTTATTAGTATTGTCATTTCCTCGGAAATCAAGAAGAGTCGTCCATGATCCTCCGGAGTTAAAACTGTATTCAACAGTCATGTAATCTGTTGATGATGCACCAACTAATTGGTTTTCCCAGGCTGCACCGTTGTTGGCCGCAAAAAGACCCCGGAACTCGAGGTTTGTAAGGCCAGAAGCATTGATGCCCTGGAATTCTATTTGCAGTTCGGCTTCAAGTACACCTGAATGTCCTTCTCCGGCCCAAAATTTAGTGCCTTCCATCCCGGAGTATTTAGGAGGGTTAACGGAAATTCCGGTAACACCATCTGTCCGGAGGAAATAATTGTCCCCGGAACCGGTATTGACTTCGGGAACGCGGGTACCGCTGCTGGGTGAACCACTGTCCTCGAAAGCATCGCTCCAGAACAAGGTCTGGGAATGACCTGCTAAAGCAAAGAGTGTTGCAATAACAGCTGTAAGTAATTGTGTTTTCATGTTAAATTATTAAGTTGTGTGTAGGGGATTATTGTTATGTTGATTAGAGTATTTTGAGTAACCGGCACCAAAGAAAAGCAAGTGCATGAGGGGAAAAATTCCGGGCCCGCAATGCTGTTGTCTATGTGAACGACTCTTTTCATCTTGTTTTGTTAATTGAATTGATACCCGACAACCGGTTTTAATTGATTGAATTGACCTGCAGTTACAATTCCATTGGAGCCACCGATTACCTGTACGTTTATACAATCTCCGTCCAGGCAGGCAACCGAAATGCTATGTTCATTGGCTTGGAGTATCGTACCCGGTTTTGCCTGGTGGCGCTCCTCACCTAAATGGGCAACGATAATTTTCATTGGATTTCCCATGAACACCGTATCAGCACCTTGATTCCAGGGATTACAGGCTTTGATCAATTGCAAAATTTCCGCTGCATCCATCCGGTTCCACTGAATGAAAGTGTCTTCCCATTCCGGCTTTTCGAAGTACCGTGCGTGATTTTCATCTTGTTCCTGTCGTGGGACCATAGAACCGAATTCGAGCATTTGTGCCATATTTTGAGCGGACATTGCCGCGCAAAAGGATAATTTTCCGGCAAGCGTACCAAAGTTGTCTTCGGGTGCGATATCCACTTTTTCACTGAAAATAAGATCTCCCTCATCAAATTCGGCATTCATGAAATGAACGCTGATTGCCGTTTCGGTTTCTTTATAGCGAAGTACTTCGAAAATGGGCATCGGGCCACGGTATTGGGGAAGCGGCCCGGTATGGAAATTAATGAATTTGCCTTCCCATTTGGTCAGCAGGTCTTCGGATATCCGGTACGGAAAACAAATGCTGAAAACAGCATCCGGCTGAACTTCTTCGAGCCAGTTTTCCAATCCTGAAGCAGATTTAGCGGTTGGGAAGGATTGGAAGGGCAACCCTGATTTCTCGCATTCCGAATCAAGGAGTTTAACGGTTGCGGCGTCCCCGTTTCCAATGGCAATGCCGCAGAGGTATTTTTCTACGGCAAGTTGCTGAATGGCTGGCAACGCAAAGCGTCCGCCGCATAAAACTGCTATTTTTAATCCGCTCATCAAATACACGTATAACTGTTATACCATCCCGAGACAGCGTTATCCAATTCCTGGGATATCAACTCTTCATAAGCAGATTCCGTATCTGCAACTTCACGGACGATCTTTACGGAACAACGGTCATTCCCGTCGTTTTCGATTTCGACCTCGTAAAGCGGTGCAATTGACACATGTGTTTGTGCATGGAAAGAAACTTTTCCTCTGGGAGTTTCAAAACTGAATTCCTTCAACTTTTCGGATGCAAGAAGCGCATTCGGGCTTTCTTTGAACTGTTCCAGTAAAAATGCAGCAATGATTCCCGCCTCCCATCCCAGGAGACAGAACAGGTTAGCCTCACGTCCGGCGGAAGCAATGGCTTCTATAAATTGCTCGTTTTCCGGGTTTTCAAGTTTCTTCGACCAGGCAGCTATTCCACTAACCGGATTTCCGGGGTACACTGCTTCCTTCAGCATAGATTCTTCAAAGGCAAAAGGAGGAAGATATACCGGAACGGGTTGCTCCGAAAAATAGCGTTGCAAATCGCGGAAGAACCATTGTACATAGTCTCCGCTAAAAATGCTGAGTACGCAGTCACTCTGGGAGGACTCGTATTGATCCTTGAGTGGTTGCATGGAAAAGTCTTCTTCGCGGTAACCGGTGGCGAGGCTCAATTTGATGCTTCCGCCGGCTTTCTGGAAACCGTTGTGTGCTCCCACCGTGTGTAAATAACCACCGTCGTAATAACCAGTGACGATACTTGCTGAAACGTGGCCATTTCGTACCGCCATCCCCGAACTCAACCAGCTTCCCAGCGCATTTTGCAGGGAATGGTAAAAGATATTCGGAGAAACCGGCCATTCCTGGGGCATGTGCGCACCTGCATCCAGTACGATCAATAAGCGATTGGCTGCCGCAAACAAAGGGCGTAATACCTGTGCTGTCCGGTGACCGATGTATGCAAATACAATCTGCGCATTTTCATGCATGATCAGGTTTTCTGCACATTTGTAGCACAATTGTTTATCCGTTCCGAACCCGATGTTTTCAGTCAAAACACGAACATTCTCATATCCGGAAGCAGCCAATGAAGACTTCATTCCCTGAAAAAGATCAAAGCTTATTCCCTGGTAAAAGGTAGATCTCGGAAGTAAAAAACCAATCGTTTGCATAGTATTATAAGAGAGGGAAAGCCTGAAGACCTTCCCTCTGTTTTTTGAATTAATTACGGCTTGGGAAAATTCCCTGAAGAGCAATTGAATAGTTCATACACAAGTATGGAGTCAATAGACTAAATGGCTGACTTCCCCCTGAAACAGAAGTAGTACCTCCAACAACAGGAGGTGCCATGGATGCAGTTGGTGATGCAGTTGGCCCGAACATATCGTTCGGTGAACTGTTCCCGATGTAGTTTCCTGCTGCTCCTGCATCTTCGTTACCTGTGTTTACAGGAATACGAACAGTAATTCCAACTGCAGAGTGAACGTGCATAGGCATTTGAGCAGTTGTAAGGGTCGTGTTTTCAACACCACCTACTTGCCCTATTGAATAAGGCGATAATCCTGGTCCTTGTCCTTGTCCTACAGGAACACGGCCTTGTAAATCCGGTAACGCAAAAGTTGTTTGTCCGTTACCGCCGTAAATGGTTCCGAGTAACGAAAAAAGTGCAGTGTTTTGTGCAATTGACAGAATCTGCCCCTGGCAAGTTGCATAGCCTTTTGGAGCAAAGTTAAAACCGAAAAGTTTTACTTCTCCGATAAATGGTTCAGTAGACATAGTTATTATTTGTTTTAAAAGTTACAATAGACAAATGATAACGTATGAGCAATTTAAAGGTGACCCTATGCGGGGGATTTTTGAATAGCGTTGTCGTCATCAGTGAATGTTTAATTAAGGTTCGACAAATATAACGGTTTAATAGATATAAACTAATTTGGATGTTCAAAACTATGAAATGATATCCGGTTTAAGATGAAGTGGATTGGTAATCAGGGGGAAACCCTTACGGATCTTTTAGTGTGTTATTTTGTCTAAACTCCTGTGTTCATAGAGCTTTGCATTCAAACTCGCTACTTTAAACAAACGTTAATTTCTCCGAAAAGGAAATTATTTCTGAGATATACTGATTTTAAACCGTACCTTCGTTTAAATATTTAATACAAGTTTAATGAACAAAGGAACAGTAAAGTTCTTCAATGAAACTAAAGGATTTGGTTTTATTAAGGAAGAAGACTCCGCAAAAGACCATTTCGTGCACGTTTCAGGATTGGTAGATGAGATTCGTGAAGGGGATTTAGTAGAATTTGAATTAGAAGAAGGTAGAAGAGGAGTGAACGCCGTAAACGTTCGCGTAATCCAATAATTCATTTTAATAATGAACGGAAGAGTTTATTCGTTTTTTAACGGGTAGACTCTTTTTTATTTTACCGGAAAGAATGTTCAAATGTTTCAGCCGAGGCTGATTCAAATGTTCAAATGTTCAAATGTTCAAATGTTCAAATGTTCAAATGTTCAAATGTTCAAATGTTCAAATGTTCAAATGTTCAAATAACTTTATTTAAACACCCATTGAACCACTTTGAACAACATTAAACCTTAAAAAAAACAGAGGAAAAGAAAAATGGCAAGATCACAAGAAAGCTTCAACAAAAAAGAGATCCAAAACAAAAAAGACAAAAAGCGTAAAGAGAAAGAAAAGAAAATGCTTGAGCGCAAAGAAAACGGAAAGGCGAGTTTCGAGGATATGATCGTTTACATCGATGAGAACGGAAATCAAACAGATACTCCGCCGGATTTATCAAAGCGTGTTGAATTCAACGCTGAAGATATCGTAATCGGCGTGCCGAAAAAAGAAGAATCCGAACCGGAAGATAAAGTGCGCAAAGGAGTTGTGACTTTTTACAACGATGCGAAAGGATATGGTTTTATCAAAGACAGCGTATCCGGAGACAGTATATTTGTTCACGCAAACCAATTGACGGAAACCATTACGGAAGGAAACCGGGTGAGTTTCGAAGTTGAAAAAGGACAGCGCGGACCAAATGCGGTCAGAGTGAAGAAAGACTAAGGTTTTGATTTAACCGGGCAGGTTAGTGCATCACTGCAATGAACCCGCTCCTGAATTCAGTCCTGGAATCGGTGTAATTTACAACGATCGTATAGGTGTAAATTCCGTCCGGGACATCCAGGCCGTGGTATTTACCGTTCCAGGTGTCTTCGACGTCTTTTAAAACCGCGACTTGTTCTCCCCAGCGATTGTAAATTCTGCAATCGATTTCCCCGATACACACACCTTCGATTTTCCAAAGATTGTTGTACTGATCTCCATTCGGAGTGAATGAATTTGGAATGTACAGTACATTTTCTACATCGGTTTCAAAAATAATCAAGGTGTCCATCGAACAACCTGTTTGGGTGTTCAGGATGCTCAACAAATAAGATCCGTCATCCAGGTTTGTATAACTGGTTTCGGTAGAAAAACCTGTGTGGTTAAAATCAATAGACAATACGCCGCTTGTGCCCGGTTTGTTCTGAACCAGGATACTTCCTTTGGTCAGACAAAGTGGGTCCGAGGCAATAACATCCACATTGGCCGGCGCATCCGGATCGATGGTTATTGTAACACTGTCTTCGGCAACACAACCGTTTGCAGTAGCCGCAAAAACGTGGAATGTGACTTGCTGGTTACCTATGGTGGCGACTGGATTCGGGCAGGTCGTACAGCTTAGATAGGTTCCCGGTGACCAGGAGAAGGAGGTAAATGGCTCACTGGAAGTATAGGTCAACGGAACAGAAGCAGTTCCGCAGGTAAGGACATTTGCTCCGAGATCGAATTGGGGAGCTGGTGCCTGGTTGATACGAACAGTGTCGGATTGGAGATTTCCGCAGGAATCCGTTACGGTTACCCAATAGGTCCCGATTCCGTAAGCTGTAAATGTGCGTCCGGTGCTTCCATCATTCCAGAGGTAATCCAGGAAACCTGCACCTGCATCAAATGTATAGGTTCCGGATGTACAAATAGAAGTGTCGCTTCCCAAATCCAGTATCACCGGCGTATTGTTTACAAGCGTCAGTTTAACAGTATCGGTTGAGGTACAGAATCGGCGGAAACTGACATCATCCATTCCGAAATCCACCCCGTAACCGTTGGTTTCCAGGTTGATTAGCCGGATAGTAACCGAAGAATTCGGTCCTGAATTCCACATGGTAAGACCGTATTCGTCCCAGATAAAGTTCCCTCCCAGGGGTACTGAAATTCCTGTTTCGGTAGGAAGTGTCAGATCACCGGTAACATCGCCGATAAGATGCGTCTCAAAAATCGGTTGATTTGCAGCAGCCCGCGAAGCCCAGAACGAAAAACGATAGGTAGTATTGGGACTTAATCCTAAAATAGTTTGTTCGTAGATCATGGTCGGACCATTCGTGCAGCCGTCCATGGACATAAACATGGAATCAGTTGTCGGGGTGTGATCATTTATCCCCGGGTAAACCTGTCCGAAAAATAACTTGCCGACATAGTAATTGCAGGGAGAATAGACCGTACTGTAAATCATGTCGGAAGAAAATCCCGTATTCCCGGCTGAAAAGTCTCCGTTTGTGACCATTTCGGGGCCGATCTTTGTTGCGGCAACCACATATTCCATGGTAGTACTAACAGTAGCTGTGGGGTTTGCAATATTCGGGTTGCTTAAACCGGTAGTTGGCGTCCAGGAATACTGATCAAATCCCGGTGAAGCGTTTAACTGGGCAGGGTTTCCGGGACATGCGGGACGATCTGCGCCTGCTGAAACAGGGTCGCAATTACAGTTCTCGTCAGCAATTCCATCTCCGTTATCGTCAATTCCGTTCCCGCATATTTCAGAACAGACCACGATACAGGACTGATCCAGGGAATCCGGCTGCTCGGCAGACCAGGCAATAGTATTACTGAAATAGCCGTCGTTCCCGTTGGGTGTTGCGTCCACAATGGAACTTCCCCCTGACTGGTTGAAATGATAGTACAATTCCAGGTTGTTTTCCGTTCCTGACAAACAGTGATCGTAATTCGCTGCAATTTCGGCGGAACTCAACGGACGGCTCCAAATACGCACTTCATCCATCAATGCGCCGCTTGGCGGACCGGGATAGCCGGGTGCAAAAGCTTCGTCCCAGCTTAAACGGGTCGGAATAATCCGGTTGAAAGGCGCGGAGTTGACCGTTCTGGTATCCACCAACTGTCCGTTCACATATAACCGGGAAGTTTGATTGGCGTAATCCATGACAGCTGCCGCGTGATACCAGGTTCCGGGTTGGAAACCGCCGGGAGGAATGTAAGAACACATGTTTGGGTTGGGACCTCCGGCACTATTCGGCGCATCTACCCGGAAAGTCAGGTAATCAGAGGGAGAACTTCCCGCGCCCTGCCAGCCGAAACCAAGGCAAATGTCTTCATAAACCACATTATCTATCGCGTCTATCAAAGGCCTGGTAGGAGTAGCCCCACCAACCAAAGGTGTTACGATGTTGAACCAGCATTCCCAGGTAAAACCATTGCTGCTGATGTAAGCCTGGTTGTCGGGGAAAGGAACAGCATCGTTGTTGTTTAACAGTTCAACCGACCCGAAACAGGCCGAAACAACCGGTTGGTTCACCATGATTTTCACCGAGTCGATTCCGTCGAGGCAAAAGGAAGGATTGGTACTCGGAACCCGGAATTTCATCCAGTAAGTTCCTGGTGCCGGGAAGGTGTAGCTCAGGGAGGTTCCTGTTCCCAGAACAGTGTTCGGGTTGATATACCAATACGGGGAAGGACTGTTGGTAGTTGCTGTAAAATTAACGCTGCTTCCGGCTAAAACAGTTGTAGTGGAAGCCGGCGTGGTAATTGTGGCAGTAATAGGAGTGGGGCAGGGAGGCGTACAACTTAAACAGTTCAGTAAACTGCTTCTGACTGTTGTCAAAAAGTAGTACATGCGGTCGTATTGTCCCTCAGTAAATTGATTGTAGCAGGAAAAAGCGCTGTAATCCATGTAATCGTCACTTAAATCAGCAACATCTGTTGTAAATGGATTATTTGAAGAAGGATCATCGGCATCTGTATTACAGGAATTGGCAGAAGGATTACATGCTGCAAAAGTAGTTTGGTCGGGTGGAGTATCACAAACGCGGTCACCGTCCATGAGGCAATTTGAATTTCCGCATCCGCCCTCAAAGGTGTGGTATAATCCCAGGTAATGACCGATTTCATGCACTCCCACAGCATCTGTTTGCGAGTTATTCCCGAAAAAACCGGCTTCAATGACCACACCGTCCATGTTTAGTCCGTGGGAAGATGGAAAAAAAGCATAACCAATAACTCCGGTTCCCATGCTGAGGCTTGAAATTTCCTTGATGACCCAGATGTTCAGGTAACAGGTCGGGCTCCAGCGGTTCACGTCTTTAAGCGAAATATCGTCGACTTCCATGACCTCATTGGTGAGCGGAGAAACGTTTCGTGTAATCCCGGTTGTGGCATTTCCGTTGGGATCACGCTGTGCGAGGCAAAACTGGATTTGATTGAAAGGGCTTGCTGCAAACTTCGCGTTGATATTGGCTATTGCATTCTGAACCTGCGCATCGCTGATGTTTTCCGGCCCGGATTGGTGCACGATGTGAACCACCACAGGGATGGTTTGTAACGATTTTGGTGTGTTGTGAGAACCTCCTTTTTGCTTCAAAAGTGTGTGTTGAAACTTTTCCTCGTCCAATTGCTGTTGCCGTGACTGCAACATGGGGATGGATTGGTGGAGGATGCCTGTTGCACAGCCGTCGAACACTTTTAATCCGGTGGTTTGGGCAAGCGATATTCCGTGAAACAGGCTTAAGAACAGTACGAACAGGGTAACTCTCATCAGTAAAGGTTATACTGATGGATAACGCAATTTTTTGGTATTGGTTGGCTTTGGGAGGATCAAAAAAAATAAAGAGTTCAAAGAGTTCAAAGAGTTCAAAGAGTTTTCTTATTTAAACTTTTGAACGATTAAACCTTTGGAACAAAAAAAAAGGCTCCCTTTCGGAAGCCTTTCAGTTATTTATCGATCGAACCGGTAACCCGCTTCATGAATTCATTCAGGGCATCTTTCTGGGATTTCCCCGCTTTGATTTCCTTGTGAACTTCAATGGCCCCGGAGAAATTGGAAAGGATTTCACCGATTACGTCCAGTTCTTCGTCTTTCAACCCGGGAGCATCAATCAAGTGCTCCAACGTTTCGATTGTTTCATTGACATAGTCTTCATCGTTCTCTTCGATAAAGGCTACCATGTGTTTAATTACCGGCAACCGCATCTTTGATCTCTTGAATGATTTCTACTTTATTTCCCTGGGCTTGCTTTACCAATTCGCCGTTCACAAAGCCCGCGAAAGTAGGCAGGTTGGAAACATCCGCAAATTTGCGCGAGTTTGGTAATTTCTCTGCATCCACGTAATAGAATTCTATTCCGGGATTTTCTTCAGCCATTCGTTTGAATTTAGGCTTGGTGATTTTACAGTTACCACACCACGATGCTCCGTATTGAACCATCACTTTTTGATTGGTATTCAATAACTGCTCTAAATTGTCTTCCGTTAACTCTGTAAACATGATTTCTTAGTGTTTGCTTAAATATTCTGCTGTACTTGCAGCATTTGCTTTCATAGCATCTTTTCCTTCTTCCCAGTTTGCAGGACATACTTCACCATGCTGTTGTACATGTGTGTAAGCATCCACCAAACGGATATACTCCTGCACGTTACGCCCTACAGGCATGTGGTTCACTGACTCGTGGAAAACTGTTCCTTCTTCGTCGATCAGGTAAGTTGCACGGTAAGTCACGTTGTCACCTGCTGAATCTTCATCGTACGGATCGAAATCCAAAATATCCAGTTCTTCAGCCAAACGACGTGTTGAATCAGCAATCAACGGGAATTTAACTCCTTCGATACCTCCGTTGTCTTTCGGTGTGTTTAACCACGCAAAGTGAACCTCAGCAGTATCACAAGATGCCCCGATTACCAAAGTATTGCGTTTTGCAAACTCAGCAGAAGCCTCCTGGAAAGCGTGAATTTCCGTCGGACAAACGAACGTGAAATCTTTCGGATACCAGAACAATACTACTTTTTTCTTGTGCTCAATGGCATGCTTCAACACATCGATTTGAAAAGTATCTCCCATTTCATCCATTGCATTCACCAATACGGAAGGGAATTTTTTACCTACTACACTCATTTTTTTGATTTTTATATTTGATTTAATTAATTGCTCTTTCGCATGATCATTATAAAGATGGTCTCTTGATAATGGATCACTTAATAATTACTTCCCCAGCCATGCAGCGAACATCCAGTTCGTTTTCTCTTTCTCGCGAACCAGGTCACTCATCATGGCGTTTGTTCCTTCATCACCCAAATCCGCTGATTCGGATAAAATTTCACGTTCTAATTTAAGAATAGTTTCCTGCGCATTCAAAATGTACGTCATACCTTCTTTTCCGTCGTGGATCGTTCCGTTCTCTTTCAAATCACTGTGTTTCAGATAGTCTTCGAAACGGTGAAGCGGGGTAATGCCTAAAGTCAGGATGCGCTCTGCCAGATCATCAATAATGATTTGCGTTCTGGTGTACAATTCCTCGTATTTCAAATGCAATTCGAAGAAATTTGTACCTTTTATATTCCAGTGGATCGCACGCAAATTTTGATAATGTACCTGGTACGTTGCCAACAGGCGATTCATTTTGTTATTCAGATCTTGTTGTGAACTCATAGCTTTTTTTAATTAGATATCGAGACTTCAGGATTTTAAGATGTCAGACTCAGATTTTTAAAAATCTGAAGTCCTAAAATCCTGATGTTTGTTGAAACAAAGGTGGTGATTATTCAAATATAAATGATATTGATTAACTTTATAAATCCATAGAATTAATTTATAATGATTTCACCACAGCAAATAGCATACATTCTTTCCGTTTATGAAACGGGATCCATCAGCCGGGCAGCCGAACAATGTTTCGTAACGCAACCCACACTTTCCATGCAACTGAAAAAAGCAGAGGAGTTATTGGGGCATATTATTTTTCACCGGGATACGAATACGATGGAACTGACGGATTTCGGGAAGTCGCTGATTCCACTTTTGCAGCAAATCCAGGGAGATTTCGGCGCAATAGACCGCATCAGTCAAATCTATTCCGGAACTTATAAGGAACGTTTGCGAATCGGGGTAATCCCTACGGTTGCAGCTTATTTGTTATTGGATAATTTCCAGGAATGGCAGGCTTTGCTTCCGAATACCCAGGTTTTTGTCGAAGAATTGAAAACCGAAGAATTGATAGAAGCCCTGGACCAACGGAAAGTGGACCTGGCTATTTTGGCCGGACCTCTGAACCAGAATCATTACCGCATTACGCCTTTGTTCATGGAAGAAATCCTGGCGTATGCTCCGAGCGTTCCCGGTGAAATCTTATTGGTCGATCAGTTGAAAGACCTTCAACCGTGGTTGCTCAACAAAGGAAATTGCCTGCGCACGCAGATGATGCAATTTTGCGCGATTGATGATGATTTGCCCTCAAGCTGGAATTACCAGGGCGGAAACATGGATTTGTTGATGCGCATGGTTGACCAGCAGGGTGGTTACACGCTGATCCCGGAATATTACCATCCTTTCGTTTCTCAAACTACCGAGTTCAAATCGATCCGTGACAACCAGGGTTCTTTCCCGGGCAGGTCTATTATCGCAGTAAGTGCTTTCCGGCATGCAAACTGGGATTCGATGGAAAAGATTATCCGTTCCATTCAGCACAAATACAGCAAGCCGGTTTCGAAGGAGTTGGAGTTGTTGAGTTGGAAATAGGAATGAATGATTAATGGAGGAATTATCAAGAATGAGAATCCACTTGATAATTGCGTCATTTATAATTGATAATTCTCTCGTATCTTTGCGGTTCAATCTATAATCTAAATGATCAGGTACCTATTCGGGATTTTAAGCATTTTCTTTCTGTCGGTCAACGCCGGAGCTCAATTGAGTGCTGAAAATACCTTGCAACTTCGTCAGGAATTACTGGCACAAATCAATGCGCTAAGGGCTGGAAAGAAGCTCTCAACATTAAAATTCGATCCTGTACTGGAGAAAGCGGCTGTTTTTCATTCGAATTACATGGCGAAAAACCGGATTTTAAGACACGATGAAAAAGACCCGAAAAATGCAGTTCCTAAATCCCGGGTAATCAACGCAGGAGGAAACGATATGGAACTGGTGGGTGAAAACATCATTCAATCTGCTCCGCAAACCTTTCCGCTGGGAAAAGAACAGGTTTCAAAGCTGGCTAAAGAATTGTTCGAATCCTGGAAAAAATCCCCTCCGCATTACGGCAATATGATCAACGCCAATTATGTGCTGGCTGATTTCGGCTTTGCGGTCGATACAGTTAATAAAATCGTTTATGGAACCAATTTATTCGGGAAACGCGGAACAGTCATTGCCAATCAATTGTCTAAGAATTCATTCGGACTCAGAATGGCTCCATCCAGTTGTCAGAACGAATTTGAGGGATATTCGAATTTGATTTACAACCTGGGAAACAGTATTGCTGTGGTTAACGGTAAGGTGATGCTGTACCTGTCCGACAAAGAATTGATTACAAAAACTCTGACTAAAACCAATGATGGATTGGCGGTAGACCTGTTGGAAAGAAAGCAGTTTCCGTGCGGTAGAGAGAACATACTCGATATGTCGCCGTTTTACGACGGGGTTTTATTAAAACCGAAGTACAAGCAGGATATTCTTGGCGGAAACGAAGCGGAAAGCGATTACCGGTTTGTGGTTTCCCTGGGAGATGTTCCTAAAAACCTGGCAGGAAAAGAGCTTGAGCTGACTTTGGTCTTTATCAAGAACGGGGAAGCGTGTTACCTGATCAATTCCGGCGATGTTCCTTCGGACCGCTATAACCTCGGTGAAGTGGAACCGATCGTATATGTTCCGGAAAAAGTGCCTTTTAATTACGAAGGGATCATTCAATCGGAAGAAGTGAAATTTGATTTCAAGCCAAAAGATTCCATTCCGGCTAAATTACCGGCCCTGAATGTTCAGCATAAACGCATACACTCGGTTTACATTCAGTCCTATTCCTCCATCGACGGGGATTCCCTTTCGAATGCATATTATCACTACATGCGGGCGCAATGGATCAGGAATTATGTCAAAAAGAATACAGCAGCCAAAGACGACCAGATCCAATTGGATTACAAGGAAAACTGGGAATTGATGGAATTCCAGATGCGCTATCATTTTGCAGAGGATTTGTTGTTGCTTCCTCACGATTCGATCCGGAAGTATTACAGCTTTCTGGAAGAAATTCCGTGGAAACAACTCTTTACGGAACAGCGCCGTTCAAGTGCCACGATCAATTATTATGCGCAGCTTCCTCCAACAGCTTCTCCCATCGATTTGGCGCGCTTGAATTTAAGAACAGCGTTGATCAATGGTCAATGGGATTTGGCCAACAAATGCCTGGCGGAATTTTACCAGAAAAAGGAATTTCCCGAATTCATTTTGGATAATCCGTATTTTGAGATCATCAAAGGGCAGCCGGAATTGGTGCAGAATATTGCAGCGATTTACATTCAAAACGGAATTTACGATTTGGTTTCAGAAACGCAATTCTTATTTGCAGCGCTTCAATTAGGGGAAAAGCTTTCCAAAGGAGCAAAGGAAAACCTGGCGATCCTGTATTGCAAGCTGTCTTACGATCTGCTGGGAGTGTGGGATTTGCCTTCACAGCAACTGGCGAATGTGATTAAACCGAAAGAAGTGCTCCGGGTGATCCAGGATGTGGATTTTCGCCCGGAAGTAATGGCAAATGTTCATTTGACTTTTATTGATTATTACGGACAGATCAATGATTCGAAACGCATCTCAACTTCTTTTGATTTTATAGCCGATTATTACAGCAAACGAACAATGAACCTGAAGGATGAAATCCAGTTGTGCCTGTTCTTCAACCGGTGGAGCAAATACGATTTGACGATCACTCACTTACTGCCGAAGTTCAAAGAGAAAAAACTGAATAATGAAGGGATTATGCTGCTTGCAAAAACGATGGTTTTTTTCCCGGAATCGGATCCGAAAACAATCAATGAAGTATTGCGGGCAGCGGCAGTGAATAAAGCGGGATGGTGTAAATGGCTTCGGGAAGAATTCCAGTTGCTGCGCGACGAGGAAACGAAAAAGCTCTACTGTAAAACCTGCGGATACTAGGTAATGATTAATTATCAATGACTCAATTATCAAGGAAGCAAGGATGATAATTCCTTTAAAATTCTCAATTTTACATTTTCAATTTACGTTATGGCGCTTATAAAATCATGCAGAGGGATAGAACCTCAATTCGGAGAGGATGTTTTCCTGGCAGAAAATGCAACGGTAGTCGGTGATGTGGTCATGGGAGACCGCTGTTCGGTTTGGTTCAATGCAGTGATCCGCGGGGATGTGAATTCCATCCGTATGGGAAACCAGGTGAATGTGCAGGACGGCGCTGTGATCCATTGTACGTATGAGAAAACCAAAACGACTTTGGGAAACAATGTTTCGATCGGGCATAATGCGCTGGTTCACGGCTGCACGGTAGAAGACAATGTATTGATCGGAATGGGTTCAATTGTGATGGACAACTGCTACATCGAATCCAACTGCATCATTGCAGCAGGAGCGGTTTTGCTGGAAAATACGCATGTAGAAGCATGGAGTGTATATGCAGGAATCCCGGCAAAGAAAGTGAAAACCTTGTCCCCGGAGCTATTCGAAGGTGAAGTGCAGCGCATCGCGAATAATTACGTGATGTATTCCGGTTGGTTTAAGTAGGTTTAATAAATTCAAAAGTTCAAAAGAAAGTTCAATCCGATTGAATATTAAACGTTGGAACTCTTTGACCATTTTTGTCACATAGAAAAGCATCAGCTATTGCTGATGCCTTTTGTTTTGGGTTTTAGATTTGGATGGTTAATGAACTAAACTAAAAACTGCGAAGTATGGATATATACCTGTTTATGTCGGGAATTCAAAAAGGTAAACACGGAAACTGATTTTTATCAGAAATTTTTTTTCGAAAGAGAACTACCTTTGACCTATGAAAGAGATCGAAACGAAAGCAGACGTGGAATTACTGGTAGATGTTTTCTATCAGAAACTGGTAAAGGATGAATTGGTTTCCCACTTTTTTGCGAAGCTCGATCTGAAGGAACATTTGCCACGTGTGGTGCAATTCTGGAGTTTTATTTTATTGGACGAAGCAGGTTACAGTGCCAACATGATGGAGAAACACGCCCGTTTGAATCTTGACGCGGCATCTTTTGACCGCTGGCTGAAATTATTCCATGAAACAGTCGATCAGTTCTTTACAGGAGAGAAAGCCGAATTGGCCAAACAGCGCTCCACATTGATTGCCTGGACGATGAAAACAAAGTTCATTAAATAAGTGAAAATTGAGAATGTAAAAATTGAAAAGCATTTGGGATAATTATTAGTAAGAAGAATTCCCATCCTTTTAAATGCAAATTCCTCTTTTCAATTCTCCATTATACATTTTCAATTGATTTTTAACGCAAGAGCGTTACATGCCCCGTAATGACCTCCGCATTGGCATAAGGTGCGCAGGAAGTATAGCGGATCACGTAGCTGTAAACATCCTCCTTGCACGGAAGCCCTGTAAATGTTCCGTCCCAGTGCTCTTCGTAGTTCGTGGAGCGGTAAACTTCTTCTCCCCAGCGATTGAAAATCTTCATATCCCATTCAACGGGAGTTAAGCCCATTTTCGGATAGAAATCATTGTTGAACTCGTTTCCGTCAGGAGTGAAGGTATTCGGAACATAGACCATAAACGGTTCGATGGCGATCGTTTGGAAAGTGGTGTCGCTGCAGCCGAACTGATTGAAAACAATTTGTTGCGGGTAGTGCATTCCGTCTGAAAAATACGTGTGAACCGGGTTCGGGTCCGTACTTCCGGAGTTGAATTCATTGAAGAAGTAACTGATGTGCGTGGCTCCCTGTGATAAATCGGTAAACTTGACCTGGGAATCACAGATCGTTGTCTCGGTTTTATCCACGGAGAATCCGGCTACCGGTTTCGGGTGAATGGTCACAAGATCGGGCTGTTCCAAAACAAAGGTGTCGATACATCCGATTGTTGAAATCACGGTCAGTTCCACGGAATAAGTTCCCGCGTGATAGTAAACATATAACGGGTTTTCTTCGGTACTCGTTCCCCCGTCTCCGAATGTCCAGGAATAGAGCAACGGAGCTTCATACTGGCTTAAATTGATGAATTGTGCCGGATAAGGTTCGCATTTCAACTCGTCGCTGATTGTAAACCCGACGGTTGGTACCGAGAAAATAAATACGCTTGACTGGGCACTTTCCGAACAATTCAAAAAGCTTGCGGTCAGCGTAACGGGATAAATGCCGGAATCGTCATAAACAACGTTGTTCACATTCAGGCTGGTCGCGTTCGAAGGAGTTGCGTGGCTTCCGAAATCCCAGGAATATTGCGTGATGGAAGGGCCTGTAACCGTTCCCACAAAATTGAAACTGTTATTGGTAACACAAAGCGAATCGTTGTGTGTAAAGGAAACGCTGAGCGGTTCGTAAATGGTAATGTTCTGAACCATGGTATCCGAACAGTTCGGCCCGCTGCTGGCAATTAGCGTAATGGGATAAGTTCCTTCTGCAGGAAAGGTGTAAGTAGGGGAAACCGCATTGCTGACATCCGTATTGATTCCCGGTACACCGAAATCCCAGGAATACGTGGTAGATCCGGTCGAATTATTGGCAAAAGTCTGTGTATACCCGATACACTCGTGGTTTGTCTGGAAACCAACCTGCGGATCCGGTTTGCTGTAAAAGAAAATCGGTTTTGAAACGGTATCGGCACATACATCATAGGTTCCGATAAGCGTTACTACGTTTCCGGTGGGTGAACTGAAAGCAACGTTGTTGACATTTGCGGCCGTTGAAGTACCGGGCGTTGCATTCGGCCCGAAATTCCAGCTAAACTGTGTGGCCGGAGGTCCGTTGATGATCTGGCTGTGGAAATCGAGCGTATTGTCAATGAAACAGGTCGAATCTACAAAACTGAAATCCACCTGGAACGGGTTTTGAAGAATCAGGTCCACATACGTAGTATCGGTACATGGCCAGCCGGGATTGGCGACCAGCATCACGTGATAGGTTCCCGGTTGCGGGAAAACATAAGTCGGTTCAAAAGCCGTACTGTTGTCCGTTGTAATACCGTTTACACCGAAATCCCAGTAATAGCTGCTTGCTCCGAAACTTTGATTGTCGAACGTGAAGCTCAATCCCTGGCAGTAGGAAATAAATCCGGGTGTTTCTTCCTGTTCGGTAACAACCGCTGAAAGCTGTACGTTGCAGTTTACCACGCGGAAAAGGAAATCACGGGTCACATAACTGATCAGTACGCCGTTTCTCCATTCATTTACGCGGATTCCGACTACATACAGTCCCAGGTTGTTTGCGTCTACAAATAACTGGCCTGTTGTCTGATTAATGGTCGTAGTAGACCCTGGCCCAAGCGGTACCGTGACACTGAATCCTCCAGCCCAGTTTACATTGGGATAAGGCGGGTTCGGAATCGGGTTTGGTGCAGGGTTCACGGAATTTGCTCCGGCGTGCGGCGTTACCAATTCATAGGATAAACTGTCTCCGTCAGGATCGATAGCACTGTGGTCAAAAATCAGGTTTTCGTTGTTACAGATAACCAATGGCGGGTAATTCACAAAACGTGCCGAACTGTTCACGTATTGGTTTCCTCCCCCCGGTGGAATAATCGCTTTGATCGTTAAACCGGTATCATCCGGGTTTACCAGGTTGGTAATATTCGGCCCTCTGCAGCAGCGCTGGTAAGCAACAATATAGCCGCTTACAGACGGTGGCAGGTTTAAGATCACCGTGTAGATGGCCCGTTCCGTACAAATTCCGGAAGGAGGCGTGATACAGGGATTATTAAAAACGATCGGTAAAATGGTACTTCCCGGAAACGTTACGT
Source organism: Fluviicola sp. (assembly GCF_039596395.1). NCBI lineage: Bacteria > Pseudomonadati > Bacteroidota > Flavobacteriia > Flavobacteriales > Crocinitomicaceae > Fluviicola > Fluviicola sp. Next base: position 842,148 of record NZ_JBCNJT010000001.1, read on the forward strand.
TCTCATCCGAGATACGGATTCCCGTACCGGTGAAAACACTTAAAGGCATGGGAGAATCGTATGCGGCTCCTGTAGAAGCACAATCCCGGTAAAGAGCAATGTAGAATTTGTAATTGTTGCCTCCCAGGTAGTCGTAGTAAATTTCACCTCCCACAATATGCGACGCCTGGGACGGAAGAGTCCAGATTAACAGGAATAACAGTATGAGGTTTTTATACATAAGCGGAGATAAGCAATATAAAATTCAGTATTTTTTTTGAAATCACTAAAAGTTTGACCTTCTATTGATTAAACGGTTTCATTTTTCATGTTAACGGGACGATTTTTATCAAAGTTCATGCCAATTACGAAAGAACTGATAAATTCTTATCCCAAACGAACGCTATTTAAAATATAGTTTCGAAATTGGTGACATGAAATTTGGGCTTTGGTTGCTTTTTTTACTGTTAAATCTCTCTCTTTTTGCCCAGAGAGGGCTGATTCAGTATTCCAAAGAAAACGGCCTGATCTCTAATGAGATCCGTGATGTTGCTTATGACCAGAAAGGATTTATCTGGCTGGCTACTCCAAAGGGAATAGAACGTTTTGACGGACAGCGCTTTATCCATTTCAGACACGATCCGGTGGATTCGCTTTCCATTGCATCCAACGATATCCAGGGATTGGTTTTTGACGGGAATAAAACAGTTTGGGGTTTTACCTACAACAAAGGATTAATTGCCATTGAAACCGAAACATTCCGTATTTCCAATTACAGCAAGCGCAACATTTCCTCTTTCGGAAGTAACCGGATCAGTGCTTTAACGATCCTGAACGGAATTATCTGGTACACATCTGTTGAAGGAAAGCTTTATGCATTCGATCCGGAGAAGAAATCAACCCGCCGGTTTTCAGGATACAGGCCCGACTCCAAAATAACCGGGCTAAATGCCATTCTTCCGGATCAGCTGGATCCCGATAAATTGTGGATCTGTGCCATGGACGGTTTGTACCGGTTCGGAATTAGAAAACAGCAATGGCAGCCGTTTAAATTTAACAGATCAACGGATATCAACCCCGAATCGACTTTCCGCTACAGCAATGAGATGAGGTGTGCCGTCCAGGACAGTAAAGGGAACTTATTTATCGGTCTGAGGAGAGGCGGTTTGCTTTATTTCGACCAGTACCAGGGTTTGTTCAAGTCTTTCCCGATTTCCATTGACGACCTGAAATACCAGGAAATTTCATCGATTGAATGGCGCGATCCGAGATACCTTTATTTGTGCCTGCTCAACAAAGAAATCGTGTTATTCGACACCAGTAAAAAAGAATATGTGCGTTACGAAGAATCCGAACGTAGTGCGGTAATGCCTTTTCACATTACCAAATTCGGTTCCCAGCTGGCCATTGCCAGTTCCAATGCCGGCCTTTTTGTGCACGACGAATCATTGATCTACGGAACAAAAGTCAAAACAGACCTGCAATTGCGTGCCGTACGTTATTCCCCGGATAAAAAGAGTGCTTACCAGTTGTTGGGAGGTTCTTCCAGCTTGTTAAAGCGGATTTTGGGGAACGGGCCGGAAACCATTCCATTGAACGGATTGGTGGATGCAAAATCGTTCTATTACCTGCAAGACGGAAGCATGCTCATCGTGGGAGCAAATGGACTGATCCGTGTTGGCCGGGATCACCGCATTGTAAAAAAAATGCTGCATCCGGATCACCAGTCGATTGATAAGCGCTTCCAGAATTCGTTATTGGTCGGTGATTCCCTGTTGTTTATAGGTACGCTGGATGCGAGTTTGTTGTGCTACCGGCTTTCCGATTTTTCCTACCGGCGTATTTATTCCATTTCGGAAGGAAACAAACTGGATGAAACCCGCGAGTATTTTCCCCTTGCGATGGTTTACTTTAACAACGCCGTTTATTTTTCTGAAAACGAGCAATTGTACCGGTATCACATCCGCTCGAAACAAGTGGAGAAGATCCGGTTGTTTAACCATGAAAATACGGACCAGATTACCTGCCTGTCCATTTGTCCCCAAAATAAATTATGGATCGGAACCCGTGCAAGTGGTGTTTGGAGCTACGACCTGAACACGAAAAAACTTCAGAACCGGTTTACTTCTTTCAATGGTTTGCAGAATGATGAGGTCAATCAATTGCTACTGGATCCTTCGGGAAGATTGTGGATCCTGAATCCGTCCTGTGTGGCGATTGTAAATACTGCTTCCGGAAAGGTGCAAAGCCTGGAAAAACGCAACGGAATAAACGACGTTTTCGGAATCACGATGACGCCGGATTCCATCTATTTCCTGCAGCCGAATTCCTACATCGTGGGGGATGCAGCCAAACCCTTACCGATCCGCAAAAAAGCAATTCCATACATTATCCAGATCCGTGATATGAACGGGATGACCCGCTTTTCGACCGATAAACCCAAGTATTCCTACAACCAGAACAACCTGGTTTTCGAATTCGGGATCCGGGATTTTTCCAATTCGGAAAACAACCTGGTGAGTTACCGGTTATTGGGGCTCGACGATAAATGGATCAACGGGAACCAGAAGAACGAGGCGCTTTATCACAATTTACCGAGCGGAAAATATACTTTCCAGGTGCAGGTTGTTGAAGGTGACGAATCAACGATTACTTCCTATTCGTTTAAAATTACGCGGCCGTTCTGGCGCCGTTGGTGGTTCATTACACTGGCTTCTCTGGCCACTGCTTTCGGCATCTGGTTCTTCATGCGCTCTCGGATTAAGCGTATCCAAAGTACCGAGCAGATGAAGGCAGAATTCAGTTTGCAGATCAATGAACTGGAGTCCAAAGCCCTGAGAGCTCAAATGAACCCGCACTTCCTGTTCAATAGCCTGAACTCGATCCGTTTGTTTATCCTGAAAGATGAGGTGGACAATGCGGCGGATTACATTGCGAAGTTCTCCAAGCTTTTGCGGATGATCCTGAATTATTCCCGCCAGGACATGATCACGGTTTACGATGAGATCCAGTCTTTGAAATTGTACCTGGAATTCGAGCGCTTGCGTTTCGACCAGGATTTTGATTTCGACCTGCAGATTGACGGGCAGGAAGTACTGGATTGCCAGATTCCGCCGATGATCATTCAGCCCTTTATTGAAAATGCCATCTGGCACGGATTAATGCCGCGCGCCGAAGAAGGAGGGAAGATCCGGGTTTCCTTCCAGAAACAGCTAAGCGGATTGTACGTGATGGTGCAGGATAACGGGATTGGAAGGGAAAAAGCCAAAGAGAATAACCGGAAACGTTCGCTGAAAGAGGGGAGTGTCGGGCTCCAGATCACCAAAGACCGGTTGCGGTCATTAACTTTGCGCACGAAAAGGCAGAACGAATTCGAGATTGAAGATTTAATTGATGAAAATGGTCGGGCAATCGGAACTTTAGTTACCTTGTACTTTGAAACACCAAACTAGATATGAAATTACGTGCAATAATTGTTGATGATGAAAGGCACAGTTTAGAAACTACTGCTATATTAATCCGAAAGTTTTGCCCTGATGTAGAGGTGATTGCAGAATTGCAAAACCCGATCGACGCGGTCGAAGTCATTAATACCGAAGAGCCGGATTTGCTCTTTCTTGATATATCAATGCCTAAGATGAACGGCTTTGAATTATTAAACGTATTGACCTATAAAGATGCGGATGTAATTTTCACTACTGCTTACGACGAATATGCGCTGGAAGGCTTCAAACAAGGGGCTGTTCATTACCTGGTGAAACCGATCGATGCGGAAGATCTGGTGGAAAGTGTTCAGCGGGTTAAAAAGAAGCGTACGGAAGGAAAACCATCCGGGATCAACGGAATGGGACTGAAACCGAAAATTCCGATCTCGTCGCTGAACGGGGTGGAACTGATCGAGGTAGACCAGATTATCCGCTGCGAATCAGACGGAAACTACACCACCATTGTCCTTCAGCAACGCAAAATAACCGTTTCGAAAACCCTGAAGGAAATCGAAAAGCAATTGGTTGATTTCCCTTTCTTTTTCCGCTTGCACAATTCCCATTTGGTGAACCTGAACCAGGTCGTGAAATACATTCGCGGGGAAGGTGGTTCGGTGATTTTGTCCAACCAGGAAGAGATCGGCGTATCCCGAAGCAAAAAAATGGAACTTCTCGAAGTTTTAGGAATCAACTAAGTCAGGAAATTACTCATCGAAAAAGAAGATCTACGAGTTTTGGTTTTCCGGTTATAGGTCTTTGATTACATTTGATTTAATAAAAACTACTTATGAAAGCACTTCTACTTGTGTTCATGCTATCTCTTGTATCGGCGGTGGTTTCTGCTCAGCAAGGATTGATCCAAAATGTCGGAAGCACGGCCAAAGCAAAGGCAAATGCCCAGGATTTCAATACGACGCGCAATAACAAAGAACGCGGAAACCTGATGGATGACAAGAAATCCAGAGAAGCTGCACCTGCATCCGCTCCGGCACCGGGAGCCATTCAACCGGAAAGTGCCGAACCTGCACCAACAGAACCAAGCGGAGAATACCAGGCGTCTTACACGTTTACGAGTAGTGTAACTTACCAAGTGGAAAACACCAAAAAACCGGGAGAATCCCAGACCATCCATTACGATTTCGGTGACCAGGTACTTAAAATGGCCGCAAACCCGGATATGTCTTCTATAATAGATTCGAAGAACGGGGTGATGATCATGCTGAATAATAAAGAGAAAACCGCCATGGTGATGTCGACCAAAACCATGGAAGCAGCCATGAAACAGCAGCAGATGAACCAGGGGCAAAAACCGGCTGCTAAAATCACGAAAACCGGTAAAACCAAAATGATCCTCGGGTACACATGCGAAGAAATGCTCATCGAATCCGACAAGAAAACAGAAGTCTGGATTGCCAAAGATGCAGGAATCGACGTGAGCAATACCTTTGCCAGCATGAATAAAACCTCTCCGTCACAAATCCCGAATGAAGCTTTGCAACAAGGAGGAATGCTCATGGAAATGACTGGTTATGATGCTGCGGGCAAACCTGAAATGCACATGATTGTAACCGCCCTTTCGAAAGAATCCAAAAGTGTAAACATCGGGGCTTACAAGATCACGAAATTATAGTGTAGATTTTTACCGCAAATTTCGAAATGATTGGGATAAGTTTGGAAATCTTTTGAAACCTTTTTCTCAAAACTTCGAACCTCTTTATGCAACAGAAAGAGGTTAATATGTAGTTGTTCAAAAGCGAGTGCGGTAGCCGAGCCAATTATTTGCGCATTTGTGGGAAAGGAAATGAGGATTGTTACAGTAACTAAGCTACCGGAAAATCCTCCGGATCCGGGTAAATGTAGTGATATCCCAACTCCAAAGAAAGCTGATTGGAAATGATGCGTTCCGACCGTGTTCGGTCCTCGAATAAGGGCGGATCAATTCCCAGTTTCGAAGCCATTCCTTTGTAAAGTGGCCCTTTGAACGGATGCTGAGTTGCACAACCGTTGATGGTTTGATTCCACAATCTGTTTTGAATCACGTATTCGATCAAACCGATGGCATCTTCCTGGTGAATCAGGTTCACACGGTCAAACTCCTGGTAGGTTTTTCCGGATTTTGCCATGGCCGTTACCGGGTAGCGTTTCGGGCCGACGAGCCCGCTCATGCGTATTACCGTCAGCCGGTCCCTGAGGATAGAACTGATAGCCAGTTCCGCATAGCCGATAGCATTTGTTTTCACAGAACCCGCCGGGTAATCCGATTCCCGGAAAATACCGTCACGTTCCGGGTAAACGGAAGTAGAACTGATCTGAATGACTTTGCAAGCAGGAGAGATGAGGTCCAGTACACGCACACAATCTTTTGCATATGCCTTCTCATCCGTTCTGGAAGGTGTAAAAGCCAGGATAATGACATCCAGGTCGCTGAAATAGGCCGTGCCTGATTGTTTTTTGACCAGCGGATCAAACAAAACATGCGAAAAACGTTCGTGGGAAAGCCCGACCGAACGCGAACGGGTGGTTCCAAGTACCTGGAATCCTTTATTTAATAGTGATTTGGCGAGTGGAAGTCCGAGCCATCCCAATCCGATTATTCCGATCTTCATGGGATAAATGTAAGGTATTTTGAAATTGTCTGGTTGGTATAGAACAGATAGGGGCGTAAAATTTTACGCCCCTATCTATATGGCCGGTTAATTTTCCTTGATCCACGTATTTTTGATCGTGTGGCGAACCAGGTAGTATTTGTTATCTCTCCAATAAAAGAAACACACGCAGTTGTTGATCCCGTCAATGATCATTTCGTATTCGTTCCCCACGTCACTTTTGATATTCATCGTGTACTTCACTTCTTCTTCGTTGTAGTCGTAGTTGCTGATGAAATAATCGGAAGAGATACTTGCCGTTGTGTGGTGAAAAGTGGTCAGTTCCTTGTTGAATTCAAAGAGTGTTCCTCCTTCGTCGGTAGACAGAATGTCCCACTGGGCAGTTGCTTCGTTCCAAACACCATCCTGGCGGTAATTCGTGGAGATGTTCAGTTGAGCAAAAGAAATGATTGAGGTGAAAAGCAGGCTGATGATTAAAAGGATCTGTTTCATGACGTACTAATTTAGATAAGACAAAGGAACGGTGGAAATGCGGTATGCGCAATAATGCATTTGTCGTATTCTGTTTACTTCGAGTGGATTGTTAGTATGAATGCCTGTTTTGGAGAAGAATGTTGCAATTCTCCCTTTGAAGGGGGATAAAGGGGGATGGCCACCCCTCTTAATCTCCCCTCAAGGGGAGAAACGGTATAAAAATGACTTGGATCATCTTTCTAAGCCTCTTTTATCCCTAATTTTGGGCATCAAATAACGATTATGTTCTCAAAAGCTTTCATACGATTAAACTGGATCACGCTGGTACTCATTTTCCTGGTAATAGTTGCAGGAAGCGTCGTTCGCACCTCCGGAAGCGGAATGGGTTGCCCGGACTGGCCCAAGTGTTTCGGTAACTGGGTCCCGCCTACAACCGAAGCGCAACTACCTGAAAATTACCGCGAAGTTTACGGAGAAAAGCGCGTGGCAAAAGTGGAGAAATTTGCGAAGTTCCTCACCATGCTTGGCATGAAGGAAACGGCTGAAAAGATTAAAAAAGATCCCCGCACTTACGAAGAAGAACCTTTCAATGCACAACGCACCTGGACCGAATACGGAAATCGCCTGGTCGGATTCCTGGCAGGAAACGGCGTTTTGATCATTTTCCTGTGGGGATTCTGGAAATACCGCAAGGACCGCCGTTTCGTGTGGCTTTCGTTTATCAATCTCATTGCGATTGGTTTAAATGGCTGGTTTGGTTCGATTGTCGTTGCCACCAACCTGGTTCCGTGGACGATCACCGTTCACATGTTCCTGGCGCTTTTGGTGGTTTGTTTGCAATTACTGCTTATTCGCCGGATCAGCCCGGTCCATCAAAAAACGCTGAACCTGCCTGTGGCCATGAAATGGCTGATCGGGATTATCCTGGCAATTACAGCTTACCAGATGTTCCTCGGAACGCAGGTGCGCGAATACATCGACCAATTGACCCAACAAGGTTTGGGAAGAGATTCCTGGACCAGCAAATTCGGCTGGGCGTTCTTCATTCACCGCTCGTTCTCCTGGGCCGTTCTGGTATTGATGATCCTGCTGGTGTTTCTGAACTACAAAACCGACAAAGTGAAATCTGTTTACTGGGCATTCCTGGTGCTGGTGATCGAATTGGTGGGCGGAGTCTTGCTGGCGTATGCGGATATGCCAGGATTTGTGCAAGTGTCTCATTTATTGTGTGCTACTGTTTTGTTCGGGATCCTGTTCATGCAATTCATTCGCCTGCGACCTTTAGCCAAACCGCTTGGAAAAAGCAGTATCCGCGGATAATTTTTAGCGAGCTCATTGTATTTTCGATTTGAAATTCAACAGAAGTACTATATTTGCACCCGTTAACATTAAGTATGTCGCTTATCGACATTGTCCCTTGTTAACATGAGAAAAGTTTAGCTTTCTTTGGCTTAACTGTCTTTGTCAGACGGAGCCAAGGTCTTCAAAAGCTTTATTTTTTCCGGTCCTATAGCTCAGTCGGTTAGAGCAACTGACTCATAATCAGTAGGTGCTTGGTTCGATCCCAAGTGGGACCACAAAAAGAAAGAGCTCAGACATTCATCGTCTGGGCTTTCTTTTTGTTCTTCATTCTCATTCTGCTTCTCATTCCTTTGTGGCTCTTTCTTTTTGTAAGCGAAAATGAGAACGAGAATGAGGAAGAAATTGTGGTTCGAAGCTCCAATCTGTCTCCTCCCTCGGAGGAAGGATTAAGGTCTGATGACTCTGACGAGTATCAGACTCCGTCAGAGAGGGTGGCGAACTCCAATCTTCCGTAAGCATCGATTTCATTCAGTTTCCTAAAATTTAGAGCGGTTCGATTCCGTTTTGCTCTCGGAAGTAATGCTTAGAGCTTGATTCACAATGGTTAAATTATTTCGTTAACCTTTTGAATGAATTCCAATTATATTTAGCTAAATGAAAGTCTGATGCATTATCCCGATGGTAAGCTTATGGACATCAGAAGTAACCGGAAGTAATGAAAAATAGACTAAAAATAATTGGACTGTTAATTGGACTAATACTCGTTGTAATTCTTTTCAAATTCATGTTTTTTAATCCTCGGGAGATTATGTTTGAAGATTCCATTATTTATGGTAAAGTCAAATCAATAAAAGAGATATCTTATAAAGCACAACTGAGAAACAATGAACCCGTAAAAATTAAAAGGTGGCGCAAAGGACACTTAACTGATGACTTTCATTGTTTTTTTAATGAAGAAGGGCGGCCGATCAAAAAAATCATTTATCCTGCAGCGGACACCGGGACAGTCAGTAAAACTTTACGATATAAATATAATAAGAGAGGCCAGTTAATAAATTATTATCAGGATAACGATAAGCCTACAAAACCAGAATATTTCTACAATCAAAATGGGCAACTCATTAAAGAAAAAAGACCATTAAATACTATTCGCTATGACTATTATCCAAATGGTAGCTTATATCATAAAATTCAAGTTGATCCAGAAATCGGTGATGAATTCATAACAACCTATACTTATGAGAACAACTTTATAAAATATCTTGATGTTTATTACACTGTTGCGGATTGGCATATTATAGATGCTTATGAGAGAGATAAAAGTGGAAATATTGTCAAATATAAATTGGTAAGTTCATTTAGTGAATTAAATAGAGAAAAATGGGATGAATTTGAATATGAATATGACAAGTATAACAATTGGATAAAATGTATTCATCTTAGAAACAAAAAGCCAATTTACATTATTGAGAGAGAAATCGAATACTATTAATAGCGACGCCTCATTACATCAACTAAAATTGTGTGTAATCAAAAACGATCTACTATTTCCGGTTCCATTTCCGTTCACTCTTCTCCACAAAAAGAAAAGAGCATTATGAAACTGTGGACTACAAACCTGAATAAAAAGAATCGAACATTCCCCTTACTCCTTGAATTGAGATCTGAAACTTTGGTTTCCTTTAAATTTTATCTTTGCCTAATTCCAAACTGACTTTATGAAACTCATCAGCCTGCTTTTTCTCCTTACTTTCTACAATTCTTCCTTTTCTCAGGGCACTGTATACAATCTTGAAAACAAAAAGATCGAATACCGGTTTGAGATGACTTCGGAGGCCATAAACATCGAAGTGGCTTTTATTCCAAGAACTTCCGGTGACTCCATCTACATGGAAATGGTGATCGACTTGTTTGATGCAGGTGAAAACCAGGCGCTTTTTACGGATTTCTCAGGTGATACTATCGTTTACACGATGGATACCAAAGGAAAGATCATTGATCCGATGAGATTTAAAGGATTTGGCAAGGATGCAACATCCGTTTTGAATACCGGATTGTTTTTCCTGGAGTTTCCCGGTGAAAAAATTGTGCAGGGAACGGAATGGAATACCGATAATCCGGTTGTTGATATGATATTTTCCAGGGTCGAAACAAGATACTATGTCAGTAAGATTGAAAAAGACGGAATGTACCTGATTTCGACAGAATCTGAATTTATAACGGAGGAAGATGGCGGATATACAAAGACCATGCTCGGAATGTACCTGCTGAATCCCGTCACACTTGAAGTTGAATCGGCAAGTATAGATGTCTATGGGTTCAACGGATTCAGGAATTTTTCAAGTGCAATCCTGATTTATAAGAAAGGGAAGTTTCCATTGATTAAGTAAATGATTTGCTTATTCGGGAGATTATATTCTACTTTTTCAAAGAAATACAACTATTTATCGTAATATTGCAATATTACGATAAAGAATATGGGAACAACAAAAACAGATCTCTTTACGCACGAACAAAACGAAATAGCTTCCATTCTGAAGGCAATTGCCCATCCTGCGCGTATTGCTATCCTGGAATACCTTATCCAGGTAGACAGCTGCATTTGTGGCGATATTGTCAACGAATTGCCACTTGCGCAACCTACGGTTTCACAGCATTTGAAGGAACTGAAAAACGCAGGCCTGATTAAAGGCAGTATTGAAGGAACGTCGATTTGTTACTGTGTGGATAAGAACTCCGTGGCCCGTATTCAAGCTTATTTTTCAGGTGTTTCGTCCAAATTGGACAATAAAGCCGACCAATGTTGTTAAACAAATTTCAAGCACATGAAACTTTCAGAAATCAAAACCATTTTACCGACATTAGAGCATGTCGAATTTCAATTAGCGGACGGTTCTTTCGTTCCTGAACACTTCCACGTTACAGAGGTCGGAAGCATTCAAAAACATTTCATCGACTGCGGGGGAACGATCCGCAAAGAGAACGTAGTCAATTTCCAGTTATGGAACGCAAACGATTTTGAACACCGTTTGAAGCCGGGAAAACTGTTGAACATTATTCGGCTTTCAGAGGAAAAACTGGGAATTGAGGACAACGAAATCGAGGTTGAGTACCAGGGAGAAACAATCGGGAAATATGGCCTGGATTTCAATGGAAAGCACTTCGTGTTGGTATCGAAAGCAACTGCGTGCTTAGCCAATGAGGCGTGTGGAGTTCCCCAGGAAAAAACCAAACTTCAGCTTTCGGAATTAACCTCGAACGAAGGCGCATGTTGTACTCCTGGCGGTGGTTGCTGTTAAGTTATGAAAGAAGTAGTCATTAAGTACAAAAAGCCCTTAGTCATAACCACTTCGGTTATTGCGTTACAATTGATCTTCGGGTTCGACCCTAAGTTCTGTATTATCAATATCATTTGGTTATTCGTGTAGAGCTATGAAGCATGTTTTAATCCTTTGTACGGGAAACAGCTGCCGAAGCCAAATGGCACACGGATATTTGCAACACTTTGCCGGAGATCGCGCGAAAGTGTACAGCGCAGGAGTGGAAGTACACGGAGTGAACCCGAAAGCAATAGCAACGATGCAAGGTGACGGAATAAATATTTCGCATCATACGTCGAATCATGTGGACGAATACGCCGGAATCCCTTTTGATTTCGTTATCACGGTTTGCGACAACGCAAAAGAACGCTGCCCGTATTTCCCCACGCAAGCGCAGCAGTTTCATCACAATTTCCCTGATCCCGCAAAAGCTGCCGGAACTTCGGAAGAAGTAAGCGCAATATTTGAGCAAGTCCGGGATTTGATTAAAGCCTATTGCAGGCAATTTGTGAGTGATCATCTCCTTTAGATAAGAGCTTTAAGAGTTCAATAAGACCATAAAAAGCCCGGACCATAAATGTCCGGGCTTTTTTGCTTTTTCAGTGCTAGTATGAGAAATGAGCATGAAATTCCGGTTCGACGTACGAATTTGAGATGTACCACCGGTTTATTTCCGACCTCTGACATAGGGCTGTCACCTGGCGGGGATACGTTTGCATCATAAATCTTTAAACGAATAAATATGACAAACGAAATGAATCCCGTGTTTAATGTCTTCCGGTTTCCGGAGCCTGCTCTTGTTTCGGTCAACGGTGTGGAATTGGAAGTTTTTGAAGCAGGTAGAGAACATGGAAACCCGATTGTACTCTGCCACGGTTTTCCCGAACATGCTTTTTCCTGGCGTCACCAGGTACCTGCATTGGTGGCAGCCGGCTATCATGTCATCATTCCGAACCAACGGGGTTATGGCCATTCATCCCGTCCGGCGGAAGTAACGGCATATGACATTGAACATTTGACGGGCGACCTGGTTGCATTGCTTGATCACTTCGGATATGAAGATGCAACTTTTGTGGGCCACGATTGGGGGGCTAATGTGGTTTGGAACCTGGCGCTGTTGCATCCTGAGCGCGTCAATAAAATCATCAACCTGGCTTTGCCTTACCAGGAACGTGGAGAAAAACCATGGATTGAGCTGATGGAAGCATTTTTCGGAGGAGATTTCTACTTCGTTCACTTCAACCGGCAACCGGGAGTGGCAGATGCTATCCTGCATGAAAATACATCGCGCTTCCTTCGTAATATATTCCGCAAAAACGTACCGCTTGCGCCACCTGAGCCGGGAATGGTCATGATCAATCTGGCCCTGGCAGAAAAACCACTCGGAGAACCTTTGATGGAGGAGAACGAACTGGCCGTATTTGTTTCCGCCTTCGAATCTTCCGGGTTTACAGGAAGTATCAACTGGTACAGGAACCTAGACAGGAACTGGCACTTCATGGCGGACATAGCGCCGATGATTCATCAGCCGACTTTGATGATTTACGGTGAACGGGATACGATCCCGAAATCTGAAAACCTGAAAAATATCGTACCGAACCTGGATGTTGTCAGCCTGGATTGCGGTCATTGGATTCAGCAGGAAAAACCGGAAGAAACTACCCGGGCAATTTTAGATTGGCTGGAGCAACAAAATGCTTAATCTGAAAAAAATCACTTCTCTAAGCCTCATTTCACATGGAATCCGAAGCAGATCAACAGTGGCTGACTGCTTTGGATTCTCCTTCCGTTTTTACCAAATGATAAACCCGGGAATTTCTTTTTTACCTAATTTTCGCACATGAATGCATTCATCGAATACAGTTTACAGTTCGGGCATTTGAATCAGCAACAAATAGCGTTGATTGAAAGTAAAATGAGCGAACTGGATCTCCAGGAAGGTCAGTATTTTTCGGAGGCGGGGAAAATTCCTGCGCAGGTAGGTTTTGTGGTGGAAGGCGTGATGCGGGGCTGTTATTACAACAACCGGGGAGACGAAATTACCCGTTGTTTCATTCCGGAGAACAACCTCGTAGTCGATTATTTCAATTTCGAGGCCAATACTGTTTCGGCAGAATACCTGCAGGCAGCTGCCGATTGCAAGCTCCTTGTATTTTCCAGGAAGGACTGGGAGGAGCTTCCCCAAACCATCGTTGGATGGGATATTATCAAGAACAAGATGGTACAGAAATGCCTTTTTATGAAGTCGCGGAAAGGCCCGGTTATTTCACAGGATGCAACGACCCGTTACCTGGAATTCCTGGAAAATTATCCTTCCCTTGTGAACCGCGTTTCCCTTGCGCACATTGCTTCTTACCTGGGTGTTACCCAGCAATCCCTGAGCAGGATCCGCAGAAATATCCGCTAAGCTTTTTTACCATTTGGTAACTCGTTTCATTTTTTGAACCGCCAATTTTGCTTTATGCAAATTTAAAAGTGAAAAAATGAAAACAGTATTGATTACAGGCGCAAACAAAGGAATCGGACTAGAAACCGCGAAGCAACTTTCAAAAAAAGGCCTGTTCGTTTATCTGGGAAGCCGCGATCCCGAGAGAGGAAAGCAGGTAGCAAAAGCATTAGCCGGCAAGGGATTCGAAAACATTCAGGCCATTGAAATCGATGTGACGAAACCAGCTACAATATTGGCTGCCCGGCAAATCATCGAACAGGAAAAAGGCAGCCTGGATGTTCTTATCAACAATGCGGGAATCAGCGGAATCGTTCCGCAAAATGCACAGGAAACAGGCGTTGAGGTCTTCAAAGAGGTGATGGATGTGAATCTATACGGAGTGGTAAGCGTTACACAGGCTTTCCTGGAACTGCTGAAAAAATCAGCTGAACCCCGAATCGTAAATGTGAGCACCAGTGTGGGATCGTTGTCGCTGCAAAGCAATCCTTCGTGGCCGGCGTATGACTATGCAAAATATGCTGTTTATGCTTCGTCGAAAGCGGCGATGAACATGTATACGGTCCATTTGGCCTACGAACTACGGGACACCGCTTTCAAAATAAATGCCGTTTGTCCGGGCTACACCAAAACGGATTTCACCGGTCACATCGGCGGAGAGGTTGAAACAGCCGGAAACCGCATCGCAAAGTATGCCCTGATTGACCAAAACGGTCCGACCGGCCACTTTTTCAGCGAAGAAACGAATCCGGAAACGGGAGAAATTCCGTGGTGATAAGTCATGACCAATTTTTCACGCAGATGGCGCTGATTTGCGCAGATAATAGGTAACTATCTGCACTCTCCGCCGAGGCGGATTAGAGTCGATACAATCTGCTTGCACTAATAAAGCCACCGAAACTTCAGGACAATACTTAACGAAAATAAAACCCAGGTCCGGTATATACGAGGGTTTGAAAACGGATAACAGCAAAGGCGTCCCGGCTAAGCCGGGACGCCTTTATTCATAATGAAATAATCTTACAATGCGAACGATACCGGTAATACCATCTCGGCATCTACTTTTTTGCCGTCCTTTTCTCCCGGGATCCAGTTCGGCATGGAAGAGATCACACGGATTGCTTCTGCGTCGATTTCTTTGCTGACACTGCGCTTAACAGTCGTTTTGGTCACTTTTCCGTCTTTGGTTACCACGAACGAAACGTAAACCTTTCCGGTAGTTTTTGATTTTACGGCCTCTTCCGGGTAGCGGATGTTGGCAACCAGGTACTTGGTCATAGCTTCCATTCCGCCCGGGTATTCCGGCTGTTTGTCGACTTCCGTTTCCTGTTTGCTAACCGGTTTCGATGCAGAAGTAATTTCAGGGATAGCTGCCTCTACGGTTGTCATAGTAAGGGATTTGGTATCTTCCTTCTCCGCATCCGATTTGAAATCAATCGTTTTTTCTTGCGGTGCCTCAACCTGCTTTACCGTGCGATTGGCAGGGACTTCTTTACGCGGTTGTATTTCGCTTTTTCGTTCCGGGGCTGAGCTTTGTGCCCGTTTTTGCGGTGCCTGGTCACTTTCGGCCGTGAAAGAGATCAAAGTCAATCCGCCTGCAATGATTGGAAGGGCAAGTGCCGCTATCAATACTTTTTTCGAGGTGTTTTTCATGATTTTAATACGTTTTATCAGCGTGAGCTTCGTCACGAACTGATTGGTGAATAAATATATGGATGAACTAGTTCCAAGGGAATACGCCAGCAGGAATTCCATGTAGCCGACGCGGTATTTGTTGTACATGATCCGGTCCACTTCAAATTCGTGGATATGGACCAATTCTTTTTTCAGCAGCAGGAATAGGGGATTGAACCAGGAAAGGCAATGTGCGGCTTCCAGGAACAAACGGTCTGCCGAATGGTATTTCTGCGCATGTACTTTCTCGTGCTGGAAAATAATTTCCCGGTCGTAGGCGGAAAGTCCTGCGGGTAGTTGAATGAAGTGAAAGAAGGAAGCAGGAGCCTCATCGGGTAGTTCTACCAAAGTGAACCCGTCTTCCCGGGTGGGTTTAGCTTTCAGGAATGTTCTGAGCACCTTGTAAATGTTGTAAACCATCCAAAGGGAAAGCAGGGAAACGCCAATCCAGTAGCCGGATTCAAGTAGGGCCGTATAGTCCAAAGAACCTGTTTGCGTGGTTTTTTCAGGACTAATCCGTACTTCCTGCAGTTCAAAAACCGGGATGTGATAACTCCACGATGATTCCGAAACGCTTGCGTGTTTGATCCATACGGCAATTCCGGATAAAACAGGAATCGAAAGCAGGGAAAAACGCTGCCAGCCGAATGAAAGGAAGCGCTGAGTGAGCTTAAAAACGCAGAACAACAAAGTGATCAATACGTTGGCTTCGAAAATGTACCACAAGTAATTAGTCATGACGTTCCTTTTTAATGATTTCCAGCAATTCGTTGACATCGTCCAGGTCCAGGTTGTTTTCCTTCATGAAGAATGAAAGCAGTTTCGCATTCGAGTTCCCGAAATAGTTTTCCTTCAGTGACTGAAAACGCTGAGCGGAATAAGCTTCTTTACTGATCATGGGGTAGTACTCGTTCGATTTCCCGTAGGTTTTGTATTCCACGAAACCCTTTTGCACCAATACCCGGATTACTGTCAAAACAGTATTGTAGGCCGGACGCGGTTCTTCCAGCTGTTCGTGAATGTCTTTTGCAAATCCTTTTCCAACAGACCAGATCGCCTGCATGATTTGTTCTTCTGCCCGTGTCAATTCCTTTTTCATGAAGCAATGATATAATTACTTTTTTAATTATACAACTATATTTATAAATATAAATGTTAAAATATTTTTGGAATGCTGCTTTCCTTGTTTTATCAGGGGTTTGGAAAAGTGAAAAAATAAATGTGTAAAAAATACACTAAGAAATTTGGAGATTCAAAAAGTGAATTTATCTTTGTGTAATAAATACACTTTGAATGAAGCAAAAAACACACTACCAATATGAATACGAAAGACCGGCACTGGCCACCGACTGTGCTATTTTTGGTTTTGATGGCGGGGAATTGAAGTTGCTTCTTCTAAAAAGGGAAAAAGAACCATTCGAGAATAAATGGGCTTTGCCTGGTGGTTTTGTCTACATGCACGAAACGGCAGAAGTATCAGCAAAGCGGATTCTCATGGAAAAGGCAGGAATAAAAGACGTATTTATCGAGCAGTTGTACACCTTTAGCAGAATTGACCGCGACCCGCGCGAACGCATCGTTTCTGTGAGCCATTATGCACTGGTGGATAAATCGCAGTTTGAATTGATTGCCGGGCGTGATACCATCCAGGCGGAATGGCATCCGATCTCCCAATTGCCGGAGTTGGGTTTCGATCACGCTGAAATCGTGGCGATGGCCATTGAACGTTTGAAAGGAAAAGTACGCTACCAGCCCGTCGGGTTTGAATTATTGGATGCGAAATTTACCCTGACACAGCTGCAGTTACTGTACGAAGCGATTCTACAGACGCCGATCGATAAACGGAATTTCCGCAAGAAGATCACCGCGATGGGATTGCTGAAACAACTGGATGAAAAAGAACAGAACGTACCCAGGAAAGCCGCGTTCTACTACAGTTTCGACAAGAAAAAATACGAAGAACTGATGAAGAAAGGCTTCCACTTTGAATTGTAAAAGGAATATTGGACATTAAGACATTAAGACATTAAGACATTAAGACATTAAGACATTAAGACATTAAGACATTAAGACATTAAGACATTAAGACATTAAGACATTAAGACATTACCTAAGTCCTGAAATCTTAAAATCCTGATGTCCTAAAATCTAAAAAGAAATGAAAACACTAAAAGACATCAGTAAATTTCTAAGCCTCATCCTCCGGCACAAACCGGAAACGATAGGCATAACCATGGACCCGAACGGCTGGGTTGATGTAGATGAGTTAATGGAAAAATCCGCTGCAAAAGGATTCAGATTCGATTTCGAAACCCTGGAAGAAGTCGTTTTTACCAACGACAAACAACGCTTCACATTCAACGATGATTACTCTAAAATCCGTGCGAACCAGGGACATTCCGTCAATGTAGACCTGGAATTCGAACCTACCGAACCTGTTGGTTACCTGTATCACGGAACGGTAGACAAATTCCTGGAAAGCATTCGCGAGAACGGTTTGCAGAAACGCAGCCGCCTGCATGTTCATTTGAGCAAGGACCTGGAAACAGCTACAAAAGTGGGAAGCAGACGCGGGAAACCGGTGATCCTGAAAATCGATGCGGAGCGCATGTTCCGGGACGGATATCCGTTCTACTTATCCAAAAACGGCGTGTGGCTTTGCGATGAAGTTCCGGTACAATACATTGAACTATAGCAGTCATGAAACGCATAGATCTCGCACCGGATTGTTACCTGCTGGAAGATTTCTTCAATGCCCGCGAATGCGAAGAGCTCATTCTGTGGAGCGAACAACGTGGCTATGAAGAAGCGAAAGTGCAGGTATACGGAAAGGAAATGATGGTGAAAGGAATCCGGAATAACTCCAGGATTACGTATATTGATTTCGACCTGGCAGAAAGGGTTTGGGAACGCTTCAAACCGCATGCAGTACTGGAATTCGGGAATAGCAAAGCCATTGGCCTGAATGAGTTGTTCCGTTTTTACAGGTATGAACCAGGCCAATATTTCAAAAAACACATCGACGGGAGCTTTGTTCGTGGAATCGGGGAGGCAAGTTGTTTTACCTTTATGGTCTACCTCAACGACGATTTTGAAGGCGGAGAAACGACTTTTGAGAACTTCACGGTCAAACCGAAGCAAGGAACCGCGCTGGTGTTTCACCATCCGGTCAAGCATGCGGGAGAACCAATCCTTTCCGGGGTGAAATATGCATTGCGAACAGATGTCATGTACCGATTAAACGAATAAAAATGAAAAGAACACTGGTAATAGGAGATATTCACGGAGCGTTTAAGGCTTTGGAGCAGGTGTTGGGTCGTGCCGGGCTGACTGATCAGGACCGGCTGATCTTCCTGGGCGATTATGTGGATGGCTGGAGCGAGTCCAAACAGGTGATTGACCATTTGATCGCACTCAAAAAGACCCACGACTGCATATTCATCCGCGGCAATCACGATGTTTGGTGCGAAGAATGGCTCCTCCGCAAGGAAAAAAATCCGGTATGGGTTAAGCATGGTGGAAATGAAACCATCCGGAGTTATGAAAATTCCAGCCTGGAAGAACGTGACCGCCACGGAAAATTCTTTTCGCAGATGCAGAATTACCACATCGATGAAAACAACAACCTGTTTATTCATGCGGGCTTTTCATCGATGCACGGTCCGGATAAGGAAACCTACTCGTCGAACTACAGTTGGGATCGAACCTTGTGGGAAATGGCACTTGCAGCAGATCCGAACCTGGACCCGGATTCACCGTTCTATCCGAAGCGTTTGAAGTTGTTTAAAGAGATTTTCATCGGTCACACGCCAACAACCAATTACGACATCGAAACACCGATCCATGCGGTCAACCTGTGGAATATAGACACCGGCGCAGCATTTACCGGAAAAGTTACTGTCCTGGATC
This sequence comes from Fluviicola sp., assembly GCF_039596395.1. Taxonomy (NCBI): domain Bacteria; kingdom Pseudomonadati; phylum Bacteroidota; class Flavobacteriia; order Flavobacteriales; family Crocinitomicaceae; genus Fluviicola; species Fluviicola sp. The sequence goes on from NZ_JBCNJT010000001.1 coordinate 861,343, forward strand.
TTGAAACAAAAGAATTCTGGCAAAGCGATGTCGTGCAAACGCTTTACCCGGATGAGAAAGGAAGAAATTAGTAGGTAATTTAATTATCAATGATGAATTATCAAGGATCTAAAATCAGTCTTGACTCTTGATAATTCTTCTTGATAATTGAATCATTAAACATTGATAATTAAAAAAACATGATCCTCAAACCAACATCTGATCTGTCACAGGCTGAAAACCGCTTCAAGATCTTCCTGGCCGGTTCCATAGAAATGGGAAAAGCCGAGAACTGGCAGGAGAAATTGGAGAAAGAACTTCAAAGCCTGGGAGAAATTTGTGTACTCAATCCGCGGCGTGACGACTGGGATACCGGCTGGAAACAGGAAATGACGAACGTTCCGTTCTATGAACAGGTAAATTGGGAATTGAACGGATTGGAAGCCGCAGATTTGATTGTGTGCTATTTTTCTCCCGAAACACAATCACCCGTGACGATGCTGGAACTGGGATTGTTTGCGCGCTCGGGGAAACTCGTTGTTTGCTGCCCGGATGGATTCTGGCGAAAAGGGAATATTGATATTGTCTGTGAAAAATACGCGATCCCGATGGTGGAAAGCGTTAATGACCTGGTGGTTTATGCGGCAAAAACAATAAAACAGAAAAAATGAAAAAAGAAATTAACTACATAAAAGGAGATGCCACGTCTCCGGAACAGGATGGCAATAAAATCATCGTTCATATTTGTAATGATGTGGGCGGTTGGGGAAAAGGATTTGTTATGGCCATTTCAAATAGATGGAAAGAGCCTGAAAATCAGTTCCGGGAGTGGTTTAAATCACAAGATAATTTTGAACTGGGAGAAGTAAGATTTGTGCAGGTAGAAAGCGATTTATGGGTTGCAAATGTAATTGGGCAGCATAAAATCCATAAGGATGAGCATGGAAATCCCCCGATTCGTTATGGTGCAATTCGGCAAGGGCTTACAAAAACCGCTGCATTTGCAGAAGAAATAGACGCCTCCGTCCACATGCCAAGGATCGGTTGTGGTTTGGCCGGCGGAACCTGGGATCAGATTGAACCTATCATTGAAGAAACACTGATTACCAAACAAATTGAAGTAACAGTTTACGATTTCTGACAGGAGTATTCCAGTCATTAATTCGTAATTTGGCATTCGCAATTCGCAATTACCATGAACGAACTGGAACGAAATATCGCAGCGCTTTTTGAAGTCAAATCGGAGGATCTGAAGACGATCAGTGCTCATTTTCATGCAATCGATTTGCAAAAAGGAGATTATTTTTTCAAAGAACACGGGTATTCCAATCAACTGGGATTTGTGAAATCGGGATTGTTGCGTGAATGGGTAACCCTTCCGGAGAAAGAAGTGACCAAATGGGTGGCAACTCCCGGGTATTTCATCACGGACCTGAACAGTTTCCTGTTTGATAAGCCTGCCGGTTCTTCGCTTCAGGCATTAACGGATTGCGAATTGTATGTGATCAGCAAGGAAGATTACCGGAATATGGGGAAATCCATTCCGACCTGGAACACCGTTGAGAAGTTGTTCATGGCGAAGTGTTTTGCCACCATGAGCGACCGTATTTTGGCGTTTATTTCCATGACAGCCGAAGAACGCTACCTGCAATTATGGAGTTCAAATAAAGAGCTTTTCAACCAGGTACCGCTCCAATACCTGGCTTCCATGCTCGGTATGACACCTGAAACGTTTAGCAGGCTTCGGAAGAAAATGACTGCCATTTCTTGATATTTGTCAAGAGCAGACTCCTGGTTTTCATCGAATTTTGATTTATCAAAACAATCGAAATTTAAAACAGATGAAAAAGGAAATCAAAACAGCTATTATTATTGAGGCAACTCCCGGCCGCGTATGGGAAGTATTGACCGGCTTTCAGCAATACCCGAAATGGAATCCCTTTATCAAATCCGTTCAGGGAACCGTGAAAACAGGAGAAAAGATCGTTGTGAGGCTGGAGCCGCCAGGAGCAAAAGGAATGACTTTTAAGCCAAAGGTACTAGCTTTTGAAACCAACCGGGAATTCCGGTGGATTGGCAGTTTGATCTTCCCGGGATTATTTGACGGCGAACACCGCTTCGAACTCATTGACAACGGAAACGGAACCACGACTTTTATCCAGGCAGAGAAATTCAAAGGTATTTTGGTACGTATGCTCTCAAAGATGTTGGACGGCAGTACATTGAATGGTTTCCGGGCAATGAATGAACAATTGAAAATAGAAGCGGAAAAGTAAGTTTCTTTCGGTATGCTTAACGGGAAACCCGAATTGAAAAAAGAAACAGGATCAATGGTAATTCGACGGGCCGGATTTTTGCGGAATGAGATTGGTTTCCTTAGTTTTAAGAAAAATTTGACCTATGAAACAAATCGTTACCTACGTTTCTGCCCTTGTTTTGGCAGCTTCTACTTCTTTCGGGCAATCCACATTAACGGTTGATTGCTACAATTCGAATTCCATTTACAATTTATATTCAATCGATGATCAGGTCATTGAATATGCCACATATGGCAATGAACTAGCGTTTTACGTGGCGGTGATCGATCCTGCAACCTGTACGCCCTGGGGAACGAGTTACAACGGTGCCAATACGGATCACTCTTTTGGCAATTTCAACGAAAATGGTGCGTACCGGCAACGTGTGGAGTACTTTTTTGCTTTCAGTATGACGGATTCTGTGCAGCTTGCCGGAATGACAAATATGCTTCAGACTATTCCAGCCGGACATTCCATACTTGTTTATACTCCGATAACATACAGTTACACAGATGTAAATACTGTGAACTCCAACCTGATCCAAGAGTTGGAAAGCAGATGGGCGCCGAATATCATCCAGGGAAATGACATCATGATCCTTTACGGCGAACAGGGAAATGCGAGTTCGTATGTAGAAGAAATCACCCAGGATAGCGGCAAGGTTTCATTCACCACAGCGATCTGTAATTCCCCTTTATCAGTAAATGCAGAAACCATCGAACCGAAATTGGTTGTGAAACAGGACGGAACTACGTTTACCCTCAATCCGAACCTTCAAACGGATGAACTCCAAATCGTGGATGCGGCAGGAAAACAAGTGTCATTTGTAAAAACGGACCATACGATTCAATTGCAAGGTGCAAGTGCAGGAATATACGTATTCCAGGCAACAGCTGCAGGGAAAACCTACAGGAGCAAGCAATTGGTTTCGTTCTAGTACAGGTGAATCAAACCGGCTTGAATCCTTTTACAAACGCATTCAGGCGGTTCATCCATCCTTTCAGGAATACGGCGTTCTTGCCTTTTGCAATGCGCTGAAAGAAAGCTGCCCGCTGTTTTACAAGTTCGTCGAACAATTCTTTGGGCGGAATGGCATTTGCCGCTGTAATTGTTTTAGTACCGATTACTCCGTCTACGGAAACTGCTCCGCCTTTTTGGTTGATTGCCCGTTGCAGGGTAAGTCCGGCTTGTCTTACTCCCGAACCCCACGCAATGGTGGTTACCATGAAACCGATCGACAAAGAGTTGAACGAGGCTGCCTTTACTTTGGAATAATACAACGAATCGAAAACAATGAACCAATCTGCATTGGACATGTCAAGGAAACGCTGATCGTTTAATTTTCCGAATTTTTTTCTCCAAACAGCATAGGTGATCCCGGCGTTGGTGTGCCAGCCGGTTTTGTTTTTGTAAGGAGTGGGACAGGGAGTTTTACTGGCAGAATCGGAAGCGTGTCTGCTAAGTCCGCCTTCCCATTTTCGTTCGAAATTGATGAAATCTTCGAGTGTCATAACGTGAATAATGTGTGAGTAGAATTGTCTGTATAAAGATGCATAAATTTTTGAAATATGCAGGATTCCAGGTGATTATTAATGAGTTAATGTTGTTTCAGGCTGCTAATTTACGGCGGGAAGTTCGTAAGCTTTTTACGAAGACCGGGAATTTGAGCGATTTTTCGGACAAAAGAAAATCGGATGAATTTTCCGGGTTCATCCGATCTCTCCTTTGCTTCCGGAGGCTTAGGTTTTATTGCGTTAAGATCTTAAATGGTGTCCAAACCATCTTTTATCCTTAACGGATACTTTTGAAATTTGGTTGGAAAATGATGAAAAGTTCAATCGCTGCCGTTTAAAAGAGTTCAAAAATTTTTTTTGAGGAATAAAAAAATCGGATGAACGATTTCACTCACCCGATTGATCTATTAGGGAGTCCGTTACTGTTCTCCCGAAGCAGGAAGTCTACTTTTCGGACTTTCGTTCCAGTATTGCATTATGATGAATGAAATCGCTACGGCGCATCCGATTCCTTCCGTAAACAACGTCAATGCAGCCTGACCTATCGTAATGTGATTGTTCCACAGGATTCCGCCTTCAAATTTGCTGATGAAATCCGGTTGAATGAACATCGCGTAGATCACAAAGCCAATCAGGGATAAACTGACAGTGACCACATTGGCAAGGATCAGCGATACCCAGGCATTCAGGTAATTGCTGTCCACATTGTTTTGGTGGTTTTTCCGGGCTAGCCTGTTCGTAAAAAAGATAATGATTGCAACGTTTAGAAAACGCAATGCCGTAACGTGTTCCAGTGAGAAGAGTTTGGTGAGCAGGAACAGGATGACGATGCCCGCGAAGCTGTAAAGCCCGAACCGGACGGATTGAGATCGATTGTACATAGTGATAGAATTTAAAAGTTATCAGAATTTACACGAAAAGGAAATACGATCCAAATTTATTTTTGCGTAACCCGTTTGATTTGAGTGAATTAATAGGTTTGAATAGAGGTGGCTGAACTGATAAAGATAACTGAGTCCCGAAGTTTCGGGAAAGTTACCTTTCAAAAAGAAAATCGGATGAATCATCCGATCCACCCGATTTTCCGATTTGTCAAGAGATTTTACTCTTTGGCGGGTTCCACAGGAACACACTTGTTGTCCGGAGTTCTTTCGTTCCAATACAGCACATTCATAAATGATACTGCTAAGGCGCTTGCCATACCCTCAAAAAAGAGTACTACAGCAGCCTGACCTATTGTTACGTGGTTATTCCAAAAGATACCTCCGTCAAACTTGTTTATAAAGTCAGGTTCTATAAAATTGGCGTAAATCACGAAACTGAATACCGATAATACAACCGTGATGACATTGGCCAGCATCAGCGAGCCGAATGCTTTCAGGAAGTTGTCGTCGTTATCCAATTGCCGGTTTTTTTTCGCCAGTCTGTTGGTGAAGAAAAACACGATGAAAACGTTTAGAAAACGTAAATAACCGTTGTTTTCCAAAGAAAATAATTTCATAATCAGAAATAGCACTGCAATACCTGCAAAACTATAAAGTCCATAGCGGACGTGTTGATATTTCGTGTTCATAACTTTGCTATTTGAATGAGTTTAGAAGTTACGATAAACGATCCTGCGACGCAAGGTATTTAACATTTTAAAACAATTGCAGGTACGCGATCCGGAATTGCGCATCGTAATCCGGAATTATGTACATTAGTACTCTAAATTCCAGACCTATGAAATTCGTCCTTTATTCTTTGGCTGTTAGTGCATTGCTTGCTTCGTGCGGAAATCCTGCTGTTCCGGATTCTGAAACCGGCGGAAAAACAGCTGTTGATGAGACCAAAGCGATCAAATTAAATTCAGCCGACCTTTTCAACGGTGAAAAAGTGCGTTTATTCCTGTACCAGAATCCAAAAGCAAACCCGGAATCCAATAAATTATTCCTGAGCGCATTGGATGAGTTTAAGAATAAAAAGAACCTGCAGGCGGCAAGTGAAGGGTTTAAAGCTTCCTTATCGGAATACCCGAGCGCAAAGGCTTATTACGAATTGGGAAATGTTTACATGGAACTAAAAAATTACCAGGCGGCATTGGATGCTTATTCACTGGCTGAAAAACTGGGATACGAACCTTTCTCCAAAGTATTGTTCAACGTGGCGTGTGCTTATTCACAACTGAAGAATTTCCCGATGAGCGCGGATTACCTGCAATTTGCCATTCAATCCGGGTATGTGAATATTGAGAACATCGAAAAAGACAAGGACCTGGCAAATCTGAGAGAAAAAGAACCTTATCTGTACAAGCAATATATGGATCTGGCTTTAAGCGGTGTTTCGGACGTGGAAAACCTGCATTGGCTTCAATTTAAACGCCAGTTCGTGCAGGCTTCTTTCCCTATTAACCTGAATACCGAGCAGGGAAAAGTAGTTTACGACGATAAGAACCGTATTTCTTACGATTACGAGCGTTTTGTTTCTGAAATGCGCAACGAACGTTTTTCACGGGAAGTAAGCAAAGGCTTTTACAATTTCGTACAGGTAGCAGAAAAACCGAACTACGTTGCTCTTATTTATGTGATCAAGGAAGAATTTAATGGCGATCAAAGTCCGTTGTCTTACTGCCTGGTAACATTTTCGAAAACCGGGAAGCTGATTGATAAAAAGTTGATCGCAGGCCGGGAGGATTATTCTGAAATGCTGAAAATGTGCACGGTCAACAAAGATTTAACCCTTACAATTACCAATTACGAAACAACATTCCAGAAAGATCCGAATGAAGAAGGGTATTACGATAACCCGATTGTTTCGAAGAAGAAAATAGATTCGGAAAAATACCGCATCGACGCATCCGGGAAAATACTTTATGTGGAAGGGAAAACATTTGCGGAAGCTGCCTTGCTCAACGGTTGGCTAATAAACGTTTTATAAGTCCGCGTTTGATTAAAATTTCCGCTACAACCAGGTTGAGCGTCCAGCTTAGCCAGGAAAGCAGCACGTACAAATCCACGGGATCCATTCTCAGGTAGAACACATCGAATAAATAGGAGTAAAGCCTGAGCGAAACTGCCGATAGGGTCAGTGCGTAACTGCGCACCATCCATTTTCCGTGTTTTTCGTAATCTTTTTTGCGCACGTAATGATAAGCCAGGTAAGTTGTTCCCAGCCAGAGAATGCTCAACATCACAAAGCTTGCCTGGGCAGGATATCCGCCGTTTGCATATAAGGACATCACCAAAGCTGCCGGTCCGGAGATCAATAAAGTAACCACCAGGTAAATAAAACCGGATATGCGGTGAATGTTCGGTCGTTTATTCAGGATGGTTTTACTGAACTGGAACAAACCGCTGGTAATGATCAGGATACTCGTAAATACATGGATGTAAAAACTGTACCTCCAATGTTTGATGTGGTAAATCAGTTGCTTGGTTTTCAGGAAATCAATTCCGCGGCGCATTTCCAGGTAAGGAAGCGACAACAGCAGCAATAAATACGAAGCATAAAGTATTCCTATCACAAAGAATATCCAGGCCGTTTTTCTCATGAAACCTCCTGAATTAATAGAACTCAGGGTAAATACTCAAATTATCAGGCCCCTCGAAACTTGGCCCTTCGTCTTCTTTTTGGGTCAGTTTGAATTTCATAACCTGGGTTTTGAAACGCGTATTTTTCGACCAGTTGATGACCATGGTTTTTTTGTCTGTAAACTTCCAGGATCCTTTGATAATTTCCTGTTGTTCTTTTTCCTGTCCTTCCGGGTAATAGGTATAGCGCAGGATGCCGTTTTCCTTGAATTCAACATAGCCGCCATCCAGGTTGGAAGTATTGAATATGTCCATGAAATTATCTTCTGTGATTTCTCCTCCATCGTAGTAGAATTTTCCTTCGGGTTCTTTGGTGGTTTTTTCAGCCTGCTTTTTCAGCTTAAACTTCTTGGAAGGAATCTTAGGATCATTTGCTGTCCAGGTTGCATTTACGCTACCGTCTTTCTTGGAAATGATCAACGTGAAAATTCCGTCAAATTTATTGTCGCCCGGCTCGTTCAAGGTCAGTTCGAACCCGTCTTTTTTCTGTACCACCGAACCGCTGATATTCCGCTGTAACCCTTTGTGTACGTTGTAACCGATTGCTTTTTTGTCATTCACATACGTCAAAACCACATTGATGAAACCGTCTCCGAAATCCCCGGTGTACAACCCGCGGAGTGTGTCGAAATTGGTTTCGGGAAACCATTCTTCACGGGTTACGGAATCAGCAGGTGTTTTTTCTGTTCCTGCAGTGTTTTCAGTTGTTCCGGTATCTGATGAACAGGAAGCGATCAGCAGGGAAAGGGATAATCCGGTCAATAATGCGAAAGGTGTTTTCATAGAGCCATTAATTCGTAGCTAAAAATAAACTTTTTGCGGAAAACAAATCAATCCGGATGATCCGGATAGCCGAATGTTTGCAAAATGCCGTTTAAATCGGTCAAAAAAACTATTTTTGCGAAAAAAATCAAGATTAACGCTTTACCATGGAAGAATTCATTATCGATAAAATTGAGGAGATTGCTTTTTCAAGAGTCGGACCGACCGATTCGCTTTGGCAGGAAAAAGTACTGGATTCAATTACCATCGTGGAATTGGTAGTGGAACTGGAAGCGGAGTTTGGTATCAAGATTCCGTTTAATGAAATTGTAGAAGATAATTTTGAAACCGTTGAACGCATAGTCACCTATTTGAATTCCAAAAAATGAAAAAAATCCTGCCGGGTTTATTCAAGTACCACCTCATTCCAATCGCAATTTCCCTGGGAGTTCTTTATTTGCTGAATTTCCTGTTGGCGACTTATTATAGGCCGGCTCAAAAACCGGAGCACATTGTTGTTTCCGGAACTGCCGGATATGAGCGGGGCATTATTGCCGATTTTTACAACAAGCAAACCGAAATTGAATTGATCGGTTCACTGAGCGATAAACAAAAGCTGACCATTTTCGGTTCTTCTGAATTGGCTTTAGGGGAGGCATATTCGAGTTATTATTTCATGCCGGATAGCATCGGAATACCAACCATTGCTTTCGGGCACGCATATCATCAGAATTTAAGTATAGCCTGTGAATTACTTGCTGCCGGAGATAACCTGAATGGAGCTAATGTATGCATAATACTGAGTCCGGGATGGTTTGAAACCGAAGGAACAAATATCGAAGCCTTTCTGGAATTTGTACGGCCTGATTTTCTGCGCCGGATTATTCATGATCCATCTATTCCGCTAAGCAATAAACTGCGTGTTGCCGATTTTGTGAGGGATTTCTATAGTGATATCAATAATCCTTCCGTAGAATTGACTTACTTGAAGAACATGAGCCTTTACGGAAGATATTCCTGGATGCCGGGGAAATTCAATGAACTTCCGCTGAATATTATCCCGCATGTGGATTATCAGGTGGTTTCCGCTCCGAAAAAGCTGGAAAAAGCAAAGAGAACGGTTGATTGGGCTTCGGCGAAGAAAAGAACGGAGCAAGACTTTCTGAAAACATGCCGGAACAATTCTTCTTACATAGATAGTGCTTACTATGTGGATAATTTATTGAAAAACGGAACGTATAGAAGGGGAAAAGTGGAACCCGATAAGTCTGACCGGGAATTTGAGGACTTTCAACTGGTGGTGGAAATTCTAAAACGACATCATTGCAAGGCGACCTTTGTCCTGCAGCCGCTCAATCCTTACCATTTTGATTACATGTACCGGTTTACGCCAATTCAGAAAAGAATCCGGCAGGAACTTTCCCGGGCACATTTTCCGCTTTTAGATATGTACAGAACCGATAAATCGCGTTACGTACCCGGAACCTTGAAAGACATCATGCATCCCGGAAACAGGGGATGGATAGAAGTGAGTGAATTTTTAGTCAAACGATACCGTCACCTGTATGAATAAAAGGAGATTTTTAATGAATACGCTGATCTATATCTTACTGCTCGTAGGGTATTATGTGTTCTATGTAGCACAGATCGACTCGGTTTTTTACGGTTCCAAAGAACAGGAATCCACCTCGAAAGTGAACTTTATCTATCAGCAATTTTAACCGATGGGAAAACTGAACCAAATGCTGCCGTTTACGGAGTCCGGTTTTTTCTACTTTCTCTTATTGGGAGTGGCCTTGCTGGTAATTTGTAAAGGGTTGTTTTCCCGGAAACTGAAATATGCATATGTATTGGCAGTGATTAGTTTGGCCTACATTATCCTGTATTTCACGAAGCCGGTCCAGATTTTGGGATTGATGACCTATTGTTACCTGATTTACCTGCTTTTTGCGCGTGTTTTGAAGTATTCCGGTTTATTGATTCCGGTCATCTTGCTTTCCTTGCCGATGATCTTTATGAAAACACTCAACATTCTTCCTACCGGAGAACCGGGAGCTTTACACACATTGGCAACCATTTTCCAGATTGCCGGGATTTCGTTCATGACCTTTAAAGTCATTCAGTTGTATATCGACGAAGGACAAAAAGAGGAACGCGTTTCCGTCCTGGACTTTTTCAATTTCACGGCTTTCGTCCCGACTTTACTGATTGGCCCAATTGACCGTTTCGGGCGATTCAAACAAAACGTGGATAACGGATACGAATCCATGACTTCCGAATTGTTCCTGGATGGATTGAATGACCTGGTTCGCGGACTGTTGTACAAGTTTATCATTGCCCACGGAATCCTGGTTTTGGTATTGAACCAATTGGAGAATAACGGAACAGTGCTTTTCCACCTAACAAATATGTATTCATACCTGTTCTATTTGTTCTTTGATTTTGCCGGTTATTCGCTGCTGGCCATCGGTTTCGGTAAAATGATGGGAATCCGGGTTCCGATCAACTTCAACAAGCCTTTCCTGGCTGTAAACCCGAAAGATTTCTGGAAACGCTGGCATGCCACACTCGGAGACTGGCTGAACGATTACTTCTTCAAGCCGATCTTCAAGGAATTGACCACCAAAAAGAAATTCAAACCGATCCAGAGACAGAATTTAGCCTTGTTCCTCACTTTTACCCTCATGGGATTCTGGAACGGGTTCGAATTGCACTTTATCCTGAGCGGTATGCTCTTCGGACTTTTTTCTATCACGCATAATTACTATGTTTATCGGTGTAAAAAAGAGGGGAGGGATGTGTTTTTCGGGAAATTGTCGCCCAAAGCCGTTCAGTTCATTTCTATTTTCCTGATGTTTAATTCGGTAGCTTTTGCCATTTATGTCTTCAGTGGTAAGATCAGCTACCTGTTTGATAAAATATTCTAAACGATGAGGTTTTGCTTTGATTCCAGGCAATTTACAGATCAGCATACAGATTCCGGAAAACTGGCCGTTGTTGGCGAGAACGGAGAAATTACATGGGCGGAATTCGAGTCGCGCGTAGCGAATTTTTGTACGTTTTTCAAAAGCAAAGGCTGGGATAAACTGGAATTCCCGGTAATCCTTTACGGCCATAAGCAGGTCGAAATGATCGTGGCGGTTTACGGATTAATGCAACTGCAGGTTCCTTACATTCCTGCTGATGTGATTTACCCGAAAAACCGCGTGGAGTCGATCAAACAGATCTCAAAAACGAACCTGATCATTAATTGTTCGGACGAAGAACTGGATTTCAGCGACGTTTCGATCCTGTCGTTCCGGAACAATACGCTTGAAATTTTGCAGGAAGCAGAAATGATACTTGCGGCGGAAAAACCGGCAGATCCGTTGGTTTACCTAATTTTCACATCCGGAAGTACCGGAGAACCGAAAGGAGTGCAGATCAGTACGGAGGCCGTTCGCGATTTTACCCAGTGGATGCGCGAGGATTTCGGGTTTCAGCCGCACGATGTTTTCATCAATATTGCCGTTTTGAGTTTTGACCTTTCGGTGTACGAACTGATGTCTTTCGGGGCGATCGGGGCAACGCTTTTACTGAATTCCAAAACTGTATCCGAAAACCCGGATCTGTTGATGGACAGGATCCAAAAATACCAGGGGTCCATTTGGGTTTCAACACCATCGTTTTCCTTTATTTATTCCCGCATCGATGAGGTAAGCCGCCTGGAAAGCATCCGGTATTTCCTGTTTTGCGGAGAATTACTTCCGCACAGCCTGGCAAAAACATTGGTGGAAAAGTTCCCGAAAGCAATTGTTTACAATACCTACGGACCAACTGAAGCAACGGTTGCCACAACCATGATCCGGATCGATGAAGCCGTTTTGGAAAAACACCCGGTTTTACCGGTGGGAAAATCCAAGCCGAGAAGCCGAATAGTAATCGACCGGGATGAAATTGTGATCGTAGGAAAGAATGTTTCACTCGGATATTTGAACCGTCCGGACCTGAATGTAGAGAAATTCATCACCATAGATGACGAAAGAGCCTTTAAAACAGGAGATCAGGGATACCTGGAAGACGATGTGTTGTTTTTCAAAGGCAGAAATGACGACCAGGTGAAGCTGCACGGTTTCCGGATCGAATTGAATGAAATTACTTCCGTTCTCAACGATTTGAGCTTTGTGTTGCAAGCCGAAACGATTCCTTTGAAGCGAAACGGGGAAGTGAAGAAAATTGTGAGCCTGGTCCAATTAAAAAGCGGGTTGGAAGAACACACGGATTGGAAAGCGGAAATACTGGAAGGATTGAACAGGAAACTGCCTTATTACATGATTCCTTCCGACTTTAAATTCATTGATAAAATGCCTCTGAACCAGAATGGTAAGGCCGATAAAAAAATGCTGGAGCAGATCTATCTTGCAAAAAGCTGAAACGAATGTGTAAGTTGAATATCCATCGAAAGGATATATCGATTTAAAACCTTATTTTTGAACTTTCGAAGAAAATTTATGGAATACAACACCACGAGACCGAAGTTATTACTTCCGGAGTATGGTAGAAACGTACAAGAAATGATTTCTCACGCGATGGAAATCGCAGATCGCGACGAACGCAACAAAGCAGCCAGAGCAATTATTGAAGTCATGGGACAATTGAATCCGCATTTACGTGACGTAGATGATTTCAGACACAAGTTATGGACACATTTGTTCGTGATGTCTGACTTCAAACTGGAGGTCGATTCTCCTTATGAAATTCCAAAGCCGGAAACATTGACAAGCAAGCCGGAACAAATGACCTATCCGAAAGGACGGATCAAGTACGGACATTACGGGAAATACACACAGGAAATCCTGAAAGATGCAAAAAACATGACGGAAGCCGATGAGCGTGATTATTTGAAGATCACCATGGCTAATTTCATGAAAAAGCAGTACTTGGCTTACAACAATGATGCGGTGGAAAATCACGTGATCGCCAATCAGTTGAGAGACCTTTCGCAAGGCGAATTGATCCTGGAAAACCCGGATGAATTGATGAATACCAACCTGATCCTGAAATCGTTCGGAATTCAACCGAATAAACGCCCGAAGAAGAATCAGAAAAATCAAAAAAACTTTAAAGGAAAAAACCAAAATCGTAATAAGAATTAAGTATGTCGTCTTTTGAAATTTACGGAGGAAAGAAGCTAAAAGGAGAATTGACGGTACAAGGTGCAAAGAATGAAGCTCTACAGGTTTTATGTGCGCCTTTGCTGACCGCTGAAAAAGTGACTATTTCAAATATTCCGGATATCGTGGATGTGAACAAGTTGATTGACTTGTTGCAAACGATGGGAGTGAAGATTGAGAAAGTAGAGCGCGGTACTTATATTTTCCAGGCAAAAGATATTGATCTGGCTTACCTGGAAACCGAAGATTTCAAAAAAAGAGCGGCATCTCTTAGAGGTTCCATTATGATCGTTGGGCCTTTATTGGCCCGTTTCGGGAAAGGATTTATTCCAAAACCGGGAGGTGACAAGATTGGTCGCCGTAGACTGGATACGCATTTCGAAGGATTTGCCTTGCTGGGTGCGAAATTCAATTACGATGCAGGCGAGCATTTTTACTCGATCGAAGCAAAGAAATTAAAAGGAACATACATCCATTTGGATGAAGCTTCCGTAACCGGAACTGCAAACGTGATCATGGCGGCGGTTTTGGCTGAAGGAACGACCACATTCTATAACGCAGCTTGTGAGCCTTACATTCAGCAATTGTGTAAAATGCTGAATTCCATGGGAGCAAAGATTTCCGGTATCAGTTCCAACTTGCTGACAATCGAAGGGGTAAAGGAATTGGGAGGTTGTTACCACCGCATTTTGCCGGATATGATCGAAATCGGAAGTTTTATCGGTTTGGCGGCAATGACGCAGTCGGAAATTACCATCAAGGATGTAAGCTGGGAAAACCTGGGCGTTATTCCGAATACGTTCAGAAGATTGGGAATCAAACTGGAGCGGAGAGGAGACGATATCTACATTCCGGCTCAGGAATCTTATGAGATCGATACCTTCATCGACGGGTCTATTCTGACCATTTACGATGCACCATGGCCGGGATTCACCCCGGATTTATTGTCGATCATCCTGGTGGTGGCAACGCAGGCAAAAGGAAGTGTATTGATCCACCAGAAAATGTTTGAATCCCGTTTGTTCTTCACGGATAAACTGATCGATATGGGAGCACAGATCATTTTGTGTGACCCGCATCGCGCAACCGTTATCGGATTGGGAAGACAGCATAAATTACGGGGAATCCAAATGACATCCCCGGATATCCGTGCAGGAGTTTCCCTGTTGATCGCAGCACTTTCGGCAGAAGGAAAAAGTGTTATTCACAATATTGAACAAATTGACAGAGGTTACCAGGATATCGATATTCGTTTGAGAAACCTGGGAGCTGATATTCGTCGTGTAAATTAAGGCTTTATGAAAAATTCAATCATCATTCTTTCTACCTTGTTATTCGTAGCACTGGGTTCATCGTCTTTCAAAGCATTGAAACCTATGCCAGGTATTGGTACAAAAGCACCTGAAATCGCTTTAACTGGCGTTGACGGAAAAGTGGTAAAGCTGTCTTCCCTGAAAGGAAAGATGGTATTAATTGACTTTTGGGCTTCCTGGTGCGGACCATGCAGAAAAGAAAACCCGAATGTGGTAGAAGCGTATGGAAAATACAAGAACACGAAATTCAAGAATGCCAAAGGATTTGAAGTGTTTTCGGTTTCCCTGGACCGCGATGAAACAAAATGGAAAGAAGCGATCAAAGCAGATGGCCTGATTTGGAAAAGCCACGTTTGGGACAAGGCAAATGAAGCCGGAAAAGCATACAACGTTCAATTCATTCCGAGTGCTTTCCTGATTGACGGTGAAGGGAAAATCGTAGCGTCAGGAGAGGCTCTAAGAGGATTGGGCTTGCATGTGGAATTGGATAAGTGCAAGAAATAGTTTGTTCGGACCTGATACGCTCTGAAAAATACAAATAGACATCCATCTATTTAGTCAGTAGTAGCGCGCCTTTTTTGATTTTTTTAACTACCGCTTCCCTGGTTTTTCAAATCCAAATCTGTTAAGTTTACGTAACTGTTCAAAACGATTGAAGATGAAAAACTATTTAATTATTTGCAGCTTGTTTGTCGGATTGACAGCTTGTTCCCAGGAGCAAACCAAAACCAATTCGCCTTCCCCGAAAAAAGAAACAAAATACAATAAGTTAACCCCGCAGGAGGAAAGTGTTATTCTTTTTAAGAACACAGATCGCGCTTTTACCGGGGATTATTACCAAAAGACGGATAAAGGAGTTTACATCTGTAAGCAGTGTAACAATCCGCTCTATAAATCAGACGATAAATTTGAATCTCATTGCGGCTGGCCAAGTTTCGATGACGAAATTGACGGTTCCGTAATCCGCGTTCCCGATGCAGACGGAATGCGTACAGAGATCATTTGTGCTAATTGCAAGGGACATTTGGGACATGTTTTCACCGGAGAAGGGTTTACGGATAAAGATACCCGTCATTGTGTGAACACCAGTTCCATTCAGTTCTATCCTTCCAAAGATTTGGACAAACTTCCGAAAGTGATTAAGTAAGAGAAAGTAAGCTTTCTATTCCGCCGTCATTGACGAAATAAATTGAAATTAAATAAAAGGCCTTCTGTTTGCGGAAGGCTTTTTAGTGTTCGAATAATTTCATCACTCCTGCGCAAATTAGCAAATTTGCCAGTTTGCCAAATAGCAAACCGAATTTTTAAAGGGGTGTAGCGCGTTTAAGGAATTTTTCACCGAATTACGGCACGAAATCAAAGCAGCTTGTCTGAAGCGAAAATCGGCCATCCATAATGGTATTCACAATCCGTAATTAATTCGGAATTTTCAGCGTCTGACCAACACGGATCAAATAAGAACGCAAATGATTGGCATTTTTAATTCGTGTCGGAGTCGTATGGAACTTCACGGCAATTTGTGAAAGCGTATCGCCCGATTTAACCGTGTAACGCTTGTAATGCGCAGCCGGAACCGAAGGTTTGGCAGCAACCAGTAAAGATGCTCCCGATTCTGTCTCTTTTTGTACCACTTCTGCAAGCGTTACAGAATTCCCGATTTGCGGATCGTAATATTTATAAAAATGCTGCTGAATGTTTATTGCATGCGTTACCGTATCGATCTTAGCTCCGTCCCAGGTATAGCATTGCAGAACGTTATCATTAAATTCCAATACTTTCACAGGATTCAATGCGGTGTGTAAGCGGTGCATGCGCGGACATTGTTTTTGAACGGCAGGTAATCCGCCACCGGCAGAACCACGGCTGTCGACGCTCATGTAGCATCTTCCGTCAAGACTTGGCCCCACTACAGCAGTCCAGTATACCGTCAAAGTAGAAGGATCGATTTGAATGTATAACTTCTTCAGATCGGAATTAAAGCCTCTGCTGCGCACTTCTGCTAATCCGGCATTGATCTTGTCGTTTAAAAATCCTCCGAATCCGTCCATTCTTCTGCGATTAAAAGAATGTAAAGCGTCATACACATATCGCTGGCCCATGGCAGTATACGAATCCGAAACCAGGAAATCATTTTCTGCAAGCTGAATCGTATCCGGATTGAATTTCTGGAAAACAGGAACCTGCAAGATCTTTTTAATAGGAACAACCGCCATCGAGTCTGGTTTTTCAACCTCCGGTTCCGTGTCGGATTGCGCGTAAAGCGTTTGACTACTAACCAGAATACTTAAAAAAATGAATTTGATCCCCCTCACGATTGTTGTTTATTTCTATTTAACGCACCTAAATTTAACACGTTACATTGGAATTTTAAAATAAAATTCGATGAATAGCCCGATAAACAGGGTTAGAATGTGAAATAACAACTCCATTTATACAGGCTTCACAACAGCTGAATATAGCAGTATAACTGTGATGCAGCCGTAATTTTAATTAATTTCGGTCTATGGTACGGGATCTCAAAGAAATTACTGCGATTTGGGCTGAAAAGCTGGAGAAATACTATTCGGAACGTGAAATCCGGAACCTGCTGCTGATAGTTTTGGAGGATTCTTTGGGGTTTAACCGGTCTGAATTATTGGTTTCCCGGGAAATAGAACTTGCGGAAAAGCAGGAGGAGGAACTGGAACAAATTTTAGTCAGGCTTCAAACCGGAGAACCTGTTCAATATGTGATAGGTTTCACGTATTTCGATGATCTGAAGATTGGCGTAGCTCCCGGAGTGCTGATTCCTCGTCCGGAAACGGAGGAATTGGTGTCCTGGATCGCAGAAACTATTTCCGGCAGGGAAAATCCGGAAATAGAAGATTGGTGTACCGGATCAGGATGCATTGCGTTGGCATTGAAAAACCGGAAACCGGGTGCACGGGTAAAAGGAACGGATATTTCTCCCGAAGCATTGCAGATCGCTAAAAACAATGCGAAAGAACTGGAACTCGAAGTCGAATTCGAACTGCGAAATGCCCTGAAAGCTGAGAAAACAACGGGAGTTGATCTGATTGTTTCAAACCCGCCCTATATTCCCTGGCAGGAAAAAGAGCAAATGCACCAAAATGTAACGGAATTCGAACCGGATTTGGCGCTTTTTGTCCCAAATGAAGATCCGTTATTGTTTTACCGGTCTCTGGCTGAATATGCCGCGAAAAGTCTCAATGATAAAGGATATTTGTTCTTTGAGCTGCATGAGAATTACGGGCAGGAAACCAAAACGATGGTGGAGGAATTGGGTTTTAGCGCGGTAGAAATCCGCAAAGACCTGCAAGGCAAGGATCGCATGCTGAAAGCTCAATGGCTGGTTGACCGTATCGAATGATTTTGTATCTTCAACCTTACTTTTAGATACATCATGTCAGATAAACCGATAATCAAAGAATATTCCAACGAAGAAATTACTGTCATCTGGAAGCCGGAAAGTTGCATCCATTCTACTGTTTGCTGGAAACAGGCAACCGGATTGCCGGACGTTTTTCAACCTTCTACCAAGCCCTGGATTAAACTGGAAGGCGGCACCACTGCAGAAATTATCAAACAAGTCGACAAGTGCCCGAGCGGAGCATTGAGTTACCGGATGAAAAACGAACAAAAAGAAGTTGTTCAGTCAAATGTGGTGGAAACGTTACCAAACGGCCCGCTATTGGTTTACGGAAGTATTACGGTAAAACATCACGGTTCGGAAGAGTTGAAAGAAAGCAAGGTAACTGCCTTTTGCCGTTGTGGAGCGTCTTCCAATAAACCTTATTGCGACGGAACACACGTGCAAATCAATTTCTCGGATTGAGAAGGTTTAAATGTTGAAAATGTTCAATAACTATTGAACCCTTTTGAACTCATGGAACCTTTGAACATTATTTTGAACAATTCACTTATTCAGGCTAACTTTGCACTCCAGTAAAGAAAATGTCCGAAAACAAGTTTATTCCTTTCAAATCAGACGTATCAGCAATTCCGCGTCCTGAAAAATTTACATTCCCGTTTTATTACGATCCGCACGAACTGGCTGTCAGAGCAATGGACCAGGTTCAGGATTACCTGCAAACCCAAACCGAATGGACACACAATTTCGGATTGGATGATGCACAGCAAGGATTGGTGATCGGGAAAATGTTTGGGGTGTTGGTGGTTGAAAACAAACAAGGTGAATTAGGCTTTTTAGCTGCGTTTTCCGGAAAGCTGGCCGATTCCAATGAATTCGATTATTTCGTTCCGCCTGTTTTTGACTTGCTCGATTCAAAAGGGTTCTTCCGGAAAGAAGAAGTCATTATCAATAACGTGACCCTTGAAATTGAACGCCTGGAAAACGAAGAAACATACCTGCATGCAAAGACAAACCTCGCATTAGAAACAGTAGCTTACCAGGCAGAATTACAGAAGTATAAAAAGGAAATCAAGGAAGCAAAAGCCCGGCGAAAACAGCTGCGCGAACAGGCAAGTAATTTGAATGCAACCGAATTGGAAACTTTGCTGGAAGATTTGAGGAAACAATCCATTCGCGAGCAATACTTCCTGAAAGACTTTACGGATTCCGGGAAGAAAAAGATCGCAGCTTTAACTGAAGTGGTCGATTCGTTTGAAAATCAGTTGAATGAATTGCGCGAAAAGCGTAAAAACATGTCAAACACCCTGCAAGGCGAAATTTTCGATTCGTATTACTTTTTGAATGCTAAAAAAGAGCGAAGAAGCCTGCAGAGCATTTTTCAAAATACCATCGACCATAAACCACCTGCAGGAGCAGGAGAATGTGCTGCTCCGAAATTGCTACAATATGCTTTTGAAAATGACCTGAAACCTGTTTGCCTGGGCGAATTTTGGTGGGGAGCTTCTCCGAAGTCGGAAGTGCGCGTACACAAGCAGGTTTATCCGGCTTGCCGCGGAAAATGCGAACCGATTCTGGGGCACATGCTTCAGGGAATTGAAACGGACGAAAACCCGATGCTTCAGAATCCGGCGGAAAACAAAGAACTGGAAATTGTTTTCGAAGATGATTACCTGGTAATTGTCAATAAACCGGCGGAATTTCTTTCGGTGCCCGGTAAAAACATCGAAGATTCGGTGTATACCCGCATGAAGGAAAGATATCCGCTTGCTACCGGCCCGTTAATTGTGCACCGGTTGGATATGTCCACTTCCGGGATTTTGGTACTTGCCAAAGAGAAGAAAGTACACATGCATTTGCAGAAACAATTCATCAAACGCAACGTACAAAAACGCTATGTAGCACTTTTGGACGGAAAGGTGGAAGGAGATTCGGGAACTATCGATTTGCCGCTGCGTGTGGACCTGGATGACAGGCCGCGCCAATTGGTTTGTTACGAACACGGCAAGCGTGCCGTTACCAAATGGGAAGTCGTAGAACGAAGAAACAACCAAACTCTGATCTATTTTTACCCGATAACCGGAAGAACGCATCAGCTGCGCGTTCATTCGGCACATGTACTGGGATTAAACGCACCGATAATCGGAGACGACCTGTACGGAAGCAAAGAATCGCGTCTTCACCTGCATGCGCAGTTCCTGCAATTCACGCATCCGGTTACAAAAGAAGCTGTTAAGATCAAAGTCGACGCAGAGTTTGCATAGCCCTTCAATCTTCACACTCAAACTCGTACTGATTTTTTTGGTTGATTGCCCATAATTCACAATTCGGCATACGGAATTCCTAATTATTCCACTATTTTTGATTACCCAAATTCTTAGTATGAATCCAACGGAAGCGCAACAACGAATCGAACAGTTAAGCAAAGAGCTGACACAGCATAATTACAACTATTATGTAGAAAGTAATCCGACTATTTCCGATTACGAATTCGATATGCTTCTGAAAGAACTCCAGGACCTGGAAAGCGAATTCCCGCAATTCGCTTCCGATCTGAGTCCTACCAAACGGGTTGGTGGAGATATTACCAAGAAATTTGAGACGGTTGTACACAAATTTCCGATGCTTTCCCTGTCGAATTCCTATTCCGAGGAAGAAATCATTGATTGGGAACAACGCCTGAAGAAACTGGCAAGCGGGCCGATCGAATATGTGTGCGAATTGAAATACGACGGAGTAGCAATCGGGATCCGTTATGTAAACGGGAAGTTTGCACGTGCGGTAACGCGCGGTGACGGGACACAAGGCGAAGACATTTCGGCAAACGTGAAAACGATCCGCACGGTCCCTTTAACACTGAGAGGAGATTTCCCGGATGATTTCGAAGTGCGCGGAGAGATCTTTTTCCCGCGTAAAAATTTTGAAGCCATGAACCGGCAGCGGGAAGAATTGGGGGAACCGGTTTTCGCGAATCCGCGGAACTCTGCTTCCGGAACCTTGAAATCCCAGGATTCGAAAGTAGTTGCCGAAAGAGGATTGGATTGCTATTTATACGGAGTTTACGGAGACGACCTGAATATGGAATCACATTTGGAAAGTGTAGAGAAAGCACATGAATGGGGATTCAAAACCCCGCAGGTGAAGGACCGTTACATTCAAAAAACTTCCAGCATTGAAGGAATTATGGAGTTTATCCATTATTGGGATAAAGAGCGCTATAATCTTCCTTTCGATATCGATGGAATTGTGATCAAGGTCAATAATTACGACCAGCAGGCAGACTTGGGCTTTACGGCAAAATCACCGCGTTGGGCAATCGCCTATAAATTCAAAGCGGAACGTGTTTCCACCCGGTTGGAAGAAGTGACTTACCAGGTCGGAAGAACAGGAGCAATTACGCCCGTAGCGAATCTGACGCCTGTTTTGCTGGGCGGAACGGTAGTAAAAAGAGCTTCTTTGCACAATGCAGATCAGATCGAAAAACTGGATTTGTATCTGGAAGATGAGGTTTTTGTTGAGAAAGGAGGAGAGATCATCCCGAAAATTGTGGGAGTGAATACCGAATCCCGTCAACCGACAGCAGAGAAAGTCATCTTTATTGAGCATTGTCCGGAATGTGGTTCTGAATTGCACCGCAGGGAAGGAGAAGCACAGCATTACTGTTTGAATGACCTTGTTTGTCCGCCGCAGGTGAAAGGCCGTATGGAGCATTTTATCTCCCGGAAAGCAATGAATATTGACGGGCTGGGTGCAGAAACAATCGACTTGCTGTATAAAAAAGGATTGGCAACAAGCGTTGCGGATCTGTACGATTTGACCTTTGACCAGGTGGTGAACCTGGATCGCATGGCAGATAAATCTGCGAATAACCTGATTATTGGGATCAGAAACTCCAAAGAAGTTCCGTTTGAACGCGTATTGTTTGCGTTGGGAATTCGCTTTGTAGGAGAAACCGTGGCGAAAAAACTGGCTTTTGCTTTGAAGAACATCGACGCTATTGCAAAAGCAACTTATGATGAATTGATTGCAGTAGATGAAATCGGGGAGAAGATCGCTATTGCGGTTCAGCAGTTCTTCCAGGATCCGCGCGCAATTCAGACGATTGATCGTTTAAAGGCAGCCGGAATACAGTTCGAAGTAGAAGAAGTGGCACTGGATTCCAACGAACTGGAAGGAAAAACATTCGTGGTTTCAGGTGTGTTCTCCAAATTCAGCCGCGACGAGATCAAAGACCTGATCGAAAAGAACGGTGGAAAGAATGTGGGCTCCATTTCTGCAAAAACGAGTTATGTATTGGCCGGAGATAATATGGGACCTGCAAAACTGGAAAAAGCAAGTTCTTTGGGTATTCCGATTATCTCGGAAGACGATTTCCTGGCGATGATTTCAAATTGAGAAATTTAAACCACATAGGATAGGAACATAGGTCAGCAGTTTAATTTCAGTCTAAGAAATCAGCAACCAGGCGCATCCATTTTTCGGTGACCTGATCCGGTTTAATCCGTTTCAGTTCTTCTGCATTGAACAGAACCTGTTTCGCATCCCATTCCAACCTTCCTTCTGCAAAAGTGCGGGTTTGGCTTTCTTCCGAAGAAACCATCGATTGAAAAGTCAAAACCGAAATCTTATCTTCATTCTGTTTCTCATTCTCATTCTGAATCAAAAGCCACTTATAAATCAGGCCCTTATCTTCTGACTGAATATCCGTTCGCTTAATCTCGGTAATGATTTTTTCATCGTTTTCAAACCAGAAAAGCACTTTGAATGGAAATGGATTTATCATAAGGCAAAATTAGTGGAATTACGGTAGGGGCGAAAAATTTTTCGCCCCTACCAGCTACCAATTCGTACAATTAATTCGCAATTCGGAATTGGGTATTCGCAATTGGTAAAAGGATTTCGTAATTTTGATCTGACTTTTTACTGTTTAAAAAACAAATACAGATGAATCTATTTAAAGGAGCCGGAGTCGCATTGGTAACGCCATTTAATGCAGACATGACGATTGATTTTCCGGCATTGCGCAGATTGGTACAGGAACAAATTTCCGGTGGTACGAATTACCTGGTGGTTCAGGGAACTACAGGAGAATCTCCAACTTTAAACAGTGAAGAAAAGAAACAGGTGCTGGAAACTGTTTTGGAAGAAAACAACGGTAAATTGCCGGTTGTTTACGGAGCAGGTGGTAACAACACCATGTCGGTGATTGAAGCGATTAAAAAAATCCCGAAAGGAGTGGATGGAATTCTTTCCGTTGCACCTTACTATAACAAGCCTACGCAGGCAGGATACCTTGCACATTACAAAGCATTGGCTTCCGAAACTGATTTGCCGATCATTTTATATAACGTACCGGGAAGAACCGGCTCGAATGTATTGGCTGAAACAACCCTGGAATTGGCAGAGATAAAGAATATCGTAGCCATGAAAGAAGCTTCCGGAAATATGGAGCAGATCATGGAAATCATCCGCAGCCGCCCGGAAAACTTTTTGGTGCTTTCGGGAGATGATGCGATTACCTTGCCTTTGATTGCAGCGGGTGCAGACGGAGTTATTTCGGTTGTAGCGAATTCATTCCCGAAACAATTCAGTCAGATGGTGACGAGCGCGCTGAACGGTGATTTTGAAACAGCCCGTAAATTCCATTACGATTTATTGCCCGTAACGAAATTGCTTTTCGCGGAAGGGAATCCGGGAGGGGTGAAAATTGCCCTGGAAGAACTGGGATGGATGAAGCCTTATATGCGTCTGCCATTGGTTCAGGTTTCAGAAGGGTTGAAAGCGAAAATTGTTGCAGAAACAAAAAAACTGACGAAATAATCACGGGATTAATTGAAAATTAATAGATTCGCAGGAAATTACTTGATGATGAAAAATAAACTAATCTTAGGTAGTATCGTATTACTATTCGCTTATGCATGCGGCTCCGGTGAGGAAAAACAGGAAGTTGCAACCGTTGAAGAACAGGAAACAGTAGATGCTGCTAACGTAAACTACAATATTCCATCGCCTTCCGAGCAGTTCGCGCTCATTTCCAAGATGGATGCAGTAAAGAATACCAAAATTTTACATGACCCGGCGTTGGCGGACAAGTATTCCAGCTCTTCTCAAAAAGCATTGAATTTCGGTGTATATACGGCAGATGTAGCTTATTTGACTTCGTTTAACGAAACCAACAAATATTTGAACTACTTCGGTAAGTTGGAGAAATTAGGATCAGATATTGGTGTTGCCCAGGTTTTCGGGAACGAATTGGGTGAATTGGCAAAGAAATGGGACGGAAATGCGGATTCATTGTTCAAATTGAGCGATGACGTATACAACCGTACATTCCAGCGTTTGATCGAGATTGACAAAGGAGACGAATTGTCTTTGATGCTTGTTGGCGGATGGGTTGAGTCGATGCACCTGATGATCGGAAGCTCCAAAGGTTTCGGGAAATCACCGAAATTGGACCAGGCTTTGGCAGACCAGAAATTGGTTGCTGAGAACTTGCTGGAGTTTTTGGTAAGCTACCAGGATAACGAAGCGGTGAAAGAATATTCGGCTGCGATTGAGGAGATTCTGAAAGTATATGAGCAGTTGGATTGCAATTCAGGTGAAACACAGGTGCAGAATTCAAATGGGAAGCTGACTTTCTCCGGCGGAGATAGCTGTAAAATGACTCAGAAGTGTTTTGATAACCTGTCGAAGAAAATCGCAGAAATTCGTACTAAAATTATAACTGCTTAACTTATTGGATATGAAATTTACATTAACGTTAGCCCTATTAGCAGGTTTTGTATTTGGTTTCGCTCAGTGTCCTCCGGCAGAGGCATTCATGAAAAAGAAAAAGACCAAAGATGCTTATACTTTAAATTCCCAGTCACGCTCAGGTTCTGTTGCTTCTGATGAATCGTATGAAATGTCTTTCATTGCACATGCAGGATTGGATTACCGACTGACAACCGTGTTGGGTGAAGGAAGCGTGGGGACATTGAACTACGAGATCTACGAATTGGTGGTAGAGAAAAAAACAGAAGGAGAAAAAGAAACGTTCAAAAGAACCAAAAAAGTGCTTGCTTCCTCAGGAAGTACAGAAGCTTTGGAGTTCACATCCGATAAATCACGCAAAATTTTCATCAACGTATCCATTACAGGAGGTGATAAGAAAAAATTGGCTTGTGTAGGTGTTTTAATCGAAACAAAACGTTCCGAGAAAACAGGATTTTAATTCATTATCGAATCGAATAATGGCAGGGGTGTTCCGCATGTGCGGAACGCCCCTGCTTGTTTTTATGCTATTCACAATCCGTAATGCATAATTTGTCATGCATATTCGGCATTCGGTATTCGTAATTCGTAATTTTGTAAAATGGATGCATCGCAAAAAATAAAAGAGTTTGTAGACCAGGCTCAATCAATCGTCATTACCTCGCATAAATCTCCCGACGGGGATTCTATCGGAAGTTCATTGGCAGTCTACCACATTTTAAAGAAATGGGGAAAGCAGGTGCAGATAGTTCATCCGGATCCGGCTCCTGAATTTTTGCATTGGGTGACAGGCCGGGAACAGATCGTTGATTTTGAAACGAAGGCAGAACAAGCTGTTTCCATACTTCAGACAGCCGATTTGATCTTTTGCCTGGATTACAATGAGCCTTCGCGTGTCGGAGACCAGATGCAGGAATACTTAATGGCATCCAAAGCAACGAAAGTAATGATTGATCATCACCTGCATCCGGCAGATTTTTGTCAGGCAGTGATATCCGAAACTTCCGCGTGTTCTACCTGCGAATTGGTGTACAAATGGATGGAAGAAATCGATCATTTGGATGATTTGAACGAAACTTCCGGAACGTGCATTTATTTAGGAATTATGACCGATACCGGATCGTTCCGTTTTCCTTCGGTGAGTGCAGCTACGCATGAAATCGTTGCTGATTTGATCCGGAAAGGTGTGAAACATTACCTGATCCATGAAAATGTGTATGATACCAATACGGTTGACCGCATCAAGTTGAGAGGATATGCCTTGTCGGAAAAACTGGTTTGCCTGAACGACATTCATGTAGCCTACGCCTCGCTTTCGGAAGAAGAATTGAGAAAATACAATTACCAAAAAGGAGATACGGAAGGATTGGTGAACCAGATTTTGGGTATCCAGGGAATCAAGATGGCGGTGCTTTTTGTGGAGAAGGACGGTAAAGTGAAGATTTCTTTCCGTGCAAAAGGAGATTATTTCGTGAATGAATTGGCTAAAACGCATTTTGATGGCGGAGGCCATGCTTATGCTTCCGGAGGCGCTTCGACCGAAAGCCTGGAAAAAACCATCGAAAAATTTGTAACATTTGTAAAAGATTTCATTCCTAAAGCATGATAAAAAAAGAATTTCTTTTCTGCCTTTTACTGGTGTGTTCGTGCACAGAAGAAGAGGAGCAGCCGAAACCCGTTCAGTGGGATATGAAAAAATCCACCGAAATGAATAAAGAAATGGCGGTTGAAGAAAGTATCAATATCGATCTTTATTTTGCCCAGCATGAAAATTGGGACGTAAAAGAAACGGGAACAGGATTGCGCTATGTGATTCTCAAAAAAACGGACGGAGCTGTTCCTAAACCCGGAATGGATGCAAAAACGCAATATAAGATCAGTTTGCTGGATGGAACGGAGGTTTATAAAACGCCGGCTGATGAGTTGGATATCTTCCGGGTGGATAAAAGCGAAATGGAATCGGGAATTCACGAAGGTATCAAATTGATGAAAGTCGGTGAAAAAGCGAAACTGGTGTTTCCTAGTCACCTGGCACACGGATTAGTAGGAGATTTACAGAAAATACCGCCTTTATCTCCTCTGGTCGTTGACATCGAATTAATCGGAATAGAATAAAACCCTTCACACTCACACTCGAAATGAACACCATGAAAAATTGGACATACATCACCATCGGTCTTTTAATGGCTGCCTGCACCAACGGGGTGGAAAAAGCAACGAATAATACTTCTAAAAAGAAGGATGTGGTAAGCGGTTTGTCGGAAGCAGAAAAATTGATTGAACCCAAAAAACAAATCGCGGATAAGAAAAGTTTCCCGAACGGAATTAAGATCCAATGGTTTGAAAAGTCGAATGGCGAACCGGTTAAAGAAGGATCGGTTTATGAGATTAATTTCAAGACCAAGCTCCAAAACGGGGAAGTGGTCGATGGAAATTATAAGCTTCAAAGAGATATGTTGCCATTCCTGGTCGGATATGGAATGCAGACTCCCGGTTTCGACCTGGCTATGAAAGAATTGAGAGTGGGTGATTTTGTGGAGATTTTTATTCCGGGAGCACTGGCACGTGGCCCGAAAGGTATTCCGGGAATTATTCCTCCGAATGCTCCGAATATCGTAATGCTGAGAATCGGTAAGGAAATAAAACCGACGAAAGTAATTGACGGGGTAAAAGTGTGGAGATTGGAAGAAAATCCGGAAATGAAAGATGCAAAAATCGGGGAAAACTCCAATGTGGCTATTCATTATTTTGTCGGGACTAAATCAAATCCGCGTTACGATAATTCTTACCAGAGAGACACGCCGTTTGCATTCGGAATGAAAGATCATTCCCTGATTCCCGGTCTGAGAAAGGCAATGATGAATATGAAAATGTATGACAAGTTATATATTCTCGTTCCTGCAAAAGAGGCTTACGGATCAAGAGGTTATGTGGATATGGTGAAGCCGAATGAAGAATTGTTTTACGATATTATCGTGATGGATGTGGACGGGAAATCTGCACTGCAAGCGGAGAAATAGCAGGAGGTTCGTATTTTTCAAAACGCGGTTTTCAATGAGCAAAATGGAGTTATGAACTTGTAAATGTTTGAATTAACGTTTTTTTTCAGCTGAAAAGTGGCTTTTTTTTGTTAGTTTTGCCGCACCCCAGAAAATACCAAGGCTTTAATTATGAACAAAATTCTTTATTTCCTGCTCTTCTTCAGTTCATTTTCGGTTTTCGCTCAAACTCCGATCGACACCGTGGATACTGAAAAAGGTAAAATGGTTATCTACTCCAATCGAACATGGAAATTCTTACTGGATGAAGAGTTCGACGGTATCATGAATGAAGCCTTGTTCAACCAGATCCAGGCAGATACAAACCTGAACCTGATCCAAACCTGGAACAATGATATTTGTTTTTCTTCCGACAGACCGGATATGTCTCGTTTAAACGATACGATCTGGTTGTGTATGGTTGATGACCTGCATAAAGAGTTTGTATGCCCGGTACCGGGAATCGTAACTTCCCGCTACGGATACCGGAAAGGAAGATACCACAACGGAATTGATTTGAACCTGAGAACAGGAGATACCGTAAAAGCTGCTTTTTCAGGACGTGTGCGTTACGCAAAATGGAACGACGGAGGTTTCGGTAACCTGGTTATTATCCGTCACCACAACGGACTGGAAACATTCTATGCGCACCTTTCCAAACATTTGGTAGCTCCTGACCAGGAAGTGAAAGCCGGTGAACCGATCGGATTGGGTGGAAACACCGGGCGTTCATTCGGAGCTCACCTGCACTTCGAAGTGCGTTTCTACGATGCACCGATGAACCCGGAAGAAGTGATCGATTTCGCGAAAAAAGAACTCAAGGACGAAAACCTGCTGGTGCAAAAGAGATTGTTCCGTCCGGGAGCAAAACCAACGGATGAAGAAATTTCAGGAGAATCCATTGCGGCAGTTCAGGCAAGAACAGAAGCTGCTGCTACCCGCAAATATTACAAGATCAGAACCGGAGACACCTTGTCTCAGATTGCCGCAAAAAGCAATACAACGGTTTCCAGGCTTTGTAAGTTGAACGGGATCCGCCCAACGACACTTTTGCAAGTTGGTCGACAATTACGCGTCAGATAAAGACGAATCACCTTAAAATTTCGTTTAACTAAAATTAGCTGTTAAAAATTTGGTTCATACTAGTGGTTTTCATAAATTGCTGGTATGTCGTGCAACTACAGAATTGTTTTGGTAACAGATGGAGGCTCAGATGCCTTACTTGTTCCGATAGTCGGATTAAGTGCATTGTCGCGCCGAATTCACGCTGTAGATATTGACCGTTCCCTTTACAATTGGATTGATCTGCTGGTTGCTTCCGGAGACAGTGTATTACTGGCAAGCCTGCTGGCAAAACAGGAAATTTCCTTAGTAGAAGAGTTGGGAGCGTTGGAGAAATTGCTGCGCTACCAGAACAATGGATACAGCAAAGAAATGGTTTCCCGCCTTTTTGATGAAGATGACACGCTTTATGCGTTGCGGAAACATTTTCTCTTCATGACGTATGATGTCGATTCCGATGAATTGTTTCAGTTTTCAGATAGCAGGCCCACTCAGCAATCCATCAAAATTGATTCTGTCCTCAAAGCTTGTATGGGAAACCCGAATGAACAGCAATTTATCAAGTTGGGCTACAGAAGATTGATGAATGCCAGCCAGTTTGCTCCGAACCCGATTTTACAGGCTATGCACTATGCGGATTGTTTGTATCAGGATGATTCGGTAGTTATTGTGAGTATCGGTTCAGGAAAACACAAAGATGCGGACCTGGAACAACAATTCTCCGAACAGGCACAGAACGAATTCGAGGAAGAATTGCGCAAACACAAAAAATGGCATTATTTCAGATTTGATCCTGAATTTGAACGGGATGACTCCATGGAGACCAAAATCGAAAAAACGCGCAGGTATTTTGAAGACGAAGCTCCGAACATGGACCGTTTATTGCGCCTGATGGAGATTAAGTCGGGGAAATTAGTTTAAAGTTCAAAACAACTTTTAATAACGGTTATTTTTCTCTTTGATTAACCATTTTCGAGATCACTACTTGAACTCTTTAAACAGTTTGACCTCTTTTTTGAACTCTTCTAACTTGTTAACTTTTCAGAAACAATATTTCCGCCACGTTTGCCGTTATGGGATTTCTCCTATTTTTGTCGTCATGAAATGGATTTTCTTACTTCTTACCATAATAACACTTGGCAGCTGCAACTCGTATAACCGCATCTTAAAATCAGACGATTACGAAGCGAAATTCACGGAAGCGAACCGCTTGTATGATTCTGAAAAATACGAGAGATGTGTGGCTTTGTATGAGCAGGTTTACCAAAGAAGCCCGCGTTCTCCGCAGGGAGAAGTGGCTTTTTACCGTTTAGGGAAAGCATGTTTTGCCGTGGAAGACTGGTATTTGGCAAGTTATTACCTGGCTGCATTTCCATCCAAGTTCCCATATTCCCCGAAAGTGGAAGAAACAACGTTCCTGGCTGCGGTATGTGCGGTTCAGAACAGTCCGGAAGTGTCGTTGGACCAGCATGAAACGGAAGTTGCATTGAATGAGCTTCAGAACTTTGTAACGCGTTTCCCGAATTCGGAATTGCTGGATACGTGCAATGCGATCATGGACAAGTTGCGTTACAAGCTGGAAACAAAAGATATAATGACGGTGAGGTTGTATTCCAAAACGGAAAATTACCGTGCAGCAGTAGTGAGCGGAGAGCAATTCCTGGATAATTATCCGCGATCTGTTTACCGGGAAGAAGCCTGGGCAATTTTAATTCGCAATTCCTACCATTTGGCAAGTAATAGTGTGGATACAAAGATTGCGGAACGAATTGAAAAAACAAAAGAACGATTCAACGTTTTTCTTGTAGAATTCCCAAATTCAAACTATCTTCGCGAATTCGAAGGGTATATTGAGAAATTGAAAAAGATCGATGTTCCCGAATCTAACAAGTAAATAAATAGAAGAAATGAGCTTCAAAAACAACAATGCTGAGCGTTCAACTGTAACGCGTGATACAATTGATTTAGAGCAGACAACAGGTAATATCTATGAATCGATTGTAGTATTGTCCAAAAGAGCGAATCAAATCAGCTCTTCAATGAAAGAAGAATTGACTGCTAAATTGCAGGAGTTCGCTTCATCCACAGATAATTTGGAAGAGATTTTCGAAAACCGCGAGCAAATTGAAATTTCCCGCTTTTATGAAAAACTTCCGAAGCCGGTTGCTGTTGCAATTGAAGAGTTGAAGGACGGACAAATTTATACCAGAAAAAATCAAGAGTAATCTAAACTCGATATGTCTTTAGAAGGAAAAAAGATTCTGGTTGGTATTACTGGCGGAATCGCAGCGTACAAAATAGCATCCTTCGTAAGATTATTAAAGAAACAAGGGGCAGAGGTCAGATGTATGATGACTCCTGCCTCTTCTGATTTTATAACACCGCTTACGCTTTCCACCTTATCCGGATCCCCGGTAGGAATTGAATTCTACGATTCCAAAACCGGTGAATGGACCAACCACGTCGAATGGGCTTTGTGGGCAGATGTGATGATCTTCGCCCCGGTGACAGCCAATTCACTGGCAAAAATGGCTCACGGCTTTTCAGATAATTTCCTGCTGGCAACCTATTTGAGTGCCAAGTGCCCGATTTATATTGCTCCGGCAATGGACCTGGATATGTATCAGCATCAGACAACCAAAGACAACCTGGCCCGCCTGGAATCATTCGGTTATACGATCATTCCGGCTGAAAGCGGCTTTTTGGCAAGCGGACTGGAAGGGCAGGGAAGAATGGCTGAGCCGGAAGTGCTGCTTCAGTACATGCTGGATCATTTTCATGCTGACAAACGTTTTTCGGGAAAGAAATTCCTGGTTACTGCCGGGCCGACTTACGAGGCGATAGATCCTGTACGTTTTATCGGGAACCATTCTTCGGGAAAAATGGGCTTTGCCCTGGCAGAAGCAATTGCATCGAAAGGGGGAGAAGTTGTTTTAATCAGCGGCCCAAGCAGCCTGAGCACAAAACACAAAAACATCGAATTGATCCGTGTAACTTCTGCGCGCGATATGCTGCAGGCAGTACAGGATAACTGGAAACAAACCGACATGGGGATATTCGCTTCCGCGGTTGCAGATTATCGTCCGGCGGTTGCCGAAAGCCAGAAGATCAAGAAAACAGCCGATCAACTGGAAATTCTTTTGGAAAAGAACCCCGATATTTTGTCCTGGGCAGCTTCCAATAGATCAGGAGAAAACCAAAAAGTGATCGGCTTTGCCTTGGAAACCCAAAACGGCCTGGATTATGCTAAAGGAAAGCTTGAAAAAAAGAATCTGGATGCCATTGTGCTGAATGAAATGGGGGAACCGGGAGTTGGTTTCGGAACGGATACGAATTCCGTTAAATTACTCTTTAAAAACAATAAAATGTGTAGCTTTGAGTTACAATCAAAGCAAGAATTGGCTTTCTTGCTGTTGAATGAACTGATGAATAATATCTATGAATAAAATTCTAACCCTTGTCTTTTTGACGCTTATCGCAAGAGGCTATTCCCAGGAATTGAACTGTCAGGTTTCACTGATTACCAATATCAAAACCGAGGTAACTTCTGCTGAAAAAGAATTGTTTGAGCAATTGAAACAGGTTGTTACCGAATTGATGAACAATACCAAGTGGACCGATGAAAAGTTCAAAGTGGAAGAACGCATCAATTGTCAGCTGCAATTACAGATCAATACCATTAATAACGGGGAATTTACCGGGTCTATCCAGGTTCAGTCCAGCAGACCGGTTTACAACGGATCTTACAATACGACTTTATTTAATTTCCAGGACGACAACCTGGATTTTACCTATACGAGAAGCAGCCAGGTGATTTATGCCAAGAACCAGTTCAGGGATAATTTGTCTTCCGTTCTGGCATTCTATGCGTATTATATTATTGCACTGGATTTTGATTCTTTTTCCAAACAGGGCGGAACCAAGTATTTCCAGGAAGCACAGCAAATTGTGACGAATGCACAGACTTCTTCCGCAAAGGGATGGAAATCCAACGAACAGGGAAAAAAGAACCGCTATTGGCTGGTGGAAAATGCTTTGCAGCAGTTGTTCGAGCCTTTGAGAGAATGCTACTACGAATACCACCGTTTGGGAATGGATCATTTATACGACAAACCGGACGATGCGAAAAAAGCGATCTACAATGCATTGGATAAATTATCCAAAGTAGCTTCAGCACGGCCAAATACGATCAATATCATCAACTTCGCGTATTGCAAATTGAATGAGTTGAAGAATCTCTATTCTGTTGCAAAGCCGGAAGAGAAAACACAGATCGTAGCGGTATTAAAGAAAATTGACCCTGCGAATTCAACCAAATACGAAGAAATTCTGAATTAATGTTGAAATCCCTTTCCGTTCAAAATTTTGCTTTGATTGAACATGTTTCCCTTCATTTTCACGATGGACTGCATGTGATTACCGGAGAAACAGGTTCGGGAAAATCCATATTGCTTGGTGCATTGAACCTCATATTGGGAGAACGTTCCGATTTTTCTGTCATCCGCGACCCGGAAAAGAAAACCATCGTTGAAGCCGTCTTTCAGTTAAATGAAAGCTTTAAGGATTGGTTTATCCGTGAGGATATCGATTGGGAGCCGGAAACACTGATTCGCAGAGAAATTACCAGCCAGGGAAAATCACGTTCTTTCATTAACGATACACCGGTTCAATTGAACCAGTTGAAAGAATTGACCGAGCAATTGGTCTATATTCACTCGCAGCACGAAACACTGGAAATTAAAAAAACGAAGTTTCAGTTTGATTTACTGGATTCATATGCCGATAGCCTGGATCTTGCCCAGCAGGTAGGAGCAACTTACAACCAGATCCATCGGTTGAAGACAACCCGTGAACGTTTGGAATCGTCCCGATCGAGCCAGTTGCAGGAATTGGATTATATCCGCTTCCAGTTGAATGAAATTCAGCAGTTAAACCTGGACCAGGTAGATTATGCTGCTTTGGAAAACGATTTTAATAAGTTGTCGCAACTGGATGATCTGAAAGAAGCATATTCCTCGGTTATCCAGGCAATGGAACAGGAAAACGGCGCAACAGACCAGCTTAGAAGATTGAAAGTTCATATCGACAAGTGGAAAAATGCAGATGTTGATCTGAACAGTATTTCTGTCAGGCTGCAGGAAGTCATTGCGGAATTGCAGGAAATTTCCAGAGATTCGGACAGGCAGCTGAACCAGTTGGAAGGCGATCCGGAAACGTTGTTTCGCTTAACCGAATCACTGGACGAATACAACAAGATCTTAAAAAAGCATCATTTCTCGACCCAGGAAGAATTGATCGCTTATTTCAATAGCCTGGAAAGCAAACTGGAAGAATCCGATTCTTCGGATGAGCGCATTGCTGAATTAACGGCAGAAATTGATAAGAAAGAGCAGGAATTACAGCAATTGTCGGAGAAATTGTTCGGGAAACGATCCGCGGTTGTTTCAAAACTGGAAGGGTATTTACTGGAATTGCTGACGGAAATGAAAATGGAACATTCCCGCTTCCAAATCCTGCTTGAAAGATCTGAAAAGATGGACGCAAACGGCGGAATGAGTATTCAGATCCTTTTCTCGGCGAATAAAGGCCTGGAATTAAAGCCCATCGAAAAAGCTGCAAGCGGCGGGGAATTGTCCCGGGTGATGCTGGCTATCCAATTGATCATGAGTGAGAAGAAATCCCTTCCTACTTTGATTTTGGATGAGATCGATACCGGAGTTTCCGGCGAAGTTGCTTTGAGAATGGGGAAATTGCTGAAGCAGATGGGAAAACATTTGCAGGTTTTTGCCATTACACACCTTCCACAGGTCGCTGCAAAAGGAGATTACCATTTCGAAGTATCCAAGTCACACGCAAACAGTCAAACGATTTCTGAAATTCACGAGTTGAACAAAGATCAGCGTATTGAAGCGCTTGCGAAACTGATTTCCGGTGAACAGGTCACAGACCTAGCGCGTTCTTCTGCCATCGAATTGATGAACTGAAGTTAAAGAATCGATGTTAAAAGTGAGAAAAAAGAATTAGTAATGATATCCCGTTGAACTTTTAACTTTTTCAATTTTAACATCCCACTTTACCGTATCTTTACTAACAAATACACGAATTATGTTCAAGGTTCTTTTCATAACACTTTCGCTTGCTGCAACTGCTTTTCATTCTGAGGCAAAGAATTCCGATGGAACTGTTTATTCAGACGCCGGAGAAATCAGTAAAATGCGCATACAGGCTCATCGTGTAGCTTGCCAGCCGGGTGGTGCGGCCAATTGTTTTTCGGTTCAGAAAGGAGCAACCATCGGGATGGATTCCTGGGAAGTGCTTCAGCAGCCGATTGAAGGATTTGATTATGAAGAAGGATACACCTACGATGTGATCGTGAAAGTAGATGCTCAACCGGGAAAAACAGGTGCTGAAAGATTCAAATACACGCTGGTTGAAATAATTTCGAAGGTCAAAGAGGCCTGATTCTCTTTTTTCTCCTATCTTTAAAATTATGGAGAAGAAATGGGTAATAACCGGTCTGATACTGGTCATCATTGCAATCATTTTAGGAGCATTCGGTGCTCATGGATTAAAGGATTTAACTTCCGACAACGATATTCTGGCAGCTTTTGATACTGCTACGAAATACCAGTTTTTCCAGGGGCTGGGCTTTTTAATCATTCCGTTTATCACAACACGTTTTGCAATTTCTGGCAAAGCAGTTTTCTATTTGTTACTTCTGGGAACTATTTTCTTTTCAGGAAGTATTTACGGATTGACTTACTCCAAAGTGCATGCAGGCGGTTCCTTGTCCAAAGTTTTTGGCCCGGTTACACCTATTGGCGGATTGCTGATGATCGTCGGATGGACCGTATTATTAATCCAGGTAATCCGGTCGCGTAATTCATGAAATTTACTGCAACGATATTGGGTTCGGGAACATCGCAGGGAGTTCCGGTAATAGCTTGTGAGTGTCACGTATGCACTTCGCAGAAACCGGAGGATAATCGTTTGCGCTGTTCGGTTCTGCTGGAAATTGCAGGAAGGAATTATGTGATTGATGCAGGCCCGGATTTCAGGCAGCAAATGCTGAAATTCAAGGTGAAAAGCCTGGAAGCAGTTCTGTTTACACATGAACACAAAGATCACATGGCTGGGCTGGATGATGTGAGAGCCTTCAATTTTATTGAAAGCAGGGATATGGACATCTATTGCTCAAAAGCTGTTGAAATTGCATTGAGACGTGAATACCATTACGCCTTCCAGGAAGATAAATACCCGGGAATTCCCCAGTTGAATATCATCAACATTGAGAATAAACCATTTAAGCTTTCGGGAAGTATCCCGGTTATTCCGGTGGAAGTGATGCACTATTTCATGCCTGTTTTGGGGTTCCGGATAGCTGATTTCGCTTATATAACGGATGCTAAAACAGTGGAACCGGAAGAAATTGAAAAGCTGAAAGGAGTAAAAACATTGGTAGTGAATGCTTTGCGGAAAGAGCCGCATATTTCACATTTCAACCTGGAAGAAGCTTTGCGCTTTATAGACCAGGTGAAGCCGGAACGTGCTTATTTGACACATATTTCGCATCTTTTCGGAACACATGAAGAGATCGAAAGAGAATTGCCTCCAAATGTATTTGCAGCTTTTGACGGTTTGAAACTCGAATTCGATTAACCGGCATTTTTTCAGATAAGCATCCGATTTTAGTGAATTCCGCCGAATTCCAATGATAGCTGGAAATATTCCTTGTAGGCTTGAAATTAAATTCTAAATTTGTTCCCAAATCAAACAATTATGTCAAAATTATTGGAAGGAAAACGTGGAATCATTACCGGAGCATTGGACCAAAATTCAATTGCCTGGAAAGTTGCTGAAAAAGCACATGAACACGGCGCGACGTTTGTTTTAACAAATGCTCCAATTGCAATGCGAATGGGGGAGATTAATGAATTGGCTGCAAAGACGAATTCACAGATTATTCCTGCCGACGCAACAAATACAGAAGATTTGAAGAAGCTTTTCACAGAAGCTCAGGAAATTTTAGGTGGTAAGATTGATTTCGTACTTCACTCGATCGGTATGAGTGTGAATATTCGCAAGAACATTCCTTACCAGGACCTGAACTACGACTTTTTCCAAAAAGGAATTGATGTTTCTGCTTTGTCACTGCACAAAATGCTTTCCGTAGCGAAAAACATGGATGCAATCAATGAGTGGGGAAGTGTAGTAGCTCTAACATACATGGCTGCTCAGAGAACTTATCCTTTCTACACGGATATGGCTGATATCAAGGCAATGCTTGAATCAATCGCAAGAAGTTTCGGTTACCACTACGGTTTGGAGAAAAAAGTACGTATCAATACGGTTTCCCAGTCTCCGACTAAAACAACTGCCGGAACAGGTATTAAAGGATTCGGTGATTTCTACGACTATGCAGATGCGATTGCTCCGCTTGGAAATGCAAGCGCGGAAGACTGTGCAAATTACTGTATCACGTTATTCTCTGACTTAACGAGAATGGTTACGATGCAGAACTTATTCCACGACGGTGGTTATTCCACAACAGGAGTCAGTGACGCTGTTCTGGGGAAATTGGGAATCTAAATCTGATTTTTTATAAAAAACAATATGATGGGGACGTCCAGGCTTAGCCGGGACGTCCCTTTCTGTTTTATACTAATTACTACTTTCGTAACGTTTTACCAGAAAACGATTACTTCTATAAACGGACCTATTATGAAAAAGAGATGCATCTTGCTGTTTGTGATCCTCTCGTATCATACATCTGCCCAGGATTTGCCTTTGAAAGGCGGACGAGGAGGAATCCTGTCTTTTGGACAAAGAACAACCCTGAGTGCATTTAACGGAGATCACGAACGCCCGGCAGTTGGTTTGGGAGGACAAATGAGACATCAGTTATCCGACCGGGTGAACACGGAATGGTTCATGGATTACTTGCCCGTAACCAATGAATATACGCGTAGAAATGACCTGCATATTGGTTGGAGTGTTCTATTTTACCTGCTTCAAAATCCAACTCCTAAAGTTCAGCCATACATTGTTGCAGGACATTGCTTTGACCGCACCTTGCAAACAGAACTGGCAGACCGCACGAATAAAATTGAGCGCTGGAGCAGTGCAGTACAGGGTGGAGCAGGAGTTCATTTCAATCTGACGCCGCGTTTTGATGTTTCACTTTCCAGTCAATACATGATCCATTTGGGAACAGATATCCATTCGCAAGTGGAAGAAGACGGAAGTGTTCATTTTGAAAAGCACAAGGGAGGTTCGCTCGAAGGATATTTACTGACCTCGTTGACGTTAAACTATAAATTGGCAGACTTATGGAAATCAAAAAGGAAATAGGCATCTTGTTTTTGGGTTTTCTCACCGGAACCAATTTTACGGATGCACAGATTCTTGCCGAAGGCCAGCGCGCCGGATTGCTGCAAACGACCGGGAGTATTTATCCTTCTCAGCAACTGAATACAAAAGGATTGAATTTATACGTCGGCGGATACCTGAATTATCACTTTGATGATAAATACAGTTTCAGAGGAGACATTTACCAGTTCATCGGTGCTCAGTCGAAACCGGGTTATGTCAACGATCATGTACAGGTTCAGGCAGGATTCATGCGTTACTTTCCTGTAAAGCGATTAGACCCGTTTGTAGGATTGCAGGTCGGTTTTTCAGCTATCCAGACCAATGAACGAAGCGAACGCATTTACAACTCGGCTTTTGCCGTAAAAGCAGGATTAAATTATCACGTTTATAAATTCTTCTATTTCTTTCTGGAATGTCAATACATTCACCAAACAGATCCGTGGCATGCACGACCGCTTGATCAGTTCATGGGAACCGGAGGATTGGGCTTTCAATTGCCTTGTAAAAACGTAAGACAATAGCTCAAATGGTTCAAATGAATTGTTTAAACTTTTTGATTCCGATAGCTATCGGAACTTTTTGAACTCTTTTGAACTCTTTTGAACTCTTTTTAACTTGATTAAGTTATCCTCCCCAGTCGCAATTGGATTCCGGATCTGCACAATTAAACTGTAAGGCCGGTTCTTCTTGGTCTCTTTCAATGCTTTGTTTGAGCAATAAAATCCGGTTCGCTTCCGGGTACGACAAGATTTTTGTTTTCAGGATGCGGTTTATTTCTGCCAGTACAATCGGTTTCGGGTACATGTAAATCCGGTGTTCCATATCGTTGATTACGCGTTCGCGAAGTAAAAGCAGGTCTTTTTTGAACAAATCGCTTTTTTGAATCACCTGGAAGGAACCACTCAGGAATTTGTAATTGTTGGTGTCTCCCAACAAGGAGCCGCCACCGTAATCCCAGGTGCGTTCAAAGAAGTTCAACCAGCCCGGTTCATGTCTTCCCTGATCTCCTTCCGCTAGAATCTTCAAGGCCATGAAATCATCATCGGCTTCTCCTTTCGTGTATTTTGCGAGCTTTTGAAGGGCCAGGAAGTTGTAATCCAAAACGAATTCGGTACACTCAGCTTCACAGGAAGAACGGAATGCAAAGGATTTATTGATGAAACTCAAAGCCTCCATGCCGTTATAACCGTCGGGGAATTTCTTCGAAACCGCTTTTTCAATATCTCCGAATACTTTTTTTCCTGCGTGGTAAACACGTGCAAAATCTTTGTCTGTATGAACATAAGAAAGCGAATCAAGATAGGCCACCATGGAATTTACCGTCTTTTCAGGAAGGATTTTATTCAGCTTTTTAACCTGGTCGGGAGTGAGGTTGCGAACAACGGGATTCCGTTTGGGAACGGTGTCTGTTGCTGTTTCTTCCGGTTTATTGGTGGTTTCCTGATCGGTTTTTGCCTGGTCAGCAGTTTCTTTTTCCGGACTGTCGGAACAGGAAGCAATCAGCAAGCAGATTGAAAAGCAGAATAAGAGTTGTTTCATAGCGTAAAGTAATAAATCGCAATCTAAATTACATTATTTTTAAGTTTGAAATCATAAATAAATCCTTCATTCGTTAGAATAGCAATGAAACGTTTGACGAAGCTCTTTAAATCTATATTTCCGGCACTTTTGTGCCTGTTTTTTGTATTGCCTTCACATGCGTCCCATACAGCTCCAAAAACTCCGGATTACATCATTATCGATTCCTGGGTTAGCGGTTTTATAGCCGGATTGGTCAAGAACAAGGAGAAAAGATGGAAAGCTGCCTGGAAACGGGCGAACCTGAGTGCAAGAAACGATGCGCGTATCTGGGGAGGGTTATTTGTTTCGGATACCAATTCCACCTCCGGAAAGCGCTTTTTGGAAGTAGGTTCCCGGTTTACTTACCAGGGGCCACAAACGGGCATCGGATTTTTTATGGCACATTTCTACAATACGGTGTTGTGTAAAGTCAATACGGTCTCTTATCCGAATGGAAGTACCTTGTTGAACATGAACGTGGCATGGACAGGTATTTGTTTCGGGAATTACATCCTGGCTAAAAAGAACAGTGCTCCCAATCCCGATAACCGCATTTTCCAGCATGAGTACGGACATTATCTTCAAAGTCGACGCATGGGATTTGCTTACCTGGTGCGCGTGGGGCTTCCGGCAATCATGAGTACCGGTGTGCACGATGAACACCCGGTAGAAGTGGATTGCAATCGCGAAGGATTTTTGTATTTCAACAGGATCAACCCGAATTTTCAAAACGATGCGGGATATGCGGACAGAAAAGGATGGGATTTTTTATACAACCCTTTTCCGGATACCATCGGTATTAAAACGACGGTCGGGAGAAATACTTTTCGCTACATCGATTACCGGGATTCAATTGGCAGGGCACAGGTGGAATCACTGAAAGTCAAGGCTAAGTGGTTTGATTATGCAGGATGGATTGCTTTTCCTGTCCCGGCTATCATCGGAGTTTGCAATGCAGTTAAATACAACCGGGAACAAGGCGAAGGATCCGGCTCAGGACCTTTGATCATTATTGAAGGGCCCGAAGAAAAGAAAGTAAACTGATCAGATCTTTCCGGTGAGGTCGTAAGCCACGTAGCCGAACATTTCCTTCAATAATCCGTGCCAGTCATTCATGGTGCTTACATCCGGTATTATCAGCTCGTCAAAGGTATAGGAACGCTTCGGACCGGTGTACAAATCCGTTGAATAGGTGTCACATTTCACTCCGGCTTTCACGAAACAAGCTCTTGCACGGCGCATGTGCTTCCCGGAAGTTACCAATAGCACGGATGTTGAATTCGGGAACAAACGGTCAAGTATTTTCTTCGATTCAACAGCATTTTCATACGTGTTTTTGGATTTGGTTTCCGTAATAATTACATGTTCCGGAATTCCCCATTTAACAAGAGTTTCTTTCAATTGTGAGGCTTCATGAAGCCCCTTATCGATGATGTAACCGTGATCGCCGGTAATCAGGATGCGATCAATTTTTCCGGACTTGTACAATGAAATGGTTTGCCAGATCCGGTCGATTCCCCTTCTTGCGCTCAACACCTTCAGATCGTTGTTGTATTCAGCCATCCCGGTCAATACAACTGCAACGTCGTAATGTTTGATTTCGGAAGGTGGCGTACCGAAAACTTCCCATTGCCGGCAGAATTCCTTAAAAACAAAGGTGTTGCTGAAAAACAGGGCAATAAAGATTGCTGCATATTTTCCTCTTTTAGCCCGGATGCTCTTTTTGGAGAAGAATGCAAAATAAAGGGCGATCAGCAACCAGGTAAAAGGGCTGATGGTAAAAAGCAATATTTTCGAGAGAATAAAAAACATCTTTTGACGATCAAAAGTAAAAAAAAAGCCCCGACATTTATCGTCGGGGCTTTCCTAAAAAAGTGAATTTATTATCTTACAAGGTGAACAAAAGTTTGTCCTTCGACTACTTTCTCGCCTTTTACACTTGAGATTTTGTAAGTAACGAAATATACTCCGTCAGCCGGAACAACTCCGTCAATTTTTCCATCCCATTTCGGATTCATACCTGATCCCTGGAATACGGTATTTCCCCAACGGTTTACAACACTGAATTCAATGTTTGAATAGTTGGTAACTACGAATTCAAAGAAATCATTGTCTCCGTCACCATTCGGTGTAAAGATGTTCGGAATGTCGAATACAGGCTCAGGGAACAAACAAGATCCGTCGTTTTGAACTGCTGTAGGATCATAGTTGATTGCCAACGGGTCTGTACATCCACATGTTTGTGCGGAAACTGTCACATAAGCTGTATCAGAACAGTTTGCATCGTCATAAGCAACCAACATAATTACTGCATTACCGGAATAAGTGTGGTTTTGAGTATTTGCGTTGTTTACGTTGATAACCGTTCCGTCACCAAAATCCCACAGGTAATGTGTTGAATTCTGACTATTGTTTTCAAATGCAACGTTGAATGGTGTACAACCAGCCAACGGATCTGCATCGATAATGGCTACAGGAGCATTTTTAATGCTGATCTGAACGCTGTCCATATCCGAACAAACATCATCCGTTACCATGAAGTAGTACCATCCCGGAGAACGGTTTGTCCAAACAGTTGAGTTGATGAATGAAGGATTCGTTGCTCCCGGTCCATGCCAGTTGTACATAGGCTGGTTGTTTACAGCAGTAAGTCCTGAAACATAAGCTACAACAGCTCCGTCAGTCAAACATGAACTGGCATCATAAGCAACCAGTGAATCGATATTCAGGATTTTATTGACCACGAGGGTGACGCTATCCTGCCTGTTGAATCCACAACCGTCTGTAATGGTAACGTGATAAGTAATCGAATCATGTTCAGCACCACCTGTAGGTAAAGCCTGCGGATTGCTGGTACTTGAAAGATCTGTCCAGTTAACAGAATATGGAGGAATTGATCCTGAAATGTTTGTTACCTGAACGGAAGGATTTGTTGTAGGACAGTAAGAATAAGCGTAATCCTGCAAGTTGTATGTTAAGTTAT
Source organism: Fluviicola sp. (assembly GCF_039596395.1). Classification (NCBI taxonomy): domain Bacteria; kingdom Pseudomonadati; phylum Bacteroidota; class Flavobacteriia; order Flavobacteriales; family Crocinitomicaceae; genus Fluviicola; species Fluviicola sp. The sequence continues at coordinate 904,068 of NZ_JBCNJT010000001.1, forward strand.
CATCATACGAGTGAATAGTCACCGGTGAAGATGTACACTGTAACACGCCGGATGAATCGTATACTGCAATTGTGAATGTTGAATCCGTACCTGCAGGTCCTGCAATGATATCATTGGAATCTCCTGTTAAACCGTTGCTCCAAAGCAATGTAAGGGCTGCAGAACAGTTTCCTCCCATCGCGTTAATAACGATGTTATCCAATCCCCAGTTGTCATACCCGTTTCCGGATGTGTTTTGCTGGTACCATCTGAAAGCTGTGTTGGTAGTATTCGCTGCTGCAGGAATAGGAACCGTGTATGCTCCCCAAACTGACATAGATGTTGTACCTGTTGCATAGGGAGTCATAGTTGTAGGGATACTTGTTAAAACAGTTCCGTCCCATGTCCAGTAAGCCATAGTTATCCATGTAGCTCCGCCGTCAGTACTATACTGCAAAGCAACACCCTCATTCCACTGGTCAAGCTGCTCACATGGAGAAGAGATTGTATTCGCATAAATCATTTCGAAGTTTACATAACCACCCGGACAGTGAATATCGAAACCAGCCGTTGTAATACCCGGAGTCACACCCGATGAAGAGGTAGATGCCCAGTAGAACGGAGTTCCGTCAGGCGAAGCCGGAGCACATGAAGGTGTAAATCCAAGACCTCCCACTGTTGACCAACCCGAAGGAATGGAACTTGTGTTGAAGTCGAAAGATTGGTTGGAGTTCAAAATGGATGCCAGTACGTCTACAGTTACAGGAGTACCCGGACAAACCGTTGTATCCAATGGTGAAACGGAAACGTAGCACTGACCGAATAATTGGCTTGAAGTGGCCAAAACACCGAAGAATAGTAATAATTTTTTCATAACTAACTTATTTAATGATTAGGTTTTCCGTACTGATGTATAGAGGATTCCAACCATTTTTCTGATTGTGGTTGATCAAAAGTTCAGACAACGGAGAACGCCCGTTTGAAGGATTTCCTTCGATGGACGAATGTGCCGGAATAGTCAACGTTTTATAGTATTCACGGCTGCTGCAACCATTACAGCCCATATTGTAATGTACTGCCAAAGAATAAGCAACTGTTAAGTCTTTATCTGTTGTGTTTTCCAATTTAACGATAACATATTCCACATCTAAAGGCCCGCCTTCAGCTGTGTGGATTTCTTTTTTGGAAAAGAATTTGATTCCCTGTACTTCCTGGAAAAGGTTCCATTCATTTTTAATAGTAGTTACCGGTATCTTGCTTTGGGAAAAAACATTACCGCTCAACATCAGGAAACCCAGAGCCAGTAAGGTTAATTTTGCTAATACGCCTATTTTCTTCATAATCTCAAGTTTGATTCGTTGGTTATAAAACGAAATAATTAATTAATACGTTGCGTGAAGGTATGCATAATTTGAAAAAAAGGTTGTTTTGGCAGAGCTATTATGTTAAAATATAATGAATTTATGTCCTTCTGTTAGAAGTCTAAAAAAGGAACGTCAAATAACACATAGCTGATAGTTAGTGCTTTAGTTCTTCCAAACAAGCCCGGACAGTCGGGAATTCAAAATGAAAATCTTCCTGTAGTAAATTTTCCGGAAATATGTACCTGCTCTTTAAAATCAATTCGGTTTCCGTTCCCAGAAAAACAACTCCCAATTGCAGCATCCATTTGGGTTGATTGATGAAATAAGGAATGGCAAGACTATCGCGCAGTTCTTTTTGAAATACCTGGTTTCGAACCGGATCCGGAGAACCGAAATTATAAATAGCAGGAGGGTTTTCCTTTTCAGCTACAAAGAAAAGTGCCCTGCAAAAATCACGGATGTGTATCCAGCTGATCAGTTGATTTCCCGGCCCCATTTTTCCTCCCAATCCAAAACGCGCCAGTTTTTTCAGCACCGGGTAAACACCACCGTTTTTGCCCAGTACAATGGTAGAACGCAGGGCGATTTGTTTGGTAGGAAGATCTTTGAAGGCGAAGAATTCTTTTTCCCAGGCCTTACAAACGTTGACAGAAAAACCTTTCCCGATAATTCCGTTTGCTTCTGTGTTCGGATGGTCGAGGGAATGTTCATAAATCGTGGCGCTTGCAACATTGATCCAGCAAACGGGTTTTTGTTCGCAATCCTGGATAGCCTCACCGATAATGCGGGTACTGTCCAACCTGGAAGCGAAAATAGCTGCTTTATTCTTTGCAGTATACCGGCAATTCACGGATTTTCCGGCAAGATTGATTACCAAATCAGCTCCTTCGAGCTCTTTTGCCCAGGGACCGGTTGTTTTTCCGTCCCATAACACATTCTTGATTCCTTCGGGAAGTTGCAGCATCGGTTTTCTGGATACGGCAACCAGCTGATAATCTTTTTGATACTCGTTGGTATAATCGATGATGGATTCTCCGATGAACCCGTTTGCAGCGAAGAGAACGATTTTTTTCATAATAGCAAAGTTTTAAAGTTGGAAAACGAGCGGGTAAATGCACAATCGGAATAAAATCCAGCTGAGGCTTAATTTTTGACTCCAGTCTTTCAGTGCAAGCCGTCTTTTGTGCCCAAAGAACATGAATGCAACCGTTGTTCCGTAACAAACAACTGCCAGAAAGTCGGTGTGGATTCCGGTGAAGTCTAAAAATTTCAGTCCGATCCCAAAAACGAGCAGTGCAAGCGCTCCCAGGAAAGAAGTGAAGACCAGGTGCCCTAAATAATCATAACTGTTTTCCTGTCCCAGGGCAGTGAATGCCAGCCACTGAAAACCAATTTGAGCGAGTAGTAAAAGAATATCGTTTACAGGATTGAGTACCAGGTAATCAGTCAGAAAACTTTCGAAGTACCAATGAACGATCAGGTAAGTCAGATAACTCATCAGACCGATGAAAATGATTCGCCAGGTAAGAGATTTGGCAGGTTCGCATGCCACACATTCGAAGTTTCTTTTTTTAACCGGTGCGAAAATTCTCCGGTTGTAACTGAAGAGTAAATAAAGCAATTTGAGCAACCAGTTAATGGGTTTGAAATTTCCAAGAATACGTACGAGTATAAACCTTTTTCCCAGAAGAGCTACCAATCCGTCAATTCCGTAAAGAACTTCGTTTGTCTGGTGATTGAGACAGGCAATTTTTGTTTGCGCAATATTGGTATCTATGTCGTTGGGATGCGCTGCAACATATTGGTTGTAAGAAATCCGTCCGTCGGGTTCGATAATTCTGTATTTCACAAAGATGCGTGTGTACCAGCGGCACAGCGGACAATCTTCGTCGTAGAGTAGTGCAATATTTTCCATGATATTTTTATTTATTATTAATTCAAAACTTTCAATATATTTTGAAAATTAAATTCAAAAAAAGGGAACTAAGTCCTTCTATTTGAATAAATTCAATATTTTTCCAAAGAACACGTGTTCGTCTGCTTTCATTAAAGTGCTCGACAAAGAATCCAATCGGCTCACCAAACGTTCGATGTTTTCGATGGTAGCCACGAAGGAAATCGACTCGTAGGATTGTTCTACTTTTTTTAGTTCCGCCAAATGCTGCTGCAAAGGTTCAAGCTCTCTTCGCTTGCGTTCTTTTACAATGCGTTTGGCCACTTCCCACATATCTTTTTCTGCCCGGAAATATTCTTTGCGGTCGCCGGCAATGCTCTCTTTGTAAATTAAATTCCAATTAGCCAATTCACGGATATTCATATTGGCATTCCCGCGTGAAATGGAAAGCCGCTCCATAATGTCTTCCGTACAAAGCGGACTGTCACTTACAATTAAAAGCGCATGGACCTGGGCCATGGAACGATTGATTCCCCATTGAGTACCGAAGTTTCCCCATGTCTGAATGAATTGCTGCTTGGCTTGTTCTAATTCCATGAATCAAATATATACAATATTTTCAATAATAATTGAAAATTGGAATTTATTTTTTCAAAATATTCAACCTCTGTTGTTTACCGTTTTGAATGAGCTGCAATTGGTACATTCCGGTAGCAAAATCTTCCATGGAAATGAACGTTGAGTGGGTATGATTGGCTGTCAGCAATAATCGTCCGTCGGGAGCATACAGGTTTAAAATTGCTTCGCCGTTAAGGGTAACTTGGAGTTGATCGGTTGCTGGATTCGGGAATGCCTGTACATTCAAAGCTTCCAGGTCTGTCAATCCTAGCGTTCCATTGATAATACCGATCGCTTCCAGGTCAAAACCGCCTGATTCGAAAGCTGTGGGATAAGGATCGTTGATAATCATCCCGAATTGATCGGTAGTTACATGACCCGAGATCGCACCGATTGCATCAATGACTCTGACCAATGTTACGGCAGATTTGTTCAGGTCCGGGTCGTTTGGAAGATCACTCAGATCAAAAGGAGTTCCGTAGCCGATACGGTATTTTCCCGCCAGGTTATTGATCATTCTGCAATCCGTATAGGAAGCGTTGGAAGCCTGTGTGACTGTCTGGACTTCACTGGTAGAGGGGAAACGGAAAAAGTGAACACCGTCGGAGCTGACTTCTACGTGAGCCATTTCAATGTAATCATCCATAAATCCATTCTCGAAAATGGCAAAATCGTAACCCGGGCCATCCATAATGAATTGGTCGAAGCTTAAGGTTGCAATGCCACTGTCTCCCAGGGAAACAACATCAGTAACGGATCCGGTTGCAGGCCCCAACGCCAGGTTCAGGTTCCCGAAACTTGCCCGGTTTGATCCGCTTACTATAATGGTGGTATCCGCAATATCCAGATAACCTCTTTGAATTGTTCCTCCGCTTGCCCATGAAACAAAACAGGAACTGTCTTTTTTTATGGCATTCGTTCCAGGGTTTCCCGGAGCAGGATGAAAACTTTGAGCATTTACAAAGCCAGGCAGGATTAAAAGGAATAGAATGAGCTTATTCATAGATTAAAATGCTTGTTGGGTTTAATCCCACGTTATAACTTGTTTCAAAATTGCCGTTCGCAGAAAATACATGAACCTGTCCGGTCACGGTGTAATTTTTTGCATCCAGACAATAGACTTTGTTGGTGATGTTGGAATAGTAGATACCATACAATGTCTGGATTCCGGAAGTCGAAATGTATTGCGGGTTGACAATGGTTTCCGTATTGGTATCGAAGAGCGCAATGCGGTTATTTCCCGAACTGAAATCGTGGTAAGAGATCAGGAAGTTGTTAGTGAACCGCGAAATTCCGCTGGCATCGAATGTGAAGGATTGCGCCAGTGTGTTCGTATTGGCATTGATGCGGTGCATGCGTGAAGGAATGGAGGCGTAATCACCGCGTGTGATGACATACACATCTCCGCCCGGGTCCGTTTGAATGGATCCGGGGTTTTTACCGACTGTGATCCGGGTGATTTCCTGTAAACTTCCCAAATCAATGACGGAAACGGTGCTGTCGACATTCGGGAAGTTCAATCCTCCTGAATTTGCAACAAACAATTTTCCGTTGCTAACTGTGAGCCCTTCCGGGTTTGCGCCGACCTGAATGCGATTGGTAATACTCAATGAAGCGGTGTCCAATACGTCTACAAATCCATCATAACAAGTAATGTATGCTTTCGGTCCGTAGAAGGTAATGTAACGCGGCTGTTTTGGAGTTCCGTTGGCAATCATGGAAATCTGGCTGATGCTGTTCCCAGTGGAGGCGTCGAGTATTTCCAGCGTACTGGAAACATTCACAATGACGTAAATCTTTCCTCCGTAACGCTGCATGTCGTTTCCGGTGTCGCCCAGTGAACGATTGGTTTTTTGCTCGAAAAAATTGCTCGTATAAGCGTTTTCAGAAAAACTGTACCAACCCAAAGTAGCATTGTTTTGCTGGAACAACCCTTCGTTCAGAACGAGCATTCCATGCTGAAGCGTTTGCGGGGCTTCCGGTTCTTCCACCTTTTTCTTTTTACAGGAAAATGCGAAAAGGGCAATCACGGGTATGAGAAGAATTTTAGAGTGCATATTGAAGTCTGATATTAAAATGTGTTCCCGGCATTACAAAGTAATTGATATAACTGTATTGCCTGTTGGTAATATTATTGACGCTCAGGCGAAGGGTGAGTTCGCTGGATTTTAATTTTTGCGTGTAAGAAGCTCCTGCATCCAGTAAGAAATAGCCTTCGAGCAAATTCGACGGAATATTCTGGTTCAGTGCATAGCGCTCACCCAAATAAGATCCCAGAACGTAGAAATTCAACCTTTTCCAGGAATAATCGAGTTCCACGCTTCCGGAGTGCAGGGGCGAATAACTCAATAGGTGTCCGTAAGTCGGGCTGAGTGGATCGCTGATGTCCTGCGTGTACTGGAAGGTATAGTTGATGCGCATTCCTAAAGTATGTTGTTTGATCTTTTTCTGGATGAATTCGGTAAATTCCACTCCCCAGGCATCGGATATCCCGATGTTTTGAATGCTCCAGATGAAGAGGTTTTTGGTCGGAATTGCCAGGATTTTGTCGTAGACATATGAATAGAACGGCTGGATCATTGTTTGAGAAATCCCCTTTTTGAAGGGAAGTGTCAGATCGTAACGCAGCGAAGCAATGTGTGCTTTTTCAGTCCGGAGTTTGGTGTTCCCGATTTGCTGGTAGTACAGTTCGCTGAAGGAAGGCTGCCGGCAAGTATACCGGTAAACGACCCCAATCCTGTTTTTGCTTCCAAGGTCGAAACTCCAGGAAGCGGCCGGTAATAAGTTCCATTGACTGTTGAGCGTGGTGTCGCGCTTTTCAAAAACACCCTGTAGTCCCACTTGGACCAGAATTTTCCCGATGGCTTTCCATTCAATCCCCAACAGGCTTTCGGAAGTATTCCGGTAAGGGTTCCCGACCAATGTTTTTCCTTTCAATTCTTCAGAAATGAAGGAACTTCCGATCAGTAAGTCTAATTTTTCCGTGATGGAATAAGCAGCCTGTGATTGTGCATCAAATTGGGCCGAATAATAGCGTGAATCGAGATAGCCTTGTGAATTCAGGTAAGTGGAATCCAGGTATTGAAGGTTATTCTTTTGATAATTGACCGAAGAAAATACATTCCAGCGGTTCTTTTGGAATTGATGGTTCAAAGCTCCGCTGAGTCCGTAACCGTTTAAATATTGCGCGGCGTTGCTGTTGTAGAAGATTACTGCTCCTGCCAGTTCTTTGCGGTATTCATTTCCGGAAACCCGGAGTTGAAAGCGGTGGTATTGATTGGGTGAAAACTGAATGGAGGCGGTCCCGAAATATTCCAGTAAACTGTTGTTTTCTCTCCGGTCTTTGATGGTTGTATTGCCGTTCAGGTAGGTGTAAGGGTAGGATCCTCCGTATGAACGGATTTTCCCGGTTAGTGTTCCGGCCCATTTTGCAGAACGTTTTTGCAGCATCAAATAACCTTCGTATTGATCAAACGATCCGGCTTGCGCACCAAGGATAAAATTTCGCTGGTTTGTGCCTACGTACGAATGAACGGATTCGACATTGACAACCACTCCGGCAAGTTTTGCATGAATGGGGATTTGAGTGCGGGTAGGGGAAAGGGTGATTAATTCCAGTTTTTCAATGAAATCAACAGGGAAGGAACTAAGATCTGCCTGGCCGCTTTGTGTGGTCGAAACGGAAGAATGGTCCTGGACCAAAGCGGTATGTCCGGCGCCCAAACTGCGAAAACTGACGGTTTTCAGTCCGCCGACATCTCCGTAGTTTTTAATTTGAAGTCCGGGAAGCAGGTTCAGGATCTGTCCCAGGTCATTGGCTAATTTGTTCTGGATTTTATCTTTCGATAATTCGATCTGAATGCTGTTTTCCTTTTCGTTGACCGGAGAAATAACCACCTCTTCAATAGGTTTAACCTCCTGCCCGAAAACCGGACAAGAGGTTGCAATCAACAGGGTTGGTATGGAAAACCGTAAAAACAATTAGATCTTGCTGATGCGAGTTCGTGCAATTCCTTCGGAAGTGCTTGTTTCAATCAGGTACGTTCCGGCCTGGACCGCGCTTAAATCAATTTCCTGGATTCCGTTTGTTTGTTGGGATAAGATCAATTCTCCCGACAAAGCGTAAACATTGATTTGTCCGTTGGCAGATTTAACCGTGAATTTTCCCGTAGAAGGGTTCGGATAAACTTCCTGGCTCGCAAGGCTTAATTTGTTCAGGGAAGCGGTTCCGTATGTGATATTATCCAAGGCAAAATAAGCCGGAGTATTGATTCCCCAGGAACCTACATCGGAAGATTCCAGTTCGAATTCCAGGAACTGAACTTCTCCCAGTGAAGTCAGGTCAACAGTTTGCCAGGTATTTACAATATAATCTTGTGCATTAGTTGCAAAACGGTAATCTGCCAGGTAGAAAACAACCGTATCCGTTGTGTTGCTTTGAGCATCTTTCCCGATGATCAATAAACGGAACCAGTCCTCACCGTTTGTTCCGTCAGGATTTCCCTGAGCATTATTCGGTGAACCGAATACTTTCCCGAAAGCATCACCGTCGCGCATGGAAATAGCAGCGTATGTGGTATTTGTCAACTGAATGCTGCTCAATACTTTTTCAGATCCGAAATCGATGGATGAGTTCCCGTAGTTGACAGCATAATTCTGGCTTCCGTTTCCTCCTGTTCCGGTAAAAGCGGAAAAGTCGTTGGTGTATCCGGCAGTAGTGACATCTGTGGAACTGGAGTAGATAAATCCTCCGGACCAGTAGCCGGAATAGCTGTTTTCAAAATAAACTCCACCGGAAGTAAATCCTCCTGTAGAATCTGAACCGTCCCAATGTGTGTTGGGAGCAAGTGTTAAGTCGTCGAACGTAACAACCGTTTGGGCTTGTGTGTATTGGATGCAGAATACACTAACTGCAAGTAACATTTTTTTCATTGCCTTAAGCATTTAAATGTGAATAAATAAAAGCAAATGAAAAAATCAGAGAATAAGAACAAACTGAGAGAAGGGTTCCCTCATATTCGAACTCGACTTTAATCTGAAGTCTTCATTCAATTCATCGTTCCAGGCAGGTATTCTGACTTCTCTCCGGTTACTTCTCCTTCCCATTCCCGCAGGTGCGGGATCAGTGGATTTATTGAAGACCGTTTGATAAGAGTTACAGCTGCAGATACAGTTTCGGATTCTCACCGAATTCCCTATTGTCTTTTGTAAACTTACAATCGAACCTAAAACGGGGCAAAGGTATCTTTTTTTTGTGAATTGCAAATTGCGAATGACGGATGCCTGATTATTTTGGATGTTCAAATGTTCAAATGTTCAAATGTTCAAATACTTTTTTAAATAATTGTTTGCATCCATTTGATCATTGATCAATTGATAATTATCTTTTCAATTTTCAATTCATTGAACTTTTGAACTGTTTTGAACCTTTTCAACCTTCTTCACATTCACCTTTTAATAAGTTTCAATTCCTAATTCGAAAAAAAGATTATTTTTGCAACGCTTAAATAAATTTTCAAATGGCAGGAACTACCAGTTTTAATGATATTAAACGTCAATTCAAAGACAACAAAAGACTTCGTTTGATCACTTACGCAGTGGTTGGATTAATCGTTGTAATCCTTGGATACATTCTTTACAGACAATTTGTTTACGCTCCGAACAACCTAAAGGCAAACGAAGGTTACTACCGCGGGTTGAATCTGGCAGCGAAAGACTCAGTAGATGCAGCAATTGCAGAATTGGAACCGTTCGTTAAGAAAAATGACGGATATCAGGGTGGTGAAGTAGCTGAGTTTACATTGGCTCGTCAGTACATGGCTAAAGGAGATTTCCAGAAAGCATTGAAATTGCTGGAAGGTGTTAAACTGAAAGATACTTATGGTCCGGCAATGGCACTTGGTTTACAGGGAGATTGCTACAGCGAATTGGGTAAATACAAGGATGCAATGGATATGTATATTGATGCTGCTGAAGCTAATGAGAATGAGTGGACAACACCAACTTATTTGTTCAAAGCAGGTCAGGTTGCAGAAGAAATCAAGGATTTCGAGAAAGCAAAAGAACTTTACGAAAGAATTAACAAGGATTATTACATGTTCGGTCAACAAAAATCGATTGACAAATACATTGCAAGAGTATCCAATTAAATAATTAGAAACGTGGCTACAAGTTTAAAAAACTTATCAGCGTTCGATAAAGATACAATTCCAAACGGTGCCGATTTTTCAATCGGCATTGTTGTTTCTGAATGGAACGGTCATATTACTTCCAAACTCCTGGAGGGAGCAATGGAAACACTTCTGAACGCAGGAGTAAACCAATCAAACATTCATGTGAAGCAGGTTCCGGGGGCATTTGAATTGCCTTTGGGAGCTCAGTGGCTGGCGCAGAACGAACAAATCGACGGAGTGATTGCTATCGGTGTGGTCATCCAGGGAGAAACCAGGCATTTTGACTTTGTTTGTTCCGGAACAACACAGGGTATTGTAGATGTTACCTTAAAGTACAACAAACCGGTAGGATTTTGTTTGCTGACAGACAATACGGAACAGCAATCCATTGACCGTGCAGGAGGAAAACACGGAAATAAAGGTGTGGAAGCTGCAGTGACGGTACTGCGAATGATCGAACTTAAAAGAGAATTATGAATTCAAAATTCAAAATTCAAAAGTTAGGACCTTCTCTTTTGCATTTTGAATTTTACATTTTGAATTTGAAATGACATTAATCAAATCTATTTCAGGAATCAGAGGAACCATCGGTGGTTCTCCGGGAGATAATTTAACTCCGATCGATGCAGTTCAGTTTGCAGCTGCTTACGGAACCTGGCTTCGGTCCGTTTCAGGTACCGGAACATTGAAAGTAGTAGTGGGGAGAGATGCGCGCCTTTCCGGTGAAATGATTTCCACACTGGTTATTCAAACCCTTTCTGGACTCGGGATTGAAGTGATCGATTTGGGATTATCCACCACTCCGACAGTTGAAATGGCGGTTCCTTATCACCAGGCAAACGGGGGAATTATTCTGACAGCTTCACACAATCCGAAACAATGGAATGCCCTGAAGCTATTGAACAGCAAAGGAGAATTTATTTCCGGTGCGGAAGGGGAATTGTTGCTGCAAATCGCTGCTGAAGGAAGCTTCGTTTTCGCGGAAGTGGATGATTTGGGGAAAGTAACGCCCGATACTGAAGCAATTGACAGACATATTGAAGCCATTTGCCAGCTTCCGGATGTGGATATTCCGGCAATTAAAAATGCGAACTTCAAAGTGGTTGTGGATGCCGTGAACTCTACCGGAGGAATTTCTGTTCCGCAATTGCTGCGCAGGATAGGAGTCACCGATATCGTTGAAATGTATTGCGATCCGACAGGACATTTCCCGCATAATCCGGAGCCTTTGAAGGAACACCTGGTAGAATTGTCTGCACGCGTGGTTTCGGAAGGCGCTCATTTGGGAATTACCGTAGATCCGGATGTGGACCGTTTGGCTTTGGTAAACGAGGACGGATCGATGTTCGGGGAAGAATATACACTGGTTGCCGTTTCGGAATACATCCTTTCGAAAAGAAAAGGCGCAACGGTTTCCAATTTGAGTTCTACCAGAGCTTTGAGAGATATTACAGAAGAAGTAGGATGTAATTACCATGCTTCTGCAGTGGGAGAGGTGAATGTGGTAGTGAAAATGAAAGAAACCAACGCAGTAATCGGAGGCGAAGGAAATGGCGGGATCATTTACCCGGACTTACATTATGGAAGAGACTCTTTGGTTGGAATAGCCTTGTTCTTATCGCATTTGGCGCATAAAAAAATGAGTATGACGGCGCTTCGTGCTTCTTACCCGAATTACGAAATGGCGAAGAAGAAAATCGATTTGACCCCGGGAATTGACGTGGATGCAATCCTTGTGAAAATGGCCGACAACTATAAAAACGAAGAAGTGGATACCGTAGATGGTGTGAAAATCTATATCGGGAAAGAATGGGTACACCTGCGTAAAAGCAATACGGAACCGATTATTCGTGTTTATACGGAAAGTAAAGATGCGCAGGCCGCTTCGGATCTGGCAGACCGCATTATCGGAGAGATAAAAGCACTGATTTGATATCAAGGTCACTGAGCGCAGTCGAAGTGACCTTGACAGTCTAAATCATGTATAAATAGTTTAAGGAGGGTTGTTGAGCAAGTCGAAATCACCCTGTCAAATAGGATGTCTTGAAACATTCAAAAAAGGTCACTGAGCGGAGTCGAAGTGACTTTTTTCTTTTTTGTTAAAATTCTTTTGAACGAATTTTCCTTCCGGAAGTACTAAAGGGAAATTGATTCCTATGAAAAGAGTAGTTATTGTCCTCCTGGCGATTCTCCCGAGTTTCCTCTCACTTGCAGCCAACGACAAAGAAATTATTAAATCTTCCATCAGTGAAGTAACGGTTTATACCAGTGGTGCACAGATTTACCGCAAAGCAAATTTCAATGTAAAACCCGGTATTACCGAACTGATCATCGAAGGTGTAAGTCCGAATATTGATCCGAAAAGTTTACAGGTCAAAGCTTTTGGCAATGTGGTGCTGATTGATTCCAAGTACCAGGTTTACTATCCGCAACCAGAAAAGATCAAATTGGAGGGGCTTCCGCTGAAAATCCGCAAAGACATTAACCTCTTGCAGGATTCCATCGACAATATCCAGTTCGACATCAAAGAGATCCAGGATGAGATCGATGTATTGAATACCTCCAAAACTATTCTGACCAACAACGGGGCGATTCGCGGACAAGGAAAAGTGAATGATTCCATCCAGTTATTGAAGCAGGCAATGGATTATTACCAGTTGAAGATGAACGAAATCAACAAAAAATTGCAGATACTCAACAAGCGGATAAAAGCAAAAAACAACACTCTGCAGGAAATGAATACCCGCCTGACGGATCTTCAGAATTATCAATCATCGAATGCACCGAAAATTCCCGAGGGCCCGATTCACCGGATCATTGTGACATTGCAGTCCAAAGAAGTAGTTGCGGGAAGACTGGCCATTTCTTATTTGGCTTCCGGAGCTTCCTGGATTCCTACTTACGATATCCGCAGTGAAATTACTTCCGGGAAGGTTAACCTGGCTTACAAGGCAAATATCCAGCAAAATACCGGTGAAGCGTGGAATGATGTACAATTGACCTTATCAACGAATGATCCGTACCAAAACAAGATCAAGCCCGATTTGCATCCGTGGTATGTGGATTATTACAACTTCGGAGCTATTAATGGTCGCATGAACAGTTACAGCCTGACTCCGGCGCCTTCTATACAATACGATAAAAAAGTGCTTAAAGAGGAAGCGGATGCCGAAACACTGGATATGGAAGGTGAAACTGCAGCAAACTTTACAACCGTTATCAACCGCGTATTGTCTGCGGAATACAAGATAGATCTTCCGTATACGATTGAAAGTAATGATGAAAGTCATTTGGTTTTGGTCCGAAATGTAGACCTGACGGCGAATTACCGTTATTACACCGTTCCTAAAATCGATCCGGGAGTATTCCTGATGGCAGAAGTGTTGAAACTGGAAGATTTACAACTGGTTCCTGCTAGCGCGAATATCTTCTTCGACGGAACTTATATCGGGGAAACATACATCGACCCTACAACCATGAACGATACCTTGAAGCTGAGTTTGGGGAAAGATCCGAACATTGTGGCAAAACGCATTTTGCTGAAAAAAGATTACAAGGAAAAAGTGATTGGAAACGATATGGAGCGCACGTATGCTTATGAAATTTCGGTGAAGAACCTGAAAGCAAATACGATCGAATTGGTCATCGAGGACCAGATTCCTGTAACCAGTAACGGAGAAATCGTTATAGAAGCGATCAATACGGGGAAAGCTGATTATGACAAAACGACTGGAAAATTAACCTGGACATTGGATCTGAAAACCAAAGTCACAGACAAATTTACCTACTCGTTTAAGATCAAATACCCGAAAGATCGAAATGTCATCCTTCAATAATTGTTTTGTAGTTTGAAACAAGTCCCTCAGTTTGCCGGCTGGGGGATTTTTATTTTAGTTCAAAATGTTCAAAATGTTCAAAATGTTCAAAATGTTCAAAATGTTCAAAATTGAGTCTTTAACTTTTGAGCCATTTTAACTCTTTGAACTTTCTTTGAACCTTTCAATTGCTTCCGGATCATACGAAAAGAAAATATTTGCCCAAATGATTTTCGACAAGGCATACAGGTAAGGACTCAGGAAAATGGAAAGCCCGGAAATGACGCAGATTTGCAGCCAGATGTTCGCTTGCGGCATAAATAAATTAAAGCTTACCCAGCAAGCTACAAAAAGTGCGACTCCCAAACCGTATGATACATACATGGCGCCGTAATAAAACCCGATCTCTTTTTCGTATTTCAGACCACAGTTGGGGCAATATGTATAGGTTTTACCGATGTTTTTCATGGAATAGGGATGAGAAAGGAAAAAATCACCTTCCTGGCATCTGGGACATTTCATCTTGAAAATACTGTATAATCTCGATCCTTTTCCGAATAACATCTGTTGCAAATTTGAGCTGGAGCAAAGTTAGAAACACCCTACAGAAGAAAAGGTGATTTACATCATGTTTTAATTTTTTTTCTGAAAAATAATCTTTTTTGAAACCTTTTGCCGGATCTCGCGTTAAGGGAAATAACGGATCAATTATTAACATCTACAGGTTAAGGGAAAGAGGCTAAGTGCAGTTGCATTTGGCCTTTTTCTTTTCAGATACTTGGTGTTACTCCCAGTAGGTATATGTTAATTATTCAGCTTGTTTGGTTATAATCAGTAAATTGGGAGAGCTAAAACAATAAAATGAAAAAAACTCTCCTCCTTTGCTCCATGCTATGTGGATCCTTTCTTTCCAATGCGCAAAGTTTCCAGTTGAAGTCGGAAGACTCCAAAGTGATTGAACTGACGCAGCAATTTACAGAAAAACCTTTTGAATTCAAGGAAATCAACGGGCAGAACATGATTGATTTCTCCCGATCATTCCTGGTTTTATCCCGGGAAAAAGGTGCTCCGGCCCTTCCTTTATTCCACACAACCGTTCAGCTTCCTGAAACCGGGAATCCTGAAATCGAACTAACATTTGACGAAGTAACGATTTACGATAACATGTTGGTAGCTCCGTCAAAAGGAGTTCTCAAGCGAAATGTAGTGCCTTCCTCGGTTGCATATACATTCGGTACGGCTTACAACACCAATGATTTTTATCCGTCTTCCATAGCAACGGTGAAAACTCCGTTTATCTGGAGATCCATGCGTGGTGCGGTGATAGAAGTTTCTCCTTATCAATACAACCCGGTAACCAAACAATTGATCGTTTACAAAGGCATTCACATTACTGTAAAAAAGAATACGGAGATTACCGGAGTGAATGAATTGAACGGTCAAACAGATCCGGTGATGCAGTCGGCTCAGCAGAAATTTGTCTTGAATCCTAAAACGGAGAAATACTCACCGATGGAAGAGAGTGGAAGCATGCTGTTCATTGCTGCTCCGGCTTTAATAGAAGAAATCACGCCGTTGGTGAACTGGAAGAACCAAAAAGGAATCCGGTCTGCACTGGTTTCTACCACTACGACAGGAACAAACGATACCGATATTCAGGCATATATCCAAAATTACTACGCGGCACATCCCGATCTGGTTTATGTGCTTTTGGTCGGAGATCACGACGATATTCCTGCACATACTTATGGCATGTCGGGCGGTGAGAATTTGTATTCGGATTCTTATTACGGCCAATTATCCGGCGGAGATTATTACCCCGAATTGTTTGTGGGCCGTTTTTCCGGTTCGGAAGCAAATATTACAACGATGGTTGACCGCACCCTGGAGTACGAAAAGAACCCGATGGCAGGCGACTGGATGGAAAAAGCGATTGGTTTGGGATCGAATGAAGGCGACGGAATCGGTGACGACGACGAACCGGATTGGCAGCATCTGAGAAATATCCGTACTGTTTTAATGGATTACGGATACTCAGAAGTTTCTGAATTTTATGATGGTTCTCACGGTGGTTCGGATGCTGCCGGAAGCCCGAATTCAGGAATTATTCTTCCTGCAGTAAACAATGGAGTAGGTCTGTTTAATTACACCGGTCATGGCGACGTGAATTTATGTGTAACCGGGAATTTCCAAAGCACACATGTAAACCAGGCGACAAACAATGGAAAATATCCGTTTGTAATCTCTGTTGCCTGTAATAACGGGACTTTCACTTCCGGAACTTGTATTTCTGAGGCATGGACAAGAGCTACTAAAAACGGAACACCATCCGGTGCAATCGGTGCGGCAGGTTCCTCGATTTTGATGGCCTGGGCCGAACCGATGCAAACGCAGGACGAAATGGCGGCAATTATCGGAGAAACATATCCAGCGAATCACAAAACAACATTGGGTGGCTTGTTCTACAATTCACAGATGTCAATGCTGGAAGAATATCCTTCCGGAAGCGGTGTGGAAGTGATGCAAACCTGGGTACTGTTCGGAGACCCTTCGGCGCAGTTCAGAAATAAGCAAACCTTGCCGATTACGGTGACACATACCGGAAATGTTCCCGTGGGTACAACTTCCATTACTGCAACATGCGATGTGGAAGGAGCTTTGGTTGCTGTTTCTCAAAACAATGTGCTTTTGGGTTCTGCAATTGCTTCAGGCGGGCAAGCGGTAATTACTTTTCCGGCCTTAACGACGGATGATTACCTGGTGGTTACGGCAACGAAGCAGAATTATGCAACTTATCAGCATGCTGTACAGGTAGCGAACGGTCCTTTGGGATTGAATGAGCTGCAAATGGAATTGTCGGTATACCCGAATCCGGCAAATGATGAATTGCACTTACTTGTTTCAAACGGTGCAGCGGAATCCTTCCGTATCATTAGCCTGGATGGAAAAGAAGTATTAACGAAACAGTTTTCTAACGGAAACCAGGAGACAATCAATACAGCTTCATTGAGAGCCGGATCCTATATTGTGGAGATTCTTTCCGCGGGACAAAGCGTGCGAAAGAACATCCAGATTTTACACTAAGCATCGGTTCGTAATTTAGCAAACCGGCAAATGAGCAAATTTGTAAACTTACGAAGAGACAGTTAAACGATAGAAAGACCTTTCGGATATCCGGGAGGTCTTTTTTTCTGCTTACTTTTGACCCATGAAAGAATTGGATGTTTTAGTAATCGGTGCCGGAGCGGCAGGTTGTTTTTCGGCAATCAAGGCTTCGGAAAACCATAAACATGCAAAAATTGCCATTCTGGAAAGAAGCTCCAAACCTTTGGCTAAGGTCAAAATATCGGGAGGCGGAAGGTGCAATGTTACCAATGTCATTTCCGAACCGGAAGCATTATCCAAACATTACCCGAGAGGAGAACGCTTCCTGAAAAAAGCATTCTACCAGTTTTCAAGTTCAGATATGAAAAACTGGCTGGAAAACAGGAACGTTCCGTTGAAGCTTTATCCAGACGGATGTTACTTTCCGCTGAGCAATGATTCACAAACGATCATCGACTGTTTCCTGGGCGAATTAAAGAAGAACGGAGTTCAATTATTGTTGAATCAGCGGGTCGAATCCATTAAAAAGCTCGATTCCGGCTTATTTGAAGTTCAAACTCCTGAAGAACTGTTTCGTTCCAAAGCAGTCATTGTAACAACCGGCGGACAGCCAAAGCTATCCGGGTTTGAATTATTGAAAGCCTTTGATCTGAAGATCGTTTCACCGGTTCCTTCGCTTTTTACTTTCAACATGCCAAACGAACCCATTAAGGAACTGATGGGAATTGTCCAGGAAAATGCCGTAGTGAAGATTATCGGGGAGAAATGGACTTCAAACGGACCGTTATTGATCACACATTGGGGAATGAGCGGCCCGGCGGTATTGAAATCATCGGCATTCGGCGCAAGGATCCTTGAAACAAAGGGATACAAATCCCAAATTGCAGTTAACTGGACAGGAGAGGAGAACCAGGAATCGGTGCGCGAAGTGATCCGGGAATTTGTAAAATCCAATAAATTAGTTGTAAATACGCCACTTTATTCCCTGAAATCGAGATTATGGACGTACCTTGTAGAGAAAGCAGGGATTCCAAATCAGTTCAAATGTTCGGAATTGACATCCAAACACCAGAATAAATTGGTGGAAGTCCTGGTAAATGACTTGTATTCCATGGAAGGAAAAACAACCTTTAAGGAAGAATTCGTAACAGCGGGCGGAGTAGATCTGAATGAGATCAACGTACAAACGATGGAAGCGAAGAAAGTTCCCGGGCTCTTTTTTGCCGGTGAAACTTTGGATATCGACGGAGTAACCGGCGGATTCAATTTTCAGGCTGCATGGACTACCGCTGCTATTGCCGGAAAAAACGTATTAAAAACCATTCAGGAATGATTCGAATAGCCCTTTTAACCTTGGTTCTTGGATTGGTGGCTTCGTGCCATCCTCCAAAAGATGTGTCTGTTGCTCAACCGCAGCCGGAAACAAAAACCGGTAATCCTCAACCGGTTGTAACGGACAATGGAATCTATTTTCTGGGAGAAGTACAGATACTCGATTGCGGAGTTGTTATTCAGGTTTTCTCCGGTGAAACACAGCATAAGTATTCTCCCTTGAACTTAGATCCTAAATTTCATGTCGATAAATTGCGCCTGAAACTGAAGTTTGTAGAATTGGACGAACAAGCAACGATTTGTTCCGAGTTCCGGGCAATCGATATCAAAGAAGCTTTTGCCGTTCGCTGATTACAATTGGTCCATCAAAACACGGTATAATTCGATCATCGATTCGATATCCTTCTTGTAAACCTTTTCATTCGGAGTATGCACATTGTCTTCCGCTGCCCCGATAAAGCACCAGTCGATAGGAAGGTCTGATTTCTGTAATACAGAACCGTCGCTTCCTCCGGCAGATTCTACTTCCAATTGATGTTTGATCCCGGATTCTCTGGCAATATTCAGAATCTTGTTCAGGTATTTTCTTCTGGGGATCATGCTGTCGCGCATGGAAATTGCCACTCCGCCTTTGTGAACAACTCCGTGAGTAACCCACGTAATGTCGCAGATTAAAGCTTGCAGCACATCATAAGTGTTCATCAGGTATTTGGCACAAGCTCCGACGGAATTTCCTCCGTGCTCCTCATAAGTTGAAAATACGATTGCTCCGTTTTCCATCGTTTCAGCCAGTTGCAGCGCTACATAAACCCCTAAACGGTTGTCGAGGTAGGGAGACTGAACGTATTCCTTTGTTTCTTTGAAATTGGGTTTGAATGAAAGCAATGTACCGCGATCAACAGTACGGTCGCACGATAACTGAAGGCGCTGTTGATTGTATTCATTCTCAAAGATCATCAGTTCGCCTTCCACAATTCCCTGTGAATCATTTCCGACCAATTGTGTTCCGTCGATATTTTTCGGTCCTCCTACACGGATCAATTCATTCTCATAACCAACGGAATAGCCGATTGTGTCCATATGCGCATAAACAGCCGTTCGTGGATTTCCGAAAACCAGGATCATGGCGTCCTGGAAACCTGCTCCATCAATAATGTGCGGCTTCGATTTCCATGTTCCCTGGTTTCTGAGTACATAGTCTTTGATAAATGACTTGATACGTGATTCATCGCTTGCAAGTCCCTGCACGCTGATAAGATCCTGGAGTAATTGACTATTGGATAATTCCATGGTTTTCTATTCTGATATGTTTTTCTTCCGGAAGCAACAAATTTAATGCTGCAAACTGATCCAGAAGCCCCGATTCCGAAACCGGTAATTGAATACTTAGTTGACAAGATAACTGAAAATCCTGGTTAATGATTTTCGCAGGACTATTTTTTAATAATGCCATGACCTGTGGCATTTCATTGTAATCGTAGAATAGTGTGACACGAATTTCGTCTTCCTGTTCGATAATCCGAGCACTTTCCAAAGCTTCTTTGGAGGCTGTGCGATAAGCATTGATCAAACCGCCGACGCCCAGGTTGACTCCACCGTAATAACGTACCACTGCAATAAGGATGTTTGTAAGATCGAATGATTGGATCTGTCCCAGGATCGGAGCTCCTGCTGAATTGGAAGGTTCACCGTCGTCACTGGCCCGGTATTTTTTCTTATCACTTCCCAAACGGAATGCAGAACAAACATGCACAGCCTGGTAGTGCTCCTTCCGAAGGCGTTGGATATGTTCTTTGATCTCTTCTTCGGTTTTGCACGGAATGGCAAATGCAAGGAATTTAGATCCCTTCTCTTTGTAGAATCCTTCGCTTGGTGCTGTAATTGTTTTGAATTTGCTTTCGGGCATAGGGTTACAAAGATAGGAAGAATGAGATTTTAGAGATTAATTAAAGGGAATACCAAATTTCTTGCTTAAACAGTTTTTATTTAAATACTGATAATCAGGTGTTTAAATAAATATCTGTTCATATCTTTGCGAAGAAGCGAATTCCCGAATTTGCGACTTCTCAAAGAATTGTTTCATAAAACAAAATGGCCTCCGTTTCGGGAAGCCATTTACTATTATTGAATTGTCAATTTCTTTTCCAAATCTTCCAGGTAAACCCGGAATTGTTTGTCTGTTTCCGAAAGGTTAATAACCGTTCTGCAAGCGTGCAATACAGTTGCGTGGTCTTTTCCTCCACAATGCGCTCCGATGCTGGCCAACGATGATTTCGTCATTTTCTTGGAGAAATACATGGAAATCTGACGAGCCTGAACAACTTCACGCTTACGTGTTTTCGATTTCAGCATTTCGATCGGTAAATCGAAGTAATCACAAACTACTTTCTGGATGTAATCGATAGAAACTTCGCGAGCGGTGTTTTTCACGAACTTGTCGATCATTTGTTTCGCCAGGTCCAGCGTAATTGCTTTCTTGTTCAACGAAGCCTGTGCAAGCAGGGAAGTCATCGCACCTTCCATTTCACGGATGTTTGTGTTGATACTGTAAGCAAGGTATTCAACAACTTCACGTGGAAGTTCGATACCGCTGCCATACATTTTCTTCTCCATGATTGCAATACGTGTCTCCAGGTCCGGAGTAGAAAGGTCTGCAGATAATCCCCATTTGAAACGGGACAGCAAACGCTGCTCCATTCCCTGCATTTCAACCGGCGGTTTATCCGAAGTCAAAATGATCTGTTTTCCATTTTGGTGCAAATGGTTGAAGATATGGAAGAAAACGTCCTGTGTCTTTTCTTTTCCGGAGAAGAATTGCACATCATCGATGATCAATACGTCGATCATTTGATAGAAGTGAATGAAATCATTCGTTGTCTGATTGCGGACAGCATCAATGAACTGGTGCGCAAATTTCTCAGAGCTTACATAAAGCACCGTTTTATTCGGAAATTGGTTCTTAACACCGATACCGATAGAATGAGCCAAATGCGTTTTACCCAAACCGACACCTCCGTAAATTAACAAAGGATTAAAAGCAGTTCCTCCGGGTTTGTTTGCAACAGCATATCCTGCTGAGCGAGCCAAACGGTTGCAGTCGCCTTCCACGAAATTCTCGAAGGAATAGGCAGGGTTCAGGTTCGAATCCACATTTACCTTCTTCAATCCCGGGATAATGAACGGGTTTTTAATCGGGTTGTCGCTGATGTTCAAAGGCATGTTTACAGGCGCATTCTTCACCGCTTTCTTGTTCGAAGCCGGAAGTTTAACCGTGTAAGGATTGGAATTGCTGGCAGAATTTTCCATCACAATACTGTATTCCAAATGACCTTCCTGGCCTAGCTCTTTTTTGATTACTTTTTTCAATAAAGTAATGTAATGCTCTTCCAACCATTCATAAAAGAAGTGAGATGGAACTTGTATTGTCAGAATGTTGTTTTCAAGCTTTACGGGAACAATCGGCTCAAACCAGGTTTTGTAGGCTTGAATCGGTAAATTATCCTTGATAACTTTCAGACAGGAATTCCAAATAGCGTCATGGTTGGCACTCATTTAGCAGGGTATTTAAAAGTTTATAATAATTTGTTAATAAAAAAATAATCGGCGTAATAGATTCATAGCTCAAGCGTTAAGCCTCTGAATTTTTTAGTGAGCAAATATTCTCATAAAAAAGTGAAAAAAAAAGTTGTTTAGGGGTTGATTATTTGAAAAGTTTTGCTTTGTGTTGAAGTAATCCTTTAACATCTTCTTTTAATTATCTTAAAACTTACTGATTGTTCGATGAATAAGTAAATTTTATAGTTTAATGTTAAAAAATCCTGTTTAAATGAAAATAAAATCGCCTCTCTCAAAGGTACGAAATTAGATTCCAATAACAGTGAATTAATACTGTTGAAATATACTTTTTAACACCTTGGGATTCTAACTCAAAATCTGAAAAATAGTTACGACATTTAACGGCATTTATTTAGAATTTACAATTTCATGAAAACTTCATTTGAATTCCCGACGAAAGTGCGTGTGAGATATGGTGAAACGGATCAGATGGGCTATTGCTATTACGGAAATTACGCAGCATATTTTGAAGTTGGAAGGGTGGAGGCAATGCGTTCCCTGGGAATGAGCTACCGGGAATTGGAAGAAAGCGGCGTGATGTTGCCTGTGAGTCATTTCGAAGTGGATTACTTCAAGCCGGCTTTATACGACGATGAACTGACGATTGTTACTGCAATAACCGAACTGAAAGGTCCGCGCTTATTTTTTGAATACACGCTTTATAATGAAAAGCAGGAATGCCTGAGTAAGGCAAAAACAACCCTGGTCTTTGTTTCGAAAGAGAATATGAGGCCGATACAGCCGCCGCGCGCTTTTGTTGAACTAATGGAAAAACACCATGCTTGAGTCGACTTATTTTAAGCTGAAGTTTCCGGCAGAAGCGGATTTGAAAAACTGGCTGACGGAACGGGACGGAGAAATCCGTATCGGGCAAAATGTACTTTTCAGAGGAGATTCGGAGAATTGGAAGGAGAAAAAATTCCATATTCTCGGGATCAGGGAAGATGTCGGACCGAGATTAAATGCCGGCAGAGGAGGATCGCATGCGGCGTTTGATGCTTTCATTCCCCGCTTTTTGGGAGTACAGTCGAACCAGTTCCTGAATGGGAATTCGATTTGTGTGCATGGAGTGATTGATTTGAAAGAACCGATTGATGCCATTGCCAGTATGCACATAGATGATCTGGATTACCTGGTTTCTGGTTGGGTAAAAGAGGTAGTCGATTGCGGAGGTATTCCGGTGGTGATCGGTGGCGGACACAACAATGCGTATCCGATTATTAAAGGGGTTTCGGAATCGCTCGGCCTGGCAATATCGGTGGTGAACCTGGATCCGCATGCAGACACACGTGCTATGGAAGGAAGGCATTCCGGAAATCCGTTCTCCTACGCGTATGAATATGGTTTCCTCGGGCATTATTCGGTGCTTGGACTGCATGAATCTTACAATAACCAGTTTATCCTGAATAGTTTGCAGGACATGAAGGCGTTTTTTACGTTTTACGAGTCGTGGCTGGAAAAACCGTTCAAATTCCAGGCGGATATCGATAAAGTGTATGATTCGCATTATCAAACGGTGATGGGAGTGGAACTGGATATGGATTCGATTGCATACATGCCGTCCAGCGCGTTTACTCCTTCGGGAATTTCGGTGGACCAGGCGCGGATTTATGTTCGCAAGATGGCTTCGCTGGAAAAAGTCTGCTACCTGCATTTGCCGGAAGCGGCCCCTAAAAGCGAGACGGATGAGATCATAGCCGGGAAAGCCTTAACGTACCTGGTGACAGATTTTGTGAAAGAGTATCAAAAATACCATCATTAATTCGTAATATTGGGTTTGTGGCTGCACTCCGAAATATTACCTCCCAAACGTTTCAATTTATAAGGGTATTTTTTCCCTTGGTTTTATTGGCTCATCATTTAAAGCACAACCTGCTTGCATTCTTTTATTGGGTGTTTTTCTTTTTGCTGATTTCAGATAAAGTTGGAATTGGTTTCGGCCTGTCTTACCTCTTTTTATCTCCCGAATACCAAGGGAATACCAGTTTTTTTTCTTTTTTACTGATCGGTTTCTCGTTTGGAGGACTTACGATGGCATTTCATTCGTATTCATACATGCGATTGGCTTCCCGTTTTTCCTTCCTGGCAATGGTTAACAAACCTTTTGTCCGTTTTTGTATCAATAACAGCATCATTCCAACGACTTTCATCCTGTTTTTCATAATCCGGGTGGTTCGTTTTCAGCGTATGGAGGAATTTGAGTCCTGGATAAACGTCTTTTTCTTTGTTTCGGGGTTTTTGGTGGGCTTTTTCCTGTTTGTGGGAGTTGCATTGCTTTATTTCTTCCCGATCAACAAGAATTTATTCGAGTTGAAGCGCTTCGATGAGAACAGTTCGGTGCGTACGACCCGCTGGTTGCGTTTCGGGAAACGGAACCGTATTAAGGTAAAAGGATCGAACAGGCAACGCTTGTATTGGTATATTGGAAGAGGATTGCGGGTACAGCAATGCCGTTCTACCAAACATTATGCACAATCCCTGCTGCAGTCTGTTTTTGATCAGAACCGGATTTCCACCACTATTTTTGAGATTGCGACGATTGTCACGTTTATTCTCATCGGGCTTTTCGGTGGAAAAACCTTCCTGGATGTTCCTGCAGGGGTAAGTGTGGTTTTGTTGTTGACTATTATTATGATGCTGCTGAGCGCCTTGCAATCCTGGCTGCGTGTTTGGGCGTATCCGGTTCTCATTCTGTGTTTTCTGCTCATGAACTATTTGTCGAAAACGATGAATGTGTTCAAATTCCAGACCCAGGCCTATGGCTTGTCGTATGATCAGCCGGCTGTTTACAGCGATTCGGCTATCTATGAAATGAGTAAGGATTGGGAGGTACGTGAGGACGATTACGAAAATTACATTTCCTACCTGGAAAATTGGAAAAAGCAAACGGGAGAGAAGAAACCGGTATTGGTGGTGGTAAACACTTCCGGAGGAGGTTCGCGCAGTGCTTCCTGGGTTTTCCAGGTGCTGCGCATGTGTGATTCCCTGACGGATTTCAGGTCGTCGAAACACATTGCCATGATAACGGGAGCTTCCGGTGGTACGGTGGGCGCGTCGTATTACCGTTCTTTGTTGCTGGAGAATTACCAGACCCAAAAGGTAGATTTCAACGATAAAAAATATTTCGAAGAGATTTCACAGGATTTATTGAATAAATTGTCTTTTGCGGCATCCACCAACGATCTGTTTTTCCGCTATCAATCTTCCTTTGAGGACTCAGAATACAGTTATGACCGGGCAATGGCGTTTGAATCCGATTTGAATGAGAATACCGGGGAGCGTATGAATAAACCGCTGCGCTACTTCCGGGCCTTTGAAAAGAAAGGAATTATTCCGAATCTCATTTTGACACCTTCGGTGGTGAATGACGGCAGAAGGATCATGATTTCGTCACTGGGACTGAGTTTCTTAATGGATTCCGCTTCGCCTTCGCCGGAAAACAATCATGTGCAGGAAAATATTGATATTCACCTGCTGCTGAAAAGACAGCAATCGGAAAAACTGCGCTTGTCTTCTGCTTTGCGCATGAATGCGTCCTTTCCATATGTACTTCCGATGACGAGTTTGCCCACTGTTCCGGAGATTCAGGTGATGGATGCAGGCGCAAGGGATAATTTCGGGACTAAAATTACGGTTCAGTGGCTTATGCGACTGGAATCCTGGATCAGTAAAAACACGAGTGGAGTAGTAATCCTGCAGATCAGGGATAACAAACGGATCATGTACAATGAACAAACGCGTTCTTTCGGGCTTTTCGATAAGTTTACGGCGCCCATTTCAAATGTGTTCACCAATTTCCCGCGTATCCAGGATTACGACCAGGACGAATTGATGCGTGTGATTATGGATAAATATGGCGTTCCGGTTAAAACGGTGAACCTGAACCTGAGAGAATTGCAAAAAGACCGCATCAGTCTTTCCTGGCATTTGACCCAGCACGAAAAATTGAAAGTCCTGGCAGCTATCCGGCGTTCGTCAAACGTAAAAGAGTTTAATCGCTACCAAAAATTAATTCAAAATTCAACATTCAAAATTCAGAAATGATTGGTTTTTGCATTTTGCATTCATCATTTTGAATTAATTCGATATTCAAATTCGTAATTAGTCATGATCCCATTTTCGTTTGATTGATCCCGGTGTTGATGTAATTTTCCATCCTTTTTTCGTTGCCTCCTTAAACAGGAATTTCCGAAATTTCCGCGGGTAAAAGAATTTCCAGGTCATACTGCTTCTCGATCGGTCTTTCGTTACGTCAGCCAGCGACAATAAGTGGTAGCAGGCCGCCGCACAGCGCATCCCGAAAAATGCATACGGATATGGGGCTGCTTTCAGGAAAGGGCCGGAATCTTTGAGTAATTGCTGTTTTTGAGCAGGAGTAACCGGGATGAAAATGCGGCAGGTTTTGGTGGTGTCGCAATAGAAAGTACGGTAAAATTGCCTGCTACTCGATAGAAGGTATTTACCGGTGTCCGAATTGATGTTGGTAGCAGCAACTCTTCCGCCGGGAACAAAGTGCATCACACTGTCATTTCCGATTCTCAGACCGATGTGTCCGCCCAATTTTCCTCCGAACCAATGCCGCTCACTCTTTTCAATGGGTTTCGATCCGTAAATAACTTCAACAACAAGTGTGTCTGTTTGAGAAACTGCCCGAAAGGGAAGCAAAATCAGAATGATCAGAAGCGATTTCATAAGGTTGTTTTCTCAATGATACAATTCTTTGTTTGCCGGGTTCAAAATAATATCTGATCCGTGGCTGGAATTGATTCAGATGTGCCTGATATCAATTCGCAATTCTTAATTCGAAAATGATTATTTTCGTTATATGTCTCAAGCAGCACAACTTTACAAGTATAATCTCGATGCTTTTACGCTGGAGAAGAACACGGAAGATTATTTCGCGGAAAACTTCAATCCGTTTGAGGATATGAATTCGACTTATTGGCTGAATTTTCATTCCATGAAGAATAAGGCGGCGATCAATAAACTGTGTGATAAATTGTGTATCGACAGGTTGCTCCAGGAGGATTTGTTTGCGGAAAATAAGCGCACACGACTGGAAGAATATTCGGATTACGTTTTCTTCAGTATCATTTCCGCACTCCCCAAGGAAGGTCCGAACCATTACGACCTGAACAAAGAGCGTATCAGTTTCATAATCGGGGATAATTACCTGATTTCCTTCCAGGAAAAACCTTCGGATCACTTTCCGGAAGTGCGTGAGCGGATTGAGTACAAACGCGGGAAAGTGCGTTACAAAGGACCTGACTTCTTGTTGTTCCGCATGCTGGAAGCGATTATCGACAACTATACGGAAGTTGTTGAGCAGATTGCTCTGAACATTGAAAGGCTGGATAAGATCGTGCTCCGGAACCCGCAAAGTGAGGTGCTTCGGAAAGTGGAATGGGAAAAACGGAAATTACTCGATTTACGAAAGATCGTATTCCCGATGAAAGAACTGATGGGGCAGCTGGATCGTGTGGAAAATGAAATGATCATCGAAGATAATATTCATTATTTCCGGGAACTGAAAGATACCTGCTTCAGTTTGATCGATGAAATCGAAGCGCAAAAACAGATGCTGGATGGTATTGCGAACCTCTATTATGCAATTCAGGGCCAGCGCATGAACGAAGTTATGAAAGTGTTGACGGTAACCAGCGCGATTTTCATTCCTTTGACCTTTATTGTCGGGGTGTACGGGATGAATTTCGAAAATATGCCGGAACTGAAATCGCGTAACGGTTATTACATGGTTTGGGGGCTCATGATCCTGATAACTGCCGTTTTGGTATTTGTTTTCTGGAAAAGAGGCTGGCTGAAACGCAATAATTAAGCCTGGTCAATCAATTCGTTAGCGTACAGCATAAACCGGGATTCTTCCAATAACTGGTAAAGTTTGATCCATTCCCTGTGGTTGAAAGCCAGTACCATTTTGGAGGTGTCGGTATGCATGTAGATTTTCTCACCGGTTTCCTTCTTTTCCTCGTAATGCATGGTGTGAATGTTGTGAACCTGGTCTGAAAACCGCATGAATTCGTCGTAGGAAAGGATGAGTACCACATTACCGAACCCCAAATGGAATTGTTCGCAGTTTTTACATTGAATGAGGCAGCCGAAGGAGTTGTTGCTGATTGTTTTGTAATGACACATCGGGTTTGTTTTGAGGTAAAATTATTATCTGGAATCATTCTAAACAATACCCGGAAAACGGTATAATTTTCTGCCACGAAATTAACCTTTCATCGTTCATAACTCGTAACAAATCATGGTTTAAACAAGCCTTTTCGTGACTATCTTTGATACTTCGCAAAGAATCCGTTATTATGGCTGAAAATCAATATACTGAAGACAATATACGATCTCTGGACTGGAAGGAGCATATTCGCCTGCGACCTGGTATGTACATCGGGAAGTTGGGAGATGGTTCTTCTGCCGATGACGGGATCTATATTTTGGTGAAGGAGATTGTCGACAATTCCATTGATGAATTTGTCATGGGAAATGGAAAACGTATCGACATCAAGGTGAAGGACGGGAAAGTTTCTGTCCGTGATTACGGACGTGGAATTCCCCTGGGAAAGGTAATTGATTGTGTTTCTCAGATCAATACCGGGGGGAAATACGATTCCAAAGCCTTTAAGAAATCTGTCGGACTGAACGGAGTGGGAACAAAAGCGGTAAACGCATTGAGTGATCATTTCATGGTTTATTCGGTGCGGGATGGTGAGAAGAAACAGGCTACTTTTTCGAGAGGGGAATTGGTTGAGGATTCAAAATTGGAAAAAACAACCGAGGCAAATGGGACATACTTTGAGTTTATCCCGGATGAATCGATCTTCAAAAAGTTTGCATTCAAAATGCCTTACCTGATCAAGATGTTCTGGAATTACTGTTACCTGAACCGTGGACTGGCGATCTACTTCAACGGGGAGAAGTACCAGTCGAAAGATGGATTGAAAGATTTGCTGGAAGACAACATGGACGGAGATCCGCTTTACCCGATCATTCATTTGGAAGGCGAAGACATCGAGGTGGCATTTACACACGGGAAAACTTACGGGGAAGATTACTATTCCTTCGTGAACGGCCAGCATACAACTCAGGGTGGAACGCACCAAAGCGCATTCCGCGAATCGATTGCGAAAGTAATCCGTGATTTCTACAAAAAAGATTACGATGCTTCGGATATTCGCCAGTCGATTGTAGCTGCAATTGCAGTGAAAGTAATCGAGCCGGTTTTTGAATCCCAGACCAAAACGAAATTGGGTTCACAGGAAATCGAGCCGGAAGGAAAATCCATGCGGGCGTTCATTAACGACTTCCTGAAAGATAAACTCGACAATTACCTGCACCGTCACCCGGATGTGGCAGACACCCTGGAAAAGAAAATCAAGCAATCCGAGCGCGAACGGAAAGAACTCTCCGGAATTCGTAAGCTGGCGCGCGACAGGGCGAAGAAAGCCAGTTTGCACAATAAGAAACTGCGCGACTGCCGGGTTCACTTAACCGATTTGAAAGACGATAAACGCGAGTTGACAACCTTGTTCATTACCGAGGGAGATTCGGCGAGCGGGTCGATTACGAAATCGCGGGACGTCAATACGCAGGCGGTGTTCTCATTGCGTGGAAAGCCTTTGAACTGTTACGGACTGACGAAGAAAGTGGTATACGAAAACGAAGAATTTAACCTCGTTCAGGCAGCTTTGGATATCGAAGAAGACATGGATAACCTGCGTTACAACAACATTGTGATCGCAACCGATGCCGATGTCGATGGAATGCACATCCGTTTGCTGTTATTGACCTTCTTCCTGCAATTCTTCCCGGACCTGGTGAAGCGAAATCACGTTTACGTGCTTCAAACGCCATTGTTCCGTGTTCGAAACAAGAAAAAGACCATTTACTGTTACTCGGAAGAAGAACGGAGAGCAGCCATTGCAGAATTGGGAAAAAATCCGGAGATCACACGATTTAAGGGATTGGGAGAAATTTCCCCGGATGAGTTCAAGCACTTTATCGGTGACGATATTCGCCTGGAACCGGTTATCCTTACAAAAAATGCTTCCATTGATTCCATTTTGTCCTATTTCATGGGGAAAAACACCCCGGAACGCCAGGATTTCATCATAGAGAACCTACGCGTAGAGAAAGACGATGAGAAGAGTGTGGAGTTGGATACTCCCGATTCAGGAGAAGAAAATACAGAAATAGAAAAAGCTTCTTAAGAGTAGTTGATGCAGTATATCCAGGATATAAAGAGGGTTTTCGGAAAGGAATATCCGAATTTTCGGCAGTTTTATTTGATATCCCTGAAGTGAAAAATGGAAAACACTGTCTGCCAAATTGAACTGGTCACATGAACAACTGTTTGCTACAAAATACCTTCCATATTTACCAACGGAAGAGGAATTGATTGATGAAATCGAAAAAGAAAAATTGAAGTTCAAACTTAATAACGAAGAACGACAATGAGTGAAGACGAAATTGGACCGGTAGATCCGGAAAACGATGATCTGAATAACGAAGAAGGAGGAGAAGAAGAATCTTCTTTTGGGACGGATGATCACAAACATACGGACGAAAATATCATTCCGCTAAGTGGTTTGTATGAGAATTGGTTCCTGGATTATGCATCTTATGTAATCCTGGAGCGTGCAGTTCCTTCCCTGCACGATGGTTTTAAACCGGTTCAGCGAAGAATTTTGCATTCCATGAAGGAATTGGATGACGGACGTTACAACAAGGTAGCGAACGTGATCGGGAACACCATGAAGTATCACCCGCATGGAGATGCTTCTATCGGTGATGCATTGGTTCAACTCGGACAAAAAGAATTATTGATCGATTGCCAGGGAAACTGGGGAAATACACTGACCGGTGACGGTGCGGCTGCTCCGCGTTACATCGAAGCACGGCTTTCCAAGTTTGCCAACCATGTGGTATTCAATCCGAAAACCACCAACTGGTTGTTAAGCTACGACGGACGGAACAAAGAACCGGACAATTTACCGGTAAAATTCCCGATTCTTTTGGCTCAGGGAGCAGAAGGAATTGCAGTGGGAATGGCTTGTAAAATCCTTCCTCACAATTTCAATGAACTGATCGAACAGTCGATCAACCATTTGCGGGGTAAAAAAGTAGAGATCTTCCCGGACTTCCTCAACGGAGGAATGGCGGATTTCACCAATTACAACGACGGGTTAAGAGGTGGAAAAGTACGTGTTCGCGCAAAGATTAAAAAGGTTGATAATAAAACCCTGACGATCAATGAGATTCCTTTCGGATGTACAACCAGTTCGTTGATTGAAAGTATCATCAAAGCAAACGATAAGGGGAAGATTAAAGTCAAAAAAATCGAAGACAATACGGCTGCAGAAGCTGAAATTGTGATCCATCTGGCTCCGGGTGTTTCTCCGGATAAAACTATCGATGCTTTGTACGCCTTTACGGATTGTGAAGTTTCCATTTCACCGAATGCTTCCGTGATTGACGGAGATACTCCTCGATTTATGGGCGTGTCGGAAATTCTGAAAGTAAATACAGACAACACGCTTCAGCTCCTGAAAAGAGAATTGGAGATCCGTTTGTCGGAACTGGAAGCACAATGGCATTTTTCCACGTTGGAGAAGATCTTCATCCGCGAAGAAATGTACATCGACTTTAAGTTGTACTCCGACAAGGAAAACTTATTCCAGTACATGTATAAGCGTTTCGAAAAGTTTAAGAAACAGTTTATCCGCGAAATTGTAGACGAAGATTTACAACGTTTGACCCAAATTCCAATGATCCGCATCACGCGCTTCGATTCGGATAAAGCCGATGAACTGATCGCGAAGCTGGAAGCTGAAATGGAAGAGGTTAAAAAGAATTTGGCAAACCTGGTGGAATATGCCATCGAGTACTTCAAAGATCTGAAAAAACGCTTCGGGGCCGGGAAGGAACGTCGTACTGAAATGAAAGTGTTCGACAACATTGCTGCTACGAAAGTTATTATTGCCAACCGCAAATTATATGTCGATGTTGAAGAAGGATTCATTGGTTGGGGCTTGAAAAAGACCGAAGCAGTCAACGATTGTTCTGAGATTGACGATATCATCGTCTTCTTCGATACCGGTAAATTTATTGTGACCAAAGTTGCCGAGAAAAAATTCGTAGGGAAGGGAATTGTTCATGCGGATGTCTGGAAGAAAGGCGATAAACGCACGATTTACCACGTCATGTACCAGGATGGTGCCGGTGGCGCTACGATGATGAAACGTTTCTTCGTGAACTCGGTAACACGGGATACGGAATACGATCTGACACGTGGAATCAAAGGATCGAAACTGTTGTACTTCTCGGTTCACCCGAACGGAGAGCGGGAAGTGGTTACGGTAATGCTTCGTCCGCGTCCGCATTTAAAACGCCTGCGCTGGGATGTGGATTTAGGCGATTTATTGATCAAAGGCCGCCAATCTGCCGGAAATCGCGTAACGAAAGAGATCGTACAAAAGATTACCCAAAAAGAGGTCGGAGGTTCTACGCTTGCTGCGCGTAAGATTTGGTACGATACCGTTGTAGGACGTTTGAACGACGAAGGAAGAGGAAAATTCCTGGGCTCTTTCAAAGGAGAAGACCGTATTTTGACCTTGTATAAAAACGGGGATTACCGCTTGTCTACATTCGATTTGGCAACTCACTACGATGAAGATATGATCCACATTGAAAAGTGGGTTCCGGAAAGACCGATTTCAGCGGTTTACTACGACGGAGACAAAGATCTGCACTATGTGAAACGTTTTACCTGTGAAATCACTTCCGATAAACGCGTTTCCTACATTTCGGAATCCGAAGGCTCGTACCTGGATTGTGTTTCCACAGCCTACAGGCCGGTTGTTCGTATCGTTTATAACAAGTTACTGAAAGAAACGAAAAACCTTCCGGACAATGAAGTTGCTTTGGCAGATTTCATTGACGTAAAAGGAATGAAGGCACAGGGCAACCAGCTGACAAAGTTGAAAGTGAAAGAAGTCGTTCTGACACATGAGATCGAAGGATCAGAACCGTGGCCGGATGAAGAACCGCTGGAACTGGAAATCGACAATTCGGAAGATTCCGATGGAGATACCGAAAATACGGATGGGGAAAGCCCGACGATCGAATGGGATATGACCAAAGATCCGGATGATCCCGAACCGACATTGTTTTAAATAAATTTAATAGTAGGGGTGAAAATTTTTCACCCCTACTACATTTGAAATAAATTAAATTGTACCACCAGGTATTATACTAGTTGGTATAATACCTGGTGGTATAAATAGCGTGTTGTTATCTTTCTTTTATCCGGTAAAAGCCGTATATTTAAGTATAAATTGACACACCATGCAAGAACTCTATTCACCCTTTATTTTTGGTAATACTGTAAGCACGGAAGCGTATACGAACCGGGAAAACGAAGCGCACCGGTTGAAACAGAACCTGTTGGGAGGAATCAACACCATTTTGATCTCACCACGTCGCTGGGGTAAATCTTCGCTTGTAGAACGGGTGTTGATCGATATCAATAAATCGGATAAGAAGTGTAAAACGGTCTTGCTGGATCTCTTTACAGTCAATAGTGAAGTGGATTTCTTTGAATTGTTCACCCGGGAGGTTATCAAAGCAACTTCTACCAAATGGGAAGATTGGGTACGCGACACGAAAACCTTTTTAGCGCAGCTGGTTCCTACTGTTCATGTTGGAGTGAATCCGCACCTGGATTTTACGATCAAGTACGAGCAGGAGAAAGTTCGGGAGTTTGCGGATGAAATACTGAATTTGCCCGAACGCATTGCAACCGAAAAAGGAATCCGGATGGTAATTTGCCTCGATGAATTCCAAAATCTTACCAATCTTGTCGAATACGAACCGCTGGAAAAGAAAATGCGTGCAATCTGGCAGCGCCAAAAACTGGTTTCTTACTGTTTATTTGGCAGTAAACGCCACATGCTTGAAGCCATTTTCAACAATCCGTCTAAGCCCTTTTACCGTTTTGGCGATTTAATGTTGCTTCCGAAAATCAAAGAAGAAGCCTGGGTGAAGTTTATCCAATCGAGTTTCCGGAAGTCAGGGAAACAGATCCCGAAAGAAATTGCCACCATGGTTCCCCGCCTGATGAAAAACCATTCCTGGTATGTTCAGCAATTATCCCATTATGTCTGGAACCAAAACCGGGGAGGAGAGCCGGTCGACAAACAAATCATCCAACACGCCTTAACGGAATTGATCTTCGCGAATCAACCCTTGTACCAGCGCGAAATTGAAGGAATGAGTACCACACAGATCAATTTACTGAAAGCAATTTATCAGAAAGAAAAACAACTCACTGCATCGGCGGTGATGCGAAACTACGCATTGGGAACTCCGCGGAATGTTTCCAAAAACCGCTCTATCCTCGAAGGACGCGATATGATTATCAAAGATGAATCGGGGATTTACGAGTTTTTAGATCCCGCTTTCGAATTGTGGTTCGGGAAGCAGTATTTTCAAACACCCTGGATTTCAGCAGTGGAATAGTTCTAACTGTTTCTGACGTGGCAGATTCAAATGTTCAAATTGAACCATTTGAACTCTCTTTTTTGAACTCTTTGAACGTTCTTACTTCTCCACCTGCAACTGAAGCGCACATTTCTTGCCCAAACGCTTCATATGCCTGAAATGAGAGGCCAATGCCTGCCCGGCGCTCGGATATGAATAGTAATTCACCCCGAATTCTTCACAGGTTTTAGCCACGATCTTTTGAATAGCCGGATAATGAATGTGGGAAATGCGCGGGAATAAATGATGTTCGACCTGGTAATTCAATCCACCGACAAACCAGCTTACAATTTTGCTGTCAACCGCAAAATCGCTTGTTGTA
Organism: Fluviicola sp.; assembly: GCF_039596395.1. Classification (NCBI taxonomy): domain Bacteria; kingdom Pseudomonadati; phylum Bacteroidota; class Flavobacteriia; order Flavobacteriales; family Crocinitomicaceae; genus Fluviicola; species Fluviicola sp. The sequence goes on from NZ_JBCNJT010000001.1 coordinate 938,843, forward strand.
GCCAGTTGATGCACGGCCCATTCGTTCTCAACCACCAGTTCTTTGCAGTGACAATGTTCAAACTCCACGTTTTCAACCACGTGTGCCAACTGGAATACGAAAGACATCGTTAAACCGAGCATCGCATGCATCACCGTAAATCCAAGAATGGTCCAGCCGATTCCCCAAACGAATGAAGGAAGTACCAAATACAATCCGAAATAAACGACACGCGTCACCCAGAACATTACGTGATCAAACGGTTTCATGCGGCAAACTTCCACGTTGAAACGGGAACCTAAGATGTAATCTTCGAAATCCTTTACTAAAACCCAGTAAATAGTAGAAATACTGTATAAGAACGGCAAATAGATATGTTGAAAACGGTGAGCCTTGAAACGTGGCTGGGATTCGCTCATTCTCAGGAATGGAGTTTTAGCAATATCGTCATCAATTCCGTCGATATTGGTATATGTGTGGTGAACCAGGTTGTGTTTCTGGCGCCACATAAAGGAATCGCTTCCCAATGCGTTCATTGACAATCCGAAGAAATAATTCACGCTTTTCTTTTTTGAAAAAGCCTCGTGACAAGCATCATGCATGATATTGAAACCGACCAAAGCCTGCACAAATCCCAACAATCCGGACAAGATCAAAGCCAGGTATCCGGGGATCGGAAGCAGCATGACAGTACAATAGATAGCAATATAAAAAGTAATGATGATAAAGGCTTTTAGATAGAGTTTCCAGTTTCCGGAAGTTTCCAATTGATTTTCATCAAAGTAATTCTGGACAGATTTCCTTAGGGTACAGAAGAATTCGCCCTGAGGCTTGGAAAATTGAACTTTTTTCAAACGGCACGTATTTAAAATTCAATGCAAAGCTACGAAATAAAAGCGTTGGTTCCGGATTAATTGATTGACAGGTCAATGGATAGCGCAGATTCCGATGCAAAAAACGCTTTTTTTAACCTGAATAATTATTTATCTTTGCTGCTCCCAGGGATGATTTCTCTCCTGCGACCGCAAATGAGGAAAGGATGATTGCTCTCCGCGACGAGTGATAGTAGCTTAAAAAAAGATTATTATGGAAACACTGGACAAATTGTCATCGGAAGAATTGATGCAATTGGAAGATCGCTATGGAGCGCACAATTATCACCCGCTTCCGGTTGTACTTGCTAAAGGAGAAGGAGTATATGTTTGGGATGTGGAAGGGAAAAAGTATTTCGACTTCCTGTCTGCTTATTCAGCAGTGAACCAGGGACATTGTCACCCGAAAATTGTAAAAGCATTGACAGACCAGGCGCAAACCCTGACTTTAACTTCCCGCGCTTTCTATAACGACACTTTGGGAGTTTACGAAAAATTCGTAGCTGAGTACTTCGGCTTCGATAAGGTACTTCCGATGAATACCGGTGCTGAAGCAGTTGAAACAGCGATTAAAATTGCCCGCAAATGGGGATATGAAAAGAAAGGGGTTGCTGAAAACCAGGCGCAGATCATTGTGTGTGAGCAAAACTTCCACGGAAGAACCACAACCATTGTTTCATTCTCCAGCGATCCGGATGCAAATACCAATTTCGGTCCGTTTACACCGGGGTTTATCCGCATTCCGTACAATGATTTGGATGCATTGGCAGAAGCGGCAAAACAACCGAATGTTATCGGGTTCCTGGTTGAACCGATTCAGGGAGAAGCCGGAGTATATGTTCCGGATGACGGTTACCTGGCCGGGGCAAAAGAAATTTGTTCGAAGAATAACGTTCTGTTTATTGCCGATGAGGTTCAGACAGGAATTGCACGTACCGGGAAATTATTGGCGGTTGATCATGAAAATGTAAAACCGGACATTTTAATTCTTGGTAAGGCAATTTCCGGCGGAGTTTACCCGGTTTCAGCAGTTTTTGCAAACGATGAGATTATGATGGTGATCAAGCCCGGACAACACGGTTCTACTTTTGGAGGAAACCCGTTGGCTGCGAAAGTTGCTATTGCGGCTCTGGAAGTGGTAAAAGACGAGAAACTGGCAGAAAATGCCGAAAGATTGGGGAAACTGTTCCGTGCGGAAATGAACCGTATTATTGAACAAACCGATTTGATCGTGAAAGTACGCGGAAAAGGATTGCTGAATGCAATTATCGTAAACGACACCGAGCAAAGTAAAACAGCCTGGAACTTGTGTGTGGAATTGAAGAATAATGGCCTTCTGGCAAAACCTACTCACGGAAACATCATTCGATTTGCACCACCGTTGGTGATGACTGAACAACAACTGATGGGATGTGTTGCCATCATTGAAAAAACAATCCTGAATTTCAAAAAATAAGAGGACTGATTCATTGAATAATTCCTGAAATGAAGCTCTAAAATCCTTTCACTCAAGTGGAGGGATTTTTTAGTTGACCGAACACCGTTTATCTATCCAATTCCGGATGTCGTCAAATACTTGTTCTCTTACTTCCTCATTTAAGATTTCATGACGCATTTTAGGGTACAAAAACACCCCGACATTTGAAAAACCATCTGCTTCCATATTCTTAACGGTTGTTGTAACTCCTTTCCCGAAATCTCCGATCGGATCTTCGGCGCCGCTTACAAACAGGAATGGAAGTTCTCTGGAAATATTTTCCGCCCAGTCTTTTTTGGTCGATCGGATGTTCAGGTCAAGCAACGTATGAAAACCGTTATTGGTAAAGGGAATACCGCACAATTCATCTTCTATGAAAGCCTGTTGGTTTGCTTTGTTCACGCTTAGCCACCTTGTTTCTGCCGATTCGTTTTTGAACCGCTTATTATTCAGGTTGCTGAAAAAACGGTTCAATCTTCCGCTTCTTTTTTGTGGTGCAAGCGTATTCAGGATGGAGAATACAAACCGGGCAAACGGTGCAATGGCTTGTTTTCCACCTGTTCCCACCACAACAGCGCCGTCAAAACGGTGATGTGCCTGTTGCAGCAAACAGCGCGTAATGAAAGAACCCATCGAATGCCCGAGCACAAAATGCGGGACTCCCCGAAATTTCTTTTCCAGGAAACCGTCCATCTTTTCAGCATCGTCTACCACGCGTTTGGCAGCTCTGGTTGCATGGAAAAAACCGTGATCGGATTTCAGGACAGCCGTTTTGCCATGACCTGCATGATCGTAAGTAAGAACTGCATATCCGTTTGCAGCCAGGAAGCGCGCAAATTCTGCATAACGCCCGCTGTGTTCCTGCATGCCGTGCAAGACAAGAATGGTAGCTTTTACCGGCTGTTCCAGGGGATGGAAAAGGGTGTGAAAAATGGCCTGTTCCGTTCCTGAGTTGGTTAGCTTATCTGTAAAATCACTGGTCTCTTTGATCATATGATTGCGTTTTAATATCAGGATCCTTGCTAAGGAAGAAGTAAGGTAGTTATAAGAAAGAAATAAAATAACTGCCGGGTTCAAAAAATAGGTGAAATTTCGGTCAGTTTTTAGCAGTCTGATTATCTTCGGCAAAAAATTACCTATATGCTATTGATCATTATTTTAGTTGCTGTCCTTATTCTGATCCCTTTGATCGCTGTCATAGTTATCAAAAACGGACTGGTTGCCAAAGAAAACCAGGTTGAAAATGCCTTTGCATCTGTGGACGTCATGTTGAAAAAACGCTTCGACCTGATCCCTCAGCTGACTTCCTGCGTGAGCGGATACATGACTCACGAAAAAGAACTCCTGGAAAAATTGACTGCTCTTAGATCAGGTTCCCGTGATACGGAAGCATTGGCGCAGGGAAACCACGAATTGCAGAACCAGTTCAGCCAGTTTTTAATCAAAGCGGAAGCTTACCCGGATTTAAAGGCAAGCGAGCAATTCATCATGCTGCAAAGAAGTATGAACGAAATGGAAGAGCAATTGGCGGCTTCGAGAAGGACGTATAATATGTCTATCGAGATCTTCAATAACGCCGTATTGCAGTTTCCGTCATCGGTAATTGCGAAGCGCAACAATATGAGCAAAAAAGAATACCTGAAATTCAACGACTAAATCATGGAAATTAATTTTGCACAACTTCAGGCGGATATGATTGCCGGAGATTTAGGAGTTCTGGAAGCAGAAAGAAAAGCATATGTGAAACGTTTCTGGACGGGCTTTTTCATTTTTTTAGGAGCACTTGGGGCCGTATGTGCTGCATGGCTCACGATCGGAAGAATGAATCCGGTTCCTTATCTGGTGGCAGCCGTTGTGGTTTTCCTGGCGGGTTTGGTTATTATGATTGTCAGACACCAGAGATTCTACAAGAATTTTAAGAATCAATTCAAGGGCAAAGTGATTCCTGCAGTTGTAAAATTCGTAGATGAACGCCTGCAATACGATCCGAACAGGGGATTGATGTCCGAATATGCCGAAAGCCGGATATTTACACAACGTTACGACCGTTATAAGGCAGAAGATACGATTTCCGGTAAGTTCGACCTGACCGATTTTGCATTCGGGGAAATCCACACGGAATACAAAACTGTTTCAACGGATAGTAAAGGAAACCGCCAGGAACATTGGCACACCATCTTCAAAGGAATGTTCTTTGTGAGTGATTTTCATAAGAATTTCCAGGGTGAAACCATGATCGATGTGGATACCATGGAGCGTTATTTGGGGAAATTGGGTCGTAAATTCCAGCAATGGAATCCAAGCCGTCCGGGAAACCTCGTGAAATTGGAAAACCCGGAATTCGAGAAGAAATTTGCCGTTTACAGCACCGACGAACAGGAATGCCGCTATATCCTGACACCTTCCATGATGGAAAGATTGCTGGATATGACCAAACGAATCAATTTCAAAGTTGCGATTTCTTTTCGCAACAACCAGGTTTTTATCGCTGTTTTCAACAACATGGACCTGTTCGAACCATCCGTTTTCGGTTCTTTGCTGAAAGAAGAAGATTACCGGATTATCATAAACATGATGAAACTGATGACAGGTATCATTGAAGATTTGAATCTGAATACACGAATCTGGACGAAGGAATAATCGATTTAGTAATCTTTTAATTGAATTCTAACGCCTGATTTCTCATTGGAAACATCGCATTAACTATATTTGAAGCAACAAAAACAGAATCGATTTGGCAACAAAAATAAAATTTGGAACAGATGGTTGGAGAGCAATCATCGCAGATGAATTTACAGTAGAAAACGTCGCAAGAGTAGCCTATGCAACAGCACAGTGGTTGAAGAAATCTGACTGGAACTCAAAAATCGCATTGGGTCACGATTGCCGTTTCGCAGGAGAGCTTTTTGCTGAAACTGTTGCTAAAGTGCTTTTGCACGAAGGAATTGAGGTATTGATGTCGAAAGGATTTGTTTCCACACCGATGATTTCTCTGGCTGCAAACCAATTGGGCTGCGGTTTGGGAGTTATTCTGACTGCAAGCCACAATCCGCCGTCATACAACGGCTACAAGTTGAAAGCACATTACGGCGGGCCGTTAACGCCTGAGTTGGTGCAGGAAATCGAAGATATTATCCCGGAATCCCTTCCGTTTGATTACAAATCGGTTGATTTGAGCCAGTTTGAGAAATCCGGAAAACTGGAAATCGTAGATTTTGAAACACGCTATATACAGCATATTGAAAAGAACTTCGATTTGGAGGCAATCCGCAAATCAGGGTTGAACCTCGTATACGATGCGATGTACGGTGCAGGACAAAATGTGATCAGACGTATTCTTCCGGATGTTCAATTGCTGCATTGCGATTACAATCCTTCTTTCATGGGACAGGCTCCTGAGCCGATCCAGAAAAACCTGCAGGAACTGGAGCGTTATATCATCTCCAAAGGAAATATTCACTGTGCACTGGCAACGGATGGAGATGCAGACCGTATCGGGCTTTACAATGGGAAAGGTGAATTCATCGATTCTCACCACATCATTTTGTTGCTTTTGCATTATTTGGTGAGCAACAAAGGAATGAGCGGAAAAGTCGTTACGGCATTCAGTACCACACCACGCGTGAAAAAATTGGCGGAACATTACGGTTTGGATTACGAAGTGGTTAAAATCGGTTTCAAATACATAGCCGGTATCATGGTCGATGAAGATGTATTGATCGGTGGAGAAGAATCCGGGGGTATTGCTGTGAAAGGACATATTCCTGAGCGCGACGGGATCTGGATGGGACTGATCATTTGGGAATACATGGCAAAATCGGGTAAAACTCTCGATCAACTGATCGAAGAAGTGTATGCGATCGTCGGTGCGTTTAAATTCGAACGGAATGATTTGCATTTGACGGAAGAGAAAAAGCAGGCCATCGTTGCAAAATGCAGTAATAACGAATACAAGCAATTCGGAAAATATACGGTAAGTGAAGTGGGCACGATCGACGGATGGAAATTCTTTTTCGACGATAACCGCTGGATGATGATCCGCGCATCCGGAACAGAACCGGTTTTGAGAACTTACGCAGAAGCACCGACTCTGGAAGAAGTAAGGGAAATCCTGAAAGTAACCGAGGAAACAATTTGTAAATAAAAAAAAACGTCAGCCTGAACTGACGTTTTTCTTTTAATGGTGTCCGTGACCTCTTCCGTGACCCGGATGATGACTAGGTCCGGGTCCGTGATGAGGGCCACGACCACGTTCTTTCACTATTACTGTGCGTTCTTCTACGTAAACCGGTCTTTCCACATAAACGGGTCTTCTTTCGATATAAACCGGTCGCGGATGCGGTGCAGAATTAATTTCTACATGAAAACTAACATTCGGTTTAGGTCTGCTTTCTGCATAAACTCTTACTGCACGTGCCGGTGGCGGCGCAGGAGCGCGGTATTCCACATAAGCTCTTCGATGCTCTACATTGTAATAATAAGGGTGTTCCGATGCTATCCACATTTCAATGCGTGGAGAATCGGAATAGGTAAAATAACTGGCTGACCAATAATAATGCGGTACAGGTTTCCAGTAATTATGGTCCCAAACGAAGTAAACACTTTCAACGGGATCGTAATAAACGTTTTGTCTCGGGTAATAATAATACCGGTGTTTTTTCGGTGGATGCCCGGGATGCGCATACGAGTTCCCTGTCATGCTTAAAGCGAAACAAAGCATCAATATGCGGGCTGCGAATTTCATTGAATTTTTCATGACTAAGTGTTTTTGATTCGTACCGGGAAATAGTCAAGTGCTTTGCCAATTCCACCCGATAAGCCTGTTAAAAAAATGAAAATGCCTTTAAAATCGAGGGAAGCAAAAAAACAATTCTATTGATAAATAATAATGCGCGGTTACTGCTTTGTTTCAAAATGAATAACGTATTTTCAAATTGAAAAAAGTTTAGAATTAGAAACAAAAGGAAGAGACCAGATGCATCGCGTCCTCTCTTTTGATTATTTTTGGGAGTATCATTGAATTAAAGGCATGGCAGGTTCAAGTTTTGGAAACATTATTCGCTTAAGCACCTTCGGGGAATCTCACGGCGTAGCTGTCGGAGGTATTCTGGAAGGAATTCCTGCCGGATTTTTAATTGATTTGGAGGCCATTCAAAAAGAACTCGACCGTAGAAGGCCAGGACAATCGGCAATTGTTACGCAACGAAAAGAGTCTGATAAAGTGCGTTTTCTCTCCGGGATTTTCGAAGGAAAAACCCTGGGAACTCCCATTGGTTTCCTGGTTGAAAACGAAGATCAGAGATCGGCTGATTACAACGAATTGGAGAAAGCATTCAGGCCTTCACATGCAGATTTTACGTACCAGCAGAAATACGGCATTCGCGATTACCGCGGTGGTGGACGTTCCTCAGCGCGGGAAACCGTTTCAAGGGTAGTTGCAGGTGCAATTGCCAAACAGGTATTGGCACACGAAGGAATTCGGATCGATGCTTTTGTGGATAAAATTGGTCCGTTGGAGTGGACCGGAACCTGGAATCCGGAATTGAAAGATATCAGTGAATCAACCGTTGTGCGCGTTCCTTCGTTAGAGTTGGCAGAACAAATGGAAGCATTGATTCGCGAGGTACGGAAAGAAGGTGATACCATCGGAGGACGTATCCGCTGTGTCATAGAAGGAGTTCCTGCCGGACTTGGAGAGCCCGTTTTTGATAAATTGCATGCAGAATTGGGAAAAGCAATGCTTTCCATCAATGCCGTAAAAGGTTTTGAGATTGGTTCCGGCTTCGGTTCGGTAACCATGAAGGGTTCTGAGCACAATGATCTATTTACGACCGACGGAAAAACAAAAACCAATCATTCCGGCGGTATTCAGGGAGGAATTTCCAACGGCATGCCGATCGACTTCCGGGTTGCATTTAAACCGGTAGCAACGATTATGCAAACGCAGGAAACGATCAACGAATCCTTTGAACCTGTTTCCCTGAGTGGAAAAGGCCGTCACGATCCATGTGTGGTCCCAAGAGCAGTTCCCATCGTGGAAACCATGGCTGCACTCGTTATCCTTGATTACCTGTTTATCCAAAAAGCCTATCACTAAATGACGCAAGGTTTAGAAAAAATCCTGGCTAAGAGATGGATGATTTTCCTGTTGTTCCTCTCATTGACCTATTTATTCGGAACGAAATCAGACAGGAGATACGGCTGGACGAAAACGGTAGCCAAACAAGTCATACCAATTTCTTCGGATGCTGCCGGATACTATGCATTCCTGCCCGAATGGTTTATTTATGAAGGAAACAATTTCGCGTTCCACGACAGTATCCGCGATAAATATCCGAAAGCCGGATTTGAGGATGGCGTTGAAAGAAATGAAGACGGAACATACCACGACAAGTATTTCACAGGAACCGCTCAATGCCTGACACCATTTTTCCTGATCGGGCACGCACATGCACATATCATTGGTGTAGATACCGACGGATACACCTGGCCGTATATTTTCTGGCTGAACATCGGAATGGGATTTTATGCCATGATCGGGCTCATAGCCTTATTCTTGCTGTTGAGGCGTTTGAAAATAGGTTATTTCGGATGTTACATTGCCGTACTTTCTGTTGCATTGGGAACCAATTTCAGCTATTATGTTTACGCGGAAATTCCTTATTCACACATTTTCTGTTTTTCGATCGTCAATGTATGCCTGCTGCAGGGAGTGAAATGGATACAGGAAAATAAAACGAAGAATTTATGGTTTTTCGGTTTTTTGCTGGGACTTTGTTTGATGATTCGCCCCACAAATGCATTAATCCTTGTCCTGATCCCGTTTTTATTTTCTTCCAATAAAGAGTTCGCCGGCAGAATGGCCGGGCTTTTCAAAGCATGGAAACACCTGCTGGTGATGCTGCTGTTGTTCGTGATCCCCGTTATTATTCAAATGTGGTTCTTCTACCTGCAAATGGGAAAGATCGGGTTGAATGCTTACTCCGACGAAGGATTCACAAACTGGAATGATCCGTATTTCCTGGAAATACTGTTCGGTTTCCGCAGGGGAATTTTTATTTACGGCCCCGTCATGTTGTTACTGATACCGGGATTGGTATGGATGTTCTTTAAAAAAAGGAGAATGTTTGCCGGAATCCTGCTGTTTATCTTGTTGTCAACTTATGTATTATCATCCTGGTGGTGCTGGTGGTACGGCGGTTCGTTTGGATTCCGCCCGATCGTGGACTTTTGTGGAATCTGGATCATCCCGGTTGCCTTTCTGGCACATCATGCGAAAACCTGGGGACGGATGCTCATCCTTATTTTGGTCGCAGGTTTTGTATGGGTGTATCAGACTTATGAGTTCCAACGGAAAAAAGACATCATTCATTACGATTACGTGAATTATGGAATGTGGAAAGAGACGTTTATGCAAACGGATTCGAGGTTCAATTTTGCATTCTATTCGGATGTAGACACTTTACCGGCAAAAAAAGTACAAGTCGGAAGCCCGGTTGATTTTTACGAAGGAGACAGGAAGCTTGTTCCCGGGAAAATTTACGGATATAACGGGAAACAATTCGTTCCTGAGAGAGCCGTTGCTGTTAAACATGTGCAGGTAAAAGATTCGAACGCTTTTGCCGGATTACGGATTACATTCCAGGGGTATTTGAATTCCGGGGAAGAGAACCCGTTTGTGAGAACGCAATACTTTAAGAATGGCAATTTGGTAATGGAAAAGGACATGTTGGCCGGATGGCGGTTTCCCCGGGTAAAAACCTGGCAGAATATCAGCATCGATGTTATTCCGGATCGCAAATGGAGCGAAATAGATTCGGTGAAATGCAGTTTCTTAATGGGAGAGAAAGCAATGAAATTCAAGGACTTGCAACTGCGTCTTTTCAAGCTGAAATAGTTCTCAACCCCGACTCATAAAAAATGTTTTTTTCCATACAAAAACAGTAGAAAATGTAATCCTTTTTCGGGCATTAATGCTTAAATTCATAGGCATGGAACGAAAAAAAGTAGTCATCATAGGTGGTGGCTTTGCGGGATTAAATCTCGCCCGTAAATTGGCTAAGTCCGATTGTGAAATAGTCCTGGTGGATAAACAGAACCACCACATGTTTCAACCTTTGTTTTACCAGGTGGCAAGCGCACGCCTGGAACCTTCCAATATTTCCTTCCCGTTCAGGGCCATTTTCAAACGAAGGAAAAATGTTGATTTCAGGTATGCAACCGTAAAACGGATCCGTCCGGAAGAGAATATCATCGAAACCTCGATGGGCGAAATTCCCTACGATGAACTGATTATCGCAACAGGTTGCAGAACCAACTTTTTCGGGGATCCGGAATTGGAGAAAAATACGCTGGCCATGAAAACAACCCAGCAAACAATCCATATTCGGAATACCATCCTTGCCAAGTTTGAAAAGATCATGTTTGTGAATACCCAGAAGGAAAAAGACGAATTGATGAACCTGGTAATTGTGGGGGCAGGCCCAACAGGTGTGGAACTTTCCGGGGCTTTTGCAGAAATGAAATCCAAAGTTCTTCCGCACGATTACCCGCATTATGATTTTTCCAAACTGAAGATCACTTTGCTGGAAGGAAGCCCGAATACCCTGAACGCAATGAGCGATAAATCCCGGACATGGTCCCGGAAATATTTGGAGAAAATGGGAGTGGAAGTAAGAACATCAACCGTTGTTTCTTCCTATGATGGCCATAATCTGACCTTGAAATCCGGAGAAATAATCCCGACTCAAACGGTTATTTGGGCGGCAGGAGTGCAGGGAAATGTGATTCCGGGACTGGAAAAGGCAACGATGGTCAGAGCGCGTTATACTGTCGACAGACACTCATTGATTAAAGGTTACGACAATGTTTATGCTATTGGAGATATTTCCTACATGGAAACGGAGAAATATCCGCAAGGGCATCCACAATTAGCGAATGTAGCGATCAATCAGGGGAAAACATTGGCTAATAACTTTCGTGCACGCTGGTCCGGAGGAAAGATGACTCCGTTTGAGTACAAAGACAAGGGAACAATGGCAACGGTCGGAAAACACAAAGCTGTAGTAGAATTGCCGAATTTCAAATTCCAGGGATACTTTGCCTGGATGGTTTGGATGGTGCTTCACCTGATGCTGATCCTGAGTATTCGAAACAAGATCGCCGTATTTTTCAATTGGGCGTGGAGATATATTACCGGAGATACTTCGTTGCGTTTGATCCTGCGGGATGAAAAAGACCGGGAACTCACCAGGAGCAATGATTAGAGAGCGTTTAAAAAGTTTAAGAGTTCAATTGTTTAAACTTTGAACCCGTTTAAACCTATTGAACTATTTGATACTTAATCTTAAAACCGTAGTTTTGATTCTCAATCAAAGCTGCGGTTTGCTGTTCAATCAATATATTTTTAGTCCGCCCGGGTGGATATTCTCAATCGTCTTATGGCTTTCGTTTGGTGCTTTCGGGCAACCAGGCAACGGTCAGTTCATGAATTACGGAGTGAAAGACGGGTTGTGCGAAGCGATCTGCAGTGGCATTGTCCAGGACAGCCGCGGATTTTACTGGATTTCAACCCAGGGAGGTATCAGCCGTTTCGACGGAACGAACTTCAAGTCTTACTATCCGAGTGAAATGCTCGGGGAAAAACAAGTGCTGGATAACTCGCGGGTTTTCTTCGAAGTATCACCGAATCGCCTGTTGGTTACTTTGGGGAACGGACAAGCTTTTATATTGAATTGCATATCACAAAAGTTTACGCCGGTAGAAAGTTTGAAGAACCGTTATAGCCTCAATATCGAACGGATACCGGGTAACCGCTACCTGGTTTCTTCAACAGACACCCTTTTTGTTCTCGATGGTTCGTTGAAGATAATTGAATCTATTGTTCCGCCCTTAAAAAAGAAACATTTTGAAATCCGGATGCAGATGCTTGATGATTCCAGGTTCCTGGTGTCATCTACCAAAGAATTTTTCCTGTTTGACTTTAAATCCCGGAAGTTTGAGCCTTTTAAACCCGAATTACCGCAAGACGGTTTATTCAATACCGGGTACGAGATTTTGTACGTGGACCGCTACCGGAAACGGATCTATTTCCTCAATTTCTTCAAAGGAATGATAGAAACCGATTATCAGGGGAAAGTCATGTTCCACTGGGAATCCGGTGTGCTGCAGAGAGATTTGTGTGGTTTGCTGAAACAAATGATCCCGGATGGAAATAATCAACACATGGTTTGGGTTTGCGGAAACCAGGGGGTTGCTCATCTAAACCTTGTTTCGCGGCAGGCAACTGTATTTAAACACGATCCGTTGGTCCCGTTTTCCATTGCAAGCGGATTGGTTACCGGTTTGTTTTTGGACCGTTACCAAAACTTGTGGGCCACAACCTACAAAGGAATCAGTGTGATGAACAAAAACAGCATCCTGATCGATGAATGGGATTTTAAAACCAGTCCGGATGAACCGTTTATGAATATGTGCCGCATATCGGATCATGAATTGCTTGCGGTTAAATACGGTTCCGGGGTTTTCCGGCTTTCAGAGAAAACCAATCGCTTTGAACCTTATCACGAAAAAGCATTGCACTATTGGTTTGCATTCAGGAATGGTGATCAGGTTATTAATGGTGGAAGAGGCACGGTTTTGAAAGTGGTGAATCTCAAGACAAACCAGGTAAAGGATTTAAACTTTTTAAAGCCCTATTTTAAACAATCGGAATTGGTTTGCCTGGGATTCCGCAGCACGGGCGGAGCTTGGTGGTTCAGTGGGAATTCCGGTGGAGGTTTGGTCAGGTATGATCCGGTAAGTCAAAAAGCAGTTCATTTTTCGCGGGATAAAAAATCATTTTCAGGATCTTATTTTACGAATTGGTCGGAAGCGCCGAATGGGGATCTCTGGTTTTCCAGCAATAAAACACAGGTAGTCACGCATTGGATCAAAGCAAGTGACCGGTTCGAAGAAATAGACTTTGCGAAAATTTTCGAAAAACAGCATCAAAGTATTATTCAGTGCCTGGCTGCCGACAAGAAGGGAAATATTTGGCTCGGATTTGAAGGGACAGGATTGGTGTGCTACAACATTCAGTCGCAGAAAACAACCTTTTACGGGAAGAAGGAAGGAATTACGTCCAATTTCGTTTACAACCTGGTCTTTGATGATCAGCAGCGGTTGTGGGTCGGTACAAAGAAAGGGCTGGCCTGTCTTGGTGCAGATCGAAAAACCGTACAGTATTTCGGGTTGGCGAATGGCTTTCCGTCTGAACATTTTGACCAAAGTTCCTGGTTTGATCCCAAAAACGGCATGTTGTGGATTGCCTCGGACAACTATTTACTGCGTTTTTTCCCGGATAACCTATTGAAAACAGAAAACCGCAATTTGCAGATCTTCCTGGATGAATTCCTCGTATCGAACGAAAAACAACCACTAGAACAGGACAATGCATATGATTTTCGTCCCGATCAAAATACCGTTCAATTTACGTTTTCTACCCTGAATCCTTTGGGAAAGGAGCAGATCGAGTACAGTTATTTGCTGGAAGGATCGGATGGCAAATGGATTTCCCTGGGAACACATTCCAGTGTTATTTTCCCGTCTTTACCTTCCGGAATATACCGGTTTCATCTTCGGGCCAAAATCCCGGGAACCAAAAAATGGATTTACCTGCAGGACCCGGTCCGTTTTGAGATTGCAACTCCCTGGTTCCGTTCCTGGTGGTTCAAATTGATCGTTATCCTGTTAAGTGCAGGTATCATCTTTCTGATAACACGCATTTATTTTCAGCGTAAGATCGAAAAGCAACGTGCGATATTGGAACGGCAGCGCGCTGTACAGAATGAACGGGACCGCATTGCTTATGACATGCACGACGACCTGGGTAGCGGACTCACCAAAATTTCGTACCTGAGCAAAGAAGCCATCCGGAAGGCCGAAAACCGTGCGGAACTGGATCGCATTAACGAAACTTCCGTTGAATTGGTGAAAAACATGAGCGAATTGATTTGGGCCATGAAAGTGGAAAACGATTCGCTTGCTGATTTGATGAGCTACCTGCGCCGCTACGCGATGGAATATTTTGAGACCAGCCAGATCGCTGTTCAAATGGAAGCGGATGAATTTGAAGAGGACCGCCAGATTTCGGGTGAGATCCGTCGACAGGTGTTTTTGATCTTTAAAGAAGCACTGCACAACATTGTCAAACATGCAAATACAGAGCGCGTGTTTATTCAGATCCGGGTGAACCAGCAATTGCAAATACGGATCAGGGATTATGGCTTAGGGTTAAAACCGGAAGCAGAAAGGAACAGGAGCGGAAATGGAATGAAGACCATGCAGGAGCGGACACGCCGTTTAAAAGGCCGCATGGAATTGAAGAATCATGAAAACGGAGTGGAATTGTTTTTTGAAATACCACTTTAAAAATTCAAAGAGCTAGTCTTGATAATTAATAATTAGCAAAAATCAACCGTTTGTTTCATTGTTCTTTAAAGAGCAAAGTGCGTAATTTGTAACCGATGATTGGTATTTGCATCATAGAAGATATTGTCGATATACAACAGGGGTTGCGTTCTGTGATAGAAAGCGATGACCGGCTGCATTGGATTCGTTCGTTCGAAACAGCAGAAGAAGCCATTGAATGGATACCTAGATTAACTCCGGATGTAGTCATTACCGATATCAATTTGCCCGGAAAGAATGGTATTGAATGTGTCCTCGAACTGAAGAACATGAATCCGGCCATTCAATTCATCATGTTTACCATTTATGAGGACAACGACCAGGTTTTCGAAGCTTTGAAAGCAGGGGCAACCGGTTATATTCTTAAAAACACTGTACCCGAGAAAATTGTGGAGGCAATCCTCGAATTGCATGAAGGCGGAAGTCCCATGTCGCCCAAAATAGCCAGGAAAGTATTGCAGTCGTTCAGCAAAACGGAAAACCCGGTGCTGCAGCTGATTTCCAAGAGGGAACGGGAAGTCCTCGATTTACTGAGCAAAGGATACCTTTACAAGGAGATTGCCGACAAACTGAATATCACTTTAAGTACGGTAAAACGCCACCTGAACCACATCTACGAAAAATTGCAGGTCCAGAACAAAACCGAAGCGGTGAATAAACTGTACGGGAAAGGTTAAACGTTCAAAAAGTTCAAACGTTTAAAAGTTCAGATTTCGATAGTTATCGGGATAAAATTTTGGTTAGAACTTTTGAACTATTTGAACCCATTGAAACTTTTTAAACTCTTCAAAATGAACCTAACGGTTGATTGACAGGTGCTTATTCACCATCTAATTTTGCTCAAAACAAAGTTTATGAAGAGAAAGATGAGAGTAGTGAAGTGGGCGGTTTTGCCACTGATGTTGGTGTTTGTTTCCTGTAAAAAGAATAACCCGGAGCCGGAGGAAACTCCGCAAAACCCAACTCCGACGCCGACTAATTGTAACGTGATTGAAGTGAGCAATACGATTTCCAATCCTACAACCTGGACTTCCGGGAACGTATATGTCGTAACCACCTGGATTGATATCGATGCTCCTTTGATGATTGAACCAGGCGTGATCGTGAAATTCAAGCCCGTTGCCGGCTTGCAGGTGTATGCGAAAGTAACTGCGGATGCTTCTGCAAGCAATCCGATCATTTTTACTTCCTGGAAAGATGATAATTATTGCGGGGATAATAACGGAGATGGCACTGCCACTACAGCAAGTAAAGGAGATTGGGGATACATCAATATGAGAGGCGACCAGCATGGTTCACTTTTCAGGTATTGCAAATTCTTCTATGGAGGAGGAGATGGTGGCGGACGTGTTGTAAGAGCCGATTCAGGTACCGGGAATATTCACGATTTCACTTTCGATCATTGTACTTTCGCTCATACTTATGGCGGTACCAACTATTACACTGCTGCTTTTGACGGAGCTGAAATGAAGGATCCTTCCGTGAGTATTGTAACGAACAATGTTTTTTATGATAATGCAATTCCGATTTTAGTAAAAGGTTATTACGCATTGGATGCAAGTAACAGTTATCACAATCCCGACAATACAAGTGAAACCAATAAATACAACGGTATTGCGGTTTATGGTTCCGGAATGCTCAACACAACGGTTATTTATTCCGAAACAGAAGTACCTTATGTGCTAAATGTAGGCGGAAATAATTACCTGAGTTCTAACGGAAGTGAACTGCTTGTGATAGGAGCGGGGGTAACTCTGAAATTCAGTTCCGGTGGAGGAATCTCCGGATCAAGCGCAGCCAATTTTACGATTGATCCTTCTGCCGTATTCACTTCTTCCAGAGACGATGCACATGGTGGGGATTCCAATGGTGACGGAAGTGTTTCTATGCCTGCAACCGGCGATTGGGATGGTGTGAGCAGAGGATCTGATGGCTGGTACTCCACCAATGTTTTTTACAGCCTGCACTAATTATTTTCAATTAAAAGACTAAAGCTATGACTCGATTTCCCACTTTAGTTTAAGTATAACGGTTAGGTAGCAGCGAGCGGTCGGATTATTGTAAGTGGTCCGGCCGTTTGCTTTTATCCGTTTTTCACCACGCGTACCGTTTCCCTGAATGCTTTCGACTGGATAATGATGAGGTATAAGCCGCTGTTCAAGTCGTTCAGATCAATTACCTGACGGAATGTTCCCCGGGCAATCTTGCCGGAATGGATTTCGCGGATAAACTTCCCGCTTGCATCGTATAGTCGAATATCCATGCGTTCTTTTTCAGGAGCCTGGATTTCCAGCGTGGTGGTTTCTACCGCAGGATTCGGGAACGCAAGGGCCTTGAATTCGGTTGGATAAGGATCGCCGTTTTCGTCCAGTTCCACATTTGTTGTCGTTTCTTCCAGGAAAGTCCCGTAATAGACAGGACCGATCCCACCGACCATGATTTCCGGCTCGATTTCTACTTCGGGTTCAGGTGGTGGTGCCTGTACAAACGACACTTCGTAAGCACCCATAATGTAATTTTCTTCTACCAAAATTTCCGGAGGTGGCGGAAGAGCAATGACAGAATCCGTAACCGGAGCAAGCTCCATTTTATCAGCCTGGTCAGAAGCGATATTGTAAGCAATTTGCTGCACAGATTCGATTCTTTGCTGGTCTCTTTCATCTTCGCAGCTGAATAATGTCAGGCCGAAAACGATCAGTAAAGCCGCGATAAACAATTGTTGCGGATTGCGTTTCTTCTGAGAAATCCAGGCTTTGAATTCTGCATTCAACGCATCTTCCTGGCTGGTAGTCATGCGGACGCAAACGGTCTGATTGCTTAATTCCAATAAGGTTGATTTGATTTCGTTTATGGATTTATTACTGAAATCGTGCACGTGTTTGGCACATTTCTGGCAGAAAGCCCCTTTTTCAGAAGGAGTCATTTTGGTCCAGTCTTCAGAACAAGGTGTTTGGATTCCGATCGTTTTCATAGCAGCTGCTTTTGGTTTCTAATTTGTTGCAGGTAAGCAAGATGCAAGCTAAAAGGATTTTCCACACACATTCTTAAAAAGATTTAAAGGTTCGGATTTCATTGATTAAAATGTGGCGGAATAGAATTGAAACGAATCTAAAATGGTAACTTTGAGAACAAATTACTGAAAACATGATCCAACGCATACAAACCGTTTACTTTTTATTGGCAGCTTTACTTGTTGCATCAACACTTTTCGGAACAGACCTGTTTGCTTATCACCAGGGAGATGATTTTCACGCAACAGCTTATACCTTGTTCCGCGGGGAAGAAGTGGTGAAGAAGGTTGATTTCTGGATGCTTTCTGCTGTACAGATCGTTTTCGCACTGATGATCATCTTTTCCTTCAAAATGCGTCACCGCCAGATTTTCCTTGGATGGATCCTGTTAATCCTGAACATTTTCAGTTCTGCATGGATTGTATTAGGCGGAGTTGTAGAACCTTCACAGTGTACAACTTGTGGGGAAGTAGCAACTAATTTATCATTCGGGATCACATTTTATGCCCATGCGCTTGCATTCGTCCTGGTATTCCTGGGAATCCGCGGTGTGAGAAAAGACAAGAAGACGATTGATTCTTTGAATCGATTGAGATAATAAATCCAAACAAATTTAAAAATAGAACGTAGGGGGTGAAAAATTTTCGCCCCCACGTTCAAAAAAACAACAAGCAATTATCATGAATTTTCTTTCCGTTGAAAACCTGACGAAATCCTTCGGGGATCGCATCATCTTCTCAGATATTACCTTTGGAATCGATCAGGGAGACAAAGTTGCCATTGTGGCCAAAAACGGAAATGGTAAAACCACGTTGCTGCGTTGTTTGATGAACCTGGAGCAAATTGATTCCGGGCGTGTTGTTTACAGGAACGATTTGCGTGTTGCGTTTATGCAGCAAACAGAAAACCTGGATGAGAACCACACGATCCTGGAAGCCGTTTTTTCGCACGATATGCCGGAGTTGCAGATTGTGAAAAAGTACAACCAGGCCCTTCGCGAAGGGAATGAAGAAGCCATTCATGCCTGTTACGAAGAATTGACGGAGTTGAATGCCTGGGACATGGAAGTGAAAGTGAACCAGATCCTTTCCGTGTTGAAATTGAACGATACGAGTTTGTTGGTCGGAAGTCTTTCCGGTGGACAGAAAAAACGCGTGGCGCTGGCGCAGGTATTAGTTGCGGAAGCCGATTTTTTAATCCTGGATGAGCCTACGAATCACCTGGATTTGGATATGATCGAATGGCTGGAAGAATACCTGTCCAAATCGAAATCCACGATCCTGATGGTGACTCACGACCGCTATTTCCTGGAAGTAGTTTGTGATACGATCTACGAATTGGAAGACAAAACGATCTACAAATACAAGGGAAATTTCTCTTACTATTTGGAGAAAAAAGCAGAACGCCAGGAGCAATTGCAATCGACTATCGATAAAGCAAGAAATACCTTTAAGAAAGAATTGGATTGGATCCGAAGACAACCCAAAGCTCGTGGAACGAAGCAAAAAGCCCGGATCGAGAACTTCCAGGATGTTAAGAAAGTAGCCAGTCAGCGCATTGATGAAGATGAGATCGACATTCCGGTGAAAATGGAACGTTTGGGTTCGAAAATTCTTGAATTGCATAAAATCGGGAAAGCTTATGGCGATAAGGTAATCCTGGAGAATTTCTCTTACAACTTCCAGCGCAAGGAGCGTTTGGGAATTGTTGGAAACAACGGAACAGGTAAATCCACCTTCCTGAACATGATCCAGGGAAGGGAAGAGGTTGATAAAGGAAAGGTGGTAACGGGCGAAACGGTTGTTTTCGGTTACTACAGCCAGGAACTGATCAAAGTAGACGAAGACAAGAAAGTGATCGATGTGATTCGCGACATTGCTGAGTTCATTCCTTTGGAAAAAGGCCGCCAGCTTTCTGCTGCGCAATTCCTGGAAAAATTCCTGTTTCCGCGCAGTATGCATTACAACTTCGTACACAAATTGAGCGGAGGTGAAAAGCGCCGGTTGAAACTGATGACCGTTTTGATGGCCAACCCGAATTTCCTGATCCTGGATGAGCCTACGAATGATCTGGACATCTTCGTAATGAGCGTTCTGGAAGACTATTTGAGAACGTTTGAAGGATGTTTGATCGTGGTTTCGCACGACCGTTATTTCATGGATAAAATGGTGGATCACCTCTTCGTTTTTGAAGGTCAGGGTGCGATCAAAGATATCATCGGAAATTACACCGAATACCGGAAACAAACCGCAGCCGATTATAAAAAGGAAAAGCAGGTGGATGACAAACCGGTTGAAGTAGTGAAAGTAAAGCAAATCTCGGAAGAAGCTCCCAAAGAAAAACGCAAGTTGTCTTTCAAGGAAAAAAGCGAGTTCGATCAAATCGAAAAAGACCTGGAACGCCTGGAAGAAGAAAAGGTCAAATGGACCAATGTACTTTCGGATTCTTCTGCTACAACCCAGCAATTGATGGAAGCCGGAGAGAAATTAAATGCGATTGTTTCCGAGATCGATCAGAAAACAGAGCGCTGGATTGAACTTTCGGAGTTTGCGTAAAGAAACTCACCAAGCATTTTTAAGTATATCCAACAAAGTAGGCGCGCGATTAATCGTGCGCCTACTTTGTTATTATTTAGATTGTTTTTAAAATAAATTTTAGACAAGACTAAAAATAGTTTTATATTTGTGCAAAATAATTTTTGTGCGGTATATAGTTTTATCTGTTTTCTTAAGTGTTGCTTCTCTGTCAATGAGTCAAAATCCCGTTGTTGATTCACTAAGAACGCTTCCGGATTCGCTCAAAGAGATTGAAGAAGTAACAGTTACCGGAAGCCGCATCGAACAATCCCAAAAAAACAGTGTTGTTTCTGTTTCGACTTTAGACCAGAAATTATTCCGGGCCATTTCTGCTTCATCTATTTCCGATGCCCTGAAGTTTTCTCCCGGAATTCGTATGGAAACCAATTGTCAGACCTGCAATTACACACAGGTTCGGATGAATGGCCTGGGAGGTTCTTATTCCCAGATACTGATTAACGGAAGGCCTCTGTTTTCATCCCTGATGGGACTTTACGGGTTGGAACAGATTCCCACGAACATCGTGGACCGCATTGAGGTAGTGAATGGTGGCGGATCCGTGCTCTATGGTTCAAATGCCATTGCCGGAACAATCAATATCATTACCAAACACCCCGAATATAATTTCATCGAAGTGTCGGATAAATTTTCACTTACTCCGAAAGGACCGGTAGAACAGGCGGTGCAGTTGAACGGTGCGTTTGTCTCCAAATCCAAAAAGAGCGGGTTTTTATTTTCGGGAATGAACAAAATCCGCGACGGATACGACCGCAACGGAGATGGTTTTACCGAAATTCCGAGAGTGAATAACTCTCTGTTGGGAATCAATGGGTTTCAGAACCTGGGCAAGTCCATTGAATTGCATGCCGATTTTTGGATCCTGCACGAACAGCGGCAGGGTGGACAATTGTGGAACGGAGATCCGCAGCAGGCAGATCAAAGCGAGTTCCGGAACCAGATAACCAGCATCGGTCAGTTTTCCGGGGTGTGGAAATCGAGGAATAAGAAATGGAATGTACAGGCGTATACCGGCTACCAAAAAACGAACCGGCATCATTACACAGGTGTCGATCATGCGGAAGCTTGGGGAAAAACGGATAATGTGACTTTGCAGTCGGGAGTTCAGTTCAGTTTTCTGCAACGTTTCGGGGAAAAGAGCAAATCCACGCTGATCGGTGGAGCAGAACACTATTACGATGCTATCCGGGATGAAATCCGGGGATATGACTATTACATCGACCAAAACATTACGCAATTCGCCGGATTTTTACAGGAACAACTGGATTTGGGACAGAAGTGGTCGTTTGTTGCCGGTGTGCGTACAACCAGCCATTCGAAGGTCCGGAACCTGATCGTAACTCCGAGAGCTGCCGTTTTGTTCAAACCGAACGGACAATGGCAGTTCCGTTTGTCATACGGCAACGGATTTAAGGCCCCACAGGTTTTTGAAACCGATATGCACATTGCTTTTGCCAACGGCGGGATTTCCCAGATCCGTGTGGATAAGAACCTGAGAAGTGAACAGTCGCATGCTTATTCGGCGCAGGTCAATTGGAGCAGAAGAAGAAAACGGATGCTGTATTCCTCCGAATTCACGCTATTTCACACGCAATTGCTCCATTCTTTCGTGCTGAACGAAATCCAGAGTGATGATCCGGATAAAACGTTGCTTCTAAGAACAAATGGCTCCAATGCGGAAGTAAGCGGTTTGAGTGAATCGGTGCGTTTGCGCTGGGATAAGTATGTGCAGATCGATTTAAATGTGACTTACCAGGAATCACGGTATACAGAAGCGCAGCAATGGTCGCTGGAAGTAGAACCGATCAAAGGATTTCTGCGCACACCGAATGTTTACGGTTCTTCCACCATTTCGATCTTCCCGGAAGGAAGCTGGTCCGGATCAATCAGCTGTGTGTACACCGGAAGCATGCTGGTGCCGCATTTTGGCGGAGCTCCGGAACTGGATTACGATGTTATCCTGAAAACGAAGTCTTTTTGGGATGTCGGAATCCGGGCAGAGCGTGCCATTCACATTCATCGATTTGAGCAAACGGTTCGCATCGGGATCGGGATACAAAACCTGTTTGATAGTTATCAGAGCGACTTCGATACATCCAAGTACCGCGACAGCAATTTCATTTACGGGCCTCCGAAACCACGAACTGTTTTTGTGGATTTAAAGTGGGTAATCGGCGGGAAACATTGAAAATTGTATTTTTATAAAAAAACGGAACATGATTAATCCTTTATTTGAAGCTGCTATGGAAGGTGATATTGCAGGTGTTGAACAAGCAATTGCAGACGGAATTTCACCAAATTCAACAGATGAATCGGGAAGAACCCCATTAATGGTTGCTGTTTATAAGAATCGGGCGATGCTTGCTGAAACTCTTATCCAACATGGTGCAAATGTAAATGCCAAAGACAAGGAAGGATATTCAGTCATTTATTATGCCGGAGCACATGGAAATTTCGAATCATTGATTTCATTGTATGAGAACGGTGCTTTTTTTGACAAGAACGATCCCTCATTTGTTGAAACGTTGGAGATTGCAAAAGAAAATGGTCATACACATGTTGTTGAACTGCTGATTGCTGCAGAAGCGAAAAATAAATAATTGGATAGGAATATGCAGGTATGTAGGGACGCGATGCATCGCGTCCCTACATGAGTTATTTTCAATCAAATTCTTATTCCGATCACACAAACATCATCCACCTGTTCCAGCGCGCCTTTCCAATTTTCAAAAGTTGTTTCCAGGTGTTCTTTTTGTTCATCCATCGGACGGTCGTGAATAGCAAGAATCGATTCCTTGAACTGTTTGTATTTGAATTTCTTTCCGTGTTCACCTCCGAATTGATCGGCATAACCGTCGGTAAACAAATAGATCGTTGTTTTCGGTTCAAGAATCATCGAACGGGTATTGAAAGGCTTTTCATCTGCGTAAGTTCCGATAGGCTGCTTGTCGGGTTTCCATTCGATAATTTCGTTGCTTTGTGCAGGAACAATCCATAAGGGATTATTCGCCCCGGACCACAGTAATTCCTTCGTTTTAACGTTTAAACATCCCAGACTGATATCCATTCCGTCCTTCACGTTTTCCACACTTTTGTTGAAAGTGGAAATCACTAATTCGCGGGTTTTATCCAGGATTTTCCCGGGTTCAACCAGGTTGAATTCCAAAACGGAACGATTCAGTGCATTGCAGCAAATAACACTCACCATTGCTCCCGGAACACCGTGCCCGGTACAATCTGCGGCTGCAAAGAACAAATAATCTTCAGAAACTGTCCCATTGCTGACCGTATGAGTTTCCAGCCAGTAAAAATCTCCGGCAACGATGTCTTTCGGTTTGTAAAGAATAAAACTTTCCGGTAAAGTTTGGTGCCAGTAATCAACTGCCGGAAGAATGGCATCCTGCAAGCGTTTTGCATAGGTGATCGAATCGAGGATTTCCCGGTTTTTGTGTTCCAGCGCATCTTTTTGGTCTTCCACGACATTCTTTTGTTCCAAAATGATTTTATTGGCCCTGTTCTGCTGCTTCAATGACCGGAATAGCAGGAATCCAAGCCCGATGAAAACGATCATACTTCCTGCAAAAAAATACTTTTGATTTTGCTCGCTTTTGATCTGTTTCTTTTGATTCTCAATTTGAATCTGTTTCTTTTCGGACTTGTATTTTTCGGTCAGTTCGGAAAGCTGATGTGCATTTTTCAGGGAAAAAATGGAATCCTTAATCCGGATATATGTTTTTAAGATGCCAAAAGCCGCCCGGTCATTTCCCATGGCATGATGCACGTTTGCCAGGTGCATGTGCGTAGCCATCACATTTGCGTTGTAAATGTTATTGGCGTTTTTAATACTGGCTTCAATGAGCGGAAGTGCTTTGGCATATTGCTTTTGTTCGTAGTAGGCCAGGCCCAGGTTGTCTGTCCAGGTAATCCCTTTCGAAGAAGAACCGACAATGGCAATGGCCTTTTCATAGTATTCGATCGCTTTCGGGTAGTTTTTCTGCTTCATGAAAATATTGGCATAATTGCCGTAAACATCCGGCTCAACGGTTCCCAGCCGGTTCATGATATCCATGGCTTTTTTGATGTAGACCGTTGCGGAATCCAATTGATTTTCAAACTCATAGCAGATGCTGATGTTTTCATAAATAATCAATTGTCCCTGCAGGAAATTGTTTTTGATAAATACCTTGTTGGAAGCATGGAATTTTTCGATCGCTTCTTTATTGCGTTTTTGGTCGCGGTAAAGGATTCCGATGTTGGCTTCGCTTTTTGCGACTCCCATTTCGTCGTGTGCTTTTTTGTAGTAGCGGATGGAAAGCTGGTAACATTCGATGGATTTAGAGATATTCCCCGCTTCGTCCATCAGGATTCCCAGGTTCTTGTATGCCAAAGCAATTCCGGGATTGTATTTGAGGCTTTTGGCAAGTTTCACATTCCCGAAAAGTAGTTTTTCCATTTGTTTGGGATGTGAATATTTGAAAGACCAGGAAATCTCGTTTTGGAAAATGACTTTATTCGTATCATCTTTCATTTTTGAACAGACATTCAGGATGGAATCAAGTTGTTTTTCTGTTTGGGAGAAGGAAAATGTACCGAGTAATGTAAAAAATACCGCAAGAGCAAATCTGCTTTGTTTCATAAGTTTGTAGCGCTAAATAGTAATTCGAACTAAAAATACTAAAAAGGTCTTCAATCCGTGGCGGCTGGTATGGATTTCTTTTTTTAACGGAAAGTTTCTCATCATTGCTGTAAATCTGTTGGATTTTATACTTTTAAAAGAAAAACATGATCTCCCGAATTGTCGTCTTGATACTCTTCTTTCAATCCTCTTTCTTGTTTGCCCAGGTTTCAGATGCTGAAATGGAAAAATTAAAAACCAAATGGCGTGCCGAGCTCAGACAGAAAGGCCATGAACTGGCAGGGAAAACAGAAATAGTACAGGGAAAGAGTGAGTTTTCAGATTCGATCCGGCGCTTATTTTTGGAAGATACATTCGTGGTGGAAAACCTGCACCGGAAACAACTGGAGAAAGACCTGACCAACCTGGGTATGAATAAGGCCAATTTGGCTTGTGCATCCGAATATGAGCTTTTGGTTGATAAATACTACGGAATACTTTTGTCAAAAATGAAGCCGGATGATAAAGAGTTGCTCATTTCCTGGCAGCAATCCTGGAAGGCGCTTATGGATAAAGAGCGTGTCCTGATCGGAAAATTCATGCAGGAAGCATACAGCGGAGGCGGAAGCGTACAATCATTGACCTATACCAGCCGGTTGATGCATGGGCAGAAAGACCATTTGATCCTGCTGATGAATTACTTGTCGGAATTAATTTAATCTCATGAAAAATACACTGACTCTCTTATTGGTTTTGTTTTCGGCTTTGGCATCTTCACAGACTTCCTTGAAACCCGGGTACGATAAGCGTGAAGCAGCAGAATTGCTGAAGGTGAATTTCCGTTTCGCGGATTCGTTGATGTGGGATTCCTTGCCGGGCCCGGAACGTTTTCAGTTCAAATACCGTTCGCCCACATTGGGGTTCGACAATAAATGGGATTATTGGGAAGACAAAGATGGAGTAGGAGTGTTGTCTTTGCGCGGCACAACAGCTAAGCCTACCAGCTGGGGAGCTAATTTTTATGCAGGAATGATACCTGCCAAAGGCTGGATCAAAACAAGCGAAAAGGACACGTTCTATTACGAATTGTCAAAAGACCCGAAAGCATTGGTGCATGTGGGCTGGACGACAGCGCTCGGATGTTTGTGGCAGGATATGGATTCCCTGCTTTTTGCACAAATCGACCGGGGAAAGAAAGATTTTTACATCACCGGGCACAGCCAGGGCGGTGCATTGGCTTATTTGCTGACGGCGCATTTGCTCATCATGCAGGAAAACGGGATTATTCCAAAAGATGTTCGCTTTAAGACTTACTGCAGTGCGGCACCAAAGCCCGGGAATTTATACTTCGCGTATTATTACGAAAAAATGACCCAGAGCGGCTGGGCGTATAACACCGTAAACGCGCTGGATTGGGTACCGGAATCGCCGTTCTCGATTCAAACTGTCAACGACTTTAATGCAATCAATCCGTTCAGGGATGCAAAAAAAGCCATGAAGAAATTGCCGTTTTTTCCCAGGCTGATCGTCCGGAGTATGTACAATCAAATGGACCGTCCTTCCCGGAAAACGCAACGGCGCTTTGAGAAGAACCTGGGGAAAAAGATCGGGAAGTTGCTGACTAAAAACCTTACCGGATTTGAACCGCCGCAACTCGCTGAATCCTCTTCTTTTACGCGTTGTGGAAACTACATTATTTTGTACCCGGATGTGGATTATTACGCAAAGTTCCCGCAAGACCGGAAAGCGATTTTTTTGAATCATCAGCTGGAACCGTATTTGTTTATGCTGGACAAACTGCCGAAATAATTTAACGGACTTTTTTGCCGTTCATTACCTTTTCTGTCCGTACCAGTTTTGAATAGCTATCGTAATAGTCAATTTTTCCGTTGAAGAGTTTTTCTCCTTTAAAAACCCCCGTTTCTTCGGTGTAAGGAATCTGGAATTCAACAGGCATTTCCATATTCATTTTATATCCGAATTTAGGTCCTGTTTTGCGGATGACTTTCCCGTTTTGATAATATAGTTCTGTTTGATCGGAATAGTTTTTACGAATAATCTCTCCAGGAACTGTATTTGAAAAAGTAATTAAAAAGTTGTCAAATCTTGACATGTTCGTGTATTGATAGAATTCCGACATTTTTAAACCGTTGGGGTAAAATTTGCGGGTTATCCGGAAAGTAGAATCTGCTGAGAAGAATTTTGTTTCGGACAAACGGCCGGTTAGGTCATAGGTGAAAATAGTATCCGGTTCTTTGCTATTCCGGCGAAAATAGAATTGCATGCAAACGTCACAATCGAGCAGGTATTGCCAGTTTATCGAATAATCGCACTGTCTCCCCGTAAGAATCCAGTAGCCTGTTTTCTGGCC
The DNA here is from genome assembly GCF_039596395.1 of Fluviicola sp. Taxonomy (NCBI): domain Bacteria; kingdom Pseudomonadati; phylum Bacteroidota; class Flavobacteriia; order Flavobacteriales; family Crocinitomicaceae; genus Fluviicola; species Fluviicola sp. The sequence goes on from NZ_JBCNJT010000001.1 coordinate 966,212, forward strand.
TGAAGGAGTATATTTATTGACAATCCTTCCCTTAAAAAGGGTATCTGTGTTTTTCCCGTCCACCACATTTATGGAATAACTAAGATGAAGGCGGTCATAATAAACACTACGCTTTCCGCTTTTCAGGAAGTCATTCTCAAAAGTACCCTCATCTTGTATGGCATATGTGCGATTGTTCTCAGTGAGTTCAGTTCGTATCGAAATAAGTTCACAGTTTTTGTAAAAGTATTCGATCCGTTTGTTGGGTTCCATCTCTACTATATGAGAAGCACAGTTCTGGGATTCATCGTAAGTACTTATACGATTTTCGTCCTTAATTATTTTTGGAAATTCGGACTTAACCTGTTCATAATTTTCAGGATTTTCGGGAACTTTTTCCCGAATGTAGTTCTCGTCCATTATTCCCCAGGTTGATACATGAAGTAACCGGATCGTTCCATCGATTTCATATTCGATCTCCAGTGGTCGGGAGAAAGGTGTGTGAACGAATTGTGCTTTTGCTGAAATGATAAGAGATTCACCGGGTTTAAGAACGATATTTCCACTGCCCAGGAAACTAATTCTGCCATCGGGATTGGGAACACGGATCACCTTAATTTGTTTGCTTGTATTGTTTGTTGCAAAAATTTTTAAAGTATTCAATTGGTGATTTTTCGGTAGTGTATTCCAGTAAATGCCTTGCGTTTTACCCGTAAAGTTGAGGTGTATTTCTTTTGTGATACCATCGGTGTACTCAATCACGGTATCTATGGAATTATACCGGTCTTTTTGTGTATATCCGTTAAAAACACATAGTACAAAGAGTATTTTTAAAATGTATATAATTTTCATAATGAGAAGTGATTCACCAGGTTGCCTGTGACAGACGGGGTTAATGACAGTAAATTTCCGATATTGAGTCAAATTTAAGATAGAATTAATCCAAATAATGTTATATTTGAGTTAACACTAAATGACTCACTTGATGCTATTCACTTTACTAAATGAAACCGCTTTTACCGGCAGGTAGTACTAATCTAGTTCTTGTTTGAAAATAGCGTCATCAGGTTTGAACCTTTTGATAGTTGATGTGTGTGGAATCGTTTCGGGTGCTTTAACAGGCAGAACGGGACAATGGTTGTTGGAAATATTAGTTAAATCTAAAAGAGCAGAAGTATGAAGGATTATCAACGGTTTTCGGAAACGCAGAAATTCAGACAGTGGTGGTTGTGGTTTCTTTTTGCAGGAATTAAAGGAGTAATGGGCTTTTTCATCGTGACCCAGGTTTTGTTCGGGACACCCTTTGGAAACAATATCGTGCAAAATGCCATGCTGCTGATCAGTTTCCTGTTTATGCTAGTACTTTCCCTGTTGTTTTTCATCATGAAACTGGAAACGCGCATTACGGATACCGGCATTGCGGTACGTTTTTACCCGATCCAACTGAAGTTCCGCAATTACAAGTGGGAAGACATCGACCAGATGTACGTACGGGAGTATGCTCCTTTAGCCGAATATGGTGGTTGGGGAATACGCTACAGTTTAATGGGCAAGGGAAGGGCTTTTAATGTTTCCGGGAGAATGGGCTTGCAACTGGTTTTTAAAGACGGCAGAAAACTCCTGATCGGAACGAACAAACCGGAAGATTTGATACAGGTTTTGTCGGTAATAGGAAGATAATATAAAAACAGTAGGGGCGTAAAATTTTACGTCCCTACTGTTTTATCCGATTTTTACCGGCTGGCCCAGGAATTTGGAATCCACGCCGAATAGAATATCCCAAAAGACTTTCATGCGGGCAAAGCGTTCGCGGACTTTCGTTTTAAAACCTCCCATTTTAGCGACATCCTTTGCATTGTAGCCATAAACAGTCATCCCGAAATGCTCTCCCAGGTAAATGGCGCGTTCGTTGTGGAAGCGTTGTGAAATTACAATCACTTCTTTCTGACCGAATACTTTCAGGGCTCGTTCCATGGAATCCAGTGTTCGAAAACCGGCGTAATCCAGGAAAATGTGATTTGCGGGAATTCCTGCTGCTACGAGTGCGTTTTTCATGTCGGTAGGTTCGTCGTAGGTTTGAATGCTGTTGTCGCCACTAACCAGGATGTATTTGACTTTCCCGGCGCGGTATAATTCTACTGCGGCTTTTATCCGGTAAGAGAAGTACAGGTTGTCGTTACCATACCGGTTCGTGCGGGAAGTACCAAGTACCAGGGCAACTTTCACTTCCGGGCATTCACTTACCCGGTCGAATACTTTTCCTTCTGCATTGGATTCGATGGCCCAATTGGCCCCGAAGAACCAAAAAAGTCCCAAAAGTAAGCTGATCATTAAAGTTCGTTTGATGATTTTGGACCAGTTGCGTTTGCGTTTCATTGTTGTTGGATTGAGGAGCAAAAATAGTTGAAAAACAAAGGTAAGGGTGGAAATTAGTGTCAAAAAAAGCAGGGCCGCGATTAATCGCGGCCCTGCTATCTACCTAAAACTAAACTACTCTATGAAAAAAAGTTCTTATCCGTTAGTTGCATCGATTTCCTCTTCCTGGGAAATCGGTTTTCTGAATACTATTTTGCCGTCGAAGATATCCATCACAACTGTCAGTGAGGTATCCAGTGTTCCAGCCAGTAATGCTTTCGACAATTCGTTGAGCACCTGCTTTTGGATGACGCGTTTCACCGGCCTTGCTCCGAAATGCGGATCGTATCCTGCTTCGACCAAATGTGCTTTTGCTTCTTCGGTCATGTGCATTTTAATTCCTTTTTCAAGCAACATACTTTTCAATTGGTCCAATTGCAACTGAACGATTTGTCTGACATATCGCTTGTTGAGCGGTGTAAAGATGATCGTTTCATCGATACGGTTCAGGAATTCCGGACGAATGGTTTGTTTCAGCAATTCCAATACTTTGAATTTTGCTTTTTCCATTGCGTCGTGCAGGTTTTCTTCCTTCACGCCTTCGAAGCTTTCCTGGATCAAATGAGATCCCATGTTGGAAGTCATGATGATGATCGTGTTCTTGAAATTTACCGTTCTTCCTTTGTTATCTGTTAAGCGCCCGTCGTCCAGTACCTGCAGCAGGATATTGAATACATCCGGGTGTGCTTTTTCGATCTCGTCCAATAACACGATGGAATAAGGTCTTCTTCGAACGGCTTCTGTCAATTGTCCGCCTTCATCGTATCCTACGTATCCCGGAGGCGCTCCGACCAAGCGGCTTACGCTGTGTTTTTCCTGGTATTCCGACATGTCGATACGCGTCATGGCATTTTCATCGTTGAACAGGAAGTCTGCCAATGCTTTTGCCAATTCTGTTTTACCGACTCCGGTAGGACCTAAGAAGATGAACGAACCGATCGGTTTGCGCATATCCTGTAGTCCGGCCCTGCTTCGTCTTACGGCATCCGAAAGTGCTTCGATTGCTTCTTCCTGGCCAACAACCCGTTTTCCGAGTTCGTCTTCCAGGCGAAGTAATTTGGAAACTTCGCTTTCGACCATTTTCGAAACCGGGATACCGGTCCATTTTGAAACCACGTCCGCGATTTCCTGTGCATCAACTTCTTCCTTGATCAACTTGGAATTTGCCTGTAATTCGATCAGTTTCTTCTTGCCTTCTTCCAGCTGGATTTCGGCTTCTTTGATTCGTCCATAGCGGATTTCAGCAACTTTTCCATAATCTCCCGAACGTTCGGCCTGATCGGCTTCCAGTTTCAGGTTTTCGATCATTTCCTTCGTTTTCTGAACACCTTCCACGATGTCTTTTTCAGCCTGCCATTTGGCGTTGAAAGCATTGCGTTGTTCTTCCAGGGAAGCCAGTTCTTTACCCAGGACTTCCAGTTTTTTGGTGTCGTTTTCACGCTTGATGGCTTCGCGCTCGATTTCCAGCTGCATGATACGTCGCTCCAGTTCGTCCAGTTCTTCCGGTTTGGAGTTGATTTCCATGCGCAATTTGGAAGCAGCCTCGTCAATCAAGTCGATTGCTTTATCCGGCAAATGGCGTTCGGTAATGTATCTTTGAGACAATTCAACTGCCGCAATGATTGCCGCATCCTTGATCAGCACTTTGTGGTGATTTTCGTATTTGTCCTTGATACCCCGCAAGATCGAAATTGCATCTTCGGTATCCGGTTCGTCTACCAAAACCGGCTGGAAGCGGCGCACCAATGCTTTGTCTTTTTCGAAATATTTCTGGTATTCATTCAAAGTGGTTGCTCCGACTGCTCTGAGTTCACCTCTTGCCAATGCTGGTTTTAAGATATTTGCTGCGTCCATTGCACCTTCACCGCCACCGGCTCCGACTAGTGTGTGGATTTCATCAATGAACAGGATGATCTCACCGTCGGCGCTGGTTACTTCTTTCACCACCGATTTCAAGCGCTCTTCGAATTCACCTTTGTATTTTGCCCCGGCAACCAAAGCACCCATGTCCAGACTGTAAACTATTTTGGACTTCAGGTTTTCCGGAACGTCGCCGTCGATAATCCGATGCGCAATTCCTTCGGCAATGGCTGTTTTACCAACTCCGGGTTCACCGATCAGGATCGGGTTGTTTTTTGTTCTTCGTGTAAGGATCTGAAGTACCCGACGAATTTCGTCATCACGACCGATCACAGGATCTAATTTCCCTTCCCGGGCCAATTCGTTGAGGTTCTTGGCATATTTTTCCAACGATTTGTAAGTTCCTTCCTGTTGGTTGGAAGTAATTTTCTCTCCGTTTCTTAATTCCATAATATCTTTTATAACCTTTTTCTTGTCGAGTTTCGCATCACGCAGTAATTGCCCGATCTGGTCTTTTGAATCGATCAAAGCCAGGAACAGCATTTCTACCGTTGCATATTCGTCGCCGTTCTCTTTAGCGGTTTTTAAAGCTTGCTGCAGTGTTTCCTGTGCTTTCGGGGAAAGATAGATCTGTCCGCCGGAAACTTTGCTCTGGCTTTCAAGGATCCGGTCCAAAGCAAGCTCTATTGTTTTCGGGTTTACCTGTGATTGTTTCAATAAGTAAGGAACCACATCTGCATCTTTCAGAAAAATCCCTTTCAGCAGGTGAGCATTTTCGATAGCCTGATGCCCTTCTGTTTGAGCATACTCCTGAGCTGCCTGAATGACTTCCTGTGTTTTTATTGTAAATTGGTTGCTATCCATTTTTTGTAATTTTGATTTCTTTCAGTCAAATCGCGAACCAAAACCCGTTTTGAGCTCTTTTTAAGACAAAAAGACAGTTTAAAGAATTTCAAACCGACAAAATGACATCTCTCATTCGGATGAGATGAGCGCGATAAATAGTAATTTAGCCAAAAATTGCCGGGATGTCTAAAATCAAAAGAACTTACAAAAAACTCTATCCTTATTTTGTGGATGTATGGCAATACATTGCAATCATCGTGATCTTTATCCTTGCCGCAATCTTCTTTCTGTAGATCTACCGTGTCCGGAGTCTTTGAGAGAGCGATTGTCTGCGACCAATGATCCTAAATTATTTCCGCACTAATCCTGGATTGGCCCTGATCATTCAAAAGCAAAGATTTTTCTTATTTTTGTTCAAAAGTTTAAAAGCGTTGGAAAATCAACTTGAAATCTCAATAGTCGTTCCTTTATTCAATGAAGTAGAGTCTTTACCGGAACTGCATGCCTGGATCAAGCGGGTATTGAACGATCATAAGCTTACTTACGAAGTCATCTTTGTGGACGACGGAAGTAAGGATGGTTCCTGGAAAGTTATTGAATCGTTGAAGTTAATCGATTCGAATGTCCGGGGAATAAAATTCCAGCGCAATTATGGAAAATCAGCCGCACTGCATACCGGTTTTCAGGCTGCGTTGGGAAAAGTGGTGGTTACCATGGATGCAGATTTGCAGGATTCTCCCGATGAACTGCCGGAATTGCACCGGATGATTACCGAAGAAGATTACGACGTGGTTTCCGGATGGAAGAAAAAACGTTACGACCCGGTTACGAAAACCGTTCCTACGAAACTTTACAACTGGGCGGCGCGCAGGATGACCGGGATTCATTTACACGATTTCAATTGCGGACTGAAAGCCTATAAAAATGCGGTGGTAAAAAGTATCGAACTATACGGCGATATGCACCGGTATATTCCGCCGCTGGCGAAGTTTGCCGGATTCAATAAAATAGGTGAGAAGGTGGTGATTCACCAGGCACGTAAATACGGAACCACTAAATTCGGGCTGAACCGTTTCCTGAACGGTCCGCTGGATTTGATGACCGTTGTCTTTATGGGGAAATTCGGGAAGAAACCGATGCATTTTTTCGGCGCAATGGGATCTTTATTGTTCATTGTCGGTTTTGGAATTGCGGCTTACCTGGCCATTGATAAGTTGTTTGTGCATTCAACGGCCATTAAGCTGGCGGAACGCACGGAATTCTTCGTGGGGCTTACAGCGATGATCATGGGAGTTCAATTCTTTTTGGCAGGATTCCTTGCGGAGTTGATAGGCCGTAATTCTTCCACCCGAAATCATTACCTGGTAGAAACTGAAATCTGATATTTCATGAAAAACTGGCATGTTGACCGCTCCTGGACACTTTTCCTGGACCGTGACGGCGTAATCAATGTAAGGCTGATGGGTGATTATGTCAAAACCCGGGAAGAATTCGAATTGCTTCCGGGGGTTGCCAGGGCTGTTTCCAAAGCAAACACCCTTTTTTCACACGTTTTCGTAGTAACCAATCAGCAGGGAATCGGAAAGGGAGTCATGACCGAGCGTAACCTTTCGGAGATTCACAGTTATTGTAGTGAATTACTCGAAGTTGAAAACGGACACATAGATCAGTATTATTTTGCCCCGAATTTAGCTTCAGAAAATTCAACTTTGAGAAAACCGAATTCAGGAATGGCGCTTTTAGCCCAATCGGAATTTCCGGCAGTTGATTTCCGGAAATCGATCATGGTGGGCGATTCAGACTCAGACATTGAATTTGGCAGGAAACTTGGAATGAAAACGGTGTTCATCAGGCACACAGGTGCTGAGGAACATCCAGCAGCTGATTTAACTTGTGATTCGCTGGAATCATTTATAAACTTAATGACCGATGAGATTTAGAATTCTTTTTACCGCATTGTGTTTTATTGCTCCCTTGAGCTGGGGCCAGACTGTTAATCAAAAAGATACACAGGGAAGAAAACAGGGCCCCTGGCAGAAAACTTATCCCAAATCGCGTGCTTTTGAATATAAGGGCCAGTTTAAAGACGATAAGCCCGTAGGAACATTCTATTATTATTATGCGTCTACCAAGAAAAAAGCCATTGTCGTACATGATGAAAAAACAGGACGTTCTACTTCGGTCATGTACCACGAGAACGGTGTTTTGATGGCGAAGGGAATTTTCAAAAACCAGGAAAAAGACAGCATTTGGGAATATTACGGACCTTCGGGGAAATTAAGCACGAAAGAAACGTATTCAAATGGAAAACTGAACGGGAACCAGACGATTTATTATGTAATGGAAGATCCGAGTGACAAGCGTATTCTACCTGCTAAGGTAACTCCTTATAAAATGGGAGTGATCCACGGTGATGTGATCGAATACTTCGACACCGGAATTATTAAGAGCAAAGTGACGTATGTCAACGGGAAGAAAGAGGGAATAGCAATTACCAATCACCCGAACGGAAAAGTGATGATCACGGAACGCTTTAAAGGAGGAATTCAGCATGGCTGGCAATCTGCGCACGACCAAACCGGGAAAGAAACCGGGAAACAGTATTACCGTTACGGGAAACGGATTGAGGGTAAGGAACTTGACTCTTATCTGAAGCAGTGTAAGGCAAAAGGAATCAATCCGAACGGTTAATTCTTCGTCCGGATCTTTCTTTTGATCAATTCGTTCGAATTGAATCCGCTTTTTTTTGTAATTTCCGTCCGTGATTCAAAAAATCGGAACCATAGCAATCGTTTTTTCATGCCTGATTGTTTTTCTTGCAGCCAATTCGTGCAAGAAAACCGATGAGTTCAGCATGTATTACGATTATTATCCCCTCAAACAAGGCCATTACAACATCTATTCCGTTCATGAAGTGATCGTTGATCAGCAAGTAAATGTAAGAGACACCTTCGATTATTTTATCAAAACGCTTGTCGGCGATACCATTACCGATAATTCAGGCCGTCAGGCAAAGCAGTTTGAGCGTTATTACAGTGCGAATGCAAACGGTCCCTGGACCATACACGATGTCTGGACAGCGATCAAATACGATGGAAAAGCAGAATTGGTAGAAGAAAATAACCGCGTTATCAAACTGGTTTTTGCACCGAGTGAAGACGACGAATGGAATATGAATGCTTACAATACGCTGGAACCTTTGGAATGCTATTATTCAAGTATTCATCAGTCTTATTCTTTGGGAGGAAATACCTATGCTTCAACCGTAACCGTGGAGCAGGAAGATTTTTCATCCTACATTGATTCACGCCGCAAATACGAAGTTTACGCCCGTGGAGTAGGGTTGGTACACAAATACTTCCGCGATTTTATCATCAACAACGGCAATCCCAACAATGTGAAAAAAGGACACTTACTGGAGATGCGCCTGATATCCTACGGAGAAGAATGACCCGTATTGTAAGCAACATTTACGCTGGTTTTTAATTGCATGTGTGCTGAAATTTTAACTTTGCCGAAAAGGAATCCATGTATTTTTCATTTATTATTCCCGTTTACAACAGGCCAGATGAAATAGATGAGCTGCTAAAAAGCTTGACCGAGCAAACCTATCCGGAAGATTTCGAGGTGGTTGTAGTGGAGGATGGTTCTACTATTCCTTGCGGCGATATTATTGAATCATATCAGGACAGATTATCCATATCCTATTACAATAAACCGAATTCAGGGCCGGGTGACTCCCGGAATTATGGAATGCGGGCTGCAAAAGGAGATTATTTCCTGATTTTGGATTCCGACTGTATTTTACCGCCCGATTATCTGAGTTCAGTTGCTGCGGGTTTGGAAAAAACATATGTAGATTGCTTCGGCGGACCGGACAATGCGCTGGATTCTTTTTCGGATGTTCAGAAAGCGATTAATTTTACAATGACCTCTTTCCTCACCACAGGCGGTATTCGCGGTGGATCTGAAAAAATAGGGCGATTCCAGCCCCGGAGCTTTAACATGGGGCTTTCCAAAAAAGCTTTCGAAGCTTCAGGAGGATTTGGGAATATTCACCCGGGAGAAGATCCGGACCTTTCCATTCGTTTGTGGGAAATGGGTTTTGAAAGCAAGCTGTTTAAAGATTCCTATGTTTACCACAAAAGAAGAATTGACTGGTCGAAATTTTACAAACAGGTCAATAAATTCGGAAAAGCGAGACCAATCTTGGATTCCTGGTATCCGGCATACAAAAAAATCACGTTTTGGTTCCCGACCTTATTCTGCTTAGGATTTGTTGCTTCGCTCATTTTAGGACTATTCGTAACACCATTTTTCCTGCTGCTTTACCCGTTGTATTTCGGAGTTCTTTTTGTTTCCGGAGTTCTAAAAACAGGAAGTATTAGAATAGGTGCGCTTGCTGTAATTGCTTGTGTGATCCAGTTTTACGGATATGGGATGGGATTCCTGAAATCCTTCCTGAAAGTTGCCCTGCTGAAACAAAAACCGCAAGAGGCATTTCCTGAATTATTTTTCAGGAAGTAGACGGTTCTTTCCAAATCAACCAATTTTACCGCGCTAAAATCCTGATATCAAAAGGGTTGAATAGTCTTGTGTGCTTTTTTTTTAAAAGGTTTTACACATAAGTTGACATTGATAGTCGTAAATGATATATTTGCGGGCTTAAAAAATACAATCAATCAAAATGCGTAATAAAGGATTTTTCTGGTTTTTAACGATTTTGCTTACCGGAGTATGTGTGTATCAATTATCATTTACTTGGGTAGCAATCGGCGTTGAAAACGATGCTGAACGTGAGGCACTGGGTCTGGTCGAAGAGTTAAAAACAAAGGCTGCTGCTACTGACAGCAATAAAGTTGCTTTGTCTAATGGAACTATCATCGATTTCAACAAGCCAGAGGCGTTTGAACTTGCGAAGGCAGCAATGATCAACCAGGTATTGACGGAGAAAGCAGAGAAAGCTGTTTATCCTGTTATCGGATCAAAATTCAAGGATGTAAAAGCACGTTCACTAGCGTTCGGTTTGGACCTTGTAGGTGGTATGAGTGTAACGATGGAAATCGATGTTCCTGCGTTTGTTAAATCCTATGCACGCAATGCAAGAGATTTGAAATTCTCAGCACCATTTGACGAAGCTTACAGAATCCACACCACTAAAGGAGGAGATTTCATCGATTTGTTTGTAGATGCTTTTGAAAAGAAGAACGGATCAGACAAATTGGTTCGCCAATTAAATATCAGTGAAGTAAAAGAATTGTCTTACAACTCTACAAATTCAGAAGTTGCTTCTTATTTCCATGATAAGATTGCAAGTTCGATGGACGGAGTTGAGCAGATTATGAGCAAGCGTATCAACCAGTTTGGTGTTGCGCAGCCGAATATCCAGAAAGAGTCCCGTAAGAACCGTTTGTATATCGAACTTCCGGGAGTTCAGGATGAGGCAACAGTTGCCAAGAAATTGCAATCAACTGCAAACCTTGAGTTTTATGAGACTTACGTATTGGCAGACCAGGGAATCCAGGTTGGATTATCCAATGCGAACGTTGTTTCAAGAAGTCCTGAGATCAAGAAAACGGAAGCTGACACTGCAACAACAAATACTGCTGATTCAACAGGAACAGATACGGCTAAAGCTGTTGTGAAACCTGCAAAATCACTTTCTCTTTCTTCCAAGCCTATGGCTGGTGCTAAAAAACCATTGTTCGACTATTTGAAAGTGGAGCCTGGAATGGGATTGGGTACTGCGGATGCAGAAAACAGAGATGAAGTAGACGAAATTTTGAAGCGTTCCGATGTAATCAGCCTGTTCCCTCAGGATTTGAAATTCATGTGGTCTGCTAACCTGGAAGATATCGGTGACGGTAAAAAAGGATACGTATTATATGCTGTAAGAATTCCGGAAGGAGGAAAAGCAATGGTCGGAGGTGAAGATGTAAAATCTGCCGTTCGTTCATTCAACCAGCAAAACTTACAAACTACGGTAAGCGTAACCATGTCCATCGACGGAACTCAGAAATGGGCTCAGATGACAGAAAGAAACGTTGGACGTTCCGTAGCAATTACGATGGATAACGTGGTTTATTCCGCACCGGTAGTAAACGAAGCAATCAAAGGAGGAAGCACAGAGATTTCCGGAAACTTTACCATTGCTGAAGCAGATGACCTTTCCGGGTTGTTGAACGGTGGTTCACTTCCAGCACCTTGTGTGATCAAGCAGCAAACAAAAGTAGGACCGACAATCGGTAAAGAAAACTCTGAAGCGGGATTGATTTCATTTGCTTTCGCATTCCTGGCAGTATTCATTTATATGTACTTCTACTACGGAAAAGGAGGTTTGGTTGCAAACATCGCTTTGGCAGTGAACGTAGTATTGATCTTCGGTTGTTTGGCTTCTTTCGGAGCAGTATTGACATTGGCAGGTATTGCAGGTATCGTATTGACAATCGGTACGGCGGTCGATGCAAACATTTTGATTTTCGAACGTATTAAAGAAGAAAATGCTGCCGGAAAATCTTCCGAAGAAGCGGTGAATATCGGTTTCATCAAAGCATTGCCTTCTATCATCGATGCGAACGTAACGCACTTGTTGGTAGCAATGATTTTGAAAATCTTCGGAACAGGGGAGATCGAATCTTTCGCAACAACATTGATCGTGGGTATCTTCACATCGGTGTTCTCAGCGATCATTATTTCTAAATTGATCATTACTTCTTCTTTGGAAAAAGGAAGAAAAGTGACTTTCAGTACGAAGTATACACACAACATGTTCTCGAACTTCCATTTCGACTGGATTGGTAAGAGAAAGTACTTCTACATCTTCTCAATCACCGTTACAGTCCTTGGTATCGCTGCTTTCGCAACAAGAGGTTTGAAACAAAGTGTTGAGTTTACGGGTGGTAGAACATTCGGTGTGAAAATGGAGAAACCTGCAGACATCGAAACGGTAAGAAAAGCAATGGAATCGGTATTCATCGAAGCGAACGGAGAGAAATCCAACGTAGAGATCAAAACAAAATCCAACGCTTACAACGTAGAAATCACTACCAACTATTTGTTGGCTGACGCATCTGCAACTTCCAAAGTAGAAGATAAAATGAAAGACGGGTTTGCAAGTATCAAGGATAAATCCGGAGAAATCCAGGTAACGGATACACGCTCGATCTCTGCTTCCGTTTCGGAAGAAATGTGGTCTTCTGCAACACTTTCCATTACATTGGCTTTGATCGCGATCTTTGCATACATCTTTATCCGTTTCGGTCAGTGGCAGTACTCATTGGGTGCGATCTTAGGATTGGCGCACGACGTATTGTTCGTTCTTTCGGTGTTCTCTTTACTGCATGGTATCCTGCCATTCAGCCTGGATGTGAACCAAGCGTTCATTGCAGCGATCCTTACGGTAATCGGTTACTCGATGAACGATACGGTGATCGTATTCGACCGTATCCGTGAAAGCCTGAACTTTGACAAGAACCAGCACGAAGCGAAAGAAGTAATCAACGAAGCATTGAACAGAACGCTAAGCCGTACATTCAATACATCCATGATCTTGTTCGTGGTATTGCTGATCATGTTCATTTTCGGTGGACCTGCAATCAAAGGATTCCTGTTCGCACTATTGGTAGGTGTTGTAATCGGAACCTATTCTTCCCTGTGTGTTGCTACACCGATCCTTGTTGACTTCACGAAGTCATTCAAGATCAAGAGTAAGAAATAATCATACTTAGATAGTTGAAAGCGGCCGGTCAATAGATCGGCCGCTTTTTTTATGCTCTTTTTTACAACCTTTTGAAGAGAGTTCAATCAAAATGGAAAAGGTTCAATGAGTTCAAGCGTTCAATAAAGTTAAAACTTTGGAACTGTGGAACCTTTTGAACAATTTAACTTGTAAAAAAACACGCTATGATAGTGATCGTTTCATTGGTTCTCGCGCTGCTTGTGGGGAACATATTAATTCAGAGAAAAGACTAACTCAGAATGAGAGTGAGAATGAAGAAGACTTCTAATTTGTTTGAAAACTGACCAGGTACGAGGATCATACATCATTCTCGTTCCCAATTCCCGCTCTGTCTCTTATCCTCCGTAAGGGATTTTCAGTGTTTCACTGTTCTTGCGCAGGTAGTAGCGCAAAATGGTCCGCGCATCTTTATCTTCCGGGTGAAGTTCGATAAAGCGCAGCCAATGCCGGTGAGCTTGTTTCATCGTATAATACGGAACAAATCCAAATCCGCGGTAAGAGCCGTTTTCGATCCATATTACGCTCTTTTCGCGTTTGTCGCGGCCATTTTCCACAATAAAGAAATTATCGTCGTCAAAAGTCAGCAAATTGATCAGTTCGCTTACACGTTGGTTGTATGATTCCGGATGTTCGGTTCCCACACATGCTCCGTGGCATTTGCGTACCTGGTAGCCGAAACAGCTTCCGTTGCTTTTTTCAATGCTGCACAGTTTCTGGCAAAGCTGGTGTTTTTCAACCAGGCCAAAAATGTATTCATTGGCTTCGCGTTTCGTGGTAAATGTCGTAATCGGCGCGCTGGATGTTTTACTGATCTTATCTACATAAAGCTGCAGGTATCCGGCCTGATCCTGGTAATCAAATAATCCGTAAGCAAAAGTGCTTTTTCGAAGTGCCCGGTTGTAAACAGGTTTGTGTACTTTGATCAGTTCCGATTCGAACAGCAAAGCAATCAGTTCGGAGCCGGTCAGTTCGAATTCGATCCGTGCAATTTCCTGGCGCATAACCGAACCTTTGAGTGTTTTGGAATTCTTCAAATGCTGTTCGATCCGTTTGCGGATGTGCTTGCTTTTACCGATGTAGATTAGTTGGTTTGCATCGTTGTAGAACTTGTAAACTCCTGGTTTATTCGGAATTTCTTCCAGTACATCAAGATCCAGGTTCGGATGCAAAATCTTCGGATTAACTTCTTCCTGTATAAATGTCTGCAGGCCTTTTGAATCCGTTTGATGCAAGAGTGTAAACAAATGTGCGGTAGCTTCTGCATCGCCTTTGGCGCGGTGCCGGTCTACCAGATTAATTCCCAAAGCTTTGGTCAGTTTACCCAGGCTGTAAGATTCGTGGTTCGGGATGACATAGCGTGCAGCTCTTACCGTGCACAAATGCGCTTTGCGGTAATCGTATCCCAGCAGTTTGAATTCGTGGCGGATAATCCCGTAATCAAAACCCACATTGTGAGCTACGAAAATACACCCTTCTGTAAATTCAATGATCTGTTTGGCAATTTCATAGAATTTAGGTGCATCTTCCACCATTTTATCGTGAATTCCGGTCAACCTGGAGATAAACTCAGGGATAGGCATTTCGGGATTCACCAGCGTAGCAAATGAGTCGATGATCTGGGTTCCATCGTGCTTGTATATAGCGATTTCCGTAATCTTGGAAGATTTAGTTGACCCACCGGTTGTTTCGATATCTACAATTGCGTAATTCACGCCACAAATTTACGGATTTTTTAGTGGGTGATTTGTCAAACAAATGTCGTGGCAACAGAAATTAACGAATAGTCCCTGAATATTCCTTAAATTTGTCGAAAATAGTATCAATATGGCAAATAAGAGAGTAATCAAGAAACAATTGAACGGGATGATCATCGACGTTTTGGATGAGTGTTTTTCAATCCAATTGTATAACGAATCTAAAACAGAAGCTACGGATAAACTGATTGAAGAAGCATTGAGTTTTGGAGATGACGTTTTGACGAAGATCCACGAAGCTAAAACGAAAAAAGATTTCCCTGCTATTCGTCAAATGATGGAAGATAAAGGTGTTTACTTCATCGAAGAGTTAAACGGTTTGCAATAAGATTTAATGATCAATAACGAATGAAACCCGGATGTCATGTCTGGGTTTTGTTGTTTTCGGGGAGTAGAGAAGTCAAAAATGTTCAAAGGTTCAAAATGTTCAAAAAGTTCAAAGGTTCAAAATGTTCAAAAAGTTCAAAGGTTCAAAGGGTTCAAAAGGGTTAAACTAAAATCTGTTTTGAACGTTTGAACAATTCAACATTTAAACTTTTTTGCTCATCCACAAATCACAGGCAAAATGCCCGGAATCTCCATACGGACGATCCAGGTACTCAAATCCCAGATGTTCGTATAAGCCTACTGCGATATGCAATTCCGGAAGCGTTTCCAGGTAAATTTCTCCAAAACCTTCGGAAATGGCCGCTGCAATGGATTTTTCCATGAGTTGTTTTCCCAAACCGGCACTGCGATGACTTTTAGCCACATAAAGTTTGACCAACTCAATGCATCCTTCGGGTAAGCCGGTTGTCGGGTAAATTCCACAACCACCTACAACAATCCCGTTTTCTTTAGCAATGAAATACTGTGAATGCGCTGCACGGAAGAGTTCGAACAAATGGTCTGTTGTCGGATCCGTAAAAACCGTTCCGGGTTTGTTGGCTCCGAATTCTGTCAGCACTTCACGAATCAACTGCGCAATTGCGGCGTTGTCTTCAGGTTGTATGTGGTCAATAGCAATCATGCTCTGAAATAACGTTTAAGTTTCAAAATGGGTTTTTCGAAATAGCGGTAGGAAAGGATAGATAGCAAACTATTCGAAAAAAGCAGCAGTACGAAATAAAGAATAAAATACCCGGCTTGCTGTGTCCAGTTCAGGAATTCGAATGTTTTACAGAGGTAGAAGATCAACAGGCAGTGGAAGAGGTAAAATCCGTAAGTGAGTTTTCCGGCCTGCTGAAACCAGGGAATCCGGTCGGCCTTGAAGAAAGAATGTTTTGCTTTCAATTGTTCGAGAAGGACAAAGACGAAGAACACGCCGGAGATGATTCTTTCCAGTGAAATCAGTCTTCCCGGAAGTACTTTATGGGAAGCAAACAGAAAGCTGGTTCCTACCAGGTAAATCACACCGATCTGCCACTTTTTCAAGTTTTCGACCCACTGAATGGATGGATTTTCAAAGACCAGTGTTGCCAGCAGACCTCCGATCGCCATATCTGAAATAACACTCAGCGTATGGTAGTAGAGAAGGTTCGGATCTGCGGCATGATAGAACCTGAAAGCGAAAGACCCGCTTATTACCGTTAAAAAGAAAATCCGGAAAGAACGGATCGTCTTCCATTGAAAAAATCCGATCACCAATGCCCCGCCGATGTAAAACTGTTCTTCAATGCTTACGCTCCAGGTGGCTGAGAGAAAGTTGATGGAATCCCTGCTGCCGTTGATCAGTTCGTCGAAATTTGACAGGAATAAACCGTATCGCCAGAATTCGTGCACGGTTTGTATCCCAAACGGAAGATGCGGGAAAATGAAAAATCCGAATAAAACAATGACGAAGTAAAGTGGCCAAAGTCGCAGGATACGCCTCACCAAAAAGAACCCGACATGGATTTTTCCCCGTTCCTTCAATTCTTTCAACAGCAGATAAGTGATCAAAAAACCGCTAAGGACAAAGAATAAATTGACCCCATAATGCCCGATGGAAGTCAGCTTTCGCACCCACAAAAAAGGAGCGGACTCGAAAAAATCGCCCCATACTTCCCGGTTTATGGTAAAAGTATGGAACAAAAACACCATGAAAGCACCGATGAACCGCAATCCATCCAGGTTTTCGAAGTGAATTTTTTCTTTTTGCATCCTTCCCTTAGTTTCCGTTTTTGTGAAGCTGTTCAAATGTAGTCATTATATACTATTGCTTTTTCTAGTACATTTGCAGAAAATTTACACATTCATGGCATACGACGTAGCAATTATCGGTGGTGGAATAGTAGGCGCAGCGACATTTTATAAAATGCAGAAGCGCTACCCGGATTTAGCGATTGTTTTGATTGAGAAAGAGCCACATCTGGCAGATCATCAAACGGGAAACAATTCCGGGGTAATTCACAGTGGATTGTACTATAAGCCGGGATCGCTGAAAGCGAAGAATTGCGTTTCGGGCCGACATGAACTGGTTGCTTTTGCCAAAGAGCACCACATTGCACACGATGTTTGCGGAAAAGTGGTTGTGGCGGTCGATCAGTCTGAATTGCCGAACATGGAAAAGATTTTTCAAAACGGATTGGCAAACAATACGGAGGGAATTGAAATGATCGATGCGAAGCGTGTAAAAGAAATCGAACCTTACGTGGAAAGCATCGGTGGTATCTGGGTTCCGTGTACGGGAATTATTGATTTCCGCGGAGCGACAGAAAAAATGGCGGAAATTGCCCTTTCCATGCAGCCGAAGAGTGCGATGAAACTGAACCACGAAGTGACCGGGATTGAGCGCTCAGCTGAAAAGACCATCATTGCTACCAATAAAGGGAATATTGAAGCGAAATACCTGGTTTTCTGCGGAGGTTTGCAGGCTGATCGTTTAGCGAAAAAAGACGGGGTGAAGCTCAAAGAAAAAGTGGTTGGTTTCCGGGGAGATTATTACGAATTGACCGAAGAAGCCAAACACAAGGTGAAAAACCTGATTTACCCGGTTCCAAACCCGGATTTCCCGTTCCTTGGGGTTCATTTCACAAGAATGACCAACGGAGAGATCGAATGCGGTCCGAATGCTGTGTTTACCTTTAAACGCGAAGGTTATGGAAAAACAGACTTCTCGCTGAAAGATACAGTAGATGCATTGACTTATAAAGGAACCTGGAAATTGTTTTTCAATAACATGAAATTCGGAATCGATGAATACCGCCGTGCGTTCTCCAAACGTTTGTTCCTGAAAACGCTGCAACGGATTATTCCTACGCTCACCATGGAAGATATTCATCCGGGAAGAGCAGGAGTGAGGGCTTTACTATTGGCAGAAGATGGTGATACCCGCGATGATTTCCGTTTCGAATTCCACGAAAATTCCATCCACGTATTGAATGCTCCGTCTCCTGCAGCAACAGCATCCCTGGCAATTGGGGGGCAGATCGTTGATGAAGCTGAGAAACATTTTGGCTGGAAATAACCAGGATAATCTTTTATAAAACGTAGGGGCGGAAAATTTTCCGCCCCTACGTTTTTGAATTCCATAACATTCGTTTTTTTTCGATAATACCCGCGTTACTTAAAGTTTTTCGAATAATAATTCCCGATTTACTTGTTTAAGAGCTAAATTCTTTTAAATTTGTTATAGTTCCTCTGGCGAACAAACTGAAACTACAATAGTTCAAATTATCGAACTATCTCTTCGGAGTCTTAATATTCGACTAAACTAGTAGAATTGTAATCGACTGTTGCGTTTTGAAAAAATTGACTGACTGTTTAGTCGTATAAGGAGTCTTGAAAATAGATGACTTGACTAAAATTACTGTTGACGGGTTATTGTAAAAAACACACATCTATTAACGAACCATTAGTCTACTGAAATAGACCAATGACTACTAACTGTTAGATTATGAAAAAGGATCTGTTCAAATGGACAAAAAGTATGGCAGCATGCGTTCTTTTTTGTTCGACAGCGTTTTCACAGGAGGAGCATTCGCTCATTACCACTCCACAATTAAAAGTTTCCTACGTGGAAGGCCTATGTGACGTTGAACCGGGAAAACAAGCTTATCAATTTGCTTTTTTAAAAATTGAGAACCTGACAAGTAATGCATTACATGTCGGATTTAATATCGTAACCGAATTTGCAGAAGGGTGTTCCGGATGCAATGGCAGTGACGAAAGCCTCTACTATGTTAGTTTGTCGCCAAATCAGGTATATGCCGCTTCCTGCGGATCTGATGACAAATCTAAAGTCTACTTACGTAATCCAAATTTTTCGGGAGCGTGGAACTTCCAGGAATTACGCATTGAAAATCTGGTAGTCGAATAACAGGAATCTCCCCTGAACGAGAATATTCGACTTAGAAACTATTAAAATTTACTGAACTACTATGAAAGCAACATTACTCATAATGTGCTTACTCGGTGTGCTTACCGGGTATGCTCAAACATGCGAAGTATCGATAACCAATCCGTCCCCGCTGACCGTTTGTCCGGGTGCCGTGATCACATTAACTGCTACCGGAACGGTAACGCAGGCCAATCAGTCTTTTAACTTCAATAACAACGCATTGCCTGCGGGCTGGTCTACTTCCGGAACAGCAAATTACGGGGTGTTGTGCGGGAACTCTCTGGACAATACGCCCTATTTCTGGGCTTCTACAGCAGCGGGAACTCCCCAGATCACGACCGATAATTTTGACGTGTGTTCGGGAGGAACACTGGATTTTGAAATGAGGTACGCGGTCCAGGGTGGGGCAGTTCCATGTGAAGGTCCGGATGAACAGGACGAAGGAGTTTCCATTCAATACAGTATTGATGGTGGTGCAACCTGGATCGAGTTTGTTTATTTCAGTCCATGGGGTTTCCAGCTTGGAACGAATCCGGGGGGAAATGCTTCTATTAACGGGGCAACAGCCTATACAAACTGGAGTCAATTTTCTATTCCTATTCCGGCAGCGGCAGCAACAACAAATACGATGTTCAGATGGATCCAGACCAATTCCTCCGGAGGATGTTGTGATAACTGGGGACTGGATAATATTTTTATCAATGCGGGACCATGTCTGACAACAAATATCGGTTGGGACATTCCCGGCTCCAACACACCGTCTTCGAATACCATTACGATTCCTGTTTATAGTGACACAGTGATTGTAGCGGGATTGTATGACAACAATGGAGTTTTATTGTGCCAGTCTTTGCCATTTACAGTAAATGTATTCACTCCTTCCATTAACGGTGGACCGGATCAAACCATTTGTGAAGGCCAGAATGTGACGCTAAACGGAGCAGGAGGAACTAATTTTGTCTGGGATAATGGCGTTACTAACGGAACACCGTTTGCGCCGACGACCACCACCACTTATACCGTAAACGGAACAGATGTAAACGGTTGTCCGGCAACAGATCAGGTTTTGATAACTGTAAATCCGTCGAATCCATATACCTTAACTTATCCGGATACGGATTATTGTATGGATGCGGCAGATCCGTCACCGGCGCTTTCAACTCCTTTGGCAGGAACCTACAGTGTGGCACCTGCTACCATTACAATCAATGCAAATACCGGGGTTTTGGATTTGTCATCCAGTACGACCACAACTTCACAGGTTTATACCGTCTCATTTACTCCGAGTGTACCTTGTTATGCAGTTACAACCACCCAGTTAACGGTTCACGCATTACCAACAGTAGATGCGGGTGCAGATGCTTCTGTTTGTGAAGGCGATCAAATGGCAATGGTTGCTACGGGAAATGCAGTGAGTTATTTTTGGGGAGCCAATACTCCTAACGGAACAGTCATAACGCCACCGGCAGGCTCGACCAGTTATACGGCCACAGGAACAAGTGCTGCTGGGTGTACGAATACCGATGTCAGAGTATTGACGGTAAATCCGATGCCGACAGCGGCTATTTCAGGAAGTACGACCGTTTGTCTCAACGACGCACAGCCGACAGTTACATTTACCGGATCGAATGCAACAGCACCTTATACATTTACCTATTCCTATAATAACGGAGCTCCTTTACAAGTTACGTCCAATGCGGCGGGAGTTGCAACCATTTCCATTCCTACCAATGTGGCAGGAACGCATCAATACAGTTTGATCAGCGTGGAAGATGCGAGCACAACGACTTGTTTGAACCAGCAGCAGGGAAATGTAGCCATTACCGTAAATGATCTCCCGACTGCATCCATTGCAGGAACTACAACAATCTGCCAGTTCTCCAATCAGCCGCAGGTAACTTTTACGGGAGGGAATACTGTGGGACCTTATACTTTTACGTATACACTGAATGGTGTTTCGCAAACCATAACAACTCCGAACGGTTCGAATGATGCGGTAATAAACGTACCTTCTACCACGGTGGGGAACTTTGTCTACAGTTTGGTAAGTGTTCAGGATGCTTCTGCCACGGCTTGTTCTGCAAACCAGGCCGGAACGGCAACAATCAGTGTGAATCCACTTCCGAGTGCTACGATTGCGGGAGATACAAGCTTGTGCCTGAATGAAAACCAGCCGATCGTTACTTTCCAGGGAACAAATGGCGTTTCACCGTTTACATTTACCTATTCCATCAATGGCGGTGCGCCTCAGACACTGGTTTCAGTTTCGGGACAATCTACTATTTCGGTTCCGACCAATGCTCCGGGGGATTTTACCTATGAATTGATCTCTGTTCAGGAAAGTTCGGTTTCTATGTGTACGAATCAGATTAATGACAGTGTACTGGTGAGAGTGTGGGATTTGCCGAATGTAGTTGCAGGGAATGATTATCCGATTTGTGACGGACAGTCCGTTACTTTAAACGGGCAGGGTGCAGTAACTTACGTTTGGGACAATAATGTCATAGACGGTGTTCCGTTTTCTCCGACAGCCACGCTGAGTTATACGGTAGAAGGCACGGACGCAAACGGATGTAAGAACACGGACGTGATCGAGGTAACGGTTGTCCCTATTCCGCAGGTTGACTTTTCAGCTACGCAGGTTGCAGGATGTTCTCCTTTGATTACAACACTTACAAACCAGTCAACCGGAAACCTGGTGGATTGTCAGTGGACTTTATCCAACGGCGATTCGTATACGGGTTGCGGATCTGTAGACATGGAATTAACGGAGCCTGGATGTTACGATGTCACTCTAACTGTTTCTACCCCGGAAGGTTGTACCAATACGGATACAAGACCTGCATTCCTGTGTGTATATCCGAATCCGGTGGCTGATTTTGAAATGACTCCGACCGAATTGGAAACATCCAATACCTTTGTGAACTTCTTCAATAATTCTTATGGGGCAACAACTTATTCCTGGGACTTCTCAGATGGAAGTTTAGGCAGTACGGCTGAGAACCCGACACATGTCTTCCCGGATGAAGAAGCATCGTATTACGACATTTACCTGGTGGCAATCAGCAGCGATGGTTGTACTGATACGACTTTCAAAACCGTTCACGTAGGAGAAGACCTGATTTACTATGTTCCGAATGCGTTTTCACCGGATGGAGATGAGTTTAACAATGTTTTCAAACCGGTTCTGACTTCCGGATTTGATGTGAACAGCTATCACCTGTCTATTTTCAACAGATGGGGAGAACTGATCTTCGAGTCGTTGAACTATGAAGAAGGGTGGGATGGAACCTATCACAATGAAAAATTGCTGGATGGCACTTACATCTGGAAAATCAAGGTAAAGAACAAATCGAACGATAAAAAAACAGAATTGGACGGCCATGTTACCTTGCTGAAATAAATAGCAGACACCTAAACACTATTCATAGCGTGAGAATCGCCTCGGTCCAGGGATTGAGGCGATTCTTCTTTTTCCGGAAAACCAGTTTGATTTTTTCGACGTATTTTTGGGCAAAGCAAAATCAATTATGAAGATTCTCATTTCTCCTGCAAAGTCGATCAACGAAAATTGCCAATTTCCCGCATTTGATTTCACACAACCCGCATTTTCCAAAGAGGCAAAATCACTCGTAGGAAAGCTGAAAAAGCTGAAAGCAAAAGACATCATGGAATTGATGCATGTTTCAAAAGACATTGCCGAGTTGAATATGAACAGAAATAAATCCTGGCATTTGTCGCCGGAACCAACCGAAGATGTGAAGCCGGCAGCTTTCCTGTTTACAGGGGAAGTTTATAAGGGATTGGATGCCGAGTCGCTTTCAGAGAAAGAATTGGAAAAAGCTCAGAAAAACCTGAGAATCTTATCCGGAATGTATGGTTTGCTGAAACCCATGGACCTGATCCATCCTTACAGGCTGGAAATGGGAACACGTTGGGAAATCAAGGAAGGAATTTCCAATTTGTACCAGTTTTGGGGAGATAAACTGACTAAATCCTTGTTGAAAGAAACCGAAAAAGGAGAAGCGATCATCAATTTGGCTTCTGCCGAGTACAACAAGGCTATTTTGTGGAAGAAGGTCAAAAATCCGGTGGTAACACCTGTCTTTAAAGAATTCAAGAATGGCGAATACAAAGTTGTTATGATTTTCGCAAAACATGCCCGCGGTGCTATGGCGCGTTACATCATTCAGAATGAATTAACTAACGCGGAAGACCTGAAAAGCTATAATGTAGACGGGTATTCTTTTGACGAAAAACAGTCTTCAGCTTCCGAATGGGTTTTTGTGAGGTAATTCTAAGAATCCAATAAAAACGTTTTATTTCGGGCTATTTAACTCAGAATTCTTAACAATTCCGTACTGAAAACTTACCTTTGCAGAGACTTGTCAAGTAATTTCTTTGCTTAATCTTGTCGCAGTAAACTCACCCAATGGAACAAATTAGTGTTTTTGATATTTTCAAGATCGGTGTAGGCCCTTCGAGCTCTCATACAATGGGACCCTGGAGAGCAGCACAGCAATTCATCAATTTATATAAGACCAATCCGGGAATCAGCGAAATCAAACGAATTCATGTGGATTTGTACGGATCCCTGGCTAAAACAGGTAAAGGACACGGAACGGATATCGCTGTTCTGTTGGGATTAATGGGGGAAGATCCCGTTACCATTGCTGTAAATACCATCGATCCGAAATTTGAACGGATCCATCTGACAAAAACACTGGAAATTTGCGGGGAGCACGTCATTACTTTTGACCCCGAAACAGACCTGATCTTTCATTTTGATAAATCATTACCCGGTCATCCGAACGCGCTGACATTAACCGTTTTTATGATGGACGGTTCGCAGGAATCGCACACGTATTACTCCGTTGGTGGCGGATTCGTGGTAAAAGAAGGCGAGGAAGAAACCCAATCGGCAGATGCCGTGCAATTACCTTTCCCGATTGAAACGGCTGCAGACCTGAAAAGGTATTGCGACGAGCAGGGAGTAAGTATTTCTGAAATCGTTTTGCGCAATGAATTGACCTGGAGATCCCAGGAAGAAACTTTTGCCGGGTGCCTGGAAATATGGAATGTGATGCGTGAATGTGTTTACAGAGGAGTAAACACGCAGGGAACACTTCCTGGAGGGTTGAATGTGAAAAGACGCGCTTATGAAATGAGCCGGCGCTTATTGAACGGAATTGCCTGTAAAGATTCAAAGGATTTCATCAAACAAATTCAGTCGACCAGTAATATTTTCCAAAATACCCTGAACTGGGTAAGCTGTTTTGCCCTTTCGGTAAACGAGGAAAACGCAGCATTCGGAAGAGTGGTAACAGCGCCTACAAATGGAGCTTCGGGCGTTATTCCAGCCGTATTGATGTATTACGTTTGTTTCGCAGGCGGAACAGAAGATAAAGATATTATCCGTTTCATGACAGTTGCTGCCGAGATCGGAAGTATTTTCAAAAAACGCTCCACCATATCCGCTGCAATGGGCGGTTGCCAGGCAGAGATCGGTGTTTCTTCCGCAATGGCTGCTGCAGCTTTGACAGAATGTTTGGGCGGTGATCCGGATCAGGCCATGATGGCTGCGGAAATCGCGATGGAACATCATTTGGGCTTGACTTGTGATCCTATCGGAGGATTGGTGCAGATTCCATGCATCGAACGGAATACGATGGGAGCAATCAAAGCAATTACGGCTTGCCAGTTGGCTTTACAGGGAAATCCGGATACAGCAAAAGTTTCGTTGGATGGGGTCATCAAAACCATGTGGGAAACCGCTTTGGATATGAATGAGAAATACAAGGAAACATCCGACGGCGGATTGGCGACGAACATCCCGGTGAATATTTCGGAGTGCTAAAATACGGATAGACATGTGTCTATTTGGTAAGTGTGGATGTGGGTTTGAGATGGATTTGACGACCCGTCAATTTCCATTCAGATTACCATTTTTTTATTTTTTCTTGCATTAGCATTTGCTTTTATCAATTTCTTTTAAGAATCTTTGTGCCGTAATTCTAAGCGAGAATACAAGTAGTTTATACAGAAGAGGCGAGAGACGGACTTTTTGACCCTCTGGCAACCAACTTTAAGTCACGACACTAACAGTCGGGATTGGAAAACCGGTGCCAACTTCCGAGTTTGATACAAAGTGTATCCGACGAATATAAATAGTGTGTTATGAAAAGAGCAAAAATTTACAAGCCTTATTTTCATCTGCCGCGGCAGATAACTTCTTTCAATTTTATTTCCGGTCAAATGTGTTGTTGTTGCTGTTGTTAATTCTTCGGTCAACTTTATTTTTCATTTACAACATATTTTATCATGTCAACAACGTATTTAGTTCGTGAAAGCGAACAGGCTTTGCAGCCAATCCAGCATATCTATTCTTCAAACGCCGCATTCTTTTTGGAATCCGGAAAGAAATTATCGAACCTTTCGCTGGCTTACCAAACCTGGGGAACACTGAATGAAGACCGTTCGAATGTGGTTTGGGTGTGTCATGCACTCACGGGGAATCACCGGGTACAGGAATGGTGGGGCGATTTATTCGGAACGGGAAAATGTTTTGATCCGGAAGACTATTTCATTGTAGCCGTAAATGTTCCCGGAAGTGCTTATGGTTCTACCGGGCCTTTGAGCGAAGAGCTTCCCGAAGAGGAAAAATTCGATGCATTTCCCGTACTGACTATCCGTGATATGGCAGCAGCATTGGAATTGGTTCGCAAAGAATTAACGATCGAACGGATCCATGTGTTGATCGGGGCATCTTTAGGCGGACAGCAACTATTGGAATGGTCATTAATCATCCCGGATAAAATAGAGCACATTATTCCCATTGCAACCAACCTGAAACATTCACCCTTTGGAATTGCTTTCAACGAAGCACAGCGCATGGCAATCCAGGCCGATCAGACATTTTATTCGAAAAAACACGATGGAGGAGAGGAAGGCCTGAAAGCTGCGCGCGCAATCGGGATGTTGAGTTACCGCACTTACGAAGGTTACCGGATTACTCAAAGCGAAGAAGACCATTCCGGGTTTGACGGTTTCAAAGCAAGTTCCTACCAGCAATACCAGGGAGAAAAGCTGGCAAAACGCTTCAATGCATTCAGTTACTGGTATTTATCCAAAGCAATGGATTCACACAATGTGTTCCGGAACCGGGATGAAAACGTGTTGGAACGATGTCGCATGCCTGCTTTGGTGATCGGTATTGATTCGGATCTTTTATTCCCGGTCGCAGAGCAGGAAGAACTCGCAAATCAGTTACAAAATGCCAGGCTGGTCCGCTTACAATCAGACTTTGGCCACGACGGATTTCTGGTAGAAACGGAAACCTTAACGAACCACATTAAACAATTTTTAAAGATTAACTAAGATGAAAAAACAACTCACAATAGGATTATTCGGTTTCGGATGTGTAGGAACCGGATTATACGAAGTATTGAACAAAACCACTCTTTTACAGGCTTCGATCAAACACATCGTAATTAAGGATTTAAGCAAGAAACGCATCATTGATCCGGGTTATTTCAGTACGGATGCAGACCGCATTCTGAACGACGAAGAAATCAATGTAGTGGTGGAATTGATCAACGATTACGAAGCCGCATACGAGATCGTGACGCGTGCATTGAAATCCGGGAAACACGTGGTTTCAGCGAATAAAAAACTGATCGCTTATTACCTGGACGAATTGGTTTCACTGGCGAAAGAGAACAACGTTTCCTTCCTGTATGAAGCATCTGTAGGCGGTTCCATTCCGATTATCCGTAACCTGGAGGAATATTACAACAACGATTCACTTTCCAATATCAACGGAATTGTAAATGGGACCACGAATTATATTCTCACGAAAACAAGCGAAGGAGAATCTTTTGATGGAGCGCTTAAAAATGCACAGGACCTGGGCTTTGCCGAATTGGATCCGACTTCGGATGTGGATGGATTCGATGCCAAATACAAATTAGTGTTACTGTTGAAACATGCCTTCGGATTTACTGCGAAACAGGAGGCCGTTTGGAATTATGGAATCCGTCACCTGAAAGATTGGGATGCGACTTATGCCCGTGAAAAAGGATTGAAAATCAAGTTGCTGGCGTTCGGAACGCGAATCAATAACCAGGTAATCGGTTTTGTGGCTCCGCACCTGATTCCGAACAATCATTTTGCATTCAATGTAGAAAATGAGTTCAATGCGGTAGTAGTGGAAGCGTTATTTTCCGATAAACAGTTATTCCTTGGAAAAGGTGCGGGAAGCCACCCGACAGCGAGTGCGGTACTTTCGGATATTTCCGCATTGCAGTTTGATTATGCCTACGAGTACAAAAAATCCAAAACGGAAGAAATCCTGCATTTCGAGCACGATTTTTCCCTGAAAGTCTATTTGAGTGCTACAACCCAGGAAAAACTGGACCAAGTGGAGTTTGTTGAGACACTGGAAACCTATTCAGGACAATCTCACAGTTACAAGATCGGAAGAGTGACGTACGAAGAATTACAAAAACAAAACTGGAACGATGCTTCCGATTATTTCCTGGCGGTCATTCCAGATAGTGTTGAGTTGAACAATGGAGCCATACTTTCCGCATCGGAATCCACCCGATTAATCGAAGAATTGTCATGAAATTAGCATTGAAACTGGTAGAAGCTCCTTTCGTTTTGGAAGCGAGCAATGAATCGGGAGCTTCCCTGAAAATGGATGCAACGGAGAAAATCGGAGGACAAAACAAGGGAATGCGACCGATGGAAGTACTTGCAAGTTCGCTGGCAGGTTGCATGTCGATAGATGTGTTGCTGATTCTTCAAAAACAGCGTCAGGAAGTTTCTTTTTACGAAGTGAACATTGATGCTAACCGTAAAGATGCTGTTCCGGCGGCATTTGAGACCATTCACCTGGTATTTGCATTCAACAAGGAAGTAGATCTTGAAAAAGCGGCAGCCGCAGTAAAACTAAGCCATGAAAAATATTGCTCGGTTTCTGCATCCCTGCGCCCGGAAATAAGTATTCAAACAGAAGTCAGACATCAATCATGAATCATTACAGAAACGAAACTTTAGCGATCCGCATTCAGAATGAGCGTTCGCAGGAAGCAGAACACAGTGTTCCTTTATACCTCACATCCAGTTATGTGTTTGACGATGCGGAGCAGATGCGTGCAGCCTTTTCCGATGAAATCGAAGCCAATATTTATTCCCGGTATTCCAATCCGAATGTGGATGAATTACTGGAAAAAGTAGCGCGTTTGGAAGCCGGAGAAGCAGCCTGGGCAACAGCTACGGGAATGGCAGCAGTGTTTACCACTTTTGCGGCTTTGCTTCAGAGTGGCGATCACATTGTTTCTTCCAAGTCGGTTTTCGGGTCTACGCACCAGTTATTCGTGAATATTCTTCCGAAATGGGGAATTACAACCACTTATGTCGATGCAATCGATTACGAGGGCTACGAAAAAGCCATTCAGCCGGAAACGAAAATCGTTTACATTGAAACACCTTCCAATCCGGGTTTGGACATTATTGACATCCAAAAACTGGCAGCAATCTGCAAAGCGAAAAAGGTATTGCTGGTGGTCGACAATTGTTTCGCTACGCCGGTTTTACAGCAACCGTTAAAGCTCGGCGCGGATATTGTCATTCATTCCGCAACGAAATACATGGACGGGCAAGGCCGTGTGCTGGGAGGACTGATCGTTTCGACCAAAGAAATCATAACCCAAATTCAGGGATTTGCGCGTCACAGTGGGCCGGCATTATCACCGTTCAATGCGTGGGTGCTTTCCAAATCACTGGAAACCCTGCATCTGAGAATGGAAAAACATTGTGCTCAGGCTTATGAAATTGCGAAGCGCCTGGAATCAAACAAGCAGGTTGCGTGGGTGAAATATCCGTTCCTGGATTCGCATCCGCAGCGTGATACCGCAAAAAGCCAGATGCAATATGGTGGTGGAATTGTCACTTTCCAGGTCAAAGGAGGATTGGAAGCCGGAAGAAAATTCCTGGACCGCCTGAATTTGTTCTCGCTGACTCCAAACCTGGGCGACAGCCGAAGTATTGCCACACATCCGGCATCGACCACCCACAGCAAGTTGAAACCGGAAGAACGCGAAGCAGTGGGCATTTCCGACGGATTGGTGCGCTTGAGCATCGGTTTGGAACACCTGGAGGATATTTGGGAAGATATTGAACAGGCGTTGAATAATTGAAAAACAGTAGGGACGCGACGCATCGCGTCCCTACTGTTTGCACCGTCCATACATTTTTTAATTTTGCAGCATGCAAATTGAAATCATCCCGTATTCCCCGGAACTGAAAGAATACATCAAAGTCCTGAATTACGAATGGCTGGAGGAATATTTTCACGTCGAAGAAGGAGATCGGATTTCGCTTTCCAATCCGCAGGAACAGATCATCGATAAAGGCGGATTGATCTTCTTTGCAAAATACGGAAATGAAATAGTGGGTACCGCATCGCTTCTGAAGAAAACCGATTCCATTTTTGAATTGGGTAAAATGGCCGTTTCCAAAAATGTCCGCGGATTGGGAATCGGGAAGGTATTGATGGAACACTGCCTGAAAGTTGCCCGGGAACGGAACATTGAAAAATTGATCCTGTATTCCAATACCATTCTGACGCCCGCCATTCAGCTGTACCGCCAATACGGTTTCGAAGAAATCGAGCTGGAACAGGGAGTGTATGAGCGTGGAAATATCAAAATGGAAAAGAAGCTTTTTTAACGGTCATATACGGATGTGAGAATGGCAGTTAAAACGCAAAAAGCTAATTTTAGCCCATGGAGCGTTTTGTAACAGTTAAACCGAAGAACGAACTAATTGCAACATACATTTCCTACTATTATTTTCATGAAGCAGATGAAGCGGACCCGAATCGCGGTTTTGTCTTTTATCCGCATTTTAAACACGGTTTCACGGCTTACAAAACCGAAAACTCCATCATTACCCGGTATACGATGAATTACGACCGGCAAATCCGCGTCGAACTGCCTGAACCTTTTCAGAAACTGGGTGTGGCATTCCATCCTTTGGGAATCAATCATTTTATTTCGGAACCGGTACAAAAGCTGCATCATAAGGAAACGCTGGAATTCTCCCACTGGAACCCCGATATTTACCCGGAACTGGATGAGATATTCCAGGCAGGTAATCCGGAACAAAAAAGAGATTTACTGGACCAATTGTTTGAAAAACGTTTCCGGATAAATCCCGATCTGAACATTACACAGCAGGCAATCGGGCATATTTTCAGCAGTTTTGGCACGATTCAGGTCGATGAATTGGCTGAAAAGATCGGTGTGAACCGCAAAACCTTGCTTCGCCATTTCCGCAAACACCTCGATTGTTCGATCGAAGAATATAAAAAAGTGGTCAAGTTCCGAACCAGTATCCAGGCAGCCATCAATATGGGAATGAAAAACCTGACAGAGGTTTCCCTTTACAGTTTGTATTACGATCAGTCGGACTTTACGAACCGGTTCAAAGAACTGACCGGACAAACTCCCGGAAACTTTTTCAGTTCCGTTCAAAAAATGGGCGAAGAAGACATTTTTTGGAAATTTGACGGGTGAGTCCCAATTCTACAAGTATTTGGCTTGTTAAGGAACTACTTTTGTCCCATAACAAAGCCCAATAATTATCAAATGATCAGAACCACATTTATATTCAGTTTATTAGTGAGTTGTTTTTTCTGGGTGCGAAACGCCAATGCACAGCAGAAACAACTTTACGATTCGCTGGTAACTCAGGCATTTGGTTTTTATGAAATTAAAGAGTACAAGGCTTCCGCAGAAAAGTATGCGGAAGCTTTTGTTGCTTTTGGCGGAAAAGGGCATACCGGAGATCGCTACAATGCGGCCTGCTCGTGGGCATTAGCGGGTAATCCGGATTCTGCTTTCGTGCAGTTGTTTAAGATCACGCAAAACGGAAGTTACACCAACCTGGAACACATTACTTCCGATACCGATCTGAATTCCCTGCACCAGGATAAGCGCTGGAAGAAAATCATCAGCCAGGTTCAAAAAAACAAAGAAAAAGCCGAAGCAAATTTCGATAAGCCATTGGTTGCTAAGTTGAATAAGATTTATGAAGATGACCAATCGCATCGGATGCAAATTAACGCTATCCAGGAAAAATACGGTTGGGAATCCACGCAAATGGATTCTATCTGGGAAGTGATCAGCCTGAAAGACTCCCTCAATCTGATAGAAGTCAAAAAGATTTTGGACACACGAGGCTGGCTTGGTGCCGACATTGTGGGCGGAAAAGGAAATTCTACCCTGTTCCTGGTGATCCAGCATGCTGATCAGAAAACACAGGAACAGTATTTGCCGATGATGCGTGAAGCAGTTGCAAAAGGAAACGCAGCTGCTTCCAGTCTGGCTTTATTGGAAGACCGTGTAGCTTTGGGGCAGGGAAAAAAACAGATTTACGGAAGCCAGATCGGGATGTTCCGGGAAAGCGGTGAGAATTATGTACTTCCGCTGGAAGATCCGGACAATGTTGACAAACGCCGGGCAAGTGTGGGCCTTGGAAAACTCCAGGATTACGTCAATTACTGGGGAATGACCTGGAACGTGGAAGAATACAAGAAGAACCTTCCTCGCTATGAAGAAGAACAAAGGAAATACCACCGGGATTAAATTGTTTCAGGAGAATTATTGTGAATTAAAATGATTGGATATTGTTTCGTACGAAATGTTTCGTACCTTTGAAAAATCGATTTCAAAACAATATGAACATTCAAACCATTTTAACAGCTGCGTTTCTCGCTACAAGCCTTTTATCTTTCGGACAAAAATCACGCACGGAAAAACGATTGGATTCGTTATTCACTGCTCTGGCAGCGCAAAATCAATTCAGCGGAAGTGTATTGATAGCTGAAAAAGGAAAGGTCATTTACAAAGGAGGAAAAGGATATAGCAATGAGCTTTCACAAGAATGGAATAACGCTCAGACTATTTTCGAACTGGCCTCCTGCAGCAAGCAGTTTACAGGTGTTTCGATTGCATTGCTTCACAGAGATAAAAAGCTGGATTATACAGACGATATTACGAAGTATCTTCCGGAATTGAGCAGCTTTAAAGGAGTCAGCATTTATGATTTGCTGCATCACACGAGCGGCATCCCTGAATTCCTGTTCGGAAACTTTACCAACAATTGGAAGAATGAACGCATAGCAACCCCGCAGGATGTGGTGGCTTATTATGCAGAACGAAAAGATACACTGGAGTTTCCACCGCATTCACAGGAAAGATATACCAACACGAATTATGTGCTTTTAGCGGTAATCATCGAACGGGTTTCCGGACAAAAGCTGGATACGTACCTGGCTGAAAAGATCTTCCGTCCGTTGAAAATGGACCGCACCTTTATTTATTGCAGAAGGGAAGCTCCGCGCAAACTGAAAAATTATGCTTTCGGCTACGAATGGATTAAAAATTCTTTTGAAAAAGCAACACCGGACGATCCACGGATTGGAAAAATGGCATTTCGTTACATGGACGGTATTTATGGTGCTGCAAAGGTGAATTCTACCGTGGAAGATCTGTATAAATGGATGAATGCCATTAAAAATAACCAATTACTTACGGCACAGGAGTTTGAAGAGGTGATGGCAATTACGAAAACTTCAGCGAATAAAGAAGTGAAGTACGGTTTTGGTTTTGATGTGCGAAAAGGAAGCAATTCGATCTCTTACGGGCATACGGGAAGCTGGGACGGGTACATTACCCTAATGCATTACAGTTCCGGGAATGACCGCACAATTATTATCCTGAACAACTTCAAAAACGGTACTTGCCCGTATGAAACAATCACGGAGATCCTGGATCGAAAACCGGCTTCCAATGAGTTCGTGAAGAAGGTCAATCAGAAAGAAGAAGTTCTCAGGCAGTATGTGGGTGAATATGCAAACCCGGAAAACCCGGATGAAAAGCATCTGATTACTTATCTCGACGGCCATTTGGTATATAATACGAATAAATCGGGTTGGGATATGCGTTTTTTCCCATCTTCCGCCACGGTTTTTCAGGCTATTCGCCAGGGAGGCACTAACGGTGTAATGGAATTCAAACCTCAGGAAGACGGAAGCATGCAGCTTGAAATGTCGATGTACGGACAGGTGATAGGTAGTGGAGTGAGAAAGTAAGCATTGGATTTTATAAGAATTGCGAATTGCGAATTGCGAATTTTTAAGATTAACAGATTCATGCAGCTATTCAGCGGTTTAAAATTAGTTCAGATCTTTAAATGACTTATTTTAACCATCATTCGCAATTCGTAATTCGGGATTTGTAATTAAGAGTTATCTTTGTCCCAAATTAAAACTATGTCACAAGATATTCAGGCAGTTAGCTACTGCATCGGTCTAAGCGTTGCAGACAGTTTGATGCAGCAGGATTTAGGAGGAATTGATCCTTCAGTAATGGCGGAAGCAATTTCGGATGTTTTCAACGGGAAAACAATGAAATACTCACCGGACCAGGCGAATGAAATTATCCAGAAATACATTCAGGAAATTACCACTTCAAAATTTGAAGTGTTCAAGAACGAAGGAGAAGCATTCCTGGCTGAAAATGCGAAGAAAGAGGGAGTTACAACAACTGCTTCCGGTTTGCAGTACGAGGTGGTTGAATTGGGTAACGGACCGAAACCGACGAGTACGGATACGGTAAATGTTCATTACCACGGAACGCTGATTGATGGAACGGTTTTCGACAGTTCGGTGACAAGAGGAATTCCGGCAACTTTCGGAGTGCACCAGGTTATTAAAGGCTGGACAGAAGCATTACAGTTAATGCCTGTAGGTTCGAAGTACCGTTTGTACATTCCGCAGGATTTGGCTTACGGAGCACATCCGCATCCGGGTGGAGCGATCAAACCGTTCATGGCCCTTATTTTTGACGTTGAATTATTAGGAATTGAAAACAATTAAGATGAGAAAAATCATTCTGGCTTCCCTGTTATTGGCAATCACCTTTGCATGCGGCGATGATAAAGAGAAAGGAAGAGTGCTTCCTTTGAATACACAGAAGCAGCAAATCTCCTATTTGATGGGGGCGGACAATGCAGGACAATTGCTTCAGGACCCGAATTTCGCGAAATACGATAAGGACCAAATCCTGAAAGGATTCGAGCAAGGACTGACTGATGAGAAATCATTTGATGCAGCTTGTCAGACAACGATCCAGAACTTATTGGGACCGACTCAGCAGGAATTCAACGAAAAATATGCGAAAGATGCTTCGTTATGTATCGGTAAATTCATCGGGGGAATGTTTAAATCCAGCTGGAAGCAAGCGAAATCCTACGATGAGTTTGACAAAGAATACCTGGTTTACGGTTTCGAATTGGGATTGAAAAAAGAAGATACGTTGATCGCAAAGGATGTGAAAGCAACCATGCTGAAAGACTTTATGACAAAGATCAACACACGTGTGATGGGTGAAGTGACCAAAAAGGAAACAGCATTCTTCAACAAAGTGAAGCAGATTGCATCCATTAAGGAATTGCCGAACGGATTGTATATGGAAACCATCCAGGCAGGAACAGGTGGAAGCCCGACAGCAACCAGCGACGTGAAAGCACATTACGTATTGATGAATACAGAAGGCGATACTTTGCAATCTTCCCTGAACGGACCGCAAATCCCGGTGTTTAACCTGGGAAGTGTAATTCCGGGATGGACGATCGGTATTCCATTCATGAAAAAAGGAGGGAAGTACAAATTATACGTTCCTCAAAACATGGCTTACGGAAAAGATTCTCCGGATCCGAATACCATTCCGCCATTCTCCACATTGGTTTTCTATGTGGAACTGGTTGATTTCGGACCAATGGGAACAGTAAAATAATAAGGGATAAATCCTCTTCGTATTCGGAGAGGATTTTTTTTTGAATGTGACTGAGTGGAGTCGAAGGTAACTTTTTAGCTTATGGAAATAAATCACAAGATTTTCGATCAGTTTCCGGTTCTTCAAACGGAAAGATTGCTCCTCAGAAAGATTGAACTGACGGACGCGCAGGAAATTATGCATATGCGTCAAAACAAGCGCGTGAACCAGTTTATTGCCAGAAATAGCATGGCCGGCCTAGAAGCTGCGGAAGAATTGGTCAAAAAGACTTCTGAAGCATACGACTCGAAAGCAGGTATCGGCTGGGCAGGAGTTCTAAGAGATGGTTCGGGAATTATTGGTACTTGTGGCTTTAATTGCATTGACCACCTGAATAACCGCGCAGAGATCGGCGGAGAGCTTTCTGTTGATTACTGGGGCAAGAACATTGCGCTGGAAGCTGTTCAAGCAATCGTTTCTTTCGGGTTTGGTCCAATGAACCTGCATGCCATCGAAGCGTTTGTTTCACCGGAAAACAGGGGAGCTATTTACCTATTGGAATCCCTCGGATTTGAAAAAGAAGCGCATTTCAAGGACCGGATTTTCTTCCAAGGAAACTATTCGGATATGGCGGTCTATACCGTTTTCAATAGTTCAATAGTTCAATAGTTCAATAGTTCAATAGTTCAATAGTTCAATTTGAACGGTTAAACCTTTTAAACGTTTGAACTTTCTTCAGGCTAAAGCTTGAAGAAAAACGCAATCCGGTAAATCAATGGAATAAGTGCACCCGGTTGGCCGTTCGCGGTTTGTTTTTTCATAAAATACCCGGCTCTGAACGGACTGTTCGGATTATCAATGAGATCATACATGATTCCTGCGTTCAATCGAAAGTTTTGCTCTTCTCCAAAAGCATGTGAAAATCCGCCACCAAGCAATCCGGTTGGTGCCCAGGCTCTTTTTGCTGAAATGATTCCGTTGGTGTAGCTGTAAGGATTGGACAACAATTCAAATTCGAATCCGACGAACAGGTAATTGAAAAACCGTCCGTGAACAAATGCACCGCCTCCGTAAACCGAATAAGATCCGGTAAGTCCGTAGTTTTTGTAATACGAATAGTGATAACGCACGGAAGGTCCGAAAGAAAGGTATTTATTGCGTACAATTCCGAATTTTAACCCGATTCCGCCCGTTCCACCGAAAGTACCCGCAGAGAAGTGCAAATCAGCCCCGATCTCATTATAAGGCGTAAACTTTTTTTCGGTCGTTTCCTCTTCTTCATCTTTCAGGTAAAGCTCCTTGTCTTCCTGTCCGAAACTGAAATGCGTACTTGCACTGAGAAGTAGGAGTATTAAGAACTGTTTCATAGAATGCTTATAAGTGTTTCCGGATGAATGTCGTGCGTTCCTTCGAAACGGGCGATGTGAATTCCGCGCGACTGGTAATCCTCGATGAGTATTTCCTGGTCTGCTTTCGGGAAGAATTCATCTTCCGTTCCCAAAACGAAAGTGTTTTTGACAGCCAAACCGGTGTGTTCTTCAACAGCCAGATCAGGTGGGTAAACACTGGCCCAGGAAATGAAATGATCGCAGTGTATGTTTCCGTTTGCCAGCCAGCGTGCAGCAGTTGCTCCGCCTTGTGAAAAACCGATAACGGTTATTTTTTCGGGAGCATAACTCTTGAGTATTTCTGTGTGAAGGAGGTCTAAACTCAGTATATTCAGCCGGATATCTTCTTCCCGCCATTCTTTGGTCATCCAGGAAGCGCCCACTCTTCCTGAAGTTCCCCGGAGGTAAAAACGATGCCTTCCTTCCGGAAAAACGAATAAAACGTCTGTTGCAGGAATACCTTCGAATTTTTTACTGAAATATTCCACCAATTGCCCGTATCCGTGCAGGACATATACCAGGTGCTTCACTGGGTCTCCGGATTGGATCTTCCGGTAACGGAGCGAAGACGGAATTGCTATTTTCCCTTCCACGGAACTCATACTTTCTTCGGTAAGTTTTTGGCAAATTCCGGGTAAAGACGGTACTTTTTCGCTACAGGGTCCAGGAAGAATTTCAGTTTCAACGCTTTTTTCTTCGTGATGGAAGGAATGTACTTGTAAACGTCCCCGATGTTTTTCGTGTAAGAATCGATCTCACTTTCATAAATCGCGATATCCATCGGTACCTGGTTCGGATTTTCCTCATAGGAGTGAACCAAAGCTTCCGGGTGATCCTCGCCAGCAAAGTCAAAGGATTTCCACTGGAAAACCATCATCAGGTCGTGCTCGTTGAATACGGAGAAATAACTTTTCCAGCCTGAATTCCGGATTCGGTAACCCACAATCACATCTTTCCGGGTAGGAGCAACGATGGAGCGGAACTCAATGTCCAATTCTCTTCCCGGGCTGGAAGGAGCAAAGATCGGGTTTGAAATGCGGTCAATTGCACCGTCGTAATAGAACATGTAGTTGTAATTCCCGGTGAACCCGATTTCTGCAGCTTTCGCTTCGCGGTTATTTTTGATCGCTTCGTCCATCGCATATTCCAGGCGATTAACAGTAATAATGGCATCCTCGATGGTATCTGCATTGATGTATTCCTTGTAGATCCTCAGAGTGAATTTTTCATTCACCGGAATAGCCAGGGATGCCATGATTTCTCTTTTAGCCCGTGCGTCAAAGCTTTCATTGCTTTTTCCGTCGGTTTTTTCTGTTGTGATGTCCGAATCTGTGGTAGTTTCATCACTACAGGAACTTGCCATAAGCAGCAGGCAAAGCATGCTGATTTCAACTAATTTCATATGTTTAATAATCGATGTCTAAGTTAAAACGGTTCTTGAGGTCGAAAAGGTTTGAATTTTTCTTCGCTAATTTTTCAAAACGGTCCGGACCGTTCAGGTATTTCACTTCTTCCGGGGCGTCTTTGACCATTTCCAATTGGATAACCAGGTCGTAGTTTTGGATTTCCTTGCGGATGTATGCCATTACTTCTCCGAGCGCTGCTTCCAGGCGTGTCATCTGGATGGTATTGTCCACTTCAAACTGGAAAGTTGTTTCATCCAGCTGAACAGGTTCGCGTTTGATCATCACGTGATAGACCTGGTCTTGCCCGTTCAGTTTTTGCGTATGCGCCATGGTTTTCCAAAGGCGTACCACATCATCCCGGTGGAATTCCTTCTTCGGCAAATCACTTTGAGGAACCTGCGCTTTGGCTTTTTGCTGCTCGATCAGTTGATTGATCGATAAGTTATTGGAGTTTAAATTCCCGGTTGGAGCCGATAGTACTTTTGCTTCCGGCTTCATCGAAAAAGCAGTTCTTTCGGGAGTTACGGAAGGTTTGTTTACAGGCTTGGATTCATTTCTCAGGCTTTGCCCGACAAACGGAATGATGGGAACCGGATCAGTTAAGGATTTTTTTTTTCGAGCTCAGATTTAACCGAACAGATTTGCATCAGGGTCAATTCGACCAGCAAGCGTTGGTTCTTTGCGGATTTGTAATCCACATCTGCTTTGCTGAGCACTCCCAAACAACGCAGGGCGAAGGCTCCGTCGATTTTCTTGGCCTGGTCCACAAACAGTTTTTCCGTTGCTTCACCGACTTCCAGCAGGTTTGCCGTTCGGGGATCTTTGCAGATCAACAGGTTCCTGAAATGTTCTGCCAGTCCTACCAGGAAATGATGTCCGTCAAATCCTTTTTCCATCACATCGTTGAACAACAGTAAACACGCAGGAATATCCTCATTCAATGCATTTTCCACGACTTTGAAATAATAATCGTGATCCAATACATTCAAATTGTCTAAAACCGCTTTATGGGTAATGGTTGTTCCGCAGAAGCTGACGATCTGGTCGAAAATAGACAAGGCATCACGCAGTGCTCCGTCTGCTTTCTGAGCAATCAGGTGCAGGGCATCCGGATCAGCAGAAATGGCTTCCTGTGTAGCAACGTGTGCCAAATGATCGGCAATGTCTTTGACTTTGATGCGTTGAAAATCAAAAATCTGGCAGCGCGACAAAATCGTCGGTAAGATCTTGTGTTTTTCAGTGGTTGCCAAAATGAAGATCGCGTGAGCAGGCGGTTCTTCCAAAGTCTTCAAAAAAGCGTTGAAAGCCGCTGTAGACAACATGTGAACCTCGTCGATGATATACACCTTGTGAGTTCCCAATTGCGGAGCGATACGAACCTGGTCGATCAATCCGCGGATATCGTCTACGGAGTTGTTGGATGCCGCATCTAATTCGTAAACGTTCAGGGAAGCACCTTCGTTGAAGGAAAGGCAGCTTTCACACTGATCACAAGCTTCTACAGCTTCTGTTCTGTTAAAACAGTTGATTGTTTTCGCTAAAATACGTGCAGTAGTTGTTTTACCAACTCCACGCGAACCACAAAACAAGAAAGCCTGCGCTAAATGCTGGTTTTTGATTGCGTTCTTAAGTGTGTTGGTAATTGCCTTTTGCCCAACAACCGTATCAAAGGTCTGGGGTCTGTATTTTCGGGCAGAAACAACGAAATCCGACATGGATACAAAGTTAG
Source organism: Fluviicola sp. (assembly GCF_039596395.1). Classification (NCBI taxonomy): domain Bacteria; kingdom Pseudomonadati; phylum Bacteroidota; class Flavobacteriia; order Flavobacteriales; family Crocinitomicaceae; genus Fluviicola; species Fluviicola sp. The sequence goes on from NZ_JBCNJT010000001.1 coordinate 1,005,472, forward strand.
GGAAACTTTCTCAAACAATTGAAAATTGAAAATGGTAAAATTGAAAAGTTTTGAAAAGAGTTAAGACGAATTAGTCGTTACCGGGATATTTTTCTGTCTGACGCTAAAAGTCTTGTCTCATGACTCTTTAAATTCAATTGGTTTGATTTTCCAGCCTTTGTGAATCCCGGATCCGTTTTTCAAGAATGTTGGAATACTGTAAAGCTTCGTCCTGGCCACCTTCCACGTAAGATTTCTGTATCCAGGATTTCGCACTTTGCAAGTCGTTCAGTACTTCATAAGCCAGCGCCATGTTGTATGCCGCACGTGCCCTGATCTTGGATTTCGGATTCGAATCATACTCTTCTTTCCAGGTATTCAGCGCTCCTTCCCAGTCCCTGGTAAGTGCCTGCCGGGCACCGATACTCATCCGTCCTTTTTTACTGACATACATCATACGCTGTTCCCAGAAGTAAAGCGGAACCAGGTCGTGTGCAAAAGATTGGCCGGTATAATAACTTACTTCGGTCAAGGCTTCGTTTCGTTTGATCAGGCGGCCAATAGCTTCTACCGGATTTGCAGAGCGCTGTACCCATGTTTTTCCCTGTTTGTATGCATCCTGGTAAACGATGGTTCTTTTAGCCGGATAATACAGTATAAAGCCCGCCCTTGCAGTAGCTTTCCCGGTTATTTCGACTTCTGCACCGCTTCCGTTCAACATGTTTTGAACCGTATTGACCGCTGTTGCCGCCGGATTGATCACATTAAAATCGGTATCGAAGAATTCCAGGCTTAAAACAGCATCCGTTCCGTATTTTTTACAAATACTATCAACCTGGTCCCAATTCATGGGCGCACCAAAATCAATGCTTGCGGGTTTGGAAGCCATCATGGAACTGTCGCATTGTTTGATTTCAAATCTTGGACTTGTTCGAAGCAGTTGATCGATGCCCCTGATACATTCATTCGATAATTCTTTGTCCTGCTTCGGAGTTTCCAATGTCAAAGTCCCTTCCAGCAATCCTTCTTTTCCGGGAATGGAATGATTGAGCAGGGCTAAAGATTTAATAGAGTTGTCGACAGAAATATTCGCAGGTCTCTGAACCTCTATCTGCATACCTTGTGTGGTTCTGCAGGAACTGAAAATCAGCATGCCGGCGGTGCTGAGTAAAAGTAGTTGTTTCATATAGTCATCGTTCGGTGCAAATATATCTGATTCTCTGAATGGATATATCGGCAAGTTTAAAAGTTGAAGCCGGTACTTCTAAAACTGTGCCGGATTTTGAAGGATTATAATTTTAACTTTTATACCTGTGTGGCTTTTAAAATTTAACCTTTCTTCCCGCTCTCTTTTGCATTTTACATTTGAATTAAGATTAGTCTTCTATCTTTGTGTAAAATTCGATAAATGAAAGTTTATAACAACATATTGGAAACCATCGGGAATACGCCTTTGGTGAGATTGAACAAGCTGACCAAAAACTGTAAAGCAACCGTTTTAGCGAAAGTTGAAACAACCAACCCTGGCAACTCCGTGAAAGACCGCATGGCGGTAAAAATGATCGAGGACGCCGAGAAAAACGGATTGTTGAAACCGGGAGGAACCATCATCGAAGGAACTTCCGGGAATACAGGAATGGGACTGGCCCTGGCTGCTATCGTAAAAGGTTATAAGCTGATTTGTGTATTGAATGACAAACAGTCCAAAGAGAAAATGGATATTTTGCGTGCTGTTGGAGCTGAAGTAGTGGTTTGTCCTACTGCTGTTGAGCCTTCAGACCCGCGTTCCTATTATTCCGTTTCCAAAAGACTGGCAAAAGAAATCCCGAATTCCTGGTACGTAAACCAATACGATAACTTATCGAACCGTGTGGCTCATTACGAGCAAACAGGTCCTGAGATCTGGGAACAGACCGATGGAAAAGTAACGCACTTCATCGTTGGAGTAGGAACAGGAGGAACGATTTCCGGAGTTGGAAAATATCTGAAAGAGAAAAACCCGAACATCAAGATTTGGGGAATTGATACGTACGGTTCTGTTTTCAAGAAATACAAGGAAACAGGGATTTTTGACGAAAACGAGATCTATCCGTATATCACCGAAGGAATCGGGGAGGACATTCTTCCGGCAAACGTGGATTTCGATGTGATCGATTTATTCGAAAAAGTAACCGATAAAGATGCAGCAATTTATACGCGCCGCCTGGCTCGTGAGGAAGGAATTTTCGTTGGAAACTCGGCAGGAGCAGCTATCGGTGGATTGTTGCAGTTGCAAGACCAGCTAACGGAAGATGATGTGGTAGTAGTTTTATTCCACGACCACGGAAGCCGTTATGTAGGTAAAATCTTCAACGACGACTGGATGCGTGAACGTGGATTCCTGGAAGAAGAATTCAAAACGGCAGAAGATGTGATCGCGCGCCACGCGGATTTACCGTTGGTAACACTGTATTCGGAAGAATTGGTTTCACATGCGATCATGAAAATGCGTAAGTACAACATTTCTCAGATTCCTGTATTGAGAGACGGGGAATTAGTAGGTTCATTGAACGATTCCCAGGTTTACCAGTTGCTGGTTGATAATCCGGCGTTGAGAGACACACCGATTTCGAAGATCATGCAGAAGCCTTTCCCGGTTGTTGCAGGGACAGCTAAACTGGAAGATGTGGCGAAACTGATCAATGAGCAGACGCCTGCTGTGATTGTTGAGCGTGCAAACGGAGATAAGAAAATTCTTACTCGTCAGGACGTGATTGCTTCTCTTGCTTAAGCAAGTCCTCGATTCTCACTCTCAAACTCACACTGTGAAAGAATGAGTAAAAAGAACTATACAGATCAAATGCAGCGAACGGTGGAGATTACTTCCACCGTTTCGCGTATTATTTCATTGGTTCCTTCCCAAACGGAATTATTGGTGGATTTGGGCCTGCGCGAAAAGCTGGTTGGAATCACGAAGTTTTGTGTGCATCCCAAAGGGCTGAAAAAAGAAGTGCAGCTGATCGGCGGAACCAAGAATGTGAAGATTGACCTGGTACGTTCGTTGAATCCGGATTTGGTGATCGGGAACAAGGAAGAAAACAACCAGGCGGATATCGAAGCACTGGAAGAAATCCTTCCGACCTGGATGAGCGATATTTTCAATCTGGAAGATGCATTGGAAATGATCGGGAGAGTAGGAGAGATCACCGGTACCACTGAAAAAGCGGAAGAAATTATTTCGACGATCCGCATGAATTTTTCCCGCCTGGAAAAGCATAAAAGCAGCGGAAAAAGCGTGTTGTACCTCATTTGGAAGAATCCTTACATTGCAGCCGGTCCGAATACGTTCATCGATGCGATGCTGACGACTTTGGGCTTTCAAAATGCGATGCAAACGGAACGCTACCCGGAAGTGGAAATGACCGGTTTGAATCCGGATCTTATTTTCCTGAGTTCGGAACCTTATCCGTTTAAAGAAAAACACATTGCGGAACTGCAAAATCAATTTCCGGAAAGCAAAGTCGTTCTTGTCGACGGAGAATATTTTTCCTGGTACGGTTCCAGACTAATTGAAGCTCCTGCTTATTTTGCGAATTTGTTAAATCAGATCGAAGCCTGAAAAGATTGAGAAGGAAGTATTAAATTTATGCTTGCATATCTATTTTTACTTACCATGAAAAGATCATTCTTTACCTTCATTTTCTTTGCCCTAGTGTCTTTGGTTTCTGTTTCGTTCAAAGCACCGTCATACCATACAATTACCATTAAAGTGACCAATATCCGGAATAGCAAAGGAAATATGCAGCTTCAAATCTTCCGCAATGCAGAAAATTACAACAAAGGATTGGCTTGGAAAGTAAAGATTGTGGATAAGGGTGAGATGAAAAACAATACGCTTACCTGCACTTTTACCGGAATTGAAGAAGGAGAGTATGGAATAGCTCTGCTGGATGATGAAAACAAGAACAAGGAAATGGATTACACCATGTTCATGCCTGATGAAGGATTCGGATTCGCTGATTATTATCACAGTGGCTGGAGCAAACCCAAATTTGACCAATTCAAGTTTACCTTAAAGGACGATAAATCGATGACGGCAAAACTGCGTTACGTGTAATTACTGCTCGAAAAACGGCATTCCGCTTATCATCTTGGTCATTTCGTGAAGCGGGTGCTTGTCTTTCTTGAAATTGATCTTGCCTTTAATCTTATACAGATTACCTTTTTTAGGTTTGATCTCAATGTCGATAGATTCTGAGCTTTTCAGGAAATCATTGAACGCTTTAACCGGCCCCATATTCTCGATAAACGCAGTCACAAAAGTACTCCCGTAAATCTTGGTGGATTTTTCCAAATGACCTTTGATGAAGAACACATCATTTCCGGAATAAGGAATCACAGCATCCGGATTCACACCGATGAAATAAGTCGTTGCAGAAAGCTGCTTCAAATGAAAAATCGTATTCCCGAAGTTTAGCGTCAGGTTTGGCCTGCGCACCGATTCCGGAAATGCCTGCCACAGGTCTTCAACCTTACAGGCGTGTTTCGACTGGATGATCAGGTCCATGACGGGAGTCGGTAAAAAACCGATGATGCTCGGAAGACTGTCTTTCGGATCTTCCAGGTAAGTTCCTTTGAAATCTACCGCATAAGCTTCAATATCCTTGAAATGCGGAAGTCCTTCCGGTAAGAAATTCAATAGCGTATCCGGCAATGCTTCAGGGATAAACCGGGAGTAGATGTATACACCTTCCGATTTCAGGCCGAACTTCAGATTGGCATGCAGGTTTTTCGGATAGGTAATTTCACCTTCCAGGTTGATCGATTTATCCTGGTGCTGAATCGATAAATTCATCGAGGAAAAACCGCTTTTGGCAGGGAGTTTTTTGACATTCAATGCAATGAATTCATTCTTTTCAGAAGCTGCTTTTTCAAGTTCCCGGAACGGTTGATTCAGAATGTCTGCAAGTACTTTTTCCAGTGCTGCGCGGTCTTTCTTTCCCTTGATCTGCTGGATAAATACTCCGCAATGACCCAAAGCTTTTCCGGCCTGGTTGGCTTTGCAGTAAGCAGGAATGTTATTGTTGAATGCTTCGGCATCACGTGTTTGTACGGCAATCAATAAATAGGTTTTGTGATCCCGTTCGATGCTGTAAAGCACAATGTCTTCCTGTGGATCAATACGCAGCGATTTTTTATCGGAATCACTGTTTAAATTCCTGTTGATCAGTTCGCGCACTTTTGTAATGAAAGCATCGTCCTTTTCCGTAAACAGCGTATTGTAAACTTCGGTCTTTACAAAAGATTCGGCATCCAGTCTCAGCACCCAACCGGCATCATCCGGGATAGGAACAAGCGGATTGTCCTGGTGATTGGAAAGAATGTTCAGGCAAATAAAAATCAGTAAACTGGAGGCTGTAAGCAGCACTACAAGGAAGGCAGCATAAAAGCGTTTTTTTATTTGCATGGCATAAAGGTAATTTTTTATTGAAATTGTAACTTTGTTTCATGGGAAAATTCTTTTTCTGGATACTTAAGCTATTCGGTTGGAAAATAGATAGTCATAGTCCGGATGGTATTAACAAGGCCGTTGTAGTTGTTGGACCGCATACTTCCAACTGGGATTTTGTGATAGGTAAGATGGCCTTTGCGCACTACAAAGTGAATGCGAAATTTTTGATCAAAAAGGATTTGTTCTTCTTTCCGCTGGGCCCGATCCTGAAGGCGATGGGAGGAATTCCGGTCGACCGGAAGAAAAACAACAACATCACGGAGCAGGCGGTGAATATCTTCAAAAACAACGAAAAATGCTTTTTGGTATTTACCCCGGAAGGAACAAGAAGCTATCAGCCTCACTGGAAAAAAGGGTTTTATTACATCGCACAGAACGCCGGTGTTCCGATCTACATTGCTTACATCGATTACAAACGCAAAATCGGAGGTTTCCATTCCCTGTTTATTCCAACAGGAGATGTGGATGCAGATATCAAGTACATCAAGAATATTTTATCGGAATACACGGGGAAAGTTCCCGAAAACGGTATTCGAAAACAGGACTGAGCATGTCAGAATTTTTAAGAACGGTAAACGTAACCCGCTATATTTCTCCGCTGAGAGAAGGAGGGTCGCTTCCTGCATTGGTAGATGCCGATGACGATTTCAAGTACGTGTTGAAATTCCGGGGAGCCGGACATGGTGTAAAAGCATTGATTTCCGAGTTTTTGGGCGGTGAAATTGCCCGCATGCTCGGATTCAAAGTTCCGGAGCTGGTTTTTGTAAACCTGGACGAAGATTTCGGTCGTTCGGAAGCGGATGAGGAAATCCAGGATTTACTGCGTGCCAGCCACGGACTGAATTTGGGGCTTCATTTCCTGACTGGAGCAATCACCTTTGACCCGGTAGTGACAAAAGTCGACGAAGAAACAGCTTCACGCATTGTTTGGCTGGATGCTTTTATTACGAACATCGACCGTACTTTCCGCAATACCAATATGCTGATCTGGAAGAAAGAGTTGTGGCTGATCGATCACGGAGCCTCTTTTTATTTTCACCATACCTGGGAAAATTGGGAGAAAACCGCCCAAAGTAACTTCCTGTATGTGAAAGACCATGTATTGCTGCCACAAGCTTCCAAAATGGACGAAGCGGACGCATTCGCACATACCAGGCTGAATGAGGAAAAGTTGCATGCCTTGGTTGACGCACTTCCGGAATCCTGGCTGATCTGGGAAGACCTCGACGCCACACCGGAAGAAATCAAGCAAGTGTATAAGAAGTTCTTAAGCATCCGCCTGAAGAACTCCGTGAATTTTGTAAACGAAGCTAAAAATGCCCGAAATGTTCTTATATGAATATGCTGTAATTCGCCTGGTACCGCAGGTAGAGCGCGAAGAATTCATCAACGTGGGCATCATTTTGTTCTCGAAAAAACAAAAGTTCATCCGGACAAAGATTGTACTTCCCGAAGAACGGTTGAAGCTGTTTAAATGCGAAATGGATCTGGACCAGATCAAAGCAAACCTGCAGGCTTTTGAGCTGATCAGTGCCGGTTCGAAAGCCGGTGGGCCGATTGCCTGCGAAGAATTGCCGGAACGTTTTCGCTGGCTGACAGCTGTGAGAAGTTCGATTATCCAGACATCGCGCCCGCATCCGGGAAAAACGACTGATCTGGAGAGAGAGGTGGAGCGGTTGTTTTTGGAATACGTAGATTAATGATCAATGATCAATAGAATAATTATCAAGAAGAGGATTTATCTTGATAATTGATCATTAAGGAATTGATAGTTTGCTCAATTATTTCCGAAAAGAATCCGTTTTCTTATCATACCCGTAAGGGCAATGCCTGCAGCCGCTTTTGCAGCAATGGCCACGTTTCAAATGGTACTTTTCCGTAAAAACAATGTAACCTTCCGGGGTATAATAAAAGTCTTCCGGATCTAAACCATTATTTTTGGGGAGCGGACGAAAATCATCATTCATAACACAAAATTACGCATTTCATGGAGCTCTTCGATACATCCCTTTCCATTTTACAGGAAATCAAACTGGACCCTCAGCAATTCAGGAACGTGCGCCTGCTTGTAAAGCGTGATGATCTGATCCATCCGGAAGTATCGGGGAACAAGTGGCGAAAACTGAAGTATAACCTGGAATTGGCCATGTATCAGAAAAAAGATGGGATTCTGACTTTTGGCGGTGCTTATTCGAATCATTTACTGGCGGTGGCTGCGGCTTGTCAGTTGGCGGGATTGCAGTCTATAGGTGTCGTACGGGGAGAAGAACTGACTGCCGATAGCAATGAAAACCTGAAGCGCTGTGCGGCCCTGGGAATGGAATTACTCTTTGTTTCGCGGGAATCTTACGACGAACGCAACGAGAAAAGTTGCCAGGAAGGCTGGAAAGAAGCACATCCTCATTTTTTACTCGTTCCGGAAGGCGGTTCCAATTATTACGGAATCGTGGGCTGCCAGGAAATAGGGAAAGAGCTTCCGGCTGAAACCGACCATTTGTTTGTAGCGCAAGGGACAACGACAACCAGTTGTGGTTTGCTGCTGGGATCGGATGAAAAAACAAAATTGCACGTAGTTCCTGCATTGAAAGGATTTGATGCAATTGCTGAAATGCGAAAACAGCTTTATCCGGTACTGCTCGACGAAGAAACAATGAACGAATACATGGACCGGGTAGTGGTGCATCCGGAAGCACATTTCGGAGGTTATGGAAAATGGACCCCGGAACTGCTTGATTTTATGGAGATGTGCCGGAAAGAATACGGTCTGCCGCTGGATAAGATTTATACGGGAAAAGCGTTTCATGCACTGATGGAATGGCTGAAAGCACAGGATTTCCAAACACTGCAAACGGTTGTTTTCCTGCATACGGGCGGGCTGCAAAATGGGTGACTTCGACTCCGCTCAGCCACCCTGAAAAATTGTAACTTATGTGACGAAGGTGGCTGAGCGGAGTCGAAGTCACTGACGTCTTCCCCAATTTTCTGTTTTTTGAAGCCACTTTTCCCGCATTTCAGGCTTCGAGTTCCGGATAATCCCGATGTAACTCACTTTGACCGGTTTGATTCCGCAAAATTTCAGGACAGAACGTTTTAACTGGTTCACACTTGGTCTTCGGAATACTAACCGATAAAATAGTGCAGGCTGATCCAACGTGGTGATAATATGGGCTGTTTTTCCCTTTAAAAGTTTATCCCAGAACGGAGAATTCTCCCGGTATTGAAAAGCAAAACCCGGTAGGAACAACCGATCAATGAATCCTTTGGTAATGGCAGGAAGTCCGCCCCACCACACAGGGTGGATCCAAACCAAGTGTTCCGCCCATTGAATTTTCTCCCACGCTTCCAGCAGGTCCGGTTCCAGTTCCGTGCGTTTCTGATAACCGAATTGCAGGTTCGGATTAAAATCCAGGTCGGCGATGACGATTTCTTTCACTTCTGCTCCCGAACTCAAAGCTCCTTTCCGGTAAGCTTCTGCAATTCCGAAATTGAAAGAATGGGTATTCGGATGTCCGTTTATGATTAAAATTTTTTGGCTCATACTTGTTTTTTAAGCAAAGCTACAAGCAAGCGAAACTCAAAAAAAGGACATTTGTCACAAAACCACTGCTTTCCGGATCCGGCTTAAATGTCGTTGTGTAATTCCCAGGTAGGAAGCCAGGTGTTGCACGGAAATCTGCCGGATATATTCCGGTTGTTCTTCGATGAGGTTTTGGTAGCGTTCATGTGCCGAATCGCGTTGCAATTGAAATACGCGGCCTTCCAGTTCCAGGTATTGCTGCTCGGCCATTATCTTCAGAAAATGGATCCAGGCCGGATTTTTAGCAAGTAATCCGTCGATTTGATCTTTGGGAATAATCAACAGTTCCGCATCCGAAAGTGCCTGGATGTATTCCACGCTTCCTTTTCCGGTAATGAATGCGGAATAGGCAGCCATCATATCACCCGGAAAGCGAAAGCAATAAGTCATTTCGTTGCCGCTCGGAGTGACATAAAAAGAACGGAAGACGCCTTTTTCAATAAAAGCGACTTCCGAACATTTTTCTCCTTCGTGCACGAAGTAGCTTCCCTTTTTCACAGGACGTTTTGAAAATAAGCTCACGGCATCTTCAATTTCAGCTGCTGTGAAAAGATTGAAATGTGCTAAAAATGATTGCAATTGCATGCGTTAAAATTACGAATTGCAGGTGCGAATTGCATGTTATTCTTTGATCAGTTTTTGCACATGGATTTCTTTCCCGTTGTTGTCTGTGAAAATGAGTTGGTATGCTCCCGAGGCCAGAGAATTCAATGACAGGACTGTAAGTTTGTTTACGGGATATGCTTCGATGAACCTTCCAGCGGCATCTACCAATCGAACGGATGTTACGGATTCGTTTTCAATGGAAAGAGTCAATTTGTCCGAAAAAGGATTCGGGTAAAGAACTATTCCGGAGGAGTTTTCTTCCGAAAGTCCTAAACTCTGACTGATGTCAATATCAGCAAGCATGAAATTGGCTTCATTGTTCGAGTAGCGGGACGATCCTCCGACGATAATGTGTCCGTTCGTTTTTAGTTCGATTGTTTGCAGATAATCGTGATCCGGTGACACATCTACCGTAAATGTTCCTGTTCCGTTAAAACTGTTGTCTGTGCTGCCATTGCTGTTCAGGCGTGTGATGGAAAAACCGGCGTTGTATAAACTGACTTCCTGCGTTCCGCCGATGAGGAATTTCCCGTCGGGTTGAACAGCGAAATCGACATAAGGATAGGAATGTGTCACGACTCCGTTGGTACCGAAACCCGTGTCGAACGTTCCATCCGGGTTTATTTTTGCCAGGATAGCTCCCATGGCTTGTCCGCCCATCACGATCTGGCCATTCGGAAGTTCAACGGCTTTTTGCAGAAACTCGTCCACTTCAGGACTTCCGCTAAACGGATACAGATCTGCAATGACCTTTCCGTTTGTTCCGAAACTAGTAACAAAATTGCCGTTCAGGTCCAGTTTGCAATACGCCACTTTCATATTGTTTTGATCAGTGATGTCGTAACCCACGCAAAGAATGGTATTGTCGGAAAGTAAAATGGCATCCCAGAGAATAAACGTGAAATTGGCATCTGACAAGAATTTCGAACCGCTATTCCCGAAATTCGGGTCGAGTACTCCGCTGGAGTTGATCTTGCTCACAACTCCTGTGCCGTAGCTGTTTCCCGCCAATAAAACGGAACCATTGCCCGGTACGATCATTTTTGCAATGTGACTGTTCGGATGGGAAAGTTTGAAAATACCATTGTTCCCGAAAGTATTGTCTAAACTTCCGGTGGTGGTATAGCGGACAACAAAAGAGTTGTAATCGCCCGGGCCGCTTGGAGTCGGACCTAAATAAGAGGAACCTGCTACTAGGATTTTTCCGTCGTTTTGTAACCGGATATCCAATGGAAATTCGGAATAATCGATGGTGGTTTTGACCATTCCATTCGTGCCGAAATTGGAAAGCAGGATGCCGTTGTGCGAATGTTTGGTCACTGTCAGGTGATAAATGCCCGAAGATCCTGGTTCCATGCTATATCCTGCACTGAAAATCGTTCCGCCGGCATCCGTAGCAATACGGTTTATTTCCGTCGTATTCGGAGTGATGGCAATTCCGTTATTCCCGAAAATGGGATTTAAATGAACCGGTTGGGCAAATGCTGAAACTCCTGCGATGGAGATGAAAAGAGTAGAAAATAATTTCATAATGAACGTTTGTGTCTACTCAATACCATTGAAAAAATGAAAGGTTGTCAAAAAAGTAGGGGCGGAAAATTTTCCGCCCCTACTTTTTCTATTTTAGTTAAATATTACTCAAACAATGCCTTGTCAACCGTTCCGTTGAATTCGATAGATTTTACAGCACCTGAAAGCGTCATTTCGCCCATTACCTGGGTTAATTTGTGCGCAAAAAGGAATCCGTTCACATCTTTGTAATCATCGTACATCGTTGTTGCTTCCACTGTTTCTTCACCTTGTTTGGTGATGGAAACTGTTTTGAATTTCAGGTTGGTTGCTGCATCGAAGTAATCGTAAGACTCTTTCTGACCGTCGTTTGTCATCAACACGTAGTAATCTTTTCCGGCAATGGTCTCGATTCCTTTGATCTCGTATTTCATTCCGGAAGTCTTGTAAGTTGCTTCAGGGAATAAACCTTCGCCTTTCTTTTTCGCAGCGATTTCTTCCGCAGACATGGCTTCTTTTCCGGTTTGCATGCTCATTTCAGAACCTTTTGTTCCATCGTAATAAGAGCTTTGGAAAACCATTCCCTGTGCTTCGATTTTCATTGCTTCCTTGTTCGGAGCAACAAAAGCATCCGTCATGGTGATCACTACCGGAATCTGAGGAGAAGAAAGTTCGATTTTCTTAACTACCGACTTTACTTTCTTCATTTTCTTTTCCAAATCCTTTGCAGAAGCTGTTTTCGTTACGGTATTGATGTAACGCTCGATCAATTGGTCGGCAGTGATGTCGGACTTCTTCATTTCCTTCACCGGATTTCCGAACGGATCCAGTTTTTCGATCACACCGTCGCTGTCAAATGCTTTCAACTTCGGCAAGATATCTTCGTTTCCGACAACTACGATGTTGAACCCGTTTTTGAAGTATTTCTGGGCAACTGTCAGTACGTCGTCTTTAGTGATCGCATCCAAACGCTTCAAATAAGTCTGGTAGTAATCTGCCGGCAGGTTATCGCGAATGATACTCAATGCGAAACGTGCAATAGTCTGAGGTCTTTCCAATGAACGTGCAAAGCTTCCCGCCATTGCTGACTTCGCTAAGTTTAATTCATCATCAGTCACATAGCTGTCGCTGATTTTTGTAATCTCAGCCAACAATTCCGTGATGGCAGAATCCGTTACTTCGTTTCTGAAACTTCCGGATGTTCCGAACCAGCTTCCGTCTCTTGTTACTTCGAAAGAAGTATAAGCACCGTAAGTATAAGCTTTGTCCTCACGCAGGTTTTGCATGATGCGCGCTCCGAAAGAACCACCGCCCAAAATGCTGTTCATCACATTCAAAGCGATCTGGTCAGAAGCTCCCGGTTTCATTTCGATCGGGAAAGTGATAGAGATCACCGATTGTACCGCTCCCGGTTTGTTTACGAAAATCACGCGGTTTCCTTTCGCTTTCAATCCTGTTCCGAAATCTTCTTTATACGCTTGTCCGCCTTTCCATGCTCCGAAATACTTTTCGGCCATTTTTAGTGCGTTTTCTTTGTTGATATCACCTACGATTACCAGGTATGCCCCGTTCGGAGTAAATACCTGCTTGTAATTGTTTTTTACATCGTCCAGAGTGATTGCAGCCAGAGAAGCTTCATCCATCACTTCACCAAGCGGGTGATTCGGGAAATCGATCTTTGATTCTGCATTGGAAGCCATGGTGTTTGGGTCTGATTTCGCAGACAACAACCCGGATTCGTTTTGTTTTTTGATACGGTCGAACTCACTTTGCGGGAAAGCGGCGTTCATGGTTACATCCTGCATGATGTCCAATCCTGTTTCCATATGTTTGGTCAAACAAGAGAAATAAACGGAATGGCCGTCTGCACTCAGGTCAGCTCCCATGTTATCCACTTCCTTATCTAATACGTCTTTTGAACGTTTGGTGGTTCCGGAAGTCAGCAATTGCCCCATCATGTTGTTGGTTCCTGCTTTCGAACCTTCGATCATTGGCGAAGCTCCCATGGTAAGCGAGAAAGAAACACGCGGTAATTTATGGTTCTCAGAAAGGATTACGGTAATTCCGTTGCTCAATTTGAAAACTTCTGAGTTCTTGATATTAATAGTTGGTGCCGCAGCTGCAGCCGGTCTTACAGAACGATCAATTTGTTGTCCGTAAACCCCTGTAAATGCTGTTAAAGCAACCAGTGTAATTAACTTTTTCATGATTCGTTACTGTTTTTGTTCTTTGGGTAAATAATAAAGAATGATTCGGTTGTCCTGAGTCAGATATTTTTTAGCAACGCGCTGAATATCTTCACGGGTAATGCTCATGTAGATTTCCATTTGCTTATTGATCAGTTCCGTACTTCCGAAATACATTTTGTTTTGAGCCAAATTCTCAGCAATACCAGCTACTGTGGAGTTGGAGCTTACGATCTGGTTCTCGAACTGGTTGCGAACAGCCTGGAATTCTTCTTCGGAAATCAGGTTGTCCTGGATCGATTTGATCTCTTCGTCCAATGATTTTTCCAGGTCTTCCACTTTTGTTCCGTTAGCAGCAATTGCAGCAACGATCCCCAATCCCGGATCTTCCATGTTGAAAGCGAAGGAGAAAGCAGCAACCGCCTGTTGTTTTTTCTCCACGATGTCTTTATTCATGCGGGAAGAGTTACTTCCTGACAAAACAGCGTTCAGCATTTCAATGGCAGCGAAATCCTTGTCTGTTTCTTTCGGGAACTTGTATCCCATGAATACTGCAGGCAATTGGATATTGTCGTAAACCGTTTCTCTCTGAATCCCGGAAATAGGTTCGAAAGCAGGATTTGGTTTTGGAATCTCACAGGCCATTGCCGTGTATTTCTTCAACAATTCTTTTGCTTTCGCATCCGTCGGGTTATTGAAGTTTTTCGGGTCGAAAGATAATTTCTCCACTCCGTATTTTGTTTTGAATTCGCCTTCACCCAGGTTCTCGAAATCACGGAACAGGTTAATTGCCTGTCCTTTCGGAACAGAAGCAAAGTATTTGTCGATCCATTTTTTCGTTTGCTCCACATTGATATCTCCCGCAATGGAAAGAATCGCATTGGAAGGAACGTAGAATGTGTGGTAGAAATTCACGTAATCGATTTCCTGTGCAGCATTCAGATCTTCCATACTTCCGATCGGTACCCAACGGTAAGGATGGTTTTTGTAAGCCATTTTGAACAGGTTTTCCATGAAAGTAGCGTAAGGCTGATTGTCTACACGCTGTCTTTTTTCTTCTTTCACAACTTCGCGCTGTGTTTCAACACCAGTTTGATCCACTTTTGCATGCAACAAACGCTCGCTTTCCAGCCATAATCCCAATTCCAATTGGTTGGAAGGAAGGATTTCGTAGTAATAGGTTCTGTCCTGGCTGGTATTTGCATTCAGTGCTCCACCGTTTTTCTCCACCAATTCGGAGTATTCTCCGCGTTTGATGTTGGTAGAACCTTCAAATAATAAGTGTTCGAAGAAGTGGGCAAATCCTGTTCTGGAAGGATTTTCGTTTTTAGAACCTACGTGGTACATAACTGAAACAGCTACTATCGGAGTAGCATGTTCCTCATGTAAAATGACATGCATTCCGTTTGCCAGGTCGTATTCGATGTACTTTACCTTCTCCTGGGAGAATCCGGTGATCGAAGACGAAAGCAACAATGCTGTAAAAAGACTTTTTTTCATGTTGAATTTTTCGACTTGTTTGCACGAAAATAACAACAAAAATTGCTTTACAACTAATTAGGTGAATTTCGGACAGAAAACTGGACGAACGGTTTTTATCTGCTTTCAGTAAGGCCAAAAAAATTTTCGGCCTTACTGAGCTTAACAATTAGTTAGCATGGTTTTTGTTATATTCGGGACTATGAAATTTTTGACTTTTGGCTTTTTGCTGCTTACATCCGGTCTTTTTGCACAGAAACAGACTGTTTTCGCCTATATGGACTACAACAATTTTTTTCACTCTTTCAAGGACGGCTATTTCAACCAGGTTGATCACCAGGCTGTAACGGGAATTGCCTACGGAGACGAAGTGATCGCTTATTACAACAACCAGCGGGATTTCAAGATCTACGACGGAACATTTTCCAGGGTTATGACCAATCAGCCGGCTACTTTTAAAATCTCAGATCACCTGGCAGCCTGGAATATCGGGCAATTGCTGTTTTACTACGAGAACGGAAAACCACACAATATGACTTCTTTCGGCGGCGATTATTGGGTGACGGATTCATTGATTACTTTCCAGGATACGCGCTACAATTCATTGAATGTGGTTTACCAGGGGAAAATTTCCACATTGATGCAAAGTACCACAGACCTTCCTGCACCGGTCGTACAGGGCGATAACCTGGTTGTGTTCAAGGACAACGGGGATATTTTCAAAGTGTTTTACCGCGGACAGATTTACGACATCGGTACATACAATGGAACGGACTTTGAATTTTTCGCAGGAACAGATATCCTGGGCTTCAACGATCCGCAGACACGCACATTTGCAGTTTTCCAGGACGGTGAGTTTTTGGATGTGGAAGAATTCAGAGCACCGAAAGTAAAAGCCGGAAGAGGATTCCTGGCTTACGAAGATTTGCAGGGAAACCTGAAGTTCTACGGAAAAGGCAAGTATGAAACTTTGAGTTCTTTTGCCCAGTTCTGGGATGCCAAAGATGATTTGGTTGTTTGGGGCGATGCAAATACAACTTACCAATATTACAAAGGAGAAAAGAAAAACCTGGCCAATTTCGTAGTGAAAGAATGGCAGATGAAAAACGATGTGGTGGCTTTCAGGACCCTTATGGGCGGAGTAGGAGCTTCCGTAGCGGGTGTATACAAGGAAGTGACTTCGATCAACGATACGGATTTCATCATCAACGGTCATGGTGTGATGGTACAAATGAAGAACCGCGCGGTGATTGTTTTGTACAACGGACAGATCTACCGCGACTAATTCCAATTGCAAATTGCGAATGTCGGATCAAAGAAATTGAAAATGAACAATTGAAAAGAATTGGCGCTTTCAGATAGCTCCATGTAATTTGTCAATGATACTTTCTCTTTTTTAACGTATTACTTTTTCAATTTTACATTTTACATTTTCAATTAGTCTTATCTTTGTTATTCTTAAAAAATTGATAAATGAATAGTTGGTTTACCGTAAAGGTTAAATATACAAAACAGTTGGAAGACGGTACTTTCAAGCGTGTTTCAGAGCCGTATCTGGTAGCTGCAATGACTTTCACAGATGCGGAAGCCCGCATTTACGAAGAATTGGGAAGCCTGATCCGCGGTGAGTTCGTTGTAACGGGAATTACACGCACGGATTTCCACGATATTTTCCACTACGAAGACGCAGATGTCTGGTACAAATGCAAAATCACATATGAAGCCGGAGGTGACGGTGGTGAAGAAGGAGCGAAAGCGAAAAAAGTTTCTCAGAACTTCATCGTAACGGCTCATTCGGTAAAAGATGCCTACGAACGTTTGAAAGAAAGTTTGGGCGGAATGATGATCGATTATGTCATTCCTTCCATTACCATTTCACCGATCGTTGATGTATTCCCTTTCGGAGATGAATCGGAAGACCGTGTTGCGGTAGATTTTGAAAAGCAGGTGAAAGCAGAAGTTGCTGAGCACGCTATGGGAACGAAAACGGTATTTTCAGCACCGGGATCGGATGTTGACGAGTTCGAAGATGACGAAGATTCTGTTATTGACGACCAATTCGGAGAAGAAGAAGAATAAAAAATGGACGATTTCCTCGATGTAATTCGAAACGATCATCATCAATTTGACAAAGGGAAACTGGAAGATCATTTTGGTGATGAACCTTTTACTTTATTGGCCAAATGGCTGAGAGAAGCAATTGAGAAACCCGCAACAGAACCCAATGCGATGACAGTTTCGACCCTGGGACTGGACGGATTTCCGAGAGCCCGCGTGGTGTATTGGAAAGAATTGCTCGAAGAAGGAATTGTTTTTTATACCAACTATTCCAGTGATAAAGGAAAAGCGATCGAAGCCAATCCGCAGGTAAATGCCTTGTTGTATTGGCCGGAGTTGGAGCGCCAGATCAGTATTACCGGTTTCGCTGAAAAAGTTCCGGCTGAAATGAGCGATGCTTATTTTGAATCACGTCCAAGGGGAAGTAAGCTCGGAGCCTGGGCATCCCACCAAAGTGAAGTGCTGGATTCCAGGGATGAACTGGAAAAAAGAGTAGCCGAATACGCTGAAAAGTTCCCGGATTATGTTCCAAGGCCGGAACATTGGGGAGGTTACCTGATTCGTCCGATCAACGTGGAATTCTGGCAGGGACGCCCTTCGCGTTTGCACGACCGCATTGTTTTTAATCTGAAACCGGATAATTCTTGGGAACTTCATCGCAAGAATCCTTAATGAATGATAGAACTATTACCTCATATTTATACGCTTTCAAACGGGCTTAGATTGGTTTACCTGCATGCGGGTTCACCGGTTGCTCATTTGGGAGTTACCGTGCTTGCCGGTTCCAGGTTTGAAGAAGATCACGAGGTCGGGCTGGCTCACTTCTTAGAGCACAGTATTTTCAAAGGAACGGAAAAACGCAAAGCCTTTCACATTCTCTCCCGCCTGGATTCGGTTGGTGGAGAATTGAATGCCTATACCACGAAAGAAGAAATCTGTTTGTATGCTTCTTTTGTTAAAACGCACTTGAATCGCGCAGCCGAATTGCTTTCGGATATTGCGATCAACAGTAATTTCCCGGAGAAAGAAATCCAAAAGGAAAAGGAAATTGTGCTGGATGAATTGAATTCTTACCTGGACAATCCGAGCGACAAGATTTTCGACGATTACGAAGCATTGATTTTCCCGAACCATCCGCTGGGAAATAACATCCTGGGAACACCCGAATCGGTGCAGTCTTTCGGAAGGGAATCGCTGAAACAATACGTTGATAAGTTCTTTTTTACTGAAAACACGGTTATTTCCTTTGTCGGGGATATTCCTTTGAATACGCTGGTGAAATGCCTGGAAAAGCACTTTCATTCCATGCCATCGGGGAAAGCGAAGGCAATTCCCAGAACTTTTGAGAATTATATTCCTGTTAAAAAGCGGGTAGAAGAGGGGAATTACCAGGCGCATGCCATCATCGGTGGAATTGCTCCGGGATACAACAGCGAACACCGCAGGGGAATGACTTTACTGACAAATGTACTCGGTGGCCCGGCTATGAATTCCCGCCTTATTCTATCCGTTCGTGAGAAGTACGGATACACCTATAACATCGAAGCGCAATATTCCCCTTATCTGGATTTGGGTTATTGGTCGATCTATTTCGGAACGGACCAGAAATACCTGGCAAAAACGATGAAGATCATTTATGCTGAGTTGAAGAAGCTCCGGGAAGTTCCGCTTACTGCGAAGCAATTGCTGCAGGCAAAAGAGCAATTGAAAGGTCACATTGCTTTGTCCCTGGACTCGAATTTGGGCTTGATGCAAGGTTTGGGAAAATCCCTGTTGCTGTTCAACCAGATTGATACCATCCAGGAGATGTATGCGAGTATTGATAAGCTGACGAGTGAAGAATTGCAGGAAATTGCCCGGACTTATTTCAAGGAAGAAACTATCTCTGAATTGATCTACGATGTAAAACCTGACTCAGGAAATTAATACGACAACTTTTCAACTTCTCGAATTCTCGAATTTGCAACATTGCGATATTGCAATGAAGATTTCTTTATTCTTGAAACCCTATTTGTTAAAGCCAGGAATTAATTTATCATTTTTTAGATTAACTTCCCCTGAATTGAAATTAACTTTGAATCCTCAAATTTACAGACATGGACTTTCAAACTTACCTCGAACAATTCGAACAAATCCTAAACGCTTCCAACCGGCAAGCTCCTTACGATAAAGAAGACTATCTTAATTACACCAAGCTGAACTGGTCGCGGATGAACCGTTGGCTGAAAAAAGGAGAAATTCTGCCTCACGTAAAAGAGAAGATCGAATCAATCAACGAAAAACAAGAATGGGTTGTCATTACCGAACCCTGGTGTGGCGATGCTTCACACATTGTTCCGTTCATTCAGATGATGGCGGAATTGAACCCATTGATCCATGTAGATTACGAATTACGTGATTCAGAACCTTTCCGCATCAATGATTACCTGACAAACGGCGGAAAAGCAATTCCGAAAGTGATTATCAAAAACGAACAAGGAGAGGATTTGGCAACCTGGGGTCCAAGACCTGCGGAATGTCAATTGCTGTACAAAGAAATGCACGACAGTAAAGCGCCATTTGAAGAAGTGAAAATCCGCTTGCAAAACTGGTACAACGAACATCAGGGAGTAGAGATCCAGGAAGAAATCATTGCCTTGATTTAAGCTTTTAGAAGAAATAAATAAAACCTGCAGGACTTCAGTGTTCCAGCAGGTTTTTTTGTTTGAAACGGGATTATTTCAATTCGAAAAAATCCCGCTTTTGCAAATCATCTGTTTTTTAAGAGTTTGTAGTAGATTTCCCTCTTCTTAAACGTTCCATATTACATTCAGGACACCAGGAATGGGAATAAATAACGTGATGAGATTTTGTTTCCCAAACATGTCCTTTTGAACATTCGAATCGTAGCATCGTGGATAAATTCTGATACGTTTTAGAAAGGCATTTCCCTCCTTTTTGAGCAGCGAATTGATTGATTTCTTCCAATCTTTTTAGTTCTCTTTTAGCATTGCGTTTTTTAGTATTGCATTCAGGGCACCAATCTGAACTTGTAAGTTGTTTAATTTGATCTCGGCTCTTTTTGAATTGGTGTTTATTTTTGCATTCCCATTCTAAAGGGATTTCTGTATTGATATAAATTTTAGAAAGAAGTTTTCCATCACGTTCCTGTGCCCATTTTTTCATGAGTTCCAATGCTTCTTGCTGTTCAATTTGCTTCATACATTTTACGCACCAACTTCCACGTTGTACCATTCTTGGCGAATGCTCGAATTGGTGACCGGAGGCACATTCCCAAAGGTGTTTGGTTTCTCTTCCGAGAAATTCGGAAGTCAAACATTTTCCGCCTCTTTCTAAAGCCCAATTTTTCAAATCCTCCAGGTTAAGAGGGGCTAAGCCTGAACATTTTTTACACCAGGTTTGATCGTAAAATATGGTTGTAGGAAGTAATTCCCAGCGATGTCCCTGCCCGCATTCAAATGTTACATTGGTTTTTCGATCTATAAACTCATTGGAAAGACATTTTCCTCCTCTTTCGGCTGCATAATTACGAAGCCATTCCAAATGTTGTTCCGGAGTTTTTCTTTTATTGCATTGCGGACACCAGGCACCTTTTGAGACGAAATATGGACTTAGATCAAAAGTATGTCCTTTTTTACAACGCCAGGAATGGTCTGACATCTGATCAGTGAATTCGGTACTTAAGCATGTTCCTTCGCGTTCTGATGCTAAAGCTGTCAAATCATTTATAGAGCTAATGCGCATAGTGGCTTATTAATAATTGGTTAAGTTAATACTATTATGATTATTCTTATAAGAAGAATGATTTTTGATTATAAAATCCGGTCGTGAAATTCCCTTGTAAGCGTTTTATACGCTTCCGTGTATGCTCCGCTTTCCGTCCGGATGCATAAAGAAGAAGTTTTTATTTTCTGTTCCTGTTTTCCCAAAGAAAGGATCATCCGGGTGGGCTTTTCCGGTTTACCGAAAAGGGTGATCAGTTCCAAAGCATACAATTGATGCTCTTTTGCCAGTTGAACAATGTTCCAGGTGCTTTCAAACGGAACAATGATCCAGGCTTTCCCGTTTGGAGTCAGCAAGCGTGAAATAGCCGCGATCAATTCCGTAAAAGAAAGGCTTTCCGTATGACGTGCGAGTGATTTGTGTACATCCGGGTTTTTCTGACTGTTCTCAAAAAAGGGCGGATTGCTGATAATCGCATCGAACAGTTCCGCAGCCTGGTATTCCTGGATGGGTTGATGAACGATCGAAATGGGAGACGGGAACGGATTGTTCTGTGCATTTGTGCGGGCGTCAAGTACTGCCTGCTCGGAAATTTCCAGCCCGGTAATTTCCCGGAAAGCAAACCGCTGGGCACACATGAGTGAAAGAACACCGGTTCCGGTTCCGATATCGAGTAAACGTGCGGGATTTCCCCAATGACATAATGAACCGAGGATCATTGAGTCTGTGCCGACTTTCAGCGCAGCATGTTCCTGGGAAATTTGAAAGTGTTTGAATTTAAAAACACTCATTATTCGCCCATGTACATTTCAATCAGGCCTTCCGGAGAAGTGACGTGTAATGTTTTGGATTGGCGGTCAACTTGTTGGATCAGTCCCTCCACAAAAGGGATCAGGATTTCTTTTTCGCCGTTCATGACCACGATCAGCGGGTTTACACTATTATCTACGACTTCTTCGATAATTCCGGCTTCACCATAACGGGTGTCAATCAGTTTGAATCCGATAATCTCGTGATCGTAGAAGTGTTTATCGTCCAGTTCAGGGAGAATGGACAAGGGAAGATAACAGCTTTTTCTAAGAATGACTTTCGCATCGTTTTCCGAATCAACACCTTCCAGTTTTACGGAAGCAAATCCTTTGTTCTTCAATTGGAACGACTGAACAAAGAACGGGGTCAATTGCCCGTTGATATCAATAAAAAATGCGTCAAGTGTTTTGTAATCTTCCGGATTGGTTACATCCAAAAAAAGCGAAACTTCACCTTTGTATCCGTGAAGTTTCGCAATATAACCAAGTTGAAAGCAATCAGAATGTTGCATGGATCAACTTTAAATGAATTAAGCCTCAGCTTCTCCTTCAGCAGCCGGAGCATCCTCTGCAGGAGCTTCAGTTGTTTCTTCAGCAGCAGCCTCTTCTGTTGTAGCTTCAGTTTCCTCAGCAGGAGCCTCTACTTCTTCAACAGCCGGCGTGTTTTTAGCTTCAATAGCTTTTGCTTTAGCCTCGTTAGCTTCAGCTTCCGCTTTCAAACGTGCAGCTTTATCAGCTACAGCATCTTTTCCAAGACCTTCAATTTTACCCTGGATTTTAGCAGCTTTTTCAGCTTCCCAAGCAGCAAACTTAGTTTCTACCTGCTCAGCAGTTAAAGCTCCTTTTGTTACACCTTTCAACAGGTGGTTTTTGTACAATACCCCTTTGTAAGAAAGGATTGCACGTGCAGTATCAGACATTTCAGCACCTGTACCAACCCATTTTAAAGTTGATTCGAAGTTGATGTCGATTGTAGCCGGGTTCGTGTTCGGGTTGTAAACTCCCAATTTCTCGATGAACTTACCATCACGCTTAGCGCGGGAATCAGCTACTACTACGTGGAAAATTGCTTTCCCTTTTTTACCGTGTCTTTGCAAACGAATACGTGTTGCCATAATGTTAATTGTTTGAGGTACGAAACCTCGTTTAAAATGAATATTAACTTCTGTTTAGCGAATAAACAGGGTGCAAAGATAGTAAAAGCTTCAGAATCTGCAAATAAAAAAGGGAACGATATTTCTACCGTTCCCCTTCAACCAATAATATTCTTTAAGAATTCCGATTAGTCTTTTGTAAAAGTAAATTTAACACCAACCTGTAAGAAGAAGTTACTGAAGTTTGCAACTTGTCTCAAATCTTCTTTTGCAACGCCCACATTTGTTCCCGTTGGGTTTGTTCCCGCGTTGTTGGAAGTATTTGTCAATTCGTCAACATACTTGGTTTCTTTACTGTAGGTAGGAATATTACCCAATTGGTCTGTTCCGTTTACGTTATACATTTTCATCGTTGTTTCTTTCGATTTCACACGTAAGCTGTTTGCTCCGACTTCAGCGAAGAATCCGAATTTTTTACCGAAATGTACGTTCAATCCGACAGCTCCGGTGTATCCCAAACTCACTTTCCCGGAAGTTTTCAATTGTATCAGCGTTTGAGCGGCCGGGTTTGTATTGTCAATGATCTCGGATTTAACCGATCCCATCAACGGGAAAATTAATCCTGTACGCGCATAAACCGATAATTTCTCACCTCCTGATTTTACGATGAAAGCTGGTGTGATACGGAATTGGTTGGAAGATTGCGTGTGTTGGTAATCACCCGTTGGTAATGTAGCCTCGTCGATTGTTGTTTTGGCTCCGAAGAATCCGTTCAGGCCTAATTCAATTCCAAAATGTTCTCCGAACATGTATCCCGGAATAATATTCGCTTGCACACCGCTTCCCAATGTTCCGTAAATGTTCTTTTCGCTGTAAGAGCTTCCGCTGGCAGTTGTGCTTGTTCCCATCACATGCCCCGGTGATCCTAAACCGTAACCTGCAGAAATGCCAAGGTTAAATTGTGCGGATGCAGTGCCCATAGCCATTACTGCCAATACAGGTAGAATTAATTTTTTCATAAGAGAGATTTTAGATTTTTTTGCAATTTAGAATGTTTTAATTAATTAGGCAAGCATAATAACATGAAAAATCACACGAATTTGTTTGAGGAAGTTAAATCGGTAGTGGAAGAGAAATTCAGGAGGGAAAGCGCTGATCACGATTGGTATCACATTGAACGGGTGCTGAAACTTGCTGAATATATTCAAAATCAGGAAGGTGGCGATTTGATGGTGGTTCGCCTGGCCGCTTTGCTGCACGACATTTCAGATCACAAATTGAACGGCGGGATCAAGAACGATTGCGGAAGAGTGTCGCGGGAAATCCTGACAGCATTGGATGCCGATGAGTTCTTGATCGAAAAAGTATGCGCAATCGTAGATAAGGTTTCGTTCAAAGGCTCTGGAGTAGAAGACGAAGTGGAAAGCCTGGAACTGGATATCGTGAGAGATGCCGACCGGCTGGATGCAATAGGGGCGATCGGGATTGCACGGGCATTTCATTACGGCGGAAAAAATAACCGCTCTTTCTACGAACCCGATTTGGCGCCGTCGCTCCACACGGATTTTGAAGCTTATTCTTCCGATAAGTCCCATACATTGAATCATTTTTATGAGAAACTCTTATTGATAAAAGACAGGCTACGCACCAAAACGGCTCAAAAAATAGGAGAGGAGCGGCACCGGATCATGGCCGGTTTTGTGGCCGATTTTTTGAAAGAATGGAACGTTAAATTATCATGAAGCGCCGGGCTAAAACAATTTACTAAAAGTTAATTCTCGAAAAAAAATCCCATTTTTACAGCATGATTGAACATGTTGCGTTAGGCATAGACATCGGTGGAACCAATACTGCATATGGGTTGGTGAATCGACATGGAGAGGTGTTATTTGAAGAATCCGTTATGACAACTGATTATCCGACTCCCGAAGATTTAGTGGAAAAGATATACGGAGACATTAAAAACAATGGGTTCATGGATAATCTGTTGGGATTGGGTGTCGGTGCTCCGAATGGAAATGTATTTACCGGGAATATTGAATTTGCTCCGAACCTGAGATGGAAAGGAGTGATCCCGATTGCGGAACTGTTCGAACAGCGGTTTCACCGGCCCACTTTATTGGCCAATGATGCAAACGCTGCTGCTATCGGCGAGCACTTGTTCGGAAACGCGAAAGACCTGAATGATTTTGTACTGATTACACTTGGAACCGGGCTCGGATCAGGAGTTTTTATCAACGGTGAATTGATTGTCGGGTCACAGGGATTTGCGGGTGAATACGGGCATATTCGTGTGGTACATAACGGACGTTCCTGCGGATGCGGAAGAAATGGCTGCCTGGAAACCTATGTTTCAAGCACAGGAGTCGTGAGGAGTGTGGAGGAATTGGATAGTGTACATAAAGCCGGTTCAACACTGAACGGATTGGCTAAGATCACGGCAAAAGAAGTTTTCCAGGCTGCTGCTGCGGGAGATCAGTTTGCCATAGAGATCGTCGATTATACGGCGGAAATGCTGGGGGTTGCCCTGGCGGATTTCGCGGCCTTTTCAAACCCGAAAGCGTACATCCTTTTTGGTGGCCTGGCGCAAAGCGGTGCTTATTTCTCCGAAAAAGTAAAAAAACACATGGAAGAAAACCTGCTGAAGATCTACCAGGGACATATTGAAATTCGAAATTCTGCACTTCACGATATGAATGCGGCCGTATTGGGTACTGCTGCTTCCATGTTCTGGAAAGCAATTAAAAAGTAAAACATGAAAAATACCATTCTGGCAACTGCACTGATTTGTTCTTCTGCGGTTTTTTCGCAGGTTCAGGAGTTGAAAAACAATTCCGATGCTGCAAGAGATAAGGTTTTTCAAAAAACAGCCGGTAAACCGATGGTCAAACCGTCGCAATATGTAAACCCTTTTGTGGGAACGGGCGGGCACGGACATACATTCCCGGGAGCGGTGTTGCCGTTCGGGATGGTGCAGGTTGGACCCGACACACGCTATGAAGGATGGGATGGCTGTGGCGGTTATCACTACTCGGATTCGGTGATTTACGGATTCAGTCATACGCATTTGAGCGGAACGGGAATCCCGGATTATTCCGATGTGCTTTTAGTACCGCAGCAGGGAAAACTGAATACGGTTCCGGGTTATAAAAAAGCCGGTGGATTCGGTTCGGCATTCAAACATTCGAAAGAAAAAGCACTTCCCGGCTATTATCATGTGGAACTGGAAAACGGGATTACAGCAGATTTGACAGCTACTGCTCATTGTGCCGTTCACCGTTACACCTTCAACGCTCCGAAAGGAAAGCGTTACATCATCATCGATTTGGGTTACCGTGATCGCGTGCTGGAAGTTTTTGCGAAAAAGACCTCGTCGAAAACCGTTGAAGGAAGACGTGTTTCCGAAGCGTGGGCGCCTCACCAGCACCTGGCGTTTAGTTTGGAAACTTCCGTTCCGTTTACCAAAACCAAATGGATCGAAGACAAGGAAGACGGCAATTATTTGTTCGTACTGGAATTCCCGGATGGAATCAAGGAAATCTCCGTTTGGGTTGGAATTTCCGGAACGGATGAAACCGGCGCCGGCAACAATCTGAAATCGGAATTGTTGAGTATGGATCATGACTTCGATTTTGTGCGTTTGCGTGCAGCAGGAGCGTGGGATCAACAGCTGGGAAAAATCCAGGTTGAAACGAAAAATGAAACGATACTAAATAACTTTTACACAGCACTTTATCACACTTTTATTCATCCTTCACTTTGGACGGATGTAGACGGAAGATACCGCGATTATAACGACCAGGTGCAAACTTCCGACAAGGCTTTGTATTCCGTTTTCTCTTTGTGGGATACGTATCGCGGGGCGAATCCTTTGTATACCATCGTGCAGCCTGAAAAAGTGTCTGATTTTGTAGGTTCATTTTACCAGCAGTACAAGAATACCGGTTTACTTCCTGTCTGGACCTTGTCCAATAACGAAACGGATTGCATGATCGGTTACCATTCGGTATCGGTGATTACGGATGCGTATTTGAAAGGAATTCCGCTGGAAAACCCGGAAGGATTGCTGGAAGCGATGATAGCTTCGAGTACTGCAGACCAATTCGGGAAGAAACAATACGAAGAAACGGGCTTTATTTCTGCCAATTCACTGGCTGAATCTGTGTCCAGAACCCTGGAATACGCTTATGATGACTGGTGTATTTCCAAATTTGCAGAGAAATTGGGGAAAGCTGATATTGCGAAGAAATACCAGATCCGTTCGGCAAATTGGATGAACCTGGTTCACCCCGAAACGCGTTTCTTCCAGCCTCGTAAAGACGGAATTTTCTTACCGTTCTTCAAACCGAATGAAGTCAATCACCACTTCACGGAGGCAAACGGCTGGCAATATTCCCTGGCTGCACCGCATCACATTCAGGCATTGATCGATATACACGGCGGAAACGAAGGAATGATCCATTTCCTGGATACTTTGTTCCTGGGATCGTCTTCCATGTCGGGGCGTGAGCAGGCGGACATTACCGGTTTGATCGGGCAATATGCGCACGGAAACGAGCCTTCGCACCACATGGCGTATACCTACAATTACTGCGGAGCTCCGGATAAAACACAGTTTTTTGTCGATTCGATCCTGAAAACATTTTACACCAATACACCGGATGGACTTTCCGGAAACGAGGATTGCGGACAAATGTCGGCGTGGTACGTATTGAGTGCCATGGGCTTTTACCCGGTTTCGCCCGGAAGCCCTACGTACACGATCGGTCGCCCGCTGATGGATCACGTAACGATCCAGGGAGAAAAAATGCCTTTTGAGATCAAAGTGCTTCACAACTCCGCGGAAAATAAATACGTACAAGCTGTTCAGTGGAACGGCAAGGCTTACCAGAAATTATACATTACCCACCAGATGATCAAAGAGGGTGGCGTATTGGAAATCACGATGGGTGACAAACCGAATAAGCAAGTGGCGAATTACGAACTGGATCTGAGACACGAGATTCCTGCTGCATTTGTTCCGGTGCCGTTTTTCACCACTACCCAAACCATGTTCGATTCGGATATGGATCTGGGGATCGATGTGCTTTTCTTTGAGAAAGGGAAAATATACTACAGCCTGGACGGGGAGAAATTCCAGCCGTTTTACAAGCAGGGAGGAAAGAATATCCAACTGAAAGAAACCACCACGGTTTATGCCAAAGTAGTGCGCGAAGACGGAACGGAAAGTAAAGTGATCCGGAGCTTGTTTACGAAATATGTGCGGGATAAAAAGATTACGGTGACAACTCCGTATGCGAACCAATATTCAGGTGGTGGCACACAGGCTTTGGTCGACGGACAGCGGGGAACGGAAGAATACCGCGGAACGGAATGGCAGGGAACTTTCGGGAAAAACGTGCAGGGAACCATTGAACTGAATGAAACCAGGGAAATTTCCATGATCGAATTCTCGTACCTGCAGGACCAGAAATCCTGGATTTTCCCTCCGAAAAGTGTAAGCATTGAAGTTTCTACGGATGGCGTGAATTTCCGCAAATTGGGGAAAGTACAATCCGGGGCAACGGTGAAGGAAGGTGATAAATTGAAACTGGGAACAGTGAACGTAGAAATCGCCCCGACAACCTGTAAGTTTATTCGTTTCAGTGTGGAAAATTACGGGCCATGTCCCGACTGGCATTTAGGAAAAGGAAACCAAACCTGGTTGTTCCTGGATGAAATCACTGTGAAATAACACTTCGACTCCGCTCAGTGTCCTTCATACTATTTAATCAAAAGGTGGCTGAGCGGAGTCGAAGTCACCTTTTTTCTTTATGTATAATACATTTTACATTTCACTTTCCCACTTTTCACTTTAAAATACATAAACGGTCAATTATTCGTCTTAAAAGTTGTTAACTTTAGCGCTCTTTTAAACTAAACTAAAGAATGAAAAAAATAGTATTCGCTTTGGTCTTATTGACCTATTCATTGGGTAATATTGCTCGTGCTGATGAGGGGATGTGGCTTCCGTTTTTGATCGGAAGAAACTACGAGGACATGAAAAAACATGGACTGAAACTGACTCAGGAGCAAATTTATTCCATCAATAAATCTTCTTTGAAAGATGCAGTTATCTCTTTCGGAGGATTTTGTACAGGTGAGATTATCTCCAACCAGGGATTGATCTTAACCAACCACCACTGTGGTTACGATGCAATTGCAGCAAATTCAACGAAAGAGCACAATTACCTGGACAATGGTTTTTGGGCTAAGAATTTCAAAGAAGAGATTGCAGTTCCCGGGTTGACAGCTACGTTCATGATCCGCATGGAAGACGTAACTTCCCAGGTTGCAAAGGAATTGAATTCCAAAATGACGCCGGAAGAACGCGCTAAGAAAATCAAAGAAGTAACGGATATCCTGGTAGCCGACGCTACAAAAGGAACAAACTACGAAGCTTTCGTACGTGATTTCTACGATGGAAACGAATTCTATTTGTTCGTTCAGGAAGTGTTCAAAGACATTCGTCTGGTAGGAACTCCTCCGCAATCTGCCGGTAAATTCGGTGGTGATACGGACAACTGGGAGTGGCCACGCCATACTGCCGATTTCTCCATGTTCCGTATTTACGCAGGATCTGATAACAAACCGGCTGAATTCAGCGAATCAAATGTTCCGTTGAAACCGAAGCATTCTTTGCCGATCTCTTTGAAAGGTGTGAAGCAGGGCGATTACGCAATGATCATGGGATTCCCGGGAAGAACGAACCGTTACCTGACTTCTTACGGTGTAGACCAGGCAATTTCTTTGGAGCAACCTAAAATTGTGGATATCCGTGCGAAGAAACTGGAGATCATGAAAAAGTACATGGATAAAGACGTTGAAGTGCGTTTGCATTATTCTTCCAAGTACGCACAGGTAGCAAACTACTGGAAATACTTCATTGGTCAGACCAAACAATTGAAAGCGAATCACGTGGCTGACAAGAAACGCAAAGTAGAAGAGGAGTTTACGAAATACGCTGCCGGAAAAGCAGAATACAACAACGTACTTTCCGATATCGAATCTTCGTTCAAAGCAACAAACAGCGTGATTTACCTGAAAGTTTACAACAGTGAATTCGTTCGCCAGGTTGGAATCAACGCATTGGTGCACATGTACAAGCAAATGTGGGACGCGAAAAGAAACGGGAACGACAAAATGTACAATGCAATCGATGCTGCTGTGAAACCAACTGCAGAAGAATTCTACGCAGAAAGTTCCATGGAAATCGAATTGGAAACGTTGGAAGAAGTATTGAGAATGTACGTTCGCGATATCCCGATGGAACAGCGAGTAGGAATTACCCGTTCATTCGGAGCGGACGGAAGCGGTATTGATGCGTTCATGAGCCGTGTAAAAACAAACTCTGTGTTCATTTCCAAAGAGCGTTACGAAGAAGCTATGAAGAACTTTGACCTGGAAAAAATCAGCCAGGATCCGTTGTTCATTTTGGTGAAAGACTTGGCAAATGCTTATTCAGCTGCAATGGGCCAGGATGCGGTGAAAAGTGCGAACGCGAAATTGGCTGCTGCTAACCGTGCGTTTGTAAAAGGAGTGCGTGAAATGCAGCCGAACAAGAAATTCTACCCGAATGCAAACTCAACGATGCGTTTGACTTACGGAAATGTATTGGCATATGATCCGCGTGACGGAGCTCATTACGATTACTTCACTACTCTGGACGGAGTAATGCAGAAAGAAGATCCTACAAACCCGGAATTCGTTGTTGATCCGCGCATCAAGGAATTGTGGGCGAAAAAAGACTACGGCCAATACGGAGTAAACGGGAAATTACCTGTAAACTTCCTGTCAAACAACGATATCACGGGAGGTAACTCCGGTTCACCGGTAATCAACGCAAACGGGGAATTGATCGGAACGGCATTCGATGGAAACTGGGAAGCAATGTCCGGCGACATCTACTTCGAGCCGAACATCCAGCGCACGATCTCTTTGGACGTTCGTTACACGCTTTGGTTAATCGACAAGTGCTACGGTGCTACGAATTTGATTAATGAGATGAAGTTGGTGAAATAATTTAACCGATATGAAATAGAAAAGCCGCTGGTCAGATGATCAGCGGCTTTTTTTGATTGAGCCCATAAAATCCACGAATTAGCTATTGCAATAAAGCGCTTTCTTTTAAAAGAATTGATGATAAAGCTTCAAAACAATCTTTTACGACTCTATTTCTATTTCGTTCTTCAACGGCGCTATTATATTCATCTATTCTTCTTAAGATTTCTTGACAAGAGATCAAAAATATTTTTTTGTCCTGTTCAGGTAAATCCTTAAAAAATGAATCGTAAAATTTAGAATAATTACGTGCTACTTTAAATGGGTAATGACGATTGTTATTTTGATCGTTACGGTTGTTTAATATTGCATGAGCTTTTAGAAATTGTGGCATACATGATTCTAAATCACCGTTAAAGATTTCATTTTCCAACAAAAATCTTGAATAGTGATTATCTAATTGAAAAGTGTCAAAATTTGCTCGTTTTTGAGCGAAAGCGTATGCCGAGTTAAAAAATTGATCAGCTACTTTATAGTCTCTAATTTCTAATCTGGCCATGGCATATTGTAACCAGAAAAATGGATTTGTCGTACAATATTCCAGATTTTTAATTTCCTCAAAAAACTTAATAACGAGTTTTCTAAAGTCATTATGTTCAGTCGTATTAAAAAGCTTTTGTAATCTTGAGTGTGATATTATTGATTTAAGTATGTTGTGATGATTTTTATTTGCTCTGGTTTGATTTAATTTCTTTACGAGATTAACTAATAAGGGAATTAAATCATGATGATATTTGTTTGAATGTAAAATACTCTCAGCTAGAATTGAGGAATTGATTTTGATGGTTCTATTTTTAAAATCTATTAATTCGTTTAATTGTGAATTGTTATAAAATGAAGGGTTATTTAGGAGTTCTTCATCTAATAAATAAACTAACTCTTCAAGAGTTAAACTGAAGTCTAAGATATTACTTGAAAGAATAAGTAAACTTGCATGATAAAAAGGTTTATTGGATTTTAGAGGATCAATAAGGTTCGTTAATCTGGAACGTATATCGGGAGATTTTAAAACATCTAATAAAGTCAAACGAATTGTGGCGTGAAAATCATCATTAATTCTTCTTCTTTTACTTTCTAGACTTAATCCGGCATCTTTTCCCCATAGTCCATAAGAAGTTAACAATTTTGAAAACTCTAAAACTTCTGAATTATGTAAATGATTAAGATTAAATGATGTATAATTATTACCGATTTTTTCTTCTAATGCATCGTAGATTGTATCATTGACAATGCTACGTTCTGCAATTAAGAGAATTGTATTACTTTTTCTGAAACGTTCAACCGTCTCAATCAGGTCTAAATCATTGCTATATCCATCAATAATAATAAGATTTTTACCTTTTAAATTACAAATTCTCTCTACTTCAGCATTTGTAATATCAAAATACTGCTCAAACTTGAATACATTGTACCTTTGATGTAAGGCTGTTAAGGCTACGCAATGTAAGTAACAAGTTTTACCGTTTCCTAAATTTGAATGAACAACAAAATTTAGTTGTCCTCCATTTACTTTTTCGAAGAATGTATCAACTTCCTCTCTTTTTAGAATGTAAGGATATTTATTGAAGTCAATCAGAGATTGGTGCGCTAAAGTGGAATTTAGATTGCCTTTTAACATCAATTCATAAAAATCGTCATCCTTTAAAGAATGTAATTCATCTGATAAAGAAAATTGCTTGAATGATTTGAATATATATGTTATTTCTTCAGGAGGAGTGAAAGTTTTTTGCTTTTCTTTGATTTCATTAACGAAACCGTTTAGTCCAATTTTATATACTTCCCCGAACTTTTCAAGTCTTTTTATATTGAGTGATGATTCTTGTGGTCCGACAATGAATAAACATTTTTCTTTAATGGAAGTTATTTTTTCAGCAATTATTCTACTAATATCTAAATCTGAAGTGGTTGAAAAACCAATAAATATGATCTCGTCACAAGTCTGAATGTCACTTCTAAATAAATCCACCCATTGTGAATTGATAAAATCAGTAGTTAAATAACTTGTATTGGTAAGTTTAAATTCATGATTTAAACTATTGGGTGTTAAGCTATCGATATACCCATTCAAATGAACGCATAACTTTCGAAAGTCTTTGTATTGATCGATTTTATCAATTAATGAAACTGGGGTAAGAAGATTTCCGGCAGCTATATAGGAGTGTTCTAGAATTTGGTCGTAGTTCGTAGTATATATCCTTTTCCAAGGCAACGTTCCTATTAAGGAATGATCTTCTGTTATTGTTTTTAAGGTGAATTCTCTTTTTAAGATTTCGATTAGTTCGTGTTCCCCTCTGTCATCTAAAAAAAGTTCAGATGCACTTTTTAAATCATTGTCATGTTCAGTAATACCACATTCCTGATAAAGTAAATTAGACAACCCGGATCCCAAGAGAAATTCTTTATCTTGGATATTTTTTGCGCCATATCCAAATCCGGAACCCGTAAATAGTAGGCAATTGCCAGTTAAAATTTTTTCTATTGCGTTATTTAAACTCATTAGTAGTATGTTTTCAGTTTTCAAATGATGAGTGTGAAGAGTCTTCAAAAATGATTAACAGTTTTGTTTCTTGTAAACTGTATAAATTATGAATATGGCTTCAGTAAATAGTGCAGCGCGTTTCGCTCCTCCAATACTACACAAAAAAATAAAACGAAAATACTAGTTGCTAAAATTTGTACGCAAAAAAGTAAGATGTTTTTATTATTTCTTTATTCCCGAACTACTTTCACCGTTTGCTGTCCTTCTTTCGTCTTCACATGCAGGAAATAAATCCCGCTTGTTTCCGGAAGTTGGATCGTGGCATTTTTCAGGGAATCATAAGATGCTGTCCAAACCACTTTTCCCTGGATATCTGTTAGAAACAATTCAGCATCAGTAAGTTCTTTCCCGGCTGAAAGGTGTGTCGCTCCATGCGACGGGTTCGGGAAAACGGTGAGTTGTATTTCGGGGTTTAATTCTTCGATACCGGCCTCACTTTGGAACAACTTCAGGATGTATGCGTCCTGGCTGCCGATCGCCGTGAGATTGCTTACTGCCGGACTTTTGTCAAAGTCAACCGTTTGCCCGAAGAACCCGGTTGAATAGATTCTTCCCAACTCATCGACGTGCAAATCATGGCCCCAGTCCTGTGAGCTTCCACCGAAAGATTGTGCCCACAGGAAATTCCCGTTGGTGCTTAATTTTTGGATGAAGAAATCCTCAACAGCACCAGAGTTGAGAATGGTTGTGCCACTTCCCGGATCAAAATCCCCGCTGCCGTTGAAAACACCCTGCGTATACACATTCCCGTAAAGATCTACATCCATGCTCATCAGGTATTCCGTGTAGTAACCTCCATAAGTTCTGGCCCAAAGAAAATTACCGGCTGAATCCAGTTTCTGCACAAAAGCATCCGTTCCGCCTGCACAAATATGGCTGTCGACACTTGTTCCCGGATCAAAATCTGCCGTATCTATAAACGTTCCGGTGGTATAGACATTCCCGAGCGCATCAAGGTCAATGGAAGTCGCATAGTCTGACTCCGGACCACCAAATGTTCGGACCCACACAAAATTTCCGGAAGGATCCAGTTTTACAACGAATGCATCATGCTGGACTGAAATTGTGTTATTGGTACCCGTTCCCGGGTCAAAATCAGTTGTTCCGGCAAAAGCCCCTGCGGTATAACTATTTCCGGATTGGTCGATAGCGATGGAAGCAGCTTGTGTATATAAATCTCCGCCAAAAGTTTTTGCCCAGAGGAAATTCCCGTCAGCATCCAGTTTTTGGATAAAAGCATTTTCCGCTCCTGTTGCAGTGATGGAATAGACTCCCGAAATATGCGGATCAAGATCTGCCGTACCTGAAAAAGTCCCTACTATATAGATATTCCCGGAATGATCCAATTCCAGGTCGTATGCGTATTCAAAACCGGTTGCCCCGAAGGATTTCGCCCAGATGAAAGTCCCGTTTGGATCCAGTTTGAGCAGGAAAAGGTCTGTATCATTTACAGCGGTGAGGTTGTACGTTCCCGGTCCCGGATTAAAATCCACCGTTCCGAAGAAAACACCGAGTGTATAGACGTTGCCTGCCGGATCGGTGATAATGGCGTAACCGCTTTCAGGAATGCTATTGATAAATCCGAAGGATCTTGCCCAAAGGAAATTGCCGTTTGCATCCAGCTTCTGGATATAGATGTCGCCGTTGATATCGAGTGTGAGGTTATTGACGCCCGACCCCGGATCAAAATCAATGGTCCCTTTCCCTTTTCCGGTAGTGTATACATTTCCCGAAGCATCCGTTGTAATGGACATACCTTCCTGCGAATAGTTGCTGTTACCAAATGATTTGGCCCATCCGAAGTTCTGGGCATGTAAAGGGCTGGTTGCCAAGAACAAAAGGATAAATAGAGCGGAAGTAAGGTGTTTTATCATGTTGATCAATTCCCGGAAGGTAAAACAAATTTAGTACTTCTCAGGTAATAAAAAGTGGAACTGCCGGAACAATTCCATTCAGGTATCCTTAAAATGACCGGGTTTTATTCATTGGTCTGACTTTCCAAATCCATTCTTTCGTGTAATATACGGATGATTTCCAGTTCATTTTCCGAAACCAGGTGGTAAAACAGGATATGTTTTCCTGATTTGAATCCTAATAAGTTCTTGCTTACTTCCCGGTAAACTTTTCCGATAGCCGGATTGTTTTCAATCTCTTTGCAGGCAGATTGGATCGTTTGATAATAGTTATCGGCTTGCTTTTCAGACCACTCCTGCAATGTGTAATTCCAAATAGCTGTCAGATCATCTATTGCTTCCTGTCTCCAAATGACTTTAGGCATTGCTGCTTCTTTCAGATTTCAGTTTGGCCAGGTGTTTATCAAAGTCAAAATCCTCAACCCGTTCACTATTCAGTCCTTCCTGAATGGCACTTTTTAAAGCTGTTAATTTGCTTTCTTCGTTTTCCAATAGCCGAAGTCCCGCACGGATAACCTCACTTACGTTTTTATATCTGCCGGCTGAAACTTGTTTACTAACAAACTCATCAAAATAATTTCCAAGTGATACAGATGTGTTTTTCATAACCGATAACTTTTTTTAAAGTTACCAAAAATTGGTAAGTATTACCAGTCACGATTTAAAAAAAATCAAAACGAAACGCTGATTGTCGAAATCAGCAATAAAAAAGTGGAGCTGCCGGAACAATTCCACTTACTAACTATAAAAGTGTTTTATTAAACGAATCGATAGAATATCTCCCACTTTTTCCGCCACAGGAAATGAATGGTGCGGAAAGTCTGGCGGAACGATTTGGTGGACAGGAACCCGGTAGAAAGCATGTTCTGAAAGAAGAAATACCTGGATGTGGATTCCTGGTATTGGTGATCCAGGAACATTCCGGAAACCTGCAGCGCACCGGTTCCCCATTCAAACTGGAAGGTGTACCAGCAAACCTGGCTGCACATCGTGTAGCGGGTATTTTCCTTGCCGGTCTTTTCCCAGGTCCCGTTTTTCGGGTCGATGAGAATAGAAGCATCGAGGTCGTGGATGTAAATCCCGAACGGTTTCACCATCCGGCGGAACGGGTATTTGATCTTCTTCCTGAAAATTTTCAGGTTCGATTCCACGGCCGATACAATTTCTTCCCAGGTTTTCGGGGCAGGAGTCGGATCAATGACCATATTTTCATAATGCGTCATGTATTTCTTCACAGCCCCTTCCGAATCAAATACCGGGTTAGCAGTATCCACTTTGTCGTGCGGGTACATGAACTGAACACCCGGGATGTTCAATTTGAAAATGTCTTCCGGTGTATTTGCCCATGCGTTCATGCGCGCATTTTCCTGGTTACAGAAATAAACGAAGCTGGCAAAGGGAACGATGTATGTGGGATCAAAAATTTGTTTCTGTAAATTGATGGTTTGGATCTTTCTCGGTGCTTCGCCCATTTCATCGCTATCATTCCCAACCCAGTTCGCAAATGAAAATTGGGTGAACAGGAAATCAACTTTCCCGATCTGGCGCGAGATGTACTTGTATTGCTTTTCACTGAACACGCAGTCGTTCAGGTTCAGAATCGTTTGTCCGTCTGCTTTCACGGCAAGGAACGAATCCATGGAGCCGGCAGAACCGCAATACAGGTCTATTCCGTCGATTTTTGTCCATTGATAGATCGGCAATTCAATCACGTGGGCGAATCCCAGTTTTTCAAATGCTTCCTTTAATCTCAAAGACGCGTGTTTCTGGTAAAGGATTTTGATGCGTTTTCGGTCTTCTTCCGGGATACTTTTTAAAGTCGGGAAGTTGAAGTGGTCCGGGTGTTCGTGTGTGACGAAAATATAATCGATCTCCGAATAATTGACATCGATGTTTCCTGCAAGAAGAGCCCAGCCGTCGTTGAAAGTTTTGCTCTTGATCCAGGGATCAATAAATATTTTTTTGGAAGCGGCTTCGACAATGAAACCCGCGTGTGAGATAAATTCAATGATCATATTTTCAGGGAATTGGTTGAAGTGGAACTGCCGGAGCAATTCCACTTGAGCATATTTAATTTCTCATTATTCGCTAACGCGGATATTCTTTTCGAAAGCGGTACTTGCTCTTATTTCTGGTAGAATGGCATTTTAACCACTTTTGCAGCAACGCCTTTGTCGCGGATCTCAATAAAGATCTCACTGTCCGGAGCAGCAAATTCGGTGTTTACATATCCCATTCCGATTGCTTTTTTGACACTTGGTCCTTGTGTTCCGGAAGTTACTTTCCCGATTACATTCCCGTTAGCGTCCAAAATACGGTAATCGTGACGCGGAATTCCACGGTCGATCATCTCGAAACCGATCAGCTTTCTGGAAACACCTGCTTCTTTTTGTGCTTTCAGACGGTCGGCATCCACAAAGTCTTTCGTGAATTTTGTGATCCATCCCAATCCTGCTTCCAACGGAGAAGTCGTATCGTCGATATCGTTTCCGTAAAGGCAGAATCCCATTTCCAAACGCAAAGTATCGCGGGCAGCCAAACCGATGGGTTTAATTCCGAAAGCAGCGCCTGCTTCGAAAACTTTGTCCCAAACCTGTTTTACTTCGGAATTCTTGCAGTAGATCTCAAAACCTCCCGAACCGGTATAACCTGTTGCTGAAATGATTACGTAATCAACTCCTGCAAACGGACCTACTTCAAAATGGTAGTATTTGATAGCGGAAAGATCAACCGAAGTTAATGATTGCATCGCTTCAACGGCTTTCGGGCCTTGAATTGCCAGCAACGAGTAGTCATCGGAAAGGTTTCTCATTGTCACGTTTTTCGTGTTATGGGAAGAAATCCAGTTCCAGTCTTTTTCAATGTTGGAAGCGTTCACAACCAACAAATATTCTTCTTCTTTGATACGGTATACGATCAAGTCATCCACAATTCCGCCGTTTCCATTAGGAAGGCAAGAATACTGCGCACGCCCGATCGTCAGCGTAGAAGCATCGTTTGTGGTTACACGCTGGATCAGGTCCAAAGCATCCGGTCCTGACAACAAAAACTCTCCCATGTGAGAAACGTCAAATACACCTACTGCGTTACGAACTGTTTCGTGTTCGGCGTTTACACCTTCGTATTGAACCGGCATATTGAATCCTGCAAATGGAACCATTTTGGCACCCAAAGCCTCATGAACCTGGGTAAGAGCTGTGTTTTTCATTGATTTTCTTTTTTAGACTGTAAAAGTAACTATTTCGTTGAATTTTGGTGAAGAAGCGGGTGAAGATTACTGGGCAATCAGTTTGGAACCGTGATACGGGCAAAACTCGTAATTTGCAGGGAACAATTCTCCGTCGTTTGCACATTTGGCATCTTTGTATAAGCTTGGCAACGGCAGGTGAAAAGTATTCTTCACCGAAGCAAGGCTCAATGTGAAATCTGAATTATTGTAAGGGTTCAGGGCATTTTCACCGGAAGCATCCGTAATCTCCACATAGAACAATTCCATTCCTGCTCCCATGTCTCCGAGCATTTGTGCAAACATCGGTTTGATGTAATCATTCAGCATGATCAGTTCATTCGACAATTTGGATTGCGGGATCGGCTTGTATGTTTTTCCGTTAAAGGTTACTGAAAGATTGTTGCGCAGGTAAGATTCCTCTTTGGATTCAAAAGATCTCAGGGTGGTGCTCATACTTCCGGAAATAGCAATGAAAATGGATTTGTTTCCAAGCATTCCTTTTAAAGTAGAAACTATCTCAGGGCCAAATGTTTTCGGGTCTTTTGCGGATAATACTTCCCAATACATCACCGGGAACCAGTAAAGGATGGTGATATCTTCCTGGTCAGTGTGGGTATAAACAATGTCTTTCAGTAATTTGTTCTGGTCCACATCTTTCAATGCCAGCTTTTGCTGGGCGAAGGATGAGAAAGAGATAATCATAACAAGCAGGCACAAGGTATTTTTCATGTTCAGGTTTTTTGAACACAAAGTTATCAATTTGTCTGAATGTCAGTGGGGAATTAATTCGCTCTCAGTTTCGAAAAACGGATTGTAAAATCTCGTTCTTCCGCAGCAGGATTTTCAAAGGAACCGGAGCGCAGTGTAGCAATCGATTTGTCCATGAAATAATGTTGTTCCAGAATCGGTTTGATCGCATCGAAGATCTGGTCTGCATTTTTACCGTTAAAATAAAGGTAACCGTCTCCGAAGTCCATTGAAATGTCGTGCCCTTCATATTTTCCAAGAGCACTGTTCGTAATGTTTGAATCCAATTGCTTTTCCAGCTCATGCAATTCATTCAAATTCTCAATTCCATAGAAGAATTGAATAACAACCAAATGATTTTCGTCCATATGCGCGATATTTTCTTTCATTGTTTTCTCTTTCTTCCGTTGAAAAAATCCAAACAATTTCATTTTAATATGTCTTTCAATTAAAAAGTAAGTTAGTTAAAAAAACTGAAAATTCAACAGTTAACCAGTTATTTAACAATCTGTTAATTGGTATATGATGGATTTACTTTCTCAAGTACGAATAGACGCTTACTAAATCGGTTTTGAAAGAAAATCAAGCGTGTGATAAAAGTTATGGATTTTGATTTTTCAGTTGTTTTTATTGTTTTGAATCAAAATTAACAGGGGGTGTTTATAAAAATTTACACTTTTTCTTGGGATGACCCCTTCAAAAAATGTACTTTTGTCAAAAATTTTGAATTTTATGGCAACAAAGCGATTACAGGCGTATCGGGATGTACTCAATCGTACACCAAAACACATTGATTATGACGGGAAAGTTTCCGAATTATTCGGGAAAAATGTATTTCATGCAGAAGTAATGCGTGAATACCTACCTTCAGATGCATACAAATCCATGATGGAGTCCATTCAGAACGGGACACGCCTGGATCGTAAAATGGCAGATCAGGTTGCTTCGGCAATGAAAGATTGGGCTATTACAAAAGGTGCCACACATTATACACACTGGTTCCAGCCTTTAACAGGTGCCACAGCAGAGAAACACGATGCGTTTTTCAAGCCGGTAGGGCCAGGGCGTGCCATTGAACGTTTCGACGGAGAATTGCTGGTTCAGCAGGAGCCGGATGCTTCTTCTTTCCCGAACGGAGGAATCCGTAATACGTTCGAAGCAAGAGGATATACCGCTTGGGATCCTTCTTCTCCGGCTTTTGTGATCGGGAAAACATTGTGTATCCCAACGATCTTTATTTCCTACACGGGAGAATCGCTGGATTATAAAATGCCGCTATTGAAAGCCTTGCACGCTGTTGACAGCATCGCTACGGAAGTTTGCCAATACTTCGACAAGAACGTAACAAAAGTAAATGCCACATTGGGTTGGGAACAGGAGTACTTCCTGGTAGACCAGGCATTGTTTAACTGTCGCCCGGATTTGATGATGACAGGCCGCGCTTTGTTCGGACATGCTCCGGCAAAAGGACAGCAGCTGGACGACCATTATTTCGGTTCTATTCCTGAGCGCGTAACGGCGTTTATGCGTGAATTCGAGAACGAAGCAATCTTATTGGGGATTCCGGTAACAACCCGCCACAACGAAGTTGCTCCGAACCAGTTTGAATGTGCTCCGATCTTTGAAGAGTGTAACCTGGCAAACGACCACAACCTGTTGTTGATGGATTTGCTGGAGAAAGTTGCCCGTAAGCACGATTTCCGCGTATTGCTCCACGAAAAGCCATTCGCTGGAGTAAACGGTTCCGGAAAGCACAACAACTGGTCTTTGGGAACAAATACAGGAGTAAACTTATTGCAACCGGGTAAAAACCCGAAAACAAACTTACAGTTCCTAACGTTCTTCGTTAATACGATCAAAGCAATCCACGACAATGCAGACTTGCTACGTGCTTGTATTGCTTCAGCAAGTAACGATCACCGTTTGGGAGCAAACGAAGCTCCTCCGGCAATTATCTCTACATTCATCGGTTCCCAGTTATCCGAAGCATTGGATGAATTGGAAAAGAACGTGAAGGCCGGGAAAATGTCGCCGCAGGATAAAACGGAATTGAAACTGAACATCGGTAAGATTCCTCAGATCATGCTGGATAACACGGACCGAAACAGAACTTCTCCGTTTGCATTTACAGGAAACAAGTTTGAGTTCCGCGCAGTTGGTTCTTCCGCAAACTGTGCTTCTGCAATGATCGTATTGAATACTATTATGGCGAAACAACTTCAGTTGTTCAAAGCAAGTGTTGATGCACGTATTGAAAAAGGAGAATCCAAAGACGAAGCTATTTTGAAAGAACTTCAGATCCTGATCAAAGACTCCAAGAAAATCCGTTTCGAAGGAAATGGTTACGGAGACGAGTGGGTGAAAGAAGCTGAGAAAAGAGGATTGAATAACTTCAAAGATACTCCGCGGGCATTGAAAGCGTGGGGAGATAAAAAGTTCGTGAAATTATTCGACGAAATGAATGTATTGACTCCGCGTGAGTTGGAAGCACGCCAGGAAATCGAATTCGAAAGCTACATTTTGAAAATCCAGATCGAAGCACGTTTGATGGGAGATTTGGTTCAGACGCACATCATTCCTGCAGTAGTGGAATACCAGAACAGGTTGTTGTCCAATATCCAGGGAATCATCTCTGCTTTGGGAGATAAAGCCGGAAAAGAAGCAGCCGCAGCTCAAATTGAATTGGTCACAAAGATCTCAAGTCACCTGAACAAAATGAAAGCGACTTGTGATACGATGCTTCAGGCACGTAAAGATGCCAACAAAATTGAGCATGCCGAAGAGAAAGCAGTGGCTTACTGTGACAAAGTGAAAATTTATTTTGACGAAATCCGTTACCACGCAGATAAATTGGAGTTATTGGTAGACGATGAGTTATGGCCATTGCCAAAATTCAGAGAAATGTTGTTTACCCGTTAATAAAATTCAAGTTAGATGTAGCCCCGGTTCTTTCGTTAGGATCGGGGTTTTTGTTATTAAACCGCATAGACAAATAAAAAACCACATAGGTCACATAGAACACATAGTGTTTTATTGGAGACTGGTTGTTTCGCTTCGCTCGCGTTTTTATAACCACAAGGGACACAAAGTACACGAGGATTATAGTTTTACGTTCTTTCTGCTCATATTCTTTTTACTGTCAGATTTAAAAAAACTTCGTATCCTATGATTATCGTTATTCTCCCTGATAAAACTGCACACATGTGCAAAACGTCTGGAGACCATGTGACCTATTTTTCTTTGTGGTTAAAACAGAGAGCAGCGCGAAGCCACAAATTTCTTCCCGGAAAAACCGTTTACTTTAATCTTTTTCAAATAACAGTTAACGAAGTACTATGTGAACTATGTACCTATGTGGTTCAAATGCGTAACTTTATAGTGCGATGAAACAATTCGATATTCCATCCATATTCCGTTCACCGATCATTTCGAAAGTGAAGGCATTCCGCAAGGCACAGGACCCGCGTAAGAAGGATTTCTCACCGACCGTTTTGAATTTTGGGAACGTTCAGCTTTACATCGCCAGGCACTTCGGGTTTTGCTACGGAGTGGAAAATGCCATCGAAATAGCTTACCGGGCAGTGGAAGAAAACACCGGAAAACGCATTTTTCTCCTGAGCCAGATGATCCACAATCCAACGGTAAACGAAGATCTTACACAACATGGTATCGCGTTTATCCAGGATACTTCCGGGAAACAGTTGATCCCATGGGACGAACTGAATGCCGATGATGTGGTGATTATTCCGGCTTTCGGCACAACGCTTGAAATTGAACAAAAGCTCAAAGAACGCGGAGTTTCCACTGAAAAGTACAACACCACCTGTCCGTTTGTAGAGAAAGTTTGGAACAGGGCAGAGAAGCTTGGCACCGACAATCACACTTTGGTCATTCACGGGAAACACAATCACGAAGAAACGCGTGCTACCTTCTCACATACGGCAGTCAATTCGGAAGCGGTCATCGTAAAGAATATGGAAGAGGCACTTTTCCTGGCGAAATGCATTACAGGCGAAGCTTCCAAAGAAGAATTCTACCGCTTTTTTAATGGAAAGCACACACCGGGCTTTGATCCGGAAATTCATTTGAGTAGGATAGGAGTGATCAATCAAACCACGATGCTTGCCAGTGAAACACAGGAAATAGCTGAATTCCTGAAAAAAGTGACGGAAGAATTTGCCGGGCGCACAAAAGCGGATAAAGTAGTTGCCGATACACGCGATACACTTTGTTACGCCACCAATGACAACCAGAGCGCTACAGAAGCATTGATGAACGAATCCCTGGATTTCGCAATCGTAGTGGGCGGATACAACAGTTCAAATACTTCCCACCTGGTGGAATTATTGGAGCAGCGTTGCCCGACTTATTTTATCAAGGACGAAACAGAGATCTTGGAAACGGAAACTATCCGCAGTTTCAATATTCATACGCACGAAACGGAAATCATTGGAAACTGGATCAAAGGAACAAAGATCGGTATTACTTCCGGTGCTTCCTGCCCGGATGCGATCATGGATCAGATAATCAGTAAAGTATTGGGACTGATGAACAGTCAAAAATCAATAGAGGAAGTAATCGGCAAATTGAACTAGCAGATCGTAATCTTATTGAAATGGGTTTCATCCTCGTAATGAGCATCCTTTTCAAAGATTAACTCGCTGGCATTGCATTGAATGTGCCATTTGAACCCAACTCCTTCAATGAAATTCTTACTGGTTTTACTGGAGCATTCGATATCTACGGTATTGCATAGTTTTTCAACACCGTTTACAATGACTCTCCATTCTTTGGAATGCGGATCTTCGGGATTATAGTTTGTGTTGAAACGAATTAAAACTTCCAGTTCTGAGTTCATGCGGGCAATACTTAGTGTGCGAAATTAATTAAATTTGCGATAAACGTTACTTAT
This sequence comes from Fluviicola sp., assembly GCF_039596395.1. Classification (NCBI taxonomy): domain Bacteria; kingdom Pseudomonadati; phylum Bacteroidota; class Flavobacteriia; order Flavobacteriales; family Crocinitomicaceae; genus Fluviicola; species Fluviicola sp. The sequence goes on from NZ_JBCNJT010000001.1 coordinate 1,049,423, forward strand.
TTATGATAATTCAATTAACAGGGATGTCTGGCGCAGGAAAGACCTCGCTTTCAATTGCTACCAAACAAATGCTTCAGGAAAAAGGAATTAAAGTTGAAGTGCTGGATGCGGACGATTACAGGCAAAACGTATTTAAAGAATTGGGTTATACAAAAGAGGACCGGAACGATAATATCCGCCGGCTGGCATTTGTAGCGAATAAATTCAGTCAGCATGGAATTGTGGCCATTATTTGTGCCATTAATCCTTACGATGCGATTCGGAATGAACTGCTTGAAAAGTACTCGGAGCTTTATACCGTTTACATCCAGTGCGATTTGGAAACGCTCACACAAAGAGATACGAAAGGTTTGTACCAGAAAGCTATGCTTCCCGACGGGCATAAGGACAAAATCTATAACCTCACGGGTGTAAACGATCCGTTTGAAGTGCCGCAGGTTTGTCATTTGACAATCGAAACAAACAAAGAAACGCTGCATGAATCCACGCAGCGTTTAGCTCAGTTTATTGAATCAAAGAAGAATTAACTCGTTGCTTTGTCTTTTCTGTTCCGGTAAAGTTCCGCATCTACGGATGCTACCATTTTAGAAACATCCAGCGTATTTTCCAGGAAAATATTCACACGTTCTGCCTCGGCCATCGGGTTTTCGATGACGTCCGAGTAGTTCACAAACAATACATCCATGTGCGGCTGTGCTTCCAGCCAGGCTCTGTTTTTCTCTTTCTGTTGTTCGAAAGTAGCTTTTAGTTTCGTATTGTAAGTGTCAACCGGCTTGCCCAGCATTTTTTGCTGTGACTGCATGACTTCGTCCAGGTCTCTTTCCATGAAGATGATCTTGTAATCACAATTTAAATTCAGGCTACCTAACAGTTGCATAATGACTTTGATGGTTTTACCATCCTGATCTGCTAACCAGGAGTTTTCCTTTAACAAATTTTTCACCGGTTCGTATTCCAGGTATCCTTTCGGGTTGTTTTCATCACTCTGGCGCACGTTGTCGGTAAGAATATCAGCTCCTCCCGCAGCAAGCATCTGCATCATCATGGATGTACCTGAACGAGGCAATCCTGAAACAATCGTTATTTTCGGTTTCATATTTGTCTTTAATATTTCCTGGTGTCTTTTAGCCAATTCAGGTTTATTCAAATGATTGGTGTAAATCTCTATCAAATGCTTTCGGGCAACACCGTAGCCTGGTTCTTGCTGAAGAGCTATTTCAAAAGCATTTGCTGCATGTTCGTATTCTTTTATATGAAGTAAAGATTCTCCTAAATGATAATGGGCAACCGGAAACCAAAATTTGATGCCGATTGCATTGAAGCCATTTTCAATTGCCTTTTGATAGGATTTTAATTTTAAAAATGTGAAACAAAGACCGTGATATGCATCTGCATTTTCATTATTGATTTTGACTGCTTTAGCAAAATTCTTATTGGCTTTTTCCCACTCCCGAAGCATGAGGTAAGTTTTACCCAGCAGGGTATACGTTTCTGAGGTGTTAATTTTATTATCACTTAATGCGTTTAATATCTTAAGTGCCTTTGCCGGATTTAAATCAAGCATGTGGATTTTACTTTCAAGAATATCAATATACGGAGTGTTTGTATATCCGAAAATTTCCCTCATTCCTTTAAGAACCGATTTAGCCCCTTCAATATCTTTAAGTGAAACATAGGTGTTCAGTAAACGTATCAGGATTTTTCCGTTTCTCGGAGTCAATTCTAACAATTCATTAAACAGAACAATTGCTTCATCAAGAGCCCCCCTGGAATATTTAATACGTGCGGTGTGATATTTATATTCAAACTGCATCTGTCTTTTCTGCAACTCTGCATCTTCACCAAGTGGTTCCACATAACCCAATGCAACTAACTGTTCCAGTGATTCGTGTGCAGCCCACACATCGTCTTTTTCATTAGGATCCAGTTCTCCCCAGTCTCCTTCGCGATCAGTTTCATAACTGTCAATATACTGAATGTTCTGAGGCTTTTCAAAAGCTTGGACCAGTACTTTTCCTGACATGTCTTTTGCTACCGGCAGTCCAAAAAGGTGTAGTATTGTCGGTGTAATGTCCAGCAAGCCTGAACCATAGATTTGTTCATCTTTTTTTATTCCCGGACCCGATATGCAAACAATCCCGAACGGTGAATGCTCGTAAGCCGGTGCCATCGAATCTTTTGGAAGCTCAACAAGGCGTCTGTGATCCGAATAGAATCCGTGATCCGACACTAAAATAACATAAGTATCGTCGTCTATCAAATGAAGAATCCGGTCTAACATCATATCATGATATCTGTAAAACCCTGAAATTACCTCATTGAAAAGTTGATATTCATCTTCATCGATCTCCGGCAGCATCGGAGGGTGATACTTCATAAATTCATGCGATGCACGATCAATGGCATCTAAATATAAACCTAAAAAGTTCCATTCTTTGTTTTCCAGGATCTCAGTCGCAACATTGTGAAAAGAACTGCAGCGGGCAAGAAGTAATGGAATTTGACTTAATAATTTTTGATATTTGGGATTGTCCAGCTGTTCTTGCGTTGCTTGTGGCAAAAACGGAGCAATGTGAGCCCAGGTTAATTCAGCCGGATGGATTCTTAATTGTTTTAAATTTTCCAGTTCGGATTTAGGATTTACGTGAATTTCATTTAAATCCCAGTTGTCAGCAGTGTCATCCTTTGTGAAATCAGTAAAGTGATTTGACACCATAATTCCATTGATCGGTTCACAAGGATAACTTGGCCACCATCCGCAAACATGTGTTTTCAGCCCTTCGTGATGAAGAATGTTCCAAATAGCTCTGCAGTTGCGCGTGTGTGATGAAACAGGTCTTCGTTCACCGGTTTCCGGATGAGGTTCCTGGAATGACAAGATTCCATGTTCGTCACCGTATTTACCGGTAGCGATAGAAGTCCATAGAATAGGAGATAGCGGGGGATCCATTGTTTGAATATTACCCATGACTCCTCTTTCAACAAGTGCTTCCAAAGCAGGCATTTCTCCCTTATCCATCAAAGGAGAGATAAATTTCCAATCAGCTGCGTCCCATCCCAGGACAAGAACTTTTTTTTTATTCTTGGAATCCGACATGCTACTTCTTCTTTTTTGATTGTTTTTTGCTGGCCTCTGCTTTAGCTGCGCGCCATGTTCTCAAACCTAAAGAACCTAATGCCAATAATCCCAATGATCCGTTTTCCGATATCACCGTTTTATGAATATCGATCGTCTCCGTAGTTGTTTTATTTGATTTCGAATCCACGTTTCTTAGAATAAAAAAACCTCCAAAAGTTTTACAACTAATGGAGGTTTAAATATGAATTAATTCTTAGTTAAGAATCACTTTTTTAGTTCCCATAACACCGTTGTTCTCGAACTGAACAATGTACATTCCGGAAGTAGCATCGCTAAGGTTCATAGTAGCAGTACCGTTTTCCATTTTTCCTGTAGCAACTGTTTTTCCAGTCATATCGATAATTGTAAGGTTACCTTCTTCTTTAGAAGTAATAGTAACGTTTTTACCGTTTACGTAAGTGTACCAAACATTAGCAGGCATTTCAGCAATACCCAATCCAGTTTGACCAGTAGTCAATCCCATGTTAGGAACTGTGCGGTAAGCGTAATCCTTGATCATTGTTGAAGTAACATCTGTAGGAACCTGGATACGAACCCATCCGTAATGAGTACCTGTAGCCAAAACAAAACGAGCACCCATATATAAATCAGCTCCTGTATTGAATTGACCGTAAGCTCCAAAAGCAACCGCATTTACAGCATTAGCAGCTTGTGATCCTCCGAAGGCTGTTGTATCGTACCAGTTTGTAGCAGCCGGATCAACAAGAGTTCCTGAAGCCAATGCAGAAACGTAAGGATATCCTGCATCGTCATAACCCAATAATGCAGCAACGTTGTTCGGCTGAATAAGGTTAATCGATAGATTGATTTGACCAGCTTGTGGATGAACGAATCCGTAAGAAGCAACAATCATTTCTGCATTTCCGTCGTTGTCAAAATCTACTTCGTATGCATTCAATGAATCGTTGATAACGTTCAATGTTACATCCGGGTTAACGTCTGTGTATACGATTTGTGCATCAGCAGCAGCAGCAGTTCCAAACATTGCTGTAGCCAAAGCTGAATAAGACTTCAATTTTTCTTTAAGTAATGATTTATTCATACTGTAATAGTTTTAAATAAAATAATTTCGGTAACGAATATAGGCCTTTTTTTCAGCATACGTAAATTCTGCTATGTTTTTTTTATTAAAAGAATGTTTTTAATAAGTTAAGAAACTGATTCTTATCCGGACATTTTGGTAAAACAATCGCATTACATGAAATAGTTGAATAAATTATTATCTTCATTTTTAGTTTACGAAATGATATGGAGCGCCTGATTAATATTTTAATTATTGATGAAAAAGATTCGGACCAGCTGGCATTGAAGGAAATCCTTGGTGGTGGCGGTAATATCCTGCTCTTTTGCAACTCGATAGAGGAAGCACATGGGATACTGGATCGAAGAGAAGTGGGAATCATTCTAATCGATGTGGACAGCCCGAATTTTTCTTCCATGGATGATTTCAAGGAATTGCTGCAGGTACACGCTTCGAATACCCATTACTCCATTATCATTACCGAAAACACGCGAACAGGGTCCAAGCTTTTGAAAGGATTTAATTCGGGAGCGGTCGATTTCATTACCAAACCGTTTAATCCTTTACTGATCCAGGCTAAACTGGATGTTTACAAGTCACTATATTATAAGGATCAGCGGATTGCTCAGTTATTGGGGAACATTCTCCCGGAAAATGTACTGGATGATCTGAACCAGTTCGGGAAATTTTCACCTAAACGGGTGGATAAAGGAGTGGTGCTTTTCACGGATTTCGTGGACTTTTCCATGAAATCGAAATCCATCAAACCGATTAAGCTCGTAAAACGCCTGGAATATTACTTCACGGCATTCGATGAAATTGTGGAGCGCTACAAATTGGAAAAGATTAAAACCATCGGTGATGCCTACATGGCTATTGCGGGTGTGAACGAAGACAATGCCGAACCGATTCTAAGAGCCTGCATGGCTGCGCTTGAAATGCGTAATTTCATCCGGAACGAAAAGGAACTGGCAAAAGCCATGAAAAAAGATTTTTGGGAAATCCGTATCGGTGTGCATGCCGGACCACTCGTTGCCGGGATTATCGGGTCGAAAAGATATTCCTTCGATGTTTGGGGAGATACGGTAAACATTGCCGCAAGAGCCCAGCAATTTTCGGGGATAGACCAGATTACGATCACCAAGGCCATTTACGATGAATGCCACACGTACTTTGATACGAAAGATTTGGGAAATGTGCCAATCAAAAAGCGTGGCGGGACTATGGAAACCTACGAACTGGAATCCCTGAAGCAGGAATACAGCTTGTATACGACCGGAAAAGTTCCTTCGGTGGAACTGCGTATCCTATGCCAGATCGCAACGGTGGATTTTGAGCACATGAGAAGCGATATCCTCAATAAATTAAAGTCTATGCTTCCGGATGAAGTGATCTATCACGATTTGGGACATACTTTAAATGTGGAAAAAGCAGCTATCCGCCTGGGAAAACTGGAAGGTTTGCACGATGACGAAATGCTGTTATTGCGCACGGCTGCATTATTCCACGATACGGGATTCATTTTTACGTATGAAAATAACGAATTGCATGCGGTGCGCCTGATGGAACAAATGCTTCCGAAATACGGCTTTACTCCGGATCAGATCCGCCAGATCCGTGAAATGATCTTGGCTACTTCACTGGATATTGAACCGGTGGGATTGCTTCAGCAAATTTTGTGTGATGCAGACCACGATTATCTGGGAAGAGCCGATTATTATGTGGTTGCTTCCAAGCTGAGAGACGAAATGATCGCTTTCGGAATGAATCTTTCCGAAGAAGAATGGATGCAAATGCAAATCAGGTTCCTGGGAGAAACGCACCAGTTCTATACCATCACGGCATTGAATATCCGTCAAAAAGGAAAAATGAACCGCTTGGGAGAATTAAAGATTGCCCTGGCAGAATTGCAGAATCAACAGGTTTGAGACAGTTCAAAGGTTCCAAAAAGTTTAAAAGTTCAAATTGTTTTATATCATTGAACCATTGAACCATTGAACCATTGAACCATTGAACCATTTGAACATTTCTAAAAACTCGGCTCAATCAAAGTCAGTAAATCACTGGTTTTGATGCTTGGTTTGTAATCGTTCACCGATTCCGCGTAGAAACCACCTGGATTTAAGTCTGCATCCAACCCGGCTTTCATCCGGTCTTCTTTTTTACCTGCTTCTTTTTGGATTTCAGTCCAATTTTTTTGCTTGGTTGCTCTGCCGCTTGAGAAAGAATAGGTAGTTGTTGACCCATTAGCCGCTGTAGAACTTACTTTATAGGTTTCCGGCGAACTTACAGGTGAAACGCTTTTGTCGTAGGATGAAGCATCTTTAAGGAAATAAGTTCCGCTGGCCGTTGCATTGCTGGAAACCGTTACTTTTTGCTGTACATTTTCGTCAGCCGGAATGGTTGAAGAAGCGGTAAATTCTTTTTGATTTTGATCATTCAACGGGAATTCCTTTTTGGGAGCAGCTTCTTTTTGCTTCTGGGATACGGAATCGCTGCTTGCCGTCATGGGTTCCTTTTCATTCTTTGCCAGTTGGTTGTCAGACATGGAAACCCAAACCGTAACAATTCCTGCGGAAAGCACCACTAACGCAGCTATACGGAAGATAGTGCGGTTGTAAAGCGGAACGATCTTCGGCTTTTCCGTTTCTGTAGAAGCATTCCAGTTTTGGTTGATTCCCGGGTGCTTAGCCTGGAAAACACTGTTCAAGCTTGTTTTGACAGAAGCAGAAACTTCTTCTCTTCCGGAAATTGCCAGCAGGCCGATCCCTGCATAAAATGATTTCATTTCATTGTATTCTTCTTCCGAAGAGACCAATTCGTGAACTACCTCCAGTTCGCTGGAATTCAGATCGCTGTAAGCTTTTGTTTGTATAATTTCATCAAATGTACTCATGGTCATTTTGTATGTTCCGGTTGGTATTCTTTTAATCCTTGTGCGAGGTATTTGGTAGCATAGAACAGGCGCGATTTGATCGTTCCTTCGCTGATTTCCAAAGCCTCGGCTATTTCTTTAATCGATAATCCATCGAAATGGCGCATTTCAAATACTTCCCGATGTTTATCTTCCAGTTGTGTGACCTGAAAATTATAAGCTTCCTTAAACATGGTATGGTGTACCTGGTTTTCGGTGTTCTTATTCACGTCACTAACAGAATAGGTATGGTCTAATCCGTTACTTGTATTTTTCCGGATCTCTTGTTTTTTGTACTCATTCTTACACATGTTATTGGCCACCGAATACATCCAGGTTTTGAAAGAACGGGTAGTGTCAAACAATTCCGGGCGGTGAATGAGCTTGGTAAAGAAATCGTGTACAAAATCTTCTGATTTTTCGCGGTCGCGCCAAAGCATGCGCATGAAATACGAAAGCAGGGCAGAGGAATAACGGCCATAGAGCTTGTCAAAAGCCCGCTGATCGCCTCCTGCCATCGCAATGACCAATTGCTCGTCGGTCATTTGGTCGTATTCCTTTTTAATCATCCGCATCAGCGCTTAATTTTTGAAAGTTGAGCGGTTTTGCGAGCCCGCGTGGCTACACCCTGGATGATGTGATTGATTTCTTTCACATCTTCCGTTTTGTTGTATTCTTCGTAAAGCCTGGAAACACTCAAAAGCGCCGGAAGATAATTGGCGGAAAGTGCATCCGATTGCTGATCTTTTACGATTCCCAGTTCGTATTTCTTCCATTTGGTTTCAACCAGTGAAATATTCCAGGCATTGTAATCCAGAGAAGTTGATTGGTCGTAAGCGAAAGTGAGTCCCACCGTATTCAGCGACGAAGTGATTCCTTCGAAATATTCTTTCGGGAAGGACATGGATAAGTACAGGTTTTTGGAAGTGTTCAGGGCGCAGAACGACTGAACGAAAGCGGTGTCCACAAAAGTGGAATTCGGCATAATGAATCCTTGTTCGGCCAGTGAAGCCTGGTATGCAGGACTTTGCAACAAATCCACGGAAACCAATTGCAAATCTGCTCTTCCCTGTACGTTCTTCTCGAAATTTACTGGGATCAATTCCGTGTAACCATGTAATAAAAGCGTTCCGTTGGCAGGAACCGAATTTACCATATCAGTGGCGTAAGTAAGTAATCCGGTGGAGATTTTGTTTTGAGCGATCATTTGACGGGCTACGCTATCGGCCAATTCCTGGTCGTTTACCGCGACACCGAAAACAGCTAATTCCTGCTGAACTTCGGTTTTATCAGGTTCCAATTTTGCCGCCTCACGCAGTTCCGGGAATTTTTTTGGATCGTATTTGCTTAATAAATAAGTGTAAAAATGTTTTTCAAAACTTCCCGGCAGCATGTTTGCATAAATTTGCGCCCCTTGTTTCATATTCATGATCTCTTCCGGACTGGCGCTTCTGCGGGTTAATTGGTGTTTTGAATTGGAGTAATTGGATTCGAATTGGTATTTGGCGCTTTTGAGTTGCTGGATACTTGAATTGGAATCTTTGTCTGTTTTTTCGGACTCTTCTTTGAATTTCGGGCTGTAGGATTTCGCTTTTTTGCTGGTAACCTGCATTTCTTCCAATCTGGGCTCCGGAGCTTTCAGGCTGTCCGAAACAGTTTCCTGTTTATTGGAGTTGGTCGAATGATTGTAAATATTCTCCTGTGACTGAGCTTTACTGAACACAGCGCAAAAAAGCAATGAAACAAGAAGTATGAATGAGCGCATAAAGCAATTTTTATCTGTTGTACATCCAGATTAAAATTAGGTTCAAAAAATGAAAGAAAAAAATTTCCTAGGAATTCGAATCTGCTGCGAACAGGAATTTATTGGGAGAAACCAGGTTGGTTTTTACGGCATAAATGACAATACCTGCTGTGTTTTTCACACCCAGTTTCGCCATAATGTTCTTGCGGTGCGTATTGATGGTGTGATTGCTCAGGCAAAGAGAATCGGCGATCATAACATTGGTTAGTCCTTCAGCGATCATGGTAATGATTTCCGTTTCACGTTCACTTAATGTAATCGGTTCACAAGTGAAAGAGTCGAAATCGATATCATTTACATCAATGGATGCATCACGGATGGTTTCCAGGATTTGTCCGCAAAAGAATTTATTTCCCCGCCAGGTTTCTCGGATCGAATCAATGATTTCCGAACTGTCACAATCTTTCTTGATGTAGCTCTTTACTCCCGAACGCAAAGCGTTTACAAGAGTTTGAGCAGATTGTTCCGGGGTGATCGCCACCACACTTAAATCCGGCTTTTTCTGAAGGATTTGCGGAATGACATCAATGGAGAATCCTTTGGAGGTGTAATCAACTAAAATAATGTTCGCATCGAAGGCTTTGTTCAGGGCGATCAACTCTTCGTTGTTCCGTGCTTCCCCCACAATCTGGATGTTTCGCTCCGTAGACAACAGCGTACGCAGACCAATGCGTATGATTTCGTTACTGTCGGCTAAAATGAGCTTCATTATTTAGATTAATTTTAAACAAGACAAAAGTAAGGAAAAAATGCTACCATGGGAACTTTATCCGGATAAAACTTTTGCATGTTGAATTCTCAATGAAATTCATCCGAAAATGTGTGAAAACTTTCCTGCAGAACCGGAAGGTTCCTGAAAGGAATCTGCCGGATCCGGTATGCTTTGTTGTGAATAATAATCCGGTTTTCTTTCCAGTTACAAACGAGTTCACCGTCGAGAGAAGTATATTGGTCGGCAAAGTGTGTGTCGATCTTATAATCTTTGAATGCATCGTCCCAGGATTGCAGAATGGCGTACTGTTGCCGGTGAATGAACAAATGCCGGATAGCCGGATTTCCGTAAACGCGGTAAGCCCCGTGATGTGCCAGGCGCTGATACCGGTCGTCGTTCCAGTTTTTGCTCAACAAGGTAGGTGAAATACTTTCAAGTACCACGAGCGATGCAAAAGTATATCTGATGATCCGGTGTTTACGTGATTGGTTGTAACGAACCTTTTCAACACTAAACCCGAACATGCCTTTCCAGTTTTGGGTGAAACACGAACTATAAAAAATACTGAATAAAAGCAGTGATCCGGACAGTAGTTTTACCGAGATGTCAAAGGAAAAATTAATCAGTACAACCTGTCCGAAAATAACAATCGCAAGTAACGATGCCAGGAACTGTGTGCGTTTGAACAAGAGTAAAAATGCGGCAATAACTTCGATAATTCCCAGGCTGACAGTATACGGATACGAACTTCCAACCAGCGACCAGTAAGCGATGTCTTTAGACAATTTTCCGAAAGGTGTAAATAAGGTATTCGGTTCGGGCATGTAGAACTGGCCTTTGGTGATTTTGTCCCAGCCATATTTGAACAGGAAGAAAAACAGGATGGCGGCGAGGATCGTTTTCAAAAGTTCTGTTGGATTTAGTTTCCACTTCGAACAGATCCAATGAATGACCGGGGAAGAAACAACCCCCAGCAGAATGCTCAGAGAAATCAAAACGTAAGTTCCGTAAGTGTCGGTTTCAAAGATCAGGTCCTGGTCCATGGTTTTCAGCAAGCCGGTAAAAGGGGCCTGAATGCATTTAAAGATCCAATCGAAGAGCGAATAATCGAATGGAAGCAGGAGTATCCACCAAACCGCGATCCCGGTAAAACTGATTTTCAGGTGTTGGATCATGAAATCACACGGGGTTTGAAAATGCGACTCACTGCTCCGATGACTAATAATCCACCGCCCGTAATCCCGAACAGGAACAATAAATAGGATTTCTTCTTTTTCTTTGATGGAACAGGTGTTACTAACGGATTCGGTTGTTCTATCGGGTTAGCCTCGATACGTTTACTGTTTTCAAGTTTGAAATCTTTCTCCGGCATTTTGGATTTCACCGATTTGGAAGAATGTTTAAAATTGACATATTCAACATTTTGCAGGTGAGGCACTGATTTTTTGATGGAATCAATATTCAGGTTGTAGCTGATCGGAGAATGAATGGTGTCCGCTTCAAAATCATTTCCGAATCGGGTGTAAACGTTCAAAGTGGTAGAGTCATTCACATAAACAATCTGGACCATTTTCCTGCCGGGAATTCCAAAATTTCCAAAAGCTTCGATAGAAAAACCGGAAGCAGTTCCCGAATGGCTTTTGTGAGCAATGATGGCTGTTTGGGCTTGTGAAAGTGAAGCTGACAAACAGAAGCAAATGAAGAAAGATGTTTTCATAAGCTTAGGCAATGGATGTTTTAGGATCAGTGGATTTCCTGAATAATCTCAGGAGGAGCATTCCGCCGCCGGTGATTCCGAAAAGGAACAACAAATAAGATTTCTTTTTCTTTTTGGTTGGAGTGGTTTCATTCAGCTTTTGCCGGGATTCCAATTGCTGTTTTTGCACTTGTTCCTGCTCTTCTAATTGACGCTTGTATTCCGCTTCCAGTTCTTTTTTACGGATAGAATCCATGTACCGTAATTCAAAAGCTAAAGGTGAAAGCTTTTGGTTATTTAAAAGTGTATCTGTTTGAATCGTATTCTTCCGATAATCGGTTTTTCGCAGGATCATTAAGGTATCATTTAATGGGATGAAATTTTTGGTTTTATAAAATGAAGCAGTATCGATGTTAAAATCGATGCGTTCGCCAAAATTACTATTCGGATCGATAAAGAAACCGGCGGATGAACCGGAATGGCTTTTGTGTGCGATCAGGTGAGTCTGGGCAGTCGCCAGGATAGTAAATCCGGCAAAAATAATTGTGATAATTTGGTTCATGAGTTGTTGTTTGGAAGGGAATACAGCCGTGTCCGGATTTGGTTCAAATCATTATTTACACATTCATGTAGACACGCGATGCATCGCGTACCTACATGAATGTTAAAACAAAAAACTCCCGGTTGCCGCCGGGAGTCTCGTCGTATTCCTACAACATTGTTTTGTGTATATTTCCCTTTACACGCATACCAAATGCGGTATTTGTAAAAAGTAACAAGGGATCTAAAAAAAATCGTGATTAGAATCAGTCCTCCGGCTCAATTTCGCGGATAATCAGCTTATCAATACGGGCGCCATCCATGTCCACAACTTCAATTTCAAAGTTTAGCCAATGGAATTTCTGGCCTGTAGAAGGTACGCTTCTGGATTCGTTCAACACCAATCCTCCGATAGTTGTGAAATTCAATTCGGAAGAATTGTCTTCCAGGCCGAACTGGCGGAAGAACTCAGCAATCGGGTACTGGCCGTCAATCAGCCAGGAACCGTCTTCGCGCTGCACGAATTCAAATTCTTCGGCATAAAACTCGTGGAAATCTCCCACAAGTGCCTGCAATAAGTCGTTCAGGGTTACAATTCCCTGTACTTGTCCGAATTCGTCGGTGATGATCCCGTAATGTGTTCGTGTTTCCTTGAAATGCACCAATGCCTCATAAGCCGAAATATTCTCCATCAGGTATTGCGGTTTCAGCATCAAATCTTTCAGGTTAAAGTCTTTGTTGTTAATGGTGCGGAAAAGGTCTTTCAATAACACCACTCCAAGCACATTCTCGCGTTCATCATCAAAAATCGGGTATACCGAGTGCATTTCCTTTTCGACCTGTTCACGAACTTCGTCTTTCGTGTCACTGATATCAATAAAGATTACATCGTTGCGGTGCGTCATCAGGGAACTGATGTTGCGGTCTCCCAAATGAAAAACGCGTTCCACGATATCCTGTTCGATTTCCTGCACTTCACCGCCTTCCGTACCTTCCTGGATAATTGCCTTGATTTCCTCTTCCGTAACTTTCCCTTCGGAAGATTGCTTGATGCGAAAGAGTTTCAGCAATAAATCGGAAGTGGTAGTCAATAACCATACAAACGGCGCAGTGATTTTCGAAATGATCAGCATGGGGCGTGCCATTGCTTTGGCAATTGCTTCCGGATTGGTCAACCCGATTCGTTTGGGAACCAATTCACCCAAAACCAGCGAGAAAAAAGTAATGATAACAACTACTGAAGTTACCGCTAAGAAATGTGCATACGGTTTAATGAATGCAAATTTCAGGTAGAAGCCTTCAATGTCCGAAGTCATTTTTTCTCCCGAGAAAATACCGGTCAAAATTCCGATCAGGGTGATACCGATTTGTACCGTAGAAAGAAATTTATTCGGCGAATTCATGGTTTCGAGAACCAACTTAGCGCTTTTGTCACCTCTTTTTGCGGCTACGTCCAATTTGGATTTCCGGGCAGAAACCGTAGCGATCTCGGCCATCGAGAAGATCCCGTTCAGAATTATTAAAAAGAGGATTAGAAGTAGTTCCATTTATCTGATTGTTCCGGGATAAATTTCCAAAGCTTTTTCCAAACAAACAACTGCTTTTTTCAAAGAATCCTGATTTAATACATAAGCGATACGCGCTTCCTGCAATCCTGCGCCCGGTGTCGAGTAGAATCCGTTTGCAGGAGCCATCATTACTGTTTGTCCTTCATACTCAAATTCTTCCAATAACCACTGACAGAATTTTTCGGCATTATCTACCGGGAATTTCGCTACACAGTAGAATGCCCCGCTTGGTTTCGGACAAAATACTCCCGGGATGCTGTTCAATCCGTCGACCATGATATTTCTGCGTTGTACGTATTCGGAAACAACGTTGTCAAAATAAGATTGCGGAGTATTCAAAGCAGCTTCTGAGGCAACCTGGTCTACTGTCGGCGGAGAAAGTCTTGCCTGTCCGAACTTCAAAGCAGCAGACATCACTTCCTGGTTTTTAGATACCAAGGCCCCTATACGAGCTCCACACATGGAATAACGCTTGGAAACCGAATCGATCATGATCACATTGTTCTCAATTCCTTCCAGGTTCAACACCGAGAAAGGCTGAGCTCCGTCGTAACAAAATTCGCGGTAAACTTCATCTGCAAACAGGAACAGGTCGTGTTTCTTCACGATGTCGCGCAATTGCTCCAATTCTTCTTTGCTGTATAAATATCCGGTTGGATTTCCCGGGTTGCAAATCACGATTGCCTTTGTTTTAGCGGTGATTTTTGCTTCGATCTCGGAAACCGGTGGCAAAGCAAATCCTGTTTCGATAGCAGATGTTACCGGAACAACTGTCAAACCTGCAGTTACGGCAAACCCATTGTAGTTTGCGTAGAAAGGCTCGGGAATAATCACTTCATCGCCCGGGTTACAAGTGGTCATAAACCCGAAGATCAATGCTTCGGATCCGCCTGTAGTAATGATGATATCTTCCGCATTTACCGGAAGACCTCCTTTTCTATACGTTTCAGCCAATTTGGTTCTGTAGGATTCAAAACCTGCAGAGTGACTGTATTCAATAACTTTATGATCAAAATTGCGAATAGCATCTAAAGCTACTTGTGGTGTTTCGATGTCCGGCTGACCGATGTTTAAGTGATAAACGGTTTTACCGGCTTTTTTAGCTTTTTCAGCATAAGGAACCAATTTACGAATCGGCGATGCTGGCATGTCAATGGCTTTTTGGGCAATTTTTGGCATTTCTTATCTTTATTTTAAGGACAACAAAAGTAAGGTAAATGTTGACATAAGCATAAAAAACCTGATTTTTACATCATGAAAAGAGCAGGTGTTTTATTTCTAACCGGATTATTGGCAGTTGGTTGTGCGCAATCGGCAGAAACCAGCGTGGAGAAAAAAGAAGAGATCGTGAAGAGTAAAGCGGATTCGGTTCCTTTGAAGGAAACGGAAGAACCGCCGGCGATGACAGGTTTTTTGTTGCACCAGGGAGATACGCTGGTAAGTGTGGATCATTTCAATGTCAACATCTGGTGGGAATTGAAATATGCTTCGACAGATAATTTCATGAAGCGTGTTTTATACGATACGCTTACAAAACCGTATGTTCAGATAGACGTGGCAAGAAGACTGGCAAGATCGCAGGAATATTTGACCGGAAGAGATCCGGGCTATCATTTATTGGTTTACGATGCACTTCGTCCGTTGAGCGTGCAATGGGAAATGTGGAATGCACTGGACACCATTCCTGCTTTTGAAAGAGGGAAATTTGTAAGCAATCCGAGAAACGGAAGCGTTCACAACTACGGGGCCGCAGTGGATATTACCATTTGTAATGCCAAACACAAACCATTGGACATGGGAGCCGGTTATGACGATATCCGTAAAATAGCTTATCCGAGCCTGGAATCCGAATTTTTGGCAAGCGGGGAAATCACGCAGCAGCAAATCGATAACCGGAAATTGCTTCGAAGAGCTATGAAAAGTCAGGGATTCTCCAATATCCCAACAGAATGGTGGCACTTCAATGCTTTTCCGAGACCGGTGGTCAAAAGCAAATACCAGCTTGTAACCAAAGAATTGCAGTAACTATGAACCGCAAAGAAAAGGAGAACGTAAATTAGTTCTCATTCCCTCTGCGTTCTTCGCGCTCTTTGCGGTTAAAGAAGAAAAGGGTTTTTAGTTTGAAATGAAAGCTTACTTTTGCTTCACACGAAAACGCTACATATGAAAACCGGATTTAAAACTGCTCTTTGGATGGTTTCTCTTTGCTTTACATCGCAATTGGATGCACAATACACCAAACTCCATGAATTTGATTATACAACAGGATCACATCCTTCTGCTTCACTGATCGGGGATTCGGTATATATGTATGGCGTAACGAGAGACAGAAGCAATATTTTCCGGATCAAATACGATGGAACTGATTTCGAAAACCTGCATTTTGTTTCAGGTATAGAAGGAAATACCACCTGCGGATCACTTTATTCGGATGGCGTGTATCTATATGGAACAGCCCAGTTCGGCGGACCCAATGGAGGTGGAACCGTGTTTAAGCTCCTGAAAGACGGAAGCAATTTTTCGGTGGTTTATAGTTTAGGTGCCACAATGAATGACGGCGAAGAACCAACCGGTTCTGTAATCAGTGACGGCATTTATCTCTATGGGATGACAGGAGGCTACGCAGGTATTTCGTACGGTACAATTTTTAAAGTAAAGAAAGACGGAACGGATTTTAGTGTGTTGCACACGTTTGCAAGCATCCCTTCAGATGGAAAAGCACCGCAAGGATCTTTGGTTAGCGACGGAACTTATCTATACGGAATGACACGCTATGGAGGAATCAATTCCAATGGAGTCATTTTCCGGATCAAACCGGATGGCAGTGATTATACGCTGATCAAAATGCTGACAACTGCGACAGGAGCACAGCCGTGGGGCGATTTGATATATGACGGAACCTGGCTGTACGGAATGACAGGGAATTACGGTCCGGGCGGTTACGGAACGGTTTTCAAAGTGAAACCGGACGGAACGGATTACGACGTACTCAAATCATTTACTTCCGGGAACGGCCCGAACGGGTCGGAGGCACACGGATCATTAATCCTGGAAGGAACGACTTTGTATGGAATGACGCGCCACGGCGGGCATAATTACGCCATGGGGAATGTATTCAGCATACAAACGGATGGAACGGGCTACCAGGATATGTACAATTTCAGTGACGAGGAAGGGAGAAATCCGCTTGGATCCTTGTTGTTGAAAGACAGTAGTTTATATGGGATGACTTACCTGGGAGGAGCATACACCTATGGAGTCATTTTCAAACTGGATAAAAGTGCAAAAGTCACCTTAGGAATGTCTGAGTGGGAGAAAGAAGTTTCGCTGAGTGTTTCTCCGAATCCTGTTTCGGATGTTTTGCATGTGGATACGGAAATAGAAGGAGAGAATGCGGAATATGCCCTTACCAACACATTAGGAGAAGTAATTTCAACCGGAGTTCTGAATACGGATCACCAGATCGTGGTTTCTGATTTGCAGCAGGGGATTTATTTCCTGGAAATCAACGGACGTTTGGTGCGGTTTGTCCGGAATTGATGTTATCAGTTCTTGGTTTTGACAGTTAAATCACAGAATTTTCTGAATTTAAAATAAGTTAATTTGTTGTTTTACAATAAATTACATAATTATAGTCTATTTATCCGATAGAATTTGTAGAAAATAATTTTCAATTCGCTTGTTCAACCCAAAAAGTGTCCCTTACTTTGTCCCGGTTAAAACAAAACACACTTCCGGAATGACATGTGAAATCCTACAGATGGAAATGCATGAAGCTTGTTCGTTCAGCGAACGGCACAGGGAATGATTTGTCTTAAAAGAGTTAATAGGCAAACCCTTCCGATGATCGTCCGGAAGGGTTTTTTGTTTGCATCCTAATACGAATAAAAAGATATGAAAACACGATTACTGATTGCTTTTATTTCACTGTTTGCGGTATTTACTTCCAAAGCACAAACGGTTATACAGGGAGAAGTGGTGGACGAAACCGGCCAATATATTCCGAATTCCCGGATTACAGTCATCTCAACGGGAAGGACTTATTTGAGTGATTCTTTGGGGAAATTTTCCATAGAAACTTCTGAGAACATTCCTTTCGCAGTCAAATTCCATACTCCCGGGTTCCAGTCCTCGGAATTGGAGATCAAAGAAGGAACAAACACGGGGATTCATGTGGTTTTGAAGGATGAAGCTTTGTCGGAAGTGTTGGTTTCGGCCAGAAGGAGGGAAGAATCTGCGCAGGATTTGCCCATTCCGATTGCGGTGATTTCCGGTGCCGCTGTTTCTGAGTCGGGTTCGTTTAATGTGAACCGCGTGAAGGAATTGGTACCATCCGTTCAGCTTTATTCTTCGAATCCCCGCAATACGACGCTGAACATTCGCGGATTGGGATCCACTTACGGGTTGACGAATGACGGAATTGATCCGGGAGTAGGGTTTTATGTCGACGGAGTTTATTACGCCCGGCCTGCAGCCACTACACTTGATTTTATAGATGTCGAACAGATCGAAGTATTGCGTGGGCCGCAGGGGACTTTATTCGGGAAAAACACGACAGCCGGTTCGTTCAATATTACTACCAAAAAGCCCGGATTTACGCCGGGAGCGAGCTTCGAGTTGAGTTACGGAAATTACGGGTACATCCAGGCAAAAGCGTCCATCACGGGGCCGGTCAGTAAAAAAATTGCGGCAAGGGCTTCTTTTTCCGGAACACAGCGGAACGGAACG
The DNA here is from genome assembly GCF_039596395.1 of Fluviicola sp. NCBI lineage: Bacteria > Pseudomonadati > Bacteroidota > Flavobacteriia > Flavobacteriales > Crocinitomicaceae > Fluviicola > Fluviicola sp. The sequence goes on from NZ_JBCNJT010000001.1 coordinate 1,067,545, forward strand.
ATTTACAACGTAGCAACCGGCAAATACACCAATGATTTGAATAACCAGGGAGCAAGAATTCAATTCCTCTACAAACCGACTGAAAAAATCAACATCACACTAGCCGGGGATTATTCGCGGCAAAGACCGGATGGCTATGCGCAGGTAATTGCGGGCGTGGTGAAAACGAAACGCGCGGACTACAGGCAATTCGACCGGATCATTGAAGACCTGAACTATTCCTTGCCAAGTGAGCAGGCATTCGACCGGAAGATCGATCACAATACCGTTTGGAAATCGAACCAGGATATGGGCGGAGTTTCTTTGAATACCGATTTTAAAGTAGGAAAAGGGAAGATCACTTCGACTACCGCCTGGCGTTTCTGGGATTGGGATCCTTCCAATGACCGCGATTTTACGGGATTAGATGTTCTGTCTATCTCCCAGGCTCCTTCCAAACACCAGCAATGGTCGCAGGAAGTGCGCTATGCCGGTGACTGGACGAAATGGCTGAGCGCGGTTGCGGGAATTTATGTCATCGGCCAGGAATTGAAAGGTTCGCAAAAAGAAGAAAGCGGCAAAGACCAATGGCGTTTTGCACAAAGTTCTACCAGTTCGCTTTGGCAAACTCCCGGGCTGTTTGAAGGTTATGGTATCAATACCCGCTCGAAATTGAACAGCTGGAGCAGTGCCGTATTCGGGCAGCTGGATTGGAAACTCTTGCGCAAAGTACATGTGCTGACCGGATTCCGTTTCAATTACGATGCAAAAGAAGTCTATTTCGACCGAAAAACTTACGGCGGGCTTCAAACAACAGACCCGGCCCTGATTGCGTTGAAAAAACAAGTGTACACAGATCAGAACTTCCATACAAAAACTGAAAATTCGAATTTGTCGGGGCAATTGACGCTTTCTTACAAACCGGTCCGCCAAATCACAGCTTATGGTACTTTTTCAACAAGCTACAAACCGGTCGGACTGAATTTAGGAGGATTGCCCACCGAATCGGGGCGGGTAATGACAGAATTGGCAATTGTGCGGCCGGAATTTGTACAGCATACTGAAATAGGCGTCAAAACCGCCCCGCTGAAGAACTTTATAGTCAACGTGACTGCTTACAACACCGAAATCAAAGATTACCAAACGCAGGTACAGACTGCAGAGGTCGGAGTAAACAGGGGATATCTCGCAAATGCTGAAAGAGTGCGCGTATTTGGAGTGGAACTGGATGGGAATATCCGCTTCAACGAGTATGTTTCACTTTATGCAAATGCGGCTTATACGGAAGGAAAATACGTGAAATTTGAAAATGCACCCGTTCCTTTGGAGGAAACTGGAGGTTCAAGCGCATATAAGGATATTTCCGGTTCCAGGCTGCCCGGCATTTCAAAATGGATTGGCTCGGTAGGGGCGGATTTCAGTTTGAAAGGGCAGCTGTTTAAGTGGGACGGAAGATTCTTTTTAGCACTCGATTCGTATGCAAGATCATCCTTTTCATCCAGTGCTTCCGAGTCCGCGTACTTGAATGTTTCCGGCTATGCTTTGCTCAACGGACGAATCGGGTTCAGGGCAGGTGAAGGAGTTTCCCTCTTCCTGTGGGCAAGAAACCTCCTTAACAGGGATTATTACGAGCAATTATTGGTTGCAGCCGGAAATGCCGGACAATATGCCGGTGTATTGGGAGATCCTGCAACTTACGGAGTAACGATGAAGTATGCATTTTAGATAGAAAACGGAATAATCTTAATTAAAAGAGCCTGTCGGATCAGTTCGACGGGCTTTAATGAGTTTTCAATTCCTATTAATTTAGTAGTATATTTGTTTTTATGATACCAAAAAGGTCCAAGTATGCCATCCAGGCATTGAAGTGTTTAGCGAAAGTTTACCGCGATAAGAAACATTTGTCGATTGCAACCATTGCAGAAGAAGAACATATTCCGAGAAAATTCCTGGAAGCCATTTTGCTGCAACTACGGAATGGGGGAATGGTAGGCAGTAAAATGGGCGCAAACGGCGGGTATTTCCTGGTAAAACACCCGGACGAAATCGTTTTGAGCAACATCATTCGCGCAACCGGCGGACCTATTGCCTTGCTTCCTTGTGTGAGCCTGAATTTCTACGAAGAATGCCTGGAATGTCCGCATGAAGAGCTTTGCGGGTTACACGATGTGATGCTGGAAGTACGCGAAGCAAGCATTCATATTCTCTCCAAAACAAGTCTGGCTGATTTAATTTTACGTGAAAAGAAATTGTTGAGAAAAGCTGAAAGTAAGCGTAAATAGTCGTTTTTTTGAATTTAATCTCCTATTTATCCGATAGGAATAATGGAAAATAAATTCACTTTTCCTTGGACCTTTCACAAACAGCCGTTTACTTTGCACCATCATTGATTCAGGATTGAATCCAACAAGTAGAAATATGATCAAGAAGAACTTCATGCGTCAAATGCCAATGCAGCTGTGTTGTATGTCCCGTATGGGACAGCGGAAGGAATAACTATAAACGAACAAGTGAGTTACAGCCCTTCTCCGTATCCAACAGAGAAGGGTTTTTTATTGCAATCAACATTTTAAACATGAAAAAAGTATATATCAATGAATATGGTCCGAGAGTCTCAGCTGCTATTTACGGCTTTTGGCGCTGGACGGAAGAAGATCTTCAGGGAGCACGTAAATTTGAAGATGTCGTATTGTTTACACGTGAATTGGGAATCGATACATATGACCTGAGCACGAATCACGGATCAAGTCAATTGGAAACCCAATTCGGTAAACTGATCGAATCCAAAGCGATTAACCAATCGGAACTGATCTTGTCGAAAAAGGTCGGTTTACGCGAATATTCCGGTTCTCACGGAAGTGGTATTTACCACGATTTGAGCCCGCAGTACATTACAAAAGAGGTGGAGCAGTCTTTGACCCGGCTGAAAAGAGATAAAATAGAGATCCTGATCCTGGAAGGTTTTGACTTCCTGTCTAATTTCGAGGAAACAGCTTCGGCCTTATTGAAACTGCAGCGAAGCGGGAAGATCTCTTACATCGGGGTTTCCAATTTCAATGTGTTCCAGCAAAGATTGTTGTCTTCGTCACTTTCGCAGCCCATCATTACCAATCACCTGGAACTGAATTTACTGCAAACGGAAGCGCTTCACGACGGTCGATTTGATTTTATTCGCGAACAGCACAGCAGGGCAATGGCGTTTTCTCCGCTTGCCGACGGACGTATTTTGCTTAGCGAAGACGCTCAGGCGGTCAAATTGCGTCTGGCTTTGATAGAAATCGGTAAAAAGTACGAAGCGAACGTGGAGCAGGTTGCAGTTGCCTGGCTGAATAAACTGGGAGCATTGCCTATCATTGGAAGCAAGGAAAAGCGCCGGATCCAAAATGCGGCAACGGCACATGCTTTCGAGCTTACGCGGGAAGAATGGTATTACCTGTACAACGCTACGAACTAGTCATGGAAAGTTTCAGAACGGTATACGAAAACCAGGTCGGCGATAACAAATTGCGTGTTGAGCAGGATATCCTGGAACTGGGCGAGAAAATTGCCGCATTCAAAGAAGGTAAAATTCCCGATGATAAGTTCCGCGCCTTACGCCTTGCGCGTGGGGTTTACGGACAACGTCAGCTGGGAGTCCAGATGATCCGTATTAAATTGCCGTATGGGAAAGTAACTTCGGGTCAATTGCGCAGGATTGCGCAGGTAAGTGATGAATACAGCACCGGACGGTTGCACATTACCACGCGGCAGGATATCCAGATCCACCACGTTTCCCTGGACCGGACTCCCCAATTGTGGGCAGATCTCGAAAAAGACGACGTTACGCTTCGGGAAGCGTGTGGAAATACAGTAAGAAACGTTACGGCAAGCGATAATGCGGGCATCAATCCCAACGAATTGTTTGACGTCACACCCTATGCGGAACAGGTTTTCCGGTACTTTCTGCGAAAACCGTTCGGACAGGAATTGGGTCGCAAGATCAAGATCGCGTTCAGTTCGGATGACGCCGACGATACGTTTACCTTTATCCACGATTTCGGCTTTATTCCACGTGTGGAAGCCGAAGTAAAAGGATTTAAAGTACTGGTAGGCGGAGGACTTGGTGCGCAGCCTTTTTTGGCTCATACTGCTTACGAATTCCTTCCTGCTACAGAAATCATCCCGTTTATAGAAGCGTCCATCCGCATTTTCGACCGCCACGGAGAACGAAACAGCCGGAATAAAGCCCGGATGAAATACCTGGTATCCAAACTCGGATTGGAATCTTTTTTAGAATTGGTTGACCGGGAAAGAGCAGCCGTTCAGTTTGAACCGGAGAAAGATAGTTTGATTGATTTAAATGGTTTTGATTATCAGAATCTTGACCCGGTTGATATCAATCAATTGTTTACGGAAGATCCAGTTTACAATCAATGGGTAAAAACCAATGTGTTTCCGCAAAAGCAACCGGGGCATCTGGCAGTTTATGTCAAAGTTCCTTTGGGAGATTTTTACACGGACCAGGCGCGTTCCCTGGCTTATTTGCTGGATAGTTTACAACTCCCGGAATTGCGGTTTACGATTAACCAGAACATCCAGTTGCGCGGAGTAAGGAAAGATCAATTGCCAACGGTTTATTCGCAGCTTTCTTTACTGAATCTGATCGAGCCCGGATTTGGCGGATTGACGGATATCACTGCTTGTCCGGGAACGAATACCTGTAACCTGGGAATTTCCAACAGTACGAATGTTGCTTTGGAACTCGAATCTTTTATCCGCACCAACTACCCGAAACTGATCGAAGAAACGGGAATTTCGATCAAGATCAGCGGCTGTATGAATTCCTGCGGACAGCATGGTTTGGCGCAAATCGGGTTTCATGGAAGTTCTATTAAAACAAAAGAAGGAACACTTCCGGCTTTGCAGGTTTTGCTCGGTGGTGGAAAAACCGGTTCTGGAACAGGAAGAATTGCTGAAAAAGTGATTAAAGTTCCCAGCAAACGCATTTTGAAAGTGGTTCAGTTCATTCTGGATGATTTCCTGGAATTCCACGAAAACGACGAGTATTTCAATGATTATTTCGACCGCAGAGGAAATGCCTGGTTCTACAATTTGTTGAAACCGTTGGCTGATCTGGAAGAAGTTGCCCCGGAAGAATACCTGGATTGGGGGCAAAATGAACGGTTCGCAACAGCAATCGGAGTGGGCGAGTGTGCCGGTGTGATCATTGATCTCGTAGCAACTTTATTTTCAGATGCGGAAGAAAAGTGGGAATCTGCAACGGTAGCCTTGGAACAATCGCGGTTTGCAGATGCTGTTTACTACGCCTATGCTGCCGGCATTCACGCTGCAAAAGCACGCCTGATCGAAAAAGGGATCCGATGCAACACCCAACAGGGAATCCTGACGGATTTTGATACGCACTTGGGGGAAACATTCGGATTTTCTGAAACAAACAGCTTCAGTGAAAAAATCCTGGAAATAAACAAAGAAAAAGCCACGGAAACTTTTGCAAAAGCCTATTTGAATGAGGTGTCTGAGGTATTAACGAAATTGACAAAAAAACAATGAATAGTAAATTAATTCCGCAGATTTCCCTGGTTGGGGCAGGGCCGGGAGATATCGAACTGATTTCCGTCAAGGGGCTCAACCGCTTGAAGAAAGCCAATGTGGTGCTTTACGATGCACTGGTGAACGAAGAATTATTGACTTACGCTCCGACCGCGAAGAAGATCTTTGTAGGAAAGCGTTTAGGATTTAAAGCATACGAACAGGAGCAGATTAACCAACTTTTGGTAGAATCAGCCAATGAATATGGTCATGTAGTACGCTTGAAAGGTGGAGATTCTTTTGTTTTCGGAAGAGGAATGGAAGAGGTGCTCTTTGCACAAAAGCATCAGATCTCGACGGAAGTCATCCCGGGAATTTCGAGTTCGATTGCTGTTCCTGCGTTGGCGAATATCCCGGTAACACATCGCGGGGTGAGTAATTCATTCCTGGTCTTATCAGCTACTTTGGCTGATGGCTCTTTGAACCCGGAGTTGGAGAAAGCTGCTTCTTTGAATGCAACGATTGTGATCCTGATGGGGGTGAGTCAGCTTGAAAAGATTGCCGGTTTGTTTACGAAACACTCCAGGGCGGATCTTCCGGCAGCAGTGATTTGCAACGGTTCATTGCCTGAAGAGGAAATCATTGTGGGAACGGTTGCCACGATTTCAGAACAATACAGAAGGTCAGAAGTAAAAGGGCCGGGAGTAATTGTGATCGGTGAAGCAGTATCGTTTGCGGAAGTCTGTAACACACCATTATCCGGTTCAATTTGTCTTTCATGAGAGAATCGCATACCAATGAACTATTTCCGGTGTTCCTGAAAACTCATGAACTGCAGGTTTTGCTGGTCGGAGGAGGAGCAGTGGCACTGGAAAAACTCAGGGCTTTATTGCTGAATTCTCCGGAAACCAATGTGACGGTTGTTGCCCGTGAATATTTGGATGAGTTTATTGATTTTGCCGAACGCCACGAAACGGTTTACATGGAAGTACGTGATTTTGAAGAAACGGATATTGCCGGGAAACAATTGGTCATTACAGCCTTGAATGATTTGGAGTTTTCGGAGCATCTAATGAACCTGGCACACGACGCCGGAATCCTGTACAATGCGGCAGACAAACCGGAACTTTGCACTTTCTACCTGGGATCAGTGGTGAAAAAGGGGCATTTGAAAATCGGGATCTCCACAAACGGCAAATCGCCTACACTGGCAAAACGCCTGAAAGAAATACTGGATGAGAACCTGCCGGATGAATTAAACGATTCTGCCTTGCATTTGAATGAATTCCGGAATTTTCTGAAAGGAGATTTTACGAAGAAAGTGAAGAAAATGAATCAGGCAACAGCCGGATTGATTGTCAAAGCGGAAAGGCCCTGGTATTTCTTTTCTCCCTGGAAGCTTAGCGCTTATCTATTCGGGATATTAGTGGTAATGCTTACCGGGCATTTGATCTTTACGCTGATTCCTTTGGAAGGGATCTGGAATTCCGCTTCAGGAATGATCGATTCCCTGACAATCGATTTTGCTTATTTCATGCTGGCCGGATTCATCGCGCAAATGATTGATGGGGCTTTGGGAATGGCCTACGGGGTCAGTGCGACTACTTTTCTGCTGTCTTACGGAATTTCTCCGGCTATTTCGAGTATGTCGGTGCACGCGTCCGAGATTTTTACCAGCGGAGTTTCAGGGATTATGCACCTGCGCTTCGGAAATGTGAATAACAGGCTGTTCAAATCGATTTTGCTTCCCGGGGTGCTGGGAGCAATTGCAGGGGCTTATCTATTGTCTGAGTTTCAGCATTTCAACTACATCATCAGGCCGGTAGTTAGCTTATACACACTGATTCTGGGCGCATTGATCATTTACAAAGTGATCCGTAAGAAACAGGCCCGGAAAAAAGTAACGAAAGCAGGATGGTTGGGGCTTCTGGGAGGATTTTTGGATTCAATCGGCGGTGGCGGCTGGGGACCGGTCGTTTCATCAACCCTGATTGCCCGTGGAAAACACCCGAGAATGATCGTCGGATCTGTTAATTTAGCGGAGTTTTTCGTTTCTTTGGCAAGCTCTTTTACGTTCTTTACCGTTCTCGGGGCAAATAATGTATGGCAACCCATTTTCGGATTGATACTGGGAGGAGTTTGTGCAGCGCCGATAGCAGCATATTTGACATCGAAACTGAATATCAAGGCCATGATGTTGTTTGTTGGAATTATAGTCGTAATCGTAAGTTTGCGCAATTTTATAACGGTCTTATTTTAAGAGGAAATGATTGAGAAAATAAAAGAAATAGCCTACACTAACCTGGAGGATTATTTGGCTCAGCTTGCTTCTTTAGACGGAGTAAGAATAGCTTTGTCATCCAGTTTGAGTTGGGAAGACCAGGTGCTGACACATGCGGTTTATTCACAGGAATTACCGATTCGCGTATTTACATTAGATACCGGCCGGTTGTTTCCGGAAACCTACAGCGTGATCGAAGCCACCAGGCAGCGTTATCACAAAGACCTGGAAGTGTATTTTCCGGAATACGGGGCGGTGGAACAATTGGTGACTCAAAAAGGACCGATCAGCTTCTACGAATCGCTTGAAAACAGGAAAGAATGCTGTTTTATTCGGAAGGTGGAACCATTGAACCGGGCGTTGAAAGACGTGGATGTCTGGATAACCGGGCTTCGTGCAGACCATTCGGAAAACCGTGCAGGTTTGGAATTGATGGAATGGGACGAACAGCGCCGGATTGTCAAGGTGAATCCGCTTGCCAACTGGAGCCTGGAAGAAGTTAAAACATACATTAAACAGCATAACATTCCTTATAATGTATTGCAGGATCGCGGTTTTGTAAGTTTGGGATGTCAGCCGTGCACACGTGCCGTTCAGGAAGGAGAACCTTTCCGTGCTGGTCGCTGGTGGTGGGAAGACAACTCGAAAAAAGAATGTGGGCTGCATAATTAATTCGTTGTTTCCCCCTTTGAAGGGTGGACCAAGGGGGATGGTCATCCCTCTCAATCTCCTCTTGACGGAGTCTGATACTCGTCAGACCCTCCAGGGGAGAGGTGTTGAGAAATTTAATGAACAAAAATGAAAGATTATTTAGACGAATTGGAGGCGGAAGCCATTTACATCCTGCGGGAAGTTGCGGGACAATTTGACCGGCCGGCTTTATTGTTTTCCGGGGGAAAAGACAGCATTTGCCTGGTGCATCTGGCTTTGAAAGCCTTCAGGCCGGGTAAGTTTCCTTTCCCGCTGGTACATGTCGACACGGGACATAATTTCCGGGAGGCACTTGAATTCAGGGATGCTTTGGCGGCAGAACTGGGAGAACAGCTAATTGTCCGGAATGTAGCTGATACCATTGCGAAACAGAAACTACAGGATGCAAAAGGAAAATTCCCGAGCAGAAATGCTTTGCAGACTTATACCTTACTGGAAGTGATCGAAGAATTTGAGTTCGATGCCTGTATCGGCGGAGCACGAAGAGACGAAGAAAAAGCACGGGCCAAAGAGCGGGTTTTCTCCGTTCGTGACGAATTCGGTCAGTGGGACCCGAAGTTGCAGCGTCCGGAATTGTGGAGTATTTATAACGGAAAGATCGATAAAGGAGAAAATGTACGCGTATTCCCGATCAGTAACTGGACAGAGTTGGACGTGTGGAATTACATCAAGCGTGAAAACATTGCTTTGCCTAAAATTTACTTTACACATGAACGCGAATGTGTTTTGACCGAACACGGCCAGTTGATGGCCAACAATGAATTCCTGAACCTGGACGAAAACGACCGGATCGTCACCAAAAAAGTGCGTTACAGAACGGTTGGAGATATGACCTGCACCGCGGCTGTTGAAAGCGAAGCATACACGGTAGATGATATTATTGCGGAACTGAAAGAAGCAAAAATCTCGGAGCGTGGTGCAACACGCATGGACGACCGTATTTCGGAGGCAGCAATGGAAGACCGGAAGAAAGGAGGATACTTTTAATTATCAATGATAAATTATCAATGGTGTAAGTCTTGATAATTGAAAATTGATCATTCATCATTAACTATGGATTTACTAAGATTTTTTACGGCAGGAAATGTAGATGACGGCAAAAGTACCCTGATCGGGCGTTTGTTGTATGACAGCGAGTCCATTTCCACGGATATTATAGAAACACTCACACGCCAGAGTAAAACAACGGGTGAGAACACGGAAATAGACCTGGCTTTGTTAACAGACGGTCTGCGTGCCGAACGCGAACAAGGGATCACGATCGATGTGGCTTACAAATACTTTTCGACAGACAAGCGTAAGTTCATCATCGCTGATACTCCGGGACACGCACAATATACGCGAAATATGTTCACAGGTGCTTCAACGGCTCAACTGGCCATTATCCTTGTGGATGCGCGAAACGGAATTACGGAGCAAACAAAACGTCACAGCATTATTTCAGCGGTGCTGGGAATTCCGCAAGTCTTATTGTGTATCAACAAAATGGACCTGGCAGGTTACAGCGAGCAACGCTTCGACGAAATTGTCTCCGAATACGCGGATTTTTCCCAAAAGATCGGGTTGAAAAAGGTAGATTACATCCCGACTTCTGCCCTGGTGGGAGAAAACGTGGTGCATAAAAGCACACAGATGAACTGGTATCCCGGACCATCATTGCTTCATTACCTGGAAAATATTGAGATCGAAGCTTCCGAAGTTTCCGATGAAGCGCGTTTCCAGGTGCAATACGTGATCCGTCCGCAAACAGAAGAACTGCACGATTACAGAGGGTATGCAGGAAGCGTTCTGAACGGAACATTTCACACAGGAGATGAGGTAACGGTTTTACCTTCCGGTTTGTCTAGCAGGATCTCTAAGATTGAAAGCAATTTGAAGGAAGCAGACAGTGCAGGAAAAAATCAGCCGGTAATCCTTCATCTGGAAGACGATCTGGACATCAGCCGCGGAAATACAATTGTTCCGTCAAATGCTTTGCCGGTATCGGAGAAGTCACTGAATGCAACGATCTGCTGGATGGACAATGCGTCATTTAACGCCGGACAGAAATTCATTCTTCAGCAAAACAGTTTCCGCACGAAAGCGGCGATCAAAGAAATTTACTCAAAGATCGATATTCACAGCTTTAAGGATTTGGAAAGTGACGGAACACTTCGCCTGAACGAATTGGCTAAAGTTTCCCTTAAAACAGCTGAAGCGGTGAGTTACGATCCGTTCCAAAAGCTGGCGAAAACAGGTGCTTTTATCTTAATTAACGAAAATACCAATCAAACAGTGGCCGCGGGAGTCCTGTAATAAATTTGATAAAATTGACAATTGAAAAGACTTTTACATTTTCCATTATCAATTTTCAATTAACATAGAAATCATGATCGAAACAGATATCATTATCATTGGTGCAGGGCCGGTTGGCCTCTTTACCGTTTTTGAAGCCGGATTGTTAAAATTGCGCTGTCATCTGATTGACTCGCTGCCACAGCCCGGCGGACAGTGTTCGGAGATTTATCCCAAAAAACCGATTTATGATATTCCCGGATTTCCATCCGTTTTGGCCGGAGATCTGGTAGCTAATTTAATGGAGCAGGCAGCACCGTTTAAACCCGGGTTTACTTTGGGAGAAGCTGCTTCCGGGATTGACAAGCAGGAAGACGGTTCATTTATCGTGACTACGGTTAAAGGAACGCAACATAAAGCCCCGGTTGTTATGATCGCCGGTGGATTGGGAGTTTTCGAACCGCGTAAACCGCCTATCGAAAGCATCGGGTTATTTGAAGAAAAAGGAGTGGACTACATCATCAAAGACCCGGAAGTTTTCCGCGGAAAGAAATGTGTGATTGCCGGAGGAGGCGATTCTGCACTGGATTGGTCGATTTACTTGGCGGAAAACAACATTGCTTCGGAAGTGACGCTGGTACACAGAAGCGCTTCGTTTCGTGGACATTTGGATTCGGTACAGAAAGTGATCGATATGGCCGGAAGCGGTAAAATCTCGTTGATTACAGAAGCCGAAGTAACTGATCTGAAAGGAGGAAGCTCCCTGGAAGAAGTAATCATCAGCCATTCCAAAAACGGGGAGATAATTACCAAAGCAGATCATTTTATTCCTTTGTTCGGATTGAAGCCTTCTTTAGGACCGATCGCGGACTGGGGACTGGAAATCGAAAAAAGCGCCATTAAAGTTAATACGCTGGATTATTCCACCAACATCCCGGGAATTTATGCCATCGGAGATGTGAATACCTATGAGAATAAACTGAAACTGATCCTGTGTGGATTTCACGAAGGGACGTTAGCGGTTCAATCTGCTTTTGCACGGATACACCCGGATAAGAAAAATATCCTGAAGTATACGACCGTAAATGGGGTGAATGGGTTTTAATAAACTCCCGCAAAAAAATACGAATAAGTCGGAATAAAAAAATCCCCGGTTTCCATACAAATGGGCCGGGGATTTTTAGTTCTATGTGATTCTTAGTGAGAATGCCCTTCGTGGCTGTGACCGTCACCTTCTTTGTGTTCATGCTCGTGATCTTCCGTTGCAGAACAAAGTCCTACAATCTGGTGGAATACATCGTGCAAACCTGAAAGTGATTTCGTGATCTTTTTGTCACTAGCTCCTTTTTTGATGTCAGCTTCTAATTTCTGACTGTCAGTAACCAATTGATCAACCGCTTTCTTTACTTTTTCGTTGTCGAAATCAGCAGGAAACTTGGATGCCTGAAGTGTTTTTGCTTTTTGCACCATTTCCCCGATACGTGTTTTGATCGGTTCCAGGTTTCCTTCTTCACTTGGGTGGAATGTTTGAGCCATTACTTTGTGGAACTCTTTCAATTCAGCCCAATCCTGTAATTTGCTTTGCGCAGTTGCCTGATTTGCCCATGCGGCAATTCCAAAACCAACTAATAGTAATAAAGCTATTTTTTTCATCATTGTTTTTTTAGTTCTGTAAAATTAGGGATTTTTTTACCGTTCAAACTTATCTCTTAATCAACTTGCTGAACTTTTCTCCGGTAGCTTTTGAAACAACCTGCAGAATATAAGTTCCCTGTGCCTGGTTTTTCAAATCAATGGAAGTTGATCCGTTAAATTCCTTCGCAGCGATTTCACTTCCTTTGGAATCCATCAAAACCAAACTGTAATCTCCGGCAGTTGCCATTTCAATGGTTACAGGACCGTTGGAAGGATTCGGATAAACAGAAATGCGTGATTGCTCTGCATTTTCCTGGATTCCTGCAGTAAAGTTGATGTCTTTTACGATCCCGTTCGATTTGTTGCAGATCCAGTTATTCGGGTCGATTTTAGTGATGTTCACATAATTGGTTGCGTTCGGGATGATGAATTGGTTTTGAGTTCCGGTAATCTGGAAACGGATGGTTGTATCTGCAACACCGGTTCTATCGAAAAGCAATTCCAGGTCATTCGTAAATAAAGGAGTAACCGTTGGTCTGGAGGTTGTTTGATTGATTTCCAGTAACAAATCACTGCCCACGTTGTTCCAGCGAACAGAATAAGTAGGATATCCTTCACCGAAATACCATTCTTCCAGGAAGCTGGAGAAATCTTTCCCGCTTTCATTTTCAATAACATCTACCAATTCAATACCAGAAGCAACGGAATCGGCAAACAGGACCTGATAAGCTTTCAGTGCATCGTAGAACACCTGGTCGTCGTTCACCAGGAAGCGAAGTGTGTGAACAATCGCCGCTCCTTTGTCATAAACCAACCGGCCGGAGAAAATACTTCCGTCGCTCAAAGAATCTTCTACCCAAACCGAACCGCCCGGCTGCGACATAATGTTGTCATGGCGGTCAAGCATGTCCTGCAATTCATCTCCCGGGTACAGGTTTTCCAGCATGATGTATTCCGCATAGGAAGCAAAACCTTCGTTCACCCAGATATCAGCCCAGGAAGAACAGGTTGCATGATCTCCGAACCATTGGTGTGCCAATTCGTGACAAGTCAAAGTAGGATTAAAGAATCCCTGTGTAGTCATTGTCTGGTGTTCCATCCCACCGGAAATCGGTGCCATGCAGTGGCCGTATTTTTCATCTGCAAAGGGGTAGGGCCCGAACAAATCGGCATACAATTCCAAAAAGTCAACCGTTTCATCGATATCATCCTGGAAATTAGGCAACGTAGCCGGGTTGTCGTAAATGTAATTCTGGATCAGGACGGGCCCGGAACCTGCAGGATTAGCCGTTACGTTGTATTCCACGTATTTGGCTACGGCAACGGAAATCAGGTAATAATCGATCGGGTGGCGGTGTTTCCATTCAAAACGATGCGTTCCGTTTCCCAGATCAACCACTTGCTGAAGTACACCGTTCGAACCGGCTTTACAGTTGGTTGGAACCGTGATCCAAACCGAACAACTGTCGGCCTTGTCTTTCAGCGATTGTTTGGCAGGAAACCATTCATAGGCAGCAAATGGTTCAGACAAAGACCAGGTTACCTGGTTTCCCCAGGAAGGAGAACTCTGGTTGGTCATTCCGCCGCCGCCCAAAGGATTGGTTGTTGCATTCGGAGGTGTTCCGCTGTAATTCACATGGATCACAAAATTTTCTCCCTGAAGTTTGTTCACCGGAATTTTTAAAGCGCTGTTCTGACGCGCATATGTAACGGGTGTTCCATCCACTTCAATGGAAGAAATAACGAATGTCTGGAAGAATTCAACCAAAGCGGTGTCCAAGTCTTCACGCGCTGTTGCATGAATTTCACCGGAACCTGACAACGTAGTTGTGGTGTTGGTCATATTCAGATTCAGGAAATAATAATGGACATCGTACAATTCCGTTTGCGCAATCTGTGCAACGGTAAATGTGTTGCTCTTCAGCTGGGAATTGGCATGTCTTTTAACGGACGAACAGGACCCTTTCGCATCTTGTGCAAAGTGAAAAAAAGGAAGGAAAAGGAGAGAGAGAATCCACCATCGCGGACTTACAGGAGTTTTGTTTTTCATAGTAAAGTTTTATTGCCTCCGAATTTAAGGAATACTTATCACAAATAGATCGAAGTACTAAAACAAGTAGTCAAATGCCTGATTCATTTCCTGTAAGGTGCAAATTATTCATTTTCGGACCGTCGGGGAAGCCTATTTAAAGTACAGCTGAGAAATTATGCCTAATTTTGCGTTAAACGGTTGTTATTCAAAGCTATGGATTTCAAACCTGACAGGGTGTCTTGCGGAAGTTTCAAATTCGGATTACTGGTGGTACTTGTTCTCCTGAATGGCCCTTTTGCGCTTGCTGATTCCATTCGGGATAAAGGCAATTCGGCAGCAAAAATGCTTAGCCGTGCAAAAGAAATGGAGGGCTCGGATATCCATTCGAGTATTGAACTGTTGTCCCGGGCAAACAAACTGGAAGAAGCAAAAAAGAAGAAGCATTTAAAGTTTGAGATCCTTTATCATTTAAGTGCTTACAACAAGCAAACCGGGAATTTAAAATCGGCGATCGGTTATGCCTACCAGGCACTTTCCGTTGCTGAGCAGATGAACGATCATCAACGGATCGGGCAAACGGAAAAAATGATCGGGCAGATCTTCAAAAATCTGAAAGTATTCCTGAAAGCGCGCAATCATTTCGAACGGGCAATGGATGAATTCCGCCTGGTAAAAAACATGCCCGAATATTTTGTTTGCAAGAGCTATGTGGGACATTGTTTAACAGATTATGGAGCTGAGAAAAAGAATACCTGGTATCTGGACCGTGCTGAATTGGTCTATAAATCCACTTTGTTTGAAGCAAATACCAAAAAGTTTGATCATTATGTGCTTTCGTCCAACAACAACCTTTCGAACCTGTACCTGATTTATTTCCAGGTTAGAAAACAAAAGAAAGACCTGACAACCAGCCGGAAGTATGCCTTGAAATGCATCGAAGGTTCACTGGCCATGAAAGACACGGTCAGTTACGCAGTAGGCTATTCCAATTACGGGGAAGCTTACGGACTGGAGGGACAAATAGACAGCCTGAAAAAATACCTGGACTTTGCGCGGACGATCTATGTTCGCAAGAAAATGCCCGATTTCATTTACAGTAATTGCAGGCTGCTGATTACATCTTACCTGGATAATAACCGGTTGGATGAAGCGGAAGCATTGTTGAATGATTATAAGACTTATATCGACAGGTTCCAATTCCTGGCGGAATATAAAAACTATTACGAGTATTATTCGAAGCTGGAAAGCCTGAGGGGAAATTACCAGGCAGCTTATGAATACCGGCTCCTGTTCAACCGGAAATTGGAAGAATACAGCGACGAAACCAACGCAAAGGAATTGGTCCGCTTACAGTTCCTGTACGATCTGGATAAGAAAAACGAAGAAATTGCCATGCTGAATAAGAATAAACGGCTTCAGAACGATAACAACGAAAACCAGGTCGTGATTTTGAACCTGCTGATCGGAAGTATCGCACTTTTGGTAGTCCTGTTGATTTTTATTTATGTGCGTTACAAAGACCGGGTTTCTTCGAATGAAGTCATTTTATCCAAGAACAAGCAATTGGAAAGGTTGTCACTGGTTGCCAGTAATACCAATAACGGGATTAAAATCACGAATCCGCAAGGCGTTATTTCCTGGGTAAATGAGGGATTTGTACGCCTGTACGGATGGAACTCAGCGGAAGAATTTTTTGAGAAAAAAGGCAACAGTATTTACGACCTCAGTGGTTTGACACGGGCGGAAATTTCGGCATTTATCGAACATGCAATCGAAACGAAAGAGTCGGTGGTTTTCCAGGCGTTTAAAGAATTGAAGAACCAGGAACAGAAGTACATTCAAACTTCCCTGACGCCGGTTTTTGATGAACACGACGAATTGAAGTTCCTCGTTTTTGTAGATACCGATATTACCGATTTGCTGGAAGCCAGGGAATTGGCCATTCGTGAGAAGCGAAAAGCCGAGAACGCTTTGAAAACACAGGAACTGTTCCTGGCGAATGTGAGCCACGAGATCCGTACACCGATGAACGGAATTATCGGTTTGACCAGGCAGCTCAGTGACGAAAAACTTTCCAAAACCCAGCAGGAAATAGTGCATACTTTGGGAGTTTCCGCAAACGGATTGCTGCACGTGGTAAACGATTTGCTGGATGTATCCAAAATCAGGGCGGGGAAAATGTCCTTTGAATACGTACGTTTTTCCCTGAAGGACCTGTTAGCCAATTTTGTGAGTTCGATTTCCTACCGGGTAGAAGAAAAAGGGCTGGCCCTGAAACTCGACTTCGATGAAAAGTTACCGGATTTCGTTATTGGCGATCCTGTCCGGTTGAACCAGATCCTGTTGAACATTGTCGGGAATGCGATCAAATTTACCATTAGCGGAAGCATTACATTGAGAGTCAATCCCGTTCATCAAAAGCACGGAATGGAGCGTATTTATTTCGAAGTGAAAGATACCGGTATCGGGATTCCGCTGCAAAAACAGGATTTCGTGTTCGAAAACTTTACGCAATTGGAAGACCACCGCACCAGAACGACTTCCGGAACGGGGCTTGGCCTCGGAATTGCCAAATCACTGGTAGAAGCGATGGGAGGAGAGATCAATTTGTTCAGCAAGGAAGGACAGGGAACGACACTTTCCTTCGAATTGGATTTCGAATTGCACAACAAACATGTGGAAACGAAAGACGTCACGAAAGAAGACATCGTACTGGTAAAAAACCTGGCCGGCTTGCGTGTGCTTCTGGTGGAAGATAATTCGATCAATCAGCGGGTGATTTTGTACGACCTGAACAAGTGGAATGTGGAAGTCCATGCTGTTGATAATGCGATCGATGCCATTACGGTTCTGAAAGACCGTCAATTCGACGTGATCCTGATGGATTATTATATGCCGCGCATGGATGGGATGGAAGCTACGCGCTTTATCCGTTCCAAATTCCCGGAACCGACTTGTTCCGTTCCGATCATTGCGATTACAGCTTCAGCCATGGTCGGTGATCAGAATAAGTTCATCGAAGCAGGAATGAATGATTACATTTCGAAGCCTTTTAACCCTGAAAAACTTTACCAGTTATTGGTTAAATGGGGATATCAGAACAACGTACTTTTCTCAGAAATCAAACACCCGGAAAAAGAAGTGGCTCCGCAATTGATGGATCTTTCCATGCTGGAAGATCGTGCTGAAGGAAGCGAGGAATATTTATTGGAAATGTATGGTGCTTACCTGGAAATGATGCCGCAGTATTCGATCGACCTGATTCACTACTTTGAAGATGAAGATTGGACAGAATTGCGCAAACAGGCACACCAGATCCTAAGCCCTGCAAGGTTGTTCGGAATGAATATCACCGCGGAACTATTGCTGAAACTGGAAAAGGAAACGCAACTCACCAAACAGGAAATGAAAGAGTTGGTTTCAAAGATCGTTGATCAGATCCAAACCTGTGGTAAAACAATCCGCGACCAGATAAAACGCATTGAAGGAAGTAGTTAATGAATCAATTATCAATTATCAATGAATCAAGTTTTTGATCATTCAATCGTTCATAATTGATCATTTACGTTAGTCCCTCTTCATCCAGGATCTTAATAAAATGAAATCCTTTCGGGGAATATCCCTGGTTGTAATAAAACCGGTGAGCCTTGAAGTTATTGGTGTAAGCATCCAGGGCCATGATGTGGCAATTCAACGCACGTGATTTTTCTTCGAGGTAATTCTGAATGAGTTTTCCGGCACCGGTTCCCCGTGCTGATTCGGATACAATTACATTATCAAGTTCCAGGTAAGGCCCGCACCACAATTTCGTTCCCAGCCAATAACCGCTTATAGCAATGCATTTATCCTCTGCAAAAACACCAATCTGTGCATAATTATGCGGGATCATATTTTGCAGCATGGACTGGTAACTCTCCAAATCCAATTTCGGGTACAGTTCCCGGAGAATATCCAGATGCGGAATCATTTCTTCCAGGGTCTTTAGTTCACGAATAACCATGGTTTTAATCATTTCGTTTGACATAAAAGGGCATTTCGATTTTACTCAATGTCCTGATCGTTGACTGAGTGGATCGGAGGCACCGTTAATTATTTAAGATTCGCTTCAAACAACTCTAAAATTCTTCTGTACTCGTCAATCCAGGCTGGAGTAAACGTAAATCCGTGTGCTTCGGTAGGGAAGATGCTTAACTGGAAATTTGTCTTTCCAAGCTCAATGAAACGCTGATTCAAGCGAACGATATCCTGGAATTGCACGTTATCGTCTACCATTCCGTGAAGCATCAACAATGGCTTTTTCAGATTCTCTGCAAAATAGATCGGGCTGCTTCTTTTATACGCTTTCGGGTCTGTGGCAGGATAATTCAGAATGTTGCTCGTATACTCGTGATTGTAATGCGCCCAATCCGTTACCGATCGCAAGGCCGCTCCGCAGGCAAAGGTGTCCGGCGTTTTCAAAAGTGCCATTAAAGTAATGAATCCGCCGTAGCTTCCACCATAAATTCCCACGCGATTGGAATCAATGGAAAGATTCTTAACCAGGTAATTTTTAGCATCCACGTAATCGTTCAGATCCCGGTTCCCCATATCGCGGTAAATATCCGTTCTCCAATTTCTGCCGTAACCTTCACTGGCGCGGTAATCCAGGTCCAGAACCGTATATCCCTTTGCAATCAGCAGCTGATGGAAGAGCATTTCCCGCTGGTAATGACTCCAGTAATAATGCGCATTTTGCAGGTATCCGGCTCCATGAACAAACAGGACTGCAGCTCCGTTCGGTTTTTCAGGAGTGTATTTACGTGAATAGATCTGCTTTCCGTCGGATGAAGGAATTTGGATAATTTCCGGCATTTGCAGCTTCAGTTGATCAAATCCCGGAAGCGTGCTTTTGGTAACCGGAACCAGTTTTTGTCCGCCGGTATTTGGAACTACGCACAATTCCCAGGGTTGAGTAGCCGTGGAATAGCGAATTGCCCACATTTTTTCGTCGGGCGACAGCACCCATTCGATTCCGAAATTCCCTTCGAAAAGCGCTGTTATTTTTCCGGAAGCTACCTCCAGTTTATAACCGTTTCGCACTCCCGGATGAATTTTATTCCCAATAAAGTAGACCGTTTTTTTGTCGTTGGAAAGGAATGGATCGCGTACTTCCCATTTTCCTTCCGTTAACGCTTTTTTTGCTTTCGTTTGAATATTCATGGAATACAAATGTGAATAACCGCTTGCTTCGCTTTGGAAGATGAAATCGGTTGTGTTGATCCAGAAAAGCGTTCCTTCTTCTTCGTTCCATTCAGAGATTCCCGGCCCTCCGATCCATGCATCGTCGTGCTGGTGTTCCAGCTCCGTTAATTTCCCGGTAGAAAGATCAGCGATGCAGATCCAGCGGTCTTTGTTGTCGTAGGAACGGATATCTACCAAAGCCTTGTTCTCAGTGGGATGCATAATAGCCTGGTGAAAGCAGATGTCGCGGTCTTTTGCATAGTTTCCGATGATTCCATATTCTGCAAGATAGGCCGGCTTTTTGCGAATATCTGTCAACGCCGAAGCATCCACCAAATAAACGGTGTCTTTGCGAATGTCAAAAATTCCCATGCGTGTGGCGGGTTCCTTGTCGTTCACCTTCGGGCGGGCCTGGCGGTGATGTGTAAATCCGTCACTTGTGATGAAAGCTTCGTAATTGGTTGCCGGTTCATCTGCATCCATCACCAAAACAAAGGACACATAATTTCCGTCGGCACTGACATTGATCCGGCTTACGTATTCGTTCTTTGCATAGTAAATTCCAGCCGGAAGTTTCCTTGTCGGTTGCTTTTCCTGCCACTGTTTCTTTTGGTCCTGGAGTTGGATAAATGAGAATAACTCGCGTTGCTGCCGGTAAAGAAAACTGGTGTCGTTTTTTTCTGAAGGCAGATTTCCCTGGATGAAATTGGTCACCTGCACCATACTTCCTGCTGTTTCATTGTAACAGAAAAGGTTGTTATCGATCATGAAATAAACGAACGGGGAGTTGTTGTTTCTGAAAACGGCCCCGACTGCTTCTTTCCCGGAATAGATAGTTGTTTTCGACTTCGTTTTCGGAGTATAGCGCGTTAAATTTCCGTTGTCATTAAAATAATGATTCGTAGTTAGTTGTGTGTGGTTATCTAAAGCAGGAATCCAATCCAAACGACCGTCAATCAGTGGAACTTTGACCGTGTTTTTTTGTTTGACTTGATACGCATACAAACTTCTTCCCAATTCACTGTTCGGGTTCCAGTCAAAGAGCACGGATTCGTTATCCATTGCCCAGCGAATATTTTGCGGGGAAAACCCGACAAATTCTTCCCCCTTCATGATTTCTTCCAAACGAATAGTCTGAGCGAAAAAAGGATGAAAAACGAGAAAACTCAGGAGAGCGAAAAGAAGTTTAGTATTCATAAAAAGGATGTTTGCGGTATTTTTTTTCAAAATTGCGGGCCATTGATTGCATGGAAGCTTTCGGATGATTCGATATAACTTCAAACAAGGTTCTCAATTCCCGCATTAATTCCGGGTAGACAGGAAGATAATGTTTTTCGATCATTCGCAGGGAATGGTGTTTCAAAGCCGGAAGTGCTTCGGACTGATGTAAGAAATCAACGAGCAGGTCCAGTAATTCCCCGTTTTCAGAACAGTCGAACGGTGCATTTACCAGCGTATTTGTCAGGTTTCGCTGCACAGAATGGTTCGCTGTACGGAGCAAAACCGCAACCATGGAATTGAACTGTTCGCGACTCATTAAACCGGGAAATTTCTCAAAAAAATGAACGGCAATCCAGGAGGCATATTCGGGAAAAGGATATTCTTCGGATTCAATTTCTTCAAAAATGGCAGTTCTAAAGGCTTCATCTTTAGCCAAAACCGGTACCAATTCCGCAAAATTCCGCGTGGATTTGAAATCGTTTAAAAATGCTTGTGCCTGATTCATATTCAAAGAAAAGCATTCTCTTTAAATTGAAACGGAATTTCAGCAAAGAGTTGAAAAAAACAGTGATTCAGAACGCTTTTAAGAACAGGTTATCATTATTGGCATAAATAATTTTCAGTTGTTGGCCGGTTGTTCTCCGGGCATTTTTTTGCACACACCTGATCAGCCTTTTCGTCTGTCTTCCCATGAATCGATTCCAGTGAACGATGGCAAAATAGTCTGTTTTTCCCGGATTTTTTTCAGCCGTCCCGGAAAGCGGGCGCAAAAACTCCAGGTGCTTGCTTAAGGTTAGAAGACTGTCGACAGGAGCTTGTTGTTTGGGAGGAAATGTTTCAAAGATATCGTTCCTGTTCCATTTCAGATTCGGGAAACCTCCGGCGTAGCAATTGATCTGAAAGGATTCCGGGATTCCGTTGCTATTGTAATAAACCGCCTGAAGCGGTTGATAATGGTTTTTAATCTGAAGTTTAAATTTGGAGGTATCCAGCGAGAAAAGGTATGCAGAATATGCGGAATGAAGCACATAGCTGTCTTCAACCGGAATGTGATATTTTCTTCCTGCTTTCAGAATGCGTTTTTCATTTATCTCTTTAGGCATTCTCATACCGTATAGACCTAAAAAGACCTGTTTACAGCTTGTAAGAGCCAGAAGGGAAAGAAAGACCAGGAGGGTGGAGGTTGGAATTCTTTTCATGGGATTTAGATGAGAGAGTTTTGAAATTTAGGAACTTATTTAGCTTTTAAATTCAGAAAAACCGGTAAATGGTCCGAATATCCGCCGTGATAAGTGTCACCGCCATAGGTAGCGCTTGGTTTTTGTCCGCCGTCCGGGTAAGTAAAGACCAGTTTTTTGTTCCGGGCAATAAAGGCGTTGTTCTCGTGTATTTCCAGTCCGGATTGTCCCTGCAACAATCCCTGCGAGACGATCAACTGGTCAAAAACGTCCCATTCGCGTTGGTGAACGGTTGTTCCGTAACCGTTTTTATGTTCTTCGATCAGGAGGTTTATCAGGTCGCCTTTGGTTTGTTCATGCTGACCTTTTGCGCGAAGGATTGTGCGGATGCTGTAATCGTTCGGAGTATCGTTGAAATCTCCCATCACGATAATATTCGCATTCTTTTCAACGTTCAGGATCTTGTCGATTTCTCTTCTCAGCGTTGTTGCAGCGGCTTTTCGCCTGCTTTCCGATTCCGAAATCCCTTCCCTGCGCGAAGGCCAGTGATTGACGAAAAAATGCACGATGAACTGATTCTGTATGCGTGCTTTCATGTACAGGATATCGCGTGTCCGGAAATGCGGCTCGTCTTCCACATGAATAACAAATCTCGTATCGATCTCGGGGAAAATAAAGCCGGCATCGTACACAAAAGCACAGTCCATACCGCGTCTGTCATCTGAATCAAAGTGCAGGATCCGGTAATTGCGTTGAGCCAAAGCGCCGGTTTTGATCAAGTCTTCCACCACTTTCCGGTTTTCAATTTCCGCCATTCCAAAAGCAAGCGGAGTGGAGCCGTTGACTAATAATAAGGCTTCCGACAAGCGGTTCAGTTTTGCGCGGTAACGCTCTTCATTCCACAGTTTATCACCGTCCGGCGTGAATTCTTCATTTCCCAATAACGAAACATCGTCAAAGGTGTCAAAGAGATTCTCTACATTGTAAAAAACGATCGGATGGGCATGAAAAGAGTCGGACATTGAAAATGGATTTAATCCAAAATTAATTGAAAATTGAAAAGAGATTTAAAACATAGGGACGAAAAATTTTTCGTCATTACGCCCTGTTCTTCTTCATAAAGTAAAGACTGACTATGTGAACGGTGAACAAAAATCCGAATGCCAAACCCAGAGCACCGGCTCCGCCCGCATTGAAGGGATAGCCTCCATTGAAAAAGATTCCCCAAATGACAATGAGTACCCACAAAAGACTCAGACAGTTTGAAACAATGATTCCGGCAGTCCTGGGTTTTGCAAGGATCAAAAACGAAAGGGAGTAGGCCATGAATCCTCCCGATCCGATGATGCGAATAATCCCGTGGAAAGGCCAATGCATCATCCTGAAAAGATATCCGATGGCAAAAACAGCAAGCCAGATAAGAATCACCCACCATTGAAAACGGATGGTATCTTTTACTATAATTGGTTGTTCGTCTAACAGATCATTCATAAGGTAACTATTCAAATGTGAAAAGGTAAATGTAAAAAGGTAAATGTAAAAAGGTAAATGTAAGCAATGAAGTTATTCAACGATGGTGCGGAAGGTTAAATTGACCCGCGGTTTTTTGGATAATTTGGTAGGAGGAAGTCTATGTAGCCAATGCGTTTGCGTTTCCCCTTTCATAACGAGTAAACTTCCGTGCTCCAATAATACGGACACTGTTTCAGCGGTCTTTTTGTGCTTGAAGGCAAATTTGCGTTCGCTTCCGAAACTCAACGATCCGATTGCCCCGTTTTTCTTCAGGTCGATTTCTGCATCGCTGTGCCAGGCCATTCCTTCGCTGCCATCGTGGTAAAGATTCAGTAAACAGGAATTATAAGTTTCCCCGGTACGTTCTTCCACAATCGATTTTAGTTCGAGCAGTTCTTTGGTCCAGGGCAATGCTGTTTTGGTGGTTTTGGAATAAGTGTATTCGAAGGGTTTATCGGCGTACCAGGCTACTTTTCGCTTCGTCACAATAAGCTTCCCGAAAATAATCGCTTCGTCATTTTTCCATGCGATTTGGTTGAGTAAATAGCTTAAAAACCGATCTGCCTCTGTTTTTGGGAAAACAATGCCATAGTAATTCACGATCCCGTCGTGCGGAAGCAGGTTTGTTGTTTCGTTTGAAGCTGAGAATAAATCCATAGTGAATGATGAATGATCAATACCTCAATGATCAAGACTGATATAATTACAAGTTTACTTTTTACGGTAAAATTTCAGGATTGCTTTTCCAAAAATCAGAAATAACACGCATGTGCAAGCTGCCCCCAAAACAATTCCGTTTTTCAGGATGGTTTCGATTCCGTGATTGATATGAAAAAGGATCATAGCCAATACAAATTGTACAACTGCATACCAGATGTTGGCAGCAGGTTCGAAACCGAACATGCCCAAAAAGCGTGTTTTGGTAATTCCCAATACAAAGTGGGGAAGTGAGTTCATGAGCAGAACACCGATAATGAAATCCAGAAGCATAACCGTATAGTTGAAGTCCTGAAATTACAAATAAAAAAGCCCCGCACTTCGACTTCGCTTAGTGACCGGGGCTTTTTTTAATCAATCGGGATAATTATTGGTAAATTTCACGAATTGCTTCATTCAAAGAGCTTGGTTTTCTTCCCAAAAGCTGCTCCAAATGATTGTTCGGAACATCGAAATCACCGTCTTTTGTTGCAGTTGCAAATCCCAGTGAAAAACCGATGATGTGTTCAGGAACACCTGCTTCGCTGAGTGCTTTTGAAAAATCGGCCGCCGAAAGGTCATTATATACCACCGTTTTCCCGGTATGCGCAGAAAGAGCATTCGCCACGTCCCGGAACGAATAGCTTTCTCCGTTCGAAATTTCATAGATTTTGTTTTCATGGCCTTCCGAGCTCAAAACATTGGCGAAAGCTTCCGCCATTTCGGTTCTCAAAGAGAAAGGAACTTTTCCGTTTCCTGCCGGAAAGTTAATTCCGGTTTCAAGAAAGTGCTCACCCAGATACATCGGAATGACATCCGCATACAGATTGTCTCTCAGGAAAGTATAGGTCAATCCGGAAGCTAAAATGTGTTTTTCCGTATCGAAATGTTCTCCCATCAATTCCTTTAAAGCGGAATTTTCGATGTTTTGCATAGAAACTCCCGTGTAAAGAATGTGTTTTACACCGGCTTCTTTTGCTGCGTCAACGGCTCTTTTTTGCTGTCCCAAACGATCATTGAAATCATTGGAAGAAATCAAAAGCAGTTTGTCGACTCCCTGGAACGCTTTTACCAACGAATCTTTATCGTGGTAATCGCCCACACGTACATCCACTCCTAAAACCTTCAAATCTGAAGCTTTGTTTTCATCGCGTACTAAAACAGCAATATTCCCCACAGGGATTTTTTTCGAAAGAAATTCAACGGTTGCCTTTCCCAAATTTCCTGTTGCACCTGTTATTAAAATCATTTGTCTGTATTTTAAATTGTTTGTGCAACAAAGCTAGAACAACTTGCTATATAAAAAGAAGTCCTATACTTTTGTATAGTGCTATACTGAAGTATAGTTCAATACTTTAATTTTGTACTATGGAAAATAAAATGACACTTGAACAGGCGAAATCTTGTCCCATTCAGTTTGTACTTGCAATGACAGACACGCTGAATGTGATTTCAGGTAAATGGAAATTGCAGATCATCGGATCATTGCTCTTTGGCAAAACACGTCGGTTTACGGAAATCCAGCGTACTATTCCGAAAATCACTCCTCGTATGTTGTCGAAGGAGTTGAAAGAACTGGAATTGAATGGAATTGTGAAACGAACGGTTTATGATTCCATACCGGTTACTATCGAATATGAATTAACGGGTTCAGCCAGACAACTCCAGGAAGTGATGGACAGTATGATCCAATGGGGAATTAATCACCGGAAAGGATTGTTTGAAGAAGAAATGACTGAAAGAGCTGCAGGTTAAGATAAAATAACGATTTTGAGTCCCGGAACTTACTGATATGTGTCTTCGGAATTTCTAAACAGGATATTTTAAAATTCTCAAATTTCAGAATTCGCTTCTTCACAAAGATGTGAACAGATTTTGATTTAAAATATTGATTTTTAGCGCTTTAACAAAATTAAAGAATAAGTATTCGGGAATTTTGGAAATTGAAAATTCTAATCTATTGGTTTTGTAAATGCAATCCAATCCGTTTCCTCGGAGATATTTCCGGAAGCATCCATGAGTTGGAATTTGGCTTCATATTCCAGGGAATCATCAAAAGTAAAAGCACCTGAACACATTCCATGTCCAATAGACAATCCCTCTTTTCCTCCTATATAATAAATAGTTTCCGTTCCTGTTTTCCTGTTCTTAACGGTCGTCTTTACCAGGAACTCGGATTGCTCTTTTACATCCATTTTAAAGTTGACATGAATAGAAGGCCCGCATCCGAAATGGGTCAGTGACTTGTCTTTTTCCTGTGGTTTTTCCGTCCAAACAGGCGCTTCCATGTCTGTTGTATCGGTTACAAAATAGCTGATCGGATCGAATCCGTGTGTTTTCAGATTATAAACCCCAAGCTTTTCATAATCCGGTAGGTGATCGATGACCAATTGGTACTTTTTTCCCGGAATTAAAGACATTTCAGGCTTCAATACAGCTTGTGTCAGGTAGAATTGTCCGACATGGATTTCAAGTACTTTTAACGGAATCCGTTCATCTCCGGATTTCAAATAAACCGGGAATTTTTCATTCAATCCGTTAATCACCTGCTGACTTTCGGCGTAACCATCCAACACAAACACCGTGTTCTTATTGATTTCTCCCTGGTATGGAAAAGCAGACAAACCCGTTCCTGCACAATCAGCCAGGCAATTGAATGCAACTGGAATAAAAGCCAATAAAGCGATGATGGAAAGTTTCATAGTTCCGTTTTTGTTGCTTACAACCGGATTGAACAAACGTTCATTGAAAGTTCAAAAGTTCCGATCGGTCGGTTCAATGATCGAAATAATTCTTTGAACTGTTCAACTTTTTGAACATTTGGACTATTTTCGGGTATGAAATTAGCTTTTTTCGCACTGGTTTTTCCGCTTTTCGGATTGGCTCAATGGGATGGTAACAAAACTCCGACGTATCCCGAACTGATCAATATTTATAAAAAGTTGGATGCGGAGCACCGGGAAATCGAGCTTTATGAAATGGGCGAATCGGATACTGAATTTCCCATTTATCTGGTGATTCTCAATGGCGCAGGAGATTCCTTGCCCACATTTCATAAAGCAAAATCAGGAACAACCGTTTTGATCAATAATGCTATTCACGCCGGTGAGCCGGATGGTGTAAATGCCTGTTTGTTGTGGATCGAAGAATGGATCCGGAAAGGAAAAAAGACGAAGGATTTACCTGTGATTGCGATTATTCCGGCTTATAATGTGGGTGGAATGATGAACCGGTCATCTTCCGGCAGGGCAAACCAGGATGGTCCGGAGGAATATGGATTCAGAGGAAATGCCCAGAACCTCGATCTGAATCGCGATTTTATTAAAATGGATTCGAAGAACATGTTCACGTTTGTTAAGATTTACCAGGCATTGGACCCGGATGTATTTGTGGATACGCATGTTTCGAATGGAGCGGATTATCAGTATACACTAACGCTCATTCACTCTATGAAAGAACGGATGGCGCCCGGAATACAGACTGTCTTCAATCAGAAATACATTCCGTCGTTGACGGAAACCTTGAAAAAGAAGTGGTGGGACTGGTCTCCGTATGTGGAAACGAAAGGTGAAACTCCGGAATCGGGGATTGAAGCTTTTAATGATTTACCGCGTTATGCGCAAGGTTACGGCACACTCTTTCATGCTTTAAGTATCACTGTTGAAACGCACATGTTGAAACCTTTTCCGAAGCGTGTGCAGGCAACAAAAGATTACCTGGATTTCTTATTTCATTGGAGCCACGACGCTGCCAGTGAAATTGAAGCTGCAAGGGAAGAAGCCCGCTTGAAATCTCCTCAACGGATTTCTCATTATTTCCCGTTCAATTATGAACTGACCGGTCAAAAAGATTCCATTCTGTTCAAAGGATATGATTTCGGTTATAAACCGAGCGGCGTTTCCGGGAAAGACCGCTTATTTTATGACCGCTCGAAACCGTTTACGAAATACATCCCGTATTACCAGACCTACCGTGCAAAAGATTCGGTGATGGTTCCGAGGGGATATTTTGTTTCGAAGGAAGCGGTTGAAATCATTGAAAGACTGAAAGCAAACGGAGTGGAATTTGAAGCAACAGACAGTAGTCTTTTAAAGAAAGTAACTACCATCCGGATTTTGGATTTTGAATCCGGCTCAAAACCTTATGAAGGACATTACCTGCATCGAAAAGTGAAAAGCATGGAGCAGGAGGAAGAAGTACGTATTCCGGTAGGAAGTATTTGGGTTCCCTGCAACCAGCCGAAAATCAATTTTATTGTAAGTGTTTTGGAACCGCGCTGCGAGGATTCCTACTTTGCCTGGAACATGATGGACAGTTATATCCAGGAAAAAGAGTATTTCTCGGCTTATGTCTTTGAAGATGAAGCGGCACAAATCCTGAAAGAGAATCCAAGCCTTCGCGAACAGCTGGAAAAGAAAAAATCCAATGACCCGGAATTTGCAAAAAGTGCCGAAGCGCAGCTTTTCTTTGTGTATCAGAATAGTCAACGCTTTGAAAAAAAGACCTTTAACCGGCTTCCGATCTATAAGGTTTACTGATCAGCTTTACAAGACTTTCGGGTACTTTGAGACGTTTGTCCCGAAAATGTCACAAAATCGATATAGGCCTGGCGGTCTGTTTGGACTATCTTTACGATCCTATACTGATTAATAAACATGAAAAAACTGACTTTAAGTCCGCTGCGGTGGATGCTCTCAGGTATGCTCGGGCTAATTGCCATGACTTCGGTCGCGCAGGATACAACCTGGGTTCAGACTTATACGTTTGATACCATCAGCACGCGAAGAGTTGAATTCCAATTTCCTGCAAGTCTGGATACAACACGCTTTGAAAAAGTACTGATGTACTACAAGCTGAAATGCAGTCCTTTGACAACCTGGGATAATTACGATTGCGGAGAATGGGATTATTTAACCTATACACGCATTTTCGAACACACAGGGATTATGGATTCCGTGCAGGTAAACGGGAGTAAATACCGTGTAAATACACTTTCACCGGCTACTTATCCTTACTCGAATGTTTATTACGATCAAAGATGGATGCCTGTTCAAACGCGTACGCCACTTATGCCGGTTATTCATCCGGTTGCGGGAACGGGAAGTGCCCCAATGACATTGGTAAGTACGAACGGAAACGGGAAAACAATCCAATGGATCATTCCTGCCGGTGAATTGGCAACGAGCGGAGTTCTTGCCGGAGATATCCAGGGAATGAACCTGAATATTCTGAATGCGTTTGCGTCACTTCAGGGCGTTCAGATCCGGATCAAATCAACCAATGCTTCGACTCTTACGGCTTTGGAAACAACCGGTTTTACTACTGTTTTCAATAATGCCTTAACCGGAATTTCCGCCGGGTCGAATACCGTGAACTTTTCAACTCCGTTTACTTACGACGGTTCTTCGAACTTGATTATTGAGTTGAAGTTCACCGATGCACGCCAGGGACTTTCCCAGGTCGATTTGGAAATGGTGGCAGTTTCGGGATCAAATACGCTGAGCTTCGACAACTCCAATGGAGTTTTTACGGCAAACGGAACCAATTATGCGGAACTAAACCTGAATAATGTCAATTTGGGTGGAGATATGACCATTGCTTTCTGGGCAAAAGGAAACGGGAATACGGGAGCATCAACTTCCATTATCGAAGCAGCGGATTCCTTGAATAACCGCATTCTGAATATTCATTTGCCGTGGTCGAACGATAATATTTACTGGGATGCCGGTCAGGGAACAGGTTATGACCGCATTCAAAAAACGGCAACAGCTGCTGCAGATGTGGATAACGCCTGGCATCACTGGGCTTTCGTAAAGAAAACCTCCACCGGGCAAATGTTCATTTACAAAGATGGTGCGCAGTGGCACTCCGGGACAGGTTTGACAATTCCTGTTGCTACCATTACAAAATTCATCCTGGGAGCAGGAAAAGACCTGAACAATAACTGGAAAGGTTCTATTGATGAATTTTCCGTTTGGTCGGCTGCGTTGGATGCGGCAACTATTGCTTCCTGGAAGGACAAAAAGATCGCTGCTTCCCATCCGAATTATGCGGATCTGGAACTGTATTACGATTTCGACGGACAATTGGCTTTGATCGACCGTTCGGGGCACAACCGTTTGGGAATGTGTTCTGCAACGAACATGGTTCAAAATAACCAGCCGATTGTTGCAGGCGTTGAAAATACTTCCGGCAGCCCGAAAATTGATCTGATCCAGGGAACTATGAATGCGGCAACAGCTGATTCTACGCTGGTAACGCAATTCCCGGCTCCGAGCGTAGTGTTTGAATATGCTGAAGGCCCGCATAGTTTCCACATCGTTTCGAATATGCTCACTTACGATGTGGAAACGATTGATACCATTTCTACAACGGGAACAATATTGAATTCCGCTCCGAGTGCGGTAGCTGCAACCTTAACGAACCAGGCTATTTCTTACCACGAAGTGGCTTTTGAACAGATCAACGACGTAGAGATCGGGCGTTACATTACACCTTATGGAATCGGGTTTACATTGGGGCCACAAGGATTTACGTGGATTTACGATGTAACGGATTACCAGAAATACCTGCACGGAACGGTAGATCTTGCCGCTCATAACACACAGGAACTAATCGACCTGAAATTTGCATTTATTGAGGGAATTCCTGCCAGAGATGTTCACGATATCAAGCCCGTTTGGAACAACTGGACGTCTTATAATTATGCAGACATGGCAAACGATGTTGTTTTGCAGGCGAAACAAGTCATTCTTTCGGATAGTTCCGAAAACTTTAAGCTGAAAACACGTTTGACCGGACACGGACAGGTTGGAAACGGCGCTTGTTGTGAATGGCAGGACAAACAGCACAAGATAATCATCGACGGAGTGGAGCGTTTCAGCTGGAGTATCTGGCGAGACGATTGCGGAAAGAACCCGAATACCAAGCAAGGCGGAACGTGGCCGTATGCCCGTGAAGGATGGTGTCCGGGAGATATGGTGCGTGAATTCGATCATGAACTGACATCTTACGTAACTCCGGGAGATACCGTGACGATTGATTACGATATATCCGATGTACCGACGAACGATATGGGACAAGCTAGTGGTAACTTTATCACGGCAATCGACCTGGTATCGTATTCTGCACCAAACTTCCAACACGATGCAGCAATTTTGGACATTTTGAACCCGAACAGCTACGAATATTACCGTAAATGGAACCCGACTTGTTCGAATCCGCGTGTGATCCTGCAAAATAACGGGGCGCTTCCGTTAACGGCTTGTAAAATTCGCATTTGGGTGACTTACGGAAACTTTATCGATTATACCTGGTCGGGTAACCTGGCATTCCTGGAGAAAGAAATCGTTGAAATTCCGATCACGAATCAAAACTTCTGGTTCGGAGCGAATCCTGCAAACGGGTTTTATGCACGGGTAATCGAAATTTCAGGATCGAATACCCTGGATGAATACCACCAAAACGACGAGTTCAAAACGAAATATACCGCTCCGGAAGTGATCGACGGTCCGTTCTTTGTGTGGATGACGACAAATAACAAAGCAAATGAAAACAAATGGAGATTGGTGGATCAGAACGACAATGTTATTTTCGAAAGAACGACACTGACCAACAATACGGATTATAAGGATACATTCGATTTGGCTCCGGGATGTTATTCATTGATCCTGGAAGACAGCGACGATGATGGTATCGGTTTCTGGTATTCTGCACAGGTGGAAGGAGAAACTACCGGAGGATTCCGCGTACGAAAAGTTGGAGGTGCTATCATGGAGATTTTCCCTTCGGATTTCGGTTCTTATCACCGTTATAATTTCTCGGTTGGTTTTGCTTTGAACCTGGAAGAAAAGAACCTGAACAATGAATTATTGATATTCCCGAATCCTTCTTCGGATAAAATCCGCGTAGAATTAGTAGGAAATGTAGGGAACAACGCAAAAGTCGAGGTCATTGATATGAACGGCCGTGTTGTCAAGCAACAGGCTGTAACTAACAACAATCAAACTTACGCAGCCGATTTCCTGGTGAATGATCTGCAAAACGGTTATTACCTGGTACGAGTAAGCGGAGATAACGGTTCGGAAACAACACCGTTTATTAAACAGTAAAAAAAATAAGATCAATAAAAAAGTAGGCACGCGATTAATCGCGTGCCTACTTTTTTTGTTCAAATTGAACTATTAAACCCTTTGAATTTTTTTTAACTCCTTAAACTATTTCAATGCCGCTGCAATTTTATTGAATCCGTATGGAATCACTCCCAATCCCAAACCGTAAAGCACATTGGAAAGGTTGCTGATACTCACGTCTCCGCCTCCAGTAAACGATTTGTAGAAATAATAACTGGTAATACAGCAAGCCAGCGCAATCGATGTAATTCCGCAGATGAATACGATCAACCTGCTGGTACTTTGCTCCGGGTTATCGGTTGTTTGGCTTACTGTTGCAGATGCCGGTGGAGTAAAAGTTTCAGCAGGCACTGCAACTGCTGCATTCGGATTTGCACTGATTGCCGTTGCTGCTGCTGTTGCTACTTGTGCATGCGATGCTGCAATGGCCACATCTGCTTTTCGTTTTTCAAGCACTGTTTCTTTGTCAATCAGGATTTCACTGAGTTTGACACCATCTTTTCTGAGTTTAATAAAAACCGTTGAAACGATGAAGAAGAAGAAAGCCACCGGTAAAAAGGAAATAATATCCTGGATGGTTTTGTTTCCTCCCGTGGGTTGAGCGGCAGCTGTTTGGTTCGCTTTGGCGGCAGGCGGGTTCGCAGTTGCTGTTTGAGTTTGACCGGATACCGGCTTGTTGTTTAAGTTGCTGGAGTCTCCCGTTTGAGCCAGGCTAATGGTGGTTACCGGCAAAAATGCCAGCAAAGCATAAAAGATGTAGTATTTCATAAATAGTGATTTTCGTCAAATGTAGCATTAAAAATGAAACTGCAATAAAAACGTGATCCACTTTGACGAATCGCGTTTCATTTAAACCAACCTGGATTAAAAACCGTTTTGGAACATTTTTTTTATTTCTTCTTCAGTTCGTGGAAGCAATTTATCCAGCATTTTAATGGCTTCGGCTTGCACTTCTTCGATAAATGGTTTCAATTCCTTGTTATAGGTTTTGAAAGCCAATTCGTAATTTCCGGAATGTTTTTCAAATGCATCGGCCAATGCGGATGCACCGATTATTGCCAGTGAACCTCCCATTCCCGCTGCCGGAGATGCACAATAACCTGAGTCACCGACCAGGGCTACACGACCTTTTGTCCAGGAAGGCATTTTAATCTGGCAAAACTTGTCGAAGTAAAAAGAGGAAGAATTGATCAACTCTTGCCGCAATTCAGGTGTTCGCCAGGACATACCTTCAAGTTGTTCCAGAACGATGTTTTTCTGCTGTTCCTGATTGCGGAAATCATACGGAATTTCTTTTTCCGGACGGAACGTAAAAACAATATCGGTTTTATTGTTGTATGCATTAAGCATTATTCCCTTATCGGGTTCCGAATACAGCTGCAAAGTAGAAACCGGGATCAGTAATTTGTTTACAATGGCAATGGAAAAATACTGTCCTAAAAAATGAGCATAGTTGCTTTCTTCTCCAAACCATAGTTTTCGAACTACCGAATGAATGCCATCACAACCAACTACAAGTTCGAAAGAATCATCGGAACCATCTTTGAAAGTGACCTCGATGCAATCTTCCTTTTCCTGTAATGAAGTGATGCTGTTTCCGAATACGAAATTGACCTCGTTTTTGATGAGATCGTATAGCATGTTAAGTAAAGTATCCCTCTCAATTTCGAATTCATCGTCCGGAAATGCTTCTCCCGGTTGGATTAACTGCAGGGAATGCCGGGTAATGTCGTCTGCATCTTTAAACTCCCATTTTTCAAGCGTTAACCGGTTCGCTTTGATCTTCTCTAAAAGCCCCATCTTTCTGACAATATCAACCGTATGCTCTTTGATGTCGACCGGAGTACCTCCCATTTTTAAATGACTTCCGATTTCAACAACGGTTACCTGGTACCCCAATTGATTCATCCGGTAAGCTGTTGTTAAACCTGCAAAACTTGCTCCTGATACAAGTACTTTTTTATTCTGATCCATTTTTACTGAGTATTAATAGTATGGAGCAAAATTCAGAACTAAAACTATCCCTGGAAATAAGGAAGCAAGGCAAATATTGGACTAATCGCGGTTTTTGTTGCGAAAGGCTCCTGCAGATATCCCGGTGGCTGTGGTAAAGAGTCTTGCAAAATAAGAATAATCGACGTAGCCGAGCTCGAAAGCGATTTCTTTCACTGATTTGTCGCTATGATGAAGCAGCCGTTTGGCTTCCAGAATAATTCGGTCCCGGATGTATTGTGAAGCGGAGATTCCGGTGGTATTTCTAATACACTCGTTCAAATAGGACGTTGAAATATTCAATTTTTCGGCGTATTCACCCGGTCGTTTGAGTGTATGGAAATTTTTTTCCAGTACTTGCCTGAAAGACTTTGTGACTTGCTCAAACCGTGAAAGATTTGTTCCTGCTTTCTGCTGATTCAAAAATTGGGAGAGTAAAAATGCTATCAGTGTGTTGCAACTGTCTTTTAGAAGAGAATGGTGAAGTTTGTTGTTTTTGAGTAGAGAAAACTGCTGACAAAGCGAAAAAGTACTGGAAACCACAGAATTTGCCTCTGCAGTTAATGCGAGCGGATCCGCCGGGGCGATTTCTTCCAGGAACTGAAGATAATCCGGATGAATGTTTTCCTCTTTGATTGCCATGGAACATACGGTTACCTCCGAAAAGTCCAGAATGCGGTGAACCTGGTTAGGATGCATATATACAACAGCCGGAGCGGTAACGATGTGTTTCTTGAAATCGATTTCAATCGTTATGGTTCCTTTTTCGACTATGTGAAAGGTGTGTCCTTCATCCCGGTGGGATTCTGTTGCAGTTTCGTGCTGCTCAACGGTTTTGAAGTCAGATTTGTGAATGCTTAGTTTGTCTATGGAAATCCCGCGGGTGAAATCTTCGTCCATCGAATTCACAGGAATGGTTCGATTGCTTTTCCGCATATTATTGTTGGTATGCCTCCCGGAAAACCTTTATTTCCTTGTATAGTCTATTGGTCGGCAATCCCATTACGTTGGTGTAAGTTCCTTCCATGTGTTTTACGGCTACGTATCCGATCCATTCCTGTACACCGTAAGATCCGGCTTTGTCGAAAGGCATGTATTTTTCGATGTAGAATTTGATTTCCTCGTCGCTGAGTGTTTCGAAAAGAACTTCCGTCCGTTCGGAAAAGGATGTGTTTTTGGATTTTGAACCGATAAAAACACCGGTGATAACGGTATGTTTTTGCCCGGAAAGTTTGGTGAGCATCTGCCGTGCATCTTCATAATCGAATGGTTTTCCAAGGATTTTCCCATCCAGGATTACCACCGTATCAGCGCAAATAACTGCTTCATCAGCGGCCAAATCGGGTAGAAGTGCTTTAGCTTTCAGTTTTGCCAGGTACTCCGGAACTTCTTCAGCAGGTAATGAATCCGGGTAGATTTCTTCCGTGTCTTTTACACGGACTTCAAACTCAACACCAATTCCGGCAAGCAATTCTTTTCTTCGGGGCGATTGTGATCCGAGGACCCATTTCAGTTCTTTCATAGGAAATACCAGTAAAAAGGCAAACAGCAGCCTATCAACATCGTTATTTTTAAAATCAGGTCGATTTGTTTTAACCGGTTACGCTCCGGTTGCTTCAGTAAAAGCATACAGCAGACAACCAGTAATAAATAGATCAGTAAAGATGGCCCCATAACGCGAATGAAGGTCTTGTTGAAAACAGAATATCCCTCGATCAGAAAGGGAAGGGAAACGGCAATGATCGCGATCAGGCAAAGCAGTGAAATCCATCTCGCTTTATTAATCCCAAGAACGATCGGAATTGTTTTCGCTTTCAGTAACAGATCTCCTTCCACATCTTCCATATCCTTCACAATTTCGCGAACCAGGTTTAAACAGGAAGCAAAGAAAGCCAATGCAACGATGAAGAATATTTTCAGGTTCAAGTGGGAAATCCAATTCGCACCTTCTTTAAAATCGCTCATAAAATTGGCGCTGTGAAAAGGAGTGGTTAATCCCAGGAAATGAATTCCGCAAAGAAGCGGGACCAAACCGGTCAAAGCAGCAATAAACAAGTTCCCGATCAGGAATCTGCGTTTGAAATACATGGAATAGAACCACAGGATATTGATGCTCAATAAGTGGATAAATACATACCAAAATGTTTCGTATTCCCAGGTCAGATAACAGGCTATCGAGAACGCTACGAAATTCAGTATCCAATGCGAAACAATGGCCCATCGCGGTTTGATGTGTTTTCCGATGATCAGTTTTTCCGGTTTGTTGATCCGGTCGGCCTTTACATCAAAATAATCGTTGATGATATTTCCGGCTGCAGCGATAAGAACCGTAGAAAAAACCAACAGGAAATAGTCCAGTGCTTCATTCGGATGCGATTTTTTCAGCAGGATATCTTCCGATAAATAGGGCAGAAAGAATACGCGGACACCATACATTGTCAGGATAATGACAAGCAGGTTGACCGGTCGTATGAGGCGAATGAAATGCATTACTTAAGGATCTTGTATTCTGTTCTACGGTTTTCCTGATGTGCTTTTTCTTTTTCGCTTTCCTTGGTCATTTTTGCGATTGCTTCGTCTGTAAAGATCGGCATCGTTTCGCCGTAACCTTTGGAAGACAAACGTGTAGCTTCGATTCCTTGCTGGATCAGATAATCTTTCACTGATTTTGCACGGGCATCGGACAGTTTCAAGTTAGCCGCTTCATCACCACGCGTATCGGTATGTCCGCCAATCTCAATTTTAATAGCCGGATTGGCTTTCAGGAAGTCGCGCAATTTGTTCAATTCTACGTATGATTCCGGACGCAGTGTTGCTTTATCCAAATCGAAGAATACGTTACGAAGCGCTGTCGGAGGTCCTGCAACGATCGGGTTCATCGGCACATCCATGTGGAAAGATTCCTGGTTGTCGGCAACTGTCATGTTGAAATTCTGGGAGTAGAAGGTGTATCCCGGATAACTTACGGAGAGTGCATATTCTTCGTTGATAGGAAGAGAAACGGTGAATGTTCCGTTGACCTGGTCAGCCTCCGATTTGATCACTTCAACTCCTGTTTTGATATTTACCAGTGAGAATTTCCCCGGAAGCGGTTTTTTGGTCACCGCATCGAAAACCAATCCGTCGAAATAAAGTGTTTTCACCGGACGGAACTTCTCAGGCAACACGAAATAGTACAGATCCAGTTTCCCGAATCCTCCTTCACGGTCTGAAGCAAAGAATGCAATTTCTCCGTCGGCACTTACCAATAGCGAGTTTTCGTCGGCACTTGAATTGATCGGATATCCTAAGTTTTCAGCTTGTCCCCATTCTCCTTTGTCGTTCATACGGGAAACGAAAATATCCAGTCCGCCCATCCCACGATGTCCCTGCGAAGAGAAATACAGGGTTTTCCCATCCGGGTGTATCAGTACGGATTCTTCCATATATGGAGTATTGATTGTAGAAGGAAGGCGTACAGGCGTATTCCAGGTTCCGTCGTCTTTTAATGTCGAAGTGTAAATGTCTGAATCCGGGATACCGCTTTTAGTCATCACACGACGCACGAAGTAAAGCGTTTTTCCGTCTGCTGACAGGGAAGGCTGTGTTTCCCAGTTCCCGGTATTGATTGCTCCCGGAAGATTTACCGGGTCAACCCATTGATTTCCCAAACGTTTGGTGTAGAACAGATCACAACTTCCTTTTCCTTTGCGGCCTTCACCATAACTTCCTGACTCATCGTCACAAGCCACAAAGATCAGGTTTCTTCCGTCTGCAGAAATAGTAGGAGCTCCTTCGTTTCTCACTGTATTGATGTTTTTAGGCATCGGGATCGCGGTTTCCCAGGTTTTGAATGTACTGAGATTGGACACGTAGAAATCTTCCTGTTCGCCATAAACCGGAACCCTCTTGTCTTCAATTCTTCTGGTAAACAGGAGGGTTTTTCCATCAACGGTAATAGTAGGGAAATATTCCGCATCTTTTGTGTTGACGCCAGGTCCTAAATTCACCGGTTTGAACTGTGTCGGATTTTTCATGGCTTCAATCGCAAAAGCACAGTCATTAATGAGTTGGTTTGCGCGGGCAACATTTTCCGGATGTGCACCCTTGGCTTTTGTAAACTCTGTGAGACTTTTAGCCGCATTTTCATACTCACCTACGGAATATTCCATCGTTCCCAGGTAGAAATAAACGGCTCCTCCCGAAGTTGGGTTCGGATTGATTGCTATTGCTTTGCGGTAATGTTCGATTGCTTTGTAAGGCTGATTCAATTCTTCATACATTTCAGCTTCTACCATGTGAGCTTCCCAAAAATTCGGATCTTTCTCCAATGCTTTGTCTAAGAGACTGATCGCTCCTGCGAAATTGGGGCCGTGAGTTCTTGGATCAACTGATTTGCCAGGTTCATTTCTGGCTTGCTCATACAATTCAATGGCTTTTTTGTTTTTGGTGGAGTAAGTCATTTGAGCTGTGGAACAGGAAGCCATAGCTAATAAGAACAAAACCAATAATCCGTTTTTCATGCTTAAGGTATTTCTAAGTATTTATGAGTTTGTAAAGAAATCTTCCATTTCGGATGATTTTTTACGTACTCGATAATTGTTGGCAATAATTGTTCCCTTTTTGACCATTCCGGCTGTAAATAGAGAACACAGTTTTCATTCACTTTTTGCGAATGGCCTTCTGCCCATGCCAAATCCGATTTATGAA
This sequence comes from Fluviicola sp., assembly GCF_039596395.1. Taxonomy (NCBI): domain Bacteria; kingdom Pseudomonadati; phylum Bacteroidota; class Flavobacteriia; order Flavobacteriales; family Crocinitomicaceae; genus Fluviicola; species Fluviicola sp. The sequence continues at coordinate 1,106,626 of NZ_JBCNJT010000001.1, forward strand.
AGATAACAATTTTTAGTTCCGAAGCCTTCAAATAAGCTTCTTCAACCGGTGCTTTAAATTTTTTAGGAGAAAAAGTGTACCAATCTACCTTCCCGGATAAATCACTGGTACCCGAAGTTTCAATAGCGACGTATTTCCCGATGGAGTGGAGTGCATCCACCAAAACAGTCAGGTCATACATGGCAGGCTCTCCTCCGGTAATAACGACCAATTCCCCCGGATATTGGGAAACCAGGTTTTTTAATTCCTCCACACTCATCTTCGGATGGATATCCGCATCCCAGGATTCTTTGACATCGCACCAAACACAGCCGACATCACATCCTCCCAATCGAATGAAATATGCAGAGGTTCCCGTGTATTTTCCTTCACCCTGTAACGTGTAGAAATGTTCCATAACGGGGTAGAAAGTAGAACTGTATTGTGACATACTTCAAAGGTAATTATCAATTATCAATTATCAAGTATGAATGTAGGATTGCTTGATAATTTAGTAATCGGTAATTGATAATTAAGACAAGACTTCCAGATCGCTGATCTCGTTAATGTTGAGGACAATTGTCCCGTTATCGTCTGCATGGAAATTCTTTTTGAATTTCACACCGGTTGCCCATTGGTGTTCGGCGTAAGAGTGTTTCCGAATCACTGTTTGGGAGTAGGTTTCATCGAATGCTTCAATAATAATGAGCAATTCTGCCAGTTTTCCCCTGATTTCTGCCAATGTAAGGTCGTATAACGGAGAATCTTCGTTGATGAGATGTACGAGTGTCCATGTTAGCGGGAAATAGCGCACGAAATCAACCTCCAACGGAAGCGTATAGTATTGACGGTGAACCATACCTGTCTCCGAATCGTCGTCTACCAGTGAAAGCATCACATGTACTTTGGTATTCAGGAGCACACTGTTTCGCTGATTCACAATTTTGAACATCAGTGCCATTTGGTCTTTATGCGGTGTAATGATGACATTGTGTGAAAAAGCAATTTTGGTAGAAGGTCTGGAGAACCGTCCGTATATCAAACCGGTTGCAATGGCAAAAGCGATCAACCCTACGAAAGCTTCCATGGCAGCAATGAAGGAAGTGAGATTGCCGATAGGAGCAATGGCCCCGTAACCAACGGTTGTAAAAGTCTGGGCACTGAAATAAAAAGCTGCCACGAATTCGTTTTGATTGGGATTGATCCCGTGCAGGTGTTCCGTTCCGATCCAGCAATAAATTCCTGCAAAGAACAGGTTTGCCACCAGGAAACTTCCGACCAGGAAAAAGCCGAATTTCCAGGTATTCAGATCGACTAAATATTTATAGAAATCCTTAAGCATGCGGACCGTACCGATCCGTTTGATGTTGTAGGAACCGTCCTCGTTTAAAATGCGTTTGACTGATTTTTGATAAGCTGTTCCCAAACCGGGATCCTGTGACTCGTATTGTTTGAATTTGCGTTGTTTGTCCATGTGGCCTTTTGAAATAATACTTGAAGTTAATCAAACTATGGAATTGGAAACGACATTTTTGAGCAAAAAAAATCCCGATTCTTTTAGGAACCGGGATCTTGTAGTATTAATTAGAGCGATTACGCTGTAACTCCTAAAATTTCAGCCATTTTCGAACCAATGTGAGCCGGAGAATCAACTACGTGGATTCCGCACTCGCGCATGATACGTTTTTTAGCTTCTGCTGTATCGTCATCACCACCAACGATTGCACCTGCGTGACCCATTGTACGTCCTTTTGGTGCTGTTTCACCTGCGATAAATCCGACAACCGGTTTTGTGCCGTTTTCTTTGATCCAGCGTGCAGCGATAGCCTCAAGGCTTCCACCGATCTCACCGATCATGATGATTCCTTCTGTTTCAGGATCGTTCATCAACAATTCAACGGCTTCTTTGGTAGTTGTTCCGATAATCGGGTCACCACCGATACCGATTGCAGTTGTAATTCCCAATCCTGCTTTAGCAACCTGGTCAGCTGCTTCATACGTTAAAGTTCCCGATTTGGAAACAATCCCGATTTTTCCTTTTTTGAAAACGAATCCCGGCATGATACCTACTTTCGCTTCATCTGCAGTGATCACACCCGGACAGTTTGGCCCGATCAAACGAGCTCCTGTACCTTTCAGGTATTCTTTTGCTTTCACCATGTCATTTACCGGGATACCTTCCGTGATACAAACGATCACTTTGATTCCTCCGTTTGCTGCTTCCATAATGGCATCAGCTGCAAATGCAGGCGGAACGAAAATAATAGAAACATCAGCACCAGTTTTTGCTACTGCATCAGCAACTGTATTGAAAACAGGACGATCCAGGTGAGTTGAACCACCTTTTCCCGGAGTAACACCTCCTACAACGTTTGTTCCATAATCAATCATCTGACCTGCATGGAAAGTACCTTCACTTCCTGTGAATCCTTGTACAATTACTTTAGAGTTTTTATTAACTAGAACACTCATGTTTGAGAATTTAGATTTCGTTTTTAAAATGCGATTCAAAAATAGCGGTTTCTTTTCGTTTTAACAATGTTTTGAGTGAATTTATGTTGCTAAACAATGATATTTTCATGGAATCCTGAAAATCCTTAAAAATGAGGTTTTTAGAGTTTTTAAAATCGGTTATTGGTGTATTGGCAGGATGGTTGAATAAGTCTGGTTTATTGCTCTATTCCAACAGGCTTTTATGCATTTACACACAATAAATGAGCAATTACGCTGTTAATCAATCATTAAAATATCGTTTTATGAAAACCTGCATAGCTCTATTATCCGTATTGATTACCGGGATTGGTTTTTCCCAACGGGCGGATTCATTAAAAACCAAAAACACGCGTTTTATTGTCAAGATGACTCATGGAATGACAGGCCGTGTGAATTTTGATTATACCAACGCGGAATGGGAAAAAATGACCCCTGGATTTGAGATTCCGGATTCACTGAAGCCGATGGACCATCAACTCAATTTCAACGATAATATCCGGTCGATCTCTAACGGTTCTTATTATATGTTCTCCTTTTCATTCATTAATAATAAAAAAATGAACCAGGCAGATCGTAAGTTTTTGGCAACAACAACAATTCACCTGGGTTACGGGCCGGAAATAGCCGCAAGAAAAGACTGGTACCATGAAAACAAACAGGTGATAGATACGCTGAGTTCTTCCCAGACCGGACAGGAGTTTTACGTGATGGGTAACAGGAACCAGAGTATTTCAAAGATTTATCACTCCCAGACACTTGTTTTCGGTGCGGGAGAACACATCGCCACAAACCCGAACCGTATTTTCCAATTTGAAACCGGTTTGGATGTTTTGTGTTTACTTAGTCTTTCCAGTAGAATAAAGGCTTCTTATATTGACACATATATAGTTGAGGGCTTACCGCAGGATCCGAACGGAGGGTATTATCCGGCATATCCGTATCCTGCAACCGAAGATATCCGTACAGAAACATTTTCCAGCAAAGTGACTGCCGGGTTAATCATGCGCGTGCCATTGGAAATCAGCTTTAAGTTGTCGCGGACAAGTCCTGTTGCAAGCCGTATGCGCATAGGAGCAGAGTTGAATCCCGGATTGACAACGGTATTTACAGGAGGTTTGATCACCAGTAATTTCAATGTCAGCGGGGGAATGAATTTTCGTTTTGCTTTTTAAAGGTCATTAGCAAGGGATAAAGCTTTAATTTCTAATTTTGGGATATTAAAACCAACTGATGAAAGCCTTTATCCCTTGTTTGTTCCTGCTAATCACCGGAATAAGCTTTTCTCAAAAAAACGATTCCATTAAGCCGAAAGCGATTGCTTTTGCAGTGAAAGCCAGTATCGGTGGAATTACGCCTAATAAAATTGCTTTTTCTGATGCCGGCTGGGACCGGTTAACTCCCGGATTCCAGGTTCTTGATTCATTTCAGGTTAATCCGACCGGGACAGACCAATTTGCAGGGGAACCGGATGATTCGTATAACGTTTTCTCCTTTTCCTTTCTCAACAACCCGAAAAAGCAGACTGGAAAAAACTATCGGTTTTCCACAACTATCCATATCGGCCAAGGTCCTGAGGCAAAAGCTTCGAAGTACTGGGTCCGTGACAACAGGACTATTATTGATACCTTATCTTCCGGGCAAACGGGAACAACTTATTTCGTTTATGGTAACAGACGGCAGGAGATACAAAAACAGTACCGGATAAAATCATGGATGATCGGACTGGGAGAGCGTTTTGCGCTGAGACCGGGTAAGATTTTCCAGTTTGAAACAGGATTGGATGTTTATATGCTGCTTGGCAAACCTTCCGTTCAATCAGCTACCTGGGAAAGTTACATCGTAGAGGATATTAATGGAAGCACTTACCAGTCTTCCACTCCACAGCCGGTGTTAAATCCATCGCAAACTACGAATTATGCTGCAAAAATGTCGGAAGGATTATTGGTTAGCATACCGTTTGATATCAGTTTTGCCTTATCCAAGAATAACCCGTTCTTCAAAAGAATCAGACTTGGACTGGAAGCGAATTACGGAATGGCTTTCCAGTTTACAAAAGGGAAGACGAGTTACACGGAAAGCAAAAGCTGGGCTCTTAATTTACGCTATGAATTTTACCAATTCAGAAGACCTTTTCAATCGAAATCTCAAAAATAAGCGTCGAATTTGCAGGGATTTTATCCAGGCCGTCATCTCCGTATCCCAATTGTGGCGGAACGACCATGCGCAGTTTTGTTCCGGCAACGTGATTCAGGAGTCCCAATTGAAATCCGCCGATCAATCCTTTTAAATTGGATTTCAACGGTTTTCCCGGTTCCGTCTGGTCGAATTTTCTTCCGTTGGTGAGTGTTCCTTTGTAGGAAAGTTCCAATTCACTTCCCGACTGGATTTTTTCTGTTCCGGTTCCTTTTTCCAGCACTTCTACTACCAGGCCTCCATCCAGCACTTCGTAGTTCCAATGGTGCTTTTTGGCATATTCTTCCGCTTTTGAAACGAAACCGCTTTTTTCTTCTTCTGAATAAGTGTTGCAGCCCAAAACGATCAGGCCGGTCAGCAATATAACTAATAGATTACGCATATCAATATCGAACAGGAGTTACTTCATATCCTTTTTGCCGGAGCAGTTCAATTACTCCGTTTGATCCGCCTAAATGTCCGGCGCCGACTGCAAAGAAACAGGATTTGGTTTTCATCAGTTCCTCCATTTTGGGGATCCAGTTGTGGTTTCTTTTATCCAACAGTTCTTCCGCAGAACTTCCCAGTTCATCACTTTCCTGGATTAGTTTGGCCAATTTTTCAAGATCCTGATCATGGTAATAACGGACCATTTCCCGGAAGTTTTTTTCACCTTCCTCCGGATTTCTCACCGATTCCATGATCATTTCAGCCATTTCCTCGGACGGGATTTTATCAAAAATTGCCAATTGGTACTCGACTGTTTCAAGGCCACTTACCGGGATTTTGTTTTGCTGAGCGCGCGATTCGATTTCCATATCGATCATGCGTACTTTCCCGGTGATCATTTTTTGCAGGCTCAGCTGTAATAAGGTAAACGGTTTTCTTTTTTCGAGTGCCTTTTCAAATTTTGCGGGTTGTGTTCCCAATAAATCTGCTCCCCAGTTCAATACCGAATCCTTTTGCTGCGGAGTGAAAATATCGAAACAGGAACCTGAATCCAATTCCATGAGTTTCATAGCCGCACTCTGATCGTTCAGATTCGCAATCTCCAGAATCACTTCATTGGACCTGGAAATGATTTTATCCAGTTTTCCGGGAAAATAATAGAGGGAATCCGGGATCATGTGGATCGTGCCGAAGAGGTAAGAAACGGTTTTATCCTTTCCTTTCACCTGGTACAACAGCGAATTGTTTTGTCCGAAGACAAGTCCCGAAAGGAATAAAAAAATCCAGGTCAAAAAACGCATGTTATTTTTCCAGGGTTAATTCGGCCAGGTAATGATCGTCTTCTTCCAATACACGAACTGCCTTCAAACCAACTTTTTTGGAAGCCTGGAATAAATTGTCGAAATCTACGTACAGCCAGTCGAACCAAGGTCCTTTTTGCTTTTTGTATTTCATTTGAAAACGGAAGTTTCCGTAGTATTCCGTATTCAGATCCACCCAAAGCGCTCCGTCTTCATCCTCATAAAGGGAATGAATATCCGAAGAATCGCACAAGATCTTTCCGCCCGGATTCAATAAGGATTTTGCATGCTCCAGGGTTCTTTCCAGGTTGGATAATTTCCCGGCGATGCCGATTCCGTTCATTAACATCAAAATGGTATCGTATTTCCGGTCTTTCAGGGAAAAGAAATTGATGCGTTCTGCGTTCAAGTCGTTGCTTTTCAGGTACTCAACCGCTCCTTCAGAAATGTCGATACAATCGACTTTAAACCCAAGATCCTGCAGATATGTTGCATGAATTCCTGCGCCTGCACCAACGTCCAGTACGTGTCCTCGTGCCAGTGAAAGGGCTTTTTGTTCGATCGGAGGCATTTCATCGTATTTTCTGAAAAGTACTTCCAAAGGAATAATATCGTCTTCGCAAATGTCGGAAGAAACAATAATGTCTTCCGGGCGTCTTTTGTCTGCGTATTCTTTGATGGCTGCTCCAATCGGATCGCCGTATTTTTTTTCGTTGCTCATACTTAAAAGTAATTATGAATGAGTCAATTATCAATTATCAAGAAATGAAATCTTGATAATTCAAGCATTCATAACTGATAATTAATATTCGTATTCTTCGTAACCTGACAAATCATCTTCGTCGTAACCATCGCCGAAATCTTCGTCAAAATCATTGAAATCTTCGTCTTCTTCTTCGCCGAAGAACGCATCATCCTGGATCATTTTTGAATCTTCAGGAGGAGCCGTTCCTACTGCCAATGCTACTTTCGGTTTGTCAACAATTTCTTCGTTGCGTTCCTGCAATTCGATCAGGAAAATCCACATTCTCAGGAAATCATATACCAAAATGATCTTTTGGTCGGGTGCTTCTATAAAATTACTCAGTTTAGCTTCCGACATGACACTTGTGATTTCCGTGTCCTCATCGGAATAACTCATATCCATCAAACTGATCTCATGACCTTTGTCCCACTCATCGTTGGACATAAAAAATGAACCGATCTCTTGTCCTTCAAAATTGAAAGAATTCAAAATAGCCCGGTAGAAAGACTCAAAGTTATCGTCCTCATTGATGACAATGTCTCTGAATACTTCCTGATCTTTTTCAGAATCTAATAACACGCGAAATTTTAGCGCACCCATGCAGTTGTTTTTTTACAAAGATACTTCAAATTGAAAATGTAGAATTGAAAATTGAAAAGAAGTTCAATTGTTCAAAAGGTTCAAAAAGGTTAAAAGTTCAATTTTTTGAATGATTAACCTTTTTGGACAGTCAACCCGAGCTCTTCGCCGATTTGCAGCATCAAATTTTTTGCCGTTTCGAAATCGTTGGGGATTTCTCCTTCCAGGATGGCTTCTTTGATGCGGTTTTTGATTGTTCCGATCTCACCGCAAGGTCCAATATTAAAGGTCGACATGATCAATTCCCCGGAAATCGGCGGTTGGAAGTTCCTTACATGGTCTTTTTCTTCAACCGCTTTCAACTTCTCTACTACCAGTTCGAAATTTCTCTTGTATTTCTTGACTTTGAATTCGTTTTTAGAGGTGATATCCGCATTGCACAAAGTCATCAGGTCGTCGATATCGTCGCCGGCTTCAAAAAGCAACCGTCTTACTGCCGAGTCAGTCACATTGCTTTTTACCAGTGCGATCGGCCTCAAATGAAGTCGAACCAGTTTCTGCACATACTTCATTTTATGGTCAAGCGGAAGTCGTAACCTTGCAAAGATTTTCGGAACCATTCTGGCTCCCAATTCTTCGTGTCCGTGAAAGGTCCAGCCAACCTGGGAATCAAACCGTTTGGTAGGTGGTTTTGCAATATCGTGCAGAATAGCGCTCCATCTCAGCCATAAATTATCGGAATGCAGCGCCACATTATCCAATACTTCCAGTGTGTGGTAAAAATTGTCTTTATGGCTTTTCCCGTCACGTGTTTCCACTCCATGCAAAGCAATCATTTCCGGGAAAAACTGGTGAAGCAATTTCGTGGAGTTCAACAACTCGAATCCTCTGGATGGTTTTTTCGCCAGGATGATCTTGTTCAACTCATCCATGATGCGCTCTTTTGAAATAATTTCCAGTCGGGACGCATTTTCAAGAATGGATTTCAAACTACTCATTTCAATCTGGAAATCCAGCTGTGTAGCAAAACGGATTGCACGCATCATACGTAAAGGATCATCCGAATAGGTGGTATCTGGATCAAGCGGTGTGCGAAGGATTCCTTTGTCCAAATCGCCCAATCCATTGAACGGATCGACCAGGTTTCCGAAAGTTTCTTCCCGCAGGTCAAGTGCCAGTGCATTGATGGTGAAATCGCGTCTTTTCTGATCATCGCTTAGTGTTCCGTCTTCCACAATGGGTTTTCTGGAATCGCGTTGATAAGATTCTTTTCGCGCTCCGACAAATTCCACGTCCAGGTCTTTATAATTGAATTGCGCTGTTCCAAAGTTCTTAAAGAGATTGACTTTTTTCACGCGCAATTTTTCCCCGGCGGCTTCTGCCAGTTCCATCCCGTTGCCTACGACCACAATGTCAATATCCTTGGAAGGCCTGTCCAGCAGCAAATCCCGCACAAATCCACCGATTACGTAAGCCTCTAGGCCTTTTTCGGAAATGATCTGTGAAACAACCTTAAAAACAGGATGTTTGAGTTTATGAGCGAAATTTTCTGTTTGCATGCGGGCGCAAAGTTACTGAATTAACTGTAATCAGCTTCGGATAACTTGTATGGAACTGTCTAATCCGATTTTTATAATTTGCGAAGGAGTTGTAAGTTGTTCGTTCGTTCTTAATTCCACAATAGCATCAACGCGTTCTTTGATCTTCGGATCGATGGTGCTGAAATTAGTCGGAAAGGGCATTCCGGAAATATTGGCGGATGTTGAAACCAGTGGTTTGCGAATACTACGGATCAATGAAAGACAGACAGGATCTTTTGTCAGCCTGATACCCACAGAACCATCCTGTGCCAAAACACTCGGAGCCAATCCCTGTGCGTTCGGATAAATAATCGTCAAAGGTTTATCGGACAAGTCGACCAGGTCATAACAAACATCCGGAAATTCGGGAATGTACTTTTCAATCATCTGAAAACTGTCGGCCAGCAAAATAAAGCTTTTATCTGCCGGTCGTTCCTTAATCTCCAGAATTCGCTGACAAGCTTCTTCGTTGGTAGCATCACAGCCAATTCCCCAAATAGTATCCGAAGGATAAAGGATAGTCTTTCCTGTTTTGAGTGCTTCGATGATTGCTGGATCGATAGTCATGAGTTTAATTTTCGGCAAAGTTAATCGAGAAGACTCAAATGATAGGCTTTTTTGGGTTCGAAATCGAATAATGCTTCCAACTTTTTGTACATCTCTATTTGCTCTTTAGTGATTTCCACACAAAGTGAATGAGGAGAATAACTTACATTTATTAACCCGGCATCCCAAAGTTTTGTCAAGTGGTCATGAATGGTAGATTTAGATAAACGAAGTCTTTCGGTTAGTTCTCTATTTGTTAAGTTAGGATGTTTTATGAGTAATTGAACCATTTTAACTCTGCAAGGGTGAGCAAGAGCTCTTCCTGCAAGTGAAATTGAGATTTGTTTAGGGGTATAAACAAGAGGCTTTAACGTTGGCATAACATGATGTAAATTAAATGAATAACAAGTTTTCTTAATTAATTTAGGAAATATTATCGCTTGAAAAAAGTGTTTTTGGAAAAAAAAGAATTTAAGAATTTCCAAATTCGGGTGTTCCCAAAGATACGAACAGATTCAATCTTAATAAATTGATTTACAGTGTGTTGTTGTTTTAAGATATCCGATTTTCATTCGATTCTTTTTACTAATTTTATCACTCAATCCATTTTCTGTGAAAAAAATATTGATTATCGAAGACGATCCGCAAATTAGTTCACTGGTTCAGAAAGGACTGACGGAAGAGAACTTCGAAACAAAAATTGCCAACAACGGACTAAAAGGATTAGACGAGTTCCATTTTTGGAATCCCGATTTGATCATATTGGATATCATGCTTCCGGGACTAAACGGAATGCAGGTTTGTTCCAAGATCCGGGAAACGAGCCAGGTGCCGATTTTAATGCTTACGGCTCTGGGGACTCCGGAAAATGTTGCACTCGGACTGGATTCCGGGGCGGATGACTATTTGCCTAAACCTTTCAAGTTTATTGAATTAAACGCGCGTGTCCGTTCTTTACTCAGAAGGATTGAAAATCAAACGGTAACAGCAAGTACGCTTTTTCATTTCGACGATTTGACGATGGATGACGACCGGAAAACAGTTACCCGGAATGGAAATCCGATCAGTCTCACTTCGACGGAATATCGGTTATTGTTGCTTTTTATCATGAATCCCCGCAAGGTGTTTTCGCGAATGGATATCTTGGAGGAAGTTTGGGGAATCGATTTTGAATCCGGGACCAATGTGGTAGATGTTTATGTGAACTACCTGCGAAAAAAACTGATGCAGTTCGGTGGTTCTAAGCTGATCCATACGGTGATCGGAATGGGATATGTAATGCGAGAGGAGGAATGAAAATTCGTGTACGGATCATTTGGTTGCTGAGCAGTACGTTTGCTGTTTTGATCCTGTTGTTCAGTACGGTTGTTTACGTTCTGTCTTCCAATTACGTTTTCAACGACTTTTACGACCGGCTTGAAACACGTACCAATACAACGATTCGTATTGAGCTGGACCATCGGGGAGATAAGGAGTTTGTGAGAGAGTTCAAACAGGAATACCTGGAGAAATTGCCGGATGAAAAAAGCATTGTGGTAGAAGTAAACAGGAATAATATGCCGATTCTCAATACGCGCCAGACGAGAGAGGATTCGGGATTTATCCGGAAAGTAATCCGATATAAAACGGCACAGGAACGACATGGAAATTTGCTGCGTTACGGGAAAATCTATGTTTCGAAGAAGGGAAAAAGCTTCGTGGTCTATACTTCTGCAAGAAACATGTACTATACGAAATACAAGCATTACCTGGGCGGATTGCTGATCTCGATGTTTTTTTCGGCGGTTTTCCTGATCATCATAGTTTCCCTGTGGCTATCCAAACGACTCATTAAGCCCATTACTGATCTGAGCACAAGTGTTCATCACATTGGTACCGAAAACCTGCATTTCCGGATTGAGAACAAGCAGGAGGGAGACGAACTGGGAGAATTGATCCAAACCATGAATAACATGCTGGACCGATTGGAAACCAGTTTCGAAACACAGAATAATTTCATCAGTAATGCATCGCACGAATTAAATACACCGCTGACAAGTATCATCGGGCAGGCAGATTTAATGCTGAGCAAGGACCGAAGCGTGGAAGATTACAAAACCGCTTTGAATCATATTCTGGAACAGGCCGAGAAGTTGAATAAGAAAACAAAGGCTTTGCTGTTCCTGGCTCAAACCGGATTTGACGGAAAGAAAATGACCATTGAGAAATTGCGCATTGACGAGTTGATCTTTGAAACAATAGAGACTGTAAACCGCATTATTCCCGGAAACAACATTAAGTTCGACTTCGGTAGTTTGCCTGAAAACCTGGATGCATTGGAAATTAAAGGGAATTCGCAATTACTTCAGCTGGCTTTGTCGAATGTGCTTTTAAATGCGAGTAAATATTCTGAAAACCAGGATGTGCGTATTTACCTGACGCATACAAAAGAAACGATTTCCATTCATGTCCAGGACAATGGAATTGGAATTCCACCGCAGGATTTGGGCCATATTTACGATCCGTTCTTCCGGGCTTCCAACACCAATTCGTTTGAAGGTTATGGAATCGGGTTACCGCTTACCCGGAATATCATGCGCCAGCATAAAGGCAAAATCATTGTGCATTCGGAAGAAGAAAAGGGAACATTGGTGAGCCTCGTAATTCCCTATAAATCTTAAAGAAACGTTAAAACTAAAATTCTAATCCCGTTTTAATCCGGCTCTTATACCGTCCTTATAGTCGTGCTCTACATTTGTTCAAAACAAGCAGATATGAGCACAACAATTCTTATACCGACAGACTTTAAAGTTTCCTCTTTGGAACCGCTTAAAGCATTATTACAATTCCAATCGGAAGATTCGATTAATGTGCTTTTGGTGCACGGGATTTACCTGTCAAATTCCATTTCGGATTTACTCTTTTTTGACCAGAGCGATTTGAAAATTGAAATGGCAGGAAAGGAATACCTGACCAAATTGTATGAACTGGAAAAAGAACTCGGACCGAAAGTGTCTTCGATTCAGGTTGTTTTTTTCAGTGGGTTTACGCAAAGTTCGTTCGAACAGTTTACAGAAACCAATAAGGTCGATCGGATCATTATTCCATATGAATTAAGTTTCGACTGGTCTCACAAGAAAAGCATGGACGTGATTCCGTTCCTGCAGAAATCGAAAATTAAAAAACAACTCATTGCCTGGGATACGAACCAGTATTCCAATAAGAACAATCAAATCATTGTCACTTCATTAATATGAAACGGAAACTAGTTATATCGGCATGTCTTGCAGTAATCACACTGACTTCATTCGGTTACTATGTCTTCAGTCATTCGGCTTACCCGGAAGTAGCGATAGTAGGAGAGTGGAAAGAAGTTTCATGGGTATATGACCGGAATAATGTGGATGAAAAGGTGAAGCAGGAAATCGGTGAGGATGAGCGGATTGATATTGCCAACCATTTGGTGATCCATGAATTTGAGAACTGGACTTTCAAGAAGAATTACAGTATCAAGCTGCACGAACGGACAGGCAAAGAACATTGGGCGAAATGGCGACTCAAAGACCGGGGTCGGATCCTTACATTACTCAATAATGACGGAACAACGGAAGCTTATTCGGTTGAATCCCTGAAGAAAAATGAATTGGTACTTCACTTTGATACCGATGTCCACGCACGTGGAATAGTGAAGATTACACTCAAAAAAGTAAATTAAGATGTTACGTAGATATAGCAATAGCAGAACATTTCAGGATAATTTAAGATTAGGAGTTTTCACCGCGCTGATTGCGGGAATGGTGAATTTAGCTTCATTGGTCTTGTTTTATTCCTTTACGTCGAACCTCACGGGGCATTTTGCGATTTTGACGCAGGAAATTGCCGATGGAAAATGGTTCCAGATGTTGGTGGTCCTGTTTTGGATCCTTTTGTTCTTTTCAGGAAGTTTCCTGTCGAATAACCTGATTATCAACAGCACGAAAAAGAACGCGTTCATCTCGCATAGTATCCCGATGGTGCTGGAAATAGGGTGTTTTATTTTTGTGGGGATTTACGGGCAGTTTTTCTATACAGAAACGCTGACCCAAACAGAAATCCTGGTTTCCGTGCTTTTGTGCTCCATGGGGCTTCAAAACGGGTTGACGGCAAGTATTTCCAATTTCCAGGTAAAGACTACGCATTTAACGGGTTTAACGACCGATCTGGCGCTTCATTTATCCATGCTTACCAAGAAAAAGTACCGCATGAATGTGCAGGTCGTTGAAAAAACAAAACTAATGGCTGCCATTATGGGATCGTATGTTGCCGGGGGGATTTTTTCCGGGTTGATCATTCATTATGTGCAATTCCAGGTATTTTATTTCATTTCAGCGGCGATGCTGGGGGTTTTGGCTTACGATTTTGCGAAGACCTATGTTCCGTTCTTTATGAATAAAAAACAGCATGACGCAACTTTGAAAGCCAGGCTGGAAAAGCTTCAGAGTTCGATTAAAACAAATACAAGTAAGAAAAACAGTGTGTTGGAGAGTAAGTAATTATTCTTCTCCTGTAAACTTTTTATACAAATCAGGTCGCCGGGTTCGAGTTCGCTCGATGGCCTGCTGTTCTCTCCACTGCTCGATTTTTCCAAAGTCCCCGGATAACAACACTTCGGGGACTTTCCATCCGTTAAATTCCGGAGGACGTGTGTAAACCGGAGGTGAAAGCAAATCATCCTGGAAACTGTCCGTAAGTGCAGAGGTTTCATCGTTCATAACACCCGGAATCAATCTTCCGATACTGTCAACAACCACTGCAGCTGCCAATTCTCCTCCCGTAAGGACGTAAGATCCGATCGAAATTTCCCGGGTAATGTAATGTTCGCGAATGCGTTCGTCGACACCTTTGTAATGCCCGCAAAGAATCATGATATTTTCTTTTAAACTCCAGGAATTGCTGTGTCTTTGCTCCAGTAATTCTCCGTCGGGAGTCATATAAATGATCTCGTCGTAGTGGCGTTCTGCTTTCAATTTCTCTATCAATGTCACAATCGGCTGAATGGCCATAACCATTCCTGCACCGCCGCCATACTGGTAGTCGTCTACGTTCCGGTGTTTGTCTGTCGAATAATCACGGATGTTGTGAACATGGATTTCCAGTAATCCGCGTTCCTGGGCACGTTTCATCATGGAAACGTTGAACGGGCCTTCTAAAAGTTCCGGAAGAATGGTAAGAATATCGAATCGCATGCCGCAAAGTTAGTCAAATTCATCCGATCACTTCTTTTTACCTGCTTTGAAATAGGCGAACTGAAAAATTGCGAAAAAAAGACCTGAAAATAAGCAGATTGACTATATTCGCTGCCTGATTGTTACTAGTTACGAAACCAAATTATTCACATGAAAATCATCTTAGCTCTTGCTCTTGCGTGTTGTTTCTCCTCCGGAGACGGTACTGTTTATATCTGCGATTCTCCGGGTTCTGTTGCCTATCATTACAAGCGCGATTGCCGCGGACTCAATAACTGCAAGCACGAAGTGAAGAAAACTTCCGTTGCCGAAGCTGAAAAATTGGGCTTGAAATTATGCGGATGGGAAGACTAATGGTTTCCCACGGATGAACACTGAGGAACAAGGAAGTTGATGTTATTTGATTACTGATTTCATATCCTCTATACATTGTGTTGATCCTGTTTTCATAACTCCAATCATAGCTTTTTTTAAGTCGATTAATCCACTATATTCCTGGAGTTTGTTTAAAAAGTAATTTTTATCTCTGATCATTTTTATGTCAATTAATTGCGTGTTGTAATCCAGGTATGGAAGTATAAATTGATCTTTTAACTCTTTGATTAATTGATATTCGTGTTTCTGAATAAAATCAAAGTTTTTACAATCAGATTTCAAATTGTTTAAATGGCTAAAAATGCTATCGTTGTATATCTGTGAAAATGAACTGGAATTTAAGATGAAATTGATTTCATCTGTTCTCGGATTATATATTTCTACTGGTTTTAAATTGGTTAATTGTTCATTGAATGAAGAATTGTCTTCATTTTTGAGAGCTAAACAAAGTAAATCTATATCATTTATTTGCTTTTGTAATTTGGATTCAATGATTTGTAACTCTAATGAATCTTTGGAAAGTTCATTGATAATAAGATTGAAGTGACTCTTTACTTCGGAAATAGTTTGACGATTCTCTTTAAATTGATCGATAATTAGTGCTAAAGTGATACCAATAAATATTGCTACAATTTCAATAATAATTTGTACCAAAAAATTGTTTTCTTTTTTCATGAATAGTGTTTTAATAATAGTGGAAAATTAACTTTTCTGCAGATACCTGTACTCTTTTACGAAAGAAAAAGAATTGAACCATCATTCCCGTTCTCAATTCTCATTCTGTTTCCGGCTGTTCATAAAGACAACGGTCGCTACGATCAGCAACACTCCGAACCATTGCATCAGTGAAATGTGTTCTTTCAAAACGAGATGGGCGGAAAGGATCGAAACCGGTATTTCCAGTGCGATTAAGATTCCCGCAATTCCCAGGCCGATTAATGGAATTCCGCGCGTGAACAGAATAGGAGGAATTACCGTTCCGAATAAGCCCAGGACCAACCCGAATTTCAGGAAAATCATCCAATCCAGGTGAGGGGGAATTTGTACGTTCCAAAATGCGATCACGGTGAGAAATCCGCCGGTAACGAGGTAAAAACTGCGTGTGAGGCTGGGAATTTGTTTTTCCACATGGTTGGAAGCGTGTAAACTGATCGTGTATGACAAAGCCGCGGCCAAACCATACAATAACCCGATAAGAGAAAGTTTGACGTCCTGCTGGATCAGGTTTGTGGCAAAAACAGTCCCGATCAATACCACCAAACTTCCGGCAAGTTTGCTCCAATGCGCCATTTTACGCTGCTGGATCATTTCCCATACCACGCTCATCCAGATGGATTGCATCAGCAAAATGATACCGATGGAAACCGAAACGTATTGAATGGAAATGTAGTAAAGACAGCTGGTCAATCCCATGGAAATCCCGAAAAGCAGGAGTTTTACTTTGGATTTTGTTTTCGGTTTGGGGAGCTCCGGTTGTTTGCGGTATTGGATGGTCATCAATATGAAAAGCGAGACCACGCCTACCAGAGCCTGGTAAAAAGTCAATGCGCTGGTATGGGCTCCGGAGTTGTTGGCAAATTTGACGATCGTGGCAAGAATACCATAGCTTGCAGCTCCCAATCCCACGAAAATAACCCCTTTCAGCTTGCTCATACTTCCAATTGAAACCTAAAATTACTGCTTTTTTTGACCCGGAAAAGGACCCGGAATTGCTAAAGCGTTGTAGTGAATGAAATAATTCAAAATGGTGAATTCAAAATGCATAATCAGAGGTTTCGGATTTTTATAAAGGTCACACTCTTTGCTCCAAAGTCTTTGCGCCTGGGTTCATTCATCCACATTAAAAACCGCTCGACTTGTTTCTGAAACGATTGGTCACAAATGAAAAAAAGGCTAATAATAATCCCGGACAATCAGCCAATCTTTGTTCCAAATCAATACCCATGAAAACAGGACTACTCATTTGTTTGCTCATTTCCTTCCAATCTTTTTCACAGGAGAAAACCTGGATAAAAGGGCGCATTTCCGACCCGAAGAACGCAGGTGTGGCAGATGCTGTATTGTTTGTGTATTCAGCAGATTCGACCCTTTTGTCTATGGCTGTTTCGGAAAAAGACGGGAGTTTTGAAGCAGATGTGATCCCTGTGGATTCTGTTTTCATTCGGGCTACTCACGAGAGTTTTACGGAATTTACCACTGCGGTCATTCCTTTTGCGGAAGCTTCGAACCTGAACCTGGCTTTTCAGAATAAGACCAAAGAAGTGGAAGAAGTAACGGTTTCTGCCACCAAGCCGGTCATTGAACGGAAACCCGGAATGATGGTTTTGAACGTGGAGCAATCACTGAGTGCAACCGGCTCTTCGGCTTTTGAAATACTGGAAAAATCTCCGGGAGTGAGTATCAGTTCGACAGACAATATCAGCCTGAACGGGAAAGGCGGCATTATTGTCCAGATCGACGGGAAAGCACAGCCGATGTCGGGAACGGACCTGGCGAATTACCTGCGGGGAATTCCTTCTTCAGCCATCGATAAGATCGAATTAATAGCCAATCCATCTGCCAAATACGATGCAGCGGGCGCTGCCATTATCAATATCCGGCTGAAAAAAGATACGCGCCTGGGAACGAACGGAACGGCGACCGTTAATTACGGGCAGGGAATTTACCCGAAGGCAGGAGCAGGGATTTCACTGAATCACCGCAACAAGAAAGTGAACGTATTCGGATCGTATAATTATGCTTACCGGAAAGGGTTCAATCACCTGGTGCTGGAACGCCGTTTTTACGAACAGGACACATTCAGGGGCGCTTACATACAGGATAATAACCTAAAATTTCCCGTTTCCAATCACAGCGCGCGTTTCGGGATGGATTTCCAGCTGAACCGGAAGAATGCCCTGAGTATTTTAGCAAATGGAATGAGCAATGCATACACTATGGACGGAGTTAACCGCTCGGATGTGCAACTGCAAGAGGATGTTACTTCGTCGCGTTTTGTGACGACCAATCAACGGAAGGACAACTGGTTTAACGGTTCTGCCAATATCAACTTCAAACACATACTGGATTCCGCAGGTTCGGAAATCACGGCTGACCTGGATTATGCATCATACCAGAACACCAATGACCAGTTGTTCAATACCAATTACTTCGACATGAACGGAACGGCCATTCAGAATCCGTATATCCTGACCGGAGATTTGAAAGGAAAACTGGCCATTCATGCAGTGAAAACGGATCTGCACAAGGTTTTGAATGCTAAAAATTTCCTGGATGCGGGTTTGAAATCCAGTTATGTTATTGCCGACAATGACCTGGAGTTTTTCGACCGGAGCAGCGGAGCCCCGGTTTACGACAGCACGAAAAGCAATCATTACATTTACCAGGAAACAATCGGTGCCGGGTACCTGACCTGGAATTACGAAGGAAAAAAATGGTCTTTCCAACTGGGAACACGTGGGGAATATACCCATGTAAAAGGAACTCAGCGCATGACGAATGCTGTTTCGGATACCGGTTATTTCCAATTATTCCCGACTGCGTATTTGGGATACAACCCGACAGAAAAGCACCATTTTGAATTATCGATGAACCGCCGGATCGACCGTCCGAGTTACGATCAGCTGAACCCTTTCAAATTCTACCTGGACCCATCGACTTACAAGGAAGGAAACCCGCATTTACGTCCGCAAACAACTTATACGTTTGAATTGGGTTATGCCTTTAAAAATGTCCTGTTTGTGAACACAGGAATTGCTACCACGAAAGACAATATTACAGAAGTCATTGCGCCTTTGACACAGAACCAGAACGTCACCGTTCAGACCAATATCAACCTGAAACGTGCAGATCTGATCTACGCAAATATTTCGGCTCCCGTGCAAGTGACCAAATGGTGGAACAGTGTCAATAACATCAATGCATATATTGCGCTTTATTCCGGGAATGTGGCCAATACGAATCTTCAAAACCGTGGTTCGGGAGTATTGATCCTGAATACGGTGAATACTTTCACGCTGAAGAAAGACTGGTCTATCGAATGGAATGCTTCTTACCACACACCGGAAATTTATGCGTTTGACCACATCAAGGAAATCTGGCATACGGGAATCGGAGTTCAAAAGAAAATCCTGCAAAGCCGCGGAGTGATCAAATTTGCCTGGACGGATATCTTCTACACCAATTACATTCGTGCGAATGTGGCTTTCACAAATTACACCGAGTACTTTGATGTCAAACGAGACACACGTGTGGCAACTTTAAGCTTCACCTACAAATTCGGGAAAACCAGTGTTGCCGGAAGCAGAAGAAGGGGAACGGGGGCTGATGATTTAAAAGGCCGTGTGAATACGGGTGGAAGCTAGATCACAGGTTGGAAGGAATACCATTCTTTTCGGTGTAGTTCTTTATTCCGCTTAGTTGTTCGGGATTCACATCTTTTGCAGAGATCACGTTTGCGACCAGTTTGTTTTGCCAGATCAGGATCAGGCCTGCCTTTTTTCGGATGCGGATTATCTCGTTCCATTTAACGGTTGAGGAAAATCCTTCTTTGGAAATGGCGACTCCTTTATCTGAAAAGTCATAGGTGGTTTCCTGGCGGATCCGCGGATTGCTTTGGTAATGCCTTTTGGCGTTATTGAAAATGCTGAATGCAAATAAACCCAGGAATACAATTGCCACAAAAACGAGCATGTAAGCATCTTTGTTATGAAAAAAGATCATGGCCACCAAAGCACCGATGATTAACGCAATAACGGCTATCAGCAGGAAGAGCACTTGTAAGCGTTTGAGCAATAAAATCCCGGTAAGTTTCGCGAATTCGGACTGGGAGAGTGTTGTTTTGATCTGCATGGTGCAAAATTACGAATTACGAATTACGAATTACGAATTGCGAATTGCGAATTGCGAATTGCGAATTGCGAATTGATTGAACATTTAAACTCTTTAACTCATTGAACTTTTCAATACCCAGCATTCCACCAATTCATGGTCGCGCCAAAGTGCTTTCCGTTTTGTTTTGGAGGAGGCCGCGGCTACTTTTTTGGTCGTTTTTTGAACCAGTGTAAATCGTTGCCAGTGTTCCAGTTCGGCTTCAACCGGGTGAATGAAGTGCGGGTCCATTAATCCTGCCAAATTGGAGAACAAGATCACCAGATGTCCGCAGGGATTGAGGTGTTTGGAGGCTTCTTCAAAAAAACGCGGGAATAATTCATCGTCGTAATAGATAGCCAGGTCAATGCCTGAAACTTCTTTCGGGAGCGGGATCCAGGGCGGATTGAAGACAACCACGTCCGATTTGATTCCGGAACCTGCAAACAAATCACCGAAGTATAAGTTTGTTCTCTTTTCAATCGGTTGTTTTACCTCCCGCAGAGGAGCGCTGATGTTCGCAGATGATTTGTGATTTTCTGTTTTCCTGCTTTTAGTTTGCTCGTTGTTAATGTTAAGTGGATTGGAATAAAGTGATCCGATTAGGGCATTTGGATTAATATCGGACGCGTTAACTTCTTTGAAATCAAATTGATGGAATAGTTTACTTAAAATGCCGCTTCCGATCCCGATATCGAATGCACGGTCTTTTTTACCGTTGTAGGCTTTTAAATATCTGACAAACAGTTCGATGTGTTCGAACCGGGTAGGGAAGTAAGTTCCGTAGAAAGGATGGAGTGTTTGTTTGAGTCCCGGAATGCGGATTCCTTTTTCGTACCATTGCCAGGAACTGTTTAATCCCTGGGCATCCGTGAATGGGAGGAAAAAGTCGGGGAGTTCCGGGTAAAGGATTTTTATCCAGCCGATCTCCGGGGCTTTTCGCACATGCAGTTTGTGACCGGAAATCTCGATCAGCAACAATTGGCTTACCTTCCGCAAAGTGTTGCGATAGCTGCGCTGAGCCTGGAACGATTCGTTTTTGAATTGTTTCGAAAGGTGTTTTTTCAAGGCATCCAAAATGGCAATTCCACTGCTGAACCGGTCTGCCACCAACACATAATTTCCTTCCAGCAAGGCTTCCACGGCATATTGCGGATCAATGTTCTGCGAATATTCCAGTACCGGAATGTTATCTACTATGGGGTCGGGCCGATTAACCGTTAAGTCTGTGAGATGTTTGATCAACCGTCCCATGATATCTTGCCTTTCGAGATTTAATTTTTTACAATGATGAAATCGGAATTCTGATTCCCGGAAGCCAGTTTTACGAAATAAGTACCTCGCTCAAAAGGGGTGAGATCGATCTCGTACTTTTCAACACCTTCAATAGTTGATTCAAAGATCTTTTTTCCATCATTCGAATAAATGACAATTGCAGCAAAGTCAATCGTTTGTCCGAAGTTTAGTGTTGTTTTATTTTTTGTAGGATTCGGAGCAACTGAAGTGGAAGGATTCACTGATTCTTCATTGGAAAGATGAACGTAATAATCAAACAAGTAACAATCGGAAGTATCTACACAATTATTTGACGAAACGATAACGGCATAACTTCCATCTTCAATAGGTGTATAGGTATTTGACACCTGATTGGGAATAGGGAAGAAGTTCAGATTGCAATGAAGCCACTGATAGGAATCGAAACCATTCGGCACGTACAACTGAGTGGCATTCTGGTGTATTGTAGCGTTTACAGAATTCACATTAATGGTTACATTGGAAATGCTGTCACAGCCATGGATACTTTGCAATGTCAATTGTACTGTGGTCGTGTTTTGAATATTACTTAGTGTTGTACCGTCTCCCAGCAATACGTCACTTCCTTTACAGACAAATAGATTGCTGGTGGTGTTGTAATTCGGATTTACGATAACCTGGTACTTGACAATGCTGTCAATTCCATTAACGGAAACCAGAGAGTCAATGCGGGATGTATAGTAAAAAACGTTCGGGATGACTGTTCCGTCGGGATAAGTGAAAGAGGAAGCGTAGCAAACGTGATAGGTGAACTCCGTGTAAAAATGTGGCAAAAATTCAATTCCCTGTTCCGGTTGAAATTTAAGCTGTGTTCCATCTTGTCGCGCTGTAGGAATCAAACTGAAACCAAAGTCAACCGCTGTATCCTGTGCCGTTGCATTGGTGTAAATGGTTTTATTCAATAAGAAATAACCGTCATTCAGTTTGATCAGGTTTACTCCGCATTCGCGCCCCAGGTACAAACCTGAGATCAAATCGGAAGGACCGTTCAGGTAAGTTGCCAGCATGGTCCCGTCAGTCAGGTATTTACCGATGAAATAGTTGAAAGGATTTGCCTGAACGGAAACTGATGTGCTGTTATTTCCAATCACTTCAAATGCAAGATCCTGGTTGCTGTAAACTCTGGCTGCTCCTACGGTGTATAAAGTGTCACCGTGCAACAACAGGTCAAACCCAACGCCAACTTCACTTTTATAATTCCCATTGATCCATTCGGTCATTCCGTTTGTGTTGATTTTTGCTACGAAATATTGTCCGCCGTAAAAAGTGCTTTGTGAATGATCTGCATTGATAATTATTTGAGGATTTGAAGGATCATCGAAATTATTTTGACCTGTCAGGTATAAATTACCGGATGCATCGGCAATGAGTGCCACAGCTTCTGTAACGTCATTCGGTGAATCCTCCGTATAACTTTCAACCTTCCAAAGGTAATTTCCGTTGACATCCATTTTACTGATGTACATATTGCCGCCATAACTTGCAGGAGCAGCAGTAATTGGGATGATGTCGCCTGCAGGAGAATGAATGACCCCTGAAGTTTCTTTACTTCCCCAAACATACATGTTGTTTGAAGCATCAAATTCAACTTGTGGAGTAACCCAGGTATTCGTACCGCCTATTTCTACCATGAAATCATACATCAGCTGACCGTTTCCATCAATCTTAAGTATTTTATACTGGTGACTGCAGCCCGAACAAACGGCTTCCGTAAATGTCAATGAATCTTGGGTAACACCATTCAGCATGAAAGGAAAGACCTGTCCATTGGGATTTTGGAAGAAGAGCGAAGTAACATAGACCGAATTGTCATAATCATGACTGATAGTAGTCTGGTCTCCATGATAATAGTATGTTGTTCTATTCCAGATCATATGCCCCAATGAATCTAACTTCAGAATGAAATTTTGGTTTCCGCAGGCAGTATCTCCGCGATTATCGATCATTCCGTTTGATGGTGTCTTACCAATTACATAAATGTTTCCATCTGAATCTTCCGTGATATCTGAAACATATGATATTTGGGGATCTGTCCATGGATCGGTTTTGATGCACCATTTCAAAATTCCCAAATCATCGTACTTGGCAACATAACCACCATAACCCGGTAAATTCAGCGAATCCCCAACACGGGATTTCAGGATCCTGTTTTCATAATGACCCGCAATCAGGTAGCCGGATGTCACGGATTTAATCGTTTGCTTAATGTCTTGTCCGTAAACCGGGTCGTTGGGATTGCCAAGAATTTTACCATTTACCATTAACCAGGAGTTGTCGGTATAGGGCTGATAAATAAAAGGTCCGCTGATGGTAGTTGTATCGTAACAATTATTAGCTGTTCCTGCAATCAGTGTAACCGGTGACGAACCCAAGGCAGCAAATGAATTGGTTACGTCCGGAAGGGTTGAATTCGTAATTGCGGGTGTTCCCGAAAACTGCCATTCGAAATTGACAGCTTCACTACATTTTTCATAAAAACGAACTGTTTCATTTGCTTCCGCATTGATCAGATCTATGTGGAATTTTGCTTCCGGGTGTTCCACCACGATAGGAATGGTGCTTGTAAAAGTTGTTACACAATTTGCAATGGTACCGGCAGCTTTGATATAATAAGTACCGGTCTCTGTTAATGAATTGGTATGGAAATCCAAATCTGATCCGTCTCCAACCGTCGAAGTTCCAAATGACACATTGCTTCCGGATTTATAAAGTGAATAATAAATTCCGGGTTGAGAACCAAAGATGGTAATATCAAGGGCTTCCGATTTGCAAAGCGTGTCGTCTGCAACAGCTGTCAAAAGATTTAGCGGAGGCAATACAACCTGTACGTCCTTAATGATTGTTTTGGAATAAAAGGCATTTGATACGATCAATTTGATTTGATGTGTTCCCGCTGTAGTAAATGTATAGTTGTAATAGTTGTTACAATTTGAATTGATCAATACATTATCCACATAGTTGGTACAGTTTGTTACAGTTCCTTTGGTAGAATAAATAGGCTGGGAAACATTTAAACAGGCGCCGTTAAAATCTATCTGTGCATAAGGTTCTGGTGTTCCTCCAGAATCATTGGTATACAGAATAACACCGTTATCTCCACAGGCAATTAAAAAGCTGGGTGCTATGGAATAAATAGATTGAATCCGTTTTCCGCTTGAAGACGGCTGAAATTCAAGAATACTTGAAGAAGGAATTACTTGATAAATCCCGTTATTGGTCCCAATGTACATTCCTCCGGTCACAGCTTGAGTAACAGAATTAGCCATCAATGAATCTGCATAATATTGATGCGGTTCAGTGATGGATGCACTTTGAAATTTCAACATGTTTTTACCAACAGCATAACCATCATTCGACGAGCCGTTCATAATAATTAAATGCCGCATGTTTCTGCCCGGATAATAAGCAGAGGTGAAAGTGACGTTCCCCGGGCTGGCAATCGTTCCATGCACCAGGTAATCGTTTGATCCGATCTTTAAGCTGGTAAGCGTTGCATCGATGGATGTCAGATTGAAAGAAAAACCGGTAGCTATTGTTTGCACTACAGGATTAGATTCATTAAAATAAACCAGTTTCCCGTTGTCACCTACAGCGTACATTAAAATAGATGAGTCATTAGTTATTTTATTGAAACGCGTACCCCCGGAATAAACCAATTCAATGGCATTTGAAGCTATCGAATACCTGAAAATAACACCGGTCGAATTGACCGTATCTCTTCCGCAGAAATAGATAAATAAGGATGAATACTCGTTGGTTTCGGCAGAGGAATAAAACTGGGAATGGTTGTAAACAATAGAATCTGCCGGAGTGAGACAGTTTTGTACACGTGCCCAGCTTCCTGCGGTAATTCCCCCGGTGGTGGAAAGATAAACGCCTTTTTTCCCGGTAATCAGACCTGTTGTTTGGTTCTTGTAGGAAATGCTTGTAAAATCATCAGTGATACCTGTATTAACCGGGTACCAAGCCGAAAATGACTGAAATGAAATAAAAAGTAAAGAAATGATGGAAAGAAATCCTTTCATGTTTTTTGATTTAGGTATACAAAGATATTATTTAATGATTAAAAGCAGCTACTGCTGCCCTTACCGAACCGTGTTTCAGTAATAATTCATTTGCCTGTTTTTCTTCCAGGCCGGTAGCCTCCATGACCATTTTAGTGCCGCGGTCGACCAGTTTTTCATTAGACAACTGCATATCTACCATCCGGTTTCCTTTAACTCTTCCCAGGCGGATCATGATTGCGGTAGAAAGCATGTTCAGTACCAGTTTCTGTGCAGTTCCGCTTTTCATGCGGGTACTTCCGGTCACGAATTCCGGGCCAACAACGGGGGTAATGGCGATATCTGCCAGCTGGCTCAACGGAGAACCGGGATTGCAGGAAATTCCACCGGTAAGGATACCGTGTTTTTTGGCTGTTTCCAGTGCTCCGAGAACATAAGGTGTTGTTCCGGATGCAGCAATCCCAACAACGATGTCTTTTTCTGTCACGTTGAAAGCTTCCAGGTCTTTCCAGCCCTGTTGGCGGTCGTCTTCTGCAAACTCAACTGCTTTGCGGATTGCCTGGTCTCCGCCGGCAATGATCCCGATGACCATTCCGTGGGGAACACCAAAAGTAGGAGGGCATTCACTGGCGTCTACGATTCCCAGACGACCGCTGGTACCGGCTCCCATGTAGAACAATCGTCCGCCTTCGCGCATGCGTTCCACACACCCGTCGACCAATTTCTCGATTTGCGGGATTTCCTTTTCCACAGCCAATGGAACGGTATGGTCTTCTTCATTGATACCGATCAGTAATTCCCGTGTTGATTGATGGTCCAGGTCGTGATGATTGCTTTCGGATTCTGTTATTCGCTTCATGATGAGAGTTCAAAAGGGTTCAAAGGGTTTAAATCTTCTTCGCTCTGCGAGCTTCGAAGGTTTAAAAGTTCAAAAGAGTTCAAAAGTTCAAGAATTGATTATCAGGAATGCGTTTAAACTTTTTGAACGATTTAAACGGTTGAACTTTGATTATACCAAAAATGCCTCCAGTGACCCGTTGGAAGGCATTACTTCCACGCGTTCACCTAAGGTTGTTGTCAAAGTCATTCCTACAAAGTCACATTTAATAGGATACCTGCGGTGCATGCGGTCAACAAGTGCTACCGTTTTTACACTGCGTACAGGTTGTTCCAGGATTTTCATTACACCGTATTGCATGGTGGTCCCGGAATTGATCACGTCATCCACCAGGATAACCGATTTCCCGTGAAACAAGGTCGGATCAATCGAACACTTAATGGTTGAATCCAACGGATGGTCTTTGTCCAGTTCGATTTTGAAATACGTTACTTCCTGGGAACTGTTTTTCCTTACGATCTCTGTAATCTGCTGTGCAAAGGTTTCCCCGTTGCCAATGATGCCCCCGATAAACAATTCAGGAATTCCATAGGTGTTCTCTAAAATTTCGTGCGCTAAACGCATGATTTTTTGCTCAATCTGGTGCTGATTCAAAACCAATTTCATGGAAATAATAATTTGGTATAAAAGTAGTCAATTTTAAGAGAGTTCAGGAAGCTTAGGGGTTCAAAAGTTTACACTTCGACTTGCTCAGTGTTCTTATGCTTGCAGTATCACTAAAAGGAGGCTGAGCGGAGCCGAAGACACCTTTTCCACTCAGTCATCTTTTAAGTTGCCTGAAATGATTAATTTTGATTGAGCTACATGAGATAAGTCACCATGCATCATTCATTATTGTTTTTTCTTTGCCTTCTTTTCGGAGTTTTTATGCTGGTTATGCTGGCGCAGCGTGTAAAAATCGCTTACCCGATCTTCCTGGTTTTGGCGGGGCTGGGAATCAGTATGATCCCCGGAATTCCGAAAGTGACGATTGACCCGGAGATTATTTTTTTGATCTTCCTGCCACCGTTGCTTTACGAAGCAGCCTGGTATACCTCGTGGAATGATTTCTGGAAATGGAAGCGCCCGATCTCGCTCCTTGCCTTCGGATTGGTTTTCTTTACATCTTTAATTGTTGCCTTTGTTTCCAGTTCCATCATACCAGATTTCAGCCTGGCGATGGGATTTTTACTGGGAGGTATTATTTCTCCTCCGGATGCAGTAGCAGCGGCAACTGTGTTAAAAGGAATGCCTGTCCCGAAACGGGTATTGACCATTCTTGAAGGTGAAAGCCTGGTGAATGACGCTTCTTCTCTGATTGTTTTCAAATTTGCCCTGGCAGCTATTCTCACCGGAACATTTTCATTCCAGGAAGCGACCGGGCAATTTTTCCTGGTTGCAGGAATGGGAATTGTGGTAGGGATAGTGGGTGCGCATGTCTTTTATGCCGTACACCGGTTTTTACCCACCACACCAGCTATTGATGCAGCCTTGACAGTCATGACACCTTATTTATTGTTCCTGGTGGCGGAGCATTACCATTTTTCAGGGGTGATGGCTGTTGTAAGCGGCGGTTTGTTTATGTCGTACAGGGCCCACGAGGTTTTCAGAACGGGAAGTACGCGTCTGAATATGCTCGGCGTATGGACCACGATGATCTTTGTGATGAATGCTTTTGTGTTCATTATTATCGGGCTGCAATTGCCTGATATCATTGCCGGATTGGGAGGATACTCCGTTGCTGAAGCTGTGAAATACGCATTGATTATCAGCGGGATTATTATTGTGCTGCGGATCCTGTGGGTTTACCCGGCAGCTTTTGTACCGCGCTGGCTCAGTGCACGGGTAAGAAAAGATCCTTCCCCGGGATGGAAAGGCCCGTTGATCATCGGTTGGGCAGGAATGCGGGGAGTGGTTTCACTGGCAACCGCTTTATCGATTCCATTGCTGACTACTTATGGAACAGATTTTCCGCACCGGAATCTCATCGTTTTCATCACTTTTGTGGTCATTTTGATCACGCTGGTCGTCCAGGGATTGACGCTTCCGTTGATTATCAAACTGATTAAACTGGAAGAAATCGATCACGTTGTGAGGGGTGATGAACAGCAGGCCGGTATCCAGTTGCGTTTGGATACAATTGCTCTGGATCACGTACATAAAAAACACACAGGAGAATTAGCCGATAACGAGTTGCTGTTATTTTACAAAGAGAACATCAAGCTCCGGATGGAAAATACGCAAATGCAACTCAATTCGGCAGAATGCAGCCAGATGAAAGCGGCAGAGGTCAAAAAATACCAAAAAGTACTGATGGAGGTTTATGCCTTGCAGCGAAAGGAATTGTTCAAATTAAGGAAAGAAAAGTTTTTCAGTGATGAAGAGATCCGGAAAGCAGAATTGCAAGTGGATCTGAACGAATTGAAGATTCATAACTCGAAACATTTGTAAGTGAAGTAAAAAGTGAAAAGTGAAAAGTAAAAAGTGAAAAGTAAAAAGTGAAAAGTTGAAGTAGACTTTAGGTGATTGCTTTTTGACTTTTAACATGTTCCATTTAAACATATAAGATGCATTCAGGTAAATCATATCGTGTGAAGGAATTCCTGCTTTGGACCAGGAGGAATATTTATTGGCTGATCCTTATAGGATTTATACCGGTCGCTCTTTTTGACCTGTTGAAGGTTCATTGGATTGCTATTCCGTGGACGGTCGTTGCGCTTCTGGGTACGGCCACGGCATTCATTGTCGGGTTTAAGAATACGCAGACCTATAACAGGACCTGGGAAGCGCGCCAGATTTGGGGCGGAATTGTAAACAGCAGCCGTTCGTGGGGAACCATGGCTAAAAATGTCATTCCCGATCCGGCTATTGAAAAGGAGTTGATTTACCGTCATTTTGCCTGGCTTACAGCGCTTCGTTATCAATTGCGCGACGCACGTTCCTGGGAAACTGTTTCGAAACCTTACAACCAGGAATACAAGCGATTTTATAAAGTTCCGGAGCAGGAAACGTCTTTGGAAGAGGAATTGATCAAATACATGAGTGAACCGGAAATGGCCTTTATCCTCGGTAAAAAGAACCGGGCAACCCAATTGCTTGCGTTACAGGCTGAAACGTTGCGCAGGGCATTTGATGCGAAGCAGATTGATTCTTACCAGTACCTGGAAATGCAGCGCGTATTGAATGAATTCTTCGAACACCAGGGGAAAAGCGAACGGATCAAGAATTTCCCGTATCCGCGTCAATTTGCATCGATCAATACTTTTTTCATCCGGTTGTTCTGCTTCCTGCTTCCGTTTGGTATGCTGCTGGAATTCCAGAAACTGAATGACTACGTGGAAGGACCGATGAAAGGATACATGGTGTGGCTCGTAGTGCCGTTCAGCGTATTGATTTCCTGGGTTTACACCACGTTGGAACAGGTAGGAGAGAGCACCGAAAACCCGTTTGAAGGAAGTGCAAACGATGTTCCGATCTCACAAATCAGCCGCACGATTGAAATTGACCTGCGTGAAATGCTCGGCGAAACCGATCTTCCACCGGCCTTAACACCGGTGAATAATATTGTGTTGTAATCATGAAAATCATCCGCAAGCTATCTCCTAAATTGATTGTTCTTCAGTTGTTTTCCCTGTTCTTTTTTGAGGAGGCGTTTATGAAGTTTTGTCTTTTCAGGAATGCTGATCTCTATGATTGCTTGCTGAAAAGCAATGCCGATACCATCGACAATTGTTTCCTCATTATTCCACCAAAAATATTACAGTTGGTCAACTGATGTCGGAGCCGATTTATTTTATGTTATATGGTTTGGGTTTTGGGTTGCTGCTAACACTTGTCATTAATCTGATCCGGAAAAAATCCTTGTGGAATAACGCTGTGATTATTTTGATTTATCTCGTGTTGTTTTTTACCGGTGCATTCAAATTCCGTTTAGTGCACCATTCGGTCAATTGGTTCGCAGGACTTTTCAATTCGGAATTGGAAGTTTTGAGTTTAATCGGACTTCAAGTAGCTTCCATATTGGGGATTTTACTGGTTTGGCTAAGTGTAAAGGATTTTAGACACCCAAAAACATATTAGTTTATTTTTCCCAGGCATTTTCGAATGCGACTTTGTTTTTCTTAAAGCGCTCCCTGTTTTTTAGTTCCCAAACTGAATTTCTTTCGTCAATCATTTTCACCTGAGCTTCCTGTTTTGCAAACCAGACGAGTTTGTGGTAAGCGTTATCGTAAACAAATGTGAATTTGGAACAGGAAGGGATATTCGTTTCATCTGAGTCATACCCGATGTGGTAATTTACCCGAACTTCCAGCGTGTCATGGTCTGACTTGAAAGAGACCGAATGATAGTCGGGTTTTACGAGACTTCGGTTGACTTTTACGTCTTGAAAGCTACCGGATGTATTTCCGAAAGCAACACCGATCAGTGCTGATGGATTGGTATCAGATTGTTCATCGGTTTTTTCGCTCATTGCAAATGCAAGGTCTTCGATATGATCCTGATTAAAATCGGAGAAAGTGAAATGAAGCAAGTTGTAGTCAGGAAATGTATCCTGCAGGAATGCCCTTGCTTTGGAATAATTGGATTCAACTTCAACAAGACTGTCACCGTTGAATTGCATTTCGTAGCGTGCATAGCTGAAGATAAAGAGTTGTTTTCTTCAGAATCATTGTTGTAACCAGCATATTCCGACTCTTCTTCTTCAAAGATTACTTTGTCTTTAATGCCGTTGATTTGATTCGGAAAAATATAGCCGTGACCTGAATGATAACCTCCGTCTCCAACACTGAAATCATTTGCAAAATGGGTCATTTTTTTTCCATCCCACAAATAGAGATTATCTCCTCCGGCTTCTCCACAGGATTCGGCAGCGTAACAAATTCCCAAAAACTGGTAGTCGGGGCTTAGTCCCCTGTTCCCGAAATGGACGAAATTGTTCCGTTCCTCCATTTCTTCGTTGTAGTAATAAACCGTATTTTCAATAGGAACCCGGTAAACAAATTCGGATTGTTTCAACACATAAATAGCGTTGGTGGTATATAAAAAGGATTCGTCTTTCACCTTGTTACTCTTAATATAACGTCTTGGAACATCTATAAAATCTGACCAGACATAAACCGTTTTGTTGTTTCGGATTATTCCGTACCAATAGCCATATTTGCCCCGAATGGAGTCTTCTACAGGCATTTTCTCGCTTAAATCAACGAGGGTTGATGCATTCAGTATTTCACTGACAGGAGCATTTCGTTTGGGAGAAGTCCGCACATTTACTTTGTTTGCATTGATTATTCCCTGTTTGTACAGATGATACTTTCCGGTCAGGAATGAGTCGTCATCCAGTTTGATACCTGACTTTTTAATCGTTATTCCGTCCCATTCAAATAACTCATAATGTTCGTCCAGTGAAACAGCGATTATTTCTTTTCCGTTGCTGTTAAAGGTGGTTCCCAATGAAACCGAACCATTTATCTCCTTGTTGGTTTTATTCTCAAAGAATTGGGAAGAAATAAACACGTTGTCCCGGAATATTTTGAACTCTAATCCTTTATGCGGCGTGAAATTAAGCAGGAAGTGAACATCCAGATCTGTTTCGCTTTTAAAATAACCATCTGCTAAATTAGGCCGCCAGATATAACCCACTTTGTCCTGAAACCGGATAGGTACCCAGACATCCGAGATTCCACCTACTTTTCCTTCTATTGATTCCATCGAAGAATACCCCGAAATGACCATGTTTTGATTCAGTTTAGCGATTATTTTACCGTTAATGGACGGCGAATCCCGAACATTTGTACTGTCAACGTAGATCAGGTCAGTATAAGTATCGTTTAAATGTCTTTGACTAAAGGAAAAAAGCGATGAAGTAAAAACGAACAAGAAAAGAAGGTGTTTCATTCCGGGATGATTTGATCCGGTTAAAGGTACTATAATTTGATAAATGGATTTGCTTTAACCGGGTTGCTCCGGTATATATCCGGTCAATTCATTCGCAGGACTTTTTACTTCCAAACAGAAAGTTTTAAGTTTAATTGGAGGACAAGTGTCTTTCTTATTGGGAATTTTACTAGTTTGGCTGAGCGAAAAGGATTTCACACACCAAAGCACGTTAGTTTATGTTTTCACTGAGCCATTCACTACTTATACGGCTAATACCAGTTCTGATGCTTTTCGGGGTCATATCGTCGTGTAGTAATCCGAAAAAAGAGGTGGTTTTCCACTATTCGAATGGGAGGGTGATCAAAGATTCTACGAACATCCGTTTACTGACCAGGCAACTATTGGCACAAGTCCCTGAATTTGACAGTACGAAAAGCCAAACCATTCAAACATTCCTGGACCCGAAGATGGAACGCTCGGTAAACCGCTACATCGGAACAAATCCAAAGAGGGAAGTCAGCGGAATGATCATCCTGGAGAATCAGAGCGGGAATGTGGTATACTGGAAGAATACGGAAGAGTTGTCCGTTTACAGCCAGCGATTCCAGACGATGAAAATGTACGGAATGCTTTTGTCTTTTGAAGAAGGAGTGAAATTGACCGATCATTATTCATGGATCGGGAAATACAGCAAACGGAAATACGACAGTACTGTTGCCCGGCTTTACCGGATGTCTGCCCCTTCGTTGGAGTACAGATACCCATTCGATGATTATTCCTGCAGCCAGTGGTCTTCGTTTCTCCAGAAATTGAATGTGTCTGAAAATGAACGGGATTGTGCGGATGGAGAAATTTATCCCCGCTATTATTTCAGAACCTCTTTGTTTGACCTGGTAAAAACGGTTGCATTGATCCATCAAAATGGATTTACAAGTGCGCACAACCTGTTTGGGGAAATCAAAAGCCCGGAAGGGAAAAGCCTGCATATACCGGTTCTTGTGAAAGGGAAAGTCCTGAAAACTGAAACATGTCTTGCTGCCAAAAAAGTCCTGAAGCGGGATCCTTTTGATCTGATCGAGTTTAGCTACCCGATCTTTTATTATGCCCACGGTGAGATCCGGAATGGAATGGTGTTATCAACCAAAAATTATACGGTTGGATTTTTATCTGCTTCAAAATCGGGCAGTAACGGTTTTGTGACCAAAGAAATCTATGGCCTGGCGTCACTTTTGGAGAATTCCCGACACTAACGGACAAAACAAACCCATGAAAAAAGTCTTGATAATAGCGGTCCTTTGCCTGCTTTTCCAACCCGCATTCGCACAAACTATCGGTTTTCAATTCAAAGTGAGTAAACCGTATTGCGTTTTTAACTTCCTGGAAGCTGCTTCTTATAATCACACCACTTCGGGTACACTTCAGCAGTTCATTGATGAGAAAACAGCAGGAGACAAAGAGTTTGCGCAGTTGGTGGATGACTTTGCCCGCATCCAGATGGACTACCAGTTCCGGAGAGAAGAATTTCCTGCCAATCGCCGTCAAACGCGGACCACTTATGATTTCATCGATATTGCCCTGGTGAATTCTTCGACTATCCCGGAATTCAGGGACCGGATTATAGGCATACTTCCGAACAGCGAATTGCAGAAACTGATTTCCATGATGCAGAAAGCCGAGGTTTACTACGATCGCTTGATTTGGAAGGATAACGAAGCAAAAATTAACGCCCAGCGTATTGCTTTGGAAAAATACACGCAGCAGTGTTCCGAATCATTTACAAAGATCAATCGTTTTTACAATTCCTGCTGGATTGCGGAAATGCCTTTTATCGTAGCACTTTATCCTATTCCGGGAAACAGCGGGAGCAGTACTGCAACACCGCACGCGAATAGTTTATGTATCGGTGTGTTGACCGATGAAACAGACCATGCAGGAAGAATCGGTGTGGTTCTGCACGAAATGTGTCACGTATTATACGATGAACAACCGGGTGAATTTCAGCATACACTGGAAAGTTATTTCACGGAGAATAAATCGCCTTACAGCCAATTTGCCTATAATTTCCTGGATGAAGGACTGGCGACAGCTTTGGGGAATGGCTGGGCCTACAATTACCTGAGTGGCGAAGTTGACCCGAATCCGTGGTACAACAACGAATACATTGATGGTTTTGGAAAAGCGTTATACCCGATGGTAGCGGAATACGTTGCTGCGAATAAGCAAATCGACCGTGATTTCGTAAATAAAGCCATTGACCTGTTTGGGAAAACATTCCCGAATTCTATTACAGATTATGGAATTTTGCTGAACCGGGTTTCGGTCTATTGCGATGCGGAGACAATGCCCGAGATTGATGCGCTGACAAAATCCCTGAGCCATTATTTCCAAATGACCAACCGAAGTTTGTCTTCACCGATTCTGGATCCTACCGCGTGGAATTACCTGACGAACAGTAATCAAACCCAATTGATTGTCCTGGACCGGAATTTCGAAGCTACCATCAAAGAACTGAAGAAGCTTTTCCCGGAATTGTCGAAAGTGAAGATGCAGCCGAATAAAATTTACAGTTTCTTCGATGCGAAAAAAAGGGCGGTGATTATTCTGTATGCAACGGATAAGACCAACCTGGAGACGTTACTGAAGGAAATGAAAACGAAGAAGTATTTTGATCAGACGAAAGTTGTTCAGAACTGAACCCAAACAGTAGGCGCGCGATTAATCGCGCGCCTACTGTTTTTTATTACAATGCTGTTAATAACTCCGTAAAAAACAAAATCGGTTTTGTAAGATTCTGGATTTATTTCCCTAAATTTGCGCTCAATTTGTAGTATAGGTAGAGCCATTTACCGTGTTGCAAAGATTTGATTACAAAAATTACAAATTGAACTCTTAAAAAGCGCATAATGCCGAAAAACAATTCCATTAAGTCCGTACTAATCATCGGTTCAGGTCCCATCGTTATTGGTCAAGCATGTGAATTCGACTACTCAGGTTCTCAAGCCGCACGTTCTCTTCGCGAGGAAGGTATTGAAGTAACATTGATCAACTCGAATCCGGCTACGATCATGACAGATAAGGTCGTTGCTGACAATGTTTACCTGCAACCCCTTGAACCAGAAAGCATCGTTGAAATTCTGAAAAAACACAAAATTGATGCTGTACTGCCAACAATGGGAGGACAAACTGCCCTGAACCTGGCTATCAAATGTGATGAAATGGGGATTTGGGAAGAGTACGGTGTGAACATTATCGGTGTTGACATCGCTGCGATTGAAATCACCGAGAACCGTGAAGCATTCCGCGAGTTGATGGGAAGAATCGACGTGGGAATGGCGCCTCAGGCTACTGCGAAATCTTTCCTGGAAGGAAAAGAAATTGCACAGGATTTCGGATTCCCGTTGTGTATCCGCCCTTCTTATACCCTGGGAGGTTCGGGAGCATCCATCGTGTATGATCCGAAGGAATTTGACGGATTACTGGAGCGAGGACTTCAATTGTCACCGATCCACGAGGTAATGATCGACAAAGCCCTGATCGGCTGGAAAGAATATGAATTGGAGCTATTGCGCGATGCTAACGACAACGTAGTGATTATCTGTTCCATCGAGAACTTCGACCCGATCGGAATTCACACAGGAGATTCCATTACAGTTGCACCGGCAATGACTTTGTCAGATACTACTTTCCAGAGAATGCGCGATATGGCGATCAAAATGATGCGCTCTATCGGGAATTTTGCAGGAGGATGTAACGTACAGTTTGCGGTTTCACCAGATGAGCAGGAAGATATTATTGCCATCGAGATCAACCCGCGTGTATCCCGTTCATCCGCATTGGCATCCAAAGCAACCGGTTACCCGATCGCCAAAATCGCTGCGAAACTGGCAATCGGTTACCACCTGGATGAATTAAGCAATCAAATTACAAAGACAACTTCCGCTTTATTTGAGCCGACTTTGGATTATGTAATCGTTAAAATACCACGCTGGAACTTCAATAAATTCCCGGGAACCGACCGCCGCATCGGACTTCAGATGAAATCCGTAGGTGAAGTAATGGGAATCGGACGTTCGTTCCAGGAAGCTTTACAAAAAGCTTGTCAGTCCCTGGAAATCAACAGAAACGGTTTGGGGGCTGACGGAAAAGAACTGACGAACCAGGATGCGATCCTGCACTCGTTGGAAAATCCGAGCTGGAACCGTTTATTCCATGTATACGATGCGATTAAACTGGGAATTCCGTTCAAAACGATCTTCGAAAAAACACGCATCGATACCTGGTTCCTGAAACAAATCGAGGACCTGATCAAATTGGAGCGACGCATTGAGAAATATCACCTTGGAAATATGCCGAAGGATTTGATGTTCGAAGCGAAGCAAAAAGGATATGCGGATCGTCAGATCGCACATTTA
Source organism: Fluviicola sp. (assembly GCF_039596395.1). Classification (NCBI taxonomy): domain Bacteria; kingdom Pseudomonadati; phylum Bacteroidota; class Flavobacteriia; order Flavobacteriales; family Crocinitomicaceae; genus Fluviicola; species Fluviicola sp. The sequence continues at coordinate 1,142,902 of NZ_JBCNJT010000001.1, forward strand.
TTACGATGCCTGGAATCTGAAGTGCACAACAAGCGCTCGGAAATGGGAATCAAGCGCGTATTCAAGCTGGTAGATACCTGCGCAGCGGAATTCGATGCACAAACTCCTTATTACTATTCCACTTTCGAATACGAAAACGAAAGTACGGTAAGCGACCGCAAAAAAGTGGTGGTTCTGGGTTCAGGACCGAACCGTATCGGACAGGGAATTGAATTCGATTACTCTTGTGTACACGGAGTACTGGCTGCAAAAGAATGCGGTTACGAAACGATCATGATCAACTGTAACCCGGAAACGGTTTCTACGGATTTCGACACGGCAGATAAACTGTATTTCGAGCCTGTTTTCTGGGAACACATTTACGATATTATCCAGCACGAAAAACCGGAAGGGGTGATTGTTCAGCTGGGAGGACAAACCGCGTTGAAACTGGCAGAAAAGCTGGAGCGTTACGGCATTAAGATCTTAGGAACAAGTTTCGAAGCATTGGATTTGGCTGAAGACCGCGGGCGTTTTTCCAAAGTATTGGAAGAGCACAACATTCCATTCCCGAAATACGGGGTAGTGGAAAGTGCCGAACAAGCCATTGAACTGTCGAACGACCTTGGTTTCCCGTTATTGGTTCGCCCTTCTTATGTATTGGGAGGCCAGAAAATGAAGATCGTGATCAACAAAGAAGAACTGGAGCACCACGTGGTGGACATCATCAACGAAATGGGTAGCAACCAGATTTTGCTGGATCACTTCCTGGGCGGAGCGATCGAAGCAGAAGCAGATGCGATCTGTGATGGAAAAGACGTATACATCATCGGGGTGATGCAGCACATTGAGCCTGCCGGAATTCACTCGGGAGATTCCTATGCGGTACTTCCTCCGTATAACCTCGGAGATTTCGTGATGCAGCAAATCGAAGACATTACAAAGAAAATTGCAGTTGCTTTGAAAACAGTCGGATTAATCAATATCCAGTTTGCGATCAAAGACGACAAAGTATATGTGATTGAAGCGAATCCTCGCGCGTCGCGTACAGTGCCTTTCATAGCGAAAGCTTATGATGAGCCGTATGTGAACTATGCCACGAAAGTGATGTTGGGCGAGAAGAAAGTGAAAGACTTTAACTTCAACCCGAAAAAAGAAGGATATGCGATCAAGATCCCGGTATTCTCTTACGAGAAGTTCCCGGATGTGAAGAAAGAATTAGGACCTGAAATGAAATCGACCGGTGAAGCGATCCGCTTTATCAAAAATTTGAAGGACCCGTTCTTTACGAAGATCTATTCGGAAAGAAATATGCACTTATCTAAGTAAACAACAGAAATGATCGTCGAAGCGAGCTTGTCCGGTTTATTCAAAACCGCGTTGATGATACTCGGGGCATTGGTTTTGCTCCGGTTCCTGGGACGTGTGATGATCGCAAAACGAAACCTGGACGAAGAGCGTGCGGATCTGGCACGTGAAAAAGCGTTTGTGAAGGAACGGAATGAGAAGCTGAAGAACTTCGGGAAAGTCTCGGTTTCCAAATCGGCCCCGAAAGGCGATGTCCAGGATGTCGATTATGAAGAAGTGAATTGATATTTAAACCAGTAGGCAAGCGATTAATCGCTTGCCTACTGGTTTTTAATCCGCCGTAACCGAAAAATACTCCTTCGATTGGCCGGCAATTGTTTTACGGACCTCTTTGGTCGTTCCTGCCGGGTGTTCAATTAACGCTGCCGAATGAATGGTAAGTTTGATCCCATTTCTCTTCTCTTTGACAGAAATGTACATCGATTCTACGACCATATTGGCACTGATGGTAAAATTCTTTAGAATATAGGCATGAGGATCACCTGGTTTCGAAGGTGGAGTGGCATTCGGATTTTTTTCGACAGTGATATTGCTTAAAGACAATTCTTTCAAAAACGCTGCGTGGGTCATTTTGAGCGTAAATGATTTCTGTACGTTGTAGTAGGTAGAAGAACTATACGCCTGAAGGTTTTTTGCTTTCGAGGTCGCGGCAATGGCGAAAGCTCCCAGCAATAACACCGGAACAGCGATCCGTTGGTGTACGAACCGGATTTTGACCGGTTCGTAATAATAAACCGGCACAAGGATAATCAGGCAGAACAGGTCGGTATAATCGATTGTGCGTTGGAGCGGATAAAAAGCAATTCCTGCGTTCCAATTTTCGATAAATCCGGTGCTAAGGGAAGACTTCCACCAGCTAAAAAGAAGTGCTGTGGTAATAAAAACGAGTGATTTAAGCCTATTTCCGAAAAGAAAGGTGAAGAACAATGAAAAGACAATCAAACCTGCAACATCCGAAAGTTTTCCGCTCAAAAAAGAAGGAAACGCTTCCTTCAAATAAAAATCATTGAAAAGCAACCAAAATAGTGCAAGCAGAAATACCCGGTTCAATAAGTAGTCACTGTTTTTCATGGAGTTAAAGTAGAAAATAATTAGCAATTATCAATAGTTTAATTATCAAGGGGAATTATTCCATCAGGATTCACTTGATAATTAATAATTGCTAATTATTACAACCTTGATATACCCTTTTTAAAGTGGTTTATGCTATACAGATACCTCAATTCAGGTATTGAACAGAACTGATCAAACAAGTAGTTTTGCGGGCAAATTGGTCGCGGGTGTGCCCGGCCGAATTGCAATACATGGTTTTTGGTCTCTTTTTATTGAAATTCATCGGTTTTTACCTGATTTATACAAATTCGGGTAAAACAACCTATACGCTTTTTTCCTGGGAACAATCGATTCGTAAACAGCGGAGGATTTCCTTGAGTTCGGGAGGTTTTCTGATCGGGATTACCCTAGCGGGGTACTTATTTCTTTTTGGTTTTGCAGGCGGTTTATTTTACGACCTGGTTTGCCTGATGCTGCTGGCAAGTTTGATTATTTTGCTGCGCCCCTTGCTGACAAAAGAACAGTCTAAAACTCATTCCCATGCCCGCAAATAAGAAATACCTTTCTTCGGGTTGGCAGCGTTTCGCGAAAGTAACGGCGGCAATCATCGGCAGTTTGCTGGTTACTTCTTTTTTATTTGCAGCCCTGGCTTTCTGGCTCCCGGATTACAAAACTGCAGTCATTACATCAGTTTATGCCTTGTTCCCGGTATGGATTACGTTGATGATCCTTCCTTTTCTGTTTGAGAATGGATGGAAATGCTGGTTGTACTACGTCCTTGTTTTAATCGCTCTTTACGTGCTCATTCATTTCGGAAGAAACTGATCTTCATTTTTTAGTTCCATGAATAATAGAAACTACAACATCTTCTTTCATTTACATACCGTTAGCGGAATTACCATAACCGTGGGACTGTTCATTATTTTTTTCGGCGGTGCATTTGCTTTGTTTCGCCAGGAAATAGGCGAGTGGGAAAGCGGAAAGTATGAAGACAAGAAACGGGCTGCAGTCAAATCGGAAAAGACTGATTACAACCGGATCCTGGATTCGATTGAAAAGAACGTACCCTCACTTTATGGAAGGAATGTCTACGTCTATTCCGAAGGAACATCGGATAAACAAGCCGTTTACATTTCAGGGTCGGAAGATCCGAAAACCGATTCCCTGGGAAAATTGGCCTATGAGTACGAGGTAAATCCGGAAAACTATACGTTGATGAGCCACGAGAGCTCTTTCAGTTTGGGAGAATTGTTGTACCTGCTTCACTTTTATTACCAGCTGGACCGGATAGGCTATTACATTTCCGGGCTGGTTGCTTTGTTCTTCTTCCTGGCCATTGTGACGGGTATTTTGGTTCATTGGCAAAAGATCCGTTCAAATTTCTTTGTATTCAGGCCGAGACAAAAGCTGAAAACCGTTTGGACGGATGCACATACAGCACTTGGGGTCATCGGGCTTCCTTTCCAGTTTATTTATGCGCTGACAGGTTCCATGTTTGGACTGGGAATCGTGGTGGCGGGTTCCAATGCACTGTGGATTTATAACGGAGACACGGAAAAAATGTACGATGATGTGATCCGGGAAACCACTTCTGCCGATACGCTTGGAAAGAAGCAGACTTATGTAGTGGATTACAACAAACTGGTTGCAGAAACTGCCGGTAAATGGCCTGATTTTAAAGTAGACAGGCTGCACATTGCATTTTACGGAAGTCAGACTATGAAAGTGGAGGTGAGCGGTTCCGAAAGTATTCGCGAGCGATTCTTAGGTCAGGGATCTGTTACTTTTAAGGCGGAAACGGGTAAAGAACTCCAGGCCCGGGCTCCGGGAAACATGGGGTATTACGACGATGTCTGGTCTTCAGTGAGACGATTGCACTATGCACAATTCGGAGATATCGGCACATTCAGTACCTACTTCCTGAAAATCATTTATTTCCTGATGGCTTTCCTGACTTGTTTCGTGATCATTTCCGGGGTTCTAATCTGGCTGGAAGCACGAAACAAGAAAAATATCACGGAGAAAAAAAGACGATACAATGAGCTTGTCGGGGCGATTTACCTGGCCATTTGTTTGTCCATGCTGCCGATTACAGCCGCAAGTTTTATTCTTTCAAAAGTCCTTCCGGAAACTTTGTCAGGATCACGGGAATCCATTTTAAACTACAGTTTTTTCCTGGGCTGGCTGGTGTTGAGTATTGTACTTTCCTGGAAACGGAACAAAGGACTCACCAATAAATTCTGTTTGCTAACCGGGGGGATTTTGGGTTTGATCATCCCGGTGGTAAACGGAGTTAGTTCCGGAAATTGGTTTTGGAGAACATTCAGCCAGGGAGAATACGGAATTTTCTCGGTTGACATTATCTGGCTGTGTATCGGTATCATCTGTCTGTTGGTGGTAAAACGTTTACGCAAGAATGGCGTTGAAATACCAGCAAGCGTTGCCGGAGTTCGTTAAAACCAGGATGCTAATTTGAATCTGTTGGTTCTTCGGACTTAGCCTTGTTTTTCGACCTGACCGGTTTTGCCAGCCGCCGCGCACGGATCATTTTCTCCCTTTCCGTCCTGAATTTTTTCCGGTGGAATATTCCTACGATCAGGATCATCGGTAGCTTGGTGAAAAGCAATATGAAAGCTATAACCGGACTGACAAAGGAAAGCCCGACGGCAACCAGCGCATTCAGCATATCCAGGTTACAGAACAAGCGGAACCTCGAAACAGCTTCTTCGGAAATCAGTTCCTTGTTGTGAAAGCCTTTCCGGCTGCTGTAATCCCAGATATTGTTCTGGAAAACGGAAATGAGAAAAAGGTTCAAACTGTAAGTACAAATTGCTGCTGTATCTGAAAAATAACCGCTTACCAGCGTGGTGGAAAAGGGGAGAAGTACAATGAAAAATAACCACAGAATATTATTCGACAATAACCGTTCGTCCATTTTGTGGATATACGCAAAGAACGAATGGTGCGTTTTCCAGAAGTTGGCAATATTCAGGAACGACAAGGTGAAAGCCAGAAAGGTACGCCATTCCGACAACAAATCTGAGAAATGCAAATGCCCGGACTTCAAAGGTTCGATCTTAATGTCCAGTGCCAGCAAAGTAATGGCGATCGCAATCACAGCATCACTGAAAAATACCAGCCGTTCGATTTGTATGCTTTTTTTCTCCATAAGTTCAATTCAAAGCAATTTAATGAAATATTTAGCAAATGTTCCGTCCGAATAATTCAAATGTTCAAATGTTCAAATGTTCAAATGTTCAAATTGAATTCCTTAAACTTTTGAACTGTTTAAAACTTGTTGAACGATTGAACGTCTTTAGCCTTTAGCACCTTCAAACAAATCCATCATATTTTTGATCGGATCTCCTGAATGGAGTATTTCGGTTGAGTCCAAAGTTATTTGAGTCACTTCTGACGCCCGTTTCAGCATCTGTTTTTCATATGCTCCGATGGCACTTTTCAGGTCGGGGAATTGAGGATCCGTCAGGCAATCGCACAATTCGAAGGCGTCCTGCATGGCCATGTTTACACCTTCTCCGGCATAAGGAGGCATGCGATGTGCGGCATCACCAAGCAATGTGATATTGGAATGAGCTTCCCACGCCTGATCAAGCGGATAATGGTATTGCGGTCTTGGCACAAACCATAATTCATCACTTTCAAATAGTTCCTGCCAGGTCAGGTCCCAGGAACCGAATGCTTCTTTGAACCAGTTGTGTACGGAATGTTTATCCGAAAAGTCAATACCAGAAGCAGTTACCCAGTTTTCAGGGACTTTACAGCCGGTATAAAAAGACATGCTTCCGTCTCCTTTTGCACTGAGGATAATCGATTGGTCATCTCCGAAAGCAAAGACTTTCCCGCCTTTTAGGATTTCCCAAAGTTTGGGAGCATTTTTGGCAGCATGGTAAATATTCCCTTCTACAATGGAGATTCCGGAGTAAACCGGCCGGATATCCGTAACAAAATTGCGGATTTTGGAATTTGCCCCGTCGGCGGCAATTACCAGGTCGGCATAAGCGCTGGTTCCGTTCCGGAAGTGAATTCTCCAGCCGTCTTTTTCTGCTTCGAGGGAAGTGAAATGAGCATCCCAAACTACGATTTCTTCCTGGAGTGAACTCAGAAGGATTTGTCTGAGCGGCCCACGATCAATTTCCGGACGAAGATTTGTGACATCTGTTGCGTCAGCTGTTTCAGCGTGATCATCTAATTTGATCTCCAGGTTTTTGGTGATCAACCGCATTTTCCCGGCATCCGGACGGTAGTTGGCATAAAATGCATCCGTTAACCCGGCGCGTTTCAGTGCTTCCAGCCCGGATTCTTCGTGTAAATCCAGTGTTGCGCCCTGTACACGTGCATGCTTGTTCTCATCGCGTTCGTATACACGAACCATTAATACTTTTTGCTGCAACAGATTGGCAAGAGTCAATCCCCCGGGGCCTCCGCCGATAATAGCGATTTGTTTATTTTCAAGTAACATGACTTTTAGTTTTCAGAAAGAACAACCTTGATCTTTCCGTTTGATAACCCAAAATTACTTCCGGTGCAGGGTAGAAAATTGTATAAATCGGTCGTTGGTATTTTTATGCAGTTCTTTCGGAGTTACCCCGCTGAACTTTTTAACTTCTTTGATGAAGTGGGCCTGGTCGGTAAAGTTTTGCTCCGGGAATAGTTTTCCTTCTTTAATCTGCGAAAAGGAAGCCCTGAAACGAAGAATGGTCGAATAGCTTTTGAGGGATATTCCGAATCGGTCATTGAAATAGCGATTGATTTGCCGTTCGCTCCAGTTTACTGCTTCAGATAATTCGTGAACGGTATATTCGCCCTTATTGGCATAGATTAATTCGAAAAGTTTTTGTTTGCGTGGATCAATGGTTTTCTTTTGAAGATTTTCTAAAATAATCCGGGATGATTTAGTGCAAAATGCGTCGAAATCTGAAAGATCTTCGGGTTTGAAACCCCAAAAATCGACAGGTAACAGGGAAACCCCGTTGAGTATAGAAGAAATGGGTTGCTCGAGGATATATTCGACTGCCAATAAATTAAAACTGATGGCAAAAATGCGTGTTTGAGCTTCAAAAATGACACATTCCGGTTCGCTTTCCAATCCGGATAGCGTGATGTGAAATCCCTGTTCTTTGGAATGTGAAATAAATAAATCCACCCGGCCGTCCGGAACTACGATGATTTCTTTTCCGGAATCGGAATGATTTTCCAATCGCCAGAAGCTATCTACGAAATCAGCCAGTTCGTTGCCGGGCTTCAAAAATTGGTATTCCAATGCTTCGGGCATCTTTATCAATCGGGAAGCCCGTATTTAGTATCTCTTACCAGTGAATCATGAGTCAACCGGATAGCATTTCCGGATTCCTGGTAGTTCCACCCCAATTGAATGGCTTGTTCAATCAAAGGACGGATCATTTCGGGAGTCACACTTTCAGGAGATTCGTTGATATAGCCTCCGTAAGCACGCGTAAATCCGACAGAAATAAACAATACCTGTCCGCCGGAGATGTGTTGAACCGGAATTGCCTGATCCTCATTATGCGCTTCGTTATGGGAAATTTTCTTGCGGATTTTCCAAAGAAAAACTTCCCCGTTAACGGTTATTTTGCGCATACCTTTTAATGAAATTGCCATTGTTTAATCTTAATCTTTCCCGACTACGTGAATGAAGCCCTGCTTCGTATTGCGCGGTTCTTCTTCTCTGCCTTTCGGGTAGTAAACATAAAAATAAACTCCGTCCGAAGCTCCGTCGCCATCCCAATTGTTCAGGTATGGACTTGCTTCAAACATGATGTTCCCCCAGCGATTGATAATGATGATGGTATTGCCCAATTGTGAATAAGCATCATCAATAATGAAGAAGTCATTGATTCCGTCGCCATTCGGTGTAATGATATTCGGCAGATCATCGTCGCAGTTTACAACGTTTAGAGACATCGTATCAGAACCGACACACCCTTCCGGAGTTACTACGTTCAGGATCAGTTCCTGGTTAAAGGTAATCGGGATATAATTACTCGTTCCGTAGGTTGTCCAGTAATAGGAATTGGCATCGTTCGGGAAATGGAAGGTAAACACATCGTTTGCACAGAAAACCGTATCCGGTAAGATGTCCAGGCTCGGAACCGGTGATAGGGGAACAAAAACCGTATCCAGGTAAACACAGCCCATGTCATCCCAGGTTCTTAGGTAGAAATTCCCGGAGTTTTGCTGACTCAAAGTAAATGCAAGCGGATTGTTTGCTGAGTTTCCGAATGGAGTGATCCAAAACACACTGTCGGAAGTAGTGTTTACGCTCAGATTTCCGCTTGTTCCCGGACAATAATTCGGGAAGTTGATACTGGTAGTCAGGTCGTAAACAGACGTATTTACAATCAACGTGGCACTTTGCGTCTGACAGCCAAATTCATCGACAGCAGTTACGGTAATCGGCGTATAAGTCTGGTTTCCGTAAACCGTTAATTCGTCGTTCGTGATTGTTCCGAAGCTGCCCGTCCAAACTACCGAAGTGAGATTGCTATTGGTCAAATGAGCAATTTCGGAGTCGAAGTAACAAACATTCAGTGTATCGTCAGCCAGGTTCAGCACTGCGGGAGAAATAATCCGGACGCTGTCTGTTTGAATGGTCGTGAAGCAGGCATTGGACAATTCCACAGAGAATACATGATTCGCATTCAGGGTGGCAAACGGAATGGTGATCGGGTTGGCAGAACCTAAGGAAACGCCATTGGAAAACCATTCCACATCATCCGTTGTGTTTACGTGGAATACACCGTCTTCATTGATACACAGGTTCGAATCGCCCAAAATGGCTACTGCAATCGGTGGAGTCGAAATGATTACCGATACCAGGGAATAACTGAATCCGCAAACGCTGTTCGGCGCTGTATTAGAGATGAGGAAATTCGTATCCTGCTGCACATTGGTCAAATTGATCGTTGTTCCGGTGAAAACAGGTGTTGTGTCCAGTGAATACCAGATAATCGTATTGGAGTTGGTGAGTGTTGCGTTGTCTCCCGGACAAATGGTCTGTGAAGGAATCGTTGGCGGCGCACTTCCCGGAACGTTGGTTACCGTGATGGCATTTGTTTGTGCCGTACAGCCTGCGCTGTTTGTTACCAGGGCAGAGTAAGTGCCGTCTGTTACCGTGCTGTATGAATTTCCGGAAATGTCGCCGTTCATCCATTCGTAGGTTCCTCCCGGATACGATCCGGTGAAAATAGCCGTGTCTCCGTAGCAGAGGATCGAATCACTGACAGAAATGGAGGCTGTAAACGAACCGTTTATGATGACTACGGTATCCGCAGTGGTGATTCCGCACTGGGTAATTTGTACGATGTAAGTTCCGGGCGTGCTTGTGGTAATGTGATCGCTCGTTGACCCGTTGTTCCATTGGAAAGTAGCATTCCCCGAATAGCTGATCTGGATATCTACCGGTTGGTTGTCGCAAATAGTTGCGCCCGGTGAAACAGCGATAGAAGGAGTGGAGTATTCGAATACCTCAAACGGAGGAGTAGTTAGAACACATCCGTCGGCATCCGTTACATTACACACATAGCTTCCGATCTGGTCGGTATAACATTGGGAAGTCAAAGACAAAGTATCTCCGTTCGAACCGAACCACATGTATGAGGTAAACAGGTTGGGAACAGTCATCAACAATGAATCGGAAGGACAAATAACGGCGTCTCCGGGAGAAGTGATGTTCGGAGCTACTTTTACTCCTACATACTGATTGAAGCTCAGGAAGGAACTACAGCCCGTGAGGGAATCTGTTAGTGATCCGGAGTAGTTGTACCATCCCGGAGCATTGACCTCAATACTATCCGCATTGTTGCTCCACAAAATATTGGAACCCGACCAGTTTAAGTTGGGATTCGGGTTGGTGGCAACCAGGAAAGTAGATTCATTCGGGCAGAGCAGGCTGGATCCCGTAATAGTTGTTCCCCAGCTCGGATTCGGATTGACCTTGATGTAGAACTGGCGGGTGGCAGTATAAACAGTGGTATCCAAACCGCACAAGTTGTCGTAACCTTTGACAACCTTGATGGTAACGGTGTACCAGCCTGTAGATACCGGTGTGAAAATAGTTGCAGCGGTATCGTAGTTGATGAACGAAGCGCCGTTAATGGTCCAGATCACCGTGTCGATCGGAGGAGAAACCATCGGGGAGAAATTTCCAAGCGGATTGACGATCAGATCGATTCCATGAAATTCTACCGGAATACCCTGACAAACAACAATGGAGTCGCCAGTAGGAACGGGTGTATTCATAGCAATGGAAAGCGATATGCTGTCGGGCTCTTCTGCAACGTCCTGTTCAAATGTAAAGCTTCCGATATTGATACAATATTGATTGACAGCCTGTACAAAATACTGGTATTCCTGGTTCAGGGTATGCGGTCCCGGGCCACTGAACGAAACTACGTTCCCGATTGTTGTGATAGTTGTTCCGGGATCGATGTTGGTGTAGTTGATAATTGCGCCTTCCGGGTAGCAAAAATGATAGTTGTTGTATTGCGGCCCGGGGTTATTGACATTGATACCATGATCGTCCGTTAAAAAAGGAAGATCCGGAATAGTTTCCTTGATTCCGTATATGGAGTCCATATCCATGTAACAGGCGTCGTCGCGCTCGTGCTCTATCCAGTACGTGCCAGTTGCAGAAATGATGTTTGTCTGTGTATGGGTTCCGTCGTACCAGGTGCTGGTGTAGCTTGGCCCGAAATGCGGGTATGTCAATGTGCGGTAGTACAATTCCGCTTCGCTGCAAAAATGAACGGTATCTCCGTTTGCAGAGAGTGTGACATAATTAGCAGCCTCGTATGCACTGAGATATCCTGCCAGAGAATCGGAAGTCGGTACGGAATAATAGTTGTAGTTCCCGTAATTGGCATTCACCTGGTTGCTTAAAAAAGAGTTCCGGCTTTGATCCCCCACCAAGTAAACATGATAAGGTTCCATAGCCAAATAGGGATTGAACGTAAAATTGTCGTATCCGAGGGAAGCTGCTACCGGAAGGAAATTCAAATCATCCGTATAACTTCCGCAAAGCAGCGGATTGTCATTTTGTTTCACCGCAACGCCTTTTCCTTCATCGTCCAGTTTACTTCCGAATTGTTTGATGTAGGTGCGGGAGCCGCTGTTGGATACTTTCAACAGGTAAGGATCTCTGAACCCGACAGAATTAAACAAAGTTTCCGTGCTGTCCTGTATTTGGGAAAGATCACATTTGAAATAACCGGTTACGTATATGCTGTTTCCGGGGTCAATGGAAAGGGTTCGTGCGGAAAGTTCATTGTCCGATCCGAGTGTATTGTTCCAGATGTATTGACCGGGATTGCTCGTTTTCAGTACGAAAATCTGTTTGTCATAAGGATTTTGGATGCTGTTGCTGCCATTGATGTCGTAGTAAAGCATGTTTCCCAGGAAATCCCCCACAACGATCGGTTCGTTATTCTGGTTGACTTCCACATCGTAAGGCATCACGTAGCCGGCTTTCATTAAGTTCATGAATTGGACCTGTCCTGCAGGATTCAGTTTACAGAGAAACCCGACATTTATCCCGTTATTGACATAGGTATTTGATGCAAACGTGAGGGTATTGGAAAACTGCCCGGTAAAGAAAATGTTATTCGAAGCATCAACCGCTACGGAAAGTCCCCGGTCGTCCAGGTTCGCATTTCCACTCAAAGACCAAACGGGTGCTCCGGCGGAAGTATATTTGGCAATAAACAAGTCAAAAGAAGGCTGGCCGGTATTTACATCGTTTGTGCTGGTGAAAGTATTGGCACCGATAGTTGCCGTTCCCTGGAATTCACCTGTGAGGATGACATTATTGGCATTGTCGACAGTTACTTTATAAGAGTTGTCGGGTGAACTTCCTCCTTCTTTTCTTGCCCAGAGTACGTTTCCTGCAGGATCCAGTTTTACGATGAAAATATCTTTGGAATTGGAACTGGAAACAAGCGTGGTGCTTCCAAAACTAACGCTTCCGAAAAACGAACCGGTAACGACGATGTTCTGATCGGGCCCAACTGCCAGGTCAACAGCCCGGTCCGCTCCCAATCCTCCGAATTGCTTTATCCAGATGATTGCTCCTGAAGCCGAATATTTGGCAACGTAAGCATCGGTGTTTCCCTGTGTGCCTGAAAGGGAAGTAGACGGCCCGAAAGATGTTTGCCCGGAAAAGTAACCTGCAACGTAGGATTCATTGGCGGTATTTAGCTCGATATCTACAGCTTCGTTGGTCGTTTGGCTGAATGTACTGGCTCCCCAGGTTTGGGACCAGCTCCAGGATACCGAAAAACAAAGTGAGCAAATAATGATGATTAGCTTCATGGTATTAGCGATTTTACAGGATAAAGACGCGGGAAACCACAAAAAGTTGGACAGGCGAAGAAGTCTTTTTTTCGCTGTAGTATTCGGGTTTAGCGTAGGGCTCAAAATAATAGTTCTCAACTTACTGTTATTAAATCCGTTAGTTTGGAAAAAAGGAAATAACGAATGTTGAAGAGCGTGTTCTATCCGGTCAATGCTGTAGGAAAGATAATCATTCCTGACTCACTAACAGACGGTTTTTGTTCAGAAAAGGTTGCCCGAACGAAAAAATCAGACACATCTTTCCGCTTTGTTAGAAGAATCACGAAATAATTGAAATGAATTGTTTTTTGCTGTCAAAAGCGGTATGATACCAATAAATCCATGTTGTAGTCACTGAAAATGAGTGAGTAGTCGAAAGACGCCCCGGCCTGGAAATGCTTCCCGATATTTCCCCGGAGGGCAAAAATGTTCCGAAGCTCCAAAATACGCATGGCGTAGGAAACGCTCACTTTCTGGAAGAGTCCCAGGTTTAAACCTGCGTCGACGTTCCAGTTCCGTTCTTTGTAAAACAGGAAGAAAGGCGCCAATTCGACTTTGCGTTTAAACAATCCGAAGTTATAGGAAAGGTTCCCGTAAATTTCCCGCTGGTCTTTGATCAGGTCTAATCCATTTACTTTGACCGAACTTGCAAAAAGGTTTTTGGTTGCGAATCCCAACGTTAACCCTTTTACCTGGTATTGAATGCCGAGATCCAGGTCGGCATTTAGTTTGAGCCGGGCCGAAGGCGGGGAGGAAATTTGCCCCAGTTTGTCCCAATTGATCGCATTGAAGTTGAATACTGTTCGTGCACCCAGGTTCAGCCTGCTGGATTTTCCCCAGCGGAACATGCGCGTATACCCGAGGTAAATAATATTCCGGCTGTAAAAAGAGTACCCGTCGTAGATGTATGAGGCATTGACCGAATTCTTGGCGTTCAGGTTGTAAATGTGATTGAAGTAGAGGTTTACCGGTTTTACCCACACTTCGTCATTTTCAGCAGGAACGTATTTGTACTTCGCATAGGCTCCGAATGATGCACGGGAAGAAGTGTCTTCTATTCCGGCTGCAGTATTGTAATAATGCATGTTCCGGAAATAAATATTCGGACGCAGGGTGTTTTGAGCGAATAATCCGGCTGATGCGGAAAAGAGAATAAGTATAAACAGGCTGAATGTTCTCATGGGTTTATTTTAACGCATTAAAATCGTTGAGCGTATTTTGGGTGTAAAGCCCCACGTCGGAAAGGTGCGTGCCTCCTAAATAGGTGTACAGCGTGACATCTCCGCCGGCGTTGCCAAGTCCTTCCATAGCATCTGTAGCATTGTAATAATAAACGATCTCGTCCGCATCACCGTGGTGCAAAAAGACTTTCCCGACCGGGTTCCAGCCACTGCTGAATGTGTTGCGGTTAATGACCTGGTTCATGGCTGCATCCGAGCCGTCAATAATGTTGGCAAGAAAATATGCTTTGAATGTCTGTGAAGGAATTTGGGAAGGAGTGAAGATGGCCGAATATTGATCATAAACCGGGTAGGAATAGAATTGATCAGTCGGGCGTTTCAATTCCGGGCTGAATTTGTTCAGACTGTAAAGTCCCCAGGAGAAAATATTGTTGGTAATCAACTCTTCATCTTTCCTGGAAAGAATATCGTCCATAAAACCTCTTAGATTGTAAGGCCCTGCCAATGATGAACTTGCCGTAACCGTAAATTCCGAAGCGTATTGTTCCTGGATAAATTTGTGTGCCGAAAGAGAAGCTCCGCCACCCTGCGACCAACCCGAAAGGAATAAACGATTGTCGTAGGTAATTCCTTTTTCCGCCAGGAATTGTTTTACTGCCAACAATCCGTCAATATTGGATTTGAACAATTCATCGTAAGCCAGGTAAGGATGTTCTTTGTTTTCGGTAGCTCCGAAACCGATGTAATCCGGGAGAAAGACAATGTATCCCGCCGAAGCCCATGCCAGGCCAATGTTGCGCGTTTCGATGAAATTATTGCCCTGGCCTTCGTAATTGGAAGGGGTTTCGTATTTGGATTCGTAGAAAGCACTTAAGTTGATGGGGATTTGCGTTCCGTGAAAATAGGCAATGAGGTACGCAGAATCCACATGCTCCGGAACAAGCAGCAGCCCGCGGGAATTGATCTGTTTTCCTTCGTAGATCGTCCGGTAGGTGATGGAATAATAATTCACACCGTTCTGCACAATATCCTGGGCGTCGAATTCATTGATCCGCGGTACAATTCCACTTTCGGGAATAGTGCCTTTCAGATTATACTCGATGAGTGTTCCGCGTTCCTTGTATTCAAGTTCAGCAATTTTCTTTTTGCAGGATTGAGTTCCAAGAAGGAACAAAATTACCAGTATCCGGGTAGAAAGCGTTTTCATAAGAAATATATACTTGCAACTAAATATAGGTTACAAGTAATTCATATACAAAAACAGAACTTGATTTTCAGGAATTTTAACCAAATAATTACCCGGGTCTATTTTTTTATTGGTACATCTTTTCGTTTAAACGTGAATATTAGTTTGTTGGTCGAAATTAAAAATCCGATGCACGCATAAAGGTGTATTTTTGCAGTGAATTTAATCTTCTGAAATGCGTAAGAGTCTGAAACCAGCAATGCTGGGCTTCATGGTAAGCCTGTATTCCCTTTTTTTTGTAAATCAGTTACATGCACAATGTTCCGTTGTTTCTGCAAACGGATATGTAGTCAATGTATCCATTATTCCTAAAACGATCGTGGTCAGTTCTTCGAATTGTCCGTGGGGATATAACTACAACGTGAATTTCGATTACAACATTTCGATTACAGGACCGGGAGCAGCGGCTCAGTACACGCTTCAGGCTTTGATCTATTGTGTGAACAACCAAATAAACGGAGCTTATTCATTGCCTTTGGGAGGAGGTTCAGGTTCTGCCGTAACGACTACCAATCCTTCTATTCCGCACAACGGAACGGCTTATGGCTACAATGCTCCTTACGTAAACTGTACCAATGCAACGGTTGCAACGATGCAATGTAATTCCATTGATCTGATTATCCAGGGACCTGGAATTCCTTACCAGCAAATTCATTGCAACAATACCATTTCGGTACTTCCGGTTGAATTCCTGTATCTGGAAGGAGAAAAGAAAGAAAACGGGAATTTGCTAACCTGGGCGGTAGAATCCGAAAGCCGGAACGATTATTTCACCCTTGAAACCAGTACAGACGGGACCAATTGGAAAGAATTTGCGAAAGTGAAAGGAGCCGGTAATTCGACTGAAGCAAAAACGTATACCTTCCTGGATACCAAGAACGGCAAGGAATCTACTTATTATAAATTGAGTCAAACGGATTTCGACGGAACCCGTAACGAACTGGCTTTAAAATTCATCCCGCAGAGCGAAGTAGAGTTCCGTGTGTATCCGAATCCGTCTTCCGACAGCAAAGTACATATTGATTTCTCCAACACTTCGGATGATGAATCCTCTGTGACTGTCAAAAACGAATTGGGACAAATCGTGTTTCAGTCCGGTTTGGAAGCAGCCGAGAGATCTGGCAAGAAGACCTATTACAGTACGGACCTGGATTTGGAACAACCTGCAGGAGTTTACCTGGTGGAAGTGTATTCGGGCAATCAAGTAGTGGAGCGGTCGAAGCTTGTTATCCGATGATAAATTATCAATGATGAATGATTCAATTATCAAGAAGGTTTAATTTCTTGATAATTCATAATTGATAATTCAGAGTCCTGACTCAATATTCCTAACTTCGGATCAATGAAAGAAAAAGCGATTGTTCTTTGGTCGGGAGGAAAAGACTGCAACCTGGCTTTGCATTTGGCTAAGGAGGAAGGTTATGAGATTACGGCATTGGTCACGTTCTATTCCAAATCGACGGAATTCAGGGCGCATCCGAAAACGTGGATGGATCTGCAATCCAGATCTTTGGGAATTCCACACCTTCTGCTGGAAATCGAAGAACCGTTTGCGGCCAATTACGAGATCCAATTGCGCAAACTGAAAAATCAACTGGGAATTTCAAGGGTTGTTTCGGGAGATATTTCAGAAGTACACGGAAACACCAATTGGGTCAGTGATCGCGCGGCAGCTGCCGGGCTGAATGTTTTTCTCCCGTTATGGCACAGGAAACGGGAAGAGGTGATGGATCTTTTGTTGAAATCACACTTCGAAGTAGTTCTGACACTCGTAAAATCTCCCTGGCTGAACGAATCAGTTGTGGGCAGAACGATCAATCCGGAATTAATAGAAACATTCAAACTTCTTGGAAAAGAAAACGGATTGGATTTGTGCGGAGAAAAAGGGGAATACCATACGATGGCAGTAAACGGTCCGGGATATCGCTCACGTGTTTCCCTGAATAAGTACGAAGTTGTTCAACACGAAGAAATGTCTCATATGACGAAAATTGAACTTTCCCTGGACGGCGATTACGAAGTTCCTGCGCTTGAAAAGCATAAAATCTGCGTGACCTGCGGAATCCCTTTTTCCTGTTATACACAGGGCTGCTGGTGTGCCGAATTGCCCATGATCATGCCGATGGAAAATATCACGGATTGTATGTGTCCGGTTTGTTTGAAAGCTGCGATTGATAAGAGATTAGGGCAAATACATAAATAGTAGGTGCGCGATTAATCGGGAATTAATCACAATACGCACCCAGACTTAATGTCTCCCACAAATGCGCAAATTTTTAGCTCGGCTACCGCACTCGCGTTGAACTGTATAAATACAAAATTTTACAGTGTTTACAGGGTAAGAGGCGACCGGTAAGCGCCTCCAACATTTGTGCATTTATGGGAAAATATAATAAAGTTTTTATTGTAAAATGGTTTGGGTGCGAATAATACATATATCCTGATTAATCGCGCACCTACTGGGTTTTATTCTATTTTTGTACTAATAAATTATTAGACTATTCTCAAATGACAATTCTTTTCGGCTGGAACCGTTTCCGACTTAAATCATTCACTTTCCAGGAGTTAAACCTTCCGGAACTCGAACAATTTCCAAATGCAACCTTCCAGGTAGCGCAATCTTACTTTCACCTGTTTTACATCCCGGTTTTTCCCATGGGGAAACGTTATGACCTGGTGATGGACAAACAGTTGTACCATGTTCCACCGAGTTTAATGAAAATGGTAAATCCGGAACAAATTAAGACGCGCGGAAAGTGGTACGCGTGGAGTTTACCGATCCTGGTATTGGCGATATTTCTCGGTATTAAGGTGAGTAGTTACCTAAAGGAGAGTCAAGCTCATGCAGATGCGATTGAATTGGCTCAGGCGGACCTGAAGTTCTTCGATGACCCGGAGGAGGGAGACCATATCTGGTTTACAAATGATGTCGATTTGAAATTTGATGCGGAAATATTCATCGTTGGAAAGAAAAAAATAACCTTGTTCGTAAACCTGATGCAACAATTGGATGAATTGGCACTGGAAAATGCGCGAAACGGAAAAGCATCTGTTGATGCAGATTCCATGCAGGTCCTGATCGACCAGCGAGAGGAATTACTGGATATTTCACCATTCTATGATTCTCTTATTCAGGAACATCCTTTTCAACCGGTTTATCGAAGAGTACTTCTTTTTGAATTACACCATTATCCGATTGATTATAAGTTTGTTGAAATGACCTACAAGGAGTACGAAGCTTTGAAAAAATCACTGGGAGACGGAGATACGAAAAAAGCGAAGAAAATCAAGATCCCTGCTTTTCATGAAATTACCGGTCAGGCACTTTTTGTACAGCCTGATTAATGTCGATTTGCCGCTAAAACAGTAGGCGCGCGATTAATCCGCATACCTACTGTTTACAGCTGTTATTCAATTAATTAACAATAACTTGCATTTTTATTAACAACGATCGAAAAAAAGGTCGTACCTTTGCGCCAAATTTTAGATTTATTTTATGACCTTTAAAGAACTCGGGTTAAGAGTTGAGGTTCTGCAGTCGATAGAAGCAATGGGTTTTGCAGAACCAACTCCGATCCAACAAAGTGCGATCCCGCACTTGTTACAATTAGAAAGCGATTTTGTCGGACTCGCTCAAACTGGGACAGGAAAAACAGCAGCATTCGGTTTGCCGTTAATTCACAAAGTAACAGACCGCCCCACTGAAACACAAGGTTTAATCATCGCTCCAACGCGTGAATTGTGTTTACAAATCTCCAAAGACTTAGAAGCATTTGCTCAATTCGATCGTCAGATTAAAGTAGTTGCCGTTTACGGTGGTACCGATATCCGTCGTCAGATGAGTGATATCAAGCGCGGAGCAACGATTATTGTTGCAACTCCGGGTCGTTTGGTGGATTTAATTAATCGTCGTGCCGTAAACCTGCAAACTGTTGAGACAGTAGTATTGGATGAGGCTGACGAAATGCTGAACATGGGTTTCAAAGAAGACATCGATGAAATTCTGGACGCAACACCTGATACAAAAAGTGTGTGGTTATTCTCTGCAACAATGCCGAAAGAAGTGGCTGAAATTGCTAAGAACTACATGACAGATCCTTTGGAAGTTTCCATCGGACACAAAAACCAAAGTAACGAGAACATCGAGCACATTTACTACTCGGTGAAAGAAAAAGACCGTTACGATGCATTGAAACGTTTGATCGATGCCAGCCCCGAGATTTTCGGATTGGTATTCTGTCGTACACGTAATGAAACTGCAACTGTTGCCGAGAAATTGGCTAAAGACGGATATAGTGCAGAACCGCTTCACGGAGATTTATCGCAGGCAATGCGTGACCGTGTAATGGAGCGTTTCCGTGAGCGTTCAATCCAGTTGTTGGTGGCAACAGACGTTGCAGCCCGTGGTATTGACGTAGATAATATTACTCACGTAATCAACTACAACCTGCCGGATGATATCGAGAACTACACGCACCGTTCAGGTCGTACAGCTCGTGCAGGCCGCCAGGGGAAATCGTTGGTATTGATCAACACACGTGAAGCTTACAAGATTAAAGCAATCGAGCGCCAGATCCGTATGGATTTCACTGCTGCTTTGATTCCTTCCGCTCAGGAAATTTGCGGAATCCAGTTGAATAAACTGATCGCAAAAGTAAAAGACACAGAAGTGAAGGAAAAAGACATCGAGCCTTTCTTAGAAGGAATGATGGCAGACTTTGCTGATTTGTCGAAAGAAGAAGTGATCAAAAAATTCGTTTCTGCGGAGTTTAACCGTTTCATCGAGTACTATGACCGTGCAGGAGATCTGAACGTGTCTTCAGGAAGAGGTGAGCGCGGAGACCGCAAGGAAAGAGGAGATCGCAATGATCGTTTTGACCGCAAGGACCGTTTCGAAAGAAGCGACAGGGGAGAACGCGGAGACCGCGGGCCAAGAGATTCAGGAAACAGAACACGTTTCTTTGTAAGTCTTGGAAAGCGCGACGGATTGAACCCGGGAGGTTTATTGCGTGTGATCTGTGACTCTACAGGTTTGAAATCAGCATCTATCGGAAGAATCGATGTGATGCCGAACTTCTCCTTCTTTGAAGCAGACAAAACAGACGAAGGAGCAATCCTTTCCAAAGTAAACGGTGCTGATTACGAAGGACACACGGTGAATGTGGAAATCACGCAGAAGAAAGACGGTGGTGAACGCAGAAGCGGTGGAGAACGCAAAGGCGGATTCTCAGGAGGAAAATCCGGAGGTTTCGGTGAGCGCAAATCTTTCGGAGGAAGTGAGCGTCGTTCATCCGGTGGTTTCAGAGGAAATTCCAGCTATGGGAAATCCGAAGGCCGTTCAGGTGGAAGTGACCGCAGAAGCAGCGGAAGCTCAGATCGCCGTTCTTCAGGAGGCGGACGTAAATTCAGTTCAAACAGCTACAAGTAATTAACAATTATCAATTATCAAGTGAGTGACTTCGGAATCTCGCTTGATAATTGATAATTAAAGAATTTATAATTCAAAAAATGGAAATTAGAAACATCGCAATTATTGCACACGTTGACCACGGAAAAACAACATTGGTTGACAAAATGATTGAGGCAGGAATGGTAATCAATGAGCGTGACCGTCCGACAGGAGAATTGATCATGGATAACAATGACCTGGAGCGCGAACGCGGAATTACTATCGTGTCTAAAAACGTTTCCGTTTCTTACAAAGGAACAAAGATCAATATCATCGACACTCCCGGACACGCCGACTTCGGTGGGGAGGTAGAGCGTGTATTGAACATGGCAGACGGAGTTTGTTTGTTGGTGGATGCTTTTGAAGGTCCGATGCCGCAAACACGTTTCGTATTAGGAAAAGCACTTTCAATGGGAATCAAACCATTGCTGGTTATCAATAAAGTAGATAAAGACAACTGTACTCCTGACGAGGTTCATGAGAAAGTATTCGATTTGATGTTCGAATTGGACGCAAACGAAGAGCAGTTGGAATTCCCTACCATTTATGGTTCTGCTAAAAACGGATGGATGTCAACAGACTGGAAACAGCCTACCGATTCCATTACTCCGTTATTGGACGAAATTTTGAACTATTTCCCTCCGCGTAAAATCGAAGAAGGAAATACACAAATGCTGATCACATCTTTGGATTTCTCTACATACGTAGGTCGTATCGCTATCGGTCGTTTGAACCGTGGTACATTGAAGGAAAACCAACAGATCGTATTGGCAAAACGCGATGGTTCTCAAGAAAAACACCGTGTGAAAGAAGCATTCGTATTCGAAGGATTGGAGCGTAAGAAAGTAACGGAAGTTCAGGCCGGAGATATTTGTGCGATCACAGGAATCGAAGGATTCGAGATCGGTGACGTAATCTGTGATTTCGAAAATCCGGAACCGCTTCCAACTATCGAATTGGATGAGCCGACAATGTCTATGACATTCTCGATCAATGATTCCCCATTCTTCGGAAAAGAAGGAAAATTCGTAACATCCCGTCACATCCAGGAGCGTTTGACCAAGGAATTGGAGAAAAACCTGGCAATGCGTGTGCACGATACAGATAAAGCAGATAAGTGGTTGGTTTACGGTCGCGGAGTATTGCATTTGTCTGTTTTGATCGAAACTATGCGTCGTGAAGGATATGAATTGCAAGTAGGGCAGCCTCAGGTAATTATCAAGGAAATCGACGGGCAGAAATGTGAGCCGATTGAAGAATTGACCATCGACTTACCGGAAGAACACTCCGGAACAGCGGTTGAAGCAGTGACTAAGCGTAAAGGTGAAATGACGAACATGGAGCCGAAAGGTGACCGTATGGTAATCCAGTTCCTGATCCCTTCCCGTGGAATTATCGGATTACGTAACTACTTGCTGACACAAACTGCCGGTGAAGCAATCATGACACACCGTTTCTTAGAATACCAACCATACAAGGGTGAAATTCCGGGACGTCAGAACGGTTCTTTGATCTCATTGGAATTGGGAACTTCGATTCCTTTCTCCATGAACAACCTGCAGGATCGTGGTAAATTCTTCATTTTCCCGAACGAAAATATCTACGAAGGACAGGTAATCGGTGAGAACTCCCGCGCAGGTGACTTGTGTGTGAACGTTACGAAAACGAAAAAGTTGACGAACATGCGTTCATCCGGAGCAGACGACAAAGTGCGTTTGGCACCACCGAAAGTATTCTCATTGGAAGAATGTCTGGAGTACATCCAGGGTGATGAGTACGTAGAAGTAACACCGCAAAACCTGCGTATCCGTAAAATCTTGTTGAAAGAAACAGATCGTAAGCGCGCTGGTAAGTAATTAGCAATGATCAATTACTAACTGATCAAGTGAATACCCTTGATTATTGATAATTAGATAATTAATAATTGAAAGCGTCCCGTATTTACGGGACGCTTTTTTTAATACACGAAACATGATCGAATCAAAACTCACATTGGACATTATTACCGAAACACTGAAAGGTGAAAAGTACGAAGAGCAGATTACCAAACAACTGGAGCATTTGGAAGAAGTGGAATACGAGCACACCGATACCGGGTTGTTGATTTTCATCGAATACAGGAAGGCTGCAAAAGAATTTTGGTTAACAGACAAACAGTTGTATGAAACTTTCGGTGAAGCAGAACATGAGTTATCGAAAGTTGCCTTGATTAATTCAGATCAAAATATTCATGCGGAAACATCGGTTCATTTCAAAAACGGGCTCATAGAGCGTGTGGAGATTTGGAATACTTTGGGAGATTATCCGGAAGAGGATTTGAAAACCTGGGAAGTGAAACGGATTGATTAACAATGATCAATTGCTTAATAATTGATCATTAAGACATTTATAATTGAAAAGCGAAGCCTAAGCTTCGCTTTTGTTTTATTCGTTTAATGACCTACAAAGCTCACTTGCTTGCGGGAAATTGCATTTCCGGTACTGATTTCAATCAGATAACTTCCGGATGGAAGATTCGTATTTACCTGAACTGAAGTTTGATTCGAAACCTTTAATGCTTTTTGTACTTTCTTCCCGGTCATATCATATAATTCGATGGAATAATTGAATTCCGGCTGTAAGCCCGAAATAGAGAAAGCTCCATTCGATGGATTCGGATAAACCGTCCAATTCAATGTTTCAGTCAAATCGGACACCGAAAGCATGGGATCAATAGTTACCATATAATCTTCTGCAACCAAATCTGACTGAATACCGGCAGAATCGATCGAAACGGCATTCGTAACGGTTAAATTCACAGCTCCATTCAGGTTAGATGTCAGAAAACTAACTCGTCCGATAATTCCGTATCCCGTAACATTGGAATGATCTGTTCTGCTGAAAGCCAAACTGAAGTGACTGTCATCATTCGAAGGAACTCCCAACCGAATAGCATTGCTGTTGACAGTTCCCAACCAATTCGCATCATTCATGCGTATTTGGAGACTTCCCGAAACAATACCTGTTGCAGTATAACCGACTTTAAAACCAAGCCCGTAAATATCTTCGAGCGGCAGAGCGGCCGTTCCCGCTAAAATATCAATGGTTACCAGCTGATTCGCGCCGTATGCTGTTGCAGACGAATTGAAATAAATACTTGCTTCTTCATCCAGGTTTTGTTCTTCCTGCTGCACAGGTTTTGCATGCAACTGACCGAAATTGTCGTAAACCGCAACGGTATCACTAACATCCACAGTTCCGTCTCCATTGCAATCCGCATAAGCCATGTTCAAACCGGCTCCTGTTCCTGTGCTCATGATAGAATCCCAGATTGGTGCAGGAAGTGCTTCCCATAAAGTTGAAATGGTATTTCTAGGCAGACCGGTCTGACCATAATTCAACCCGATGTTGAAGAAGTCATTTAAGTCAACTTCGGCGTTGTTATCACTATCTCCGGGCCATACAATCTGGCAGGTATCCATGAAAACCGTCAATGTATCTGTGTAAGAACACCCGGCTGCATTAAAACCTCTTACAACAACTTGTTGCGTAGCGTCAATGATGATTGATCCACCGTCATTGATGGTATCGTTCCAAACATAACTCACAGCATCTCCCGAACCGTAAAATGTTGCAGGTGTCAGGTAACAGACAGTAGTGTCAGATCCTGCGTGGACAACCGGGGTAATTGCAACGGTAACAGTATCGGTATTTGTACATCCCAATGAATCCGTTCCCGTAACAACATAGGTGGCATTCTCTGTGACTGAGAAAGCGGTTCCATCTGTAATTCCTCCTGACCAGGCATAAGAAACCCCGGTTCCGCTAGCTGTTAGAGTCGTCAATGAATCATTACAAATGTGCTGATCCGTACCTGCGTTGATAACTGGTTGTGGTAAAATGGTCAGGTACAAGGAATCGCTGATCACTTCGCGACAACCATTGGAAACAATACAGTAATAAGCTCCCGTATCAGACGGAGAGAAATTCGCAAGCGATAAGGTGATTCCGGTTTGACCGCTAAGAAGCGTCGTATCTTTTACCCATTGGAAAGCCAGGGAATCTCCTGTTGCTGTAGAGGTGTAATTAAACGTTGAAAACGGGCAAACATCGATTGAATCTACCGTAGAGGTCACAAAAATATCGTGGCAAACGGAAGTATATCCATAAAAATTACCGCAGTTCAGTTCCGTATTTATATTGAAATTGTAAACTAGTTCATGTTGTGTTGTCAGCGGATCTACCGCGAAAAATCGCAGGGAGTAACTATCCGAGAATCCGTAAAGTTTTCCGTTTGTTCCCATGAATACTGCTTTGGGATAGAATCCTGTGACATTTTCTTCGAAACTGAAGGCAGTCTGAATCGCATTATTAACCGGGTTCAAAGAAATGATAGCTCCGTCATAGTTTTGTCCACCGTATCGGAAGCTGGCATATAAATTTCCACCAGGGCCTTCAACGAACGATCCCATAGCATAACTGAAGGCGTTAAGGGTATAGATCTCCTCGAAAGTATTGGTAGCCGGGTCAAAAGAATAAATATATCCATCAGCACCGTTTACATCACCGGGAGTGATTCCGTATAGTTTTCCGTTGGAAGCCTGGACCACGGCATGTTTGTAAGGGAATCCATCGTAACTGCTGAAGCTATGTAAAAGGGTGTATGTTCCGGTTGTAACATCGAAACTGAATAATGTTCCGTACGTATTAGCACCTCCAAAATCGGAAACTCCATAAATCAGTCCGTCATCTCCTACGATTAGTTCGGCAGTGGTAGACACCATGGTATTGGTATTAACCGGGAAATTGTACACATTCGTATAGGTCGTTGCGCCCGGAACGTACTCCAGCAGGAATAATTCCAAAGAATTCCCGTTGTTATAAGTGGTATATAATTTCCCGTTAGGATGCAATACAAAGCTCTTTTCGATAGAATTCATTCCCGAATTCATATTCCAGATATCCATGTCTACCATCACTTCGATGCTATCCGTATCAATATCGTAGCGGTAAATGGTCCCATCGTTATATTTTCCTCCGCTTCCGATTCCGTATAGTTTGCGGTCTACCTGAACCAGGTTGGATGTAGAGCTTCCTACCAATGATTGGACGCTGAACCTGATTTCGGGCCTGATTTGAGTTCCATATCCCTGGTAAGAGAATAACGCGCCGCCATGATAATCGGAATCCTGACCTGTAATCCCATATAAACGATTATTGGATGCTAATAATAACCCGTTGCAAGGCATTGTTCCGCAGCCATCATTTGTTTGCCCGATCCCGCTGGCAAAATAAGCCACTGCCTGAATGTTGGTGCTATATTTAGCGATTGCTCCGTTTACGTACATATTTCCGGTGGTCGCAGTTCTGGAATAAAACATAATTTCTCCGTAGGCATTTTGAACCGGTGTTCCGTCAAGGGTAAAAGAAGAAGTAATGGTTTCAATAGCCGAAGTCGCAAGGGTGTATTTGATCAGACGGTTTTTGGTAAGTCCATAGAGTTTCCCGTCTGTGCTTGACTGAATAAATGATCCGATAGGAGTTCTGCTTGCGTAAACCAAGTCCAGGATTTTAGAGTAAGTAGAGGACACAGGATCAAAAGAAAACATAACTCCGTAATTCGAAGCACCGCCATACATCGTAAAAGCATACATTAACCCATTAGAAGCCTGGAACAAATCTGCCTGAGGAGTTGCACCGTTATTGGTACCGTCAAAATCCATCAGTTTGGTAAAAATACCTGTTGAAAGGTCGTAGTTAAAAATAACACCCTTGGCGTTAGCACCACCTGAACTGGTCATTCCGTATAATTTTCCGTCAGTTGCCTGGATCAGGCTTCCTTTTGGTTCTTCACCGTTTGCGGAACCGAAATCGAAGAGTTTCTGAACATTTTGGGTAGCAAGGTCATATTCGAAAATGACTCCCTTATCATAAACTCCCCCGTTTTTCGTCATTCCGTAAAGTTTCCCGTTAGAAGCTAAAACCAAAGAACCGTTCGGATTTTTCCCGTTCACACTATCGAAAGAATGTTTGATCCGGTAAGCCTCGGTGCTGATGTTGTATTCCCAAATCACTCCGTGGTCGTTATCTCCTCCTAAAGAAGTCATCCCGTAAAGGATACCGGTTACCGGTTCAATCGGGTTGGCATACACAGAAGCGCGCTCCTTGTACTTCGTAAAAGGTTTTATCTGGTGATTATTCCCCTGTCCGTCGGTTTTAACAATCGCTCCGAGGTTATACTGCGAACCAGTTCCGGTGGTGATATAAAAATCAACAGGAGCCTGAGCACGTGCGATTAAAAAGGAAAAGAATAAAATTGGAAGTAAGCTGATTTTTTTCATTATTCAGGTTTGATCAGAAGTTTAATTTAAGTGCTTCATTGTTAGCGGGAATAAAATTAATTAATTTATTGAATCTATCTGTTATTAATACCTGATTTTAACCTGATCATCCGCTTTCATTCAAGAGGAATGTTCTGTTCTGAATCAGGGAATTTTAACCGTTTGTAAAGGGATTATATTCGCCGGAAAAAGATTTACCAACTATATAAATGAATTCATACTGATGGATTTAACCCATTTTTAGGTTAATTTAGCCGGAAACAACCACGTTTGTACTCTTTAATCTAAATCAATGAAAACAAGCTTACTACTGATTACCTGTTTGTTAGCAACAACGTTAAAGGCCCAGACCTTTCATTGGGCGAAGCCTTTGGGCGGAACTTCCGATGACCAGGGACGTTCTGTTACAACAGATGCTTCCGGAAATGTATATACTACGGGAATTTTTAAAGGAACCGGTGATTTTAATCCGGGAACAGGAGTTGCCACTCTCACTTCGAATGGCGGTCAGGATGTGTTTGTGCAGAAAATGGATGCTGCCGGAAATTTCCTGTGGGCTAAGTCCTTCGGGGGATCCAGTGATGAATACTGCCACTCCATCGCTATTGATGCTGCCGGAAATGTTTACACAACCGGAAGTTTCGGAATGACGGTGGATTTTGATCCGGGGCCGGGAACTGCCAATTTCACCTCGGTAAATGGGAACCGGGTTTTTATACAAAAAATGGATGCCTCCGGGAATTTCGTATGGGCAAAAGCCTGCGGAGGCATTGAAGCGTTATCCATTTTTGCCGATGCTTCCGGAAATATTTACACAACCGGAGATTTCAGTTTTGCAGCAGATTTTGATCCGGGACCGGGAACAACTACGCTTACTCCGGCAGGTGACTACGACATTTTTGTACAGAAAATGGATGTTTCGGGGAATCTTCTCTGGGCAAAAGCCCTGGGTGGTTCGGGAAACGACTTTAGCCAGTCTGTGAAGACCGATGCCTCCGGAAACGTATATATCACAGGCTACTTTACAGGTACAGCTGATTTCGACCCGGGAGCAGGGGTTGCAAATCGTACTTCTGCCGGAGGTGACGATATCTTTGTACAAAAAATGGATGCTTCGGGAAATTTCATTTGGGCAAAATCCTTTGGTGGAACTTCGAATGACCATGCTTATTGCATTACCGTGGATGCTTCCGGAAATGCATGTACCACCGGAAACTATGGAGGAGTAGCGGATTTTGATCCGGGTACGGGAACAGCCAACCTTACTTCAAGTGGTAGTTTTTCGAATGCTTTTATACAGAAAATGGACGATTCCGGAAATTACCTGTGGGCAAAATCCTTCGGTGGAACAAATGATGAACGGGGATACTCGATTACGCAGGATGCTTCCGGGAACGTTTATGCGATCGGGTATTACTCCGGAACCGTGGATTTCGATCCGGGACCGGGAACGCTGAATCTTTCTTCAAACGCCAGCTTAGATCTTTTCATTGTGAAACTGAGTATTTCCGGAGGGCTGGTATGGGCGAAATCTTTCGGAGGGACCAGTTCTGAAATTGGTTACGGGATTGCTGTAGATACGCATGAAAATGTCTATACCACCGGATGGTTTGCTGCTACAGCAGATTTTGACCCGGGAACCGGAACTGCTAATCTTACTTCTGCCGGAGGAGGCGATGTGTTTGTACAAAAGTTGAGGCAATGTCTTTCAACATACGGAACAGACGTTGTTGCAACCTGCGGTCCGTATACCTGGATCAATGGAATTACCTACACGGCATCCAACAATACTGCGACGCATATTTTAACGAACGCTGCCACTTGCGATTCGATAATCACCCTGAATCTGACCATCCTTTCCAATACCGGCACGGATGTTCAAACAGCTTGCAATTCCTACACCTGGATCGACGGAAATACGTATACATCTTCCAACAATACGGCTACACATACACTAACCAATACTGCAGGCTGCGACAGTGTGGTAACACTGAATCTGACCATTCTTTCCAATACCGGCACAGATGTTCAAACGGCTTGCGATTCCTACACCTGGATCGACGGAAATACCTATACAGCTTCCAACAATACGGCTACGCATACACTCACCAACGCAGCAGGATGTGATTCCGTGGTAACACTGAATTTAACGATCAACCATTCCAATACCGGCACGGATGTCATCACTGCTTGTAATTCTTACACGTGGATAGATGGAAATACCTATACGGCTTCCAACAACACCGCCACGCATACACTCACGAATGCTGCAGGTTGTGACAGCGTGGTAACCCTGAATTTAACGATTCTCCATTCGAGTACCGGTACGGATGTTCAAACCACGTGTGATTCCTATACCTGGATTGACGGGAATACGTATACCGCTTCTAACAGCACTGCTACACATACATTGACGAATGCAGCCGGTTGCGATTCTGTTGTTACTTTGCAGTTAACAATCACTCACTCCAATACAGGCACAGATCTTGTCAATGCCTGTGATTCGTATACCTGGATTGACGGCAATACTTATACAACATCCAACAACACTGCAACGCATACATTGACCAATGCAGCAGGATGTGATTCGGTAGTTACCTTGCAGTTAACAATCCATCACTTCAACACCGGTACGGATATTCAAAACGCCTGCAACTCCTATACGTGGATTGACGGCAATACTTATACAGCCTCCAACAACACTGCGACACATACGTTGACCAATGCGGCAGGATGTGATTCGGTAGTTACCTTGCAGTTAACAATCCATCATTCCAACACCGGCACGGATATTCAAAATGTCTGCAACTCCTATACGTGGATTGACGGAATCACCTACACAGCATCCAATAACACTGCAACATATACTTTGACCAATGCTGCCGGGTGTGACAGTGTGATCACGCTGAATCTGACCATTCAGGGTGTTTCTGATACGACAACCGTTTTAAATGGGATTACCATTCATGCCAACAACGATAACGCGACTTACCAGTGGCTGAATTGTGATATTGACTACGCTGTCATTAGCGGAGCAACCAACCAGAACTTTACGGCTACGGCGAATGGAAACTATGCGGTTCAATTAACTGAAAACGGATGTACAGACACTTCTGCTTGCGTGGAAATTAAAACGGTGGGCATTCCGGAGAATGATTTCGGCAATGCGGTAACTATTTATCCCAATCCGACAGAGGGGAAATTCTTTGTGGACTTCGGGACGGTGCGTGAACAAGCTGAAATCTCAATCATGGATATAACCGGTAAAATAATTGAAACAAAATCTGTAACTCAATCCCAGATAGTAAAACTCACCATCAATGAGCCGGCAGGATTTTATTTGGTGAGCATTCGTTCCGGTGAAAGAGAGGCTGTTTTTAAAGTGATAAAAGAATAAAAATTTACTATACTTGTTAGGCTCATGCCTGGAGAACGTTATGAATAATACAGAGATAAAACCGAAAGAGATTTTATAGTCGGTCAATGAACAAGAAACAAGCTGGATCTAATAAGATGTATTCAAAAGACAAAATTATACTTGAGCAACTTACTGAAAATGACGCCGAATTCTTTTACGATATCACTTCACGTTTAAATTACGGAGATAACCCTTTTTTACCGTTCGAATCCCAGAAAGAATTTACAAAAAGAATAATTTCTTTCTGCGAATTCACATTTACTATAAGGATGAAAGATAATCCTGATATAATTATCGGGGAATGTGCTTTACATAGCTGGGATAAAGAAATGAAGGAAATAGAAATTGGAGGCTCTTTATATCCTGATTATTGGGGGAAAGGTTTGATGCGATCTGCATTTGACCTGTTGGCAGCAATTGCCAAACAAAATCTGGGTATAGAAATTTTGAGAGGACAAACTAAAATTAATAATGTAGCGGCAATAAGGCTTGTTGAAAAAATGGGGTTTGAAAAATACCGCATTGACGGCGATAATGTAATAATGCGAAAAATGATGTCCTAACTGCTATGACCGAAACAAAAGTTTATAGAGACAAACAGGATCGAACCAGTAAGGAATGGCAGCTTCTTTTGGACTATATTGACAAAGTTGCCGAAACCGGGCAGGAAGAATTTCATCCGCGCAGGGATTTGGGATTGGAAGTATGGGAACGGATCACCGTTTTACCCAACGAAATCGGGAAATTGACAGATGTGAAACATTTAATGCTTTACAATAGCCATTTAGAGCGGATTCCACCGGTTATTGCGAACATGCGATCGCTGGAAGTTTTCACACCTTATACTTCGCCAAGGCTGCGCTGGTTTCCCTATGAAATCACGAAATGCAGTAATCTGAAAGAAAGCACTATCAGTACGCGTAAATTATACGGTAATTATAAAATCAAGCTGCCTTTTCCTGATCTGACCCAGGCAAGAGTTGAATTCGAAGGATTAAAAACCACTTGTGGAATCTGTGAAAAAGTCCAGCAGGAAAATGAGTTGTATGAACAATATTGGGTTTCACTGAGAGTTGCTACAGACGTTGTTCCGTTGTTAATCAGTGTTTGCTCGGAAGCCTGTTTTTCACTCATTCCGAAAGGCGCGGATGGATATATCCCGGAACCGCACAAAGGTGGTCGGTACAAATAAACTTGTAATACAGGAATGTCACAAATCGCATTAATAATAAAACAACGTACGATTGATAACAGCACGCTTTTGGCTGTAAAGAATTTTTCCGGGCAAAGCTTGTCGCAGGTGAATGAGCGTATCCGGAGTGGAAGTCCCGTTTTTCAGGCGCTCCTGTTTGGTAATGATCACGACGAAATAGCTGATGTATTGTTGAAGATTGTAAACGTTCTTCAGATAGGGAAAGTAAAATTTGATCTCTATGAATTGGAGGAGAATGAAGTACTTGACAAAGGAAAACATCAGCACTACATCCTGTCTGTTGAAACCTTGAAGAATATCCTGGCGCGTTGATCGGTGTTTTAATCCCTGAAATGATGCGGAAATGATTCATCGGATGAGTTTGTAAAAGCCTTATTTTTGACTCATGAAAAATGGGAAAAGATTCAGCCGGTTACATCTTTTTGAATTCGAAGATTTCTCCTGGTTTCCCGATGTGATAAGAACAGGCGGCACGGACTATTTGCGTTATTTCCTTATCCGTACAGAACTTTATCAGCCCGTCATTCCATTGATCTATGAAACACTGAAAACTACGGGAGAAACCAAAATCATTGACTTGTGTTCCGGCGGAGGCGGCTACATGGAACAAGTGTGCGAAGGATTGAATAAACTTGAAAAAGACAACCCTTTTACCATCACGTTGACAGATAAATACCCGAATATTCCAACCTATCAGTTCATTCGAGAAAGAACCAACCATCAAATTGATTACAGCGATCTGAGTGTGGATGTTTTTCACGTTCCGGAAGACCTGCGTGGATTCAGGGTGTTGTTTTCAGCGATACACCATTTCAAGCCCGACCAGGTAACCAAAATCCTGGAAGATGCCGTTAAATCAAATGCACCTGTTGCCTTCTTTGACGGAGGTGAAAAAGGTGTTTTGGCCATTCTTGGCCTGTTGATCATACACCCGGTTGCGTTTTTAATTTTTACTCCTTTTTTCAAGCCTTTCAAATTGTCCAGGCTGCTTTTCACCTATATCATTCCGTTGATACCCTTATACACCATTTGGGATGGAGTTGTATCTGTTTTGAGAATGTATAAACCCGGAGAATTGCAGGAAATAGCAGAGGCTTTAAATGCTGGTAACTACGTTTGGAAAAGCGGGAAAACAAAAAACCGTTTTGGTATCCGTGCGGCTTATCTGGTTGGTTATCCTCTGAATAAGGAATAAGCGAATAGGTACTGCTGCCAATCCAATTCCATTGCTTTTTCTTATATTTGAAGGAAACCTTTGTCTTGTTGCAAAGCCACATTCAACAAAAAACCTATGGGATTACTCGATTTGTTTAAGAAAAAGAAAAACCGTTCTTCGTTTCCTGAAAACGAATTGGAACAATGCCTCATGCAGGCTTCGTCAGATGTTGCTGCTCAAAAAGAGTTCTACCAGAAATTGTTGTGGTCCCAATTGGTTGTGTTGACAGATAAAAATCCGGATATGGAGGACGGAATTCATACACTGGAAAAGAATACGCAATTACGGCTTGTGACTTTTGAGAACGGATATATTCCGGTATTTACTTCTCCGAACAGGATTTTCGACAATGGAATTGTGAAGGAAGAAGTACCAGTGATGGGAATCAAGGGACAGGATTTATTCGGAGTTGCAAAAGGAGCTACATTTGTTTTGAACCCGTATTCGGATTATGTAAAAGAATTGCTCCCGGAAGAAATCGAAAACCTGATGAATGGTACGATCTATGACAAAATTGATGCTTACGAAGCGGAAAAGGACCTCTTCGAAAGATTCAATCAATTGTTCAAAGAAGCCGGGAAAAAGCAGGAAGGCTTGATTGCCCTGGACGGGTATCACCTGAAGAAACTAAGCGCTGCCGAAAAATCGAGGCTGGAAGATTCGGTGAATGGTTTCCGGAAATGCCTCGAACTGGTTCCTGATAACTGGCAAAGCATGTTCCTGATGGGAAAAGCATTGCAGCGTTTGGAACGGCATGCCGATGCCCTGGAACAGATGGAAGCAGCCTTTAAACTGGAGCCTTCGAATCCTGCCCTTCCGATGGAGGCTTCCCTGGAAGCAATGCATCTCAAAAACCTCGATAAAGCCTTGTTCTATTCGGAAGAATCGTTGAGAATAAGGCCCAACGATTATGCCTTGATGGGAAATCATGCCATGAACCTGCTTCTTGCCCAAAGAGATGCGGAAGCTCAAAATATGATTCAGGAAGCACTTAGCATGCAGCCCGATGATACCATCAACCAAAACATCGATGCCACGATCAAAGATGTGATTTCCGGCAAACGGCCACGACCTGCTTTTGAGGATACGATAAAATAGAATCCCAATGATCCCTCATTTACCAATATACATTCCCGTAATTTTTGGGTTGACAACCATTGCTACTTTATGGATGTTCACCGTGGCAATGAAAAAATCAAGTTCTGAAGTCACTAAAAAAAGAGCGATACCGGTTTTAATTGGTTTGCTGATTTGGCTGGTCATCCAGGCAGCTTTGACTTTGACTAATAGTTATAACACAGATCCCGATTCTTTTCCGCCCAGGATTATGCTTCTTGGAATTTTTCCGGCAATCCTGGCCATTGTCCTATTGTTTTCCACACGAGGAGGGCGCCGGTTTATAGATAGTTTACCTTTAAGAAACCTCACATACCTGCACACTATAAGAATCCCCGTGGAAATCGTATTGTACTGGCTGTCTATTCAAAAGGCAATCCCTGAACTGATGACTTTCGAAGGGCGGAACCTGGATATATTTGCAGGAATTACAGCACCATTCATTGCTTATTTTGGAGTGGTAAAATCAAAGTTGAACAAACAACTATTACTGGCCTGGAACATCATCTGTTTAGGCTTGTTGCTGAACATTGTCATGAATGCATTGTTATCAGCACCGTCTCCGATCCAAAAATTTGCTTTCGACCAACCCAACATTGCAATCCTGAATTTTCCATTCAGCTGGTTACCAACTGTTATCGTTCCAATCGTGTTGTTCAGTCATTTGTCGGCAATCCGGCAATTGCTTCAAAGAAGCAGCAAATAATGAAACAACTTAAAATAAATTTTGGTTTTTGTTCACGCTGACATTGGGATTATGTGTGAAATCGCGGAAGTTGCATGGATAATTAAGTATGAATCAAGTTAAACGGCATGAAAGAACAGCATTCTATTGACAATTACAGCAGGAGTTTATTATACTCTCAAGAGATCGAAAAAGCCATAGCTAATCAACTTGGTCTTCCGGAGCTTAAAAGTGGCGGGGTAACTATCCGAAATGAAAAAGGCTGGCGGGAAAACGAAAAAGTAATAGACTACGTTTGGATTGTTCAAGTGTCCCGCTCTTTCGTTGGTTTTGGAGGCGTTTTTGCAATCAAATTTAAACAAAATGAATTCCGGGATTATTCCAATAAAGAGGAACTCATTCATGGGATTTTTGACTTGTCAGAAAAAGGCCTTGATCACTTTTATACAGAAAGTATGACAGGTACATTCGACGAGAAAACGAACCTTTTTCGTCTGAATTTATTGGCTGCCAATGAAGGAATTACGCTGGATGGTGTTAGTTATCAAATACGGATCATCGCCTGGAATATAGACTCGTTCATTCGGGTAAGCAATCCCAAAACGGATGATTGGAAAAAGTGGGAAGCTGAAATATGGGAGATGGGAAAACAATTGGCGAAAAAATCAGGTTATCAGGAATTAATAACTTTGTTTGAATAATTATAAAACACGGGAAGATATTGATGAAAATTCCAACTAATTTGTTAAACTAGCAATCTGAATGGCTACAATTGAACAACTATACCAAACCTTAGACGAGCGCAGAAGACCAGAAGATGTTGCGGAATTAGTGCAGAAACTTTTGGACGGCTCTTTGACACCTAAAGAAACAGCAATTCTTGAAAAAGCTGCTAAAGGTTCATTATCCAGGAATGCCTACGGCTATACTTCTATGCTGCAAACTTTTGCTGCGGCACAGGGTGCAGAATCCCAAATTGCCAAGGCTGTTGAGTTGTTTAAATTGAATAAAAACGATCAGGCGGATTACAACAACCCGAGAGATATCGAGGATTTTATCCGGGCCGTTTCACCGGTTCTTCACAAAACAGTTGGTGCCAACAACTTTATCGGAGATCGATTAAATAAAGAAAAGCGTAAAGAAGCAGGTCTGGATCTGTCGAAACGCAGTTATAATAAAAGATGGCGTTTATTGAAACGCATAGAACAAAAATTACAACGGTTTATTGGTGAAACGAAGAAGTCGGAAATCCAAAAAATCGCGAAACACGGCCTGGCACATACGTTAGATTTTGAAAACTTTTCATCGGACCTGAATACGGCTTGTTTTATTGCTTATTACAATGCCAGATGTAACCTGAGAAGTGTTTTTACAAATCAGAGCCAGGATCGGCCGTTTGATGAGATCAGCGAAATGCTTTTGAACAGATGCAGGACTACAGAAACCAAATTCGGGGGACTGTTCCGAAAAACGAAACCGGAAGTTGTTAATACCAATTGGTGGGCAATCGCTCAGATTTATACTAGCCAGGAAGTATTGTCGTATTTAACGGACGAACAAAAAGGAATGCTCCTGGGAAAATGGACAGGGATTTTACAGGAAATTGCCGGATTACTCGCAAAAGTCTGGGAAGAAAACGATATAAACAGGCAAACGATGATTGTGAAGAGAGGAAATGATTCTTCGACTTGGAACAATACTGCCGGAGCATGGAATAAAGCGCGGGACAACTGGATGAACCTGATTTATTCCATGGGACTTGATTTTGTTTTAGAAACAGTTTGTTTTGGAAAAGTTCTGAGATTGATGGCTGCAGATGTGGTTGCCTGGCATGCCTCAAGTGGTGGCAAACTCGACCCCAATACTCATGTTTGGAATCAATTACCTTTACCATGGGAAGTTTTTCAGAATAAAGCAGATTGCAATAAAGAACGGGTGATGAAGTGCTGTAAAGAAGCGGGTATTGATGCAGAAAAATCGGGGTGGGTGGCACCAAGAATTCATGGAATAGCAGCCTTTAAACCGACGCCGGAATTGGTGCATGGAGTTGTTGTTTCCAATCCTTTTTTGGCAACGGTACTTAAAAAGCACAGGTATTTTTCAGGAAAAAACGGAACGTGGTTTTTCCCAGGAAATAATTAGGATGAGTTAGCTCAGTGGCAGAGCATCCGGCTCTCGGTCCGGATGGACGCAGGTTCGAGCCCTGCACTTATCCTGGTTCTGATATAGCTCAGTGGTAGAGCACCCGGCTCTTAACCGGGTGGACGCAGGTTCGAGCCCTGTTATCGGAACAACAAATAAAGCGATTTGTCTTCGGATGAATCGCTTTTGCTTTTAATGGGTGAAATCGCTGCATGGATAAACATTTATCCTATGAGTGCCAGGTTCATCCTTGCTAAAAATGAACCAGATAGGTTTTTTACACTTTTAAAACACAAATTTCTTCCTGATTGGCATGCTGATTGTTAGTTTAGTCCCGAAGAAAAATTTAAAACACACAAACATGAAAAAGCTTCTTTTGATACTCGCTCTTGCATCAGGAACGGTATACGGTCAAACAGATCAACAACCTTCAAAATCTACTATTTCGGTAAACGGAACTTCCAAAGTTTCTATCATTCCGGATATGACGGAGCTGAATATTCATGTGTCTTCCCTGAAAATGAATATGGCAGACGCCACCAAAACATTGGGTGATCAGACTCAGAAGTACTTGAAGATACTCAAAGATTTAGGCTTCAAGGAAACAGATGTGAAGACTACTCACTTTTCAGCATCGAAGAACCGGATTTACCGCGAAAACGGGCCGGTTGACAGC
Organism: Fluviicola sp.; assembly: GCF_039596395.1. Classification (NCBI taxonomy): domain Bacteria; kingdom Pseudomonadati; phylum Bacteroidota; class Flavobacteriia; order Flavobacteriales; family Crocinitomicaceae; genus Fluviicola; species Fluviicola sp. Next base: position 1,180,332 of record NZ_JBCNJT010000001.1, read on the forward strand.
GGATATGTGGTTTCACAAAACCTGACGGTCAAATTTGCCTACAACCAGGTTACTCTGCAGAAGATCGCAGCGCGTTTTTCAGAAGTGAAAGATCCGGTAGATTTCAATATCGGTTTCTACATTTCCGATCAATTGCGTGATAATACAGCAGCCGAGCTTCAGGCAAAAGCAGTTGCAGATGCACGTATGAAAGCAAATAACCTGTCAAAAGCTGCGGGAGTAAAAATGACCACGGTAAAAGCAATCGTTTATGGAAACGATGTTTCAAACCCGGTTTACTACAAGGACGTGCGCATGTTTGCCAACACGGAAATGGCTGCTGATGGAGCGAACCTGAGCTTTGCTCCGCAGGAAATGGAATTACAGGAAAACGTAACAGTAGTTTGGGTGATTGAATAACTACCTGATCATTGATAATTAAGCAACGACTTGTCTGCTCCGGCGGATGAGTCGTTTTTTTTGTTGGATACTGATGGGCTCTTATAAAGAAAGAATAAATTAAAAAACGATTGCTCCAATCCGGTTTTTACAACGATATTTAACCGTTCCAAAAATCTAAATAAAAAACCATGAAAACCAACTTTGAAAAACTGGAAGAGACCAAACACATGCTGGAATGGTTTTCCGGCAACCCGTATGAAGAAATTACCGGTACGCTGGAAAATATGTTTAAAAAGCAATCTGCCGGTACACAGATGCTTTCTTTTGAAGTGACCAGTGAGCCGCAATGGTTGACGGGAGGAAGAAAAACCGATGACGAAACGAAGGTCATTTTAGTCAGATGCGGAATGGCTGTTGCCTGCGATTTTACATTGAAGGATGACAACGGAGTGTATGATCTGAACGGCATTTTTACCTGGGTTGGGGTAAATTTGGATAATGAGCCGGCAACAAGGATTTGGATGGACCTGGACGGAACACTGGATGAATTCGGTTCGGAAGGAGCATTGAGGGAACGGGTATTTGAAATGGACAGGTAGAAAAGCGCAGTATCGTCTCAAAAAATCCTAACTTCGTCCCGAATAAAAACAACCAACTACATCGATCATGACAGCCGATCAGCGAATACTCTGGGATAAAGCGAAACAGTTCGATTTGGATCATCCGCCGAGTGAGTACGGTTTTTCAATCCGACTTGCGAAAGAGAATTATTGGACCAAAAGTTTCACCGAACGGGCAATCCTAGAATACAAGAAATTCATGTTTCTGGCTGCAACTTCCGACATGATGGTTTCGCCTTCCGCTATTGTGGATACAGTTTGGCACCAGCATTTGATTTTTACGCAGTCTTACCAGGAATTTTGCACCTTGCTCGGAAAACAGATCCAGCACATTCCTTCTACACACAACCGGGAAGATTTTCAAAAGTTCCGGCAGGCAAAAGAAAGAACAACTGTTCTCTATGAATCTGTTTTTGGCAAGCAGCCGCATGCGATCTGGCATTACAACGACATGTACGAGAGTTTAAACCTGCAAAAAGCAAAACTCAAGTTACGAAGCTTCATTATTATCGGAATAGGTGCTTTCATCGTCTTAACAGCTCCGTTTTATTTTTTGCTGAGACCGCTTTACATCACGATTGGAAATCCTGCCTTTATGCTCGGATTCATCTTTCTCGCAGGCATTACTTTCCTGGTATTGGAACTGTACAACCGGTCGCGGCTTAACCGAATAACCCGTCAGTTTGATCCGGAATCGTTTGTTTACGAACTACAACCTTATGAATTGATTTACCTCAAAACACAGAAACTTTCAAATGTCATTCATGGCGTAGTGAATGAACTGGTTAAAAACAAAACAATCGCCGTTCTCTCAAACAACACGATGGAGCTTTCAAAAAATGGACAGGCAGAATCGATAGAACAGCTTCACGTGACTTCCATGTTGAGCCTGCTTGGTCGCACGGTTTACCCGAAACTCATGTACCAGTTGGTCCGGAAACCGCTTTTTGGAAACATTGTTAACAGCATGGAAGCATTTAAGAAGTATTTCAATAAATCACTGAAATTCGGGAAGTTATTTTACTTCAATTTCAGTGTTCTCGCGGTTCTTTTATTACTGGCTTTCACGCGTTTGACAACCGGGATTTTGAGAGATAAACCCGTTGTGTTTATTGCAATTACGATCGTTGTTTTAGCCGCACTGATTTACCTTTATCTGAACCGGCTTACGCGGCTTGTTTGTACTAAGACCATTCCCGGCAGGTACCGGGAAGAGATTGTACCGACGCTGCATGATAAGAATAGTCCGGCATGGAGGTATTTCCTGTTGGGATCGGCCGTTTTAACAGCATCACTGGCAACCCTGATTGATTACTTCAACAATTCAAACTCAATTGGTGGCAGCGGAACTTCCGATATGGGAGGTGGCTGCGGAAGCAGTTGCGGTAGTTCTTGCAGCAGTTGCGGCGGCTGCGGCGGTTCTGGGGGAGGAGATTAAACCCGGAAGAATGATCACAATACTATTTTTAACTAGCTAAATACATCATGGTTGCAAGGAGAAAACCATCAAATGGACCGGTTGAACCGGGTTTGAAATTATACATAACGATTGCAGGGATAATCGGAGCTTTACTAACGGTTTATATTGCATACCGGGCTTCAATCAGTGAGCGAAACTTTTTTAGCATAGGCATGCTTGCCATGTTGGCGGGACTTTTGTTTGAAAGTTTTCGTGTATTGGAAAACAAGCGCTCGATTTTCGGGACTTTTATTTTTGCTTACCTGTTTAGCTTAATTGCTTTTATTCCGGGTAAACGCGAGCACAATTACAATTTTGAGCAACATCTGGAAGGATGGCCTTATTTCTTCCTGGTTATTTACGCCTTGTTTTTTGTAATCATTCATAAAGATCGCTTCACTGCTAAATTGAATGAGGGAATTACATTGGTGCTTTCACTTTCACTCATTTATTGGGCACTTGATTTCGGTGTTACCAGGTATCACAACTGGTTTTCAATCTCGGTGATGACTATTGGAATACTACTGTGCATGTTTTCCATCGCGCATGCAGTAACTTATATGCCTTTAACGAGAACCGTTCGTTTGACCTTAAGTATTTGGAGCAGCATCATTTTAAGTGCTTTTGCCATTGATAATATGGCTCACGTGTTCAGCAATCCGGAAATTGAAAATTCAAAATACCTGTCGGAAGCTGTGTTTACAGGGATTCAGTATTTTTTAGTGGGCGTTGCAGCGATTTATATCATGAGAAATTTCTTATTGCTGGTGTCCTTTTTGCCGAGTAAAAACGGAAACTACAAAAGAGAGATCAGAGAAGGTAAACAGGAACACATGGAGCGTTATTCGGATAAACAGGCGAGGATTGTTTATTCGGTTGTGTGTATTGTTTTTGTTGGGCTTGCTTATTGGTTAAATCACCGGTATCAGATATTGCCAGGGCATACGGCAATTTTGCTGGTATTCTTTGCAGGTACCATCATCTGGAGATTCCTGGATAAGCCCAGCGAGTATTGATACAGTCGGGAAAGATCCGGATATTTTCCCGTTTTTGAATTAATCATTTTTAACGGAGCAGTTTCGAAATCCAAAAATTATGTAAGTGTTTTCCGAGTGGATTCCCGCATATTCAACTATCAATTTGTTGGATATGAAAAAGTCTCTTATCGCTTTAAATCTGCTTGCAATTTTTTTAGTTGGATGTCAACCCAATAAAGAAGCTCCGAAGGATGAAAAAAACATGCTTCCGAAAAGAAAGCAACCGAAAACAATCGCTTACGAACTAAAGGATGCCAAACAATGGCTCCTGGATTCTACGCTCACAGATACCGAAAAAGAACTGGTTTTTGCTGTAAACCGCACAGATGCTTCCAATTTCAAACGGATGGATACGGTCATTGTGCCCAAAGACCGAAGCGGGGATGTGGCCTATTACTTCCCGTTTCCGTTGAGTGTTCCTTATTTGAAGGATGTCGACAAGATCATTTATTTTTCGTATCCCACACAAACGTTCGCAGCTTATGAATGCGGGGAATTGGTACGTACCGGTCCCACGAATATGGGCAGGGAAGATGCGCAAACACCAAACGGTCTGTTTTTCACCAACTGGAAAGCTAAAAAGACTATCAGTACGGTAAATGACGAGTGGGAGTTAAAGTGGAACTTTAATATCCTGAACAAAGGCGGAATCGGTTGGCACCAATACACCATGCCTGGATATCCGGCGTCTCATTCCTGTTTGAGGCTTGTAACAAAAGATGCAAAATACCTCTACAATTGGGCCGATCAGTGGGTATTGGCGGATAAATCAACGGTCCTGGTAAAGGGAACTCCTGTCATTGTCTTTGGAAGCTATGATTTTAAGGCGGAAAAACCCTGGCTGAAGCTGGTAAATGATCCCCATGCATTGGATATTTCGGAAAATGAGATCCGGCAGATCACGGAGCCGTTCTTAAATGAAATCCTGGCCGAACAGGAAAACCGGGTGAATTCAAAATTAAAAGTGCAAAATATAAAAGCAGATACTTAGTTTTGTTATCAATAAAAGAATAGTGATCGAAACATATAATTGATTGACTACCTTTTACCTTTTTCCATTTGAATTCATATGGGTTTTGCAGAAAAAGTAATCGCTTTCAATCGTCAATTGCACTTTCCGGGGAAATTACCGGAGGGCTTCGGTGTCCTGAATCCTTATTTGGATAACCCGGAAACGATGGAGGTGATGCAGCAATTCTATCAGAAATACTACAACGACGATCTGCAGCGGAAATTTATTGTCGGGATTAATCCGAGCAGGCACGGTGCTGGTGTAACCGGAGTTCCGTTTACCGATACCAAACGCCTGGAATCTGTTTGCGGAATTACCATGCATTCAGCGCATACGCACGAGCTTTCTTCTGTTTTTATCTACGATCTGATTGCAGAATATGGCGGTCCGGAAGCGTTCTACAAACACTTTTACATCAATTCGCCGTTTCCGTTGGCAATTGTAAAGCAGGCAAAGAACGGACAATGGCTGAATGCAAACTATTACGATGATCCGGCTCTTTTCGAGGCTGTGAAAGATTTTATGATTTTCTCCCTGGAAAAGCACATCGGTATGGGCTTAGATACTTCTAAAGTCTTTGTATTAGGGAAGAAAAATGCCGGTTTCATTCAAAAGCTGAATAAACAGGCTCGTCTGTTCGGCGAAATAGAAATCCTCGAGCATCCGCGCTTCATCCAGCAATACAAGCTGAAAGAAAAACAGGCGTATATTGATAAGTATCTGTTAGCTTTTGAGGGATAATTTCAACCTGCCAATCCAATCTCCTCAAATTCAAAAGTATTTACGTCTTTTTCATAACAGGAATTCCAACCTGCCGGATATTTTTGCTTCATAACTTAAATGAAAAACTACGTTATGCTCTCCAAAAAAACACGTCTTTTAAGTGCAGCCTTTTTCTCCTTGCTAATAAATGGTGTAAATGCACAATTGTTCCTGTCGGAAGACTTCAATGCCGTAAGCAATCCGGGATTACCGGCCGGCTGGACTTCTGAACCCGCAACTCAATGGGTTACGGGAGTTCCCAATACCATTGCTCCCAATGCCGTAAATGCGTTGTTTCATTCACTCAATGATGCCGCACACATGAAAGCGGTAGGTATTGACGGAATGCAGGCTACGGCCGATAATGCACTATTGTCTTCTCCGCTTGTTTCTCTTCCTTCTTCCGCGGGTAATGCCGTATTGAATTTCGATGTCGCCTACTTTTATTATGTCTCCAATAACAATCCTCCTGAGATTGAGTCTTTGGACCTGGTGGTATCAACGGATGGCGGTTCGTCCTGGTCGTCCATTTCGCTTGTTGGCCCTGTAAACGCATCTACCGGTGTATGGGAAACCAGGTCGGTACCTGTAGGAGCTTATGCGGGGCAAAACAACCTCAAATTCGGTTTCCGTTATAACAATCAGGGAGCGGCCCTGGTAGGCGCTGTGTTCGACAATATCCGGTTGGTGAACGGCACGGACGGTTCTGTTATCAGTGCGTTTGCCGGAGATCACCCGGATCCTTCTACCGGAACTGGTTATCAGCTTTCCGGATCAAATGCCACACTTACCGGGAAGGTTAAAAACACCGGTGCACTTACCATCAACAGTTATTACATCAAATACAAAGCAGGAAACGGCGCGGTGCAGTCATCTCCCTTAATTTCCACTCCGCTCGCGTCTATGGCAACTGCAGATTTCCCCTCAGGACTCACGGTTGCCATCCCTGCGAATGTCAGTTATTCTATTAAAGCATGGATAGAAACTTCCAACGATACGGACCATAGTAATGATACTGCCACAGCTATAACTGTAGGTGTTCCTGTTATTCCTTTAAAAAGGCCGGTGTTTGAAGAAGGAACGGGGACCTGGTGCGGATGGTGTCCGAGAGGCGCTGTGTATATGGACCATTTTGCGGCCACACATCCCAATGGAGTTGCGGCACAGATTACCGTTCATAATGAGGATCCCATGACACTTCCGGCCTACGACAATTACATGTTTAATTATGTGAGCGGTTTTCCCAATCTGGTGGTTGACCGCACGATTGTAAAAGACCCGATGACTATTGATACGGCTTTTAATACAGCACAAAACAATTTCGGGTTTGCAGATTTCACACTTGGTACACCGGTGATTACTGGAAATTCAGTTTCCGTAACGGTAACTATAAAACCGGTGGTGGACATTCCTAATCCCAAACTGGCGTTGGTGATCACCGAAAGTAATGTGAAAGGCTCAGGAACCGATTGGCCGCAAAACAACTATTATTCCGGCGGTGGAAGCGGCGTGATGGCAGGCTGGGAAAATGAAGCGGGCCACGTAGATGATGTGAATTTTCATTTTGTAGCACGAAGCATTACACCCGCTCCCGGGGGTGGGACTTTTAATTTACCGGCGACACTCATTGCCGGTACGGTATATACCAGTACATTGACCGCAACTTTGGACAATAACTGGAAAATGAATGACCTGCAGTACAACGCGCTGTTGATCAACGGGAACAATACTTCTATCATGAACAGTGCATTTACCGCGTTGCCTCACTTATCACCAACATTGGCAAATACCGCAGGTGTATCAAGTCTTGAAAATACGATCGAACAAATGGTGCTATATCCGAACCCGGCATCCGGTAAAAGCTTCCTTGCCGTTCAATTGAAAGAAGGCGGAAATGCCGTGTTGACCATCACTGATGCAGCGGGTAAACAAGTTCTGAGAACTACACAGCAAACCCAGGCAGGAAATAATATCCTTGAGATTGATAGCAGTGATTTTGCTTCGGGATACTACCTGGTACATTTGGCAACTGAAAAAGCAACCAGGTCTATCAAATTACAGGTGATTAAATAGCCTGTTTAAAGTTGGCAGCTGAATGTTCTGTAGAAAGCTGCTTGCCAATTAGTGCAGATAAGCTCGAAAACCCCGTCTTTCAATTGAGATTAATGGCGGGGTTATTACCATTTTATCCGTGAATGAAATATATTTGCCTCAACCGTCTTTGACCGTATGAATATTGTAAGTCTTCCGCATCCGAATAATTTCCTGGTAGTTGAACCTTTGAACTATCCAAATCCTTACGATTTCAGTATTCCGCACCGGCACGATTATTTTGAAATTATTCTCGTTCGCGAAGGAGGAGGGGAACAGCAGATCGATTTTACACAAACCGGTTTGCGGTCAAACAATGTTTATACTGTTTATCCCGGACAAATCCATCACCTGAAACGGGAAACAGCAGAAGGACTCATCCTGCAATTCCGAAAAGATATTTTCGATTTTATCTTTCCCATCAAATACCATTACCTGTATTTCCCGAATGCAGGCGTGCAATTGGAAGCAGGTACTTTTGAGCATTTGTATGAGATCACTCAAAGTATTTTAAATCTCACCAAAGAACCGCAATTGTCACCACTTTCCATCCATAAGTCATACAGTTACCTGCAAATCGTGCTGATAACACTTATCGAACAGCACCAGTTGCATGCTAAGAATAATGCAGGAAGTTTCGGTGGAGAATTCCTGCAACTGCTGGGGCAGCATATCCAGGAGAAAAGAAAAGTAGCCGATTATGCGGAATTCATGAACCTGAGTACCGACCGCCTGACCGCTTTGTGTAAGGAAACCTTCGGAACAACGCCTTTGAGGTTGATACACGAGTCATTGATACTGGAAATAAAACGCCTGATGGTTTCCGGGGATCTGACTTTAAAGGAAATTGCCTTCGAACTGAATTTCGACAGCACGGCCAATTTTAGTTCGTTTGTCAAAACAGCCACCACTTTTACACCTTCGGAACTGCAGGAACAATTAAAAAAGAGCCTGATTCCCTAAATTCAAAAGCTTTCACGTCTTTTTCATAATAAGAAAGGTGCTTTGATGACTTAACTTTGAATCTGTAATTCTTCATAAGTAAATACAACAGGTTTAGTACAGTTATTTACGTTGGTTAGTGGATAAGGACGGATAGTTAATCTGTCCTTTTTTTAATTGTATTGAAAAAAGAAACCAAATAGTTGCAGGAAATCAAATTTGTTTTATATTTGCAATTAAATGGTTGCGTAATGGAAACACGAAGAGATATCTTTCAGGCAATAGCGGATCCCACCAGACGGGCAATTATTGCACTGATTGCACTGCAGGCAATGACCCCGAATGCACTAGCAGAACATTTTGACTCTACGCGCCAGGCTGTGTCCAAACACCTGCGCATTTTGTCGGAATGTGACCTGATCGCTCAAAAACAACAAGGCCGGGAAATTTATTATTCACTGGAGGTGAACAAGATGAAAGAGATCGATCAGTGGCTGGAGCAATTTCGTGCTATTTGGGAAACTCAGTTCAATCAATTGGATGAGGTATTGGAAAAAATGAAAAAGCAAAGAGATGAAAAATGAACTGATATTTGACTTTGCAGTCGACAAGGAGAACCAAACAATTACCGTAAAACGCGAGTTTGACGCAGACCTGGAATTGGTTTGGGAAGCCTGGACAACTCCGGAATTCCTGGAGAAATGGATTGCTCCCAAACCGTGGAAGGCGGAAACCAAAACCATGGATTTCCGGGAAGGTGGTCATTGGCATTACGCGATGGTGAGCCCGCAGGGAGAAAAACACTGGACGCGTTACGATTACCAAATCATAGAATCTCGGAAAAGGATTGTGGAACTGAGAGGTTTCAGCAATGAAGCAGGAACAATTAATCCGGATTTTCCACGAACCGAGTGCACGAATCTTTTCAGGGAGTCTGATGGCCGTACATATGTTGAAATCAAAGCAGTCTATGGAAACCTTGAAGTACTGGAATACCTGGTGAAAAACGGTTTCAAAGAAGGCATGTCGGCAAGTCTCGCTAACCTGGACGAATTATTGGAAACATTCAAGCAATGAGACTGATCTTCAGATGTCTGGCAAAATTGCTGAAGTTGTTCTCAATAAGTATTACTTCCGTATTTTAAGAATATTGGCTGCCACTCGATAAAAGTTTGGGTACATTTATGGAATACCGGCTAAAGATTCATCTTGTTGAGGAGTAACCGGTATAACAACAGGAACATGGCATCAATTCCAAGACCGAAACATTGCGGACAAAACTGGCTCGATATGGCTCCGGTTCCCGGTGGCCGTATTTGCGCACAATGTGAGAAAAAAATCGTAGACTTTTCAAAATCCAGCTGGGCTGAAATTGAAAAACAGCAAAAAGAGCACAACAACAGCCTGTGCGGCATGTACCATCCCAAACAGTTGGAGAATTGGGGGAGGGAAATCCCTAAATCCGGGAATTCATTGTTAAAAGCGGCGGCAATTACCGGAATAACTGTTTCTATTGCCACAACTTCCTATGGACAAAACCATTCAGATAGTTTAGTCATTGAAGGAAGAGTGATCGATAAGGAAACCGGCGAAGAATTGCCGTTTGCGATTGTCCGGTTAAAAAGCAATTCCTTGAAAACAGCGACTGATATGGATGGGAATTTCAGGTTGGTTTTAAAAAATGTTCCGTCAACTTCGATGCCCGATACCCTGGAAATTGATTGTGTCGGTTATCCGAAAGAGGAACTTGTATTTAGGGATTTAAAAAAACTGGAGGATCCTCAAAATGACGTTCCGCTGAAAAATGGAAAATTGGATATAATGCTCCATTCAGAAAGTGAAATCACCACATTTTATGTACATATGCCCTCCCGTAAGGAACGCATGAAACGGAAAATCAGAAGCTGGTTCGGAAAATAGGAACGACTTATGCAACTATTCTTCCAGGATCTTTTTCCGGTGAGCAATTCCCCAGGAGGTCAGATGATTTATAATTGTTTTTAACGTAAGACCGTGTTCGGTCAATTCATATTGAACCGTAATCGGCTGCGTATCCAGGATGGTTCTGCTAATGAGTTTATTGACCTCCAATTCTTTCAGTTCCTTGCTCAGCATTTTGTTTGAAATACCTTCCACATCGTTGAGGATATCCGAAAATCTTCGCTTGTTGTAATAGCAAATGGAAGAGATAATGGCAATTTTCCACTTTCCGTTCAATACATCCATGGAGTCCTGAACGGCTCGCATTTCCTTTTTGTGTTCTTCTGTTCGTATCGGTTTACATTCCATAAAAGGTTACTCTGTTACTTCGGGGTTACTGTTACTTTTTGTAACAAAGTTACGAAAGTAAATAATTGCTGCCTAACTTTGTGGCATAAACACATACAAAGTAATATTAAAATGAACTTTACAAACAAAAACGTAGTTATTACCGGTGGAAGTACCGGGATCGGACTGGCAAGCGCAAAAGCATTCATCAACGCAGGAGCAAGTGTTTGGATCACCAGCCGGAGTGCTGACAACCTGAAAAAAGCAGCAGAAGAAATCAATAGCCCGAAATTGCATACGGTTGTATCTGATACCGCTAATCTGGCTGGTATTTCGGCTTTGGAAAAGGCTGTTTCGGAAAGCGGACAGAAAATAGATGTGCTTTTCCTGAATGCAGGAATTGCCCTGTTTGCACCCATTGAAACTGCCAGTGAAGCAGATTTTGATGCACAGTTCAATACCAATGTCAAAGGACCGTATTTCACGCTTCAAAAAATGATTCCGTTTCTAGCGGAAGGATCAGCCGTGCTGTTTACTTCTTCAACAGTTGCAACAGCAACCAATATCGGTACCAGCGGATATTCTGCTACCAAAGGAGCATTGAATAAAATTGCTCAAATTGCGGCGAACGAATTGGCAGAAAGAAAGATCCGTGTAAATATTGTAAGTCCGGGACCTACCGAAACTCCGGGCTTCGATAAAGCAACGCAGGGAACTTCCAGGGATTTGTTTGCAGGAGCTACAGCTATGCAGCGAATGGGTAGAGCAGAGGAGATCGCTAAAACCGTCTTATTCCTCGCTTCGGATGATGCAAGCTTTATCACAGGAACCGAACTGTTAGTGGATGGCGGATACATCAATTACGCGCTGAAATAAATTCTCAATCACCTGTGTTAGAATGCCGCAGAATTAATCTGCGGCATTTTTTTATGGAGTAAAATGGAAAAGTATGTTAATTTACTTTGTAATTCAAAGTACTTTAATAAATTTGGATTCTAGAATCATTTAAATCCATTCCAATGAAAATTTTAATAATCAACCCGCCCCATTTATCCATAGGAAGCAGAATGGCTAACGAACATTTACCGCCATTGGGCCTGTTGTCCATCGGAGGGCCGTTACTAGATGCCGGGCACGAGGTCACGCTGCTGGATGCCGATTACTACAATTATAAAATCCAAAAAGTAGTTGCTTTGATCCTGGAACAAAACCCGGATTCAATCTTGCTGGGACATTCCGGTTCTACTTCGGCGCAGCCAATCATTGACGAGATTACCAAACGCGTCAGACTGCAAAACGGACGTGTCAAGATCATTATCGGAGGCGTTTTTCCTACCTATCACTGGAAAGAAATCCTGGAAGACAATCCGCAAATCGACTACATTGTTTGTGGAGAAGGCGAGGAGATTGTCTTAAACTTGGTGGCGGCTTTGGAAAACGATTCAGATCCGGAAACTGTGAAAGGATTAGCATTCAACCGACATGGTGTACCGATTAAAACTGCGGCAGCAGATCTCATACAAAACCTGGACGATTACCACATCGGTTGGGAATTGATGAAAGGCTACAATTACACCTATTGGGGAAAACGGAAAGCCGTCGTGATCCAATTTTCAAGAGGTTGTCCGTATCCGTGCACTTATTGCGGACAGAGCTTGTTCTGGAAGAAGTGGCGGCACCGGAGTGCACAATCTTTGGCAGATGAAATGGAAATGCTGCACAAAGAATACGGGGTACTGGTCTTTAATTTCGCAGATGAGAATCCTTCTTCCAACCCGAAAGCCTGGCGGGAATTCCTGGAAGCCCTGGTGGCAAAGAACCTGAAACTGATCCTGGTGGGTTCCATTCGTGCGGATAATATTGTCCGGGATGCCGCCTTTCTTCACTTATACAAACAAGCGGGGTTCGAGCGCTTCCTGCTGGGAATCGAAAATTACGATGAAGTAGTGCTTGAACGGATTAAAAAAGCGGGAACGGTTTCCAAAGACAAAGAAGCCATTCAACTGCTGCGAAAATACAACATCCTTTCCATGGCGACATACGTAGTTGGTTTCGGGGAAGAAAAAACGCGCGATTTTTACAACAGCTGGAAGCAATTGGTTTCGTATGATCCCGACCAGATACAATTACTCTATGCAACTCCGCACAAATGGACACCCTATTTTGAAGAAGTGAAAGAAAAGGAAATCATCCTGACCGATCAGCGAAAATGGGATTACAAGCACCAGGTACTCAAAACGCAATACCTGAAACCCTGGAAAGTGATTTTGTATGTGAAGCTCATCGAGATCACCGTTCAATTGCGGCCTAAAGCGTTGAAACGGCTGTTTTTTCACAAAGAAGCAAGGTTGCGGAGTGCCATGCGCTGGTACACCAATATCGGCAGACGCGTTTGGTTCTGGGAATTATACCAGTTCTTTTTCGTCACGAAATTGCTGCGTCACAACGAAAAGGTAAAAATGAAGGACTTTTGGAAGTGATTCAGGGATTGCTTTAAAAAGTGTCGTACATTTATCGTATACTTTCGTATATCTCACCATAAATCAATGAAAGAACATACGTACCAACTGGAATTTAGTAAGGCTATTAAGGAGTCTTTACTTGTTTGGGTCACTTTAATTTTACAGGTAAGTCTTTCTTTTTTTCTTATCTGTAATGAAGGTGAAATGGTAGCTTTGATTATTTCAAATTTAGTCCTGTCTCTTTTCTCTATTCCAGGGCTGATCATTCATTTAAATCATTTGAACTATTCAAGAAATGCTAAATTGATACTAAGACGTGACACGATTACCTTCATTAATCGGGCAGAAGAGATCACTCTAAAAACTTTCGAAGTAATTAAAGTAGTCCTTCATCAAAGTCCGTCAGGTTCCAGGCTTCCCTGGTGGAATTTCAGTTGGTTCGAACTGATTGACAAGGAAGGTCAAAGCATTAAAGTGAGTTGTTACTTTTTGGAAATAGGTGAATTTTGGCAAGATACACTTAGTCACCGTGTTGATTCTAACAATTTTGTCCGGAAAGAAGTATTTTTTCCGTTGATGAAATAGACCGATTTGTTTTTCGACCTTTCCTTTTAAGATCTCCCGGGATTCTGTTACGAAATACCGGAATACGGTTAGGAAGAGCTGTACCTCCTTGTCGACTTTTGTATTTCAAATAAGAAATATAATAAGCAATGAAAAAAGTATTGATTACAGGAGCAAACAAGGGAATTGGTTTCGAAATGGCCCGGCAATTGGCTCGAAAAGGGTATTACATTTATATGGGAACCCGGGATCTCAAAAATGGATCGGAAGCCGTGAAAAAACTTCAGGAAGAAGGAATAAACAGTGTGGAGGCTATACAACTGGATGTCACTGATGCCGGTTCCGTAATGAGCGCGCGTGAACAAATCGGGCGAAAAACAGACGTACTGGATATCCTGATCAACAACGCGGGTATTAACGGAATTGAGTTTGAAGGCGATAAACCGTTGATGCACACCGCTCTTGGTACCGGCATAGCGAAATACAAAGAAGTCTATGAAGTAAATGTTTTTGGTGTTATCCGTACCACGCAAGCCTTTATAGACTTGTTGCAGAAATCCCCGGAACCCCGTATCGTGAATGTAAGTTCCAGCCAGGGATCTCTCACTTTGCACAGCGATCCTTCCTACAAATACTACCACGCAAAAGGAGCCGTTTATCAATCTTCCAAGTCGGCCCTCAATATGTATACGATTGCGCTGGCTTTTGAATTACGCGATACGAATTTTAAAGTAAATGCAGTAAGCCCGCCATCAACCGCTACCGATTTCAATCACCACCTGGGAACCAGCAGTGTGGAAGTTGGGGCCGAACACATTCTTCGATACGCAATCATGGATAACGATGGCCCGACAGGACGGTTTTTCTGCCTGGATAACAATCCGGAAAGTGGCGAAATTCCATGGTAAAACAAGCGGAATTTTATACATTCATGCAATGAAAAAGGACGCACATATTCCTTACAATTACGATTCATTGTCAGACTTACATCGGTTGCTGGGGTTGCCAAAACCCTTGCACCCTTTGATCAGTTTGATAAAAAATACCGGCAACCGGTTGGCTATAACCAATCTGCCTGATACGCATACCTCTGTTTTTTACAAACTATCGTTCAAGCAAGCCTTAAAAGGAAAATTGAAATATGGCCGGCAATACTACGATTTCGATGAGGGCGGATTGTTTTTTGTTTCACCGAACCAGGTAACGGCCAGGGCAGAAAATAACGGAGATTATTCGGGATATACGTTGATTGTTCATCCCGATTTCTTTTTAAACTACCCACTTGCAGCGAAGATCAAACAATACGGTTTTTTCGCTTATACGGCCAATGAAGCATTGCACCTGTCTGCTAAAGAAAAAGATACCATCATTTCCATTTTTGAAAATATCGAAGAGGAATTGCAAAGCCGGCTGGACGATTTTACGCAGGATGTGATCATTTCACAGATCGAATCGCTGTTGAATTACAGCAATCGTTTTTACAAACGGCAATTCCTGACCCGGAAATCGGTCCATATCGACCTGCTGCAAAAGATGGAACAATTGCTGGATAATTACTTCAACAACGAAAAAGGATTGGATCAGGGAATTCCGACCGTTCAGTATATAGCCGACCAATTGAATTTATCGCCCAATTATCTGAGCGATATGCTCCGCAGCCTGACCGGACAAAATGCCCAGCAGCATATTCAGAACAGGCTCATTGAAAAAGCCAAGGAAGTGCTTTCCACCACTCAATTATCCATCGGTGAAATCGCCTTTGGTCTGGGATTTGAACACGCACAATCATTCAGCCGCCTGTTTAAAAGCAAAACCAAACAAACTCCGCTGGAATTCAGGCAATCGTTTAACTGAAAAGTGGGTTTTTGAATCTGATCGGGGGAAATCAATCAACGGTTTCAAAAAAATACCGAATTTTACGCGCGCAATGATAAACGGAATTTTGAATCGTTTTTCAGCGTAACCTCATTCATAACATTCAATAATAACCCATTATGGTAATCAGAAAATCATACTTCAAAAATGAAAAACAGGACCGCGATTATTTTGAAAATTGGGTCAGTCAACTGGAAAAAGAGAATAACAGGAAGTATGAGCGTTACGAAATCGAAACATCATTGGGAAAAACGCATGTTTGGGGACTTCACACCAAAGAGGAACAGTTAGATACGCTGGTTATTTTTCCGGGTGCAAGAACCACATCCTTAATCTGGGATTTTGATAAGGGATTGGATAATCTCCACCATAAAATGCGCGTATTTATGGTTGAAACAAACGGACTGCCGAATTTAAGTAAAGGAGATACGCCCGATATTAAAGGCCTGGATTATGGAGTTTGGGCTTCGGAAGTCTTTGAAAAACTCCACATTGAAAAAGCATTTATAGCAGGAGCATCATTCGGCGGATTGGTTTGTATGAAACTGGGAATTGTTCATCCGGAGAAGGTGCATGCTGCGTTTTTGTTGAATCCGGGTTGCTTACAGCCTTTTTCTCTGACACTGAAAAATCTTTATTTCAACCTGCTGCCCATTATTAAACCCAGTAAAAAGAATGTGGCCAGATTCCTGGATAAAGCAGTCTTTTCAAAACCGAATCACCAATTATCGGAATTCTCAGAAAATATGCTGATCGATTATGAAGTTTTTGCGATAAGCCGTTACAAGGATAAAACGCAAAAACCGTATTACATGAACGAGCAGCTGGAGGAAGTGAAAGTGGACACTTACCTGCTTTTGGGAGATAAAGACTTGTTGTTTCCGTATCAGAAATCGGGAGATAATGCTAAAAGACAGCTGAAAAAACTGAAAGAGACAAAAGTGTATGAAAACGTGGGGCATGGAATTGAAACTTACGATAAAGCGCTCCGGTACATCGGAGAAAAAATCAAACACCTTCGTTCCTTTCAAAAAGCTGATAACGGGAATAACTAAGAGTTGTCATGTGTGAAAACGCTGCGAATATTACGTTTTGTACCTGCGAAGTGGAGCCGGAAACGATCCACAACAAAAACTCCCGCAGAAACAGGGGAAATAATGCCACTGAGCAGAGAAGTTACCGCTGGACTTTAAACAAAATCACCGGCTTGTCTGAGCAAACCATGGACGGCTTGCTGATGGAACCGGATCAGGCATTTAACCGGGAACTCACGGATGAAACTATTTTGACGGAACTGAACGATCGGAATTGCTTCGATTTTGAATACGAACCGAATGAAGGGGATAGCCTGACGCTTTCCGAAAAGCATTCAGGCAGGTTCATGTCGTTTTTGTTTGAGAACGGTAAATGGCGAATCGGCAGCCCGAACCCGTTTACGCATCGGATTACAACGGTTAATTCAGGAAGCGTTCGGTTTGAAAAATAATGAGAATGGATACAATCAGAGATATCACGATCAAAAGAACCGATTCAGACAATCCCGATTTCCGGCTGCTGGTTTCGGAACTGGACCGTTATTTGGCAATCCGCAACGGAGAAATGAATGATTTCTTTGCATCCTTCAACAAAGTGGATCAGATCAAACACGTGGTGCTCGCTTATGAAAACAATACCGTTGTGGGATGCGGGGCCATGAAAGAGTATGCTCCGGATTCGATGGAAATAAAACGCATGTTTGTGCCCCTGGAACAACGCGGAAAAGGAATTGCTTCGGCAGTTCTGAAGGAATTGGAAAGTTGGGCAAAAGAATTGGAATACCGAAAATGTATCCTCGAAACGGGCAATGATATGAAAGAAGCAATAGCTTTGTATCAGAAATGCAAATACAGCGTTATTCCCAACTACGGACAATATGCATCTGTGGCCGATAGTGTCTGTTTTGAAAAAAGAATAGAAAGATGATGTTGCTGGAACACCATACGCATGAATTGTTCGGGAAAATGCTCTTTCAGAAGGTAGTGGTAAAACCTCCTTTTGAATTCCCGTTTCCTGTTACTGATAATGCCTGCTTTCTGTACATGCAGCAAGGGAATATGCAGTATTCGTTTGACAATGAAGCGAAAGAATTTCCTGCAAAACATTCCCTGTTGTTAAATTGCGTCACTACCGACAAACAAATAAGCAACTCCGAAACAACCGATCCGGTAGAAATTGTGATTATCCATTTTCATCCTTCCATCCTGAAGAAAATCTACGATAAAGAATTACCGGAATTGCTCCTGAAACCCCAAAATATCATTTCCAATCAATCCATTGAACAGATAAACAATGATTTCCTGATCCAAAAATACATCGAGGGATTGATGTTCTATTTTGAGAATCCGTCCATATTCCAGGAAGATATCCTCATCCTGAAACTGAAGGAAATCATATTGCTGCTATCTCTCACACCGAATGCAGAAAAAATCCGCATCATTCTTTCCCAGCTTTTCTCCCGGGCTGCATATTCCTTCAAACAGGTCGTTGAAGCGCATTTGTTTTCACAATTAACCATCGAGGAACTGGCGCAGCATACGAACCTGAGTGTCTCGTCCTTCAAACGCGAGTTTGCAAAGTGGTATAACGACACTCCGGCCAGTTATATCAAAACCAAAAAACTGGAAAGGGCTGCCGAATTGCTTTTAAAATCTGATCTGCGTATAACAGAGATCGCTTTTGACTGTGGATTCAACGATGTGGCTAATTTCTCCAAAAGCTTCACGGACCAATTCGGATACTCACCGAGCAACTTCCGCCTGACGCAAAAAAACGCTTAAGCGATTAGTTGGTTCCCGTTTTTTAGCTTTTCTTCCTCTTTTTGACCGCCAATTCATCCCATATGGCTGTTTGAACCGAATTGCCAATTTTTTGAACGAATTCACAAAATAGATTGTGTTTTTCCGCGACACCTTTGCCGAGTCAATAATGGCAAAGTATCATTAAATCTTAAACATGGCGGGATTAAAAAAAGTGTTCGCAGGATCACTATTCGTGATGGGAATAATGTCGCTAACAAATCAATCAGTTATTATGAGACAGGCAAAAGTAAAAGAACAACAGGCGGCTCCGGTTTTTACAACAACCGATGTGAACGGCAAAACCATGAGTCTTGCAGATTTGAAAGGGAAGAAAGTGCTGCTGACATTCTACCGGAACGTAGGATGTCCGATTTGTAACCTGCGTTTTCATGAAATTCAGGAACAAGCGGCCTACTTCAAATCGAGAAACCTGGTAGTGCTGGCTGTTTACGAAAGTTCGGCAGAGAATATGAAAACCTATCTGGACGGAGAAAATCCGTATGCAGTGCTGATCCCGAATCCGGATCAAAGCCTGTATAAATTGTATGACATTGAAAGAAGTACCGGGAAAGTGTTCAAATCGTTGTTTCACGGAGCAATCGGCAAGGCAAAAGAAGGAAAGAAGTTATACAAAACCCCGATGAAACAGGATGGAAATGCGAATACGATCGGTGGAGATTTCCTGATCGATGAGAACGGAACGGTCAAAAAAGCTTATTACGGAAAGTACATCGGTGATCATTTACCGCTTGAACAAATCAAAGCATTCTTAAATTAATTGTTTCCGGATTCAGTTGTTTTTCAGATGCATAAACGCGCTCCGATCCGCATGTACGTGAGAGAAAAAGATGAGTCGCATGTCATCTGCGCAATCAGCGCCATCTGCGTGAAAAATTAATTGATCAATACCCGGAAGTACTTTAAACTAATTCATACATCAATCAAAAATCATAAAAAAATGGGATTAACAGGTTTAGGCATTTTTCATACCGTTATCGGTGTTATTGCCATCGTTGCAGCGATCGTGTCTTTCATCCGGTTCGGTAAAATCGATCTGAAACACCTCACCGGCAAAATCTATTTCTACTTCACAGCAATTACTTCTTTAACAGCATTGGGAATTTCCAAAATGGGTGGCTTCAATCCGGGACACATCCTTTCATTGGTCATCCTGCTTTTGATAGGTACTGCTTATTTATTGTCACTCAAGAAACCGGGAAAAAACGGTTCCAGGTACGTGGAGAATTTCCTGCTTTCGTTTAGCTTTTTCCTGTCCATGCTTCCTACCGTGAACGAAACCCTGACACGAATTCCGGTTGGACATCCCCTGGCCAAAGACATCACAGATCCGTTGATCGG